>NZ_CADDWH010000001.1:2598434-3897651 GCF_902809865.1 Halobacillus sp. Marseille-Q1614 | reverse complement strand
ATACGTATCTATAGCACCTTTAAACATTTTTATAATACTTCCACTAAGACCATCTCCCAAAAAAGGATGAGAATAAGATTTAGATAAAGGTACATCTAGTATTTGAATTTTATAATTAGAAGCAGCCACTTCTAGCCAAAGGAGGTAGTCTTCAGAATGATATTTCCCTTGTCTAAATCTATTTTCTATAGACCTTTTTAACATAACTGTTCGAGTTCCTATTCTATTTCTATACAGTAGTTGTTTAAATTTAATACTTTCAATATTAAACTGTTGATCGTCTAAAATCTCCTCTGAAGACTCAAATTGGCCTTCTAAAACTTCCAAGTTTTTATGACAGGTAAAATCTACACCAGGATTATTAATCATATAATTATACTGAATTTCGATCTTTTGCTTATGCCAAGAATCATCGGAATCTAAAAATGCTATAAATTCCCCATTACTGACCTTCCACCCGGCATTCCTTGAGACTCCAGGTCCTTTGTTACTTTGGTTAAGAAGAATTTTGAAATCAAAATAATCACTGTATTTGGTTTTTATCCTACGTAACACTTTCTCCATTCTTTCGTCAGTGCTGCAATCATCAACGATAATTACTTCTTTAGGAAGAAGGCTTTGGTTAGCAATTGACTTAACTGCTCTTTCGATAGTGGAAGTGCTATTAAAACTAGGAATTATTACACTAACTGATGCTTTATTCATTTAATTTTCCTACCTTTTAATATTTTTTCTATTTTCTCATCCAATATGTTCATTTCATTTGCCATAGTGCACACTTCCAAACCAAGCTTAAACTGACAAGAATTTTTAATCAAGACTGTTAATCTTGTTACAAGTTCATCTTTGTTTTTTTTCTAATGTCAAAGAAAGCTTTTTATTGTAATTAGTATGATGCATAAATTCTAGACATTTTTGGTGATAAGAAAGATTAAACTGTGGAACTTTCGTATATGCAAAGACAGCCACATGAAACCTCCTACTTAAGCTTATTTCTTTCTCAAAGATTCGTATGGAGTTTTGATTTGGTACGATCTTTTGGTTATTTGTAGCTAAGCAAAAAAAAAGTAAGATTAATATTAGGGTATAATTGTTTTGTTCTTATAATAGCTTTTTTAATATTATTAAATAATTGATTTTGAACTTTTATATTCTCCACTAGTGTTTTTGTGAAAAGGGAGAACAATGATACCCAAATTTAAATCTTTAGGAAGTTTATTAGCATCCTCTTTACTATCTTTTATTTAAAATGTAAGATCCGGTAATTGGATTAATTGGACCAATACTAATTCCTAAATGAATTAGCAAGTGATATCCTTATTAATTTAAATATAAAACCTTTTATATTTTGTCTCTCCCCAAAATCTTGAAATTGACTCTCCCTCTACCAATTACTAACGTAATATGGACCGATATTTGCTTTAAAATATTTATATTATATTTAATATTCTCGCACCTAAATACCCTTATTATTAGAAAGTACAGTAACTTTATATTTAGACCTATCATTAAAAACTTTATTTAACATTGTAGAAAGTAATGCGTCATCTCCAAAGTTATTATAGCCATAGTAACCTCTTAAAAGTATATTCTTCATTTTTTCACATCTCTCTCTTTAATCTTGCTGATAAAAAATAATATAATAGGAATATGAATATTTCTGTTATTACAGTACTTATCGCTGCGCCTATTACTCCTATTTGATTAATAAAAATGAGATTGAGGAAAATGTTAAGTAATGCTCCTCCTGCTTGTATATAAACTTTATAAGTGACCATTCTTTCAGTAGCAAAAATCATTTCTAACGAATTAGTAACAAATCTAAAAGGAACTGATAATATAAGCACTTTAAATAATAATGCAGAATCTAAGAATTCAGCTCCAAACAATAAAGTAATTAAAAATTCACCTATATAAAAAAGAATTAAAGTGATAGAAATCCCCAAAAGAAATAAAATAATTGACAATTTTTTCCTTATGAAATTTATTTTATTTAATTCATTATTAGCTATCCATACATTTGCTTTAGGTAACAAATATATTTGAAATAAAATGCTAGGGAAGACAAATATTAACGATACTATGGTGAAAGAGGCGTTATAAAGCCCTGTTGAAGTTGTACCCAAGAAAAAAGTTATCATCAGTATGTCTACTTGGTAATAAAGCATATATAAGATTCCTTGAGCTCCAAAAGGCCATGCTAATTTTAAAACCAATTTTGTTTTAGGTTCTTCTATCACACCACTCATTTCTGCCCTATATGTAGATATGTTATAGAATCCTTTTACTATAGTTAAACTGTAGAGAAGGACTAATAATGATAATATTCCATATATAGCAACAAAGGAATTGAAATCAAATAGAAACAATATTAGAGCAGACAACAAAAAAATTGAATTCTTAATTAACATATAATAGGATAGTTTATTATATTTACCTAAAATTTGGAAGCAAGCTCTCACTATCTGACTAAACCCTTGGAAAATCAAAAGTGGTAATAGGGCCAATGAAATAAACAAAGAGTGTTCTCCCAAAGAGAAATAAGGAACTATAAAATATATAGGCATAGTTATTCCAGTTAGACATATCCCGCTCATTAACGAGGGCTTTATCCATCTTTTTACATTAAATCCTTCGACAGCGTATCTTCTAAGCCAAAAATTTCCTAACCCATAACCGATAATTGAAGATAAAATATTAATAAAAACTATATAAAAAGATACTGTCCCATAATCTTCTTGAGTTAGCAATCTGGCAAGAATTATTTGTGCTATAAAAGCAAAGGATGATGCTACGCCCTTGGATGTAAATAAATAAAGTAGATTTTTAAGGTGTTTTAAAAACATTTTTGTCACTACTCTCTAAGGTAGAAAATATTCCTCAACTAGTTTCTCAGAATGTTACTTATTTATGATGGAATTTTCTTCCAATATTGACCTTAAATATATAAGTAAGTCATTTTTTAATTCTTCGTTTTCCAATGCTAAATCAATTGTAGTTTTAACGAACCCTAACTTTTCTCCCACATCATATCGTCTTCCTTTGAAATCATATGCATAAACCTTTTGCACCTTATTTAAGGTTTGAATTGCATCAGTAAGTTGAATCTCTCCGCCAGCACCAATTTCTTGTTTCTCTAAAATTGGAAATATTTCAGGCGTAAATATGTACCTCCCCATAATAGCCAAATTAGAAGGAGCGGTACCTTGTCGAGGTTTTTCTATAAAATCATTTGCTTGATAACGTCTTCCTTCGCTTGCAAAAGGGGCTACTATACCGTAACGATGAGTTTCATCATCTGCTACCTTTTGCACTCCCACTATTGAACATTGCGTATTATTATACTCTGAAATAAGTTGTTCCAAACAAGGTGTTTTTGCCCTTACTATATCATCGCCTAATAAAACTGCAAAAGGCTCTGATCCAATAAATTTCCTGGCACTCCATACAGCGTGACCTAAACCTTTAGGTTCTTTTTGACGGATATAATGGATATCGACATTAGAAGTTTCGTTCACTTTTTCAAGTAGATCAAACTTTTCTTTCTTCATTAAATTATCTTCTAGTTCAAAGTTATTATCGAAATGATCTTCAATCGCACGTTTCCCTTTACCAGTTACAATAATAATGTCTTCAATTCCGGATTGAATAGCTTCTTCAACGATGTACTGGATTGTCGGTTTATCTACAATTGGCAGCATTTCTTTTGGCATAGCTTTTGTTGCTGGTAGGAATCTTGTTCCTAATCCTGCTGCAGGAATTATGGCTTTTTTTACTTTTTTCATCTTACATCCTCCCATTAACTAGATATAGAGACTTTATCTTCTATTAAATGGAATACCGTCTCTTTCACTTCATCTGTAGTAATTTGTTCGAATTCTACATTTATAAAATTCGCGAGTTCATCTATTGGAAACTCATTGTTCTTCCCAATATATATCTTTGGGTAAATCTGCTCTGGGTGAACTTCCTTATCCCCAAGTAATTCTTCATACATTTTTTCCCCTGGTCGAATCCCGCTGAATTCAATTGGAATCTCTTTTTCAGAGAAGCCAGATAGAGAGATTAAGTTTTTTGCAAGATCTACAATTCTTACCGGCTCTCCCATATCTAGCACAAATATCTCTCCTCCACGAGCTAATGCCCCTGCTTGAATCACTAATCGAGAAGCTTCAGGAATTGTCATGAAATATCTTGTCATATCTGGGTGAGTGACAGTCAGCGGACCTCCATTAGCAATTTGCTGTTTAAATAACGGAATTACACTGCCTCGGCTTCCGAGCACGTTTCCAAATCTCACAGCGACGAATTTAGTTTTACTTGTTCTACTTAATGATTGAATCACCATTTCAGCTACACGTTTAGTAGCTCCCATGATATTAGTAGGGTTAACGGCTTTGTCAGAAGAGATGAGAACAAAGTTCGGTACTCCATAAGTGTCAGCTGCTTCCGCTATGTTCTTAGTGCCAAACACATTATTTTTAACCGCTTCTTTAGGGTTTGCTTCCATTAATGGCACATGCTTGTGTGCTGCTGCATGATAGATATAAGAAGGGGCATAGTCTTCCACAACCTCAAAGATTCTCTCCCTGTCCTGAACATCCGCTATAGCTGTAACCAGTTCGGTTTCGAGGCCTAACTGTCTTAGTTCCATATGAATAGTATAAATGCTATTTTCGCCATGACCTAGAAGGATAAGTTTGTCAGGTCCAAACTTAATAAGCTGTCTGCAAATCTCAGAACCTATGGAACCTCCTGCTCCTGTAACTAATACGGTTTTTCCATTGACCTCGCTAGAGATGGACTGAATATCTAACTCAACCGGATCTCTTCCCAATAAGTCTTCAATAGAGACATCACGAATGCTGTTTACTGAAACATTACCTAATGCTATATCCTCGATCATTGGAAGTGTCTGCACGTTTTGAACCACTTTTTTGGTGGCTTGAATAATTTCCTTAATTCTAGATTTTTCCGCGGAAGGCATTGCGATAACTACATGGTTAACATGATGTTTCTGCACGATTTCTTCAATTGCACTTGTACTTCCGAGCACAGGAAAATCATTTACTTTCAGATGGTGCATTGTAAAGTCATCATCGATAAACCCGACGATATTTGTATTGATTTCATTCGAGTTTTTCATCTGTCTTGCCAGCATCTGACCTGCTGATCCAGCACCGATAATCAATGTCTGCTTGGCATGGGGATTATTTCTGATTAACTTGGCTTTCTTCCCTTTAGGATTAACTGTTAATCCATAAGTCTTATAATAACGCCAAGCAAAACGCACCCCGCCAAGTAATAAGATATGTAGCATCCACGTGATAATCAGAGCTCTGGTATAAATGCTTCCAAAAGCTAAAAGCTGTACAGCTGTGGTCGATATAATAGATAATGTGACCACAACGATAATTCCAATAAGTTCCTCCATACTTGCGTAACGCCACTTGCGGCGATACATTCCGAACACACTAAAAAACAGATGGTGGGTCAACAATAATACAAGGGCTGACACGAGCATCATCTCATCAAATGCTGTATCTGTTGATGGACTTAAGAAAAAGTGTGAGACAAAAATTGAAAAGGAAACGATAATGGAATCAATTCCAATTAATGTAAGTAATCGTTTCTTAAAGGCTATTGTCATCTCTCTTTTTCACTCCTTTCATATTTTAAAAGATTCCTAAGAATTTTTTCTTTTTAATTCTTTCTGGCACCTCTGCAGCTAAAACATCACCGCTAACGATACATTCCGCATTTTCGACAAACAAATAAACCATGGACATGCCATAGTTCTCTTTGATTTCTTCATATGCATCTCCCATACAGAACCCGCGGCTCGTGGTGTTATGGGCGTCCGATGCAATCAGGTGGGTCATGTTTGATTCAATCAGCTGATGGGTAAACTTCTGTATATTCTTACCAAACCATCCGGTTAAGCTGGCGGCTGTTATCTGTGTATAAGCACCCTTGCTGACAAGGTTATAAAGAATGTCTGGATGCTGGATAATCTGCCGGTTCCTCTCAGGATGCACGATGATCGGCTGATAGCCTTTGACTTGAATATCAAATAATAAATGCTTGGCATATCTTGGCACGGCATCAGAAGGAAATTCGACACATACATAGTTTCCTTGATTAAGTGTAAGGATTTCGTTATTGAGAAGGCCGTCGAGCATATCTCCGTAGATTCTCGTCTCCTGGCAGTACGGTTAAAGGGATGTCATGGTGTTGGATTAGTTGATTGAGTTCAGCGACGTGTTGGGTGATGTTATGTTTGAAGTTATTGTATGTCCCATTTTGATGATGGGGGATTGCGATGATTGTATGTATGCCATCAGCTGCGGCTGCTCTTGCCATGTCCAGGCTGGCTTCGATGTCCCGAGCGCCATCGTCTACACCTGGTAGTATATGACTGTGAATGTCAATCAAATATAGGCCTCCTCTCTCATAAATTCCCTTTTACAAATCGTTCAAATTTTTGGCTTAGAATGGTAACAGTATAGCATTTTATCCATGTAATTTGAAGCCAAGATTAGTATAATTTACACTAAATTTGTAAAACTTTAACGATTTATCTAGGATTCTCAACGCTTACGCGTCGGAAAGTTTTTTTGGATGTTAATAGGACTTTTACATTAAAACGCTTTCAATTACTAGAATAACCCCCATAAAAAAGTGACTAAGCCGAAATAAGCTTAGTCACTTACTATTGAAAGTATATTATTTAGAACAGGCCAAATACTTTTTTCTTCTTCACATGCTCTGGTGTTTCGCTTGCCAGGTTATCATTTTCAATTAAATAATACGCGTTTTCTGAGAAGAAGTAGACCATGTCCTGACCGTATTCCTTCTTGATCACATCGTACGCCTTCTTCATATGGAAGGTACGGCTCTTCACGTTATGGGCGTCTGAAGCAATCAGGTGCACGAGGTTCGCTTCGATCAGCTGTTTGGAAACCTTCTTAGCCGTTCCTCCAAACTTTCCTGTTAAGCTCGCGGCTGTCAATTGAGCAAAGGCACCGTTCTTAATCAATGAATAGAGGACATTCGGGTTCTCCTGGATTCTCTTATTTCGCTCCGGGTGAACAATGACGGGCTTGTAGCCTTCTACCTGCAGATTAAATAACAGGTTGCTTGCGTACTTTGGAACCGTATCAAATGGGAACTCAATAAACACATAGTCGGTCGTTTCATTGAGCGGAAGGATCTCATTGTTCTGCAGTCCTTCTACAAATTCTCCGTAAATCCGCGTTTCTTGTCCCGGCAGGACGGTTAAGGGGATATTTTTTTCTCGGAGTTGGCGGTTCAGTTCATTCACTTGTATTAAAATATCGTTCTTATAGTTATTATAGTGCCCGTTTTGATGGTGAGGGGTGGCGAGGATTGTTGTGATCCCTTCCTCTACGGCTTCTTGAGCCATTTGGATACTTTCTTCCATCGTTTGAGCGCCATCATCTACCCCCGGCAGAATATGGCTGTGAATATCAATCATAATTGATCCCTTCCCTTTTAAAGACTTCAATACCTATTCGGAAAATTTTTCTCTTTTGTCCATCCTTGTCGATATCTGCTTTACCGTAAAGGGTTTCTATATTTTCTCTTTACCTTTTAACGGCTTCTATAAACCCCAAGCGACAGATGTTTTTAGTCATTCACTGTGGTTGTTTCTCCAGCTGGTGAATTCCATAAATTCACGAAACTGCTTCTTTGTTAGTCCTAACTCAACGGCTTCTTGCACTAGTTTTGTCCATTCCTCATCAAGTCCCTGGTTCTGCTTCTCTTCTTCTCCGTGCAGAAGCTCGTTCACCGAAACGCCGAGGGCTTTTGCGACTTGTTCAATAAAGTGGATGGAGGGATTTCTTTGGTTGCTGCGCTCTATTGAGCTGACATATGATTTCGCAAATCCCGCGCGCTTCGCGACCTCTGTCATCGAAAGGCCTTGTGCTCTCCGGATTCTTCGAATGCGCTCCCCAATCAATTGTTTCACCTTCTTTTTTGAATGTACGTGTCTTTGATGTTCTCTTTATTGTGCCACTTTAATCCTTAATCGCAAGAAACAAATAGTTCTAGAACTTTATAACCATGAATATACCACAAGCCGTACCTAAATCCAATATTTAGAATACATATTATTTTATAGTGAACAAATTGGGCTTAAGGTGCACTATAGCGGAACTTTTCGAAGTTCGAAAGGTTCATTTGGTTCACGGTATGATGAATGATTTACCAATAAATAAGTCCTTAAGACTTAACTACGATAATGATATCGGTTACATTACTCTTACAACGGTATTTTTTGATAGAGAAAGGGAATCTGCTTATGATTGATTCCCGCAGATTCCCTTACTGTTTAAAAGATAAACATAGCTTTCTTTTTCTTTATATGTTCCGGCGGATCGCTGATCAGCGGTTCTCCTTCAATAACCGCCTGAGCATTCTCCATTAACGCATAATAGGCTTCGGTGCCGTGCTGCTTACGGATCATGTTATAGGCTTCCTGCAAATAAAAGCGGCGTTTCTTTGTAAAATGTACGTCTGACGCCAGAACGTGAGTTAAGTTGTGGTCGATCAGCTGATGGGCGATCTTTTTCGCGTCTCGTCCAAATTTTCCGCAAAGGCTTCCAGCTGTGACTTGCGAGAAGGCCCCATTTTTAACAAGTGTGTACAGGAGGTTCGGATTCTCCTGAATCTGCTCGTTGCGCTCGGGGTGCACAATGATCGGCTGATAGCCTTCGACCTGCATGTTAAAGATAAGGGTATGGATATATTGCGGGACATGATCACGCGGCAGCTCTACAAATACGTAGGGAGTGGTGTTATTGATCGCAAGGATCTCCCCTTTATGTATACCTTCTACCATTTCCCCGTAAATTCTTGTTTCCTGGCCTGGCAGGACAGAGAGATCTATCCTTCTGAGCTTCAGCTGCTCGTTGAGGGCTTTCACCTGAAGCAGAATGTCGCTCCTATAGTTGTTGTAGCTGCCATTGTTATGGTGCGGCGTCGCTACTATGGTATCGATTCCTTGTTCTACGGCGGCTTTCGCCAATTCAATACTGTCCTCCATGGACTGCGGTCCATCGTCAATCCCCGGTAGGATGTGGCTGTGAATGTCTATCATTTTTCAATTGATCTCCTTTCTCTCTCTTTTTCCCTATATCTTTTGTCTTCCATAATTCTATTTTTTTACATTTTACTATAGACAGAAGGGAGAAATTTGTCGAAATGCCCTTTTGATGTCCAACTATTTTTGTCGAATAGAAATACCCTTCATCCTGGACGAAGCCACTGAAAAAGTCCTTTCTAATTTAAAGGAGCTGTTAACGTTTGTTGTTTAGAACCGCTTGTCGGTGGGTGCTTGCCGCGGGCACGGCCTCAGCTAACTTGGTCAAGAAGATCACTTGACCAAGTGGATCTTCGGCTCGCGCTGTTCCCGCAGGCGTCACCACCGAACGCTCATCAAGGAATCAACAGAGGCCGATCTAAAAAGAGTGATTTTCTTTGGTTTATAAAATAAAGTCACTCTTTTTTCTTGGATTCGATGTTAGATCGTCAATTATCCATGAATTTGTACATCCATGGAAAGCGATCCGTTTCCCGAAAGCCATTTGCAGTACCAATCCTTAGCACGAGGTTTCTCTACAAGCTGAAAACCCTCCATCCTCTAGTCGGATGAAGGGCTTTATTCTTTGCGTGCTGTTCGCCACTTATTAAATTCCAGATACTCACGAAACTGTTCTTTTGAAATACCGGATTCCTGTGCTTCCTTCACAAGGTCAAGCCAATCATCATCGAGGCTTGAGGTGTCCTGTTTTGACTCTCCATGCAGCAGATAGTTCATAGATACATGGAGTTCTTTCGATATTTTCTCAAGAAATTGAATGGAGGGATTGGATTGTAGGTTTCGTTCGATGGAGCTTAAATAGGATTTAGCGACACCTGCTCGCTCGGCTAATTCCGATAGCGATAGTTGGCGGTTTTTGCGAATTTCTTGTATTCTTTTGCCGATCATCAACTTTCACCTTCTTCCTAACTGTAACTATATTGTAGCATAATTAAAGTAAGCGTTCTATTTAATGCACGATTTTTTATATGAGAAGGTTGTCCCTTTTTATGTAAAGAGAACTGGTCATTTAGTCGGGGACCAGCTCTCTTGTTTCTAGTAGATGATTTCTTTTAAATAGTTAAAGGTATTGCGGGTGTTATTGCCGTCGTGCATTTGACGAGATGGCTGAATTGCTTCATGTAGTGCTCTTTCTGCCTGGAATCAAAGTTGTGGCGGATCGCCTGATCGAGCTCCTGGAAGCTATAGGTCACATCTCCAAAGGCGATATTCTCCTGAAGGATATTCGGAGCGCCGTATTCCGCTTCGCATCTTGCTTTATCCTCCCAGTAAAAGATGACGTTCGTTCCGCCGGTGAAGGCCATATAACGTCACTGAGGAATAGTCGGAGATGAGCACCTTCGTTCGTAATAGTATTTTTTATAGCCTTTACATTCTAGAATTATTCGACAATTATTCCAAGATTATGGCGGTAATAGGCCGTTATAATTAATGACTGCAAGAGTGCCTTGTTAAGGGTTTAGTGGGAAGAGCAGGACAGAAAAACGTGAAAAAAGCCCAGATTACCCACGTAAAGTAACGGGTAACTGATCAAACGACAAAACAGATTACATTCCTTTATGTAAAGGGGTTGTCTTTTATGGGGTATTTCGATCATTCTTTCTATGAAAGGCTTCAGGTTCTCTTAACCGATGAATTTTTAAAGGATACGACGCTCTTCAGCAGCTTCGAAGAATTCATCCGACTGCTGCCGGTTATGATAACGGACGATCAGTCCCTGATGAAGGGGGTAAACGACGGGAGGCTTGACCTGTTTATCGATGATACGACCGACTTTGCCACCTGGACCGACTTCCTCAAGGCAGTAAACCTGGGAGTGTGATCCTATGAAGACTATATACAACACATCACGAGCGCATCTATAGAACTATTACAAGAACCTTCGCATGAGGTGGAGGCATTAGATTAAACGAAAAGGGAGCCCGTATTTAACGGAACTCCCTTTTTTTCGTACCTATACTTCTCTACTTACTTCTCTTTTTCAATCAACGAATTATAATGTCTTAGTAGAGCTTCAATAGATCGCTAAACTGCTCGACCACCTCATCGTACTCACTCGCCTTACCAAAGCCATATTTGGCATAAACAAATGGGATGCCTGCATGTCTTGCTGCTTTCAGGTCCCCTTCTGTATCTCCGACATACACAGGGTCAGAGAGGTTATTCCTTTTCATGATTAAGTTGATATTCTCGCCCTTTGAAAGGCCGGTTCTTCCGGGATTTTCATAGTCGATGAAGTGGGTGTCCAGGTTATGGGCTTCATAAAAGGCTTCAATATAGCCGTCTTGGCAGTTGCTTACGATGAACAGCTTGTAGCGCTTGGACAGCTCCTTTAATACATCCTCGACTTTAGGGTAAAGCTGCCCGCCCTGTTTCTTTATGTAAGCCTCTTCGATGTCACAGCAATCGTTGATTAATGTTTCGCGCTCCTTTTCCCTGAGATCAGGAAACAGGCGTCTGCCGATCTCATGCATCTGCAGACCCATCGTTTTTTCAAAATCAGATCGTGTGAGTTTTTTGAGTTCCCTATTGCTTTCGATATGGCTGTTCCATGCGCTTACGACGGTATCGATCGGATCCCAAATCGTTCCGTCTAAATCAAAGATGATGCTGTCCATCTGTCATTCCTCCATTGTTTTACCGGATTTATTTCAACGATACATTTTCTGCTTAAGAAAATCCAGCCTTTACATCTTGTAAAATCGCATTTATTCCTTAACGGACCTCCTCTTGGTATAATTAATGGAGAGACTTATATAAGGAGGGGAGAGACATTCGGTTATTTATTGTCATGATGGGGTTGTTTGTGGTCTGCTTCTCCGCAGGCAGTCATCCCCATGAAAAAATAGAAAGGCTGAAAGACAGCTCGATTATCGAAGAAACCCTCACGTCTGCCCATGCGATTGCCGATCATCCAGCGATTCACACTCAAAAGGTTTCTCTTCCGCTCCCGGCAAGTCCTAATCCGAAACCTCTTTTCCATTTCTCTGAACCTTTGCTGCCTCCTCATGTTCTTCCATCAGAGATCACCGAGCACTCCTATTTAAGGGCTGAGGAAACGTTTGGTTTTACCATGGCGGTTTATTACCAATCCAGCTACACATAAATTCTCCGGACCACGTCACTCTTGAACCTATACTTTTTAGCTAATGCCCTTATTAAACTTATAAAGGAGAATCTTCTACTACTATGTTTTTTGACGCTTTTGGAACGGATGCTTTCTTATTGCTTACTGCGTTTTTACTTTTCAGCGGGATATTGGCTTCCAAATTCTCGAACCGCTGGGGAGTCCCTGCGCTGATCTTGTTTATGATTGTCGGGATGCTTGTCGGAAGTGACGGTCTTGGGATCGTGTACTTTGATGATGCAGGCACCGCCCAGCTCATTGGTGTATTTGCCCTTGTGATTATTTTATTTGAAGGGGGTCTGCATACGAAATGGGCGACGGTCCGCTCGGTCGCCCTCCCCTCTTTATCTCTGGCTACGCTGGGTGTGGTGATTACTTCTTGTCTGATCGGGGTATCGGCTTATCTGATTTTTGACCTGACGTTATTAGAAGGGATGCTGCTTGGAGCTATCGTCGGTTCAACCGATGCGGCTGCTGTATTTGCTGCGCTGAAAGAACGAAATATTAAAGCCAAAATGGGAGCTACGCTTGAAGCGGAATCAGGGACGAATGATCCGATGGCGGTCTTTCTGACGTTATCCTTCATTGAACTGATCACGATGCAGGACCGCTCGATCTGGATGCTGATCCCTACCTTCTTCCTGCAGATGGGGATTGGATTAATCTTAGGGATTCTCTTCGGAAGACTTGCCTCCTTCTCGATTAATCGAATCAGGTTAAGCTCCAGTGCTCTTTATCCTATCCTGTCTGTCGCCTTTGCCCTCGTCACTTATGGGATCACTGCCTTTATTGGAGGAAGCGGCTTCCTGGCTGTATATGTCGCGGCCCTTGTCATTGGGAACAGGGAACTCACGTATCGCTATTCCATTTTTCAATTTAACGAAGGATTTGCCTGGATGGCCCAGATTGCGATGTTTATTATTCTCGGGCTCCTTGTGTTTCCTGAGCAGCTCTTCTCTCCTGAGATCATGATTAATGGACTGATCTTGTCTGTCATTCTCATTCTTGTCGCCCGGCCTGTTGCTGTCTTTGTGTCGTTATTCAAAATGAATTATTCCTTGAAACAAAAGCTGTTTATTTCATGGGCCGGCTTAAGAGGAGCTGTCCCGATCGTCTTAGCGACCTTCCCTATTGTCGAAGGTCTCGAAAACAGCCAGACCTTATTTAACATCGTCTTCTTTATCGTCCTGACGTCTGCTTTAGTTCAAGGCTCCAGCATTTCCTGGGTGGCCAAGAAGCTGCAGCTGGTCGGACCTAAAAAAGATGTGCCCCACCATTCGATTGAATTAATCTCAATGGGGAAGGTGGCCGCCGAGATGATCCAATTTCAAACAAACGAAGAATCAGCCGTCGTTGGCAGGAAATTGCGTGATCTCTCCCTTCCCAACCGGGCCAACATTAATGCGATCATCAGGGATAATCACGTCATTACCCCTTATGGAGAAACAGAAATCAAAGCCGGCGACTTTTTGTATATTCTCGTTGAAACGAAATATAAAGAACAGCTGAAGAATCAGCTCGAACAGAAGGTTACACGTGATACGACGGCTCAGTAAGGATTTCAGCCTGCTGAGAAACCCCCGGGTTTTTCGGCAGGCTTCTTTTATTTATCATCAAAATCACTTCCCCGCCTGTTTCATCCTCACTCCCAGTCCATGTGGGGAAAATCGTTCACTCTCTATTATTCTTCCGAGAGAATGTATCATTTATCATATTAAATTTTTATTTTAAATTGATATATTTTATAACGATGTTCCTTTTAAATGGAATACATAGGCATTTCATCTATTAATCTAAGAAAGGATGATCGTATGAAAAAATGGGTCGATTGGCAATGGCCTTGATTGCCGTTTTCGTGCTGAGCTTTGGAAGTTTTACTGGAACGAATATTGTGGAAGCTAAAGAGGAGAAACCTCCTACCGCCCGTGAAACCATGGGTTCCACTAAATTTGGAGGCTCCTGGAAAGATGGACAGGTTGGATTCGAAGCAGGCTGCGCCCTTTCTGAGTGGCTTGGCTGGTTTGAATGCCATGAGTCCCAGGTCAGCTGGAAATAATCACTTATCAAGAAAGGGACTTCCTCATTGGGGAAGTCCCTTTCTTAAGCACTAAGATCAGTTTTAGGATATGAAACTACCCAAAACAGGCAGAAACAAAGCAACTGCCCGACAAATAATGGCGGCCGATTTTGACTGCTTAGTAATACTTCCCTCTCTGTGATGTACATTTTCAATATATGTAAGAGCCCGCTCAACAAAAATAAAAAGAGTCCCAGTTGAGGACTCTTTTTGCTGGTCATTCTGTTTCTGTATCTTCAAGTGCATCAGGATAAACCACTTCATCAATCGTCTCGCCCGTTCCCTCATCTTCTACCGTGATGGTAACGGAATACTTGTCTGTATCAGCCCCGTCATACAGTTGATACATCATTCCAGCTATCCCAAGGGTCAAGGCAGCAAATCCATCCATACTGTTTTCATAATCAGACTGATTGACAACCATCGTGAAGGCGGAAAAATCATGGTTATGGGTGATGTCTTTGATGGATATATAATCTTCACTGTTTTTCGTTTCTTTGATGGTATCCTTCAGGCTGGTTTCCAGTTCGTTCATCAATTCTTTGTGAGTAGATTTTGACATCTTATAGGTGACGGTTCCATCTTCATGTTGTGTCACTTCTTTGATGCCTTTTTCTTCCGCTTTGTCTTTCAAATCCTCGATGTTTTCCCCTTCCAGCATGGACGCAGGAAGCGTAACTTCCACGTTCATCAACCCTTTGTCGACAGCCACGGATTCATCTTTCTCTTTATTCGCTTCTTCTATATTCTCTGATGTTTCTTCGTTTTTCTCTTTGCTCTCACCCTCGGCTGAACAAGCTGCCAGAAAGCTGAATGTCAGCATGAAAAACACCATCAATATTACTTTTTTCATTTTTACTACCCCTTATTATTTCAAGTCTATCTTAACTTCATGGTCATAATATTTATCTTTCTCATAGTTGCCGTCTGGATCTTCATAGCTGGAACTCCAAGTAAGTTTCACCCATTCGATGTCAGCAGCGTGTCCTCTTTCCAGGTAGAAGACCACCTGACCTTCTTTAATTACTCCTTCATGTATCTCTCCACCTAAATGATCGGAAACCAACATGTCTGCTTCTACTTGTTCTCCTGTAGAAGTCACTAATGTCGTCTGGTCAGGATAGGTGGTGTATACCTTCGAGTCAGATGTGTTTTCTACTTGCATTTTTACTCCGACAGCAGAAGAATTTACTTCATCTCCGTTATCGTCAATCATGGGAGCTTCATCACTGACAGCAATTTTTTGGATAGTGAATGTTACATCTTCAAAAGTATCCGTTGCTTCTGCATCGTCGTAATAAGTCCATATATCTTCTTCCTCGGAAGCCTCTCCATTATCTTTCTCAGCAGCTGCCGCTTCTTCAGTACCCGATTCGTTTACTTTCGCTTCTGCTTGTTCATCGTCGTTCGCATTGAGTTCCTCTTTCGCTTCATTTCCACCGCAAGCAGATAAAACGAGTACGACTATACCAATTATTAAGAATTGATAGTATTTGTTCATATATTGTTTCCCCCTTAGTATTTTTGTTTATATGACAAATCAGTTACAATTGTAACATAAATGTAATATAATTAGGGAGGAAAAATAAATATAATTATTCTGTTTTTTTTAAACTATCATTCCGTTTCTTCTTTTAATTCCACTTTAAAAACGGCCGCATATTCTGCATCTTTAACTGAGTTTGGTAAAGTTGTCAAATCCGAATTAGCCTGCATGGATAATTGATTCTGACTAGATCCAATCAAATAAGCCAAATAAATGGGTTCGCCTTTTGTTATCTTAATTTCTTCTTCTGGTTGTTCAAAGAGAAAGCTGTCTATATTATCAGGAATTGCCGTTGACCCTCTTACATATCCATTATGGGAACCGATGGTGAGATAAGCAGCTTCCTTCTCCATCTGCAGCTGGAAAGAGTGCAGATCCTTCTTATACTTCTCACCAGTTCCAGACACAGAAGTGAGTGCTTCTTCTGTCTGCTCCCCCTTTTTTATAACGACAATAGAAGTTACCAGTACCTCGCCTTCTTCCACTTCTCCATCAACTGTGTAGAAGGTTTGGTAATCTCCACCGATTTGATTGACAAGGCTTTGTTCTCGTTCTGAAAGTTTTGCTGGTTTAACCTTCAAAGAAGACGCTGAAGTCTCTTTGTTATCTTGTTTCGTTTCGCTGCTGCCTTCATTTGTACAAGCGACTAAAATTACCATGACTCCCACAAGAGTGATGAACCACTTCATCTGCTCCCTCCTTCACTTGTTCTTAACCATTTGTATGGGGTTCTCTAATTTTGATGACAACTCCATCGGAAAATTATTTAATTATGAAATAGTATTATGGTAGATGCATCTGAAGACCATGATAACTTTAGCGTTTCAGAAACGTTGTTTCATTTACTCTTTTAGAGGATACCGTCCTTTCACACTGCATGCGAGCTGATTTAGGTTTAGGTATGAGATATTAAAGGAATTACCATTAACACCTATTTTTAAAAACATATGTTTGATTAGGAACATAAAAAGGTTGGTTTTGCCCTTTAATTTACGTGATTAAGTTCACGTTAGGTTTCTAAAAGCGTGATCAAAAATTCGTACCATTACTTATCTTTAGGAGGCACACGATGAGATTTGCAGGTGTAGGCTTAGTTATGCTAGCCGCTATATGCTGGGGCATTAGCGGGGGAATTGCCGATATTTTAATGACCAGGGGATGGGATCCTATTGTGATTTCATTTTACCGGGGGGCTGTTGGGTTTATATGTTTCTTCACGTGGTTTCTCTTTCGCTTTAGACAAATTTGGATCGTATCTAAACGTTTATACATATGGTCTCTACTTGCGGGTGTTGGGGTTGCTGGCAATTTCACTTTTTATTTTCTAGGTATCCAGGCCTCAAGCGTTGCGGTTGCCGCTACTTTAATGTACACCGCACCTGTGTTCGTGCTGTTAATCTCCTTTTTATTACGAATCGAACGTTCGACTTGGTTTAAATGGGGGTGCATTTCCGGTGTACTTATGGGGATTATCCTGCTTACAGGTGCCTACAACACCGATTCACTTTCAGTGAGTTTGCTGGGAGCGGCAGCGGGGCTTGCTGCTGGGCTTTCCTATGCATTGTTTATATTCGGGTTTAAAAATGCCTCTTCTATCGGAAAGCCGCAGACTAGTTTAACCATCGCCTTTTTTTCATTTTGTCTCATCCTTTTTCTATTTACGGACAAGGGTGAATCAGCAGCTGTGGTAACCTCAAGCGATATCGGATGGTTTCTTCTATTAGGGCTTGTGGGTGCTGGTATTTCATTTATATTGTATGTGATTGGCATTCGAAAGACTGCCGCATCAACGGCTTCGATGGTCGCTATGGTCGAGCCGGTAACCGCTTCATTATTTGGCGTTCTGCTTCTCGGAGATCAATTGACCCTCATACAAGTTTTGGGAATGGTGCTCATACTGGTTACGATTACCGTCCTTAGTGTAAAGCAGTCCGACTAAAAAAGGGTGTCCCGTTCCTTAAACCGCGTCAGTTTCTATGCAATATTAAAGAACCTGGTCAAACTGTCCAGGTTCTTTCTTGTAGTATAAGAAAGTTTGGGAGAGCCTGCTGCCGGCTCCCCAATTTATGTTTTTCCGGCAAAATAAGAGTATCGAGACGAACATACTGAAGTAGATGTTTTTTCCACTACCATTAGTCATATAAAAAACTAGTTCAACCCGCCTCCGCCCTCCATAGTCACCTTGCTGTTGTACGCAGCCCAAGAAGCCAGCCTGTTTATTAAGGTAACACACCTATTAGGAGGGAGACTTATGAAGTGGAAAGTGATTTTTAAGATTATTTATGTTCCTGTTATGGCTTATGTCATATATTCAATTTTGGATCTATACATTACTTTTGATCCTGAAGCTAAGATACCGATCCTTATTTCTGTAACCTTAACGGGATACTGGCAAGTGTTCTTTATGAAAAAGAAGGAAGAGCATTAAAAAACAGGGGCTGCCCTCCTATTAACAGAGGTGGAATATACGCCAATCTTAAATTTTGTTCATTAAAAGGCTAATTGATCCCTTTTTTCCAAAGAATTATTGTTCAATTCCTCCAAATTAAAGAGAAATTCTTTCAAAATGTTCCACTGTTGGAAAGGGCTCATAGAAATGATGAAGTTGTCTTTTCCATTCTTGATACTCTTTCGATTGTCTAAATCCCACGGTATGATCTTCCAGGGTTTCCCACTTCACCAATAATAAATATTTCCCCTTAACTTCCATACATTGCTGCAATTCGTGTGATTTGTACCCTTTCATTGAACTTATGATTTTTGATGCTTCACGAAATGCTTTTTCATATTCCTCTTCCAATCCTGGCTTAACTTGCAGCATAGCCGCTTCTAAAATCATCTGAACTCTCCCTTTCCCCTATGATATGTAAAGTTACTGACCTTGCAGTAATTGTCCTTATTTCCTAAAGCTTTCGATTCAGGATATAAGGACATCAGGCAATGACTACCCTATAAAAACTTCTGAATTATTTTAGGAATTTCATCTAATTCATCAATCACAACATCTGCTTTTACTCTATTCCATTGGTGGTCCCTTTTCCAAATACCTTTCATTCCAACGGCTTGTGCTGCTTGCACATCTTTCTCTGGATGATCTCCTATAAACACACAATCTTCCGGAGACACCTGGAGCCTTTCCGATGCTCTTCTAAAAATGTTTGGATCCGGCTTTTTAATCCCTTCCCAATCCGATATAAGAATAATATCCATGTATTTATCTATTTCCAGAGCCTTTATGTTATCCATTTGAAACTGACCCTTTCCATTAGTTATTATCCCAATAAGTAAGTTATTTTGCTTTAATCTATCAAGAGTTTCCAAAAGATTAGGGAACGGAACACAGTTTTCTTTGAAATAACTTAGGTAGTCCTGTAGTAATTCATCCCACGTAACCCCCTGTATAGAAAATTCATTTATAAGTTGTTTATATACCTTGTCCTTCCACACATATCCACGGTTATCTAGTTCAATAAATCTTTTTATGTATTCCTCTTTCGGGATAGGATGCAGCCACTTATTCAATCGCTCATATTGTTTATCTATAAATTTTTTTACTGACTCATCTCGATTTAATAAAGTTCCATCTAAATCAAAAATAATGGCTTTCATAATGGGAACACCCCCTATATGGTACTGAACTACCGTGTTAAATAAACATAACTTGCTCCTGCGTGTTTTATATAGCAATTAAACGGTTACTAAATATTGTAAAACCAGGGAGGGACTATATTGGAAGTACTAGCTGCACTCTTAATGACTATCGGTTTAATAGCTGCTCCAGTAATCAGTTTCTTTTACCCCAGTTGGAGGAGTATAAAAGGGAACGAATTATCAGAACGGGAACTTTATGGAGTAAGAGGATTAGGAATTGGAATTTTACTTATCATGTATATTCTAAGCCAACTCCTTCTCTAAAAAGGGAGCAATTTTTGCGCAATTGACCTCTACTCTCAATTTTACGTGTAAATAATGGTTCATCAAAGAATGGCTTGATTTTTTCCTCAAACAACCTTACTCGATGTGAATGATCTCGATATTTTTCTTATTATATGTATTGGAAAAACAGTTAAATTGGGTTTAAACATTCCACTAAACTGCCTCTTCAGTTAAGAAGCTAAAATTCCCGGTTTGTCCCTATAATTATGTAATAAAGGGCGAATGCTCTATTGAGCAATTGCCCCTATACAGGAAGTATTGATTTTGAGATATCTAGAAGTAGAGCTTAAATTATCTACTCGTTACAAGCATTTACATATTTTATTTTACTTCTATATTTAAATCTCCATTATCATTATCATCTTCTTTGTAAAACTTCTTTTTATTTGGCTTTAATACTGAAATTGAAAAAATAATAGAAGATAGCAACATGACCAGTGCTAAAGTGACAATGGTAAGTCGCAAGGATACAAGATCTGCTGCAATACCAATAACTAAAATAAAAATAATTTGGATAACACTTTGGATTAAATCGTAAATGCTTGTCACTCTTCCCATAATATCAACAGAAACATTGTTTTGATAGAATGTCATAATTCCTGCATTTAAGAAGACGTTAAAGAACCCTAACACTACAAATCCAACAACGATGGAGATGAACGACCACGCAAATGCATAGATAACATAGCCAATCGTCATCATGATTAACCCAATCGTCATCATATATCTAAGTGAGATTTTATTGGAAAATACCGATAATAAAAAGGCTCCTACCACAGAACCGATTCCCGTTATACTAATCAACAAACTATAATCAAATTCCGAAAGTCCCACCACTTGCTGGGTAAAAACGACCTCTTGAGCATCCATGGCATAGGAAAATATCATAATCATAATAAAGCCAAGATATACAAAAGATATGTATTTATTGTTGACCATAAATTTCTGAACGACTGTAAAGTCACGAATCACTTGAGCAATAGTTAATGTTGGAATTGTGTCTTTATCAATGTTTTCTTTTTCAGGAAGAAAACATAATAAAATTGCTGAAAATAAGAAGAATAGAGCATTCATCCATAATGTCATTTCAACAGATGTTAATAATATAAGTGAACCACCAATTGCAGGTCCGACGATAAAAGCTCCTGAACTCGCAAATGAGCGAATCGAATTGAAACGTTTTCTTCTTTCTTTTGGAACAAGGATAGCAACGTACGTCATTGAGGATGGATTAAAGAATGCTTTTGCCACACTTAAGATAACCAATATTCCATAAATAACTGCCATATTTGAGGCAAATGGAATCAGGAAAATGAAAACAGCTCTGATTATGTAGGTCCCTATCATTACTTTTCTTTTACTACGATACTCAATAAAACTCCCAGTCCAGAATTTAGTTACAATATTCGTTAAAGGTCCTATGATCCAAAGACCAGCTACAGCCGTTGCTGAACCTGAAAGCTGAAAAACAATAATATTAATGGCAACTAAATAAATAAAGTCACCGATACTTGAAATTCCAATTGAAGACAATAATAATATGGGGTATTTCCATTTTTTATTTATTATCATACACTACCTCTTATGGGCCTCCAAGGTGGACGATTTTCTGATATCCGAAAATACCCAGCTGGAACCACACAGCGGACATATCCTCCTTCATTTAAGGCTTTAGTATTAACTTATTCCATATTAACTTCTACTTTTAAAAACGAATAAAACTTACTTTAGTTTCAATATTTTGATTTATAGGGGCATAATTCTTTATTATCTCGAATTCAATTCTTACGCAATAACAGCTATTTAAAATCATGAGGAGAAAAGCAATACCCTTAGTTTAAATCCAAAAGACACAAACGAATACGTTTGTGTCTTCAATGTGTCTCTTACTATAGTTGGTTCAAAGCCGTTATCTGAGCCCTCCGCTTTAACAATTCTCCTAGTTTGTGAGCATCTTCTATAGCTTTCTCGTCTTTCAAAATATCTTTAGGTTTTGCTCCCTCTCCTAATACGTATCCCTTATAGTTCAAACCAATAAATTGGCAAATATACGTAAATTGCTGTACAAGAGGCAGCCCTTTCACACGAGGGTTATCTCCTCCGACCGCAATAATATAGGCTTGTTTCTGACTCATTTGCTCTTTGAAATTTGGGTATTTTTCATCCCTGACTGTTTGCGACCAACGATCGATAAAACGTTTCGTCACACTGGTCATTCCATACCAATAAATGGGTGTAGCAAAAATTAAAACCTCACAGTCAATGATTTGGTCAATAATTTGATCATACTCATCTTTTACTGGAGAAAATCCGTTCTTTTCATGTCTTTGATCAATAATATCTTTAAATTGATACCTCTTGAGATCAATTCTTGTGACGTCTGGTAAGTTTTTAACAACCTCTTCTGTTAAACATTCTGTATTTCCCTGCTCTCTTGTACTTCCATAAATGACTCCAACTTTCATTTAAACCACCTCATATCGATAATTCGTTTGGCTTTTACGTTTGGAAACGTAATAATGCATGATTAACCCTGAGAACATTAATCCTCCCATACAAATAAATCCTACGCTTGGAGAAAAAATATCAATAAGCAGGCCGAGCCCACTTGCAAATACAGCTTGAAGAAATAATGCTATCCCCATCCATACAGACATCGCTCTGCCCATTAATGGTTTGGGAACCACCTCCATAAGCATTGTGTTCATAATAATTCTTAGAGATGAGTTGGAAAAACCAATTAAGAAACTTCCTAGATAGATCATGATCACTAGTGAATTAAAGGACAATCCCACTAAAGTGAGAACGGATAGCAAGAAGATAACACTGACCGCTTTGTGTTCCGTTATTTTTTTCGCAAAAGGAGCGGCTATAAATCCAGAAATCAAACCACCAATTCCATAAGCCATATCTGAGAATCCAAATACGACCGAATCTGCATCTAAAGTCCCGCTGACATACTCTGGCAAGACAACATTAAAAATCATGGTTCCTACTAAAGGAACAATGGCAACAAACCCCAGGAGGAACGTCAACTGATGGGACCGTAAATAATGAATCCCTTTTTTAAAGGAGCGAATATAACCCTCTTCCTTATCCTCTAACAAAATGGACTGGTACTTAACGAAGATCATAAACAGACTACTCATTACAAACATTAAGGAATTTATCAGCAGGATGGTTTCAAAGCCGTCAAACTTATAAATAAAGCCGGAAGCTGCCCCGGCCATAAACATTCCCACTTGCAAACTAATCTCAATTAAAGAATTTCCTTTGGATAATTCCTCTTCAGGCAGTAACTCTTGAATGAGACTGCGGGATGCCGACATATAAATGCTCCAACCAATACCATTAATGATGGCAAATAAATAAATATATCCGATGGTAAATCCATTAAACATAAACGCAGCCGTCAGTATTCCGATGGCCACAGCCCGCAGGATAAACGTTAATTGAATTACTCCTTTTCGATTAAATTTATCTGTAAGAATTCCAGTCAATGGGGAAACAAGAAAACCGGCAATTACGTTAAGAGCTAACATAATGCCTACTGCTCCTGTCGATCCAGTTTCATCTAATAAGTACCAATTCGCCCCAATCGTACTCATCCCTACCCCAAATCCAGATAGGATATCCGCAAGAAAAAAGAACAAGAAACCTTTCCTGGTTAAAACCGACATCTCATCACCTCGTCATTAAATTTAGCTTTATAAAAATACTATCGCAGGGATCACGGGCCGTAAAACGGATAATTCGAATGGTTGCCATCGAAAAAAACGTTGGAACCAATGAAGAACTTTCTTCAAATAAAAACCCCATAGAATTTATGGGGTTTTCCATTGAAATAGAAAGCTATGCGTATTCTAATTGAATGGAGTTAATCAAATGAATGGCTTTCTTTTTGGCTTCATTCGCATTCTCACCTGTTGTAATTACATAGCCCAGACGATCATCTGAACTCTCGGGAATTCTAACTATATCCCCGGGTTGAACATTTACTTCATATTTAATGACAGAAGGATCATTCTTAATATGTTCGATTCCATGGATCGTTGAGATTTTCCCATTGTTTCGTGACGTTAAATAAGCAATAGAAGTTGCTTTTTTAACTGGAAAGTGTTTATTTATGGGTAGTTGTAAATAGAAATTAACGGTCTCTTCAAAAATATCCAGTCCATACGTATTAAAAAGTAATTGGGAAGCAATTTGATCTCCGCCAGGCCGGCCATTGACTTCAATAATCTTTGGCCCTGTGCTCGTTAATTTTATTTCAACGTGGCTGGGACCGTTATCAATGCCTATAGCTTTCATGGCCTGGGCACTTACATCCACGATCTCTTCTACTCTGTCTATTTGAATAGAGGTAGGAACGGTATGAGAGATCTCAACAAAAAAAGGTAAATCTGAGGTCTCCTTCTCCGTAACAGATGAAAAAATAACCTCTTGATCCTTTAGAAAAAGCTCGACACTAAACTCTGGTCCCTCCAAGTATTCTTCAATTAAATAATCCGTACTTACATCAAACCCCATATAGGTTTTTTTGAACTCTTTTAATTTTTGAAACGCATGAAGCAATTCTTCTTTATTATTGATAAAAAAGACTCCTTGGCTGCTCGCGCAATTCGTTGGTTTTAAAACGACCGGATATCCAATCCAAGTGGCAGCTTCGCATGCTTCCTCATCGTTTGATACTTTAGCAAATTGAGCACTTGGTACTTTGTTCTTTTTGTAAGCATGACGCGCCAAATCTTTATTTCTTGCGTTATAAGCAGCAAACGATGGAATCGTTGGCAAGGACAGCCATTCGGCTACCTCAGCTGTATAGTGTGAAGCATAGTCTGTGGCAGGAATCAAAGCGTCTAATTTTCCATCATAAACGGAATTCTTGATCGCATGAAAAATAGATTTCGGATCCCTAATATCAGCGATTAAAAAATCATCATAATAGTTTTCATAGCCATATTTTTTAGGATTGTCTGAAGATGATCCTATGGCAATGACTTTGCACCCTTTCCGGTAGGTCCTCTCCACAAAATCCACCCCATAAAAACTCGGCTCTACAAAAGCTACAATCTTTTGAGCATCCAATGTGTCCTCAGCTCCTTCTCTATTTTTAAATAGTAATCGGGTCATTCAAAAGGTCAGTAATTCTTTTTTCTAATGTTTTAGGCTCAAACTTTAGATGAGCAAGTGTCTCTTGATGAGTTCCTCCATATACGGGCCATTCTTCGCCGCAGTCAAAAGAATATACTTGTTTGTCAGGTAGAAGAACAGATAGCAAAGATGCTGTTCCGCCAGCTAACCGATGTTCTTCAACGACAAGAAAAGATTCTCCCAGTCCTGTTAACTGATCAACTGCAGCCCTTAAGCTTAACTGATCGACATAACAAAGGTGAACATGGGAAACCTCAGGATAAACTTCTTGCATTTTTTTACATAGTTCTGTTCCCTGCTCTCCTACAGAAACTAAGCAAAGCTCACCCGTTCCCTTTTGATTCACTAAAGGAGAAGAAGCAGATTCCCCTTCTCTTTCTAAACTTACAAAAGCTTCATTCCTCGACAATCGAACATAGTAAGGGTGAGGCGAAGAGGCAGCCTCCCTAATCACTCTTCTTGTATCTTCTTCTCCATAAGGGCAGGCAATCTTAATATTGGGAAAGGCTCTTAAAACTGCAATATCTTCTAAAGAATGGTGTGTGGTTCCAAACCACCCTCCGGATACCCCTCCATAAGGTGCTATAACTTTAATATTCTTCTCCATGTATCCCATCGCCAATTTAATACTTTCTGCTGATCGTAGAGAAGCGAATGGTGCAAAAGTGGAGAAAAAAGGAATATAACCCGCTTCTGCTAACCCAGCAGCCATATCAATACTTGTCATTTCGGCAATACCCATGTTAAAAAAACGATCGGGGAATTGGGATTCAAACTTGTGTGTTGATCCCCCTAAATCGGCTTCTAGACATAAAATGTGATCATTATATTCTGCAATGTTCGTTAATTCCTCACGATAAGTGTCCCGGCCAGATAAAGTCATACAATACTCCTTTTCCATTTGTTTTTTAGACGTTGTGGGATTTTTGCATAGTGAGCCTTAGGGTTTCCTTCAATATCTGGCACACCCTTTCCTTTGACTGTTTGAGCTAAAACAGCTAATGGCTTAGCAGAACTCTCAACCACCTGTAAGGCTTTACCTATTTCTCGAAAATCATGACCATTAATCTCTAACGTATGAAAGCCAAACGATTCAAATCTTCCTCTTACATCTTCTAAAGGTGAGATATTATGGACAAACCCATCATTTTGAGCTCCATTCATATCAACCACACATATGAAATTATTAATCTGTTTTGCCTGAATCACTTGAAACGTCTCCCAACAAAGCCCTTCTTGAAGTTCACCATCTCCACACACGGCTACTCCGATTCCTTCAGATCCTTTCAACTTCTGAGACAATGCCCAACCTGCTGCATAAGGAATGCCGTGGCCGAGACTTCCCGTTGAATATGGAATGCCCTTAATTTTGTGGTTGGGATGTCCTGTCAATAAAGAATCCCTTTTTCCGTAACTCTCTGCCGGGTTCTCTTCCAAGATGCCTTGCACATAAAGTACGGAATACAAGGCTGCAGCAGCATGCCCTTTGCTTAATACAATTTGATTACGATGATCAAAGTAAAATTCATCAAACAAAGTAATTAATACATCGATTACAGAAAGACTTCCCCCTATATGGCATCCCGTTTCAGTAGCTGCAATGTCTACAATGGTCTCTCTGGCTTTCTTCGATAATTCCTCCAGCCTTTTTACATTCAGAGGGTCAATGCTGGGTAACTTTTGGTCGATGAGCATTCTTATCCACCTCCGGTATTTTAGAAAACCAATGGTCAATGGTACCTTTTAATATAGTCCGTGATTGATCAATCTCTTTATATAATTGAAATTCTTCATTCGTGTGGTCAAGGTTCGAGTCTCCCGGTCCATAGGCTACAATTGGAATATTTGTCCATGTGGTTGCAAGTGTATTCATATCGCTTGTTCCGGTTTTCTTTAAGTACTTAAACTTTACCTTTTGAGAAGCAAAGCTTTTTGCAAACGCCTTTACTAATGGACAATTCCTTTTATTAATAAATCCCGGAGTTGCTCTTAGGACTTTAATAGAAACTTCTTTTGAAATAGTTAAATTGAGTTCACTTAGATAATCTATATCAACACCTGGAGAGATTCTAAAATTTAAAATCGCCTCTAAAACATCCATGTCTTCTTTTTTGTGTTGATTTATCTTTGTAGTGGTAGCCACATGATCCGGATCCACTTTCCTTACCCTCATTTCTAACTCATTTTTTATTGAATAAAAATGATCAGCAACGCTTACATTCTCTCTTGAGGCACTATGCTTTTGGCTCTTTTGGATAGTAATCCCTAATTTGAGTAATCCATGATAACCTAAAGTAAGATTATGCTCTCCACTCGGCTCTCCAATGATGACGGCATCGGCTGGATGATGATCCCGCACATAGTAGGCTCCGGCTGAGGAAGATACCTCTTCTTCCACGGCCCCAATAACCTTTAACTTACCATTTTCCGGAACCTTTACATCTCTTAGCATCTGGATGAAATTTGCAAAACAACCTTTTGCATCCACAGATCCTCTTCCTGTGATCATCTTCTTGTCACTTTTCACCTTCCACAAGTAAGGAACTGTATCTACATGTCCTAATAACAAGAGAGTGTTTTCTCCTTCTCCTTTTTCAAATACAATGTTCCCTGCTTTATCCACGGTGTTTTTAACCCCTGGTAATTGGACATTATTGAAAAGGTACTGAGTAAGTTCTTCTTCATTACGCGAAACAGAAGGAATACGAACGATCTTATTTATTAAATCGTGGTTACCTTTATAATTTTCGATGTCCCAAAACCAAGTGGAGTGTTGATGTTCCATAGAAGGCCCCATTATACAAACATCACTGATTCCTTTTTTTATAGCTAATTGAGCGGCCCGTACTTTTTGCTTCATTCTACCTTTGACAAAGTCTAAGGAATCATTTAAGTAAATATCGTTAATTGTCGATGATGGTTCATCAATATCCTTTAATAATCCATTGGTCCCTGTAACAAACCTCAAATGGTGGGCTTTCATATGAACAGATAAATGGGCTGCAAGCATATCAGCATCAATATTGAGATATTGATGAGGATTGTCTACATTCTGAAGGGGCGGCGTTAAGCACACGACATCAAAGTCATCTAATAAAGATTTGATTAATTGCGTCTCACACGAATAGTAAGAACCATACAACGAATCCCGTACAACTCTCTTTTTGCCATTCTCCTGAGCCTTAAGAGGCGGCCCCTGCTTTCCCGTTACTACCTCATGGTCACCCGCACATTGCACATAAGTTTTTAACCCTTGTTCTTGGAGTTTATTTCTTACGGTTGGAATCATTACTTGATCATAAGCTTTGTAGATATGGTCCATTTCTTCTTGGTTACAATACCTCGCCTGGCCTCCATTGCTCAGCTCCAGAAACGTTACTTCCCTCTGGATTTGCTCATAATACTTCTCTATTCCTTTAGCTCCTCCTACGACCAGAATGATTTGGTTTCCTTTATCCGCAATCCTCCTAACCTCTTCGTAAATCGTGTGATTCGAAGAAAGAACGGTGCTGCTGCCTACCTTAATCACATACAATTGACTAATTATGGCCACATCCCTTCGTTATGAAAGTTCAGAGACTGGAATTCGGGATAACCGAAATATTGATTAAACGCTTGGATAGCTTGTCCAGCGGCCCCTTTAATCATGTTGTCTAATGTACAAATGGAAACACAGTTTTTCCCGTCTACATAAGCTGCGACTTCCACTCTGTTAGTTCCTGCTGTAGATTTAATCATCGGGTTAAATCTCCCGCCCTTGTTGTCTCTTAGATAATCAATAAAAGGCATCCCCTTAAAATCACGATAAAAAAACTTTTTGACGTCAACTTCCGAAATGTTATCTTTCAACTGAGAGTAGGAAGTTACCATAATCCCGCGAGGTAAATCTAAACTGTAAGTTGAAAACTGCAGATCTAGTTCAACCCCAAACATGCCTTCAAAGGCATGATTAATCTCTGGTTGATGCCGATGACCATGAACTTTATGCGGGTGTAGGTTATGAGCCCTCTCTGCCGGATGTTCCGGAGATCGTTTTCCGCCCCCACTAGATCCTGTCTTCGCATCAATCACTACCCTGTTCTCAATCAAATTATTTTTAACAAGAGGATAAAGAGAGTAAATGCTTGCCACAGCCATACACCCTGGTAAATTAATGATTTTAGACTTTTTATCTAACTCATGAAATTCAGGGATGAAATATTGTGATTCTAAATAAGTTTCTGTTTTAAGGGATTGGGGGTAGTATTTTTCAAGCTGATGCTGATCCCGAAGTCTAAAATCTCCACTCACATTAAAAACAACCGTGGATTTTGGTATGATTTCGTCAATATACTTCGGTAAAACTCCCGTTGGAAGGCACGAAAACACGACATCAAATCCATCTTCAAGTTGGCTGATTGGTTTAAATTTTAGTTGTTTATTTTTGCTGTTTAACATACGATAATATTTCTCAACAGGTTGACCAGCTAATGATTCTGAAGAAACAAATTCAATAGAGACGTCCATTTGCTTATTTAATATTCTGTAAATTTCCATTCCAACAAAGCCACTGCCACCTAAAATTGCCGCCTTAATTTTTGTACTCATCCTAACCTTGCATCCCTTTCATAGGGTGGTCTACTATCTCCAAGTTCTTCAACAACTTTACGAATCATGTCCGGGTTTTGATCAA
Source organism: Halobacillus sp. Marseille-Q1614 (assembly GCF_902809865.1). Lineage (NCBI taxonomy): Bacteria > Bacillati > Bacillota > Bacilli > Caryophanales > Bacillaceae > Halobacillus > Halobacillus sp. Marseille-Q1614. The sequence goes on along the minus strand of NZ_CADDWH010000001.1, from coordinate 3,868,012 downwards.
TTTTCTTGAATGCAAGCGCATATGATTGAATTCTCTCGTACTCTATTGGAGATCGTAATTCTCTACAGATTGTTAACGTGTTTCGAAACATTTTTAAGGTTTTGGGATAATCGGAAACTTTATAATCTGGTTCCTCATCACTTAGACTGAAAGGGAATTGATTTCCAAACCCTTTTAAGTTTTGGAACGGGAGATGTCCAGGGATTGGCCTATTTTGCCATTCTCTTGCAAAGACGCCCTCCTCCATAATAATTTTTTGGATAGCTTCCTTCACTTTATAGTCTTCGAGGTCGTCTAACCCCTTTTTTGAAGGATTTAACTTTATACGATACATGTTGTAGCTGTGTCTATAACCTTCTGGAACATGAGGGGGGCTGAATAAATCGGTATCCTCTAAAGCATCACTTAAGAATTTAGCATTACGTGCTCTTACTTCATCGTAATAAGGGAGCCTTTCCAGCTGACTAATGCCAAAAGCTGCAGCAATCCACGACATTCTGTAATCGATCCCAGAGTCGTTCAGGAAATCTAAAGCACGATGATAATCTTCTTCATCCTTAAAGAAAGCAATCCCACCTTCTCCCCCCACAGGAAAGTTCTTATCAGCCATTAGGCTTTGTCCAGCAGCATCTCCTATAGATCCGCAAACCTTGTTATCAATCGAAGCTGAATGAGCATGAGAAGCATCTTCGACAAGTTTCAATTCAAATTGATCACATATTTTTTGCAATTGTGGGAGATCAGCAGGAAGCCCATGGACATGGACTGGCATGATTGCTCTTGTGTTAGGAGTAATCAATCGTTTCACCTGAGAAACATCCATACAGTATGTATCCGGATCGATATCCGTAAATACCGGAATCGCTTTAGCAGCTACGACTGCCTGAGCCGTGGCTATAAATGTAAAATTGGGAATGATGACTTCATCACCCGGCTGAATACCGGCTCCCACTAAAGCGAGGTGTAAGCTCGATGTACCACTTGCTGTTGGAATGGCATAATTGGCACCAACATAGTCCCTATATTTATTTGCAAACTCATCAATGACCTTATTGGGGTCATGTTGAATCGAAACCAGCATTTGCATAATATCTTCCTTTGTAATATAGGGGAAATTTGTCTTTCGGTTATCTTCAGGAAGAACAGCTCCCCCCCCAAAGTAAGCAAGATTTTCATAAATCATATCCTCTGATGGAAAATCAAGGGGCTTTTTAATAAAATCAGTTCTCAACAGCTACACCTCTTTTTATTAAAGATAATTTGGCACAAGCAGCAACCAAAGGACTAACTCTATAATTAAACTGAATCCCCGGCTGTAAATCTGGATGACTTTCCTCTTGGGTCCACATCGTTCGAAGGTCAAAAGCTCCAAATATTTTTAACCTTTCCGCTTTCTCCCATACTTCTCTCTCGTCAGTTGCAACTGCAGCACACGGACCAAATCCTAAATCCGTCAAATCTAGAACTAAAGTAGATTGATTGTTGAACCTTTTGTCAAAGTCGCCTATGTTTTCCCAACCTATTGATATCCTCTCGAATGCTTCTGTTTTTGTATCCCTTAGATTGGATATACCTAACCAGTTTAAAAACTTTTCTTCTTTATCTGTAGCGTTCGATAAAGTAACTGAGTCCCCATACCCTAGATCCTTACCATGAAGGGCTCCGTGAAGAGCACCGGTATAGCTGTTAAAAACCGAAACATAAGATAGCTTTGTAATTTTAGCCATTAATTTTTCAAGACCATTTATCTCTTTTTCATTCTTTTCTATACTCATGATAATTCCGGAATTTAAAACTCTAGATAAGACAAAAGAAATTTGAAATTGCTTATTTTTATCCATAGACCTTCTCCTTTCGTTCTTGATTAATGACATCTTCCACATAACTAGCTAGTAGAAAAGGAATATTTACATTATGTTCTTTTGATGATTGAGCAAATTCAGGGTTTTGATTAATTTCACAGACTACATATTTCTCTTGAGCAAAGTCATACAATAAATCTAAGCCATATATTCCAGAACCCATAGCTTTTACCACTTGGTGCACTAATCCATCAATTTCAGCATCAATTAGTAATGGAACCACGGACGCGCCTAAATGCGTGTTTGTCTTCCAAGAATCATCAGACACCCTTTTAAAAGCAACTACAGGAGACTCCCCGATAATCACAACACGAACATCAAAGTTTCCTTTGTTAATAAATTCTTGAGCGAGAACTGGGAATTCTTTATTTTTGACGTCTAAAGATTCTCTAGCAGCTACCCAGGCATCTAAACATCTTTCGTTCTCAATTAAACTGATTCCTCGTCCCCATGAAGAAGTCGCGGGCTTGATTAAGAATTCCTTCCCTAGTTTGAATGAACTTCTCGTTAAATCTGCAGGGGTAAACGCAATCATATAATTAGGCTGTGGAATATTATTCTTTTGAAACAGTAAGGCTTGTAGAATTTTATCCGTACATACATTAATAGCATCAGAATTATTCATTGTTATCAAACCAGCTTTTTCTAAGATGTGAGCTCTTTTTTTTCCTTCAACCTGAGATAAACAGCGAATAATTGCTATATCATACTTTCCTTTGAAGATGTCCTCCAAAGGAAGACTCATAGAATCTAAGATGACTTTCACCTTAATGTCTTTTTGATTTAGCTGGGTAATGATCATTTTCTCTTCTTCTCTCAACTTAGTGACACACATTAAAATTTCCATAAGTATTATAGGTTACTCTCCCCAAGATTCTTCAATTTCCGGTGCTAAGCCAAGTGTCAGCGATCCATTCTCTTCAACAACTTCATGTTCTTCACCACAATCGGAGCATTCAATGATTTCACCAACAAACGTCTCATCCTCCAATTCGATCGTTGATTGACATACTAAGCAATTAGAATTTCTCATCATAAATTCCTCCTGTTTTTTACATTTTTTTCACTTTTTATGTGAACAACATCATTCTATGATAATATGACTCTATATCCCAGATGAAAAATCCGATGGTTTGTATCGGGAATCATGATAGGAGTGAAAAAGAATGGATATGAAGCAACTAGCAACATTTCAGATTGCAAGTAAAACGTTAAATTTCACCAAAAGTGCTGAAATTTTAAACTATGCTCAATCCAGTGTGACTTCTCAAATCAAAAGCTTAGAATCCGAATTAGGTGTGAACCTGTTCGAAAGACTGGGAAATAAATTAGTTTTAACGACATACGGAAATAAATTCCAGGTGTATGCTGACACCATCACTGCTCAATATCAATCGGCCATTGAAGAAATCAATTACGATAAAAATATGACAAGTACCCTTGTAGTGGGGGCAACTGAAAGTCAATGTGCGTACAAGCTCCCTGACGTATTAAAGGAATTAAAAGTTTTATTTCCGAATGTTGGAGTCATTGTCAAACCCGTTCATAAATTTCAAGAAATTCAGTCAGAGCTGCAGTCCGGTGACATGGATTTTGCTTTTATGTTTGGGGAAGGTGTAGATGAAGGACATAACTTGAAGGTTTCTAAATTGTCAAAGGGAAGCTTAGTTTTGGTGGCCTCTCCCGTTAATAAAACCACACAGCTCGAGAAGCCAAAATTACAAGATTTAATTGAAGAAACCCTCATATTAACCGAGAAAGGTTGTTCTTACAGAAATTTATTAGAAGGCATGCTCCTGGATCACAAAATTAAGTTCAATTCCACTTTTGAGATAACTAATATTGAAACCCTCAAAAACTGTGTGAAATCAGATCTTGGTATTGCCCTATTACCATATGAAGCGGTAAAAGAAGAAGTTAAGAAAAATGAATTAAAAATCATCGATTGGTCACAAGGGAAAGACCATGAAATATATCACTTTATCTCGTGGCATAAAGATAAAAAACTTACTTCATTGCTAAATACATTTATATCAGTTAGTGAAAATGTCTTCTAAATACACACGAAGCACAAACGTCAACTTCTAAAGTAAAGTTGACGTTTGTGCTTTATTTAAACTGCCTCACTATTGAAAAATAAGTACCATCCAGCATTACTAGATGTGGTAAATGAACGTATAGGAATTGAAGTTCCCTATAAGCCCCCGACTATACCTATCATAATGAGGAGGGATGCGAAATGGATTTTTCAGAAAAAATGAGGGTTAATCCCATACAAATCGAAACCAGTGATTTATCTAATGAACATGTACTCCATATCTTAAATGGGCAGGTTATGTATGAGGAGTTTAAGCATAAAGAAATTATGGGGAATTCAGATTACGCTCCATTTAATGAAGCTATGTGTGTAAACGCCACTACCAGGAATATATTTAATAAAGAATTCATAAAGAGAAGAGCAGCTGGACACCTTGAGTCAGTGGAAGATTATATCAATAAAGTCATAAACCCTTTAAATAACCTCTTTAACAACAAATATAAATATATCGTATTATGGTTTGGCGAAGATATGTTTTGTCAAATGAACCTTCTTACACTTCTCGCTTACCTTGAACAATCCGATTACAGGGGAAGAGTTTTCCTGAATAGTTTTAGAGAAGATGAAGGTAAGGTAAGACAAACGGAACTTCAGTTAGGTAATTATAGTACTGTTTATGAAGACATCCTGTTAGATCATAAAAAAACATCAGTTGACGTAGTTCCAGTTATGTACCAGGCAATCGATCTATACTTAGAGATGCTGAAAGATGATAATCCAGTCATTCAGTATATTAAAAGCAATATAAACTTATCGACATCTGAATTACTTGAAAGGTTATTTGAGCTTTTTCCAACCATCGGATATGGAGATGTACAATATAAAAAACTTATTAGTAAAATTAAATAAACACACTTTTTCCTGGATTTTAGAATTACCAAGTCCAATCATTCACTCGAAATTGGTGATTCTTTATTCATTAGTGAAAGGAGGTGTGCGCATTCCTCCAATTTATGGGGGGGTTCATCCATTTAAGCGTTACAATCCTTATTCCTTCACGAGAAGGAGCCTATTGTTAAACTTTAACAATATGAAAGTCCTAAGGCGTTTCTCTAAGGGAGACGGCTGTATGCCCATTTGCACAAAAACATGATAGAGCTTTTTGAAAAACCCCTCTTTCCAACAGCAAGGTATTACGAGTGGGGCTTGGGCTTATTAACCAATACTTTACCATTTATCCGTACTGTACCAGAAAATAAAATCGTACATGTATGATTCTATTTATTGTCGAACTTTTCAAAGATTAAACTGCCAGACTCCAATAGAATTGAGAGTCATGGCAGCCTGGGTGTTTTATTTAGTTTTATTTGACTGTGTCACTCCAAAAAGCAAAGAGTTTTTAATACAATTTATTGTGTTTCATTTTTGTTTCGTTCATGCGCTCACTGATTAATCGGGCACGCTCAGCCGAACGATCTCTAGCTTCCGGCGCCATTTTTTCAAATGATATCACAAAAATTAAAAAGTTAATTCTCATCGTTTATTCCTCCTATGTGATTGTCACTAAGCGGAATCCTTCTCCGCATTTAACCAGTTCATAAATTCAATCCTTAATAATTCAACCATTGGTTACACTCCCTTTCTTAGATGATATTTTTGTTCATTGCTTTTCGGTCAAGCCATTGATCTTGAGCACTCGGCCGGTAACCGGGGAGCGGTGAATACCTCTGTTTTTTGCGACGGTTCACACGAATAGTGAAAATAAAGAAATGCATGGTCATCATTGCCCACCTCCTTAAAAATGTAAAATTGTATCAAAAGAGTAAAAATACCTTTGATTCCATAAGAAAAAGCCACAGGTGTCCTGTGGCTCTGCTTTAAATGCTCTCCATTTATGAAGGCGCAAAAAAGCCACAGGTATCCTGTGACTCTGCTTTAAAGCTCTCCGTTTATGAAGATGCAAAAAAGCCACAGGAATACAATATGCATCACCTGCGGCTGTTATGATCCTATTTTTCAAGAAAAATTTTTAGGGTCTAATACATAGCGCAGGTCGATTTAGTTGTACCGTTTGATTCCAAGTTAAAGTGTTCATCATTGGTTTCGACCTCGCTTTCTGATAATTTTTTCTTTCTCTGGAAATTATATGCGAAACCCATCTTAAAGTAAAGCCTATTTTTCAAAAAAGACATACTAATACAAAATAATACAAATTATTAACCTGCCTGGCCGTCAATTTCCAAAGCATGGATCCGCAGAATGGCTTCGCTTTTATCCACGTTCTTATCATTTCGAACTTTGTTTCTAGGTATCTTCTAAGAGATCTTTAAATCACACACAGTGTATTCCTTCACAAAGTCAGACAAGTAGATGTCGTTTGAATGTACAGTATCCTTGTACTTCGCAGCAAATTGATCGGTTGTTTTTTCCTCGTGCTTATTGAACATTAACGCCCTAAACAAAAAAACGCGTTATGAGATAAACGCGTCCGACTAAACTATTTTGTGTTCCTTAGTAAAGGGAAAAGCATTTCTGAAAGCTAGCTCATCAACCACCTTTTACTATTTTCCCTTACTTATATTTACTTAATATTTCTTCTGGAATATGACAATAATCATCTGGACATCTAGCTAACCTGTCTTGATGTTCTTCTGCACTTCTCACATAGTTTGTAAGAGGTAAGACTTCAACAACTATAAGGTCATAATCATTTCTCTCACTAAGAAACGCCTTCGCCTCTTTTAAGTGTTCAGGCTTTTCACTATATACTCCTGTTCTGTATTTCTCGCCAACATCCTCTCCTTGTTTATTCAAACTGTATGGATCAATGATTTCAAATAAATACCCCATTAATTCCCTGATCGTTACAACCGTCGGATCAAATCCTGTTTTTACACATTCGGCGTAGCCATCATAATCTCCCTCAAGTGTATGACTGGTTCCATTAGCTCTTCCCGCTTCTGTAAACTTAACTCCAGGTAAAGTTTTTATAAAAGCTTGTACTCCCCATAAACATCCACCTGCAAGATATACTACTTCCATATGGACTCTCCTCTTTGTTTAAAACACAAAAATTTTATTCTAAGTAAATAAAAAAGAAAAAAATGCAGTTATTTATGTTACGGTTCATCCAAATTTTTGTGGATTTTAATGGCCACTTCTTAATTATAAGTATGGACGGTCAAATTACGATCGTTTACCATTTCCAAAGCCAGGACGGCCTCTTCATCCTCCAAAAAGTTGACCTCCCTGCAACTGCGAAATTCATACTAACTTTTAATAAAGCCTTTTTTGAATAATTCATACCACTCTCTTAGTTCTTCACCTTCTAAGACGTTCAATTTGTTTAGAATATCTCTTGAAAATTCGACTGCTCCACTTCCATTAGCTGTGATTAGACATCCATCACTAACAGATTGTTCATCTATATAATTTTTATTACCTTCATAATTAGGTGCTTCTTCTTTTAAGTATGGCAATGAATTACCAGTATGTTTATGTTGATTTAGAAATCCGTGATTCCCCAAAAAAGTAGTTGCATCACATATCGCTGCAACAGGAATGTCGTTTTCAAAACAGAACTCAACTAGCTTCTTTATCTGTTGATTTTTCTCTTCTTTCCATCCCGTTCCCCCAGGAATAATCAACATCTCAAATGGCAACTCAAAAGAAAAGTCTTGTAAACTATACTCTGGTATGACATTTAATCCACCCATTGAAGTTTTTGGAAGGCTATCAATCGCAATTGTTTTAACTTGATAACCTGATCCTGGTTTATTTAACTCTGCAGTCACATAGCTTGCCTCCCAATCAGCAAATCCATCTGTGATAAAAACCAAGACATTCTTCATATGTATGTCCTCCCCATTCTCCGTGATTATTGATTAAACAAAACCTTCAATACCAATTATTTCAAATTGGTTGCGATAACTCAATCTTTTATTTCAACTAAAAAAAACCTATCTAGTTATAGATAAGCACCCTTTAATGCAATAGCATCCATTTAAAATCATGAGGTTAAAAGCAACACCCTTAGTTTAAATCCAAAAGACACAAACGGATATGTTTGTGTCTCTGAAATTCAGCAGTGCCAAAGCACCACATATATATTCACAGAAAAAAACACCAGCAGCCACCCGTTGATTTGGAGCATTATACAGGTGTTAATTGGAACGTCTAAATGTATCCGCACCTTTAAAAAAGATTAAAAAATAACTCCTTGGGACTTAATTAGAAAGCACTTTCTGATTAAGAAAGTTGATGCATAGTTGTTAATTCATCCGTATCTGTGCATTTCATATTCTTATCTACAACAAGTCTTGTTTGAAGTTGATAAACTTCCCCTTTTTGTAAAGGCGGAAGATCTGCTGGCAGCTGGTAGTGGAATGGTACCTCAATATATTCCTTAGGTTTAATACTTTGAGCCATGAGCCTTGTAACTACTGGAGCTACAAAATTTGGTTTTTCCCCACTAGATACTTTAACAAGATCACATTCAAGGCGGTGAATACGGTGTTCTGTCCAGCCACCGTATAGAGAAAATATCCCTTCAATTTTACTTGATTTCTGAGAATCGAGAATCAGGTCGATTTTAGGCCGCCCTATTCTTAAAAAATTCAACAAATTCTTTTTCAGTTTGAATGCCCTCCTAAAAAATTTTGAATGAAGCACTTAGATTATTTATATCACTTAACTCTTGTATTAAACTTAAATATTTTGACTTTACCTAACGAAAGCTTTTGATAAAATCAAAAAAGACCTTTACCGATTGTTGGTAAAGGTCTTTCAACGTAATTTCATACCTTCACCTGAAATGGCAAAGGTCTCGCAAACAACATAATGTTGCCAGTTTAGCCGGTGGCCATAGACCACGTATTGTCGACGCAAACTGTAAGCTACTCCCCTTTGGAGTATGATGGGCTCTGTTGTGCACAGTCTATACTCATAAACTGTAAGCTCATCTTACAACACCCCTCAATCCCCGTCAACAAGTTAAGCATACAAAAGAAAGGAACACCTATAATAATAAGTTGTATCTTTACTAACCTGCTTACGTTAATGTAGATAGGTGAAAATAGTTTGGCCTCTATCGTTATGCAAGAAACTAAATTTTGATCATCGCGAGGATAAATACTCGCAATATATCAATCCTGAGTGATCAGCAATCTTCCAGACCGAATGTTTGTTAGAAAAGGACTTGGTTCGCCTACACTATAAATGTGCAGGTGATGCATAGCTCTCGTACACGCGGTATAAAACAATCGGCGCAGACTTTCATCTCCATAGACTTGCTGTGAGGCATTATAAATAATGACAGAATCAAATTCGATCCCTTTTGCCAGGTAGGCCGGAATCACAATCACCCCTTGTTCATACTCATCGGTGCTCTTCTTCACGAGTTTAAGATTTTTTATGGTACTTAGAGATTGATAGGCTGATGAACTTTCTGCAGCTGATTTACAAATGATGGCGATCGTATGAGACCCGCGATTTTGCAAGTCTTCTGCTTTAGCTATGATTTCTTCGTGCAGTTCCTTTTGGTCAGGCAGCACTGTAAGGGTTGGTTTCTCTCCCTCCCGGTCAAAAGCCTTGATTTGTTCACCTTCTGGAACAAGTTCACGGGTAAACTCAATAATCTGCTTGGTCGATCGGTAACTGCGGTCTAACGTGATACGCTCCGTTTCATCCGGTCCATATAAGCTGGTCAGTGCGTGAAAGTCTGCCAAATTATTTGAGTGGGCAAAGATGGCCTGATTAAAGTCACCCAGCACCGTCATCCTGGCTCTGGGAAATAACCTTTTAATAAACTCGAATTGAAAGACAGAATAATCCTGCGCTTCATCTATGAGCACATATTTAATTGAAGTATTTGACTGAAAGCCTTGAATGAGCTCCTTCAGCAGCAAGAATGGCGTAGCATCCTCGTGATAAAGCTTCCCTTCCTCCAGCATTTCTTTCGTCAACAGGCAAATTTCTTCCCACTCTTTAGGAATATCTTTTTCATCCCATAACTTGTTACTCGTCGAGTGATCAAAAAGCTGCTTGTATAATTTTTTCACATGGATAAATTCAAGAGCCTCTACCTTTTCACGCAAAGACTTCAGCCTCCTGCGTACGATGATCCGGGCCAGGATCTGATTCTCTTTTTCGTAGAATTCAAAGGAATCTTCCTCTAATTGAGTGAATACCTTCTGAAGTTCATCTTTGCTGAGCAGCTCGATTTCTTCCTGTACCCACGGCTTCTTCACTTCTGTCTTCTCCACTTGATCGATTTCCTTCAATAACCACTCTTTCAACTTGTCAATTCTATTAAGAAAGCGCAGCGAGGTATTCTCACTATAAAAAGTGTCTGTGATTTGTTTAGCGGAAACGAGCGTCTGCCCGCGGAACTTAATCCCTCTAAAAATCAATCCAGATTCCTCTAGAGCTTCCCGATACCTTTTGATGCCTTCAAAGAAGGCCGATGAAGCCTTAAATTGAATACTGGCTTTTCTTATTTTATAGTGAGGGTCATCCGCAGCCTCCAGAAGATATTCCAGCTGATCATAAGGATCCTCAACAATAAATAAGCGATCCAGCCGGTAGTCCAGATAATCCTGAAAGGTTTCCTGCTGCATGTTCTCTTCTCCAAGCTCTGGTAACACATGCGATACATAGTTGCTGAACATTGTGTTAGGAGTAAATAAAAGGATCTGATCTGCCTTTAGAGTGTCCCGATATTTATAAAGAAAATAAGCGATGCGCTGGAGGGCAGCGGATGTTTTACCGCTTCCCGCCGCCCCCTGCACGACTAAAAGTCTCCCGCTAACGTTGCGGATAATTTTATTCTGCTCCCTCTGAATCGTTGCCACGATGCTATGCATTTGCTTATTGGATCCTTTACCCAGCACTTCCTGCAGGATCTCATCACCGATCGCAAGGCTCGTATCGAACATGGACTCGATCACACCATTACTGATGTTATACTGCCACTTCTTCTCAAGCTCCCCTCGAATAATTCCTCCACCCGGGATACCATAGTCCGCCGGTCCAGGGGGATAATCATAATAGATACTCGAAATCGGAGCTCTCCAATCGTAAATAAGGATTGTTTCGCTCACTTCATCCGTAACCGTCGAAACTCCGATATGAATCTGTTCTGTCTCATGAGTTCCCTCTTCCGTGAAATCAATCCGGCCGAAATAAGGGTCCTTCTCTATTCGTTTAAGTCTCGCCAGCCTATGATAGGAATGCCTGTGTGTACTCTGACTGACAGACAAATCCTGCGCCTGCTGCCTCATTCCGATAATGGTCTCCAGGTAATCATCAAACGTATCCATATTAATTTTAAGATCATCCCAAAAGTGCTTACGGATATGGATGACTTCTTCTTTACGCTTGGCCGCATCTGCTTCCACCTCGTAGATTTGCTTCGCAATGGTACCCATCACCTTATCCAGATACTCCTGCTCTTTTCGAATTTCTTTGTTCAGATTAACCACTCCTTTAGAAAACGCAGATTTGGGATTGACTTGCACTATCATAACCGTTCGTTGAACCATAAACCTTAATGTTTTGCCCAAAATCTTGGCACACCGCCCTGATAACCACTGAAGCGGTGCTGCTCATTCAATCTGGACGTATTCAGTTCTTACAATATTTCGATATATCCTTCTGTACCATGCACGCGAAGTCGCTGCCCCTCTTTTATCAGTTGAGCGGCATTTTCCACACCAACTACTGCTGGTAATCCGTATTCACGCGCGGTAACTGCTCCACGGGTCATCAGTCCACCAACCTCGGTTACTATACCTTTTATCGATACAATTTTTGATAATTCCCCTAAATTTAACCCTTTTCCGCAAACGAGCGAAAGCTATGTTTTTTTCTAATTCCTGAAAACCGAGAACCAAAAAAACTCACTCCTTCTCTCCTAACCATTAAATTGAGAAAAACATTTGACAACAGTTCACCGGCATGGTATTATTAAAGTGTAAGATGGGATATTTTTATATATTTTTTAATATCACAGTAGTGATCTGATTATATCATCGCGTCTGTTTATGTGCAATATAAAAGAACCTGGAAAACCATCCAGGTTCTTTCTTGATGTATAAGAAATTTTGGGGGAGCCAGCAGCTGGCTCCCCTATTTAAATTTTTCTTGAAGCGTATCGAGACGAACATTCTGAAGTACATCAAAATAACTCGTTCAAGCCTACTCCGTCACTTCATAACTTCCCCATCAGCTATCAAATGTAATATTTTCACTTGGATTAACATCGGCAAACCAACGCAATACCCCGTTATGATGGTTTATGATTTGTCGGGCAGTAATGTCTTGGGAATCCCAAGTGCTGTGCGTATCTGAAACTAAAGTCACTTTATATCCCATACTAAAAGCTCTTCTACAGGCCGTATCCACACACGCTTCTGTTTGAATTCCCGCGATTACTAGATGTCCAATCCCTTGTTTTTTCAGTTCATCATCTAAAGAAGTATTAAAAAATGAATCAGGAGTATTTTTTTGAATGATTACATCTTGGCTGTTTGGCGTAATGTCAGGATGGATCCCCCATCCTTTTGTGCCATACTCTAGAGGTTTACCTGAATGGGCATTATGCTGTACATAAAAAATGGGTGTCTCAGTAGATCGTGCTTGTCCAATGAGATCTTTTAAATTCTGCAGTAACCTGTCCCCTTTATATACAACATTACCTTTTTGAAACATCCCATTTTGAACGTCTATAACCAGTAGTGCTTTCCTCATTATTTCCCCCTTAAATAAAACATATGATCGTTATTATCTATTGTATCCTATTCTTTAAGACTTGTTGCACACCCTGCCTTTCAATTGAAATATCTAAATATTTTTAATATACAGATTAATTTGACAAAATGTAAGCGCTGTTATATCGTAACCAACAAAGGTAATACATAGTGCAGAGATAGGGATCGTTCACTCAGAAATACTGCAAAAGCAGAAATACCCTGAGTGAACTCTTTTTACACCCTTGATGAACCGTCATTCATTTTTAGAGAGGAGAGTTGATTTGGATAAGTATTTCTTTTACACGTTTAGTTTGTTCATCGTTTTCTTTCTCGTAGTACCGAATTCATCCATGGCTGAAAGTGAGGAAGGTTTTTTATTAGAGCAAGGCACACCGCCGCCTGGAGCTAATAATCCGAGTTGTGAGCCAGCTGACGATAAACCCAACCCGGTCATTCTTGTTCCCGGTACATTTGAGCGCAGTGCCCAAAACTGGATGGAGCTGTCCCCTGCACTTGCAAGTAAGGGATACTGTGTCTATGCATTAAATTACGGGTTTACTCACGCCGGGGCTTCTACAGGTCCTATTGAAGAATCCGCTCAAGAATTGAAAAGTTTTGTTGACAATGTTCGTCAACTCACCGGTGCAGATCAAGTAGATATTATAGGGCACAGCCAGGGTGGAATGATGCCGAGGTACTATCTCAAGTATCTAGGCGGGGACAAGTATGTAGATAACTTAATTGCTTTTGTGCCTTCTAACCATGGAACAAAGGGATTTTTTGGTTTCGAAAGACTAAACCCAAAGCTGGCTGACATCTCTTCTTGTATAGCCTGCCAGCAGCAACTAGCAGGATCGGAATTTCTTGAAAATCTAAACAGCGGAGAGGAAGTCCGAGGAAACGTTTCTTATACTGTTTTAACTACGGAAACTGATCAAGTGGTCATCCCCTATACCTCAGCTTTCCTTGAAGGACCAAAGAAACAAATATCTAACATTACGATTCAAGACCACTATCCATTGAACAAAATCGGTCATCAGGGAATAGTCTATGACCCATTCTCTTATGCCTTTGTTTATGATGCGCTTGCTCATGATGGTCCGGCAGACGCTGAACGAGCGTTAAGCCCATTTAATTAATTTTACACTTTCCGGTACGAACTTATATATTAAAACCTGAGCTTAGTGATAATTAGTGATATTCAACCTAACGCAACATAAAAAAAGGAAGCTGTTATTTTACAGCTTCCTTTTGACATATTGGACTACTTCATGAAATTATTTAATCCCTTTTCAATCTCTCCATTAACTGTGCAAGAGCGGGATCATTTAAATAGTTCTCTATCGTGATAATTTCCTTATCAGGATGAGCTCTTCTCGCTCTTTCCTGTAAATCTTCATGGACTACAATGATGTCCGAATGTTGTGGAACATCTTCTATTCTGTAATGTTTGACTTCGATGCCTTCGATATTATTCTTTTGCAATTTCTTTCTGAAGGTGGTTGCGCCCATTGCGCTGCTTCCCGCCCCCGCATTACATGCAAAAGAAATTTTATTGATTTCTTCTTGATTTTCTTGACTATTTGCAGAAACCATTTTCCCTTCTTGCTTCATAGCTTTCGACTTCTCTACAGAAGCAGAAATATCTTCATCTTCGGAACTTCTGTCAAGTTTCAGAATGAAAGCTGTCACCAGGAATGTGACAACGGCAGCTACCAGTACACCAGCGATGATTCCGATAAAGTTTCCTTTAGGGGTTAATCCAAGGTAGGCGAATATAGAGCCAGGGCTTGGGCCGGCAACAAGGCCCGCGTCAAACAAACTGAAAACAGCGATACCTGACATACCCCCGGCGATCATCCCAATTATTGTAAGGGGTTTCATCAATACGTAAGGGAAATAGAGTTCATGAATTCCGCCTAAGAAGTGGATGACTATTGCACCCGGGGCGGTTCGTCTAGCCGTCTTTTTGCCGAATAAAGTGAATGCCAGCAACAATCCAAGACCTGGACCGGGGTTAGAAGCTACTGTGAAGTAAATGGACTTCCCTGTTTCGGCAGCAGCTTGCATTCCCAAGGGATAATAGATGCCTTGGTCAATGACGTTGTTTAAGAATAATACCTTAGCCGGCTCATTAATGAGAGAAAGCAAAGGCAGTAAACCAGTGGCGACTAACGCCTCAATAGCTGCTGTTACAAGGTTATTCGCTGATTCTATTGTAGGTCCTATAAAGAAAAAGGATAGAATCATCAATAAGAATCCTAAAATCCCCAGCGAGAAATTGTTAACAATCATTTCAAATCCTGCAGGAATTTTATTTTCAATGAGGCTGTCAAATTTTTTGATGATCCAGCCCCCTAAAGGACCGATAACCATTGCACCCAGGAACATCGGAATATCTGATCCAACGATTAATCCAATCGCCCCGATAGCCCCCATTACAGCTCCTCTTTGTCCTCCAACCATTCGTCCACCCGTAATGGCTAAAAGTAAAGGAAGCAGGTATTTAATAGCTGGATCGACAATCTGGGCAAGCTCTTCATTCGGAATCCAACCAGTTGGTATAAACAAAGCAGTCAATAGTCCCCAGGCAATAAATGCTCCAATATTCGGTAGAACCATATTTGTTAAAAAGCCGCCAAATGCTTGAACCCTCGCGCGCGTAGAAGGAGTGTTTGTCTCTACAACATTATCCGTTGGATGTACTGCATCAGCCATATTTGTCATTCCTTTCTGATAATTCAGTAATTTTAAAAGCTACGTCAAGAAGTAAAGGAAAAGAAAAGGTGCTGCCTTTCACCGTTTAACAAGGACAGATCTATTCAACCATTTTTAACACTTCTAATATTTCCTGCTCACTTTTGGATTCTTCGAGTTTATTCTTAATCTCGTCCTCCATCAGAACAGAAGACAAGTCAGATATTAGATCCAGGTGTCCAGTGCTATCCTCAGCAGCTAAAACGAAAAAGGTATTTACTTCTTTATTTTTTGGAAACTGTACAGGTTCTTCCAGCTTTAAATAGGATACACTTGTTTTGACTACGCTGTCATCATTTTTGGCATGTGGCATCGCAATTCCTGGGACAATGACAATATAAGGACCATTCGTATTTACATTTTGGATCATATCGTCAATATACTTAGGAGTGATCGACCCATTATCTAATAATGGAGCCGCAGCTTCTTGTATTCCAGCTTCCCAAGAATCAACGGATGGTAAGAAACGGATATTTCCTTCTAAATACTCGGCTAACATATCAACATCACCTTTCGTTTATGATTTTAATGAGTACTTTTCTTTTAAGCTGATATAGTTATCTTTGATCTTACTCTTTAAGGTCGTATCCTCGATTTCCGTGAAATGGGTAATAGATTGTTCGATTCCATGTTCACGAATATAGGATTGGATAGTGACGGACTCTTCATCGTGAGGGTTATGAAATAAGAAGGCTGCGGCCACGGCAGTTGTGAGTCTCTCGATCGGTAAGCCTGTTTCGAAAAGGACTCTGGTTGGTTTGACCAATCTCTCCTCAAAGCCCAGCTTTCTGATTGGCGCCCTGCCGACTCGTACTATATCATCACTTATATTATCATTTTTAAAACGCTTAACCGTCTTATCAATAAACCCGCTCATTTCCCCAGCCTCAAAATCATAGGTTTGAATAAAGTAACGAGCCGATTCCTGAAGTGCTTCCCTTAAGAATTTTTCAATTTCCGGGTTCTTCAAGGCGCTCTGAATCGTGGTATAACCCTCTAGAAACGCGGTATAAGCTGTGGCCGCATGGCCCATATTGACGATATACAGCTTTCGTTCAATATAGGGCTTTAACTCGTCTACATAAGTGGCGTTATTTATGGGTGGTAAATCTGAATGGAGCATTCCCGGCTTTTCGATCATCCATTCGTAGTAAGGTTCCACAAGGGTAACTTCACCTTCACTCCTCTTCTCGGACAGTGAAAGTCGATCGATAGCTGAATTCGGAAATCCAACATGGGAACGGATAGCTTCCCTATCACTCTCAGAGGTATTTCTATGGACCTCATCTTTCAATTTAGAGGAAGCATTTATCATGTTCTCATTTGCAATGATGTCAATGCTGCCTTTATCCAACTGAATTCTTTTTAACAGACCTTTGGATATCACAGGAGCAATTTTCGATAAATTACCTGCTCCTACAGATGTGGTGATAAGGTCAGCTTCAACTATTGCATCGATCACCTCTTCTTGTGAACTACTATGCAATGCACGTACAGGGGAAATGCTTTCTCCTGTACGATCTTCATCTAATATTTCCAAAAAATATTGGTTGCTTCGATTCATACTATTGACCGTAGATTCGTTAACATCAACAAAGCATAAGTCGAATCCGCTTTTGTTCAACAAATATCCGATTAAACCCTTACCGATATTTCCTGCACCAAAATGCAGCGCTTTCATAATTAACCCTCCTTTACAGGCCAAGGGGCCTCATTTGTGAACACTTTATTCTAAATTCGCGTGGTATTCCCAAAGTGATTGCAGCTCAATATTTTTTTCATTCACCATCATCAATGCAATAGTGTCTCCCAATAACAGTAAACTTTGCTCAAATAAGCTTTTCATCGGCTGCTCAGATTGGACTTCTTCAGGAGTATCAGCATTTGAGCTTATTGGAATTCTGATAAATAGATCTGAATATTGGCTCATGGAGCTGTTCGGATTTGCACCGATATGGGCAACTCTGGCATTAAACTGTTTAGCTTTGTTTGCGATAATCAAAGGGAATTGTGTTTCTCCGCTCCCAGATCCCACAATAAGTAAATCCTTATCCGTAATGGCTGGTTCAGTGATTTGCCCGACCACGTACGTGTTAATGCCGATATGAGCTAATCTTTTGGCTATGGCTTTTAAGGATAAGAGAACCCTGCCCACACCTACGAAAAATACTTTTTCTGCTTTATTTATCTCATTTATTAATTGATCTACATCATCGCTTTTGATATTGGTTAAACTCGCTGTAATTTCATCTGTTATTTTTTTAGTTGCATTATTATAATTGCTCATATTGTTCAGCCTCCTCATGTAATCCTTCAACAATAAGTTCTTCTATCAACTTTTTATTGTCTGCCAGGCTATTTTCAGAATGGAATAAACTTGTGCTGCCAGCCACTAATGTATCTGCACCAGCGTTTACCAACCCTGCTATAGTATTTAAGGAGACTCGTCCATCCACTTCAATTTTGGTATCTAGCCCTTTAGATTTTATCAAGTCAGATAAATTTTCCACTTTCTTTTTAGCATAGGAGACTTGCTCTTCGTTCTTATCCGTTGCAAAGCCTGGATTGATCAACATCAGTAAAACTGTGTCACATTGCGGTAACACATAATCCAGAACAGATAGTGGAGTTGCCGGGTTAAGCGCAATGCCGACCTTGGTGTCATGCTTTTTAATTAAATTGATATAACGATCGATATGTGTACTGGTTTCAATATGGAAGGTTATTTGATCGACACCTATTTTGAGCATCTCCTGAATAAAGAACTCATTGTCATTTGACATAATGTGGACGTCAAATTTCATATCCGTTATTTTTCTTAATTGTTCAATGGTTGAGATACCGAGCGGCATGCTTGGGCTGAACGATCCATCGATGACATCAATGTGTAACGTATCCAGTCCCTCTCTCTCAATTTCTTTCACGCTTTTTTCTAAATTACAGAGATCCGCACACATTATGGATGGAGCTATAGTAATCTTTTTTTGCATGTTTGTGCCTCCTTGTATTTTTCTTTATGCCTTTTTATTCATGTTAATGCATGTTTCTTAAAATGTAAAGCATGTTTTTGCGATTTTCTGCATCTTTTTGCATGTTTACCTTTTTTTCAAAGGATAAGATGTGATATAATTTAAGAAATGATAAGAGGAGTCATACGTTTATGCTTAAACAAGAACGCCAGGAAAGAATTGTTGATATTCTAAATGAGGAACACAAAGTGATTGCAAGCGATTTAAGCAAACGACTATCCGTTTCAGAAGATACGATTAGAAGAGACTTAAAAGAGTTAGATAACCAAGGTGTTATTAAAAGAGTACATAGCGGGGCGCTGCGAAAAGGACCTCCAGTCGAAGACTTTTCAACGAGGCAGGGAATTTATAATGAAACTAAATTGAATCTGGCTACCAAGGCCTTAGATCTTATTAAAGACGATATGGTCCTATTAATCGATGGGGGGACGACTAACTTACAATTGGTACATCAGCTGCCCTTGTCTCTAAAGGGCACTGTGATAACGAACAGTCCTCCTATTGCGATGGCACTTACTAATCATAAAGATGTTGAAGTCATTATGATTGGAGGAACCTTATTTAAGCAGTCCATGGTGAATTTGGGGATTGATACCTTTGAAGCATTAACTACAATGAGGGCAGATTTATATATAATGGGTATTTATAAAATTGATCCTCAAATAGGAATAAGTGTTCCGAGTTTGTCGGAAGCCTTAGTAAAACGAAAAATGGCATCTATTTCTACTGAAATTCTGGGAATGGTAACTAAAGATAAGTTAGATACGATTTCTAACCATATCGTTTGTCCAACAGATCATTTGACTTACTTAATAACAGAACAACTAAAACCGGATATTAAAGAGTTGTACGAGAAACAAAGAATCCATATTATCGATTAACATAATCCCGAGGTTTTTCCAACTTTGGCATGGGTATACGGAAAAGCTTAAACCGTTATATGGATGTAGATCAATAGAAAGAACAAAGGCTTAAAGCGCCCTGGTTGACACGAAGCGCATAAGGAAGGCGCGGCCTTTTTCGCAGGGCGGATTGCTTATGACGGGAGTGTCTGGGAGCTGGATGCTGCTCTTTTAATCATATCTATCCACAGCTTGAAATTTTATAATTTCCTAGACAATCAAAAAAAGAAGCTTATCCTTTATTCGGATAAGCTTCTTGGTTTTTCCGCAAAATCTTCTCCATTGCTTTTCCCTTTGCTAACTCATCAATCAGCTTGTCCAAATAGCGAATTTCCTGCATAGTTGGTTCTTCAATGTCTTCCACTCGGACACCACAGATGACACCTTTGATCAAATTCCGTGAAGGGTTCAGCTGGGGAGCTTCCGCAAAGAAGGTCTCAAAGTCTGTCTGCTTTTCCAATTGTGTTTCTAACTCTACCTGGCTATACCCTGTCAACCAGCGGATAATTTCATCGACTTCTGTTTTCGTACGCCCTTTTTTCTCCGCCTTCGCAACATAATGGGGATAGACCTTTGATACACTCATTGTATAGATCTTATGTTTGGTCATGTTACATCCTCCCTTTCATGTGTATTTGATTAATTGTTCTCCTATTATATCATTCAAAAATTATTTTGATTCCTCTTCTATGGTCAAAGCAGGAGTTAATAGACTTCTTGAATAATCGCCCCCTATAGTTGAAGACTCAGTTTCGAGAGATGTAACAAATTATTTTAAAAATTTACAATAAAGCTAGCTTCTAAATATTTAATAAAATAAAGGATTTCAAGAAAAATGAACGAAATATATTATGGTGATATTTACTAAAGGAGGAAGAACATGAGTGATTCTTTATTCAATGGTATCCATTATTTCAGAATACCAGTCGTCGGCCTTAGTGAATCAGTTTCATGGTATTCAGAATGTTTAAAGTTGAAATTAAGATTTAACAGAGGTGACTTAGCTGTTTACGAACTTGAATCAGGCCCACTATTAGTATTAGTAGAAGCCGACAAGGACTCCCGAGGGCATTTTCTCAAAGATGGTCAACCTGAGTTTTCTGTCGGTTTCACCACTTCAAGTATTAAGGAGCTCTACGAATATTTAGTTAGTCAAGATGTAAAAGTAGAATCCATAGAGGAAGATGAAGGGCATCAGTTTTTTTACTTTTATGACCCGAATGGAAACAAACTTCAAGTACATAACTAAATTATTTCCATATAGAATCTTCTGTCTTGCATATTTAGCTGCTCACATTTGGGCAGCTTTTTATAATGGAACCTATTTTATTACAGATCATGAGTCTTAGCTGCATTATAGCCCTCTTTATCTTTGCAGCTTTGATTATTTCAGTTTAGCAAGGATTGGTAAGTAAAGCTCGAATAAAAGCGACTACCCTTTATTGGATATTCGCCCCGATTCATGGACTAGATTTCAAGATTATAAAGGGATATTCGAGTTCTTGAACACACATAACCCCGAATATAGACATTTTTTTTAAATATGTCCTTCATTCGGGGTATCGTTCAGGGAGAGCTTTCCCAGGTTCTATTTTTTGGATTCCTTTGATTATTTACTGAATAATGCTTTCCTTGTTTTAGGCCCTACAATACCATCAGCCACTAACCCTTTTGACTTTTGAAACTTCTTTACAGCGCTTAAGGTCTGCGGCCCAAAGGACCCATCAGCCGTAATGCTGAGTTTTCTCTGTAGAATTTTCACTGCATCTCCTTTACTGCCATACCTTAAGTTGACGTTAAAGGTTTCATATCCTGCGACTGCTTTTTGGGCTTTGGCAACCCCAAATTTTTGTGCTAACGCCGGGAATGATGAGGAAGCGCTTGTAATATAGACCGGAATGTTATGATCCGCCCGGTCATACAGCCAGATGACATCTTTATTATACATTCGAATACAGCCGTTGGACGCGTAAGTTCCAATCGAGGACGGGTTATTGGTTCCATGTACTCCATAAATATTTCCTGAAGTATGTCCCCAGTCTCCCGGTACTTTGAGCCCGAGCCATCTTGCACCTAATGGATTCCGTGGATCACCACCTGAGATATTTCCTTTATACCATGGCCTGTTTTTAACCTTATTCACTAGAGAAAATTTCCCTTCCGGCGTTAAACTTTTCGTTCTTCCCGTGGCTACAGGTAATACTTTCACAAGTGTACCTTTTTCATAAAAAGCCAGTTGGTTGTTACTTTTGTTAATAATAATTGCTTCGTTCTGTGCGGCCTCCGCCGGCTTTACCATAAAACATAAACTCAATCCCAAAATCCCCAATACAAACGCGATTTTTCTTAGCTGCATTCTCTTTCCTCCATTACTTCCCTTAGTTGGCATGGAAATATTATACTCCCGGAAAAGAGGAAATAAGTGTCGAAAGCGGCTGTCGAAATATAGAAATTTTCAAGTAGATATGAGCCATCAAATGGTTGGTTAGCACAGCTATGCCTCAATTGATGCGGATGAATGATTTTATTGATACTTGCTCGTCTAAGCGGAGTAATCATCCGGTCGAGTGCCTTGCGGAGCTAGATTTCCAATAGCTCTCTACTTAGCATTACTGATATTCTGTATAACTTACTACCGAATTAAAAATAAAACTGAATAGTAATGGCGGCCATTCTCTTTCATAACCCGCTATTCAGTCTATATCAATTATCAAATTTTCGTTTTTTCCAACGCTTCATGATATTATCTTTCAAATCTTCACAATCGAAATCGGTAATGGTACTAGTATAAAGCAACTCGAACGATATTTTTAAGGCAGTGAAAGCTGCCATACAAAACCCCAGGGATTTAGCTTAGCTCCCGACGAATCGAATCGTTCAATTTCTCGCGATACTTGTCTTTCCAGGTTTTCTCGTCTTTCAATAGATCGTCGCAAAAAGCGGCCACATCCTCACCTGTGAGGTCAGTAACTTTCTTACCTTCCGCTGCACCTTCCTCGAAGAGATCGAGAATGCCGCCAAAGATACGGCTTATGTCCTTCCAGTCAGAAGGACCACCAGTGGTCCACATATACTTTTGGATCGCTTTGTAAGCATTGTAATAATCACTTGGAAGTGCCTTCGCACGCGCCTCCATCGCTTTCCATTCCCGCTTGTCATTCAGACTACCGATAATTTTCTCAAAAATACTCATATCATTTCTCCTTTTCCTTTTTTAGTTCGTTAATTTTACTTGAGACAAATTCCCATTTCCCCCAAAATATTTCAAGGTGCTCTTGGCCTGCTGCGTTGAGTGTGTAAAATTTTCTCGGTGGTCCCATAGTGGATGGCTTTTTCTCGATATCCACCAGATTGTTTTTCTCAAGCCGCATGGTAATCGTATAAACTGTGCCTTCAACCACATCCGTGAAGCCAAGTTCTCGCAGCTGTTGAGTGATTTCATAACCGTAAGTTTCGCCACGGCTGATGATCTCAAGCACACACCCCTCCAGCACCCCTTTCATCATTTCTCTAAAATTGCTCATTTTTACCTCCATTTGTATTTTGCTTTTTTCAGTACTCTGTATTACAGGTATTGTGTGTTACTGATATTAAGTAATACTTATTACTGGTATATAGTAATACATAATAGCGTGAATTGTCAAGGATAAAACTTTTCGTCAAAAAGCCCATCATTACAAGTTTCATAGGTGTTTAACTAAGATCAAACTTAACAAAGATAATCCTATTCCTTTATTCAGTAACAAAACAGTATTACCTTTTGAGGCTAAGGTATCATTTGAAGCCATTCTATCTTAATCTAAAAAGCTACGTTAGTGAAAAAGCGATCGTCCATATAGAACAATCGCCCCCATATACTATATTTTCAATTATTACTCAAGCTCCTCTGGCGAAGGGGGCTCAAAGATTTGTATCCACTCTTTAAGTTTAGCTTCGGGAATAACAATAGTCGAATCTGGTTTCTTAGCATTTCTAATTCGTAAACGTTCCAATAACTCCTCTTCTGATAGATCATTAAAATGGATTTTAAAGTCAGCTCCCAGTTCCTTTGCACGAGAACGAAACTCGTCCCGCTCACTTTTAGCCCAGAATCCAAAATCAAGAATAACATCTACACCAAGAACTAAAACTCTATCTGCAACATCCCACATCAAAGATTCCACTGCTTCGTGTCTAGCACTGTGTACGGCCTCATCCGAATCCGTCATATTACACCCGAAATCATGACCTAATCGCGTATGCCATTCATCGGGAGTAAGTCGAAGTGCGGAATATTTTTTTTCAAGTTCCCTTGCAAGGGTAGTCTTACCACTACAGGGGAGACCGACCATTAAATGGAGGGTTGCCATGTAAATACCATCTCCTTTTCTATAATAAATACACAATAGTCTTGAAGGAACCTAACCTGTTCACTTAAGTACATTACTCACAATTTAACAATATGAACTTAAATATTCGTGGCCGAATGCCATAGATTTGTTCCTAGCTTAAGAACTACCCGTCATTGTGGTTGATGAAAAAACTGGTATGGTCAGTAACGCAGGAAGGGTGGATACCTTTTCTTTTTAGATAACCAAGATCACTACATGAGACGCCATTTATCCATTGGTTCAGCGAAGAGATTAACCAGACTTCTTTAACTCTTCATACATCGCATTTTCATTTTCACGCTTAGATAATAAAGTTACTCCAACAAGGATGATAATGGATAAAGGTAATCCGATGAAAACCGGATGTAAACCGTAGGGATGTCCTGCAGCCTGCCAAAATACTGCAACAATCAGTCCTGCCCACATGGCAGAGAGCCCCGCCATTTTAGTTGTCCGCTTCCAGAATAACCCGAATAATACCGGAGCCAGCAGACCAGAAACGAGCATGGCCGTTCCAGTGATCCACAGCGTGACAAGTTGAGGGATATAGAGAGCCAGCAGTAAGGATATGATCGACACAATGACTACGGACATCCTGCTGTAGGTTAACATCTTTTGATCCCTAATGTTCCCTATTCTCGGTTTGATAATATCATTTACAATGGAGGAAGACGCGGCAAGGAAAAATGAATCGGCACAAGAAATAACGGTAGCTAATAAGGCAATCAGCATGATAATAACTAATGGAAATGGCAAAACCAGCCCTATAATTTCATAATAAATTAACGTTGGATCAATATTAGTCATATTCAACCCATATCGACCTAGAAATCCAATCACGATCGTTATAGAGGCTGTCAAAAAACCGAGGACAATGGCCGCCCAAAAACCAGTACTGGCCGTTTTGATGTCCTTTGCTGCCCAAAAACGCTGCCACAAATCCTGCCTTACGAATTGATAAGCCCCTATCGTAAGCATATAAACCCAAAATTCCGAAGGGCTGATGTTGAAGATGCTCAGCATATTTCCGCCTTCTGCCCCTCTAGCATTTTCTGCAAGTGAACCCCAATCTCCGACCAAAAACAGTACAACAATGAACAAAAAGAAAATACCAACCGTTTGTATAGTGCCATGAATAGCATCCTGCACCATAACCGATTTGAGTCCGCCAAAGTACGTCTTCAATGTTAACAGCACCCAGCTGATGACTATTCCTGTGGTCATTCCTAATCCTATGGTCAGCTTTAAAATGGTAGCTATGGCGACAAACTGCATGCCTGTTATGGCAGAATAAGCACAAAGAATACTAATCACTGTCGGCACCCTGGCCCCTTCTCCATAGCGCAAAGCGGTAAAGTCGCCTAATGTGACCATGTTATATTTCTCGCCAAGTAAACGAATGCGCTTTAATAAAAAAGCTGCAATCACGATCGAAGTTAAGGTAAACCCAATAGCGAGCCACTGCTGCCCCATTCCATCGGTATACCCATTTGTCATGTAACCGAGCAAGATCGACCCGCCTATAGCCGTGCCTACAAATGTCAAGATAAGAGGCATAAGTTTAGTCGAACGGCCGGCAACATTATAATCGTCATATGTTTTAATGTTCCTGTTAATAACTAGTGATAGTGCGAATAAGAAAACAAAATAAATCCCTATGATCGAAATTAAAATCAACTCTTGTTGGTTACTAAACATACATTCACCCTTCCCCTTTTTATGATTTGCTGTAAATTAACTTTCCCGCCACATACGTTCTTTCCGTTTGAATCCTCAGCAGTTCTTCTTCCTTCATTTCCATGGGATGATCCGAAACCACCATCAGGTCGGCATAAGCTTGAGGTTTGATCACCCCCAATATGTTTTCTTCAAAAGAACTATAAGCTGCATATGTGGTGTAGGCTTTTAATGCCTCCCATACACTTATGCTTTCTTCTTCATCAATAAGTTGTCCACTATGAGTCTTTCTTGTAACGGCACTGTAAATTCCAAACCACGGGTTTCCATCCGTAATAGGCAAATCAGAATTACCGGGAGCTGGAATCCCAAACTCTTTAAACGACTTATGAGGAAATGATTGTTTCATACGCTCTTCCCCTAATTTTTTTACATAGTTGTCTCCAATGTGATACATAAAACCTATCGATGAGGCAGCCATCAATCCCAGTTCTTTCATTTTTTCCATATGAGTTTTCGAAGGGAAAATACAATGCTCGATCCGATTACGCATATCCGCTATATTTTCAGTTTTACTAGTTTCCAAAAAAGAATGAATCGCCACATCAATGGCACGATCGCCAATGGCATGGATCGCAATCCGCATCCCTGATTCAATCCCTCTTTTCATAAGAGGGGCCATCTCCTCGACTGTGTTATAAAGAATACCTGTTTCTTCGGTTCCTAGATAAGGATCGGAAACAGCCGCGGTTTTGCCCCCAATACTGCCATCGAGCATAAATTTTAATCCTTGGATTTTTAATTGATCGTTTCCAAAGCCGCTTCTTACTCCAACTTTTAAAACCTCTTCCATAGAACCGTTGAAACCATTTTGATCAATCGCCCACATCCACGGCCGCACTCGAACGCTCAATTCATCCTGCTCTAATAAATATTGATAGAGTTGAAGATCCTCTGTTTGGGTCGACATATCATGGACCGTCGTAATTCCCCAGGATGCCAGCTTTGTTTGGGCCAGTTTCATTCCCTTGACCATATCTTCCCGGCTGTATGGAGGGGTTTTTAGAAGGCCTTGCGCTTTCTCTTGTAATAATCCTGTCAAAGAGCCGGCTTGGTCCCGCTCCAAATGCCCTCCTTGAGGGTTTGCCGTTGCTTCTGTGATCCCACTTAACTCAAAAGCTTTTGAATTGGCAACGGCCATATGAGCACAAGTTCGTTTCAGCACGACAGGATGATCGGGGGCCGCCTCATCTAAATCAAAGCGGGTGGGGTTACGTCTTTCTTCCAGTTTGCTATCATCAAAGCCCCAGCCTACGATCCAATGATTTTCTGGGGTAACCGCTGCTTTTTCCTTAACCTTATCCAACAAGTCCTGTATCGATGGAGCAGCCTCTGGCTTACAATCGACTTCTAATAAAGAAGCCGCATAAACAGCAGGATGGATATGGCTCTCTATAAAACCAGGCATCAGGGTTTTGCCCTGCAAATCAACGATCTCCGTGTTCTCACCCTTCCAATTGAATACATTGTCTCGATCACCTACATACACAATCCTTCCATTATTCACAGCGACAGCGCTTGCTGAAGGTAAATCATCATCCATCGTAAGTACATGTCCATTTAAAAAAATTAAATCTGCTCCATTCATTACGACGACCTCCTGCTCCCTTCTATCGGGCCTGACTCTGCAATTCTTTTTGTACAGTCAAAATAGAATCATATAATCGATCTAGAATTTCGCTTATTTGATCTTCCTTAATGATTAACGGCGGGGCGAAACAAATAATGTCACTTTGTTCATAAGTAACCGCCCTGCAAATGACCCCTCGTTTGTGCAGTTCTTCAATAACTCTAGGAGCCACGTGCAGATGTTTTGCAAAGCTTTCATTCGTTTCAGGGTTCTTTACGAGCTCCACAGCTCCCAGCAAACCAAGAGCCCTTACATCACCGACGATTTCGAGCCGTTTCCTCATTTCCTTAAAGCCTTCTAATAATTTCACGCCCATTTTCCTTGAATTCTCAATAAGCCTTTCTTCTTCTATTAATTCAATATTTTTAAGACCAACAGCTGCGGCCGTTGGATGACCGCTATATGTAAACCCATGGAATAAGGTTCCTTTTGAATGAGCGATTAGCACTTCATGAATCTTATCGGAAATGACTACTCCGCCAAGCGGCATATAGCCGCTTGTTACTCCCTTTGCAAACGTCATGACATCTGGAATCACTCCCCAGTTATCCAAACCAAACATTTCTCCCGTTCGGCCAAATCCAGTGATCACCTCATCAGCTATAAATAAGATCCCATATTCATCACACAGCTTTCGAACCTCCCTGAAGTAACCTTCTGATGGCATCAACACCCCGCCAGCCCCTTGAACCGGTTCCGCTATAAAAGCTGCGATTGTTTCCGGTCCCTCTTCTTCAATTTTTTGCCGAAGGGAGGCAGCCGCTTCCTTTGTTGTCCTTTGATAAGAAGTTTCGGCATGAACAAAGTCGTTCATGATGTGACCCGCCATATCCCAAAACTCCTGAATACCTGTAGCACTGGTAGAAGCAGCAGCTACTCCATGATACGCCCGTTTTAAAGCAATGATTTTCCTGCGGCCCGGCTGCCCTTGTATTTTCCAATAATGACGTACCAGCTTAATAGCTGTGTCATTAGACTCAGAGCCGCCTGAAGTGAAGAACACCGTGTTCATACGATCAGGAGAAATCGAGGCAATCTTCTCAGCTAAGCGAATCCCCGGCTCATGACTGAATGTAGAAAACGCTGAGCTAAACGCTAATTTCTTCATTTGGTCAGCTGCTGCTTCTGCCAGTTCCTCTCTTCCATGTCCGATATGTACATTCCATAGAGAAGACATCGCATCGATGAATGTGTTTCCATGAATATCTGTTAAATATATCCCCTCCCCCTTATCTACGATTAATTTTGCCCCCTGCTTTTGCTGCTGCTGGATAGAAGAGGTAGGGTGCAGAAAATGCTTTCGATCCAAATCAATAAGATGTTCCAAGTTACGACCTCCATTTTCTTATTAAAAAACCAGTATTGTGCACAAGAAATAAGAGTATAAACCTTTATACTTTTCTCTCGAGCAAATACTGGTTTTATTTCTAATGGGATGCGCTGCATTAGATTAGCAGAGTCAATTAGAATATACAGTTATGTCACAATAATATTTGAATTTTTTTAATTTTAACAATATTACACTTTTAAATCAATGCATGTTTTGCAGACATCTCATTAAGTCCCTAAAGTTTTGAATTCGTTTAGCACGTGTCCTGTATTCGAGTAGAAAGGTAATGGAAACCTATACCTTGTTAAGATTCTAGGAAAAAAGCTTTATGTAGAAAGATATGGAGCTGAAGATGTGATCCCCTTCCATTCATCTACCTCATTTCTTATTATTTATCAATAAATAGCAACCCTCTGACTTTGTTCAAAGTTATTTCAAAACAAAAATAATTGCTCAACCTTTCCTAACATAAAAAGACGCAATGCCAATTATTTAGCTGCGCCTTTAAGGTTATAAATTGAAATCAATGTTTCTAAGGTATTTTTTTAATGGTTGGATTACTTTATATTATTCTTGGTTTTAGGTGTGAACCAGATTTACAGCTTTGAGTTGATCGGTAGACTTCCTTATGGGCTAAGTGTTGAAAACAAACTAACACTCTATTGATTGTAGCGGTCCTCGTCATCTTTATTTTGCAATCCTTGGCATTTTATTAAATTGTTTATTTATTGGCAGTAAGGCTGGCCTCAAACATATCTATAATATGAAGGAACCTTTCTGCTTCACGGAAAACGTGGTCAGCTAAAAGAGGATGGATATTGCTTTTGACCCTACATTCTTCAATCAATTCTTTTGCTGCTTTCTTAAAGTCTCGAAGAGCAACTACTGAAACCCGATTTTCATCAAGGAAATGATTTAAAATTGGTTGAGTTTCTGACTGAGGACGCATTGAATCTAAGTCGGTTGCCTGAAAAACTAGTTGATCAAAATCGTGACTAAATTCTCTCGCTTGGTCAACCAATTTTCTTTCAGATGGATCGAGTAGATGACCTATAAATTTAGAATGATCCGCCATTATTCTTAAGAAGAACACGTTCTCTTTTATAATTCTAGCAGGAGTTGGTTCCAATTTCCCTTCATTTAATTCTTTCAACCGTTCAGCAAAATAAGCGGCCTCCCGACTCGTATGGTCTAGTAATAGAGGATAATTGTTGGACCTTATTTCACATCGCAGCGTCAATCCAAGGACTTTTCGCTTATAGGCCCAAATAGAATAAGCGGCTTGATATACTTGATTATTAAAAGCTGCGATTTGTTGAGGGTCAGAGTTTACATTGAATTGACTTAATTGTTGTTCAACTCGTTCAAACAAATCAATAAACTGCTGTGCCTCTTGGATTAATTTCGTATCGCCAAAGTTAAATCCGAGACTTAGAAATAAGGCGTGCTCTTTCATAATCCTAGACCAGAAACGGATTTCATCCAATGAACGAGCTACAAATGGACTAGCCATATAATTCCCCCCCAGAAAGTTTTCACCGAAGAGATTATATGCGCTAATTATATTTGAAAGAACCTGGCATTATTTCACTAATTCCACAACAGATCTTTAAAATGCGGTTCACTAATCCGAGTCTGGATTATGTAAGGAAACGACGCTTATTACATAATCACCCCCTTATGTGGAAGACTTGAAATTGAAATACCTACAACGAAATTCTTTTCCTTTAGCACCCTTTCATTAAATAAGAAATCAATTTCATTAAAGATTAAATTATATGAATAAAGAAGAAGCAGTTATCTCTAACTGCTTCTTTCAAAGGTAAACCTTATTTCCAATAAGACAATCGTCTAGAATAAAACCTTGTTTAGGACTTTGAAAGCAGAGATACTTAATTTTTTCCAAATCCAGCTATACACTAAGGAAAAAGCAAATGTCCCTAAAATAACCATACTATTAAAGTGAGAGGTTACCGACGGTCCCAGTATAGAAAATTTAAATCCATATAATAAAATACTTATACCTAATGTTAAACATGAAGCTGCAAATGGAAGAATAAAAATACCTCTCTTTAAATACTTAAGACCAATACCTAAACTGATTCCTAATAATCCTGTGGTAAAGAGGAACACCAATAGCTCACTTGGCTGGAACATTGCCAATAAAAATAGGGTGACGAAATAAGTCATTATCCCTATTCTGAGTGCCAATAAGCTAGCCAGCACAAGAGGACCAGTGCTCATCATGCTCAGTATATAACCCATACCAGAGAAAATCCCCGCAGATTGAAAAATAAAGGCGATTGAACCTAATAGGGCACCAACTACAAGCCGCATTGTCTTAGAATAACTGTCAATAGCCGGAGTTAACTCCTCTTCCCATAATACTTTTTTGAAAAATGACCGCATCTGACACCCCCATAATAGGTAAATGCAGTGAGAAAGGAGTTTATGCTGGAAATTATTGAAGATTAAGTTGTCCCTTTTCTAAACATTTTCCTAATACTGTACCGAGATAGTGGCATCTCACGGATATGTTTACATACGTGTAGTTGATACATTTTATTTTCATGAACAACCAAGGAAGTCATTATGCGGGTCCTTTGCAGTATGGGGGCCGCTGGAATGAATGAAAATGGCTTTACTCTGGTACGGATAATGGTGCAAGCCTTGAAGCTTCTGCAGCCCTCATTGGTACTATTAGAACTGTTCTCATCATATTCTTATAAAAGAAAACCATTAGAAGGAGTGTAAAGTTAGTTGAGAAAAGTTAAGGTTCGATTACGTCCTATTGTAAATAGGATAAATTTACCTACTGTCTTGAAAACAGCTATACTTCCGGGTGACTCCATGGAAAGGTTATTTATTGCAACTCAGGTAGGAGAAATCTTTTACATAGGGAACGGGGAGATTAGGACGTTTTTAGATATTCGCCCTCGAATCATAAAACTAGGTGTTTCTGGTGGTGGATATGATGAGCGAGGATTGCTGGGGCTAGCGTTTCATCCAGAATTTTATAATAACGGTTTGTTTTATCTTCATTATTCAGCAGCTGGAACACAAGGTCCAGGTGCTCTTTCTGAATCTTTTAATCCTGACCCGTGTGATCCCAAAACTTTAAACCTAAGGTGGACAAATAGGGATACTCAATATGATCATATGGACACCGTTGAAGAATGGATTTTACCATCGAATGGCCAACCTCAAATAAGACGCACATTACTTAACTTAAGAAGACCATTTTTCAATCATAATGGTTTTAACAGCTTAAACTTCTCACCTGAAACAGGAAAACTTGTTTTATCAACCGGAGATGGTGGATCAGGCTATGATCCTTTTAATTTAAGCCAGGACGAAATGGAAATCGCGGGTAAAATCATTGAAATTGATGTAGTTAAACATACATCTATCTATCATCCACCCGTAGTCACACGTTTTAATGAACTACCCGTACCTATTCAGGAAACACTTACGGTCATTGCCAAAGGGGTTCGCAATATCCCGGGGATTTCATTTCAAAGGTATTATAATCAGTATATAAAATATGCGGGAAATGTTGGGCAGCATTTGGTAGAATCGATTTTTTCATTCGTTCATTATAAGCCAATACCTGTTACTCAGCTTGTTCAAGCTTCTTTAACGGAATCTGAACCTGACCAGGAAGGATTTATTAACTTTGGTTGGCGAGGATGGGAAGGTCCTTTTCCTTCTTCGATTATAAGGGACTGCCCTGCAAATCCGAATTTGGATGAGAAAACGATGGCTTATTACAATGAAGCCATTGAAACTTCAGTGAGGCGGATTCAGCCTTTAACTAGTTATTTCCATAAAGATCCCCGCCCCGATAAGTTTGGGGGAACTGCACTGACAGGAGTCCAGCCATATATGGGAAAAGGCATCCCCGCTTTAACGGGAAGCGTTGTGTTTACCGACCTTGCCCGGAAGGAAGAATCTGAAACTCCGGCTAAAGGGGTTTTAGCTTATACCAGGGTAAGATTAGATGGTAAACTAAATGATTTTAGTATTATTGAAACCGATTATAATTTTGGGTCTCAATCTGCTTATTACGTTAATCTGGGAACGAACCTAGACCAAACCCGACTATATTTAGGGGTATATGGCTCTATGAAAGTGACTGATTTTAACCAAGGTACTATTTTTGAAATTGAATCTTCATACGTTTAATGATGATCAAGGTGGCGCTTCAAAACTCCCGACTCCTCCATTTGTTCTCCATCGAACATAAAACAAGACTATCCTATTAAAGATAGTCTTGCTCATCTTTAAATATCTTTTTTTGAAATGTACCAGTCAATGTACTCGATGCCTTCTTCCTGTGCCCTCTGTGCCGCTTCCTCCTGTGACTTCGGCGGGGAAAGAACAGCTTGATCTCCTTCCTGCCAGTTTGCAGGAGTTGCGACTCCATGTTCATCTGTTGTTTGCAGTGCTTTCACCAGTCTTAAGATTTCATCCATATTTCTTCCGGTTGTCAGTGGATAATAGATGATGGACCGGATTTTTTTCTTGTCATCGATCACAAAAACCGCGCGGCTTGTCTCCACCTGACTTTCGCCTGGCATGATCATTCCATATTTCATGGCGACCGCTTTATCCAGATCAGCAATAACTGGGAATTCAATCGATGTATTGAAGTTCTCTTCAATGCTGCGGATCCAGGCGATGTGAGAAGGTACGCTGTCTACACTTAATCCGAGGAGTTCTGTGTTCAGCTTTTTCAATTCCGGATAGATTTCTTGAAACCCGACAAACTCTGTCGTACAAACGGGTGTAAAATCCGATGGATGCGAAAATAAGACGATCCATTTCCCTTGATAATCACGCAGCCTGATATTCCCTTGGCTGGTGGGTGCTTCAAAGTCCGGTGCTTGATCCCCAATTCGAGGCATTGTGCTTTTTGGCTCTTCGACTTTTGCTTCGTCCATCTTCACTACCTCCTTTGGAAATATATCTTACATAATTATACATACCACAATCGATGAAACATAAATCCGCCATATCAAGGGAATGAAACTAAAGTCCCTCATCAAAAGAGAGGAAGCCAAATAAGGGGCAGAAACGAACAGAGAGTTTCTGTCTCATTCTTACAACAAGATAGAACCCTTATAAATTGCCAGTTCTCCTTCGCTCATAGTTATATTTCTAATACGCTCTTCTCCTCCTTATGAATCCCGGGAGTTGACCTCATAAGCAGTGCGTATTCCTGATTCAATTGCTCCTTCAATCCAGCCATGAAAGGAAGAGGTATGCTCTCCGGCAAAATGGAGTCTCCCTTCAGGACGCCGTATGATTTCAGAAAACTCCTTGCCCTGGCCAGGTGTAAAGAGAGTAAAGCACCCGGCTGAAAAAGGGTTGAGAGTCCAATTAAAGGCCACAGTCTGTATATATTCCTTATACACGATATCTCCATAAATTTTCGACAAGTCTTTTAATACTTCTCGAATCATGACTTCAGGAGGTGCGCTCGCCCATAAAAGAGCATCCTCCCCCCAGCCATAGCTGGCCAGCATAACCGCAGGTCCTTTAGCACCGATTCCATGACTAGGCACGTATGAAAATTGGGTGGTCCGATCAGATACCGCATTTCCTACTTGGTTTCTTTCCCAGAACCGGCTTTTGAATTCAATGCCAATTTTAGCAGCGGGCACATTGGTTAATTCGCGGATGATCTGCCATTTCTTAAAGGGAATTGAATCATAGGGCACGACATCGATGAATTGAAAGACGGAGAATGGAACTGTTACAATCGCATAATCCCCATAAAAATAATTCACTTTCTTATTTTGAGGATTTCTCGTCTGGATTCGCACCCCTTCCTGTGTCTGGTAAATCCGTTCCACCTTCTGATTTAAATAAATATTTGCATAAAGCTGCTGCAAGAAAGCCCTCGGCAGGTAATCATTCCCACCCTCTATCTCTAAAAATTTCACTGTTTTACTAAAGATCGGATAAATAATATCCGTTAAGATATCGACAAAAGAAAAGTTCGGGAATCCTTCCAGGCCTAACATCACGCCAATGCTTCTGATCGCACTAAGGGAAAGGGGCTTCCCAAGAGGGTTATAATGCAGAAAATCTCCAATCGAGTATTTGCCGTATTCATCTTCTAATTGCTCCCGTTCTTCAGGCGAACTTTTTTCGTAGAGATCGAGAAAAGGCTGAGTGGCTTCTATAAGCAGTTCAAGGGCCGTCTTCCCTTTCTCATCCTCATCTACCGGAAAATTTAAGATATCAGGATTTTCTTCATATTCCTTTCTTGTCGTTAAAACGTTATTAACGAAAATCAAATCCTCAGGAGAAGAATTATTAAACGTGTGGACCGGAAGCTGAAACCTATTGATATATTCCATCACTAACGAGTGATTATCCGGAATTCTCATAGCCCCCATATCTAAATAATTTCCTGGACTGAATGGCTCTCTAATTGTATAAACTCTTCCGCCAATCCGATTGTTTCCTTCCAAAATAATAACCTGGTGACCGGCTTGTTTAAGAAGGGAGGCAGCTGTAAGGCCGGCCATCCCCCCTCCAATAATGATTACCCGTTTAGGAGAGGACGTCTCATCCAGCCCATACCGTATGATCGAGAGCATATCATCTGGATATTGCAAAGAAAATTCCTCTTGTTCCCTCATTATCAACACCCGCCTTCTCTTTTACAATATGTGGATATCAAAAGGGAAATGATTAATGGTGCCCATTGTTTTAACAGATTCTGATCAGAAAAGCAGAAAGAAGAGGAGCGTGGCATAGCTGATCATTTTTAGAAGTTAATATTATGGTAGGATTATATATAAGGAATTTATCGCAAACACTATGAGTCCCAGCGTAACCTTAATGTTGGACTTTTAATATAAATATCGGAATTCCATCCTATATTTTTAAACAGAGACGATTTTGAAAGGGATAGGCAAGGGTTTCTCTTCCTTAGATGAACAAGGAAATATGAAAAGGTAAACACGCTCCTCTAAGGTTTTTTTATTTTTCTATTTCCGCCAAATAGTTGAACAATCTGCCAGAAGCTAATAGCTTCTTCAGCGCTTTAGGAGGCTCAGATAAATGAAGGAGATGGAGAGCAAAGATATACAAACATGGAAAGACCAGTATCCTTTACTAAACAAGCTCATTTCGATGGAGGAAGTATTTTGGATCAATCCTCATATCGAAAGGTTTCAAACGGGAATTACCAAATCTCCCCTTACTCAAGAGGATGTAAGGGATGCAGAAGAAAGATTGAAACGGTTTGCTCCATATATCGCCAAGGTTTTCCCTGAAACAAAAGAAATGAATGGTATCATAGAATCTCCTTTGGTGAGGGTTCCTTCCATGAAGCAGTCCTTAGAACTGAATGATCAACAACCTATATCAGGGGAATTATTACTAAAATGTGATAGTCACCTTCCTATTTCAGGATCTATTAAAGCAAGAGGCGGGATTTATGAAATTCTCAAACATGCAGAAGAATTAGCTTTTCACCATCAATTGTTAACAGTTCAAGATGATTATTCAATTTTAGATAGTGATAGGTTTCGAACTTTCTTTTCACAATATTCAATCGCAGTAGGCTCGACTGGGAATTTAGGACTTAGTATTGGCATTATCAGTGCAAGGTTAGGTTTTCAGGTGTCTGTTCATATGTCAGCTGATGCAAAGCAGTGGAAAAAAGACTTGCTTAGAAGCAAAAATGTCAAAGTTATTGAATATGAGGATGATTATAGTAAAGCAGTAGAGGAAGGCCGAATTCAAGCCGCTAGTGACCCGACATGTTATTTTATAGATGATGAGAATTCTCACGACCTATTTTTAGGATATGCCGTGGCTGCCTCTCGATTGAAGAAACAATTAGAAGAGTTGGAGATAACAATCGATGAAGACCATCCTTTGTTTGTTTATCTTCCATGTGGAGTAGGCGGTGGTCCTGGAGGCGTAGCTTTTGGTTTGAAATTATTGTATCAAGACCATGTTCATTGTTTCTTTGCAGAGCCTACCCACTCACCATGTATGTTACTCGGTTTAATGACCGGACTTCATGATAAGGTTTCTGTACAAGATGTTGGTATCGATAATAGAACAGAGGCGGATGGACTTGCTGTAGGAAGGCCATCCGGCTTTGTAGGTAAAATTATCGAACCTTTTT
This sequence comes from Halobacillus sp. Marseille-Q1614, assembly GCF_902809865.1. Lineage (NCBI taxonomy): Bacteria > Bacillati > Bacillota > Bacilli > Caryophanales > Bacillaceae > Halobacillus > Halobacillus sp. Marseille-Q1614. Next base: position 3,831,452 of record NZ_CADDWH010000001.1, on the reverse strand, counting down.
TAAGCGGTAATTATACAGTCAGCGATGAACAGTTGTATAAGTTGCTAAAAGAACTAGTGGATACAGAGGGGATCCATTTAGAACCTTCTGCACTAGCAGGCATGATCGGACCAAGTAAATTATGTAATGAGGGCACCGATTATTTACAGAAGCATCGTTTAACGGAAAAGATGAGCAAGGGTACACATATTGTTTGGGGTACTGGAGGAAGCATGGTTCCTGAAGAAATCATGACACAATATTACCAAAAAGGGTTGAAATTAGCGTTAGAGAAATAGAAGATTTGTAACACGGGGGGATTAAGTGGACCCCCGTGTTTTTTATTTGATATTAATCCCCCTTCTGATAGATCATCCTGTCCATTTTTATGTAATAAGGGCGACCCTTTATGCTGCAATCGCCCCAGTTAGTTTAATCAGGAATGACTTTTATTTGCGTTTTTGCAGGTTTTTCTTCATAAGAGAGGCTATTTGTATATTATCCTGTTGTGAAGTGTTTTCCAGATTCTTAATAATTAAATCTTGTCGTTCCACAGGATGATTTTACTTAATTTAGCTTTTGCTTCAATTTTTGTGATTTTTATTCTGAACGCTACAATTCCTTTACTCATTCCTTCCATAAAGCTGGGTTCAACATCATTTAAATTGTATGTACTATCAGAGCTTTCATATTTAGTTACCAAGTCATGTAAAGAATCGAATATTACTTTTCTATCTTCGACAATCTCCATCTTTCCATATAAATGAACAGACACATAATTCCAAGTAGGTACGGCTTTAGTAGTTTCATACCAAGAAGGTGAAATATAACAGTGGGGACCTTGAAAAACTGCAAGCACCTGCCCGTTTTCAGCATCCTTCCATTGTTCGTTAGGACGCGCAAAATGACCATATAAAGCATTTTCAGGTTTGTTTACCATCAGGGGAAGATGTGTCGCGCACGGTTCTCCATTATGCTGTGAGAATAAAGTCGCAAATCCATAGGTTTCGATAAAATCATAGACTTCTTCCTCATTCATTTTAAAATACTTCGGGATATACATCACTCATCCACCTTTTTTGAGAAATTATATAAGTGTTTTGGTCATTATTAAGTCCGTTTGTTCTTCGTCCCCCATATAAAAAGAGTGCTTTCCTGTTTGAACAAACCCCATTTTCTTGTAAAAAGCAATAGCATTCTCATTTTCTTCCCATACGCCCAGCCAGACTTTCTTTTTATTACGTTCCGCCGCAATTTCCATAGCTTTATTCAGCAGATATTTACCCAGTCCATGTTTTTGAAATTTGTTTATTATATAAATCCTCTCGATCTCGAGTGCTTCATCACCCATTTTTTCAGTCTGGGCATCATCAGTATTAACCTTTAAATATCCAGCGGCTTCATGATTAAAATAAACAAAAAAGAATTGCGATGAATGGGTGGATAATTCTTTTTCTACTTGATGTAAGTTAAATGACTTTTCCAGATAGGCGATCATATTTTCTGCTGTATTCTGATGCTTAAATGTCTCTTTAAATGTTTCATAACTCATTTCTTGAAGAGTGTGTAAATCTTCAAGAGTACACTTTTTTATATGTATAGTCATTTAAATAGGCCGCTCCTTCTCAATAAATTCTCTTGTTTCCTTTTTTCACAAATTCCCAGTCTTTTTCTATATTATTTCTGACTTTTTGAAGAAGATCGAAAATAGTTTCTATTTCTCCTTCGGATAAACCCTCTAAGGCAACAGCATTGGAATGATCATTTTCTCTTTTAATAAAAGGAAAAACCTTTTTCCCTTTCTCTGTTGGAAAGAGCCTTTTTATTTTTTTGTTATGTTCGTCCTCTTTCTTCTCAATAAAGCCATTCATTTCAAGTTTTTTTATAGCGCGAGCTGCTGTTGTTCGATCTACTTTTATCATCTCAGCTACCTTTTCTTGAATGATTCCTGGTTTTTCACAAATTCGTACAAGATACAAATACTGACCGCGGGTAAGGTCATATTCTTTGAACTCTAGATTACTAATAGAATCTAATGCCCTGGCTATCATTCCAATTTCACGAAGTATTTCCTTCATAATGAACTCCTTAGTCTGTATTTTTATTGCAAATGCAACAAAAAGTAGCGCATATTCATTTTAACTTAATTTTTGTTGTACTTGCAATAAAAAAACATCAATGGTAATTTTTGTGGCCAGGGCGTGATATTAATATAATTACAGAGGGCAGTGGATCTTAAAAAAGATGATCCCTGAATGACAGAGATCATCTTCAAGCGGAAATCATTTTATAATATGACTCCCGCAAAGCTTCCTTTCAATACTGGTTTTCCCTCTTGATTAGCGCAAAGGAATGAAGCTCCAAAAGATATTCTATTATTCTCCAGCTTTTCATACGTCTCTACCGTTACATCACATTTGATGGTATCTTCTGTAAAAACGGGTCTCAAAAACTCAAAATTCATCGTGCGAGCCAGGACATTATTCTCTCCGCCAATTTTTGTTGGCAGCGTAGCCGTCAGCAGCCCTTGAATGACAAGCCTCCCCTGTTCATCAGGGGTCATATGGTGATCTCCCTCATCCAAGGATACTTTTGTAAACATTTCAACATCTTCTTTTGTGAATGTGCGTTCAAAACTAATGATATCCCCAGCTTTTAAACTCAAGCTAATCTCTCCCTTTGAATTTCTAACCTGCCCGATTCCTTAATTCCAATTATTTCAAAACGATAGTAAATCCTCAACCTATCTCCTTACAGAAAAGGTGTGAATCCCCGTTTGGAATTGCGCCTTTTAAGTCAAACTTAATTCATAATAATAAAATTGTGAATCACGTATGTATCCATTTTTTTCATAAAGTCTTTGAGCCGAATCATTATCCGGCGATGTACTCAGACTAATACTGTTTGCTCCTGTTTCAATTGCGTAATCTTTTGCTTTATGTAGGAGCAGTTCTCCTATTCCTTGTTTTCTGGCTTCTGAATCTACATACAAGTCATTTAATATCCATGCTCTTTTCATAGATATTGATGAAAATACAGGATATAGTTGAGTAAATCCCAGGTACTTATTTTTTTCTTTAACAACAAAAATTACAGAATCCTTGTTATCCATACGATTTTTTATGTAAGTCTTAGCACCTTCTATATCTGATGGTTGCTGATAAAAGACACGATACAAATTAAATAAATTTGATACTCCTTCTAAATCTTCAATCGCAGCTTGATATACTTCCATTCAAGCTCTCTCCCCTTTAATATCAATTTATTCAACATTTTATTGAGGTGAAAATACTATCACCACTAACACTGTTCCATTAAATGCCTGATTAAGAGCACAATTCTTATTCCAGCATCGCGACTTACTCTTGAACATTCGCTGCCAAGATCTTGTAAATTTTCTATTAGTGATTATTCTTTCCCCATTTATTTTCGAAGATAAGGTTTTCTAAAGATCGCCTTTTTTCCCAATTGGCTGATTCTAAGATAGGCTTTTTAGGATAATCATCCGTGTATCCAATAGATATTAGAGCAATAGGGTCAATATGTGGCGGGATTTCGAGAATATCTCGAACATCATTCTTTTTATAAAAGCTCACCCATCCCATTGCAAGTCCTTCAGCACAAGCGGCTAACCACATATTTTGGATAGCACAGGCTGTCGATAACATATCTGTTTCAGGTATGGAATTTCGTCCTAATACATGGGAACCTCCTCGTGTGGGATCACATGTAACACAAATAGTTATCGGCGCTTCCTTGAGTCCTTCAACTTTTAGACTGAGGAATTTTGTTTCTTTTTCATCTTCATAATGAATAGCCAATGCCCGCCTTTCTTTTTCTGCTGCCCAAGCTAATTTTTCTTTCATTTCGCCAGATGAAATTAAAATAAAATTCCAAGGCTGCATAAATCCTACGGAGGGGGCATGATGAGCTGCATTTAGTATTTTTTTAATGGTGGTTTCAGGAATAGGAGTTGGTAAAAAACTTCGTATATCTCTCCTATTATAAATAACTTTGTACATCGCATCTCTTTCTTCATTAGAAAACATAAAATTTCTCTCCCTCTAACCCTTAATAAGACTTTAAACTGCCCCAATTATTTCAAAAAGGGGGGAAAAGCACAATCTTCAAAAACAAAAAGCACGTTCGTTTTTGAACGTGCTTTAACCGTTATAATATTTGACGGCCACACTTCCCCTGGTTGAACGTTCTCCCTTAACCTGCTTTAGCGTCGCCACTATAAGAAAGCTGACAATCACTAATAAGAGCCATGAACTCACTTTTCCTAGATGAACAAGACTCCAGGCATCGGCTTGGTTTGGATATTCCCAGGCTCCAAAGAAGGTGGCGATATTTTCAGCAATCCATATAAAAAATCCGATGAGGACAAAAGAAAGCGCGAGTGGCATACGGTAATGGGTGCCTTTCACCTCGTACTTAACCCATGATGGCCAAAACACAATAATGACAAGTCCAGATAACCACCATCGCACATCCACCCAAAAATGGTGGGTGAAAAAGTTCAGATAAATGGCGGCTGCAAGCGGCACCACTACCCAAAATGGCGGCCACTTCATCAGTTCAACCTTCAATCTCCTCCACGCCTGGCAAAGATAACTCGCTACACTTGCGTACATGAATCCACTATATAAAGGGACTCCGAAAATTTTTGAATATCCTTCTTCCGGATACGACCAGGAGCCCATATGCACCTTGTAAATCTCAAGAGCAAGTCCAATCAAGTGAAACAATGTAATCACCTTCAGTTCATCCAGGGTTTCAAGTCCCGCACGTACCATCCACCACTGCATCAGAAGGAAAATGATGAGCAGCCAGTCATACCGTGGCAGGATGGGAAGAGGTATGATTTGTGTCAACGCCAGGGAGGCAAAAATAACGACAGGAAACAAACAGGATAAGGCCTGCTCCCAGCCAAAATGAACGAGTTGTTTTAGTGCATTCATGATTGGTGCCTCCAAAGTTTTTATCAGAATATATGGAAGTCGTGCTGTTATGTAAAGAAGGCATTCGAACACCTCCTATTTAGGATTATTCACGAGAGTCTTCCTCGTGTTTGTACTCCAAAATATCCCCAGGCTGGCATTCTAATGCCTTGCAAATCGCTTCTAAGGTTGAAAAACGAATCGCTTTCGCCTTTCCATTTTTCAGTATAGAAAGATTAGCCATCGTTATTCCGACCCTCTCCGAAAGCTCTGTCACGCTCATTTTCCTTTTAGCCAGCATTACATCAATATTGATTATAATCGCCATGTTATTCACCTCAGACCGTTAAATCATTTTCCGATTTTATATCTATGGCACTCTTTAACAGCTTTTGAAGAACCGCCGCAAAGACTGTAACCACCAGACAGCCAAAAATAATGACCATTCCGATTAAGATAATACCTGGGGCATCGTCTACCTCTGCCATGAGATATAAGAGGGGCATAAATACAACATATAAGGCACTAATGATGATGGCACAGTATTTGATATTCTTCAAAGCTCTTACCGATAATTCCGAGAAAGCTTCATTCTTGTCAATATAGCTTAAAAGTTTAAAGGTCTGGTTCAAGGCAGCGAAAAATACGATCGCTGTTACATACAACCCGATTAAAAAGGGATATTGCAAAAAATCTAAACTTGGATTTAATTCTGCAAAAAATTCAGCGATCCCAGGTAACAAAAATATACACAAAGCAAGAACGGGGATTGCCATAAGAAACACTACGATCTTTAAGAAGAGAGTTTCCCGTTTCATAAAAAAGCACCTCACTTAGTTATTGTTCATTATGATTATATGACATTATTTATCGCTTAACAATAAATAATTGTTGTTTTAATAAATATATTTATTGATAAAGAATTAATTCGTTGAAGAGAAAAATAAAAAGCATTCCTCATTTTTGAGAAATGCTCAGCTTGTTTTTCTCTCTTGTTCTATTGGCTTCTTCCCGGGGTTAAGCTCTTAAAAATGCAAGGAACCAAGTGAAAGGTCAACTGATGCTTGAAACACACCTTTAAAGGCATTCAATTTCTGAAACGAAACATTTATGTAGTTCGTTTTCTTTTTCAGAAATCCGAGCCACCTTTTGAGTGTCTGCCTCTTTTACCTTTAAACTTATTGAATCATTCTTCAGGAAGTAATAAAATTTTACCCAGCTTTCCTTTATTTTTAAAATAAACTTGAGCTTCTTTTGCTTTTTCTAAAGGAAAAGTCTTATCAATGACTGGCTTTATTTTCCCTTCAGAAATCGCTTTAAGCATATCTTTAAACTCTGCCCTCGTGCCTAACACAGATCCATACATGGTAATATGTTTTAAATACAACGTTCTAAAATCAAGATTTGTCTTCTGGCCGCCAGCAGATCCTGAAATACAGAACTTGCCGCCTTTCTTCAGAACCTGAAGAGATGTCGCGAACAAAGCATCTCCTACAACATCCAGCACAGAATCGACTGGTCCACCATTCATTTCTAAAATTTCTTCTGCAAGGCTGTCGGATTTATAGGATAGTACATGGGCAGCTCCTAATTCTTTCATTTTTTCCTCACCATTTAAGTCGCCGATAACCGCAATAACCTTAGCCCCAAAGACCTTAGAAGCAATTTGAACATTTAAAGATCCAACTCCCCCATTTGCTCCTGTTACTATAACCGTCTCTCCAGGCTGCACTTGAATTTGTTTGACCATATGCCAAGCCGTTAACCCGCTTACTGAGAAAACCGCACTTTCTGAATAACTGGCGAGGGGCATATCAAAACAAAGATCAGCAGGCCAGACCACATATTCAGCATAGCCCCCGTCGTATTCTGAGCCTATAAAAGACATATCCTCAGAAATATGTTCGAATCCTTCTTTTCCAATAGACGTAAAAGGGAATAAAACAACATCTTTCCCCATCATAGATTCCTCTACTTGATCTCCAACTTTTACTATTTCCCCTGTTATGTCCGACCCAGGTGTACGTGGAAACTGGACTCCTTCTGGCCGCCACCCTGATTTAGAGCCGGTACCGTAGGCCCCTTCTCTCATCCAGATTTCCGTATTATTAATTGCACAAGCCTTGACCTTTACGAGTACTTCCTTTTCTTTAGGTTCAGGTATTGGTGTTTCCACTAGTTCTAACTTATCAACATCCCCATATCCTGTTACTTGTACTGCTCTCATAAAGTCGTCCCCTTTCTTTTATTTATATCTTTTTTATTAATCTGTTCAGTGTTCAGAAAAGAGCCAAATTCCTTCTTTATTATGCCTCTTCTTTCTATTTTCATCATATACTGTTTTGCATCATAAGTTAAGATTCAAACTGCATAAATAAATCGTACGAACTTTAAGCCTATAAAATCCAGAAAGAGCTGGATTTAAGTCTTCCCCATTTCTTTATGGCCCATTTAAAAACAAAAAAGACAAACCCTTTATTACGGATTTGCCCTAAAAACCGCGATGTTGATTTAACGAAAAAAACGCCAAAGAGTAAGATTAACCTCCTATATAAACACTTGCACATGTTCCAGCTGCTGGTTCATAATAACAATGATTTTTAAACTGACCGGAAAAAGGCTGACCGTACCATGTTGGAGGACATGGAGCATATGGATTGAAATACCAAAGAGCATATTTCGCTGGGTGTTCTCTCCAATACTCCAAATTTTGTCTTGCTAATCTTTTCTCTACAGATCTCGCCCTGTTGTAAAAAACATTCCCCTTTTGAACAGCTTCAAAGGAATAATTGTTTCCCTGCACTTGAAAAATGACTTGTGGAATGGTTCTTACATCTCTAAAGTCTAAACAATCCGCTTTCGCCCGATTAACAATGACATTTCCGACATACAACATTCCTTGTTTTCCTTCACCTTCAGCTTCCGCTCTCATCATCCTGGCCATTAAGGCAACGTCTGAATCTGTATACTTTACTCTTGGCATATTTTCACCCCAAATATATTGTATGAAAAAAGCCTGCATTCATGTCATTAAATAATTAATGATCGGTTCCAAAGCTATCCTCCCCCATCAAGTAATGGAGCTGTATTTCCCCTGTTTATATCGCTGTCTCCTCACTCTTCAGCATGCTCTTGCTTTTATATTACTAACAATATATCATTTGGAAAAATTAATAACTCCTTAACTTAATGGACCTTAATTCCTTGCTCTGTTAAATCATGATCTATTTGTTTGTTCATTTAGTGATTAGTACCATTGACCTCGTTTTCATCTGGATGATAATGGGAATCATCACAGTGAATTCTAGTTTAAAGGAGGAATTTAAATGAAAAAATTTTATTCCCTCACCTTAATCTTAGTTCTTGGGCTGATATTAGGTTCCTGTGGGACTGACGAAACACCAGAAGAGTCAGCAGATGAACCTGCAGAGGAGAATGCTGGTGAGAATACGGAAGAAAATGCTGATGAAGGAGAAGGTAATGAACTAAGCGCCGGAGTGGATTCGGTCATTCAATCCGTTGAGGAATTGGGGACCAACTTAGAAGAGGACGCTGACGTCAACACAATCAATGAACAGGGAGAAGCCCTTGAGGAAGGTTGGGACCAAATTGAAAAAGATGTGGAAGAACAGTATCCTGATCGATATACGGAAACGGAGGAAAGCCTTTATCCCCTAATTGATGAAGCTAAAAAGGATGAACCTGATGTAGAGAAAATGAAGGAATGGGTGCAGTCGACTTCAGATAGTTTAAATCAACTGAAACAAGAAGTTGACTCAGAAGGATAAATATCGTGATCCAATTGCAGCCTGCAGCTGATGCGGTACAGTAACCTTATTTTGATATACTCACATCTCTATTGTTTAAATAATTAAGGCGTTGCCCTTTAGTTGAGGGCAACGCCTTTTTATTGCGGGTGAACCATGTTCACTGCTTTAATCACCCTGTCCATTACCTTTAGAAAAAGCGAGCTCAGCAGATGATCAGAGCTCGCTTTTTATTATTGAATTCTTTCCAAATCTATTTTTGCTGCTGTTTAACTTTTAAATTAAGCTAGTCCCTAAGTCCTCTTCTAAATTCTCCTGCATAAACAATATCTTTTCCGGGAAACAGCCCAATACAATTTTTTTGTATAACCAGCTTCTAACCACAAAGAGGTGAAAAATATGGCTTTTGTATTTCTTTTGTTTGCCGTTCTCGGCGAAGTTTTTGGCAGTACGATGTTAAAGCTGTCAGATGGTTTTCGTAAACTGCCGGCCACCCTTGGAGTAGTCGCCGGCTACGGGGCTGCGTTTTATTTATTATCGCTGTCTTTAAAGACCCTGGCGCTTGGAACAGTGTACGCGTTATGGGCCGGGCTTGGGACGGCACTGACGGCAGCTATTGGGATTTGGATATTTAAAGAAAAAATGAACGTTCAAAAAGCACTCGGTCTGGCTGTGATTATTATGGGCGTGATTTTGCTGAATGTATCCGGCGGCCATTAGATGGGAGGATGATTTTTATGAATCGATTTATGATATTAGCGATTGCCATTACGGCTGAAGTATTTGCCACGGCGATGCTGAAGGTGTCTGACGGCTTCAGTGTTTTGCTGCCGTCGATTGGAGTCGTGGCCGGTTATCTCTTCTCCTTTTATCTGCTGTCGCTGGCATTAAGGATAATCCCGTTAAGTCTGGCGTATGCGATTTGGTCTGGTGCTGGTGCAGCGCTTAGTGTTATGATTGGGATTTTCTTTTGGGGAGAAGCGATGGACCTGCTGAAATTCTCTGGGATCGCGTTGATCGTTGCCGGGATTGTGCTTCTGAATTCATCGAAGGCTCCAGTAACGGAAGAGAAAAGGGCAGTATCCAACAATTAAAAAAGTCCTGAATTTCTGCTGTTAAAGTTCAGGACGGTGACTCTTATTGATTTTTCGTTTTTCACCTATTCGGCTACCGTTACCTGCGCTGGATATTATCCCTTAACGAATCACTGTTCTCTTTTTCCGTCTCATTTTCAAACTATCTAGTAAAACATAGCCAAAAACAACACCTGCAACCGCTGCTATCGGTGTATCCGTATTCACCAGCGTCCCTCCAAATGGAAGGATGTGGCCAAAAGGAGTATAGAAATAAAGAATCAGCATCTGAGAGATGTAGAGTGCTGGTCCTCCAATAGCTAGAAGCTTGATCCAATCGAAGCCCAACCTCGTCGTTCCTCTTATTTCTATAATTAATTTCGGCAGACGCATCAGGACTCCAATAATTACAGGGAAAATTGCAGTTAAGATAGTAAAAACATGGATCGGAGCTTCAAAGCTCATGTTTTCTTTTATGTCCAGGGGGATTTTATATCCGTAGAAGACTAAAGCACTTATGAAAATAGTCATAAATAAATAACCTAAGAATCTTTTCATTTCCTTCACCACCGTTACTTAAATTGTTCCATTAGAATAAGGTATGACTGGTGCCGCGTAATTGTTTCCAATACAAAAAAAGGACAAGCAGCTAAAGCTGCTTGCCCTTTTCTTCGTTATTTCCTTCGTATTCCGATTGTCCGGCCTGCCTGGTCTGGTGCTTCGTAAGCGCTGTCGTTTTGATAGATTTCAGCAATGGCAGCGGCGACAAGTTCAGGAAATGGTGCACCGCGTCCCTCGTTTTGATCAATGCCCATCAGCATTTCTTCTAATGTAGCGACGACTTCACCTGCTTGATTTTTCATAGATAGAAAGAGATGCATGCGCTTCGCATCGTAATCAAGGATCTGCGGGACGATTTCGAACTGAGCTCCTTCTTTCATTTCCTGCAGGTAGCAAGTATGAGTCTCTAAAGTAAAGACTGTATACTTCCACGCAGTGCGCGCTTCTTCATGAAGTCCGATGTAATCAATAAAAGCATCGGTCGCCTGGCTAAAGGCACGGTTGTATTCGGCGTCATTCATGTGGCCGTTATAGTCTACCCACTCTGAAGGCACGGATTTAATAAATGGAAAGGGTGCGTTCATGTGAATCCTCCTTATACCTCATTAGAACAGCCTCTAAGCTAGTTGAATCCAGGGGTGAACCTGGCCATTAATATTGTATCGTAGTATTTTCCGTCAGACAGCTGTTTGTCCTTTTTTAACGTTCCTTCCACTTCAAACCCAAGACTTTTATAAAGCTGTACCGCTTTTTCATTCGTTTCAAGCACACTCAATGTTATCTTCTTTATATTAGCGGAGTCAGCCCAGCTGATCGCTTCTTTTAACAAGTTCTTTCCTATTCCGTATCCCCAGAAATCCTTCAACACGCCAACCCCAAACTCTACTTTATGTGCGGTTCTTCTCAAGTGATTACCTTCACACCTTGCAAAGCCAGCAATTCTTCCATCAACTTCTGCTGCTAAAAATAAATGGTTTATTGTCTCTGTATCACGTCTGATGATTTCTTTAAATCCTTGTTCGTCTATGTAAGCTTCTCCTTTTTCTCTGTCTAAATTTTCGGTTTCCCCGTCGATTAGCAGTCTTATCTCGGAAATGCTTTTTGCATCTGCTTCTTCTGCGGATCGGAGAATATAAGATAAGTGACGTACTTTATACTCTTTTGGCTTGATTTTCATATTGCTCTCTCCTCTTACACCTTTATCCCGGCTCCGCATAATGGAATCATCACTTTTTCCTCAGATGAGCGATTATATTTTAAATAGCCTGCATAGTTAGCCGCTGTTGTCGGCTCTACATAAAAGCCTTTGTCTGCTAATGCTGCACGCGCCTTGTCGATCTCCTGCTCATTTGCTGTAATGATCTCCCCGTTTGTCTCATGGATTACCTCTAAGATTTGAGCGCCTCTTGCCGGCTTGGCAATCGCTATTCCTTCCGCCAGTGTGCCCAGGTTTTGGACGGGTTCTGCCCGCTTCTTTTGGCTTTTGAAGGCCTGGGCCAGCGGTGCACAATTTTCTGCTTGGATCGCGACAAAGTTCGGCATTTTGTGGATCAGCCTGTTGTCCAGCAGCTCTTTAAATCCAAAGTAAGCGCCAAGCAGCAAAGTACCGTTTCCAACAGGAAGGATGAGGGTATCCGGTGCATCATTCAGCTGCTCCCAAATTTCGTAAGCGTATGTTTTTGTGCCTTCATAGAAAAAGGGATTATACACATGGCTGGCATAAAATTTCCCTTCCTCCAAAACTGCCCTTTGTGCCGCTTCTGCCACATCTTCTCGTGAGCCGTCCACTTCCCGGACATTCGCGCCATGAGCTTTCACCTGAGCGATTTTCTTAGGGGACGTCCCTTTTCCAAGAAAAATTTCGCAAGCTATATTCGCCCGCTTTGCATAAGCGGCAATGGATGTCCCGGCATTCCCGCTGCTGTCGGCGATAACATTTTTCACTCCCCACTCCTTGGCTTTGGCTATCAACACAGCTGCCCCGCGGTCTTTAAAGGATAAAGTGGGCATCATATAATCAACTTTCACCTGAACATTTGGGTTTTGAGGATCTAGAGGAATTAAAGGTGTGCCGCCTTCTCCCATCGTGATCTCTTTCAAGGTGTCCGATTGAACGGGCATGGCCTCCATATACCGGCACATAGAAGGCGTACTCTCGCGAATTTCAGTCCTAGCAAAAGAAACCTTTTCTTTTACAAGGTTTAGTACGCCGCCACACGTGCACTTCCAGATGTGTGCTGTGACATCATATGTTATTCCACAAAAATGACATTGGTACTGCTCGTTCATTTACAACACCTGCCCCGAGTATGATTATAAATAAAACTATCACTCCCTTATGGCAAGAGGCAACTACAATTTTCCTTTTTATCACCAATTGTTAGAATTATATAATGAAGGGCTCCTTAGTGTGCAGCCTTCTGGTGTGCTTTATCAGAATGGAGGTTAATAATTTGCTGATTAAACAATCACTAAACTCGGAATCCGGCTTCATTTTTTTGTTTTCTGCTTCAACAATTTTAAAATGTAAAAATTACCCTCTTACGCATAACATAAAGAGTACTCCTTAAGAGTTGCTTCAATGTGTGAAAACTGGCAGGATTCGGTATACTATGAAGTACATAGTGAAGGCGGTGAATGGGAAGATGAATGAGTTAGTGGAACGCTTTGAACTGGCTTTTAACCAGATTCATCAACACTTAAAGGAATTAAATAATTATCCAAAAAACGATAACTTCGTAGAGCTGTTAAACCGTTCGCAGGATCATAGTGTGATTAAGGAGCATATCGACCGGCTGAAGCAGTATGCGAAGCTGCGTAATGCGATCATTCATGAGAAGGTGCGTGAGGATTTCTACATCGCGTACCCGCATGAGGAGGTCGTTGAGGAGATTGAGCGTATTAAACAAACGTTTGACCAACCTCCCCTAGCCCTTGATATTGCTACAACTCCGGTGATGTTCTTCTATTATGACTCCGGGCTGCTTGAGGTGATGGCTGAGTTCCGTGAGCGTGGGGTTTCGCAGTTTCCTATTTATGATCGTACAAATGGGAAGTTTCTCGGACTGCTGACGGATACGGGGATTGTGCGGTATATCAGCTGCCGTCTGGATAATGCCGGCCAGGTATCTGTGGAAGGCGTGACGGTCGGTGATGTTTTAGAAGGTGAAGACGTATATGAGATCAAGTTCTTACCGGAGACGGCGACAGTGTTTGATGTCGAGAATCTGTTTGAGCGCAGCCACCAGGAAGGCCGCAAGCTTAAGTCGATTGTCGTCAATGAAGACGGACGTCCGCAAAGCCCTCCGATTGGAATCGTGACGGCGTGGGATTTAATAAAAGGCAATGAACAGGCGGCTTTAGGAAATGAAGGATAAGCAGCGCACGGTGAAAGATTTCTTTTCCTATATTCGAGCCGGGCTGCCGGCGAAATGGCTCGTTGCCGTTGCGCTTGTATTGAGCCTGCTTGAAACAGCAGCCAGCTTAGTTGTTCCATTGTTTACCCGCGATCTTGTCGATCAGCTGGCGGGCGGAGGAATCAGTACCGGGCTGATCGTCTTTTTGGCAGTTACATTTGTGATTCAGACCGTATCGGGCGGGTTTTCCTACTATATCCTGGCGTACATCGGCGAGCATATCGTATCCTATATCCGACGCAGCTTATGGGCCCATATCTTAAGACTGCCGGTTGGCTATTTTGACGACCATGAATCCGGGGAGACGATGAGCCGGATTACGCAGGATACGACCACTGTGAAAAACTTAATCACGAACCACCTCGTTTCATTTGTAACGGGTGTGATTACGATTATCGGGGCTGTTGTGATTCTACTGACGATTGACTGGCGGATGACACTGATTATGCTTTCTAGTGTGCCTGTCGCTCTGTTCGTTTTAATGCCTCTTGGGCGGATTATGTACCGCGTGTCGAAACGCCTGCAGGATGAGATGGCTGATTTCAGTGCGAATCTTGGCAGAGTGTTAAGCGAAATTCGACTAGTCAAATCTTCGAATGCGGAAGATGCCGAAACAACTAAGGGTGCGCGCGGAATCGGACAGCTTTTTACATATGGATTAAGAGAAGCACGTATTCAGGCGATCATCTCCCCTTTTGTGACGTCCATTATTATGGTCGTGCTCGTTGTTTTGATCGGCTACGGCGGGGTTCGCGTGGCATCTGGGGCGTTAAGTGCCGGCTCGCTCGTTGCCGTGATTATTTACGTTTTCCAAATCATCGTGCCGTTTAGCCAGATGGCAACGTTCTTCACCGCTTTTCAAAAAGCGATGGGAGCGACGGAACGGATCCAGTACATTCACAGCCTGTCTGTAGAACGATCGGCGGCTGGCGGAGATTTTGCCAATGAAGGGTTACGGTTTCATGACGTGTCGTTCAGCTATAAGGGATCAGAGCGCGTAATTTTAAAAGGGGTGAGCTTTACTGTGCTTCCGGGTGAGACGGTGGCGCTTGTTGGACCGAGCGGCGCTGGGAAAACGACGGTCTTCTCGCTGATTGAGCGGTTTTATCAGCCGACGGACGGTGAAATAACGATCGGCGGTGAGACGCTCGAGACGGTCGGCCTTCACAAATGGCGGCGGTCGATCGGCTATGTATCCCAGGACAGCCCCGTGATGTCAGGAACGATACGCGATAACATCTGCTACGGTTTGAATGAAGAAGTGGATGATCTGAGGGTAGAGGCGGCTCTTCGGCAGGCGAATGCTTATGATTTTGTCATGAAGCTTGAAGACGGACTCGATACTTGGGTCGGCGAGCGCGGCATTAAGCTCTCCGGCGGCCAGCGCCAGCGGATTGCGATTGCCCGCGCGCTGCTTCGCGATCCTGAGATTTTATTATTGGATGAAGCGACTTCGAACCTCGATTCAGAGTCAGAAGCTGCCGTGCAGGAAGCTTTGCGGGCATTGATGGAAGGACGGACAACGCTAGTAATCGCCCACCGCCTGTCGACCGTAGCGGATGCCGATCAGCTGCTGATGCTTGAGGATGGGATGATTA
Source organism: Halobacillus sp. Marseille-Q1614 (assembly GCF_902809865.1). Lineage (NCBI taxonomy): Bacteria > Bacillati > Bacillota > Bacilli > Caryophanales > Bacillaceae > Halobacillus > Halobacillus sp. Marseille-Q1614. The sequence goes on along the minus strand of NZ_CADDWH010000001.1, from coordinate 3,816,115 downwards.
CCGGGATAGGCAGCCATGAAAGGCTGTATGCCGAGAATTACCGTTATCGTGAGCTTGTCGATCAGCAGATGCTTTAAGGGGTTAATGAAAAGGAATCTGTTCAACTTCTGATAAATTTTATTAAAGACTCCTGCGTAAAAAAAGACCGCTCGTTTGTGAGCGGTCTTTTTGATTATTTTACTGTTTCAGAAGGTGCGGATTCGGTTCCATCAAAGTAGACAGTGGTCACATAATACGATTGTCCTTTTGCCTCATCAGCCGTGAAGGACTTCCGTTCATGGGCGGAAATGCTTGCTGCATGCTCGAAGTTCTCTCCATCACTCGATTGATAGACGCGGTATCCGGCAACTCCTTCCACTCTCACCGCATGCCACGTCAGGAATAAACCGTTGACTTCTACATTCGTCGGGGGCTTTATATCAAAGCCTTCTTTCACTTCTTCTTCAGGCTCTTCTTTAAGCTCTGTATAGACGACCAATCGTTCCTCGTGGGTTCCTTTTTCCCTGTTAAAGGTCCCTGTGCATGTAATCAGATTAAGGTTCTTCGAGTCGGTCCGTCCAAAAACTTCGTCAATCGGGGCATCGTTATACGAATAGCTTTCCATTCTCTTAACGGTATAGGTCAGCTCTGTTCCTTCCTCATCCGTTACGATGATTTCATCTCCTTTTTCCAGCTGATCGAGATAGAAGAAGACGGCTGGCCCTGTTTTACTGTCGACGTGGCCGGCGAAGACGGAATTCCCTGTTTGTCCCGGCTTCGTTCCTGGTTCAAACCAGCCGACCGACTCTGTTCCGTCAGGCACACCCATTTGTCCGTTTTCCAGGATGCCGACTTTTTCAATCGGGGCATCGACGTCAAGGGACGGGATTTTTACATTGGAGGGGATGATGCCTTCCTCTTTCTTTCTCTCATCCTGGAATTTTTCCAAGATTTCTTTATCACTGAGTACCGTAAATTCTTCGTCAAGCGGCAGATCTGATGGCTTGAGTTCAGATGGCGGGGTCAGCTCCTCGCTTGCTGTAGAAAGCTCGCCTCTCTGGCTTTCCCCGGTTTCGGGCTGTATCCAGCTTGCCCACACATCCGTGCTGTAAATGGCGAGCAGAAGGGCAACTAAGCCTACTGCTGTAAAATAGATTTTCCACTTCATTGCCCTTCTCTCCCTTACACCTGTTTTCTAAGCATGAAGCCGCCTGTCACTAAGGTTGCTGCTGCAAATGCTGCCCACATCCAGGCTGTACTACTGGCCTTATCAGCCATACCGCCTAACCCTGTCTTCGGCATCTCTTCAGGCATTGCTTCTTGGGCGAACTGATCTGGCATTTGCTTCACAATCGCGTCACTCAGCGTTTCACCAATTCCAAATACAAAGCCATATCCCGTACGGAATGTGTCATAAGCCAGATCATAATCACCCGCTGCATAATGGTCGAATCCATCGATCACTTGAGATTCATGCTTCCATATCGCTTCTTTAGCATCTTCTGCCAGAAGGTTTCCTTCTGTCACTGAATCAAGGAAAGCTCCGAAATCTTCGGCAAACTTTTGCAGTCTTTGTTCTGCATCTTTCCTCGCTTCTTCATTCTCTTCCAGTGCAGCCGTTACAATGTCAGATTGCGCATAAATATGATCCTCCTGCCACAATTTTTCAAACTGCTCGGCGCCTTCATCGCCATAAATAGAAGCGATCGCTGCTTTGAAATCTTTCGTATTCATGTCTTCCGCCCAAGTTACGAAATCATAATCCGCCGCCTGGTCATAGCCTTTTTGCATTTCAAGCGTTGCTAAAGCAAAGTGTTCCGCAGCCAGGCTGTTTAGATCTGAACGAAGATCCGCTGCTTGAGTATCTGCTTTTGTATTCTCAAACTTGTCCGGCATTTGAGTCGTAATCGCTGCCGCTAAGGCTTTACTTATATCAAACATACGGTGGAAACCTTCGCGGTAAGCGCCGTACGCTTCTTCGGATTCTTCATTTACATAGTGATCAAATACGTTAATAACGTCCTTTTCGTGAGCGGCTAGAACTTCCGCAGCTGCTTCCTGCGGCAGGTTGCCTTTTGTTGCTGCGGCTAAAAACTCACTGAATTCCGAAACAAACTCGTCAACTTCAGCTTCAGCCTGCTTTCGCATTTCTTCATCATCGTTTTTCACCGCTTCAACAAAATCTGGAGAATAATCGTTATGGTTGATGAAAATTTCTTCAAACTGGCCCGCGCCCTCTTCCCCATAGATGCTTTCGATCGCCGGTGTCATATCCTTGGCGTTCTGATCAAGAGCAGCATACGCCTGCTCAGCATCCTCTGCTTCGTTATAGTCTTTCATCATCGCTGTCACGGCCAGGTGAAAGTGCTCCGATAACAATTGATCCAGGCTTGCACGAAGATCAGCGCCTGGTGTGTTGACTTTCGGCTCCTCGTGGTCGTGCGCCAGCGCGAAGGATGGAATTAAGAGGAGGACCGCCATCAGCATAAGTATTGCTTTCTTTACAGTTTTCATCTTTCACTCTCCCTTTGTATTTTTTTGTTCTTGCCAAGCTAACGCAGGCAGAGCAGAATTGGATCACTATTTTATAAAATTTTTCGAGGAATTTGTGATTTCGCTAGAAATTGCTGTCGTGACGGGGTGGGATTTGGTAGAGCGGGAGCGGATTTCCGGGAAATTTCCCGCGCGGTCGGAACGATTATTTCCGAGGAAATAATCTATTTCTCGCAAAAAATAAAATCCCCGTCGAAACGGGGATTTTATAGGTAGTCATGAAAATCTCTGGCTGGTTTCCTTGGGCCATAAAAGGGGACTATTGAGTTCTCGTTCCCGGCACCCATACAACCTATGGAAGTTCGGCAGTCGTGTTATTTTCAGTTTCCGTCTGGTTGGTGTTGTTAAAATTGTCGATGTAGGTTTTCTCTTCATCGGACAACGTGTCGACTTGTTTGAAGGCAATCATTCCAGCAATAACGACGATCAGCAGCAAAATTGAACGGGTCTCAGCAAATACTTTTTTCAACATATCCTCTCTCCTCTCGTTTATTGTGCTTCTTTAACCTGCCAGGCGCCGCTTCTTCGGCTGTCCGCGCCGCCGTACATTCTATTATTCTCACGGTCGATCACCAGACTCTGCAGCGATCCATAGAATTGGTCGGAATCATAGACTTCCTGAAGGTAGCCTTTTTCCGTGAGCTGCTGTTTCACAGCGGGATCTAAGCTTTCGGCAAAAGACGGCTCCATTTGAATGAGTTCTTCTTCGATATAATATCTGGGTTTCTCGATAGCTTCCTCAAGCGGCTGTCCAAATAAGAGGTGGCGTGTTAAGACGTCGGTTATCATCATTGGGATCCGCTTACCGCCCGGCGTCCCGATTCCCATTACCGGCTGGCCGTCTTTTGCCAGAATTGTCGGCGATGTATAGCTGCGTGGGCTCTTACCGGGTGCCGGTGCATTGATTGAGTTTTTCGTTTCACTGAAATTAGACATTTGATTGTTTAAAAAGTAGCCGTCGACAAATTTTCCTGAACCGAAAAAGTTGCTGAGCGTGTTCGTTGTCGATACCATCGTGCCCTCTTTATCGACGATGACGAAGTGTGTGGTGTTATCGTGATCCGCTTCATCGGCCGGGCTGTCGTTAATCTCCATATCCTGCGTCACTTTATCGTGTGAAATATTGGCAGCCAGCTGATCGGAGTAGGCCTTGCTCGTCAGCTTCTCCCGTTCGACAGGATTAAACGCCGGGTCGCTGATCGTGTTTAAGCGGTCGTCATAGCTTTGCTTCACCACTTCCCCAAGCAGATGCATATATTGCGCTGGATCGTCTTTAGCGTTCTGGATGCCGATCGATTCCATCATTTGCAGCGACTGAATAAGTGTAATTCCACCAAACGGAGGCGGTGCGCTGATGACATCATAGCCGGCGAAGCTTCCGGTGACCGGCTGCTCTTTTTTTACCTGGTACTGCGCAAGGTCCTGCGTGGTATATTCCGGCGTGCTGGCGAGGAAGTTCTGGCCCAGTTCGTTTTGATAAAAACTGGCCGCTCCCCCGTCACGGATCTCCTTCATCGTCTTTGCAAGCTGTGTCTGCTTAATCTCTACGCCCGGATTGACGGCGGTTCCGCCCGGATAAAGATGCGGCAGCTCACCAATCGGCATGCGGTATTGAGCCGCTTTCAGCCGATTGTGCAGGCTGTTGTCGACTTGGAACCCTTTTTCAGCAATGTCGATCGCCGGCTGGATTAGTTCGCTCATCTCCATATTGCCGTGCTCTTGATTGATCGTTTCCATCCCTTTTACAAAACCGGGAAGCCCCACATAATCAGGAGGAAGATTACCGCTTAGCGGAGCGTTTTCGTTATAGACGTAAGTGGTCGGCTCGCCGCCGGCCGGGTAGATCAGCGTTTCGCCTCCCCCGCCGATGCCAGACCCATAAGGTTCTACAACGCCAAGCACGTACGAAACGGTAACTGCAGCATCTGCAGCTGTTCCTCCTTTTTCTAAAACTTCCATACCGGCTTTTACAGCGAGCGGGTGGGAGGCGCTCACGCCGTAGCCGTTGGCTGTTTCGATCGCCCCTTCCTGCTCGAGCCCATAGTCAGGCGATTGACTGAAGATCGAGTTCGCAGGCGATACTCCTTCGACCTGGTAGTACATAAACATGCCGCCGATCACGATGATTGAAAGGACAGTCATGATGATTTTATTCTGCATGGGCGAATTCCTCCTTTTTCACGACATCGGAATGGTCGACATCAATGACGATACGATTGCCTTCCTTCGACCAGTCGGACGGCTCGAGATTTTTCGTCAATTTTCGCCGGATGATCGAGCTGCGATATTTGTTCTTTTCTGTTAAAAGTGCAGGCTGCGTTTCTTCGATAAACGCCGGGTGAATTTCATACGATGCCCTCCCGTCTTCCTGAAGGTTATACTGCACGATCGCCGACTCTTTCGTACGCGACCAGCCCTGATCAAAGATAAAATTGCCAAGGCTGTAGAAAATCATCGTGTCTTTGTACTTTTCTACCGGTGATAAGACATGCGGGTGTGAACCGAAAATAGCGTCCGCTCCTGCATCCGCCATCGCATGCGCGTAGTCCCGCTGCTTCGGCTCGACCTGATGCTCATATTCCTTGCCCCAGTGGACATTAACAAAGACTAAGTCCGCGTTTTCGTCTGCTTCTTTAATCAGCGGCAGGAAGGTCTGCGGATCGGCTCCAAGCACTCCTCCGCCGGATTCGGTCGCCCTTGTACTGTCATTCAAAATATCATTAAAGCCTAACGTGGCGACAGTAATGCCGTTGTATTCGGCGTAGTGAATCTGCTCGGCTTCTGCCAGTGACTGCCCCGCTCCGACAAATCCGAGTTCCGCTTCGTTAAACGTCTGGATCGTCTCGGTCAGCCCCTGTACGCCATAGTCGAGCGTGTTGTTGTTGGCGAGATTTGCTACCGTGAAGTTGGCATTTTTTAAAGCGGTGACCGCTTCTGGTTCAGTTTTAAAATTGTACGGCTTTTCAATCGGGACGATATTTTCATTCGTGACCACCGGGTGCTCTAAGTTGCCGGAGACATAATCGGAATTCTCCAGCAGCGAGCGGACTTTGTCGAAGTGATGGTCATAGGAATGCTTGCTCGTCACCTCATTCACATAGCGGCCAAACATGATGTCTCCGACGATCGATGCGGTAAACATCGACTCTTTTTCCTCAACGGAGGCTGAGCTCGGTTTGAGCCATTCGTTTAATGGATAGATAATCGCTGCGACGCATAAGGTCGCAAGCAAAGTATGTAGCGCCGCCCGCTTTTTGTGCCATTTGACTTGTTTTAGGATCTTTTCTTTTACGTTTAGTTTTTTTGTCATAATGCCCACCCTAAATTAAGAAGTATGCAAACATGATCAGGAACGTCAGGCCGCTTAGTAAAAACGTGCTGATGACAGTTGGAAAAAGGCCCTGCTTTTGAATCGTATTCGCAATTAAGCCGGGTACGATGACGCCGATGCCGCGAAGCTCAAACACTTCGAAGGGCACGACTGGATATACGAGATCAAGCAGCAGCTTAATGACAATCCCGACCGTCAGCATGGCCGCGAATTTGCGCCGTCCGTACAGGATCGAGAACCGGGCGATGCCGTGCTGGACGATAAAATATGTGAGAAAGCTGATTAGAAACATTGTCAGCATATACACCGGCTGATCAAAGCTTAACGCTAAATAGCCCGGAACGATCAGTCCGGCGGGCAGGATACCGGTTTTTTCGGTATAAATTAAACTCAAAATGACGCCTACTACTAATGAAATATATAAATCGGACCCGAACATAGATGGTCTCCTCCTAGCTTACGACTAATTCTTTTTTGAGTGTTTTTTCGCTGCGGAACTTTTCAATTAACGGCTCGGCGGCTCCGTGAATGTTGCCGACCCCGTAAACGACTTTTTGTTGAAGGTGCGGCTGGAGCGTTTCCCAGATCTCTTCTGTTGAATGCCCCTCAAGGTTCATCAGCTGACTTGCGGGAATGTTCCCAGCGTTGTAAGCCGCTGTGATCGGCTCCGTGACTTCACCAATAAGGACGAGCCGCTCGGCTTGTATGTGAGGAAGCACGTCGCGGGCAAAAAGCTCCGTACGATCCACGCGGTCCTCGCGGCAGTTCATAATGATAATCGGATCGTGATGCGGATAGCTCGTTGTCTGAATCCGCCGCCAGATGTTTAATGTGGAGGCCGCATCATTGGCTGCAAACCCATTGACGAAAAAGCACGGTTCCCTTTTGTCCATAAAAGGAAGAACCCGCATGGCGCCAGGGTCAGGCTGCGCGTTTAACATGCCTCGCAAGGCTGTTTCTTTATCAATATTCAGCGCCTCAGCCACAGCAAGCGTGATCGACGCATTATCGGGGAACACCATATAATCGAATTTTTGCAGGTATTCATCGGTGATTTTTGTATTATCAGCCATGATCACCTTCGTATGGCGCTTTCTGGAAATTCTTTTAAAATACTTTGTGTACGGTGAATCGGTGAGAATCAGATGGCCATTGTACGGAATCGTTGCCGTGAACGCTTCGGCCACTTCAGCGGTCGTCGGCCCCATTACATCAAGGTGATCCTCAAGTACATTGACGATGACGCCAATGTTTGCCTGCAGCATATGATTCTGAAACGTGAGCTGATAGTCAGGATTTACGGCCATACATTCGCTGACGAGCGCGTCGGCATTAAGCTTCGCCGTTTCAGCTACCACCTTTTTCTGCTCACTGATATTCGGACCCTCAAGCCGGCGCTCGATCGGCTTTTCTTCCGCTGTATGCCAGTAAATCATGCGTGCGGACGTTCCGGTCGTCTTGCCGACCGTTTTCATCCCTGCTTCTTTGAGCACCCCGGTAATCAGCCGTGTAACCGTCGACTTGCCCCGAATGCCGTTTACGTTGATCCGGACAGGTATCGACTTCACTGCCCGCTGGTGCCTCCATTTCTCAAAGATGCCTAACAGTAACGCCATGGTGAGTACGATCGGTATGAGTAGCATCCTGAATTTGATCCCCTTTCTCTCCTATCTATCTTCAATGAAAAAACTACCATATGACTTTGTAAGTATCTTTATGATTCTGTAAATAATCTGTAAATAGTTTCAAAGTTTTGTAAAAATGTCCGGAGTTGGCTTTAGAAGTGGGCGGTGAGGACGAGGGGCTCGTATTTATTCTTATATAAAGGAAGGTTATACTGTAATAACTCCGCTGCCTTCTTAAATAAGAGTGAGGGATTCTATAATAACGCGGCGTCATTCTTTAATAACCGCTTTAAAAAGAAAGGATACGTTATGGGATCAAAATATAATAGCTTTTCAGAATTAAAGGAAGAGAATGAGTATGGGAAGGATTATGAGGTTAAAAGGACCGAGCGTAACTCCGATGTGGTGATCCTGGCCATTCATGGAGGCGGCATTGAACCGGGATGTTCAGAGCTTACGATTGGAACGTCCAAGGCGGGCTCCTTCTCCTGCTATTGCTTTGAGGGGGTAAAATCAAAAGGGAATCGCGCCCTTCACATTGATTCAACTTCTTTTAACGAGCCGGAAGCTTTACGCATGGCGGAGAGTCATTCCTACACCCTTGCCTATCACGGGTATGAGGATAGGAAGCGAAAAAATACGCTTATTGGCGGAAGGGATCGTCAGCTGCGAAAAAAAGTACTGAATGCTCTAAGAGCTGCTGGATTTCACGCGGGAATTCTGCTCGATGATAGTCCACTTGCCGGCATCGATCCTGACAATATCGTAAATAAAAATAAACGAGGTATGGGGGTTCAGCTTGAAATCAGCACGGCTCAGCGGGAAGCTTTTTTCGAAGAAAACACGAGAAGTAGGCGCAGGAACACACAAACAGAAGAATTCTACCAGTATGTTCGGGCAGTATGCGGGGTTTTTTAGCGTACCAGGTACCGATAGCAGCGACGGTGGTACCTGGTACCGGAATGCTCTCCATCGGTACCTGGTACCCAGAGAAAAAAGAAAAAAAGCGGAGTCTGAAAACTCCGCTTTTCCTATCACTCGGATTCCCAGCTGCCCTGTCTTCTCGGGTCGCTGGCTCCGTAGATTTTGTTGTTTTCATAGTCGATCACTAATCCCTGGACACTTCCAAAGTACGTCGTCCTGTCAGAATATTCAATATCAATTCCGTGTTTTTCGGGATCCTCTAAAAAGACATAGTCACTTTCGACTTGCAGTGTATCTTTATCGAATTCCAAAAATGACCGGGGTTCTTCGACCGATGACTGAACAGGTTCGTTAAATTTGATCATTTTTACGAGCTGCTGGGACACCATGGACGTAATTCTGCGTCCGCCGGAAGCTCCAATTCCTATTACGGGATTTCCATTTTTGGCTAAGATGGCTGGTGTTGTATAGCTGAATGGGCGTTTTCCTGGCTCTGGGCTGTTCGGTGAATCTTCGCTGTTGCTGAAGTTCTTCAGCTGGTTGTTTAGGAAAAAGCCATTCACATATTCGCCGGATCCAAAGAAATTGCTGAGTGTGTTTGTCACAGATACCATCATGCCATTTTTATCAACGACGACAAAATGAGTCGTGTTTTCGTGATCCTCAAGATCCGCATCTGAATCGAGCTTCGTCCGATATTTTTCAGACAAGCCGGATTCATCGATATCGGAAGCGAGATTTTTTAGATGATCTTTTGACAGCATCTCTTTGACCGGGACATCTTCATAGCTTGGATCTCCTACTTTATCTAAGCGGTCACTGTAGCTGACCCGGTTGATCATCCCCATCATCATCGCAAAATCGAGCGGTTTATCTTTCGTCTCTTCGATTTCAAGCAGCTCGGCCATTTCTAAGTTTTGAAGCAGCATGATACCGCCGGATGGCGGGGGCGGTGCTAATACGTCATAGCCGCTAAACTCGCCTTCGATCGGTTCTTTGACTTCGACTTCATATTCCTTCAAATCTTCTTTATCTATTTTTTCTTCTTCGTCCTTTATTTCATCCGCAGTGTCGCCCTTATAGAATGCATTCGGGCCTGCGTCTTTAATTGCTTTTAACGTGTCGGCCAGCTGCTGCTGAACCAGGATTTCACCTTCACCGATTGGTTCCCCCTCAGGATACATATGGTCTAACTCCGGCATACGGTGCTGTGCATCTTTTAACCGATTATGCAAGGTTTGTGAAACGGCCACTCCATTGCTGGCGAAGTTAATCGATGGTTCAATGAGCTGTCCCATATCCATGGTTCCGAAATCTTCATGTACTTCATCCATACCTTTTACAAAACCTGGCACCCCTATCCCGCTTTCTGGGATGGACTCTGGCGCCGTTTCACGGTAATCATAAATGGCGGGGGACTTTTCGCTGCCTTTTTCAGGGTGAATGAGCATCGTTCCGCCTCCACCGATTCCTGATCCATAGGGTTCGGCGACCCCTAACACATAGCTTACGGCGATAGCCGCATCGACGGCATTGCCGCCTTGTTCCAATACCTTCGTTCCTACTTCAGTCGCAATCTTACTATCTGAGGTGACTCCGTACGATTCCACGCCTTCTTCCTCAGGTGCTGTATCGTTAAGAGTGAAATCCTCCTGTTCCTGACGTTCATCGCCACGGCCTTGGATAATTAACAAAACAAAAATCACGACAAACAAGCTGATGATCAAGATGTTGAAACGGTTATTTTTTAACATTTCCCTATACCAAATTAATTAAAAAGAGGACAGCCGTAATGATGAATCCGATAGTGGCATCGGTCGTTGTCCTTTTCTTATGTTTTTTGATCGTTTTTAACATCCACTGGCTGAATGTAAGTTTCTCTTCAACCCTTTTCTTCTTTTTATATTGTAGAACTGCTTCCATTTAGATTCCTCCTCCAATAAAGCTGGATAATGTCACGATTCCAAAGGTTACCGCACTGAGCAATAATGTACTTGCTGTCGTCGGTAAAACCCCTTGCTTCTGGATAGTATTGGCAATAAGTCCTGGGATTATGACGCCAATTGCCATCATTCCCTCTACGATCGCCGGAGTGGAATACCCCGGGACGACTAAGTCGAACGTAATTTTCAAAATAATGCCGACGGTCAGCATCGCCGTGAATTTTCTTCTACCATAAAGAATGGTGAACTTGGCGATGACCTTCATAACGATTAAATAAGTTAAAAAGCTAATCATAAAAATAACTGCAATACTCACCGGGAACGTAAACAACATGGCAATATACCCTGGTACGACCAATCCTGCTGGAAGGACGCCCGTTTTTTCTGTATAAAATAAGCTGAGAACGATTCCGGCAACTAAAGCCAAATAAACATCTGCTGTATCAAATATAAACATATTGAATTTCCTCTCTATGCCGTAACTTTATCTATTTTTTTCTGTTCAAGCCGTTTTACGAGTTCCTCGGCACCGCCATGTATATTTCCGATGCCATAAATGGTTTTGCCAGACAGGTACGGGCCGAGGACCCGCACGATTTCTTCGGTTTCATAACTTTCCAGATCTAAAAGGTTTTTGACAGGCAGTGCACCGTTTTTATGCTCATCAACAATCGGCGCTGTTGTCTCTCCCATCAAAATTAACGTTTCTGCCGGTAAGTGCGGCAGTACCTGTTTCGCAAATTGTTCCGTCCGATCAACACGGTCCTCGCGGCAGTTCATAATCACTACAGGCTCTTCTGTCGGATAGCTCAACAGTTTCACCCGCTCCCAGATGTTGAGTGTCGATGTCGGGTCATTCGCTGAAAACCCGTTGACTAGAAAGCTTGGGTTATCTTCATCCCCGATCGGCAGGATCTGCATCGCCCCTGGGTCCGGCCAGGCTTCAAGCATTCCCTGCTTGGCTGTTTCATGGTCAATCCCTAAAATATCCGCCACAGCAAGAGCCAGTGCGGCATTTTCCGGGAAGACCATGTACTCGAATTTTTTCAAAAAGTCTTCGGATACAAGCGATGTATCACATACATGTACCTTCGTATTCCGCTCTGCTGCGATTTCTCTAAAATGAGGCACAAACGAGCTGTCATTGACGATTAAATCGCCATCATACGGGATCGCCTCCCCGAAGGAATCCGCGACCTCCTCCAGCGTCGGCCCTAACACGTCCATATGATCCTCGAGCACGTTTACGATTAGACCGATATTCGCCTGCAGAAGCTGTTCCTGGAAAATGACTTGATAATCCGGCTTAACCGCCATGCATTCACTGACAAGCGCATCCGCATTCAGCTTCACCGTCTGTTCCAGCACTTTCCGCTGCTCGCCGATGTTCGGGCCTTCCATTCTTCTCTTAATCGGCTCTTCCTGGCCATCAAACCAGTAAAGCATCCGCGCATCAGTTCCTGTCGTTTTCCCTACGGTTTTGTAACCGGCCTTCTGTAAAACCCCTGTGGTTAACCGCGTCACCGTCGATTTTCCTCGAATGCCATTCACATTGACCCGTACCGGGATACTTTCTATGTTTTTGTTGTTTCTCACTTTCTCCCTGGCCCCAAGTAAGAAAGCAGTCAAACTTAATATCAAAATAAAAATGAGTGCAACTATCATGGTTAACCTCCATATCCTTCGTAAACGACAGCCTGTCCCATAAGAAGTATTTATAAATAAACCGTTGATCAATATACTAAATAAAACCCGTGCATAGGTTACACACGGATAAAAAAACATTTACACGATTCTTTTGATTTTATAGACTCATTTATATTTATTTCTAAAGGATAATAACCCAAATTAAACCATTTAAACAATGCTATTATACTAGTTAATTATAAGTATTTATTCTAACCTGGGCTTTCTTCTTTATGGTTAAAACATGGAGATAATCGAAAGGTCCCGAACGCAAATATTTCATCAGCGCTTACATTTTGTCTTTGCTTTGAAAAAATTAAGGAAAAATTAAACTTTACATCAATTTAATATATTTAATGATAAATATTGGGAGTTCATTTTGGAGGTACCTGGTACTAAGAACGTCGGTACCTGGTACCGGTGACCACAGAAGGTGTACCTGGTACTGAATGAGAGAATTCTGGTACCAGGTACCCAGAGAAAAAAGAAAGAAAACCCCACGGCCTTGATGGCCGTGGGGTTTTCTTTCTATCTATTAAACTTCATCGCGTCTTTTGCGGAAGAAGCCTGTGATTTTTTGTGATAGGTCGTCGAAATACGTATAGACGACTGGAATTAAGATGAGTGTAAAGAAGCTTGATACGGTTAAGCCGAAGATAATCGTCACCGCGAGCGGCTGCTGGGCTTCGGATCCCTGTCCGATTCCGATCGCAAGCGGCACCATGCCCAAGACGGTCGTTAAGGTGGTCATCAAAATTGGTCTCAGACGGCTTGGGCCCGCATCCAAAATAGCCTCGGTCCGGTCGTAGCCGCGCCGCCTTAGAATATTGATATAGTCGACGAGCACTATGGCGTTGTTGACGACGATTCCGGCGAGCATGATAATCCCGACAAACGCCGGCAGACTGAACGACAGGCCGGTGATAAACAGACCACCGGTGATGCCGATGATCGTGGCCGGCAGTGAGAACATGATGATAAAAGGAAACAGGAAGTTCTCAAACTGCACGGCCATTACGGCGTAGACGAGAAAGATCGAGAACACAAGAGCAAGCGCGAGGTCACCGAAGGCTTCCTCCATGTCCTGGGCCTGACCACCGATTTCATACGTATATCCATCAGGAAAATTCAGGCGCTCAAGCTCAGCTCTCACGTCTTCTGTGACACTTCCGAGGTCGCGGTCGACAACTTCCGCTTCCACGTTGACTTGCGGCTGCTGGTCTTCCCTTTGTAAGGAGACGGGTCCTTGCACCTGCTCTAAGTCAGCGACCGTAGCCAGTGGAATGACGCTTCCTGTTGGTGTCTGCAGGGACATGCCTTCTAGGTCGGCAATCGTCTGACGCTGTTCCTCCGGTAAAATTAACGAAACGTTAATCTCTTCTCCAGCTTCGCGGTAGCGTGTCGCGATCTGTCCGGTAAAAGCGGTCTGCACCTGGCCGATCACCTGCTGCTCGGTTAAGCCGTACTGCGCAGCACGCTGATGATCGACGTTGATCTGCATCTCCGGGCGTCCCTCTTCTGTACTGGACGTCGGAGCGCTGACGCCTTCAATGTCTTCCATCATATAGACTATTTGCTGTGAAAGTTCATCGAGCACTTCGTATTCATTTCCGTTAATTTTTATCTCAAGCGGAGCTCCCGTACCAAGTCCGGCTTCGAGCTCGCTGACAGCAATATCAGCGCCAGGAATGTCCTGAAGTGACTCATCGATCTCTTTCATCACCTGCTGGGTCGTGCGCTCCCGCTCATCAGGGGCGACCAGCTGGAGGGTGTAATCCGCACTGTCATTTGCTCCGCCTCCCCCAGGTCCCCCAAACATTCCGCCGCCGATCGTCAGGTAGCTGACCTCAATTTCATCGCTGAAGTTTTCCAGCCGTTCATTGATAGTGTCGGTCGTCTCCTGTGTGCTTTCAAGCGACGTGGCGGCCGGCATGTCGACAGAGATCGTGATCTGTCCCTGGTCAGATGGCGGGATGAACTCCGTGCCGATCCACGGAACAAGTGCAATTGACCCTGCAATTAAGGCGAGCGTCGCGGCGACCGTTGTTTTGCGCCACTTCAGCACGCGCGACAGCAGCGTGCGATATTTGTTATTCACGTAATTTAAGAAGCGGTCGAACCAGTAGCGGCGTCCGCTTGTCTGCAATGGTTTTGTTAAAAGCTTTGAGGACAGCATCGGCACAAGTGTGACAGATACGGCGAGTGATGCGATCAGTGCAAAGGAAATCGTGAGCGCAAGCGGTGTGAACAGCTCGGACGCGATCCCTTCTACGAATATAATCGGCAAGAAGACAACGAGTGTCGTTGTGGCCGAGGCGATAACGGCGGGAGCGAGCTCAGAGGCTCCGAGTTTGGCCGACTCCACCATGTTGTGTCCTTTTTGCCGGTAGCTGACGATATTTTCTAAAATTACGATCGAACTGTCGACGATCATCCCGATTCCAAGCGCCATGCCGCCCATCGTCAGGACGTTGAGCGTTTCGCCGGTAAAATACATCATAATAAACGTGGAAATAATTGCGATCGGTATCGAAATCCCGATAACGAGCGTCGCCCGAACGCTTTTTAAAAACAGCATCAGAACAGCGACAGAGATAATCCCGCCGATGATGATGTTGATAACCACACTGTTGATGGAAATTTTAACGAATTCGCTTGTATCAAGGATGATTTCCGTATTCGCGTTCTCCGGAAGGTCTCCTTTGATTTCATCTAGAGCTTCACGCACGTTATCAGAAGTCTCTACCGTGTTGGCGTCGGTTTTTTTCAAAATCGAAAGCGCCACGGATTCCTCACCGTTCACCTGGGAGACGTTATCCGTTTCATAGGTTTCCTGAACTTTGGCGATTTGATCAATCGTCACCTGTGCGCCTGATGGCGATTGGACGATCGTTTCTTCGATATCTTCGATGGAGTCATATTCCCCTTCAACCCGAATTTGCAGGTCCTGATCCCCTTTTTGAATCGAGCCGGCGGAAGCCGACTGGTTCGACGCATTAAGGGCCTGCACAATCTGATCAGAGGTAAGTTCATAGTTCGCCATTAAGGATCGGTCGATGAAGATCTGAACTTCGCGTGTCTTGCCGCCTTCAATATCGATCGAAGCGACCCCTTCCTGACGTTCAAGCTGCGGGATGATCTGGTCTTCAGCGATCTGCTGAAGCTGCTCCGGCTCTGCTCCTGAGAGACCGACCGTCATAATCGGCAGCTGCTGGGGATCAAAGCGCAGCACGCTTGGTTCACCCGCTCCTTCAGGAAGAGCTTCTCTCACCTGGTCGACCCGCTCCCTTACTTCAAGCAAGGTGCTGTCGAGATCGGTTCCCGTGCTAAACTGCATAAAAATAAGCGAAGCGCCAGCTTGAGACTGGGACTGGAGCACTTCCATTCCTTCGATGGCGCTGACGGATGATTCAATCGGCTGGCTGACGAGCCGCTCGACTTCCTGCGGTGCCGCTCCTTCGTAAGTCGTAGAAACGACGGCAACCGGCAAATCAATGTCTGGATATAGATCGATCGTAAGTGATCGCAGCGACACGAACCCGAGGGCCAGGATCGCCGCTATGACCATAATGACGCCGACCGGGCGTTTAACTGAGAGATTGACGAGCTTCACTTATTCGTCCTCCTCTTTTTCCATAACTTCGATCTTTGCCCCGTCTTCTAATGTCAACTGTCCGCTCGTGACCACTTCCTCGTCTACAGATAGATCACCCTCAATGGCGCTTCGATCCGTCTGGGATTCAACGACTTCAATATCAACACGTTTAACGGTGTCACCATTTATACGATATACAAACGACTGCCCGCTTTGCTCGGTAATCGCATCGGTCGGTACGATCAGCGCACCTTCCACCGCGGTTTCCGGAAGGACGAAAGAAGCCATCATGCCTGGTTTAATATTCTCTTCATCATTGCTGATTGTCGCTTCAACAGGGTAAAGATTCGTGTCATCAGGAATGGAAGGAACATAATCAATCGTTGATGTAAAAGTTTCACCCTCGATTTCTACTTCGAGCTCTTCCCCTTTTTCAAAAAGAGACAGCTGATTACTCGTAACTGACGCTACAATCGTCATCGGGTTGAGGCTCGTAATCGTCGCAAACGGCTGCTGATTCGTCACGTCGTCCCCTTCGCTTGCTTCAAGAGTTGTTACTTCTCCCGTACGAGGTGCGATGATGGCTTCGTTTTCCGTTTGAGTGCGCGCAGCATCCAGCTGAATCTGTGCCTGTTCTAAACCAAGCTGCGCCTGTTCCACAGCCTGCTCGGCCTGTGTGACGGCCTGCTTGGCCTGCTTCAGCTGAGCCTCGGCCTGAGCTTCAGCTTGAGAAGCCTGTGCTGACGCGGTTGCGCCGGCTTGGTCAAGCGTTTGATTAAACTGCTTTTGCGCCTGATCCGCGCGGCTTTTCGCCTGTTCATAAATCGACTGAGGCACCGATCCTTTATCCGCCAGCTTCTTCGCTTCATCGGCAAGCTGCTGGGCAGAATTAACCTGTTCTTCTAGAGCCGTCTGTGTGCTTTGAGTACCTGCCGATTCTCTGATCAGCTCAAGCTGTTCTTCGGCCATATTTACGCCTTCTACGGCCTGGTCATACTGTGTCTGTGCATTCTCTAACTGGGCTTCTGCCTGGCGGACAGAGACCTCCTGTAGTTCGACCTGGTTCCCCTGATCCCCAGGGTTCACAACGCCGACCGTCTGGCCTTTCTCGATACGGTCTCCCTTGGCTACGTTCAACGTCACTAACTCACCAGGGATGCTCGGAAGCACGGGAGAACTCTCCCCTGGCGCAGCCCTCCCAGCTATTTTTCGATCAATGATAAAGTCTCCTTGTTCCACTCGGGCGGTTTCCACAGGTGTGATCCGTTCTTCGGTCGTTTCTTCGCCCTCGTTCTGATTGCACGCGGTAAGGGTGAAAAGTGCGGCTGCGAGCAAAAAGAGGCTGAGAATCGTACGTTTCATGAGTTGTCTTCCTCTCCTATGTATATGTGGCAAAATGGTGTGCGACTGATGGTGACTGGGTGGTCATAGATATGGATAATGTTACTAAAATTCGAGGGGGTATGCAAGGTTTCGACAGGGGCGGATGTGACAGTTGTATGGTGGGTGAAAATCGTTACACCGGTGCTGATGGTGGGTACCAGGTACCGGTTTTTCTTTTCGGCGTACCTGGTACCGACACCTCTCTACTGTGTACCTGGTACCAAGAGGGACACTTTCGGTACCTGGTACACAGAGAAAAAAGAAAAAAACAGAAAATGGAATATGAGGCTTCACTTTTTGTTTTCAAATTGCTGAAGTTTGTACCATTCGTCATAGGAGAGGGCGTCAATGTAGGCGAGAAGCAGTTCTTTTGTGATTAAGGGGTCGGATTCGTTGTTGGCATAGTAATAGTGGGAAGACCAGAGCGGACTGTTTTCTTCATCAAGAAGGTTTGCGGTTGAGGGGTTCAGATGGATGTAACTGCAGGCTTTCGTGAAGTAATAGCGATTCATGATTAGCTTATCCCAGTACCTGCCTTGGAATAAATGGCCGACATGATCGTATTTCTTATTGAAGTATTTAGAGTAGTTGAGGTGAAGCAGATGAAGGATTTTTCCTGGGGGAAACTGAGTGGTTTCAATCAATAAGTGGATGTGGTTGCTCATTAAACAGTAGGCGTGAAGATTAAAGCGAAACTTAGTTTTTACTTTTTGAATGGTAGCCAGATACTTCATTCGGTCATAGTCGCTTAAGAAGATATTTTCCTTTCGATTTCCTCTTGCGGTGATGTGGTACATCGCGCCCGGATACCAGATTCGTTTACCTCTTGGCATATAGCACCTCCAATAAGTTTTCCACCATTATACTATAAACCGATTATTGGTTGTACTTTTGGTGGTACCTGGTACCGATGGGGAGAGGTGTAGTACCTGGTACCGGTTCTCTTATTTCCGGTACCAGGTACACAGAGAAAAAAGAAAAAAACTCCTCTTCCCTTCCCTCTCATAAAAATAACCGCCGGAACCCCGGCGGTTATGTAGATTGAAATAGTTATTGAAGGTTCCTGCCCAGCTGGCCGACGATCAGCTCGATTTTTTTCACTTCCGGAAGTCCTCTATGGTCTGGGAATTTTTCGTTGAAGTGATTGGTCAGCGGTCCTACGGCTTCGTCTTCGATTAGCTCTCTGTAGGTTTTAAAGCTGTGCTGGTATTGTCCGATGTAGCGTTTCATCTTTTTATCAAATCCGGACAAATGATAGGTAGACGAGAAGTCAAAGGCTTTGGCGATGTCGCTGTCATAGGATGGGAATCCAGGGTTGATCGCGTGCAGCATCGCCGCTGCGAGTGGGAATTGCATCGTTGGGTTACCCTTATGGTTTTTAATTTCGTACAGGCGTTTCGTGATTTGTACGATGCTTGGCCGTTCCAGACCGCGCTGTTCTTCCATGATTTTAAAATATTCTTCTTCAAATTCGTTCGTCAGACTTGGGTTGTCCAGTTTGAAGAAGTAGCGAAAGATGAATTGATAAATGGTGTCCTCCGGGACGTAGGTGTTTTTAAAATTTTCGTGGAGATAGGAGTACACGTCCACTTTTTCCCGTGGGATTTGGTTGACGACTTTCTCTTCTTCATCAAACAGTAATTGTTTTAAGTCTGCAGCTGTTCTGTATTTCATCGGAAATCACCTCTCTTCCCCTATTCCACACTTTCTGATAGGGAAAACTATTTTTTAAATATAATGGCTGTTATTTATATTCTATCGGAATAAATAGGTTCATCACAAGGGTTCTGGCGGTTTTTTCCGTTGATTTCCAAATTTTCTTTTTATTTTTCTAACATTTTATTAAATACGGCCGATGGTATTAGGGATAGGGGGTGATTTGTATGGATATTGCAGGAGCTTCGATGATGCTGAAGCCAGGTGAATGTAAAGAAGAAGGATTGCACTTTTTGGCAGGCGGGCTGTGTTCCGCTTCTGATTATGGGAGGATTACCGCTTCTCGTGACTGCGGGATTTATCCAGATGTCAGCGAAAAAAGGAAAAAGCCGCTTCGGTAAGTGAAGGCGGCTTTTTTTATAACTTTTATTGCTCGTTATTTTCGTTTTCTCCGTCCATTGTATCTTCGTTCGTGTTATCATCCATGTTATCTTCGTCTGCTTCTTCTTGCTCATCTTCTCCCATATCTTCATCCATTTGATCTTTTTCCTCGTTGCCGTTACCTTCATCTTCCTGCTGCATTTGATCTTCTGTTTGGTTGTCTTCGCCTTCCTGCGCCGGCTCTTCTTCAGTTGCACAAGCTCCTAGAAGTGAGATGGCACACATAGCGATAAGTAGTTTAAGTAAAGCATTTTTCATTGCAGTCTTCCTCCTTGTGTTTGAATGTTTACGGTTGCTAGTTTGTCCAGTAATTGGAGGAGTTATGCAAAAAAATCATCAAAAAAACCGCCCTTCGACGAAGGCGGCTTCTCCCTGTTATTTTAACGCGAACATGATTTCAGCTTCACACGCGACTTCCCCGTCAACTGTAGCGGTGGCTTTTCCTTTGCCGATTGGTCCTTTTAAACGGATGATTTCGACTTCAAGCTTCAGCCGATCACCGGGCTTAACCTGGCGCTTAAAGCGGCACTTGTCAATTCCTGTGAAAAAGGCAAGCTTGCCCTGGTTTTCTTCTTTCTTAAGCATCGCAACAGCCCCCATTTGCGCAAGGGCTTCTGTAATAAGAACACCGGGCATTACCGGGTAATCCGGGAAGTGTCCCTGGAAGAACGGCTCATTCATCGTTACGTTTTTGTACCCGACCGCGCGCTTTCCTTCTTCGATTTCTTCGACCTGGTCGATCAGCAAGAAGGGATAGCGGTGGGGGATGATTTCTTTAATTTGTTGAATGTCCAGCATAAAAAAGCTCCTTTCCGTACAAACTACTCCTATTATAAAGGCAGCCTTCCGAAAGGACAAAGTTTTTTCGCAAGCGGAAGGTTTCGACTCGTTCGTTTTAGGAAAAGGAGTTAAAGAACGAATTTTTTCTAAGAAAAGGAGGACCATCCATGCTTTGGACTATTGTTGCCATCATCCTTGTGATCTGGCTGTTAGGTCTTGTGCTCGACATAGCGGGCGGTTTTATTAATTTACTGCTTATTGTCGCAGCGATTGTGATCATTATGAAAGTTGTTCGTGGCAGAAATAAACCGTAGCGGCAAAACAGGCGCTACGGTTTATTTAATTTGTCGTTTATTTGATTACCTGCTTGATATTTTCTTTGGCGGTTCGCAAGCGGAAAGCAAGCGATGTTCCCGAAAAAATCAACAATACAGCTAAGAAGACATCTGCTGCTGTTTCGCCAGCGTCTGCTCGGTGCTTCCGGCGAGCTGTGTCTGCCTGAGATCGTGAAGCGTAATTCCAGGACTCAGCCAGAACGTAAACCACGAGCCTTCTTTAATAATCGGATCTAAGTCAAACAGCTCAAACTGGCAGTCGGACGTTATCTGCCGCAGCTGATTTTTTGTCGGAAGCGCGAATAAGTTCGAATGAGCGACGAAAAAGCTGTTAAACGCAGAAGAGAAAGCTTCACCGTGTTCAGTTTCGCTGATTGGTGTAATCACAGAAATCAGGCCGTCTTTTGATAGATAGCTGTTTAAGTGATCGAGCAGTATCTGACGTGAATCAGGATGAACATAGTGAAAAATATTGTGCAGCAAAATGACGTCCGCTTTTCCTTCATCAGGCGTCCACGAATGAATGTCTCCCACTTCAAAATGGACATGATCATAACCCCGGGATTTATCACGTGCCTCTTCAATCACAACCTCGTTAATATCGACTCCGATCATTTCAACTTCCGAATGGTCGTCGGCCAGTTTTCGTAAGTAACCGCCGTGACCGCAGCCTAAATCGACAATCCGAGTGACTTTGCGGTCACCGATCATTTTCTTAATCTTCTTAATCGCAAAATGTTCGAGGAGTGCGGACGTTTCTGCTACAATGCCGCCGTGGCGCTCATGGTCAAAGCGGGCGCGCTTTTGTGATCTCATGTATTTGGGATAGTTTAAAAGTGTCGGCATATGCAGCTCCATGATCTCTTTTAAGAGAGCTTTTACTCCGGGTGAAGCGTTTCTGCCAACGAGTGAGGCGCAGCGTTTTTTCGAAGTCCTAAACGTCTGGTTCGGGCGGCGCTTTAAGTGCTTGACCGCAACTCCGACATTCGTCCAGGAGGCAAGTAAATCAACCGGGTAGCCGGTTTCTTCACTGACATCTTCGACAGTGCGGGATTTCTTAAAATGGTGGAATAAGTTGAGTTCTGCTCCTACATAAGCATGCCAGACCGGCAGAAAGGATTCGTTTTTCTTCATCCATTTGCGGGCCTGCATGGCGTGGATCCATTCATTCATATGATGACTCCTTTGTTTTTAAAATTTCCATGGATAGTCTTCCTGTTCACTGAATAACTTGTCCTGCTGCTTTTGATCAGAGATTCTCTTTCTCCTCACCGGCAGCATGCTTCCCTGAATCGCACGGTCGAGCAGGGAAAAATTCCAGCGCCCAAGCCCTGAGATATTCAGCATCTGCTTTACGTGCAGCTGATCGTCGTCATAGATGCGCTGGACCGCCCGCATTCTCAGCTTCCTCCACCATGGGTTTGAAAAAGAATAGACGAGTGCGGACATATGGCTTAATGCTAATAAAAACGAGACGCGCGGCTTTCGAACGTCTTCATAATAATGAAGGTGCTCGTGATACGACTTACCTTCTTCCTTACACCAGGCAAGCAGTTCACCGAGCACATCGGCATCCTGAATCGCCAAGTTCATCCCTTCCCCGGCCATCGGGTGAACGGTATGTGCGGCGTCTCCCACTAAGGTAAGGTTGCCTGATACATAGCGGTCGACGTGGTACGTGTGGGGAATCATCAGCTGGATGTCTTTCCAGTCAGTGATCGCTTGGACCGTCTCGGCAAGCTCAGGTTCCAGGTCTCCATAGGCCTTATAGACATAGTCGAGACCCTTTTGCTTAATTTTTTTAAACTCGCCGGCTTTAATGAGATAGACGGTACGTACTTCGTTGTCGGGTAATGGAAATAGTCCGAGAAAGCAGCTTGTCGTCGTAATGATTTTCCCTTTTGTAAAAGTCTCCGGCCTTGGAATCGTTACGGTTAAAAAGTGATGGTTGTATTCCTTGCGCTTCATCCTGACGTTCATCGCGTCTCTCGTTGGGGACGAGCGCCCTTCCGCTCCGACATAAATATCGGCTTCGATGTGAATGGTTTCTTTTTTCTGCCTGACTTTGGCGCGGCCATTTTCAAAACCTAGAAACCTGGCGCCTGGTAAGTAATGAAAATACTTTTCGTAGTTTTGAGCTTTTTCACGCAGGATGTCCTTCGTTGTTTCATGAGGAACCATGAGTGCATGGTCATAGCGGCTGGCGACGCGGCTGTAATTCAGCTCGGTCAGCTGGATGTTCTCCGGCTCTCGCCCGGGACAGCGCTTTATTTCCTGAAAGCGAAGCTGATCGATGACATGGCCGCTTGCTTCGATTTCATCAAGCACACCGAGACGATGGAGGATTTCGAGTGTCTTTGGCTGCAAAAGTTCGCCTTTATACGCGCGCGACTTTGATTTTAGCTGTTCAGCGATGGTCACGTGGACACCGCGGCTGGCCAGCTTTGCGGCTAAGGCGAGGCCGCCGACTCCTCCCCCGGCAATAAACACCTCGGTTCTCACAGGCTTCCCTCCCCCCTGTTTTTTCTAATACTGAGGTAATTCCACAAAATAAGGGATAAGAAACCTTAGGGCCGGCCCGATTTTCCGCTTAATTCAGCCGTATACCTATTCAGGTTTTTGGTTTTCCAAAACGCTTACAACTATATCTCCAATTTGCCTGCCTAATCTCAACCCTTCATCATTATCCACTTTAAAATGGACGCCCGCATACAAACGGGATTTGGCGCACTCTTCCATTACCTTTTTTATTCCTGCGGCTTCGGGTGGAAAGAAATAAGTCAATACGGATTCTGCACACCCTGCTACAGCGGCATGTGCGGAAGGATAGGAAGGAAAACGCGGGGTAGGCAGAACGGGAGGCAGGTTTCTGTCATATTGATTAGGACGTGCCACATCCCAAAGGTATTTAAAATACCACGACACCACAAAGGCATCATTCACTGCAGCGTTAAAATATCCAAGAATTCTAGCCGTATATGGCGAACCGAGCCTATATTTTTTGGCTAAATTGAAAATCATAGGAATCATATTCTGAGCAGCTTCAGAATTTCCCCAGTATTGTGCCATTTGGATATTTTGAGGTGTCAGGGAGGATAATATTCTTTCGACAATCGATAACTCTGTACCCCAATTCACCTCAGCAGGATTTTTAATTTGCCAATTAATACGCTTTCCATAGGGATCCAGGAATCCATTTTCCTGCCTAATCATAAAAAACATCGGATAATACGCTGGCGCAGGATAAGCTGTAGGCGGGGCTTGCTCTCCTTGATAGGGATATGATGACCATCTTCTGTAATTTACACTCATTTCTCCAGCCCCTTATATTTTATCTTCTTATTCTTTATGAATATGGTTATTGAAATATAACAATGGCCTGCCTCTATCCCCTACTCTCACAGGCTCGGTTTTTTAGCGAGACGTGTCGTAACTTTATTCGGCTGCCGACAATTTCTTTCAAAGGGATTGGATGTAAAATATAGAATTAAGGCTTATAAGAACTTCATGGAGGGTCGAGGAATGAAAAAATACTTAATCATTGTTGGATTAGCTACACTTATTGGCTGCTCACAAAGTACAAGTGCAAATGAAACGATTGAAGAAAAACCTACCCAGCAGGAATTGAATGAGAAACTAAGAGAAGAAGCGACAGCCATTGATTTCGCAGCTATAAATGCCGGGAAAGTAGAAATTGGTGAAAAAGTATCTATTATAGGAGGGATCACAGAGGAGGAGGGAACTGAATCAAGCATTTTCACCGTAACTACGAAAGAAGAGGATGGCTACGGAACGTATACCGTGGAAAGTATGGCAAAAGATGCTGATTATCAAACCGGCGAGATCGTCGAAGTTTTTGGCACTTATCAAGGGACTGATGAGGATGGCACTCCCCTTATTGAAAGTCCAGTCATCGACGCAGTAAAATAATCGAATAACACGGAGTTTATAAACATCTCACTAAAAATCAGGATAGATCTAGTTAGGAGAAGCTTATCTACACGAGACTCCTGCTTAAAAAACGAATGATCCGAAGCCCCAACAAGGCTTAAGCCTTCAGGAAGCTCACCTTACGCCTACTTCAAAGGATCCCTTTCCCGAAGCCCTTAGGAAGTATCGATCCTTTGAAAGAAAAGCCGGTCGTCCAAAAGCATGAGGTTTTTCTACAAACTAAAAAACACGAGCTCAAAGGCTCGTGTTTTTTTATTCTATTTGCCTGACATGATATCGATGATCTGCTGCCAGGTGGACCATTTAAGAGCATCGGTCGGATTACCGTCGCCGAGTACCCCATATCCGATCATCAGACCCGTAGCGAGGGCCACAACACTAAGAACGAGTACAATTACGATCCGGAGCCAAATGGGTATCATGCGGCGCCTTTCTGCTCTTGGCTGCCGCGCCTTTGGCTTCTTCTCTTTTTTTGGTTTTCTTAGTTGTTTCTCCTCTATTGCCATCGATATTATCTCCTTACTTTATGATCTTAACTGATTGACGAGCCCATCATCTGGTCTCCCGTGGATATCGAACGAGAGGTAAATTCTTAGGCTCGCTGTACAATTTGTAATTCCGTCATTTCCCGCGCTAAATCGACATTAGAAGATTCGAGAGTTCCCGTGACTATCTGGGCGTCTACCTGCTGTAAAATTCCACCAGGCTCTATGCCTTCAGGCAGCCGAAAACGATTAGCTCCTGCTGATTCAAGCATTCTTGGCCATACAGCTTCGATCACGCCAAGCCGACCTTCGACAGCTGACACTCCATTACGCGTCACCATGACCGAACCATCTACGCGAAACGCAATGTCTTCCATATTCCCTGTCAGAACTATTGGCTCTTCATTTGCCCAAAGGATCGGCTCACCGGCGGATGTCGCCAGCATTACTTGTCCATTTTCAAGGGCGTTAATGTAAAAATTGCCTGATGCAGGCTCTGGTCATAAGCCTTCAACGCTCGCTGATTCATCTCAAATGTACGGTATGTATTCATCATTTCCGTCATCGTCCGGGCAGGATCAACGTTCGAACCTTCTGACTGCTTCTGCTTCACTACAAAACCGGCGGCCGTTTCACGCGCATTCTGCATGACACCTTCGGCGGGGGTAAATAAATTATTTCCTTCTTTTATCATATCGAACGCATTAGGCGTGTAAGATAAACCAAGAAGGACTTCTTGTCCATCTGCTATGATCGCGCCGTTGTTCTGTACGGTAAAACCAAGTCCGTTCGTCTGAATCGGGTTTCCGTCGTTATCGAGCACATAATAGCCCTGATTCGTCGTCAAAAAACCCTCAAGATCTACGGAGAAATTCCCGTTTCGAGTGTAGGGATCTCCCCGTTTTCATTTTGAACATTAAAAAACAGAAATCCTGCCTCGTCAGGTAAACTGCCATTTAAGAGAGCCAGATCTGTCGTCTGGCCTGTCTCCCTTAAATCGCCCTGAGAAAATTCAGGCACGGTTTCCTGCAGGTAAACACCGGTGTTGAGAGAACCGACTTCATTCCTGGCCGGAAGCGTAATTCCTCCCCTGCTTGTTGGAATAGTGGTTCCTCCCATTTCTTGAATCAGTAACTCTGGAAAAGCCCGCAATGTGCCTTAATCTGCTTTGTATCCTGGCGTGCTTGAGTTCGTCATGTTGTTCGAAAGTGTTTCCTGCATGCGCTGGCTGGCCATCATGCCTGCCGCTGCCGTGTTAAATCCTCTCAGCAAGACGATCGCCCCTTGTATTATCCAATTTTATTACGAGTGATTTTATCGATGTTATCAAGCATAATGCCTGTCCCTTTGGCGACACAGTCCATTGGATCTTCCGCTATGAAAACAGGAACTTTCAACTCTTCGGCCAGCAGCTGATCGATGCCGTGCAGAAGCGCTCCCCCTCCTGTCAGGATAACGCCGCGGTCAATAATGTCCGCAGAAAGCTCAGGCGGAGTACGCTCAAGCACGGACTTGGCCGCTTGTATGATCGATTGCACAGACTCGTGCAGAGCCCCTTCAATTTCTTCAGAATTCACCGAAATCGTCCGCGGCAGGCCTGACACCATATCACGGCCGCGAATCTCAACCTCTTCATTACGGGAGCCCTTAAAAACCGTCGCTACTTCTAATTTAATGTTCTCCGCCGTACGCTCACCAATCAGCAGCTTGTACGTCTTTTTAATGTAATTTAAAATCTCGCTATCGAACTTGTCCCCGGCCATTTTAATAGAAGAAGCCGTTACGATATCTCCCATCGAGAGCACGGCCACATCTGTCGTCCCGCCACCGATGTCGACGACCATGTTACCGCTCGGCTGGAAAATATCCATCCCGGCTCCAATCGCTGCCACTTTTGGTTCTTCTTCTAAATACACCTTCTTGCCGCCTGACTTCTCTGCCGCTTCACGAATCGCTTTCTGCTCGACTTTTGTAATGTTCGTCGGACAGCAGATCAGCATTTGCGGCTTCGACAGGAATCCTTTAACGTTCGTCTTTTGAATAAAGTGACGCAGCATCGCTTCAGTCACATCAAAATCGGCAATAACCCCATCTTTTAAAGGTCGAATCGCTTCGATGTTTCCTGGTGTACGTCCTACCATTCGGCGAGCTGCTTCACCTACTTCAAGAACCCTGCCTGTGTTACGGTCCATCGCGACAACAGAAGGCTCATTAAGGACAATACCCTTCCCTTTTACATGTATCAGTACGTTCGCTGTACCTAAGTCAATTCCAATATCTCTAGCAAACATCTTGAGTAGATCCTCCCTATTTCTAAAAAAAGCTGCTTCACACTTTATATTCTTCTAAAGAATCGCACATCTAATTCTATATTCTATCATAAATTTGCAACATTCGTGTAAATTCTTAAGAAAAAAGTTCCATTTCGGGAGGGGGTAATTCGTCGGGAGGATACCGCTCCATTTTAACTGGTGGTTTCAGCAGGAGAATCTTTTCCGATCGTCTGATATTTCATTCGAGTGGCTTCGCCTCCCCTTAAATGCCTGATGTCCTTGTGGTGCTCCAAAATTTTCTTCACTTCTTTGGCAAGGGAAGCATTGATCTCTGGCAGCCGCTCCGTTAGGTCTTTATGCACGGTGCTTTTGGAGACACCAAATTCCTTCGCGATCACGCGTACCGTCTTTTTCGTCTCTACAATGTACTCGCCAGTCTTGATTGTCCGTTCTTTGATGTAGTCATGCACATCTCTCGCCTCCTGATATTGACTATCCAAGGGGGTGGTTGAGACGGGTTAGGGTTTTTCTCTGTGTTGGGAAGAAAAGCTCTTGTTGTATCACCCTGGATGGTACCGAAAGTTCGGTTATGATCATTCTATTAACCAATATCAGCAGTTATGCGCTATTTTGAGGTACCAGGTACCGAAATTGAACGAAGGTGTACCTGGTACCGGGAGGCGGCGTCGGCGTACCTGGTACCAAAGGAGCGTGAGCGGGTACCAGGTACCCAGAGAAAAAAGAAATAAATACCTCCATAAAAGAAGGCATAGAAAAAATGGAGACCGAAGCAGCCTCCATTTTTGGCACATGAGTTTTTCTAATTGATTAAGATTGAGTAGTTGATCTAGAAGAAGAAGTATCTTCATCTAATTCTGGCTGATCTGTTTCTTCTGTACCTTCATCTGCATTTTCTTCTGCAGGTGCATCTGTGTTATCGTCTGTTTGTGTTCCTTCAGACTCCACGCCTTCTTCACCTTCAGGAGCGGCATCTGATTCAGTGGATTCTGCGGACTCGTCTGCATTTTCCACAGTTTCGTCAGCTGTTCCGTCTTCTTCAGATGTAGCGGCAGCTTCTTCTTCAGCAGCTGGTGCTTCAATCGCGCTTGCTGCTTGTCCGAAGAAGGATTCAGGGTTCACAGGCTCACCATTTTTACGAACTTCAAAGTGTACGTGTACACCGCTGTCTTGTCCAAAAGAGCTTTGACCAGACTGACCAAGTACATCACCTTGTTTCACTTCGTCACCAGATTGAACTTGTACTTCCGCTAAGCTAGAGTAAACAGTTGTCACTTCTTCGCCGTGAGTTAATTCTACGACATTTCCGTAAAGCGGATCTTCTTTAACTTCTGTTACTGTTCCAGAAAGAGAAGCTGTTACATCAAAAGCTTCACCTTCTCCTTGCGTAATATCGATCCCTTTGCTCTGGTAATACTTATTGTTGTAAAGGACTAGTGCACTTTCCTGTTCTTCATCTGTTGCTCCATAATCGAAAAACTTCGTTACGACAGTGGCTTGTTCCTGATCGGCTACTGGCATTTGCAGGTTTTCATTGTGTGAGGTAACCGGTACGGATGGATTATCCTGGTCTACGTACACATCATCCTGGCTCTGCCCTTCCTTGAACTGATCAGCTACTTCATTCGAACTCTGCTGGTACCAAAACACTCCCACTAATACTAAAGCTGCAACACCCAGGTATAAAGCGGGAAACAACCATTTCTTGCGCATCAAGCGTTTGAACTTTAATTTAGTTACGCTTTTCTTTTCCTCTCTCATGTTCATCACCTCAAAAGTCATTCTGAACGCTTTTTTGGAAATATATACATTATGATGAAAAAATTTATTGGAAAGGAAAAAAATAAAAACCGCCCAATGATGGACGGATGATGTTGGATGATGTTGGGTGATGCTGTTGGGCACAGATGCGGTACCTGGTACCGGAGATGGTTATGTCGGTACCAGGTACACAGAGAAAAAAGAAAAAAAGTTTTTGGTACCAGGTACCATCAGAGGCTGACGGCGTACCTGGTACCAAATTTCATCAATCCATTCTGGCTTCTAATGGGAGGGCGGCGGTTTGTTTGTCGACTGGTGTGATTTCTGTATTTTGATAGTAGTGCTTGATGATTTCTTTGTAGCTCTTGCCGGCTTCAGCCATGCCGTTCGCACCATACTGGCTCATGCCGACCCCATGGCCGTATCCTTTTGTTCTAAAGATGACGTGGTCTTCTTTTTGTTCAATCGTAAAGTCGCTTGATGGGAGCTCAAACTTTTCCCTAATTTCCCTGCCGGTGAATGTCTGCTCGCCAAATGAAACTTTAGCGACGCGCCCTCCATCTGTTTTCGACAGCTTTAAGTTGCCCAATCCATTTTCCACCTGAACATTAAGCGATGCTTCCAGGCTTGAAATCGGTACAATTTTTTGATCGGTAAATTTAGGCGATTTCTGATCCCACGGACTTTCTACACTTTTTAAATAAGGAATCTCATTTTCCCAGTAGTCCTCGGAGTTCTCGGTGAACCCGTTGCTTGTTGAGAAAAAGGCGGCTGTAATTGGCTCTTCTTTATAAGTAATGATTTCTCCGGCTGTGTCTTTGACGGCTTGAGCGATGCGGCCCATGTTTTTATTGTAATCGTGCTGCCATTGCTTCCGCAGTTCTTCCTCACCTTTATACACCTGGTGCTGGGTTGTATCGGTGACATCCGCAATTTGTGAAAAAGGTGCTTCCTGCACGAGGTGCTGCGTAATGTAAGTACGTGCCGCTAAGGCCTGTGCTTTTAAAGCTTCCATTTGAAAATTCGCCGGCATTTCTGAGGCAACGACGCGTGCGACGTAAGATTCTAACGGGACCTCCTCGACTTTATCGGTCTGGCTTCTCAGCACTTTTATTGAAAAAGGCGAGAGGCTCTCGGGAAGTTCTGTTGTGTATTCCTCTTTTTGCTCAGCAGGCTGTACAGTAGCGCTGTCGTTTTTGCCGATGAATGGTACGACGATGAGGGCGGGAATGAGTAAAATGCCCACAAATAGACTGATGATTGTAATGATTCCTACGCGATGGTTCTTTTTCATATATCGTCCTCCTGAATCGTTAGTAG
This sequence comes from Halobacillus sp. Marseille-Q1614, assembly GCF_902809865.1. Lineage (NCBI taxonomy): Bacteria > Bacillati > Bacillota > Bacilli > Caryophanales > Bacillaceae > Halobacillus > Halobacillus sp. Marseille-Q1614. Next base: position 3,786,076 of record NZ_CADDWH010000001.1, on the reverse strand, counting down.
ACCTCTCTACTAAAAAATATATCCATTTGGACCCTTTAATAGAACTAAAAAAAGCAATCCCCATGTGATTAAATGGGGATTGCCGTGGTTATAATGATGTTATAAGGTCGATACAGATTCACTAGGTTCTAATTCTTCGGCATGCTCTTCTTCTTCGTTGACACGTTCGATGTTAGCACCAAGCTGAGCGAGTTTTTCCGCAAAATCTACATAACCTCTGTCCAAGTGCTTCAACTCTGTGACTCGAGTATATCCATCGGCCACAAGACCCGCTAAAATAAGAGCGGCTCCAGCACGTAAGTCAGTGGCTTGCACTTCAGCGCCCTGAAGGTTAGATGGACCTTCAATAATTACGCTGTTGCCTTCAATCTTCATCTTCGCATTCATGCGGCGGAATTCTTCCACGTGCATAAAGCGGTTCTCAAAGACGGTTTCTGTGATTACGCTGGTACCCGTTGCCCCTAACATTAATGCCATCATTTGTGACTGCATATCTGTAGGGAAGCCAGGGTGAGGCATTGTTTTGATGTCTGTTGCTTTCAACTGCTTCGGACCAATCACTCGTAAGCCGTCTTCCTCTTCTTGAATGATTACGCCCATTTCTTCCATTTTCGAAACAACGGAACGTAAATGTTCGTGCATAGCTCCTTGAACAAGAACGTTTCCTCCGGTAATTGCTGCAGCTACCATAAATGTTCCCGCTTCGATTCTGTCTGGAATGATGTTATGAGTCGCGCCGTGAAGCTTCTCGACACCCTCAATGCGTATAGTTTCTGTACCAGCACCAACGATGCGGGCACCCATTTTGTTTAAGTAGTTTGCAAGGTCGACAATCTCCGGTTCTTTTGCACAGTTTTCAAGAACTGTCTTACCTTCCGCTAGTGCGGCTGCCATAATGATGTTTTCAGTAGCACCTACGCTCGGTACATCAAGATAAATCTTAGCTCCCTGCAGACGTCCGTCTACATTCGCTTCAATCGTACCGTTCCCTACTGTTATCTCAGCTCCCATAGCTTCAAAGCCTTTTAAGTGCTGATCAAGGGGACGAGAGCCGATCGCACAGCCGCCGGGCAGGGCAACTTTTGCGTGTCCATACCGGGCCAAAAGTGGTCCCAATACGAGCACAGAAGCTCTCATTTTGCGTACATATTCTATAGGGGCTTCTGTTTTAAGATCTCCAGAAGCATCGATAGTTACTGTTCTTCCATTCATATGAACATCCGCATTCATATGTCTTATCACTTCGTTAATTGTATAGACGTCAGCTAAAGCTGGTACGTCGTGCAAAACACTTTTTCCTTCACTTGCGATTATACTTGCTGCGATGACAGGCAGTACGGCATTCTTTGCACCTTCAGCTCTGACAGTGCCTTTAAGCTGCCTTCCACCACGGACGATGATTTTTTCCAAGGTTCATTCTCCTCCGCGTCCATATTCATTATTATTAATATTCAGCAGTTAGGATGGGTGTGCCAATTGTGACGATCGTCCGGTTGCCCAAATTTCGAATGCCCAGCTGAACATTCATCGGACCCCCCGGTAAATCAATGGCCTCGCCCCATCGTGTTGTATAGCCGGACCTGCTCGTCCAGCTTTCTTCGATGGTTTCTTCCACTGTTGCTATATCGAATGATTTTTTGAATGATTGATAGAATAAAGACTCATTTATTTTACCACTCTGCTCTGCCTTAACAAATGAGTATAAAGAGACATTTTCTGTAAAAACATGAGCTTTTACCCTACCGGCCATATGTTCCATAATTTGCGCTGCTAGTGGTGCTGTACCCCTTGATGTTACCGTGTAAACTACCTCAAATGAATTGATTTCATTTTTCGGCACGATTACAGTAAAGGTTTCGAATTCCGCATTTCTTTTCTGACCGTCTGTAAAGATAAGCTTACTTGCCTCTGTACTATTCTCTTCTGTAACGTTGACGGAATCAAAGTATTGTGTGATTGCTAGTTTGACCGCTGCTAAGTCTTTTATATTCATCGTTTCTTTTAATGTTATATTTAACTCACTAATCTCAAGCTGCTCATCCTCAGCGAAGGCTGCCATTTCTATAAGCGGGGAAACCTCGCTCCAGCCTTCAGCCTTTCCCTGTGGATGAACACCTACCCCTAGTACGACGGCGACGATTGAACAAATCCAAAAAAACTTCATATGTATCTCTCCCCATTCTTTTCTTGTATACCTACAAGTTTGAACGAAGACAGAGGATTTCATACGAGTTAATTGGCGACATCTTTAGACAACGTATTCTTTTTAAAAAAGGTAAGCAATGCTGTTTGACCAGCGGATTAAATCCAGGAAAAAGTTACTTACCGATGTAGCAATTGCAATCGTAATCAGAATCATCAAGACTCGGATCTCGAACACACGGCCTTTACGAAAAAAAGCGTCCAGGTTTACGGCTTGAAGCACTTTCCACGTAATAATGATAAAAATCACGTGGGAGGTCATGCTGAGAAGCGCTTCCTCTACGAAGTACTGTTCCATTTGGGTACACCTCACTACTGTGGTTTACCATTTCACGCACATATTCAAGAATCCCACGTCAGTGGATTTTTGTCAATGTATATAATCGCACAACAGGCTATTAATATGTGACAATTTTGTGAACGGCGCGATCTGCCATAAAATTTATTTCCCGCGCAATATTTTCTATTTCCCGGGGAATAATGACATGTCCGTCGAAAAGTGGATGCGCACGTTCCTGGAGTTAAGACTATTACGCTTTCAGCGGACAACCGACCGTGCCTCCTTGCGAAAAAACCGCTCTCGGAGGTCTCGGATCGCTCATTTTTCCGCAGCAGTCTTTCGCTCTTCGCTCCCTCCTCCTAGTGAGAATACCTTCCCTCGCCTAGTTGTTTCTCTAATTAAGAAAAAACTGCTTTCTCTCGAAAGCAGTTTTTTAGAAGTTATTTTCTTTGACGTCTAAACGGTTAATGGCTCGTTTCAGGGCGAGTTCGGCTCTTCTGAAGTCGATGTCTGACTGCTTTTGAGCGAGTCGCGCTTCAGCACGCTCTTTCGCTTTTCTTGCACGATCAATATCGATTTCGGAAGGCTTTTCTGCCGATTGCGCCAGGATAGTTACCTTATCTGGACGGACTTCGAGGAACCCACCACTCACTGCGATACGCTCGGAGCTTCCTTCTCTTTTAAGGCGAACGGCGCTAATGGTTAATGGGGCTACCATGGGGATGTGTCCAGGCAAGACGCCGAGCTCCCCGCTTTCCGCCTTACAGCTAACCATTTCAAAGGCGTCTTCTAATACCGGGCCATCAGGAGTGACAACACTCACCGTTAGTGTTTTCATAGCTATTCCTCCTTAGGCAGATCATAAGCGCCTGTGTCAGGCATTCCGCTGCAAGAGCGCAACACCTGAGTGACACTTGCAATGATATGCTTATTGCATTCCTTTTGCTTTTTCGACGACTTCCTCGATGCGGCCGACAAGACGGAAAGCATCTTCTGGGATATCATCGTGCTTGCCTTCAAGAATCTCTTTAAATCCTTTTACTGTTTCAGCTACTGGAACGTAAGAACCTTTTTGGCCGGTAAACTGTTCAGCTACGTGGAAGTTCTGAGATAAGAAGAACTGCACACGACGAGCGCGGGCTACGGTCAGCTTGTCTTCGTCAGAAAGCTCATCCATACCTAAGATAGCAATAATATCTTGAAGTTCTTTATAACGCTGAAGCGTCTGTTGCACTTCACGTGCCACTTCGTAGTGTTCTTCCCCTACGATGTCAGCGTCAAGAGCGCGGGATGTAGATGCCAGTGGATCCACGGCAGGGTAAATCCCTTGCTCGGAAAGTTTACGCTCAAGGTTAGTAGTCGCATCTAAGTGAGCGAACGTTGTCGCTGGGGCAGGGTCCGTGTAGTCATCGGCAGGTACGTAGATCGCCTGGATCGATGTTACGGATCCTTTATCTGTAGATGTAATACGTTCCTGAAGCTGACCCATCTCTGTTGCCAATGTAGGCTGGTAACCTACGGCAGATGGCATACGTCCTAGAAGGGCTGATACTTCAAGACCACCTTGGGTGAATCTAAAAATGTTATCGATGAAGAACAGTACGTCCTGTCCTTGCTCATCACGGAAATATTCCGCCATTGTAAGACCTGTTAAAGCTACACGCATACGTGCTCCAGGCGGCTCGTTCATCTGACCGAATACCATGGCCGTTTTCGTGATTACTCCAGAGTCTTTCATTTCATAGTAAAGGTCGTTACCTTCACGAGTACGCTCACCTACACCGGCGAATACGGAGATCCCGCCGTGCTCTTGAGCGATGTTGTTAATAAGCTCCTGAATCAGTACGGTTTTACCTACACCGGCACCACCGAACAAACCGATTTTACCACCTTTTACATAAGGGGCCAGCAAGTCTACAACTTTAATTCCTGTTTCAAGAATTTCAGTTTCTGTTGCAAGGTTTTCAAACTTAGGAGCTTGACGGTGAATCGGGTCACGACGAACATCACTAGGGATTGGATCGTCCAAGTCGATTTTTTCACCAAGTACGCTGAATACTCGTCCAAGCGTTACATCACCTACAGGAACGGCGATTGGTCCTCCTGTATCGATTACGTCTGTACCACGCTGCACACCTTCTGTTGAAGACATGGCAACTGTACGGACAGAGTTGTCTCCAAGGTGAAGGGCAACTTCAAGGGTAAGATCAACGCTCGTTTCATCTTCAGACTGTGCAAAATAGCTAACTTTCAATGCGTTATTAATATCAGGGAGGTTGCCGTCATCAAATGCAACGTCAACAACCGGTCCCATGATTTGGGTTACGCGTCCTTTACTCATCGATTTCCCTCCTTACTTATCATACAAGTCCAAGAATTCTATTCGAGGGCAGCTGCACCGCCGACGATTTCGGTAATTTCTTGGGTAATGGCTGCTTGGCGGGCACGGTTATAGGAGAGTGAAAGGTCGCCAATTAATTCATCGGCATTATCCGTTGCACTCTTCATCGCTGTCATACGGGCAGCGTGCTCACTAGCTTTTCCATCCAGCAATGCGCCGTAAATCAGGCTTTCAGCATATTGCGGGAGTAACACTTCCAGGATCTGTTCCTCATTCGGCTCATACTCATAAGCGCTGGAAGGAGCTTTGCCTCCTGGGTTTAAATCTGTTAATGGCAGCAGTTTCTTCTCAGTGACTTCCTGAGTAATCGCACTGACATAGTGATTGTAGTAAATGTACAGCTGATCGATATCTCCATCAATGAAAAGCTGAACCGTTTCTGATGCGATATCTTTGATATCAGCGAAGTTTGGCTGATCTGAAATACCGGTAATATCTTTATCAACAGGCATATTACGATTGCGGAAAAAGTCCCGGCCTACTCGTCCCATTGTGATCAGTGTATATTCATCTGCGGATGTATGGCGCTGGCGAATCTGCTGATAGACCTTACGCAGGACACTGCTGTTATAAGCACCAGCCAACCCGCGGTCTGAAGTGATGACAAGATAACCTGTACGCTTCACTTCACGGCTTTCAAGCATTGGGTGCCTTGCACCGCCGCCTGCAGCAATACCCGCGACTACTTCCTGGATCTTTTCACTGTAAGGAACGAAAGATCTGGCATTTTGCTCGGCACGGTTCAGTTTAGAAGCTGATACCATTTCCATCGCTTTCGTAATCTGCTTCGTTTTCTTAGTAGATGTGATCCGACCTTTAATATCTCTAAGGGATGCCACGCTGTTTCACCACCCTTTCTAACTAGCATGATCTTTTCGCTTTTCTTATTCAGAAACTACAAAAGTTTTCTTAAATGCTTCAATAGCGCCATTCATTTCTCCTTCGTCCGCTAACTTACCAGTTGAACGGATTTCAGAAAGAAGTTCTTTACGGTTGTTATCTAACCAAGTATGGAATTCTGACTCAAAACGAGTGATATCTTCCACTGGAATGTCATCTAAGAACCCTTTTGTCAGAGCAAAAATACTCATAACTTGTTTTTCAACGGCTAGCGGCTGGTGAAGTCCCTGTTTCAGTACTTCAACGGTACGAGCCCCGCGGTTAAGTTTGGCCTGAGTGGATTTATCCAGGTCAGAACCGAACTGTGCGAACGCTTCTAGCTCACGATAAGACGCAAGATCCAGACGCAGTGTACCTGCAACTTTCTTCATCGCTTTGATCTGAGCCGATCCTCCAACACGGGATACAGAAAGTCCGGCGTTGATGGCTGGACGTACACCAGAGAAGAAGAGGTCAGACTGCAAGAAGATCTGTCCGTCTGTAATGGAAATTACGTTTGTTGGAATATAAGCAGAAATATCGCCTGCCTGTGTTTCTACGAATGGAAGAGCTGTAAGTGATCCTCCACCCTTAGCGTCACTAAGTTTAGCGGCACGCTCAAGTAAACGGGAGTGCAGATAGAAAACGTCCCCTGGGAAGGCTTCACGGCCTGGCGGGCGGCGAAGAAGCAAGGAAAGCTCACGATATGCAGCAGCCTGCTTAGAAAGGTCATCATATACAACAAGGACGTGCTTGCCGTTATACATGAAATCTTCACCAAGAGTAACCCCAGCATATGGAGCAAGGTAAAGAAGTGGTGCCGGCTGGGACGCACTTGCTGTTACAACGATTGTATAATCAAGAGCTCCGTGGCGGCGAAGTGTTTCAACTGTACCACGTACTGTTGATTCTTTTTGACCGATCGCTACATAGATACAAATCATATCCTGGTCATGCTGGTTTAAGATTGTATCAATGGCTACAGATGTTTTACCTGTCTGACGGTCACCGATGATAAGCTCACGCTGTCCACGTCCGATTGGCACAAGAGCGTCAATCGCTTTAATACCGGTTTGAAGCGGCTCATCTACGGATTTACGATCCATAACTCCTGGTGCAGGAGATTCGATTGGGCGAGTTCGGGTCGTTTCGATTGGACCTCTGCCGTCTACCGGCTGTCCTAATGGGTTTACGACACGTCCCAGCATTTCCTCACCTGTAGGAATCTGCATGATACGGCCCGTACGACGAACTTCATCGCCTTCTTTAATATCTGTAAATGGTCCAAGAATAACGAGACCAACGTTACTTTCTTCCAAGTTCTGTGCCAATCCCATGACACCATTTGAGAATTCAACAAGCTCACCGGCCATACAGTTATCAAGACCATGAGCACGTGCGATACCGTCACCTACTTCGATAACTGTACCTACATCGTTGACTTCAATATCTGTTTCGTAGTTTTCAATTTGCTGTTTTATCAGCGCACTGATTTCTTCAGCTTTGATGCTCATGCCATTTCACCCCTATCGTCTATAATTCGGAGAAACTAGCTCACGTTCGATACGGCTAAGCTTCCCACTGACAGAACCATCAAAAATGCGATTTCCGACGCGCAGACGGATACCTCCAAGAATGGAAGGGTCGACCACATTCGTCAGGTTAAGTGACTGTTTGCCTACCTTAGGTGCAAACGTTTTTGAAATACGTTCTTTCTCATGGTCCGATAAAGGATTCACAGTATACACGGTTGCATCTGCAATACCTTTTTTATCATTCATCTTTAAAATGAACTGGTCGGCCATATCCTTAATGATTTCTTCCCGATGACGGTCGATTAACAGCATTAGCGTGTTGACGGTCTCTTTAGAAAAGCCTTTAAGAGAACCCTTTAACAACTGTTTCTTCTCGTTCACCGATAAGCGAGGGTGCTTCAGGAACTTCTCAAGACCTTTATTGCCTTGGAAAATTTCCTTTAACGCACGTAATTCATTTTCGATCTTGTCCAGTTTAGACTGTTCTTGTCCGATTTGAAAAAGAGCATTCGCATAACGTTTGGCAATGATTGTTTCACTCATCGCTCTTCTCCTGCCTCATTAATATATTGATCGATAAGCTGCTGCTGATCTTTCTCAGACAGTTCTTTTTCAATGACTTTAGAAGCAATCATAACGGACATGGAAGCCACTTGATCTTTAAGTACTTGTACTGCTTTATCACGCTCTTGCTCGATTTCTTGACGGGCAGACTCTTTTAAGCGTTCTGCTTCTTGACGAGCCGATTCGACAATGTCACGCTCTTGCTGAACAGCCGTTTTGCGTGCATCCTCGATGATATTCTGTGCGTCTTGACGCGTTCTTTTTAACTCTTCAGCTGCTTCACGATGTTGAATCGCAGCTTCTTCACGACTTTTTTCAGCTGTGTCAATTTCGTTGGCAATGTAGTCTTCACGCTCTTTCATCATGTTCATTAAAGGTCCCCATGCAAACTTTCTTAAAAGCACGAGAAGGATAATGAAGAAGAAAAGCTGAGCAAACATATCGCCAATCGCAAAACCTCCAGCCCCCAGGACTAAATTAGATGTAAATCCCAGCACAGTTGTCACTCCTTTCCACAAAAAACACCAGTTAGCTTCACCATATAAAAATGGAAGGCCCCTCATCGACGCCTGAATCTTACAGTTTTATAAACCCGGCTGAAACTCCGGCGGCTGCCTAAGTTTTCTTTTGAACAAACAGGGTACATATACCTCGAAGGACATAAAGGAAAAGCGAAGATTCACGAATATGAACTTCGCTATTTTCACCTTTACATTTACTGACCCATTACGATAAATGCTATTACAACACCGATAATCGGAAGTGCTTCTACTAGTGCGACACCAATGAACATTGTTGTTTGAAGAACACCGCGTAATTCCGGTTGACGAGCAATTCCTTCTACTGTTCTACCTACGATTAAACCGTTACCAATACCTGCACCTACTGCTGCAAGTCCTACTGCTATTGCCGCTGCAATTAGACCCATTTGAAAATCCTCCTCTTATTTTGTAAAAAGTATTTATGTTTTTTTATTAATGGTCGTCTGCCACTTTATGAGACATATAAACCATTGTTAACATAACAAAGATAAACGCCTGGATGAAACCAATGAAAGTACTAAAGCCCATCCATGCTACCATTGGAATAGTAGCTCCCAAGAAACCTAACACACTGCTTGTTGCCATGCCTACCAGTAACGATAACAGAATTTCACCTGCGTATATGTTACCGTAAAGACGCAGTCCAAGAGTTAAAGTGTTGGAAAATTCTTCTAAAATCTTGAATGGAAACAGGAACGGCAATGGTCGTACAAAGCCTTTTCCGTATTCTGCACCACCCTTTAACTTCACTCCGTAATAGTGTGTTAAAACTACAACCATAACGGCTAACGTTAGAGTGATTCCCGGATCAGCAGTTGGTGATTTCCACCATAGATCATGACCAACCACTCCGTTAGTTATAACACCGAGCATGTTTGATACAAATATGTATGCAAACAACGTAAGACCTAAAGGCAGGAAAAGCTTTCCTTTACGCCAGTCCATATTTGACCCGATAATGCCCTTAATAAAATCAATCAGCCATTCCATAAAGTTCTGAAAACCTTTTGGGTATCGCTGCATATTCTTTGTTGCGGCAACCCCCAGAATGAAAACTACTAATGAAGCAACAAACATCATTAATATGTTGGACAAGTTGAAACTCAACCAAGGAATCCCAAACGCGTGCTCCCACATCGGTGCTTCGTGATTCAATCTGTTCACCTCTCTTCCATCATTCTAATCTGTTGATCTGTTGAACAGGTAATCTATTAAAATGACAATGTAGGCTGTCATTAAGCCCAAAACTACTGAAATTAAATGGAAATATTCTTCATATTGTAGGGTGACGACTACCGCTAATGCAGCAGTTGCCATACGTGTAAGTGTTCCTAACCCTCTCTTCTTCGGCTTGTCCTTCGTGGACTCTTCACCAAACCTGGTGATTTTCTTCTGCATCAGCCAGAGATTGTAGAAACTTATTGTGCTTCCTAATAGAAGCCCGAGGAAAATTGTCTGCCAAGGGGTGATGCCCCAACCTAAAACGAGAATTGCCAGAAGGTAGAACATCCATTTTCGCTGACGGGCTATCATATACTGATACTCTTCCAAATTAATCGTCTCCCGTGTAAGCTCGTACTAAATGAATGGTTCCGTATGTACCCGATCCTAACCCTAGAAATAATCCTATAATTAGAAAAAGGGGACTTGTTGAAAATTGATTGTCCAGCCATTTCCCTAGAAACACACCTACAAGTGGTCCTCCTGCTAATTGGGAAACAATGGCACTAGTGATTGCCATTGCCCGGAAAGGAGACTGCGGCTGCTTCACTTCAACACCCTCTTTTTTAATATTGAAAAAAAGAGCTGTGGAGGCATGAAAACCTTATCATTCCACACTATGTAAGAATACAATAGGGGTCTATTCATGTCAATCCGTTTGTGAGGAAAAATACAATTGTCCGACACCGAATGATCACATTTTTGTCACATTTAGGGATCTTTTGGCTTTTAGTCTTTTTTAAAAATAAAACAGCCGCGAATCGCGGCTGTTTTATAAGTGAACAGGAAAGCTGAAATTGTACTTTTCTTCATTGATTTCGACAGTGACTACAGCGACATATGGACCGTAATACTCCTCGTCCATATTCAGGTTAATCTCGCCTTCGTTTAACCCTTCTTTTGGATCATCTATCTTCACGAGCTGGCCCTGATGAAGTAAAGTGCCGGCCCTGTATAAATCAATCGTTACCCGATCAGCTTCTTCCGTTAAATGGAAGCGGTACGATAAGTCGCTGTCGCTTTGCCAGTCCTTAAACAGTTCGAGCCCTGATACTTTTTCATAATTGGCGGTTTCTATCATAAACAAATACGGCAGGTGGTAATCCTTTGTATCACTTTGTATTTGCAAATACCCCTGATGTACACCTTCCTTAATAAAGGAACGGTTCATCTGTACTTCAAACGGCATTTCCGCTTTTTCTCCCGGAGCTAACGTAAAGCTTGGCGGCACCCGCCAATTTAAGCCGACTTTCTGCTTCGGCTGCTGTACACGGAACGTCCGCTCATCTTCTCCCTGGTTTTTTACGGTGACCGTTATCTTTTTACGGAAAAATGTCTCTTCCACCCGTCCAAAATTCAAGGCGCCCGGCGACAGTAAGACTTCCGGATCGAGCGCCTCATCCGTATCTACATAGCCTGATCCCTGCTCAGTCGGCAGAAATGTTCCATCCCCTTTTAGCAAAAGGTCCGCTGAACTCATGATCGACTGTTTAATATCGTGAGGCGACCAGTCGGGATGGGCTTCTTTAATCAGCGCCGCAGCCCCGGTGATGTGAGGAGCAGCCATGCTTGTTCCCTGCAAAGCCTGATATCCGCCTGGAACCGTACTGATGACATTCACACCCGGCGCTAAAATATCCGGCTTGACGCTCCAGCTCGCGGTCACAGGTCCGCGTGAACTAAACGGCGCAATGCCGTGGCTTGCTTTCTTGCTTATCGTCTCCAGCCACTGATCCTCCTGGACGCCTTTTTCAATCAGCCAGTCTCCTTGTTCTTTTGTTACCGCCGCCACAGGAATCGGGAGGTCCAGCCCTTCCATCGAGCCGTACAAGGGATCATCGCTGTTGTTAATAATGATCACCGCTTCTGCTCCACGCTGATAAGCCGCTTGAGCTTTTTCAGCAAAAGGAGTTTCTCCTCGTCTCATCAAAACGATTTTTCCGGTGACGCCAAAGAAGTTCTCATCCGATCCGTCAAAAAGCGGCATTTTTTTATTAAATGTCCATGGCTTTGAACCATGTAAGAGCAAGACGGGAACTTCTCGCTTTTCCCCAGGGATTTTTATAATAGGATGCTCAGCAGGCAAAGACGCTGCTCCTACTGTAATTGCATCAGGCGAAGTCGCCGGAGAACCGACCGTCCACGGACTTGGCCCTGCATTCCCAGCCGCAACAACGACCGTCGTCCCTAACTCGATCGCCTTATCGACCGCTTTTGTCGTCGGCCAGTCGGGCCCGTTCACATCGTTCCCTAGCGATAAGTTGATCACGTCCATCCCGTCTTCTACCGCTTCTTCAATTGCAGCGATTACCTGAACCGATGTCCCCATACCACCGGGACCTAGCGCCCTGTACGCATACAGCTCTGCATCAGGTGCCACACCTTTCATGTCGCCGTCTGCTCCGATCACACCAGCAACGTGTGTCCCGTGAATCGTGGCTCCCTCTTCCATCGTCTCCATCGGATCATCATCAAAATCGACTACATCAAATCCGCCCTGATAATTCACTTTAAGATCCGGGTGATTGTAATCGATTCCTGTATCAATCACGCCCACTTTTACTCCGCGTCCGGTATAGCCGGTATCGGGCCGAATAATATCCGTCGTCAGCGAAACTGCTGATTGATTAGCGAGCGGTTCAAACTGAGTTTCATACGTCAGCACTGGATACTGCTGAATCCCTTCATGCACCCGCACCATTTTCTCCAGTTCCCCCGGGGTCCCTTTTACCGCCACACCGTTAAAAATCGTGTCATACTCTGCTACCACTTCAAGCCGGGGCAGCCGAGACTCCACCTGCTTTTTAAAAGTAGACACATCCATTTCTTTTAGTTCCACAATTATCGTTACTTCTTCATCCGGTTTCGGCTGGCTGAATCCCATCAGAAGGAGCGCCAGCCCAATGATGGCCATGATCTTATACCGCATAGCGTGTCTCCTTTTTGGGATAGTTTGTGTCAGGAAGGATGGGGTTATACAGGGGATTAAGGTATCTGGCCGCGAGCACCGCCGCGGCCTATTTAAAAAAATCAAGCTCTAGTTCTAGAGCTTGATTTAGTCATCTGCTTTTATTCTGTTTCAAAATGCTCCGGTTTATCCTCACGATGATTGAAATAATAGCGGATCGCTTCCGCAATACGGGCAGAGGCCTGTCCATCTCCATAAGGGTTGGAGGCATGGGCCATTGCCGCGTGTTTTTCATCATCAGATAAAAGTTCATGAGCCAGGTTGTAAATATGATCTTCGTCGGTGCCGGCGAGCATGAGCGTTCCTGCTTCAATGCCTTCGGGGCGCTCGGTTGTATCACGAAGGACGAGCACGGGTACGCCAAGGGAAGGTGCTTCTTCCTGAACGCCGCCGGAATCGGTCAAAATTAAGTGGGCGCGGGAGGCGAAATTGTGAAAATCAATCACATCAAGCGGGTCGATCAGCTTAATGCGGTCATCGTTTCCTAAAATTTCGTCGGCGGTTTCCCTTACAACCGGGTTTAAGTGGACAGGATACACGACTTCGATATCGTCGTGAGTTTCCACTAACCGCTTGATCGCGCGAAACATCTGCTTCATGTTATTTCCGAGATTCTCGCGGCGGTGCGCGGTCATTAATACGAGTCGGCGTCCGTCTAAGCTGTCCAGCACGTCCGACTGGTACGCTTCATCCACCGTCGTTTTTAATGCATCAATGGCTGTATTACCGGTTACAAAAATGCTCTCAGCCGGCTTATTCTCCTCAAGAAGATTATCACGTGACTTATTCGTCGGGGAAAAATGAAGATCAGCCATAACCCCTGTCAGCTGTCGGTTCATTTCCTCAGGGAACGGTGAATATTTGTTCCATGTGCGAAGTCCCGCTTCAACGTGGCCGACGGGAATCTGATTGTAGTAAGCGGCGAGTGAAGCGGAAAACGTTGTTGTCGTATCGCCATGCACGAGCACGATGTCAGGCTCGGCTTCTTTCATTACATTGTCCAGACCCTCAAGCGCCCGGGTTGTAACTTGTGCGAGCGTCTGGCGGTCTTTCATAATATTCAAATCAAAGTCAGGTTCTATGTTGAAAATGTTTAATACTTGATCGAGCATCTGCCTGTGCTGAGCCGTCACTGCCACAATCGGCTCGAACTGCTCCGGCCTTTTTTTCAATTCTAAAACGAGCGGGGCCATTTTAATCGCTTCGGGACGGGTCCCGAAAATCGTCATGACTTTGAGTCGATTAGCCATAAGCGCCTCCTTATTTAGTTCCAAACAGGCGGTCGCCGGCGTCACCAAGGCCAGGTACGATGTAACCTTTTTCGTTCAGTTTCTGGTCCATGGCTGCTAAGTAGATGTCCACATCCGGGTGGGCTTCTTTTACAGCGTCTACACCTTCAGGGGCAGCTACAAGACACATAAGGCGGATTTGGCGCGCTCCGCGTTTTTTCAATGAATTGATCGCTTCGTTCGCAGAACCTCCTGTCGCAAGCATCGGGTCGATCACAATCAATTCACGCTCTTCGATGTCGCTAGGAAGTTTTACATAATATTCAACAGGCTGCAGAGTTTCCGGATCTCTATATAGTCCAACGTGACCGACTTTGGCAGCTGGAATAAGCTTGATAATACCATCAACCATTCCTAAACCGGCACGAAGAATAGGAACAAGACCAATTTTCTTCCCTGTTAGCACTTGAGCTTTCGCGTTCGGGACAACAGGTGTTTCAATTTCCACTTCTTCTAAAGGCAGATCACGAGTGATTTCAAAAGCCATCAGCGCCGCTACTTCGTCTACGAGCTGGCGAAAATCCTTCGTCCCTGTCTCCTGTTTCCGTATGTACGTCAACTTGTGCTGAATTAATGGATGGTCCAATACGTATACATTTCCCATGTCAGTCACTCCTTTTAATTGTTTGCATCCCTAAAATTGTACAGAAAATGTCGATAAAGAGCAAGGGGCCATATTTCGGTACCTATTTTCGGTACCTATTTCGGTACCTGGTACCACAACTCTCCCTCCGCGTACCTGGTACCGAGAATCAAACTCCCGGTACCAGGTACCCAGAGAAAAAAGAAAAAAACTCACCTAAAAAAGGTGAGTTTTCTCCATTATGGCGTACTTGGCATTAGTGATTGATAGAGTGGGAAGCGGGACGTTAGTTTTTCTACACGTTCCTTAGCTTCCTTAAGTTTTTCGTCGTTGTCATGGTTTTTAAGAGTGAAAGCGATCAGCTCGCCGATTTCTTTCATTTCATCTTCTTTAAAGCCGCGGCTTGTCACAGCTGCTGTACCAATACGGATTCCGCTTGTCGTAAACGGTCCTTCCGGATCATAAGGAATTGTGTTTTTGTTGGTCGTGATCGCAACAGCATCAAGAGCTTTTTCAGCCACTTTTCCTGTTAAACCAAGTTCGCGAAGATCTAACAGCAGCAGGTGGTTATCCGTACCGCCGGATACAATGCGGACACCGTTCTCCACAAGCGTTTCTCCTAACTGCTTCGCGTTTTTAATGATTTGACGGGAATATTCCTTAAATTCCGGCTGCAAGGCTTCTTTAAAGGAAACGGCTTTGGCTGCGATGATGTGCATTAGTGGACCGCCCTGCATACCTGGGAATACAGTTTTGTCGATTTTTTTAGCGAATTGTTCTTCACATAAAATCATGCCTCCGCGCGGGCCGCGAAGTGTTTTGTGAGTCGTTGTCGTCACAAAGTGAGCGTGCGGCACTGGATTCGGGTGTAGGCCAGTGGCGACAAGTCCTGCGATGTGAGCCATATCAACCATCAGGTAAGCTCCTACTTCGTCAGCGATTTCTCTGAACTTAGAGAAATCAATCTCACGCGGGTAGGCACTTGCGCCAGCAACGATCAGCTTCGGCTGAACTTCTTTTGCTTTTTCAAGGACAGCGTCGTAGTCAATGCGTTCATCTTTTTCAGTAACGCCATACTCTTCAAAATTGTAAAGAGTACCGCTGAAGTTCACAGGGCTTCCGTGAGTTAAATGTCCACCGTGGCTTAAGTTCATTCCAAGAACTGTGTCGCCAGGCTCAAGAATCGTGAAGTAAACGGCCATGTTCGCCTGAGCACCGGAGTGAGGCTGGACATTAGCGTGCTCAGCTCCAAATAGTTCTTTGGCACGATCTCTTGCCAGGTTTTCTGCTACATCGACGTATTCACAGCCTCCATAATAACGGCGGCCTGGGTAACCTTCTGCATACTTGTTTGTTAATACGGAGCCCATTGCTTCCATGACAGCTTCTGATACGAAATTCTCTGAGGCAATGAGTTCGATATTTTTTTGTTGACGATCCTTTTCATTCAAAATCGCTTCATATAATTCAGCATCCGAACGTTTTACGTGTTCCATAGTAAAAAATTCCCCTCTCCGTTTCCATTCTTTAGTTGGACTAGCATTCATAAACGGCTCTGGCGCCGCCGATTAATGGCGGACGTGTGCGAGCCACCGTGACGTGGGCCTGACCTATCGACTTTTGTTCAATCCTAAGTGGTACAGCAACGCGTTTGAGGTGCATCCCAATTAACGTATCCCCGATATCTACACCGCCCTGGGCTTGTACCGTTTCGACGAGCACCGGATCTTTCATATGCTTATACGCGTAGGAAGCCATCGATCCACCGGCTTTAGCCACTGGTATCGCGGTTACTTCCGTGAGCCCATAAGCTTTTTGGACTTCACGTTCAACGACTAATGAGCGGTTTAAATGCTCACAGCACTGAAAAGCAAGCTGTGCACCGGATTGTCTAGAGAACTCCTGCCATTCATCAAAAAGCACTTCGGCGATGGCTTCACTGCCAGATGTTCCAATTCGTTCGCCGGCTACTTCACTGGTAGAACAGCCAATGACGAATAACCCGTCTTTCATATGGCCGGTTTCCAGTAATTGGCGGGCAACATGAGCGACATCTTGCTGGATTGCCTGAACTTCTGTCATTTCTTAGCCATCTCCTTTTCCATGGTGAGTAAGCTTTTAGGCAGTTTCACCGTGACGACAAATACTTTCGAAAAACAACAATCACACTTTGCTATTTATTCTATTACTTATTTTCATATTCGGCAATCTTATTCACACGTTTTTCATGACGGCCGGCTTCAAATTCTCCGGTTACCCATGTTTTGGCAATCTCACGGGCAAGTCCAGGTCCGATGACGCGCTCACCCATGCAGAGCACATTGGAGTCGTTATGCTCGCGGGTCACTTTTGCCGTAAAAAGGTCGTGAACCAGAGCGGCACGGATTCCTTTTACTTTGTTGGCAGCAATTGACATGCCGATGCCTGTTCCGCAAATCAGTATGCCTTTATCAAATTCTCCGCTTGCTACACGCTCAGCTGCAGGGATCGCGTAGTCTGGATAATCGACGGACCCTTCACATTCACAGCCGATATCGTCAAAGTCGATGTTCAGTTCTTCTAACACTTCGGCAACTTCGCGGCGGATGTTAATCCCGCCGTGGTCGGATGCTAAAATGACTTTCATCTTGCTGTCACTCTCCTCTATCATCACATTGTCCACTTTATAGTGACAGGTCAGAAGATGTCTGTCAATTAAATAAAAGATTCAGTGAGCTTCATAGGCGGGGGGATGAAACACGGAAAAAGATGGTCGAGAAGATTTCCCGAAAATACTTACACGCTGTTCTTTAAAAGCCGAGCATATTTCCTTTCTTATACGGGGGATCAGCGACAAGGATGAAGTCAAGTGGCAGGAAATGGTGAGAGTCCTGCTTAAAAAACAAACGGGCAAGACCCCGCCGTGCGGTTTTCACGAGGGTTGTTGAAGTAAAAAAAGGGGGGAAATAAATGTGTCCTATTCAGGAGATTCAATGAACAGGACTTTTTTTACTGCTATTTATTTTTACTGCTTAATTTTTTCACTAGAGCATTTATTGTTTCATCGAGCTCGTCGCGGGTTCTGCGGTACACATCTTTATTTTGGCCATACGGGTCTACTATGTTTAAATTCGGCAGCTCCTGCTCTGCTTTTCTAATCGCATCAATCTCATCTGCTAATTCTTTCAGCAAATGTTCCTCCAGCTCGGCTTCACTTAAATCTTCTTCGACCTGACTTAAGATCCACGCCCGCTTCTCTTCTAATAGAGCATACAGATCTGTTAAATGCCGCCACTGGTCTTCTTTAATATATACATATTCTTTCAGGGTAAAAAATTTATCTTCAAATTCAGGATACTGAAGAGCAAGTGTCTGTTTATGGCTTTCGGTCATTGATAAAACGACGTCCGCCCATTCAAGCAGCTCTTCATCAACCTGTGTTGATGTATTGTCAAAGGTTAAGCCGAGTTCCTTTAACACTTCTGCAGCGTTGGTGGCAATTGGCTGATTTGCCCCGGCAAATATTCCCGCTGACTTGATTTCCGCGTCGTGCTCCTTGGCTTTCATAAGCGCTTCAGCCATCGGGCTTCGACATGTATTTCCTGTACACACAAAAAGGATATTCATCCGTGGTCCCCCCTTTTTCTATCATATTCCCTATTTTAACACAGCCCTGTTCTTCAAAAAAATTTAAAATATTGCATAAAGCCCCAGTGCACATAAGATACTGCCGCCAAACAGCTCACTGTAAGCCCCGACAAAATTCGTCGCTCTTCGGCCGACAAAAAAACCAAGCCATGTAAGAACGGTACTCATGAAGCCAAAGGCTAATATCGCAAAGATAAAGCTCGCATTGTTAAGCCCGAGACTGAAACCGACCGGAAAGCTGTCAATGCTCACACTAAACGCAAACAGCCACATCCCTGCTCCTGTCACGGAATAAGCGGTTGATTTCTTTTCCGAAAAAGAAGCAAACACGGTATAGGCGCCAATTGTCAGCAGCAGGAAGCCTCCGGCTAGGGAAGCCCACTCCGTTACGTTTACGAAAAGCCATTTGCCTAGTAATATCCCTAATCCCGGCATGACCATATGCAGCACGCCTACAAATAGACCGGCCAGTCCAATATACTTTAAGCGGATCGACTGCATCCCCATTCCAAGGGACACCGAAAAAGCATCCATTCCCAGCGCAATCGATAAAAGCACTAATGACGTGATATTCTCTATTTCCAATTGAAAGCCTCCTCCTCGGACATGCTAATGTAGCGTATGCGCCGAGAAGGAGGCATATGATTAGTGCTGAATGATTTTCTGGGAAGCGGCTTTTTGCAGACGGTTCATAATCGCTGCACCGACTCCTGTTTCTGCAAAAGTTTCGCATAATATGATGTCGACATCAGCTTTTTTAAATTGGCGAAGCGCACGGTAGAGCTCACCCGCTACTTCTGTTAGATCCTCTCGAGAGCCGCAGACGATAACCGGCTCGTGATCCAGCTGTTCCGCCAGTTCCGAGCTTGCGATAACTCCGACTCGATCACCATCATCTTTTAACTGCTGCAGCTGCTCCTTAAAAAATCGCTCATCTCCATCGATCAGCCAGAGCGGTGATTCAGGCGCGTAATGTGTATATTTCATCCCAGGCGACTTCGGCTGCTTGTCTTGTTCCGCTAAAGCCGGATCGACGATAATGCCGGGCACGAGCTCCTGTAGATCTTCTTTTGTTACACCGCCGGGACGTAAAATGATTGGATTTTCGGTCGTGCAGTCCACTACGGTAGATTCAACGCCTACCCCCGTCGGTCCGCCGTCGACGACTCCGGCAATTCGGCCGTCTAAATCCTGCATCACGTGTTCTGCATCAGTCGGACTTGGCCGGCCGGATCGATTCGCACTCGGAGCGGCAAGCGGCAGCCCGGAAGCATTTAAAATCGCAAGGGCAGTATCGTCACTCGGCATCCTTATCGCTACTGTGGATAAACCGGCCGTCACGTTTTTAGCAGCACGTCCGTTACTTGGAAGGACCAATGTTAATGGGCCCGGCCAGAAAGCAGACATTAACTTCTCGGCAATTGCCGAAATTTCTGTGACCAGCTCATCGACTTGATCACGATTCGATACGTGGACGATCAGCGGGTTGTCCGCCGGGCGGCCTTTTGCTTCAAAAATCTTCTGAACTGCATCTTCCCTGGTCGCATCGGCCCCGAGGCCATATACGGTTTCCGTAGGAAAAGCGACGACCTGCTGTGCTTTGAGCAGTTCCGCCGCTTCGATTATTGCTGAATTCTTTTTATCAATAGGTGTGGATAATTTCCACAGTTTAGTTTGTTCATTCATGCCTAAAGACTCCTTTTACTGCACCATTTCTACATATTATTATGAATAAATCCTATAAAAATCGCAAATTCAGGCATTATTAACAAGATATCCTCAACTTATCCACTGGTTTATCCACATATCCAGAGAATAAATAACGGTTACCGTTAAAAATAACTCCCACTATTCACAAGTTATTCACAGTTATATGAATGATTGTGAATAACTACTCCACTTTTCCACAATCCACTGTGTATGTCCACAGCTGCTCCTTTTGATTACAGAGGACGAACTGCTGATGTTTAAGGATGGTGCTGAGCTCCTGTGAATGACTTTTCACTTGAAGTTCACGCAGTTCTTCTATTTTCGCGTACGTCTGGATCAGTTCAAAAATATAGAGAATGCCTGTTGTCGTAACATTTCCATCGAGCTGCAGTCTTCTCAGCCTTTTTATCCCATTACCCTGGTCATCTAAAATAAACGTTCCTATGTCTTCATGCTTTTGTTTGATCGCATATTCGCTTTCTTTTCCATCTTTTAATTTTTCAATATACATAAACGCCACCGCCTTTCTCTACCACTCTATGAATCAGGGACGGCTGTTATGCTAGGAAAATAATTTATTCCATAGTTTTACGAGAAAGAACTCAACTTCTTCTTCTTGCTGTTCCTGTACTTCAGGCTCTTCTTTGGAATCTTCTGTTTCTGCTGCTTCTGCAACAGAAGCTCCGTTTGAAAAATCAAGGAAGCATAGCGGCGGAAACAACACACACCACCAATTATCGCCTTCCCCTTCCCCTATTGTAATTAAAATCGCTTCATACTCACCGGCCGGGTAAATGTAAGATCCATACATTTTCGTCGGGAATTTGACGGATTTTCCGTAATCGACTTGATAACTTTGCTTAACCCCATAATCTGCTACTGTCTCACCGACAATCTCTTCAATTTCTCCTAAACGGCTTTGAATCAGTATTCTGGCTGCTTCAATCGATGTTAAAGATTCCACCCATGTCGTGATTTCAGCATTCACGCGGTCACGCACTTCTCTTTTTAGTGCCTGTGCCGCGTCATCGTTGCTGTCGGCCAAGATTCTCAAGCGGATCGCTTCATCAGGGATCACTTGATATTCAGCCCCGCTTACTTTTTCTTCCGGTGTTCCATATAAAAGACTTGTAACAGTAATAAAAATAATAAGTATAGGTATGATTGCATTTTTCATAAAAAAATCCCTCCCTGTTGATAACCATTGTGGCCCGGGGAGGAATTTTTTAAACCTATGAATCTTGAATTGCGAAAACCATTCGGTCTTTTCCGTTAATATCCTTTTCAATCGTGACTTGATAGTTTCCTAGAATCGTTTGAATGATCCCTTTAACTGCTTCACCCTGCTGATAGCCGATTTCAAAAGCGATCAGCCTAGGCTTCTGCTCTCTCTTTTTAACTTGGGTAAGGATGGTTTCATAGGCGGCCAATCCTTCATTATCAGCAAAAAGAGCGAGAGATGGATCATAATTTTTCACGGTATCATGAAGCGGTTCCGATCGATCAATATACGGCGGGTTTGAAACAAGAACATCAATCGCAGCATTGTGTAATGGCTCAAGGAAATCTCCAGTTCGCCAGTCGATCGAAGCACCTTGCTGCTTCGCATTGGCTTGTGCGGTTTGCACAGCTTCCGGCGAGATATCGCTCGCGATGACGCGGCGTCCTGTTTCAAGCTGAAGTGTCACAGCAATAATGCCGCTGCCTGTGCCGATATCTGCGATTGTTTGGTCACTTGGCACAAGACGCGAAAGGACGCCATCGATCAGCTCTTCGGTTTCCGGCCTAGGAATCAGGACGTGTTCATTAACATTAAACTCACGTCCGTAAAAGTGAGCGCGGCCGATAATGTGCTGAACCGGTTTTCCCGTTTCGGCGTGCTCTTTTACTTTTTCAATAAAAGAATTTTTCAGCTCCTGAGGTAAAGGATCCCGTCCGTAAGCAAGCAGCATCGCAAAGCTCAAATCCAGAATATCCTCTAACAAGAGGTCGGCGACGCGTGGTTCACGGTCATATTCTTTTAAAAAAAGAGAAGCCCAGCGGCGGGCTTCTTCAATCGTAGTAAAAACCATAATTATTCTCCGATCGCTTCCAGTTTCTTCGCTTGTTCTTCCATAATCAGAGCATCCAAAATCTCATCCAAGTTCCCTTGCAGAATCTGGTCAAGCTTCTGAAGCGTAAGACCGATGCGGTGATCGGATACACGGGACTGCGGGAAGTTGTACGTACGGATACGCTCAGAGCGGTCTCCGGTGCCGACAGCGGATTTACGTGTTTCATCCAGTTTTGCCTGTTCTTCGCGCTGGAACTTATCATAAACACGGGCACGAAGAACTTTCATTGCTTTTTCCTTGTTCTTAATCTGGGATTTTTCATCCTGACAGGAAACAACGATTCCAGTTGGTTCGTGTGTCAATCGTACGGCTGACATCGTCGTGTTTACACTCTGTCCGCCAGGTCCGCTTGAGGCAAACGTGTCAACACGGATATCTTTATCGTGAATTTCAACCTCTACCTCTTCCGCTTCAGGAAGTACAGCCACTGTCGCTGTGGATGTATGAATACGACCTCCTGATTCGGTTTCCGGTACACGCTGAACACGGTGCGCTCCGTTTTCGAATTTCATTTTAGAATAGGCACGGTTACCTTTAATCATAAAGATAATCTCTTTATAGCCGCCGACTTCGTTGGACGTAGACTCAATGACTTCGATTTTCCAGCCTTGAGATTCCGCATATCGTGCGTACATACGGTACAAGTCACCCGCAAATAAAGCGGCTTCGTCACCACCGGCTGCACCGCGGACCTCTACGATAACGTTCTTGTCATCGTTCGGGTCAGAAGGAAGCATAAGAACCTTCAGTCTTTCCTCAAGCTCTGTCTTGCGTTCGGACAGTTCGGAGATTTCTTCTTTCACCATCTCTTCCATGTCGTCGTCCAGGCTTTCACTCAGCATGGCTTTCGCATCATCCAGCTGTTCGATGACTTCTTTATACTCGCGGTAAGCCGCCACCGTTTCTTGTAAACCGGATTGTTCTTTCGAGTATTCACGCAGCTTATTTGTATCAGAAATTACTTCAGGATCGCTGAGCAATTCATTTAATTTTTCATAACGATCTTCAAGGGTTTGTAAACGTTCGATCAATGGTATGCACCTCTTTCTCCATAACAGTACAATTATATTATAGAGCCGTTACGGTTACAACCACGTCGAGTAAAAGGAGCAGGAATTCAGTTCCTTACCCTTCTGTTTTTACCGTTACGTCATAGCCTGGCACCGCATCCCGAATCGTCTTGGCCATATCCTTGGTCCATTGCTCTTTCTCATCATCAGCCAGTTTCTTATCTGTTGATACGGTCACCCATGCGTGGTTGTTCTCCATAATAATTCTTTGTACGTGGACACCAGGAACGGTATGAGCCGCATTGCGGATCTGGTCACGGTCCTGCTTTAATCCCCAAGTATCTCCAACGCGCTCAATCGAACGCGGGTTATCTGTTGTAGGGGACGGCTCTTTTTGAACGCCCATATCCATAATATCCTGGCGATTCGTATGGCCCTGCATTTCATTAGTATTATAACAGCCTGCTGTTAAAAGGATCAGGCCGATAGTCAGTAGTAAACGAAGCATAAAAAATCACCTCTTCTCTTTTTTACTAGTTTGACCGAGAAGAGGGTGATTATGCTTCCTTATGACTGGCGGTTTATGGGTAATGTACAGCAGCGGAACGAGCCGCCTGATTTTATAATTTCGGATAAATCCACTTCCAGCACTTCAAATCCGGCGCCGCGAAGCTCTTGATTCACCCGTTCATTTTGCGGAAGGCTGATCACTTTACGACCGCCGATCGATAACACATTCGTCCCTAACTGGAACTGTTCCTGCCCGCCTACTTCAATACAGTGGAACGTCTGTTTTAAAAGGTCAACGTCCTTTTGTTTAAAGGCATCCGGAAACAGAAGCGCCGTTTTTTCATCGACAATATTAAATGCGCAGTCTAAATGTAAAATATCCTCACGAAGCTCAAGCGGGATGACTGTGTAGGCAGGCAGTGTTTTTTGAAGCTGCTCTGCTGCTGAAAGCGTCGTACGCTCACTAATGCCGACATAGATGGTCTGGCCGTTAATAATGACGTCTCCTCCTTCAATCGAAGGCCCCGTCAGCTGTGTATACGTAATGTTCATTTCTTCTATGAATTCAATCAGCGGCTCGACTTCCTCTTTCCTTAAGTCACTTGCCAGCGAAGAAATGTATAAGTGCTGGCCAATGCAAAAGCCAATATCTCTCGTAAAAACCTGTTCATTAAATCGCGGATGTGCCGGAATATACCCCACATCGACGTTATGATTCTGCAGGAGACTTACGAACTCCTCGTGCTGCTTTAACGCACGGTCGACATCGATATTCTCTGAAGCGTAATGCTTTTGAGTTTCGTTAATAATTTCGGTGATTTTCATGTGTTCCGGCTTGCTCACCAAGACATTGACTAACGTGCCATACTCGGTTTCACAACCCATTGATTGATTTGAGTTCGCATTCATCGTCTGCATTCATGATTCCTCCATCGCCCAGGGGGTGTTATTCTCCTTATATTTTCACTTAAACCCATATACTCTAAACCTTTTTCAGCTGATTTTTTTGGGTGGTACCCGGTACCTGGTACCAGTGAAGCGACTTTTGGTACCTGGTACCTCAGTTAGTACCTGATCCTAAAATGGCCGCCTTTTTATTCTAACCTTAGGTTGCTCGATGAACCTGTATGTATTCCTTTACGGCTTATGTTTTACTGCTTATTATACAAAAAACCTTCCCCTGGACCAAGAAATCCGATCCAATTAAAAAATCCCGTGCACCAGGGCACGGGATTTTTTTATTTAGCGATAGGTCTCGACGTGTTCTTTTATTTTGGGCTGCCTGGGCTTATTAGGCACCTCATGGTGGTGGCGGCAGCGCGGTTCATAAGATTCGGAAGCCCCGACTAAAATAATCGGGTCATCATAAGAAGCCGGCTTGCCGTCAATCAGTCGCTGCGTACGGCTTGCCGGTGAGCCGCATACCGGGCAGATGGCGTTAAGCTTTGTGACACTTTCGCTTAAGGCCATAAGCTCAGGAACTTTTCCAAAAGGCTCTCCGCGAAAATCGGTATCGAGACCGGCCACAATGACACGAATGCCGCGGTCCGCGAGGCATTCGACGACTTCTATAATATTATCATCAAAAAACTGCACTTCATCAATTCCGACTATATCGACATCTTCCCCGACTTCTGGAAGGATTTCGAGGGATTCACTCACCGGACGGGCTAATACCGATGTCCCGTTGTGGGATACAATCGAGTCCTCTTTATATCGATTATCGATCGCAGGCTTAAATACACGTACAGACAAATTTCCATATGTAGCACGGCGTACCCGGCGGATCAGCTCCTCCGATTTCCCACTAAACATACTTCCACAGATGACTTCTACCCATCCACTTTGCTTCATCACATACACGTCAACTGTCTCCCTTCTCCTCGTAAGCACTTCACTAAAAAAGCTCTCTCTGGACGACCACGAGATCCATGATCGTCTCAGGACAGCTTTCCTTCATTCGTTCTTTATTTTATCTAAACGGCGCTGTTCTAAACATTTGAATGCGGTTCTGGCGTTCGGCTGTGAAGATAGAGCACTTCACTCCGCGTTTTGCTTATACGTACGCTCCTCAACTCTCGCCTTCGCTTTTCTTTTGTCCAGCTCGAGCACCTAGCTGCTCGAGGTCATAAGCAAACTGCCTTCATCATGCAAAACCATCTGATTGCGGCACCTTGCTTATGCGTGTCGTGTCTACCAGGCCGCCTACGCTTTTCTTACAATAAAAAACAGGCAAACGGTAAGTGAATTTGCCTGTTTTCGTTCAAAATATTCAAGGAATGCTTTGTGGGCACTCGTTGATAATTATGAAAGGTTATATTTTTTCTTAAAGCGATCCACACGGCCACCAGCTTTGTCAGCTTTCTGTTTGCCTGTGTAGAACGGATGAGATTCTGAACTGATTTCTACACGGATTAGCGGGTAAGTGTTGCCATCTTCCCATTCAATTGTCTCATCGGACGCTTGAGTTGATCCGGTTAGAAATTTAAAATCAGAACTTGTGTCTAGGAATACAACTTTACGGTATTCTGGATGAATTCCTTCTCTCATGTTCTTCCACTCCTTTTTGCCCTGATTCCTTTGGAAACAGAGTTATTGTAAGAGCCGTCGAAGGTTAGTCGATACACCTTGTACTGAAACTCACATAGAAAGATTATATCAGCCTGGGATAATCATTGCAACAGCTTATCGGTTATTATTTTCTTGCGCCTGCTTTGGCGGGCTTGCCTTGCATTTCTTTATCCATCAGGTCAAAGAATTCTTTATTATTCTTAGATGAACGCAACCTTCTCAGGAAGCGGTCGGTAAAATCGTGGGAGTCTGACATCGTTTTACGGATCGCCCAGACTTTATCCAGCTCAGCTTTAGGTAAAAGAAGCTCCTCTTTACGGGTCCCTGAGCGGCCGATATCAATTGCAGGGAAGATACGTCGCTCGGCAAGGCTGCGGTCGAGGTGCAGTTCCATGTTCCCTGTTCCTTTGAATTCCTCATAAATGACATCATCCATCCGGGATCCTGTATCGATTAAGGCGGTAGCCAGGATTGTTAAGCTTCCTCCTTCTTCGATATTCCTTGCTGCTCCGAAGAAGCGCTTCGGACGGTGGAATGCTGCCGGGTCGATACCGCCTGAAAGTGTACGTCCGCTCGGCGGGATGACAAGGTTGTAGGCACGGGCAAGGCGGGTAATGCTGTCCATCAGTATGATAACGTCACGCTTGTGCTCCACTAGACGCATCGCGCGTTCTAAAACGAGCTCAGCCACTTTAATATGGTTCTCCGGGACTTCATCAAAAGTAGAGCTTACCACGTCTACATCGGGCGCTACGGAACGCTCAATATCTGTTACTTCTTCCGGGCGCTCATCGACAAGAAGAATAATCAATTTAGCGTCCGGATGGTTCGTTGTAATGCTGTTCGCCATTTGTTTTAAAAGCATCGTTTTACCGGCTTTTGGCGGTGCAACGATCAATCCACGCTGGCCATAGCCGACCGGGGACATAATGTCCATAATACGTGTGGACAGCTTTTTACTTTCCGTCTCAAGCTTCATTTGCCGGTCAGGATATAAAGGCGTCAATGCCGGGAAATGTACGCGTTCCTTAGCCGTTTCTGGATTTTCTCCATTCACCGCATCTACGTGCAGCAAGCCGTAGTACCGCTCGTTTTCTTTTGGTGGACGGACTTTTCCAGATACTTTATCCCCATTACGCAAGTCGAAACGGCGGATTTGGGAGGCTGAGATATAAATGTCTTCGGCACTTGGAGAATAGTTAATCGGACGTAAGAAACCAAAACCTTCGGATGGAATGATTTCAAGAATTCCGTCCATAAATAAGAAACCATCTTTTTCTGCCTGAGCTTTTAGAATCGCGAAAATCAACTCTCGCTTCGTCAGCTTCGCATAATAAGAAACTTTGAATTGCTTAGCTAAGGAGTAGAGTTTTTTTAATGTCATCGTTTCTAAGCTAGAAATTGTTACTTCTGACACAAAATCACCACTTTTATTGAATTTTTTCTATAGATTTTAAAATTTCGAACAAGCTTCCGTTCAGCAATGGGCAAAAATTGGACTGAAATGGTTGTGAAGATGATAAGGAAGGTTATCGAAGTTCATTGAAGAATCTTTTTCTATTGAAACAATATACATTTTACAACTTGTACGGTATAGGATTCAAGAAATTTATTAGGCAGGTAAGTAAACGGGGCAGCAACAAAGAAGAAAGAAAGCCAGTTTCCTGGCCTTCTTCTATTATTTTATTACTAGATTTGGTTTTTTCTTCAGACTGTGGTCTCCGTCGATGAAACGTACGGTACCTGACTTCGCTCTCATAACAAGAGTTTGAGTGGTCGCTTTTTGTCCTTTAAACTGTACCCCCTGAAGGAGTTCACCATCGGTTACGCCGGTAGCTGCGAAGATGGCGTCATCGCCGCCAACGAAGTCATCCATGTTAAGGACTTTATTGACATCCTCGATCCCCATCTTTTTACAGCGCTCCAACTCCTCATCGTTTGACGGTAAAAGTTTACCCTGGATCTCACCACCGAGGCATTTTAACGCCACAGCTGCGAGTACCCCTTCAGGAGCTCCGCCGGAACCGAATAAAATATCGACACCTGTATCATCGAATGCTGTATTAATAGCCGCTGCTACATCTCCATCAGGAATCAGCTTAATACGGGCGCCTGCCGCTCGGATTTCCTCAATGATTCCCTGATGGCGCTCACGGTCCAGGATAGTTGCTACGACATCCTCAACATCTTTTCCTTTCGCTTCAGCTACCGCTTTTAAGTTATCGGCAACTGATGCGTTGATATCGATTTTTCCGACAGATTCAGGACCAACCGCGATTTTATCCATATACATATCCGGTGCGTGTAACAGCTGCCCATGATCAGCAATTGCAATTACCGCCAAAGCGTTCCACGTTCCATTGGCTACAATGTTTGTACCTTCTAACGGATCGACAGCGACGTCTACACGAGGGCCATAGCCGTTTCCAAGCTTCTCCCCTATGTATAACATGGGGGCCTCGTCCATTTCGCCCTCCCCGATAACAACGGTGCCTTTCATCGGAATAGTGTCAAAAACGTCACGCATCGCTGAAGTTGCGGCGTCATCCGCTTCTTCTTTCTTTCCTCTTCCCATCCAGCGAGCTGACTTTAGTGCAGCTGCTTCTGTTACTCTCACTAATTCCATTGATAGACTTCTTTCCAAGGTACTTCTCCCCCATCGCAAAAAAGAATTTCCCCTCATCTCCCCATGGAAATGAATAAGTTTTTACAATAGTCATATTAGGTAATTAGAGGAGCTGTTAATCCCCGAAGGCTGTCAGTTTGGTCTCGATGTTAAGGTTACTTTTATTTTCGCGTCATAAGCAATCTACCTGCATCGGGAAAGATCACCCGATTTCGGCATCTCGCTTATGCGAATCGTGTCTATCAGGCCGTTTCCGCTTTTCTCTTGTCTAGCTGCAGCGCCTAGCTGCTCGAGGTCATAAGGCAATCGACTCTGTGGAGAAAATGCACTCCACGCCGCCGCTTGGCTTATGCTTGTCGCAGCTGACCAAGGCGCTTTTCTTTTGTCCAGCTTCGGCTCGCAGGCCCTAGCGTCATAAGCCTACCTGCATCGGGAAAGATCACCCGATTTCGGCATCTCGCTTATGCGTACAGGCCTGAACACTCGCCTACGCTTTTCTATTAAGAATTCTGGAATTGTTCGACTTCTTCTTCTGACATTTCTTCGTACCAGATTTTAGCTCCGAGTTCAATGAGTTTGTTGGTGATGTTCTCATAACCTCGTTCGATATGGTCGATTCCGGTGATTTCGGTAATGCCGTCGGCCATTAAGCCAGCGATGACTAAAGCGGCACCGGCTCTAAGGTCGGTGGCTTTCACTTTAGCTCCTTCGAGGTGTGATGGACCGGCTATGATCGCCGACCCGCCTTCGGTCTTAATCGATGCATTCATGCGTCTGAGTTCATCGATATGCTTAAAACGAGCGGGATAAACCGTGTCTGTGACAACGCCTGTCCCGGTTGCCTGGGTCAGCAGTGTAGTAAACGGCTGCTGAAGATCAGTTGGAAATCCTGGATAAACGAGTGTTTTGATATCGACACTCTTTATCTTTTCTCCTGGTTTCACGTAAAGCTGTTCTTCGTTTTCCTCAATGGTAACGCCCATTTCACGAAGCTTGGCTAAAAGGGATTCCAGGTGCTGCGGGATGACGTTATCAATAATCATGCCGTCTCCCTGCGCAGCGGCCATAATCGTATACGTTCCGGCTTCAATTCGGTCTGGAATGATCGTGTGCAGACAGCCTTTCAGCTCTTCCACACCTTCGATACGGATGACGTCTGTTCCGGCTCCTTTGATTTTAGCTCCCATGCTTGTCAGCAATGTGGCTACATCAATGATTTCGGGTTCTTTCGCGGCATTTTCAATCGTCGTTTTTCCTTTGGCTTTGACAGCAGCGAGCATAATATTGATCGTTGCTCCCACACTGACAACATCCAGGTAAATACGCGCTCCGCGAAGCTCTTTGGCACGCAGATAAAGAGCACCCTGTTCATTGCTTACTTCAGCACCTAAAGCTTCAAATCCTTTAATATGCTGATCGATCGGACGAGGACCTAAGTGACAGCCTCCAGGAAGGCCGATAACCGCCTTTTTAAAGCGGCCGAGCATGGCGCCCATAAAGTAATAGGAAGCACGCAGCTTTTTGACTCGTCCATTCGGAAGCGGCATAGAGATCATTTCTGATGGATCAATTTCGATCGTTTGTCCATCTTTATTGACTCTTCCGCCGATCTCTTCTAACAGCTCTGATAGAGTCTGAACGTCAGATATGTTAGGAAGTCCTTCAATAGTTACCGTAGAATTGGCCAAAATCGCAGCAGGTAATAAGGCAACAGCACTGTTTTTTGCGCCGCTTACGCGAACTTGTCCACGTAAACGGGGTCCGCCTTCAACTATTAATTTTCTCATGAGTAACTCCTCACTTTACAAGGTAAAGATTATGACCTTAGTGTATGCACTTTTTTCCAATTGACTCGTATTACTTTTGATTATTCCAGTCATTTAGAAATTTTTCAATACCCTGATCCGTGAGCGGGTGCTTCACGATTTGCTCAAATAGTTTAAATGGCACAGTCGCGATGTGAGCACCGTTTAATGCTGCTTCTGTAAGGTGCATTGGGTGGCGTACAGATGCTGCAATGATCTCCGTTTCAATGGCGTGGCGGTCAAAGATCTCCGCAATTTGAGCAATAAGTTCTATTCCGTTTTGGCCAATATCGTCCAATCTTCCTAAGAAAGGTGACACGTAGGTAGCTCCTGCGCGGGCGGCCATAAGCGCCTGATTGGCATTGAAAATCAAGGTAACATTCGTTGTTATATTTAAGTCGCTCAATGCTTTAACGGCTTTAAGACCTTCTAAAGTCATCGGCACTTTAATGGTAATATTCGGCGCGATTGCAGCCAGCTCTTTAGCTTCTTTCAGCATACCTTCTGCATCCAGAGAAATAACCTCGGCACTGACTGATCCTTCTGTTACTTCTGTAGTAATTTCTTTTAACCGATCGTGAAAAGAGACACCTTCTTTAGCAACTAGGCTTGGATTTGTTGTTACTCCATCAAGCAGTCCGAGGGCGTTTGCTTCTCTAATATCTGAAATATTGGCTGAATCAATGAAAAATTTCATTTTAAAAATCCTCTCCTTGGAAGTAATTGTCGAATGGTGGCGTTTTCATATATGTGGAAAAGGAAACCGCTACTTGGTAACGGCTTCCTTTCTTGAATCTTTTATGCTTTTTGAGAAGAACCAAATTCACGCATCTTGCCAATAACCGTTTCTTTAATAGCGTCGCGGCCAGGTCCAAGATATTTACGTGGATCGTATTGCTCAGGCTGATCAGCCAGTACCTGACGCACAGCTTTACCTTGAGCGATTTGGTTTTCTGTATTTACGTTAATTTTCGCTGTTCCGAAAGAAATAGCTTTCTTAATATCATGTGTAGGGATTCCTGTTCCACCGTGAAGAACCAGCGGCTTGTCTACAAGACCCATGATTTCTTCCATACGGTCGAATCCAAGGTTAGGCTCCCCTTTGTAAGGTCCGTGCACAGAACCAAGAGCTGGAGCGAATACGTCAACGTTTGTTTCATCAACTAGCTGCTTACATTCAGATGGAATCGCGTAAGCTGCTTCTGCATCATCAACGATAAGATCGTCTTCTTGTCCTCCTACACGGCCAAGTTCTGCTTCAACAGAAACTCCGTGGATGTGAGCAAGTTCAACAACTTTTTTCGTTACTGCAATGTTCTCTTCTAGTGGATCATGAGATGCATCAATCATAACAGAAGTAAATCCAGCGTGGATAGCTTCTGCACATTTTTGGAAGCTTGATCCGTGATCTAAGTGGATGGCAACTGGCACAGTTGTTCCATAAGATTCCATTAGAGATTTAACCATAGCAACTACAACGTTGAATCCGCCCATGTAGCGGCCAGCACCTTCTGATACTCCAAGGATTACCGGAGACTGTTCTTCTTCTGCAGCTTGAAGAATTGCTTGAGCGTACTCTAGGTTGTTAAGGTTAAACTGCCCAACTCCATAGCGTTCTTCCTTCGCTTTTTCTAGCATTTCTTTCATTGAAACTAACGGCATGAAAGATCCTCCTTTAAATGTATGAAACTTCTCTATTACTAACATATAGATGTCCAAATTATCCCAAATATATGTCTGTAAGCTCTTGTCACAGTTACTAGAATACCAAGACCGTTAGAAAGGTGCAACATCCACTTCCAATAGATAACGCTTACATTGTAAAAAACTTTTTATTTTTTTGCTGTCATTGTTTTTGAGACTAATTCACGCAGCTCATGAATGTCGAATGGCTTGGAAACAACTTCCTTAACAAAAGAAAATTGGATATTCTCAGCAATGGATTTAGGAGATAAACCTGTCATTACGAGGACGGGCTGATGAAGGTCTTTCCCTTCTAAAAACTGTAAGACTTCGCTTCCATTCATTAAGGGTAGTCTATAATCCATTAAGATTAAATCCGGCTGATGTTCGACAGCTGCTTCGCATGCTTCTTTTCCTGTTTTTGCTGTGATAATTTCATATCCGTCCGCTTTGAGTAATTCTTCAAGCAACAGTCTGATACCTGGTTGATCGTCTACTACTAATAGTTTGTTTCCCATCAGTTCTTTTCACTACCTTTCCATAACATGTATCCCCTATACCTATTAAGTCTTTTGGTCTATCATTTCTACATGTATATCCAGTTATCCTGCTTTAAATTAAAATTAATATAGTTAATAAAGTGATAATTGTACATAAATCCTGTTTATATTTAAAAATTCGAATAGCATTTTTTGTCCAAAAGAGTAACTTCCTGTAAAGCGATGACGGACCATGCAGCGCTTTATCTTCTCTTAACTCGTGAGAAACGCTGAAATTATGTATAAACATGCAAAACCCGAACTTATTAAAAAAAGCTGTCCATAAATTTACAATCCACCCATGGTTTTCAAGTCAACCGAAAAGCGGGTATATTCCCCTTTCTATTAACTTCAAAAAAATGCCCCAAATACCGATCTGGCATTTGAGGCACTTGGCTTTTATTTCTCCTGCATAACCGCTCCAATAAATCCGTTGAAAAGTTCCTGCGGACGTGTTGGGCGTGATTTGAATTCCGGGTGGAACTGGCTTGCTACAAACCAAGGATGATCCTTGACTTCGATAATCTCAACAAGGCGTCCGTCCGGGCTTGTCCCTGAGAACACAAATCCTTTTTCTTCCATTTGTTCACGGTAGTGATTGTTAAACTCAAAACGGTGGCGGTGACGTTCGTATACGACTTCCTCTCCGTAAGTTTCCATCGCTTTTGTGCCTGGCTTCAAGCGGGATGGGTAAATTCCAAGACGAAGCGTCCCCCCAAGATCAGATACCTCTTTTTGCTCAGGAAGCAGATCAATAATTGGGTGCGGCGTGGATGGATCGATTTCTGCTGAGTGAGCTCCTTTAAGTCCAAGCTCATGGCGGGCAAATTCAACCGTTGCCAGCTGCATGCCTAAGCAGATTCCAAGGAAAGGCACTTTACTTTCTCTTGCGTAACGGATCGCTTCAATTTTCCCTTCAATTCCGCGGTCGCCAAATCCGCCGGGAACAAGAATTCCATCAACATCCTGAAGCTGGGCTTCCACGTTCTCGCGAGTAACCTCTTCAGAGTTGACCCACTTAATTTCAATGTCGGCGTCATAGCTGTAGCCTGCGTGTTTCAGAGCTTCAACGACAGAAATATAAGCATCCGGCAGCTCGACATATTTACCGACTAACCCGATTGTTGCTTTTTCTTTTAAGTTTTTAACTTGTTGCACAAGCTGATACCATTCGTCCATTTCCGCCGGTTTGGTTTCAAGGCCGAAGTGCTGGCAAGTCAGCTCGTCAAGCTTCTGCTCCTGAAGGGTAAGCGGCACATCATATAATGTATCAGCATCTCCTGCTTCAATAACCGCTTGTTTATTGATGTCACAGAACAGAGCTATTTTTTCTTTCATATCTTCAGAAATCTTCATTTCTGTACGCAATACGATCACATCAGGCTGAATACCAAGAGAGCGTAATTCTTTTACACTGTGCTGGGTCGGTTTTGTTTTCATTTCGCCTGCCGCTTTTAAGTAAGGAACAAGCGTACAGTGAAGGTACATGACGTGTTCACGGCCGATATCACTCTTAATCTGGCGGATTGCTTCTAGGAATGGCAGTGATTCGATATCCCCTACCGTACCTCCGATTTCAGTGATGACGACATCTGCATTCGTTTCATGGCCGGCACGGAAGACACGGTCCTTGATTTCATTCGTAATATGAGGAATAACCTGAACCGTTCCTCCAAGATAATCGCCGCGGCGTTCCTTTTTAATAACATTTGAATATACTTTTCCTGTTGTGATGTTGCTGAACTTATTTAAGTTGATATCAATGAAACGCTCATAGTGGCCAAGGTCGAGGTCTGTTTCCGCTCCATCATCTGTAACGAAAACTTCCCCGTGCTGGTATGGACTCATCGTACCCGGGTCCACGTTGATGTACGGGTCAAATTTTTGAATCGTAACCTTTAATCCTCGGTTTTTCAGCAGTCGTCCTAAAGAAGCTGCCGTAATCCCTTTCCCTAAGGACGATACTACACCACCTGTGACGAAAATATACTTTGTTGCCATGGTTTATCCCTCTTTCTATCCATTAATTATACAATCTCTATAAAGGAGAAAATTTATGTGTCATCTTCCTAAAAAAATTATAAATTAGGTTCATGCACCAAAAACAAAAAACGCCCCCCAGTACAGGGGAGCGTTAAACGTTCAACTAAATTAAAGAGCCCAAATAAAATAATACTCATTTGGTTATTGAAAGTCAACCTTAGGATTCATCTTCCTCGTCTTCGTCACCAATGAAGCTTACTTCGTCACTGTTCGTCAACTCGTCTTCGTCTTCTTCATAATCCTCGTCGAACTCATCCGTAACGTCTTCCTCTTCATCAAGCTCAAGATCTTCATCTGTCAGATCAAGATCGTCATCGAGGTCTTCTTCAATCTCATCGTCGAAGCCTTCAACACCAAGCTCGTCTTCCAAAAGGTTCGCCACTTTTTTCTTCTTCTTCTTACGCTTCTGCGGCAGTGTAGCTATTTCTTCTTCCATTTGTTCCACAGGATACCAGGTTTTCAGTCCCCATCGGTTTGTCCCGATCGTCATGAAACCGCCGTCCACATTTAAATCTGTATAGAATTGGGCAATATTGGTTTCTTTTTGTGCAGCTGTAAATCCTTTTAAAGAAGCAATACGCTCAAAGATTTCGTTAAAATCCATCGCTTCTCTCTCCTCTTCCAGGATGGCGACAGCTAATTCAATCATTGAAGTTTCTTCAATTTGTTCTCGGCTCATTTCCTTAATAGTCACGACCTAAGCACTCCTTTATCCATCCGCAACCAAAGGGCATACGAATGACATATAATCATAACCCTCATTATATGGTTAGCCTTAGCAAAAAT
Source organism: Halobacillus sp. Marseille-Q1614 (assembly GCF_902809865.1). Lineage (NCBI taxonomy): Bacteria > Bacillati > Bacillota > Bacilli > Caryophanales > Bacillaceae > Halobacillus > Halobacillus sp. Marseille-Q1614. Next base: position 3,750,588 of record NZ_CADDWH010000001.1, on the reverse strand, counting down.
CAATCCCGAGGCGATCTTATTTGGTCGTTTAGTGATTTTATCGTAAAATAAGAGAAGCAAATCGTGAAAAAGGAGAGAAACTAATGTTAAAATCACACCCTATTAATTTGATCGGTACCATTATTCTCCTCCTTGTTGTTGGGGTATGGCTGATTGTAAATTTCGGATACATTGAAGAGCATCACCTAGAGGATGCGATCGTTGAAGCTAAGTCTAAGGATGAAGACGGGCATTATATAACGGTAAATAATGAAAAACTGCTCGTTAAAGATAAGACTCTCTGGATGGTTATCAAAGAGGGTGAACCCTACGAAGTTATTTATGAATCCTACGGTCTGCAACCTGCCTATGTGGTAGAGATCGACCAGGCAAATGACGATGAATCGTTAGGCGGCGGTCATTAAAGGTTATTGTTGATACCTGCTCGCTTTTACGCGGACTACCGGCCGATCCTCTTCGTTCGCTGGCTCTCTGCGGGGTCTTTAGCAGGCCGTTTTTTAAGCAGGAGTCTCCCCAAATAGGAGAACCTAAAAGAACCCCCCTCTCGAAGAAAATTCTCCGAGGAGGGTTCTTTTTTACGTCCCTTATTTTCGCAGCGAGTTTAAAGATGTGCTCGTATTACGTGCTCCACATGTCGCCGGCTCTGCTCCCCCAGCTCATAACTTAGATGAAAGAGAGTCTTCGCTCCCGGAGCAAAGTATACGATATAAGCTGTAAACTTTACATATTGCGTCGGTATTGGCCTCCGACTTTGTAAAGTGCATTGGTGATCTGACCGAGGCTGGCTACTTTTACGGTCTCCATTAATTCAGCAAAAATGTTTCCTCCACTGGCGGCTGTGTGCTGCAGTCGCTGAAGTGCGGTTTCTGTTTCGTTCTCATGCTGCTTCTGGAAGCTGCGCAGCTCTTTAATCTGGTGTTCTTTCTCTTCTTTAGAAGCACGTGCTAACTCCATAGAGTCAATCTCTTCTTCAGAAGGCGGATTAGGGTTCAGGTACGTATTTACACCGATAATCGGCAGTTCGCCTGAATGCTTTTTCCCTTCATAATAAAGCGATTCTTCCTGAATCTTGCCGCGCTGATACTGGCGCTCCATAGCTCCAAGCACACCGCCGCGATCGTTGATTCTCTCAAACTCCTGCAGTACGGCTTCTTCGACAAGATCTGTCAGCTCGCGAATAATGTAGGATCCTTGCAGGGAGTTTTCATTCTTTGTCAATCCGAATTCTTTGCTGATGATCATTTGAATGGCCATCGCTCGGCGAACAGACTCCTGTGTTGGTGTCGTGATCGCTTCATCATAAGAGTTCGTATGCAGCGAGTTACAGTTGTCCTGGATCGCAATTAAAGCCTGAAGGGTAGTCCGGATGTCGTTAAAATCAATCTCCTGTGCGTGCAGAGAGCGGCCGGACGTTTGAATGTGGTACTTCAGCTTCTGGCTGCGCTCATTTGCTCCGTATTTATTTTTCATTACAATCGCCCAGATTCTTCTCGCTACTCTCCCAAGCACGGTATATTCCGGATCTAAACCGTTGGAGAAGAAGAACGACAGGTTCGGTGCGAACTTATTGATATCCATGCCGCGGCTTAAATAGTATTCAACATACGTAAAGCCGTTCGCCAGCGTAAACGCAAGCTGAGTAATCGGGTTTGCGCCAGCTTCGGCTATATGGTAGCCGGAAATCGATACAGAGTAATAGTTGCGTACCTCATGGTCAATGAAGTACTGCTGAATATCGCCCATCATCCGCAATGCAAATTCTGTGGAGAAAATACACGTGTTCTGGCCCTGATCTTCTTTTAAAATGTCAGCCTGAACCGTACCGCGGACGACTCGAATCGTTTCTTCTTTAATATTAGCCGCTTCCTCTTCATTCGGTTCACGGCCGTTTTCTTCTTTAAACTTCTCCATCTGCTGATCGATCGCTGTATTGAAGTACATGGCTAAAATAATCGGTGCCGGCCCGTTAATCGTCATTGAAACCGATGTGGACGGATCGATCAGGTCAAAGCCATCGTACAACTTTTTCATATCTTCGAGTGTACAAATGTTAACGCCGCTCTCCCCGACTTTCCCGTAAATATCAGGACGCTCATCAGGATCTTCCCCGTAAAGTGTTACGGAATCAAACGCCGTACTTAAGCGCTTCGCTTCGTCTCCTTCAGATAAATAGTGGAATCGGCGGTTCGTACGCTCAGGTGTACCTTCACCGGCAAACTGGCGCTTTGGATCTTCACCTTTACGCTTAAATGGAAATACTCCAGTAGTAAACGGAAACGCACCCGGCACATTTTCTTTTAACAGCCATGTCAGTCTGTCACCCCAATCGCTGTAATTTGGAAGTGCAACTTTAGGAATCTTCAAGCCTGATAAGCTTTCAGTTGTAATGTCCATCGTGATTTCTTTATCACGTACTTTAAATGTGTACGTATCCCCGCTGTAGCGCTCATGCAGAGCGTCCCAGTCATTAAGCAGATCTGTTGAATGACGATCGAGCTTTTCTTCATGCTCTTCAATAGAGGAAAGAAGCGCTGGTTTTGTCTGATCATCCTCAAGAAGTTGAGCAGCTCCTTTTAACTGATAAAGCCTGCGTGCCTGCTCTGCCTGTTCCTCTGCATGCTCATGGTAATCCCGCACGGCTTTTGAAATATCGCGCAGGTACTGCTGGCGTTCATTAGGAATAATCACATTCTGTTTCTCAACTTTTTCTACTCTCTCAAGCTGCGTATCTTCCTGCCAGCTGTAATCTTCATTCAATTTATCGACAATTCCAGCAAACAGTGTGTTTGTCCCTGGGTCGTTAAACTGGCTGGCAATCGTTCCGTAGACCGGATACTTGGAACTGTCTGAGTGAAATAGCATGTGGCTGCGCTCATACTGCTTTTTCACCTGATTAAGAGCATCCTCAGTGCCTTTTTGTTCGAATTTATTAATGACGATAAAATCAGCGAAATCGATCATGTCGATTTTCTCAAGCTGTGAAGGCGCCCCGAATTCTGCGGTCATGACATACATCGAAAGATCCGTCACGTCGGTAATCGCCGCATCCCCCTGGCCGATCCCACTCGTTTCCACGATGATTAAATCCATCCCGCCGGCTTTCATCACTTGAATCGCTTCTTCGACTGCGGTGGACAGTTCAGAACGAGCGTCTCTCGTGGCCAGTGACCTCATATATACACGCGGGCTAAAAATCGCGTTCATCCGAATCCGGTCGCCAAGCAGCGCGCCGCCGGTTTTCTTTTTCGTCGGATCGACAGATAAAATCCCGATCTTTTTCTCAGGAATTTCATTAACGAAACGGCGGATCAGCTCATCAGTAAGCGAGCTCTTACCTGCTCCCCCTGTTCCTGTGATACCGAGGACGGGAATTTTCTTTTCCGTTACTTTCTCAATTGCTGTTTCAAAAGTTGCGACAGCTTCGCGTTCCTGCTTTGGCGTATTCTCGACATACGTAATAAACCGCGCCATCGCCTGCGGATCACCGCTGACTAAATCAGAAACCGCACTTTCTATATCATGAATCGGCGGAATAAAGTCACACTCTTCGACCATCTGATTGATCATACCCTGCAGGCCTTGAGAACGGCCATCTTCTGGAGAGAAAATTCGAGCCACACCGTATTCGTGAAGCTCTTTAATTTCTCTTGGGATGATTACACCTCCGCCTCCGCCGTACACACGGATATGACCTGCGCCTTTTTCACGAAGCAGGTCGACCATATATTTGAAATATTCGACATGTCCCCCTTGATAGGAACTAATCGCAATTCCCTGGACATCTTCCTGAATCGCCGCATTGACGACTTCTTCGACTGACCGATTGTGGCCTAAGTGGATGACTTCTGCTCCTGTCGCCTGCAAAATCCGGCGCATGATGTTGATTGAAGCATCGTGGCCGTCAAACAAGCTTGAGGCTGTGACAAATCGTACTGGACGCTTCGCCTGATAGACCTTTGGCTGTTCCATAAAAGCTCCCCCTTTTTTAGGTTGGCTCTGTTAAACGATGATGTTGGCTTTAGAGACTCCTCATCTTGTGGAGCCGCTAAAAAGCGAGCGGATTGCCTTAAACCAACATCTCTAAACAGAGCAGTTAAGTTAATTCACTTTCCGTAATGTTCAATCCCTGCAGCAGCATTTGAATCTGCTGCTCGGTATAGGACTCCAGCGTAAACGTTCTCTGGAGAATCCAGCGCCTGAACCCCCACATCTGGCCCTGGACAAAAATATTATTCGCCACAAGCGTAACTGCTTCTTTGGAAATCTCAAACGGCAGGCTGTTTTGAATCACTTTTTCGAGCATGGCGACCATCTCGCGCTCCTTCTGCAGCACATAATCCTTCGCATCTTTCGGCAGCGATTTGACTTCCTGATACATGACGAGTACTTCCCCCTGCATGTCATCCATGAGGTAAAAATAAGCCCTGACCGCTTCTATTAAGTTGGCGACACTTGTTTCATTCTGGTCAATTGAAGCTTCCATTCTCTCTTTTACGCGCTCATATATCGAATCACAAACAAGAAACAAGACATCTTCTTTCGTGCGGATGTACTCATAAAGCGTCCCGATGCTAAACCCCGAAGCTTTCGCAATTTCCCGCGTTGTCGTTTTGTGGAATCCCTTTTCAGTAAAAAGAGTGACAGCTCCTTTGATCATCTGTTGCCGCCGCTTTAATACGAGTGCTTCATCTTTAATTGAAGAGTGGACTTGTTTTTTTGCCATTATCTTTCACCCTTCCATTCTTGGTACCAGGAGCGGGCCAGCTCATATGGATCGGCGGCCGGGTCTTCTAGTTCTTTGAGTTTCCCGGCCTCTTGTTCTATTTTGCTTCTTACGTCGCGCCAGATCTCTTCACGAATCAGTTCATAAACCTCAAGCTGCAGCTGCAGCTGCCGCTGTTTTTCCCCCTGGTCTGTTTCATAAAGGTAGGCATAGTGATCACACATGCCCTGCCACAGTTCTTCCATTCCTTTGTTCTCTGTTGAAATGGTTTTGACGATCAGCGGATGCCATCCTTTCGGCTGAGCGATCATCATATACTCTTCAAGCGTCGCTTTCAGCTTAACGACCCCTGGAAGATCCGCTTTATTGATCACGAATAAATCAGCAATTTCCATAATTCCGGCTTTAAAAATCTGCAGCACATCCCCACTGTTTGGAGTCAGGACGAGGCCTGTTGTATCGACGACTTTCATAATATCAAGCTCCGACTGTCCGACGCCGACGGTTTCTACTAAAACGACGTCGAAGCCGTAAGCATCACAGACCCGGATCGCATCTTTTGTTGCCCGTGCTAAGCCGCCGAGACTTCCGCGAGTCGCCATGCTGCGGATGAAGATCCCGGGATCGAGAAAATGCTGATTCATCCGCGTCCGATCACCGAGCAGTGAACCGCCGCTAAACGGGCTGGTGGGATCGACAGCGATGACAGCGACCGTCAAGTCCTGGGCCCGCAAATGAGTGAGCAGCCGATTAATGAGTGAACTTTTCCCTGCACCAGGCGAGCCGGTAATCCCGATGTGGTGCGCTTTTTTCTGTACGGAAAAAATGTCGCTCATCAGCTTCAGTTTGTCTTCATGGTCATTTTCAATCAGTGTGATGGCACGAGCGAGGGCCCGCATGTCTTGTTGTTGAATTCTCTCAGCTAACGAATGCATGGTCGGGCCTCCTCTCTTTTATTTCGTAACCATCCGGCCAATCACGAGACGCTGGATTTCATTCGTACCTTCATAAATCTGGGTGATTTTCGCATCGCGCATATAGCGTTCAACAGGATAATCCTTCGTATAGCCATACCCTCCGTGGACCTGTACCGCTTCAACTGTAATCCGCATCGCCGCATCGCCGGCAAACAGCTTCGCCATCGCAGAAGCTTTCGCGTACGGCTTGCCTTCAGACTCTAAGTAAGCGGCCTGATAAGTAAGCAGGCGGGCTGCTTCGATTTCAGTAGCCATATCGGCAAGCTTAAAGGAAACGCCCTGGTGCTGAGCAATCGGCTTGCCGAACTGCTCACGTTCTTTCGCGTAATTGACAGATTCATCAAGAGCTCCCTGAGCAATTCCAAGCGCCTGGGCAGCGATACCGTTACGTCCGCCGTCTAATGTCATCATTGCAATTTTAAAGCCCTGCCCTTCCTCGCCTAACAGGTTTTCTTTCGGAATACGGCAGTCTTCGAAAATCAGCTCAGTTGTTGGGGAAGAGCGGATGCCGAGCTTTTTCTCTTTCTTCCCAAACGTAAATCCTTTCATTCCTTTTTCAACGATAAAAGCACTTACTCCGCGGCTGCCTGCATCAGGATCAGTTTTAGCAAACACGACATAAATATCACCGACACCGCCGTTTGTGATCCATACTTTGCTGCCGTTCAATACATAGTGGTCGCCGTCAAGCTTCGCCTGTGTACGCATGGATGATACGTCACTGCCGGCACCCGGCTCAGATAACGCGTAAGCTCCCAGTTTTTCGCCAGTGGCGAGCTGTGTGAGGAACGTTTTCTTCTGCTCTTCTGAACCAAACTTATAGATCGGCCAGCTTGCCAGCGAAATATGAGCGGACAGCGTAACGCCTGTTGAGGCACAGACACGGGACAGCTCCTCAACAGCAATCACGTAGCTGACAAAATCAGAGCCGATGCCGCCATACTCCTCAGGCCACGGAATACCCGTTAAGCCAAGCTCCGCCATTTTGTCGAAGATCTCCCGGTCAAACCGCTCTTCTTCATCACGCTCAGCCGCTGTTGGCTCCACTTCATTTTTGGCAAAATCCCGCACCATTTTTCTGAGCATTACTTGTTCTTCGCTTAGTGTAAAATCCATTTTGTATCCTCCTAGTCTTTCGTTAAGTGATTGCTGATGACGATGCGCTGTATTTCACTCGTTCCTTCGTAAATCTGGCAGACTTTCGCATCTCTGAAAAGCCGTTCGACCGCGTAATCCTCGGTATATCCATATCCCCCGTGAACCTGAACCGCTTCGATTGAAGCATCCATCGCGGCCTGAGAAGCAAACAGCTTGGCTATTGAGGCTTCTTTACCGCATGGCTTTCCGGCCCCCTGTAAGGAAGCCGCCTGATAGACCAATAGTTTTGCAGCCTCCACATTTGTTGCCATATCTGCGAGTTTAAAAGAAATGCCCTGATGCTGGGCAATTGGACGGCCGAACTGTTCACGCTCTTTCGCATAAGCGACCGCGTGCTCTAAGGCAGCCTCAGCAATTCCGAGTGACTGTGCCGCAATTCCGATTCTTCCTGTGTTTAAGTTGGAAAGGGCAATTTTAAACCCTTCCCCTTCTGGTCCAAGCAGCTGAGAAGCTGGCACCTTACACTGGTCAAAGCTTAAAGACACTGTGCTTGAACCATGCATTCCCATCTTCTTTTCCGCTTTTCCAATCGTAAACCCTGGAGTATCCCTCTCAATGATAAAAGCGCTTACACCTTTGGCGCGTTTTTCTTCACGGTTGGTACGAGCAAAAACTATAAATGTATCTGCCGCTCCGCCGTTTGTGATAAAGATCTTTTCACCGTTTAAAAAGTAGTGATCGCCCTGTTTTTCAGCGCGTGTTTTTAAGCTTCCTGCATCGGACCCGGCACTTGGCTCTGTTAAGGCAAAGGCTCCTAAGTATTCTCCAGAAGCAAGCTTCGGAATATATTTCTGCTTCTGCTCCTCTGTTCCGAAATAAAGAATCGGGTTGGTGCCGACTGATGTGTGGACCGAAAGTATAACGCCGAGTGTTGCGCTAACCTTTGAGATTTCATGAATCGCCATCACATAAGACGTATAGTCCATCTCTGAGCCGCCGTACTGTTCAGGAATCGGAATTCCCATCAGTCCAAGCTCCCCCATCCTTCTCACTAGCTCGACCGGAAAGCGGTCTTCCTTCCCCATTTCCCCAACCGCCGGTGCGACTTCTTTTTCTGCAAAGTCTCTAACCATTTTCTGAAGCATTCGCTGTTCATCCGTAAACTCCAGGTTCATCGTGCTTCTCTCCCTCACCTTTATTCATAGCTGTAGAATCCGCGGCCGGACTTCTTACCAAGCCATCCCGCTTTTACGTATTGTCTCAACAAGGGACAAGGTCGATATTTGCTGTCGCCAAATCCTTCGTGAAGAACTTCCATAATATATAGACATGTATCAAGGCCAATGAAATCAGCTAACGTCAGCGGTCCCATCGGATGATTCATTCCGAGCTTCATGACCGTATCGACGTCTTCTACGGAAGAAACACCTTCATAGACGGTGTAAATCGCTTCGTTGATCATAGGCATCAGAATTCTGTTTGAAACGAACCCCGGAAAATCATTTACCTCAACAGGCGTTTTGTTCAGCCTTTTCGCTGTATCCTCAATCGCCTGATACGTTTCATCACTCGTCTGTATCGCGCGGATGATTTCCACCAGCTTCATGACCGGGACCGGGTTCATGAAGTGCATGCCAATCACTTGAGACGGACGATTTGTGACAGCCGCAATTTCTGTAATCGGAAGCGATGAAGTATTGGACGCGAGGATCGCATGTAACGGTGCAACTTCATCAAGCGTCTGAAAAACTTTCGTCTTTATGTCCATGTTTTCAACAACGGCTTCAATGATAAGGTCACAGTCTGATGCATCCTTAAGGTCAGTCGTGCCGCTTAGATTCTGAACGGTTTGCTGCTGTTTTGCTTCAGTCATTTTCCCTTTCTCCACCGCACGGCTGAGACGTTTTTGGATTCCTTCTAATCCTTTTTCTAAAGCCTCTTCTTTTAAATCATTCAGCTTCACTTGAAGTCCGGCCTGGGCAAACACTTGAGCGATTCCTGCTCCCATCTGCCCGGCACCGATGACCATTACTTTTTCAATTGCCATTTATGCACGACCTCCTGCGACTTCAATCAGCACGGCATCTCCCTGGCCGCCTCCTGAACAGATCGCTGCAATTCCAAGACCCCCACCGCGGCGTTTCAATTCATGGGCAAGTGTTAAAATAACCCGCGCTCCGCTTGCTCCAATCGGGTGGCCTAAAGCGACTGCCCCGCCGTTTACGTTAACTTTTTCCGGATCAAGACCGGCGATCTTTCCGCTTGCAAGAGATACTGCAGCAAATGCTTCGTTCACTTCATATAAGTCGATATCATCTGCCGTCTTTCCTGCTTTTTCTAGAAGTTTATTAATCACAAGACCAGGAGTTTTTGGAAAATCATGCGCTTCAACCGCTATTTCTTCGTGAGCAAGAATTACAGCCAGCGGCTCCACTCCAGCTTCTGCCGCTTTCTCATCGGACATTAATACCATTGCCGCCGCTCCGTCATTGACTCCAGGCGCGTTACCGGCAGTAATCGTTCCTTGCGGGTCAAATACAGGGCGCAGTTTAGCCAGCGCTTCAACGCTCGTATCTTTACGTGGTGCCTCATCAACGCTGATCACTTTCGGATCGCCTTTTCGCTGGGGTACTTCAACAGGAACGATCTCTTCAGCTAATTTATCAGCAGAGGCTGCTGCACGCTGGTGGCTTCGGTACGCCCACTCATCCTGCGCTTCACGCGTCAGCTCCAAGTCTTCTGCTGTCCGGTTTCCGTAGTTCCCCATGTGGACACCTTCAAAAGAACACGTCAATCCGTCGTGCACCATCATATCTTTCACCGGAGAATCTCCCATGCGCAGACCCCAGCGTGCCTTTGGCATAAAGTATGGCGCATTGCTCATGCTTTCCATACCGCCGGCTACGATGATGTCTTCTTCACCAAGTCGGATAAACTGATCGCCCATCGTCACACTGCGCATTCCTGACGCACACACTTTATTAACCGTTTCTGTTTTCACTTCCCAAGGGATATTCGCTTCTCTTGCCGCCTGGCGGGATGGCAGCTGTCCTTGTCCGCCTTGCAGGACAGTCCCCATGATGACTTCATCAACATTCTCGGGGCTTACGTTCGCACGTTTCAACGCTTCTTTAATCGCGATCCCTCCGAGCTGGGCTGCGGTTAATGGCGCTAACCCTCCTCCGAATTTTCCAAAAGGTGTTCTGGCTCCTGAAACGATTACTGTTTTGCGCATAAGTATTGTTCCTCCTCTTTATTTTCTGCTTCTGTGATTAATTGCAGGTGGAAGCTGCTCGCTTTCTAGCTGCCATAAGTCAATTGCTTGCGGGAAGAAAAACCACTCCCCTCCCCGCTTGGCTTATGCTTGTCGCAGCTGAACAAGGCATCTCCGCTTTTCTTGGTGTCCAGCTTCGATGCCTAGCTGCTCGAGGTCATAAGTCAATCGCTTGCGGGAAGAAAAACCACTTCCCTCCACCGCTTGGCTTATGCTTGTCGCAGCTGAACAAGGCATCTCCGCTTTTCTTGGTGTCCAGTTGCAGCGGTCAGACACTCGCGTCATAAGCAATCTACCTTCATCGGTAAAAAAACAACCGATTGCGGCATCTTGCTTATGCGTTTCGTGTCTACCAGGCCGCCTCCGCTTTTCTTGGTAAACGCTTTCAAAAATTATGGTGATTGAACGCTCGCTCAATCTTCTCTCATAAGGAAAGTGTACAAAAAATTCTGTACACTTTCCACTGGTATTTTACTATTAAAGTGGATTTTTGCAGATTCACCGCCAAATTTATGATTTTGCGGCAAACTCTTTAAAAATCGCGGCCAAATTAAGATTTTCGCGGCGATTCTGCTAAAATCGCGGCGAAACCGAAATAATCGCGGGTAAATCAGCATTTTATTTATCGCGTCCGGCTCAAAAAAATCCTTAAGCCGAAGTCTTCTCTTCTTCTTTTTCAGCAAAAATTGATTTCGCTAAAATTTCTGCAATATCCATGGTGCTCACTTTTTCTTCAACTTCTTTCGCTTTCGTTCCATCGGACAGCATCGTCAGGCAGAATGGGCAGCCGCTTGAAATCATTGTCGGCTCGACTTCTAGAGCCTGCTCGGTACGTGCGACGTTTACGCGGTTTCCTGACTTTTCTTCCATCCACATCATGCCGCCACCGGCTCCACAGCACATGCCGTTTGAGCGGTTTCGCTTCATCTCAACGACTTTGACGCCTGGAATCATTTCAAGAACATCGCGAGGCGGCTGATACACTTCGTTATAGCGGCCGAGGTAACAGCTGTCATGATACGTGATCGTTTCATTGACTTCAGCTTCCGGCTTCAGTTTGCCTTCTTTCAGCCACTGGGCAAGCATTTCAGTATGGTGGTACACCTCTGCCTCAAATCCAAGGTCAGGATATTCGTTTTTAAAAATGTTGTAGGCGTGAGGGTCGATCGTAATAATTTTCTTCACATCGTGCTTATTGAATTCCTTAATGTTCTTTTCCGCAAGCTCCTGGAAAAGGAATTCGTTCCCCATCCGGCGGGCGGTGTCTCCAGAGTTCTGCTCTTTGTTTCCTAAGATCGCAAACTTAATTCCCGCTGCGTTCATCAGCTTGGCAAAAGCCATCGCAATTTTCTGGCTGCGGTTGTCATAAGAACCCATTGAGCTGACCCAGAAAAGATATTCAAATTCTTCGCCGGATTTCTTCAGTTCTTTAACTGTCGGGATGTTCACATCTTCTTCCGCATCTCTCCAGTTTTCACGATCCTTCTTAGAAAGACCCCAAGGATTTCCCTGGCGCTCGATATTCATAATCGCACGCTGGCCGTCTTGATCCATTTTTCCTTCTGTTAATACGAGATAGCGGCGCAGGTCGATAATTTTGTCCACGTGTTCATTCATAACCGGGCAGGCGTCTTCACAGTTACGGCACGTTGTACATGCCCACAGTTCTTCTTCTGTGATGACATCGCCAATTAGATTCTTGTGCTGGACTTCATCCAAAGCTGCGGCTGCTTCCCCAGCGCCTTGAGCGCGCGTCATTTGAGCTAGTGTATTTCCTTGTGTTTCTGAAAAAGCATACGCTGGAACCCACGGTGCTTGACCCGTAACAGCAGCTCCTTTTTCCGTCAGGTGATCTCTCAATTTAATAATGAGATCCATCGGAGAGAGCATTTTTCCAGATCCTGAGGCCGGGCAGACATTCGTACATCGTCCACATTCTACACAGGCATAAAAATCGATCATCTGCAGCTGGTTGAAGTCTTCAATTTTTCCAACACCGAAGGAAACATCTTCTTCATCAGCATCTTCATCGATTTCAAAATCGATCTTTTTCAGCTTACCAGGCGGGTCCTGGCGGCTTAAGAATGTGTTTACTGGTGCAGCGATTAAGTGTGCGTGTTTCGACTGCGGTACGTAAACCAGGAATGTTAAAAGAATTAACAGGTGAATCCACCACATAATAAAGAATACGGTCGCGGCCGCTACAGGCGGCACCCAACCGAAAGCGCTTGCAAAAGTGGACGCAATCGGCTCTGTCCAAGTCCCTTCATGACCGTGCCAGATCATGCTCATGCCGTTACCGATAAGAACGGATGCCATCAGTCCGCCGATGAATAATAGAACTAAACCGGATTTAAACCCTCTTTTTAAGCGGACAAGTTTTTCAATATAGCGTCTGTGAAATGCCCACACAACAGCCACGATAATCATGAATGTCACTAACTCCTGAAAAAACGTAAATCCAGGATAAAATGGACCAAGCGGCAGGTGCGAATCAGGAGCGAGTCCCTTCCAAATAAAGTCAATGGCTCCAAACTGCACGAGAATAAACCCATAGAAAAACATAACGTGAATAATACCAGACTTCTTGTCCTTCAAAAGCTTCTTCTGGCCAAACACATTGACCCATACTCGTTTGAGGCGATCCTTGATTTCGCCGTCAAACTCAAATTTGCGTCCCATTTTGATGTAAGCTATTCGAGTACGCACGACACGTACGAATAAGTATAAACCGTAAATGGTGACCGCAAGGAATAAAATCCAATTGGCGATTAACAACGGACTCATCTGTTCTCCCCCTCTGATGTTCATTATCGAACTAATTTTCTGAATACTATAGCTTAATAATAAGTTATGAATGAGCATTCAGTCAACTGATTTCCGAAATTTTTCATGTACACAAAGTGCTTTTATTGGGAACACTACCCATAACAGCTCAACAAGGAGGCCCAGCCTGTGATTCTTTCTTTTATCCTCATCGCCCTTATAGTTATCATCTTACTATTATTTCTAGATTTTAAGATGGGCAGAAAAGACCATTTAGCAAGACAGCGCGCTTTTTGCTTTGAAAAAACACCAGGTGATTACCTATTTTATATAAATGGCGCCCCTTTCTTTGAAGCGCTCATGCAGGATATTCAGGATGCAAAGGAATATGTAGATATCCTCTTTTTTATCGTTTCAGCCGATGAAACCGGCTATCATTTTTTGGACCTGTTGAAAAAGAAAGCACGGGAAGGTGTTCGCGTGCGTCTGCTCGTCGATCGAATCGGCAGTATGAAAATCAATAAAAAAATACGCCGGGAACTTCAGGTAGCCGGCGTTCAGTTTAAGTTTGCAGAAGTCCCCCGCTTCCCTTATTTCTTTTATAAAGTAAACCGGCGCAACCACCGGAAAATCACCATTATTGATCACAAAATCGCCTACATTGGCAGCTACAATATCGGGAATGTGTATTTAGGCGGCAACGCAGACTTCTATGACTGGCGAGACTATCATTTCCGCATGGTGGGTCCTGTTGTGGCCAACCTTCAGAAAGTATTTTCCGACGATTGGGGAGAAACTGCTTCAAATGAAGAGATTCCCTCCTGTTGGGAAAACGCTAAACACGAAATAAAAGTTACCGCGACAGATGGCAATCAGCTTGAGCGGCACCTGCTTGACATCATTGGGCTGGCGAAAAAAGAACTCCTAATCGGCAGTCCTTATTTTGTACCGACAAAAAAAGTAATGGACGCCTTAAAGGCAGCCATTGACCGAGGGGTTCATCTGCATATCATGATCCCGTTCAAACCTGACCATCCGCTCGTCCGGGAAGCCGGACTGCCCTTTTTATATAAACTTTACCGCCTCGGCGCCACCGTCAGCTTATTTGATGCCGGCTTTTACCACGCGAAAATCATTGTTGTCGACCGAGCCTTTGCCGATGTCGGTACTGCCAACTTCGATCAGCGCAGCATGTTTTTAAACAAAGAAGTCAACGTATATTTCTATGACAAGCCATTTATTGAAGAACTAAGCGCAGCATTTATGATTGATGCTGCAGATTCTCTTACGATGGATGAAAAATGGATTAGGAAAAAGGCTTTTACAATCCGGCTCAAAGAGCAGATCGCCAAACCCTTCCTCCCGCTTTTTTAACGGATGACCGACGAAATCATCGGCCCTACCCATAAGAAGAACCTAAAACCTAAATATACTCCAACGATCCCGGCCACCCCTGCGAGCGCAGGCGGGGCTGGGATCGGTAATTTAATCGCAGCAAATAGAAAACCAACTATAAAGCCTGCCAGTAAAGCTAATATTACTTCTTTCATGACCTATACCTCCTTCTAAACTTACTATACCCATTCCCTCAGTTTCTTTTAACTTTCACATTTGTTTCTTATAAAGTGAGGGGAAATCGACTCGCTTTTTCGCGGACGAGAACGCCCGAGTCTCCTCGCAAAAACCGCGCTCCAGGTTATCGGATCGCCCGTTTTTCCACAGTAGTCTCGCCAATTCCTCTCTCACTGCTGATTAACTGAAACTATTCCAGAAGATTTCCAACAGTAAAAAAAAGCCGTCCCAACGATTATATGTTGAGACGGCTTTATTTCATTCTGTTTTACATTTGTTCCGGCGCGGAAACCCCAATTAATAACAGAGCATTCTGCAATGTCGTACGGACGGCTTTCATCAGTGCAATCCGTGCAGACGTCCGTTCTGGATGATCGGCCTCCAGTACTTTTTCTGCGTTGTAGAAGCTGTGCAGATTTGATGCAAGATCAAACGCATACTGCGTCACGCGGTGAGGCGTGCGCTTCTCAGCTGCATCAGCCACTACTTGCGGGAACTCTCCTAAGCGCTTCAGGAGATCTTCTTCTTTTTCTGAAGTGAGGTGGCTTCCGTCAAACTCACCGGCAGCCAGTCCTTTTTCAATAGCCTGACTAAGCATTGTACATATACGGGCGTGAGCATACTGCACGTAGTACACTGGGTTTTCATTTGATTCAGAACGAGCCAGGTCCATATCAAAATCAAGATGAGAATCACAGGAACGCATGGAGAAGAAATAACGCATCGCGTCGATTCCGACCTCTTCCATCAGTTCACGAAGCGTGACAGCTTTACCAGTACGCTTACTCATTTTCACCTTTTCCCCGTCCTGGAACAAGTTCACCATCTGGATGATTTCAACTTCAAGTGTATCTTCATTGTAGCCAAGCGCCTGAATCGCCGCTTTCATCCGAGGAATATAGCCGTGGTGATCTGCTCCCCAGATGTTGATCAGTGTATCAAACCCGCGGTCCAGCTTGTTCTTATGGTAAGCGATATCGGGCGTCAAATACGTGTACGTACCATCATTCTTAATCAGCACGCGGTCTTTGTCATCTCCGAATTTCGTCGTTTCAAACCATGTCGCATCATCTTTTTCGTACACATAGTTTTTCTCTTCAAGAACTTTGAGCGCATCTTTGATTTGGTCACCTTTATAAAGAGAAGTTTCAGAGAACCACTCATCAAACGGAACACGGAATTCTTCCAGGTCATACTTAATGCGGTCAAGCAAAAATTTCAAACCGTAAGCAAGGAAAAATTCAATACGTTCCTCTTCCGGAGTGTCGGCCCACTTGTCTCCATCCTCATCAACGAGCTTTTGTCCAAGGTCAATAATGTCCTGTCCCTGGTAACCGTCTTCCGGCATGTTCCAGTCTTTGCCAAGCGCCTGCATATAGCGTGCCTGAACGGAAAGCGCCAGATTGTTCATCTGGTTTCCAGCATCATTGATATAATACTCACGAGACACGTTGTATCCAGCCGCGTCCAGCACGTTACACAAGGAATCACCAACCGCTGCTCCCCGCGCGTGGCCTAAGTGAAGCGTACCAGTCGGGTTGGCTGACACAAACTCAACCTGGATTTTATGGCCTTGTCCGGTATCGGTACGGCCATAATTTTCTCCTGCTTCAAGAATCGCAGGCACGAGATCCGTTAAGTATTGGTTGTTCATTTTAAAATTAATAAAACCAGGACCAGCGATTTCGATTTTTTCAATCGATGCCTTCGAGCGGTCAAACGCCTCAATAAGCTCAGCAGCAATCTGACGCGGATTTTTCTTCGCTACACGAGCCAGCTGCATCGCCATATTTGTTGCATAGTCTCCGTGCGCTTTATCCTTTGGCTGCTCCAGCACAACATCCGGCATCTCTTCATCTGTCGCCAAGCCGGCCTGTTTCACGGCCCGGACGATTTCACCTTTTAGCTTCTGTTCCGTCTGCTCGACAATATTCATTCGCTTTCCTCCTCAAAAAGTAACGTCAACCGATGACGCTGTGTCACCTCATGGTTCAGCGTCATTTGATAACTAATAAACAGCCGTCCCCGATTCGCTTCATTCAGTGATCGGTACTCAATCTGGTCTGTGAACGTCCGCATATGAAAATCACCATACGTATGGTGGTATAAATTCTCAGTCTCCAGCTGTTTTTGAAACACCTGGCGCATGTCAACTCCGCCCGTCCGTTTAATACTCACGTGACCCGGCTTCACCGTCACCATCGTCTGGATCGGCTCGCCCTCATCTGGATGCTCCGTAAATTTAAGAACCTCCGTATCCCCGCGCGAGAAATACTGCCCGGACTCAGACATCGTCATCTCTTCTTTGCGATCCGCCTCGCGAATTTCCGTCACGAGCTTTACCCGTATATCTTTACCACTCATTTCATCACACCTCACGTACATCCTTAACCTTTACATTATAAGAACTCATCTACAAAAACTCAAGGTTTATTCTAATAAGCTTGACGCATATTGATGAACCGCGTCCAATTCTGTCAAATAAGCCGGCAGCGAAATGGCCAAATATGCAATGATCACAGCCGCACTTAAGCCCACAAACCATTTATAAGGAAGAACCTCTTTAAATGGGCGATACTCCTTAAATACAGAAAACAAAATCAGCGGGAAAAACAGTGCTAAGACGAGCAGATCCTGCTTCCAGTGGGAATGCACATTACTTACAGCGACCTGAAACAGCAAAGCATCCGCCATGTTCTCAGTGAAATCAACGGTCGTCTGCTCAGATCCTGTCAGTCCCTGCTTAATCGTCATTTCCGGATGGTTCAGTTCATAGCTGTAGCCGGAAGGATTCCAGCTGTAGTTAAACGTTAATACGAGCAGTATAGCCATAATGATGGCATAACCTGCCGTAAACGCGATAATTTTTTTATTCATATAGAAAGCGACTCCTTTAATTCTGTTTGATCGTGTCGTGGAACGGCGGGGGCACTCACTGGCAAGTTTTTCTAAAATACACGCCATTCAACCGGTATCTCCATCGATTTCAAATTTGCACGCCGCAGCCATAAAAAGAATCCGCTGCATTTTTTCAACAACGGATTCATTCTATCATTTATTTAACAAACCCCAAAAGCATTTCACGTACAAATTTACTTGCTGCGATGGCTGTCTGCTCAGTCGGGTCATAGGCCGGCGCTACTTCAACAAGGTCACAGCCGACCACATTCACTTCTGATCGGGCGATTTCGTGGATCGCGCCGAGCAGCTCCTTGGAAGAAATTCCGCCTGCTTCTGCGGTTCCGGTCCCCGGTGCATAAGCCGGGTCGAGCACATCGATATCGATGGTGACGTAGACATTTTCACCCGTAAGTCCTGGCAGCACTTTCTTCAGCGGTTCCAGTACTTCGTAGCGGTACATGTGCATACCGCTTTCTTTTGCGTATTGAAATTCTTCGCGCATGCCGGAGCGGATGCCGAATGAGTAGACATTCTCTGGACCCAGCAGCCCGCACGCTTTGCGGATTGGAGTCGAGTGGGAAAGGACTTCTCCCTCGTACTCCTCCCTTAAGTCGGCATGGGCATCGATATGGATAATCTTCAGATTCGGCAGCGTTTCGTGAACCGCCCTAATGACCGGCCAGCTGACGAGGTGCTCTCCGCCGAGCCCGATCGGAAACTTTCCTTTTTTCAAAAGTTCTTTCATATAGTCTTCGATAATATCCAGGCTTTTCCCCGCGTTTCCAAACGGAAACATGAGATCGCCGGCGTCATGGTAAGCGACTTCTTCAAGATGCCTGTCTAAGTAAGGGCTGTATTCTTCAATGCCTATTGAAGCTTCGCGGATACGGTTTGGGCCGAACCGGGAGCCCGGGCGGAAACTGACCGTGTAGTCCATTGGCATCCCGTAGATGACAGCCTGCGCCTCTTCTTCTGTGGATCGGCTCATGATGAAGACCTTGCCGGAATACGACTCATCGAAATAGTGGGACATTGGGTTGCCCTCCTTTTCTTTAAGGTACCAGGTACCGATTATTCTTTATTGGTTACAGAACGCTTTTTAGTCTAATCAGTATACCCATTTGCTCGGTTATTCTGTCAGATCCCGTACAAACTTCGGCAAAGCAAACGCTGCCTGATGGATTTCGCTCGTATAGTATTTCGTATCCATTTCCGTAAAGCGCTCAGCGGGCACTTGTTTTGGATCATAGATTTTGCTTCCCATCGTAAACGTCCAAAGGCCGCTCGGATACGTTGGAATGTTCGCTGTATACACTTTTGTGATCGGGAAGGTTTCTTTAATGTCGCTGTACGCCTGGCGAATCAAATCAGCTTTAAACCAAGGGTTGTCCGTCTGCGCAACGAAAATCCCGTCTTCTTTCAAGGCCTTCGAAATTCCTTCATAAAATCCTTTTGTAAAAAGGTTCACGGCTGGTCCGACAGGCTCTGTGGAGTCGACCATAATGACATCATACTCGCGTTCGCTTTTCGCAATGTGCATAAAGCCGTCATCCACCTGTACGTCAACACGCGGATCATCCAGTGTTCCCGCAATGGAAGGAAGATACTGCTTGGAGTATTCGATAACTTTACCATCAATTTCAACAAGCACAGCTTTTTCAACGCTTTCGTGCTTAAGGACTTCGCGGATAACACCGCCGTCTCCCCCGCCGACTACGAGCACTTTCTTTGGACTGGGATGGGTATTTAACGGGACATGCGCGATCATTTCATGGTAAACGAATTCATCTTTTTCGGTCGTCATGACCATATCATCAAGGACAAGCATGTTGCCCCATTCTTCTGTTTCCAGCATTTCTAATTCTTGAAAATCTGTTCTCTCTTTATGCAAAGACCGATTAACTTTCGCTGTAATGCCGAAATTTTCGGTTTGTTTTTCAGTAAACCATGTAGCCATAGGGTGACTCTCCTTTCTCTTTTCACCAAACAAACAAATTATAGTGGAATTTGCGGAAAAAGCAAGACAATGTTTATTTTACCTATGATTTTCCCATAATAATAGCAATTATAACAGTCAGGAGAATAGGAGAATGCTATTATTTATTCGTTTTACGTGGAAATGGCTGAGTCGAAGCTTTAAAGCGGCGTTCGCCTGTGCTGTGCTTGGTGTGATTGGCCTACTAGCGGTGCTGGTATACGCGATTATGCTCGGGCCTCCGTCACTGAACAATGCACAGAATACAACTTTTTATAAAGCTGATGGTGAAGTTATGGAGGATTCCCGCGCCGGTGAGGACCGTTACTGGATAAGCCTTGAGGAGATGCCGGATAAGGTGGTTGATGCGACTCTGGCGATTGAAGATCATCGGTTTTACAATCATTTTGGCTTCGATTTAAAACGGATGGCCTCCGCTGCCTTGACCGACCTTAAAGCGATGAGCATGGTCGAAGGGGCTAGCACAATTACGCAGCAGTATGCCCGCAACCTTTATTTATCACATGAAAAGACGTGGACCCGGAAAATTAAAGAAGCAATGTATGCATTGCGGCTTGAGCTTTTTTATGAAAAAGATGAAATACTCGAAGGCTACTTAAACACGATTTATTATGGCCATGGAGCGTATGGGATCGAGTCGGCGAGCCGTTATTATTTCAATAAAAATGCCGATGACCTGACGCTGGCGGAAGCGACCATGCTTGCAGGGATTCCTAAGGGTCCGACTTATTATTCACCGCTTTCGAATGAAGAAAACGCAGAAACCCGACAGGAACGGATTTTAACGAGAATGGATGATTTGCAGTTCATCACAAGCGAAGAAAAACAGGAAGCCGTCACAGCTTCACTGAGTTACTATGACCACTCAAAAAGTGATGACAAGTCGATCGCTCCTTATTTCCAGGAGGAAGTGATCCGCGAAGCCGCCCGCTTACTGGATTTGAAAAAAGAAGAAGTGGAATCAGGCGGTTTTCACATTTATACAACATTAGTCGAGAACCATCAGGAAGCTTTGGAAAATGCGGTTGAAGAAGAAATGCAGCAAAACGAAGAAATCCAGACAGCCGCTGTAGTCATGGACAGCTCGACAGGTGCCGTCACTGCGATGGTCGGTGGAAGAGATTACACAGCAGGCACATACAACCGCGCCACTCACGCAAAACGGATGGTCGGATCGACAATTAAGCCATTTTTATACTACGCCGCTTTGAAAAATGATTACACACCTCTGACGATGCAGGAAAGCAAGCCGACATCGTTTAAACTGGACAATGGCGATGTATATTCTCCTAGTAATTACAACAATTATTATGCCGATGATAAAATTACAATGGCGCAGGCGCTCGCTTTGTCCGACAATATTTACGCCGTGAAAACAAACATGGAACTTGGCCCTGAAAAGCTTGTCAAGACACTCCGGGATTTTGGCATTAAAGGAGATCTGCCGGAAGTACCGTCGCTCGCTTTAGGGACAGCTTCCATTCCGCTTTACGATATGGTTGACAGTTATGCACGGCTCGTGAGCGGTTCGGCGAAGGTGAAGAAGCATACGATTACAAAAATCACCGATCAGCATGATAATGTTGTCTACGAATTAAAAGACAAGAAGAAGAAAAAGAAAGATAAGAAAATCGATAGAAATACAGCTTTTACGGTGACTCACATGATGACCGGAATGTTCGATCCGTCTCTCAATGGATACATGAGCGTTACCGGTGCAAGCATTGCTGATCAGCTGACACGCACGTATGGAGGAAAGTCAGGAACAACAGAGAATGACAGCTGGATGATCGGCTTCAGCCCGCAGTATGTGATGGGCGTATGGAGCGGATATGATGACAACCGGAAAATGACAAAAGCACGTGATCATCAGTATTCAAAAGAGATTTGGGCCAGCTCGATGGAAGGGATTCATGAAGAGGTGCCGGTTACGGCCTTCACCCCTCCTTCTTCCGACTTAAAAGGAGTGTACATCAATCCGGAATCAGGGAAACTCTCAAGCCCTGCCTGTCCAGAGGAACGTCTCGTCTATATGGATAAAGACGAGGTACCTGAGGAAACGTGTGAAGGAACAGAACCGGAAGATTCCGATATTAAAGAAATTGAAAAAGAACTCCAGAACGATCCATGGTACAAAGATGTGGTGGACTGGTTCTCATAAGCGGTACCAGGTACACAGAGAAAAAAGAAAAAAAGACAGAGAAAACGACCGGTAAATACCGGTCGTTTTCTCTGTCCTAGCATACATGTATAACCCATGTGTTCCTTAATATTATTATTCGAGCTGCTTCTTCGTCAAGGTACCGCTTCCCGAAAGTTCGTGAACATTTTGTGAACATCTTGTGAAGAGTTATACAATCGTGATGTCAGACACCTCATCCAAGCGAAAAATTCGTTCTTCTTTTGAGTCAAAAAGAACTGTCTCTACTTTTCGCTCCCGTTTGTTTACATCGGTAATTTTCAGACGCCAGACGTCATAGTCAAATCCGTTATGGACGCGAAGATCGACAGTCAGACGGTCGTGCAGGGCACGCTGCAGGACGAAATCAATCTCGGCTGCTTTTTGCTCGTCAAGTATCCCTTTTTCAACGCGCTCATCCTCTTTCCAAACTTTTTTAATCATTTCGACATGCTCAGGCAGCATGAGCGATGTCCACTTAATGGTTCCTCTGTCTCGGCTTTGCATAACCAACCCCCTACTACGAACGTTTGTTCTTATTATAGCACGTACGTTCGCCGTTTACACGAGTTATTTAATGGAAAACAAGGAAAAACGTCTCCTCTAAAATAAAGAAGAGACGTCCTGGTTTACTGCAAACTGTCTTTTAACGATTGGTCCGTGTTTTCCCATAATTCCGCTTTGAACTCTTGTAAATATTCACCGAGAATTTTTTTCGATTTTTCATCCATATGATCGACGACAAATTTTCCTTTTAACGACTTATCCATATGGTTTACGTGTTCTGGGAGCAGCTTATAGCCGCGGCGGATTTCACGGTCGACGACAATCTCACTTCCGGCCACGCCATAGTAGCAAGGTTTGCTGTCACGATAATCAACAGTTACCCAGACAATCCAGTACAGCTTTCCATTAGGTACTTCCGAACGGTCTGTTAAAAAGCGGATCCTTTTCTCAACAGCGCTTCTTGCGTGCAGGGCGCCCATGTCGACAAAAGCTTTTTCCTCATTAGGATCGACAATAACAGGAGTCATATTTTCAAGACTGATTGAACCGACACCATATCCCCCATGTCCATCGGTAGAGTCATCTTTTATAATCGTAAACTGATTTTTCTTTTTATCCTGTTTTTGATCTTTATCTTTAAACTGGTCAAATTCTTTCATAAGGTAAATGTCCTCCTTGTAATGAAACTGTTGCCATCATTTTAACATAGGAAAAGCGATGTGTTCAGACTGGCGGTTTCTCTCGATCTCGAAATTTTTTCGCGAAAAAAGCAGGAATTTCAATGAAAATATCGAACCCCTTTAGGTGTAGAGAGATCTATTTATAGGTATAAAGGGGAGAACGTGATGCCGATCATAACGGTACAAATGCTGGAAGGGCGCACCGATGAACAGAAAAAAGCGTTAGTTGAGCGAGTGACAAACGCTGTAACAGAAACGACGTGCGCTCGACGGGAAGCGGTAACTGTAGTGATTGAAGAAATGAAAAAACAAAACTACGGAGTTGCCGGAAAACGCCTCATAGATTAGGGCAGGGCTCTTAAGCGGAATTTACCGCTTAAGAGTTTTTTCATTATCCTTGCACAAATCCAAGCTCATTCCCATCCGGATCGCAAATCGTAAACTTCCTGCTCCCATAAGGCGTGTCCATAATTTCTTCAATGACTTCCACTTTCCCTTTCAGACGTTCCCACAGACTCTCTACATCAGGGAGGTAAAAGTTAAATCTCCCAGGAGTTGAGGCTTCTCCTTCCATCAGCCCAAATATCGCTCCTCCCTCGCTTTCAAAATGAACGTAATTTGGGTTCTCCGGCGGCCATCTGGCTTCAATCGTAAACCCGAGATTCTCCTCGTACCATTTCACAGCTTGCGTTAAATCCGTGACATTTATACGAACGTGCTCCAGCCTTGTTTTCATACCATTTCCCCCTTAATCAAACGTTTGTTTAACCCTTTCGTTTTACAGCTTTCCCTATAAAAGTAAACTCTTCTCGTTCAGGTATGTCATGCGTTGAAGAACTTTCTATCTGAAAGCTCTGCTTTTGAAACCAAACTTCCTTGCCCTTTGTTTCACCGGCACCCCTACCCTCCTGAGCTGTACTTCTTTAATACCCTGGATCATCCACTGCATAGCAATAATTAGAATCATAAATGCAGCCAGCGGCGGGATAATGTACCACCAGCGGCCAGTCATCAAGGCATCTTTAGAAGCGCCGATCAGGCCGGACCATTCATATGTCGTTGACTGAGGCGGATATAAAGTCCATTAACAGAATTTCTGTTTGTTTAAAAAACCAAACGAAAACAGCTGTAGACAGAAAGCCAGCAGCAAGTCAGGAAAGGCCTCTAATAAGCCAAGAACCTTTTTGAGCGGGCGCTTTATCATAACAAGCAGCAAGAAAGTTCCAAATGCCAGCAGTAAAGCTGCGATAACCGCTATAGCCATTGCCCCGACAAAGATCGTCATCGAATATAGGTAAAGATCCCATAAATAAGGAATTAATGGCTCTGTCTGACGGAGTGTTTCATACACCCACTGTGAGGGATCTGCCAGACTCTCGATTAGGAGTTTTCCCTCGCTGATAAAAGCTTTCAGATTAAAAAAAGCCCCTCCGCTAAACAATGCCGGAGCAAGACTGATAATAAAAATGCCCGCCGCCCCTAATATGTAATACACGAAAAACCTGACTATTTTCATAGGACGCCCCCTCGGCTCACACGAATCAAAAAAAGATACACTGAATCGTCAGTGTATCTTTCTTACTTTTTATATTAATGAAAGCTGCGAAGGTTTTCGATAAATTTCCATGCCATTTCAATGTCTTCTTCCGTGTAGTTTTGTTTGCTTTTAACGGAAAAGACTTTCTCCGCCACTTCGTCTTTTGGCAGATGTTCGAAAAACAGCATTGTTGAAACAAGCTCGAGAAACCGGGAGCTTTCTCCGTTCATCGCATCTATATGTTTGGTAAGCGGCGGCAGAGAGGTTTCATAATGCTCCATAAACTTGCGCCCGGAATCTGTTATCTCATAGCGGTACTGATAGTAACTCTTTTTTTCTTCCTTAGTTTCCTGGATAAACCCTAGATTACACATTTCCTCAATACGAAGCGTTAATTCTTCTGAATACGGTCCATAAAAATGGAATTGATAACGTTCTTCAAAGGGAACTTCACACTTTTTCAGTATGTAAATCATTTTCTGTAATCTTTTTCTTCCAACAATCGGTTCAGAGCTAGAGAAGAACTGCATAAGTTTTGCATGATTCTCCAACATCATTCCCCACTCCCCTGTCCATACAATATTTCCATAATCCTTTTCTTCGTCTTACTGCGGCTGGATATCGCTTCCAGCATATCCTGGGGCACATACAGCTTATGATCGGTTCGTTTTTTTCCAGAGATGGATTCAACGATTTCCGATAAACGGGACAATTCCTTCAGTTCGTCATTCGGCTTAAGAAGATGAATCGGCAGCCGTTCCTCTTCTTCACCGGGGCGATAGAAATCATAAGGCAAATCCGAGCTCGAATCAACCACTAAATAATAATCCGGGTTAATCCCTGCTTTATTGAAAAGCTTATAAAGCTCCATCCATTCGGCCATCTGCTGATTTGGATTAAACTCAATATATTTAAATAGACGGCGGTTCACAAAGCGATCGCACAAGTCGGATAGAATTTCGTCCTCTTCTTCCATCCACATTTGGAAATAATAAAGCGCAATCGACTCATCAAGCGCTAAATACTCCTTTAGTGACGGAGCACCTTTAAAGAACGATAAGAAATGGGTCGGCACAAGTTTAAACTCGTACCCATCGTCATATAGCTCTTTGGCGCGGTGAAGAATTTTGGACAAAATAACTTCTGCACTTCGGGTAACCGGGTGAAAATAAACCTGCCAGTACATTTGATACCGGCTCATAATATAATCCTCGACCGCGTGCATGCCACTTTCCTTCACGACGACCTGGTCTTCCATCGGACGCATAACGCGTAAGATACGCTCCATATCAAAATGGCCGTAGCTTACCCCGGTAAAATACGCATCACGCTGCAGATAATCCATCCGATCCGCATCAATCTGGCTGGAAATCAAACTGACGACCAGTTTGTTGTTGTACGTCTTATTAATAACATCCGCTACTTTTTTCGGGAAATCCTTGCTGACTCTGCTCAATACTTCATTGATCTTCGTATCGCCAAGTAAAATCGACTGGGTAAAATCTTCATGATCTAACTTATACACCTTCTCAAACGAATGAGAAAACGGCCCATGTCCCAGATCATGCAGAAGCGCTGCAGATAAGCAAAGCAGGCGCTCATCCGGATCCCAATTCGGCCGGTCTTCAAAATTCCTGATGATTCGGCGCACGATTTCATACACACCTAAAGAATGATTGAAACGGCTGTGCTCCGCACCGTGGAACGTTAAGTAGCTCGTCCCAAGCTGCCGAATCCGGCGAAGGCGCTGAAATTCCGGCGTCCCAATCAAATCCCAAATCACACGGTCTCGCACATGAATGTAGCGGTGAACCGGATCCTTAAATACTTTTTCTTCACTTAGTTGTTCATCACGATAAGCCATCTTCTGACCCTTTCCTCACGACATTTTCCCTTATTATATACCTTATTGCATGGTAAGAAAACATTTCCTTTGGTACCTGGTACCAGGTACCCAGAGAAAAAAGAAAAAAACTTTTCGGTACCAGGTACTGCATTCTCCCCCGCCGGTACCTGGTACCACCTCTGATACTTCTGTTATAATGGTTCTGGCTATTATAAAGGAGAACGATTTTTTATGGAGAATATTCATTATTTACTGCACCCATCAATCTACCGTTTCATCGACCAAAGCAGCATGGGGCCTACGTTTTCAGCGCTCCAGTCATTTGCCGTTGATGACGCGTTAGCTATATCCGTCGGCGAACAGGATTCCCCGACCGCGGCCCGGCTTTGGGTGCATCACGATACAATCGTGCTTGGAATCCCGGACGCACGTCTCCCTCACATTTCAGAAGCCATCGATTATTTAAAACAGGAAGGATACCAGGTTGTCGTCCGTAATTCAGGCGGGCTCGCCGTTGTTTTAGATGAAGGCGTGCTCAACCTATCTCTTATTTTTCCCGACTCTAAAAAGGTTAACATCCATGAAGGCTATGAAGCTATGGTTGATTTTATCCAGCACCTGTTCAGTGACCTGACTGACGAGATTGAAGCTTACGAAATTACCCGTTCTTACTGCCCGGGCACCTATGATTTAAGCATTGGTGGTAAAAAGTTTGCCGGAATCTCACAGCGACGAGTTAAAAATGGGTCGGCGGTTCAAATATATTTAGACGTGACAGGAAGCGGAGCCACGCGTGCTAATCTGCTTAAGAACTTTTACAAGATCGGCATCAATGGAGAGTCGACCCGCTTTCAATACCCGGACATAGACCCAGGAGTGATGGATTCTCTGAATGAATTATTAGGAGCTGATTTAACGGTCGAAGATGTACGAAACCGTATCCTTTTCCAGCTGAATGACTGGTGCGATAAGATTGTTACCGATTCGTTACAAGGGGAAGAGATCGAAAATTTCACTAAACGATTTGAACAGATGATCGTCCGCAATAAAAAAGCACTGGAGCAGATAGAAGAATGAGCTCCGGTGCTTTTCTTTTAGTTTTTGGTCGGTTTCCATGCAGACAGGTCTTTAAACTTAACACCATCAAATGCAAAAGGTAAATCAAGCGGCATTTTTTTCTCAACAGAGACTGTTTCTATTGTTTCGAGATCCTCTGACATGCGATTATCTGAAATAGCGCCTATGTTGTGCTTAATCGCATGCAGGGAAACATGAGCAGGAATTGGTGCGATGATTTCTTTAACAGGCGGATGCCACCCCGCAATCAGAGCCTTATGATAGGATTCCCCATCCATTTCATTTTCAATAACAAACTTAGAATAGGAAATCGTCTGAGTTACTCGCTCCCCGCCTTAGGACCAATCCTTGTCGACCGCCCGATATAGCCACTCTTCATATCCTCACATAGAATCATATCTTCCTCTTCCTTGTTTTTAGTCGGCCATTCGATATGTTCATAGAGGTCTCGCTCTTCGAATCTTTGAATGTAACGGACTGGAGTTTAGTTCTTCCCGGATCTCACGATAAATAAGAGCATGACCCCCATGATCAGGCTGATTACACCATGAAACGACTTCACCTCGGGTTCGCCGGCCACAAAAGCCCATAGCATGACACCGATAACCAGGCCGGTAACCGCGGCTAATACGTAGTTCAGCCCTTTCAGGGTGTTGAGGTGACTTAAATGTTAGTGGTTCTTCTTCCATAAACTGCGCTCCTGTTACTCAAGATTAACTGACACTTTTGTTCATATCGGCTGTCATTTTCTTTAGATAACGTCCGATAAAAAACCAAAAAATAAAATAGACGGCTATAAATATCGCTGTGCCGATTAGAAGAGCTCCCCATGTAAACGGCACCCAGCCTGTAAAAGCAGCAATCGTATAAAACACGGCAACGGACAATATAAAGTGGAGTGCCGTTTGTTTGAGCAGGCTCCAGTCTTCTTTTTCAAAGATTAAGGAAGCGATACTGAAATAAACGCCCATTAGTATACTGCCAAGCATATTCTTCCAAATTAGGGCCACACCAGACTGGACATCATTGACCAGCATGATCGTTAATGCGGCAAATGTAAAAATAGCAGCAAACCCACACCCAATCAATATTCTTTCTACGATATGAAAACTCATTTAGTTTCCTCCTCCGGTTAATTGTTCTTTTAAACTTCGAACATATCGGCGAGAGACATATTCTTTGTTTCCAGAAGTAAAGTAAACGCACAGGTTTCCATTAAACGATAACTCAAACTTCTGAATATGATTGATGCTTCCAATCACAGACTTTGAAAACCGCCCAAATTGATAAGACTTTAAATACTCTTCTACTTCATACAGCTTCATCTTAAGCTCTACACTTCGTTTCCCCATCACGGCAAAAACTTTTCCACTTTCTGAATATACATACTCAATGTCTTCAGGATGGAGTAACACAGACTGCGCGCCTTCCATGCCAATCAAACGTTTACGCTGAGATCCATTGATCATTTGTACAAGCTGCTCAAGCTCCTCACTCCACTCTTTAGCATGAATGGTAACTGATGTCTGATCATAATTCCCATCTAAGTCAATTTTTACATTCACCACTATCACCTCGCTTACTTTACCCTAATTCCATTGTAAGCAATATTTTCCTTCTTTTATCTGAAATTCTATCAGCGGCTTATTCTGGCTGATAAGCGGTTAAATATGTACAGTGAAATTCCGGTTCGTAGAAAATCTCAAAAAAATCCGGCCAAATCTATTCAGCTCCCTGCACAAAAAACCCGGAGGCCAACACCTCCGGGTTTCATCTGCAAATACTTTTTATAAAGATTGTACTGCTGTAATAATCGCCAGCTTGTAAACATCATCAGCGTTACAGCCGCGTGATAAGTCGTTGACCGGCTGGTTTAAGCCTTGCAGGATCGGGCCGACAGCGTCAAAGTTGCCTAAACGCTGGGCAATTTTATAGCCGATGTTTCCAGCTTCAAGGCTAGGGAAAATAAACGTATTGGCTTCGCCTTTAAGTGGAGAATCTGGTGCTTTCTTCTCAGCTACGGATGGAACAAACGCAGCGTCAAACTGGAATTCTCCGTCGATCAATAGATCAGAGTTTTGCTGCTTCGCAAGTTCAACGGCTTCGTTTACTTTTTCCGTTTCAGGAGATTTAGCAGACCCTTTTGTGGAAAAGCTTAACATCGCTACTTTCGGATCGATGTCAAACAGTGCTGCCGTATCGGCACTGGCTAGCGCGATCTCCGCTAAGTCCTGGCTGTCTGGTGAAATATTGATCGCACAGTCAGCAAAAACGTACTTTTCTTCATCGCGGACCATGATAAATACGCCGGATGTTTTCTTAATCCCAGGCTTTGTCTTAATAATCTGCAGCGCCGGGCGCACCGTATCAGCTGTGGAGTGCGCAGCTCCGCTGACAAGACCATCCGCTTTGTTCATATACACGAGCATTGTTCCGAAGTAGTTGCCGTCCTGAAGAATTTCGCGGGCCTGCTCTTCCGTCGCTTTTCCTTTACGGCGTTCTACGAAGCTTGCTACCATTTCGGCGAAAGCTTCATAATTTGCCGGATCAAGAATTTCAGAAGTGGACACATCGACACCAACTTCTGCAGCCTTCTGTGTTATTTCTTCTTTGTTTCCGACTAGTACAGGGCTCACAAAACCTTCTGCACCCAGCTTACTGACAGCTGTTAGAATCCGTTCGTCCATTGCCTCTGGGAATACAATTTTCTTACTATTCCCACTCATTTTATCTTTTAGAGTATCAAATAGGTTACTCATTAATGAACCCTCCATTTCTGTTCTGTACTATATAATAAGACGTTTTGTGTTTAATGAAAAGTGTTTCGATAGGAAAATTTCGGGGGAAGCGATTACATCTTCACTTTACCCTATTTTTTCGTTCACAATACTTTCAAATTAGCAGAAATGATTAATAAACGTCAGTTATGTTATATTAAAAAAGGATGAAATTATACTAGAACATTTATTATAAAGGAGCGATCACACCATGCCAGAAGCGGTAGTAACAATGGATGGATGGTATTGCCTGCACGATTTCCGTTCCATCGACTGGACAGCGTGGAAGCGCGCGAGCAGTGAAGAGCGCGACCAGGCGATCAGTGAATTTCAGCAGCTTATCGGAAAATGGGAAGATACTGAGAGAAGCAAGCAAGGAAGCCATGCATTATACACAATTGTCGGGCAGAAAGCAGATTTTCTGTTGATGATTTTACGTCCGACAATGGAAGAATTAAATGAAATCGAAACAGCTTTCAATAAATCCAAACTGGCCGAATTCTCTTCAAAAGACTATTCCTACGTTTCCGTCGTAGAGCTTTCCAACTACATGGGCAGCGCGGACGAGAATGATCCAGAAATCCAAGGACGTCTCAAGCCGATTCTGCCTAAATGGAATCACATCTGCTTCTATCCGATGGACAAGCGCCGTCAGGGGAATGACAACTGGTACGTGCTTGAGAAAGATGAACGTGCCAAGCTTATGTACGAACACGGCATGACCGGCCGCCAGTATGCCGGTAAAATCCGCCAGATCATCACAGGCTCTATCGGCTTTGATGACTGGGAATGGGGTGTGACGCTGTTTGCTCATGACGTTCTTCAATTCAAAAAGCTCGTTTACGAAATGCGTTTTGATACAGTCACTTCCCGCTATGGCGACTTTGGATCTTTCTATGTCGGCAACATCTTAAAAACGGATGAAGTACCAAAATTCTTACACGTTTAATATCGAAAAAAAGCTGGCGAGACTATATCTCGCCAGCTTTTTTATACATTCCCCTGCCCTCTCATTATCAAATACCTCTTCACTTTTCAATGATTACCGGAAGCTTTTCCCTCAACGAAAGGTGGCTGGGAACCACCGAATCCTCCCAGCACCTTCTTCTGAGCAGGGCGAAAAGGCCGAAGAGGATCGGCGTCCACCCATGAAAAGCGAGCTGTTCCCTCCGCTCCTTTCTCCAGTCTCCGCATACCGAAACTCACTTTTTCAACACAATACCTTTAACAAGCCAATTATTTAAACGGCTTTCTTTTGAATACTCAGGCTTCCACCTATATAAAAGAGGATGAAACCTACTCCTACCGCAACGAGCAGTGACTCAACCGGAACTGAGAAAAAGCCTTCTTCCTCCGCCTGCATCATCACAAACGGCTGGACCCATGGATACCATGGACGGAAGGTATCTGAGTTAGCAACAAGCATATTCGGCAGTGTTAAGATAACGTTTAATGTAAAAGGGGCAGCAAAACTCGACCACATCGCTGAAAACCACAGCGTAAGAGCAATCAGCGGCATTGCCGCGATAAGTCCTCCTAGTAAACATTTAAGAAGAATCTCTGTTGGCACACTGCCTCCCACACCTTGGAAATAACCAGCAGCTATATATACAATCGAAAACATCAGCTGATTGAGGGCTACCAGCCCAAAGACGATGATAAACTTAGCCAGGTAAATCTCCTGTCTCGCAACCGGCATACTGAACAAGCGTCTCCATCCCCCGCTCTGATGTTCATAGCGGCAGACAAATCCTGAGAAAACACTGATCATTAAAGGAAGAATTAACAGGGAATGTGCTGCACTCATCATCGCTAGAAGAAGAGCCCACCCTGCTTGACCTTCGACAGGAATCTCTACGAAATAACCAACAATTGCCGCCATAATTGGGCTAATGAAAAGCAGGCTAAATACTTTCGTTTTTCTTATCTTTAGTATTTCAGAAGCTAGTAACGAACGCAGCATCACGCAATATCCCTCCTTTTAAAATCGATGACACCGGCTGCGAGAATAACCAGTCCCACGAGTAAACCTAGACCTACATACGGCAGAGGATCTTTTTCTGGAAAAAGCAGCGGCCACTTCCAGAACAGCCAGTCAGGAGCATTGTAGGAATATGTGGAAAACACCGCCCCGAAAATCCCGATCGCTAAAGGACCCGCTTGGTTTTTCTGCACAATTGATATCCATAGCTGCAGGGCTAATACTGGCAGTCCCGCAAAAAACGGATAAAAACTGTTTTTTAATACGGCACCGACTTCAAATTCCCAGCCAAATCCAAGGCCGACCCCTAGAGCAATCGTTCCGATAAACAGAAGAATGGAAGACACAGAAA
This sequence comes from Halobacillus sp. Marseille-Q1614, assembly GCF_902809865.1. Lineage (NCBI taxonomy): Bacteria > Bacillati > Bacillota > Bacilli > Caryophanales > Bacillaceae > Halobacillus > Halobacillus sp. Marseille-Q1614. The sequence goes on along the minus strand of NZ_CADDWH010000001.1, from coordinate 3,718,345 downwards.
TCATTCCGCTTGTGATAATAAATTTGGATACAAAGACATCCCGTCTTTTTACAGGAAGGGCAAGGAGCTGCTTCCACGCGGTTTCTTTATGTTCAATTGAAGCGATCTGTGAGGCTAAAATTGTCATCCCAAGCAGCAGGGCCGGGGCGACGAACATATTCACACTTTGAATAAGTGTAGCCCAGTGATCAGAGCTTTGCGATGTAATCCATTCATAGCGAAGGCCGTAGTTGACGACCTGAAGACCAATCACTCCAAACGGTCCTAGAAAAACTAGAAACCAGAACCATTTTCTTTTTACTTTTAATAAATCAGCTTGCAGAAGATGAACCATAAGTCTCCTCCTCTTCTGCTTTCGTTAAGTCTAAGAAAATATCTTCAAGCGACTGGCGCTGTTCCTCCACCCGGTAAACCGGAAACTTTTCTTTAACAAGAGCAGCGACCAAGCTGGAAACTTCCTCATCACTGCCTGCGTCTGCAAAGATATAGTCCTCTTCAAAATCGACCACATATCCATAGGAAAAAAGCTTTCTTTTGGCAGCTTCTCCATTGCCGACTCTTAAGCGGACCAGCGGTTTGGCTTTATTTTTAAGACGTATAATTGAATCCTGATAAATCAGCTGCCCCTTTGAAATTATCCCTACCTGTGTCGCCATCTGCTCCACTTCGCTTAATAAGTGGCTTGAAATCATGATCGTCATGCCATATTTTTCAGGCAGTGATTTAATCAGCTCCCTGATTTCATGAATGCCGGATGGATCAAGCCCGTTCGTCGGTTCGTCCAAAATGAGAAGTTCCGGCTCTCCAAGCAGCGCAGACGCTATGCCAAGACGCTGTTTCATCCCCAGAGAGTATTCTTTTACCGGCCGTTTTGCATCTTTTGTTAAACGGACAATGGCTAGTACTTGATCAATCCGTGGTTTAGGAACCTGCAGGATCTTTCGTAAAGCTTCTAAATTCTCTCTTCCGCTTAAATGCTCATAATAGGAAGGCGACTCTACAAGCGAGCCTATTTTTTTAAGAATTTCAATTTTATTGGTTTTTAAATCTTTCCCGAAGATTGAAATACTCCCGGCACTTGGCTTCATTAATCCGAGGAGCATGCGGATCGTCGTTGTTTTCCCGGCTCCGTTAGGACCTAAAAAACCGTAAATGTCTCCCTTTTTTATCGTAAGCTCCACCCTGTCGACTACGTTTGTTTTTTTAAAAGTTTTTACTAATCCGTTCGTTTGAATGATTGTTTCACTCATGATTATCACCTCACTTTTCATAGTAGCCGCCGCAATTTAAATATCGGGAAAGGTTTTGTTTAAATTTTGTTTAAATTTGGCAAAAAAAGATGCCTAGTTTTAAACTCTAGACATCCTGTCGTGAAATCGTAATACGGGTTCCTTTTTCACTTGAGTTAATTTTTAATTGAAGATTCATTTCTTTAACCATTAATTCGACGATCGAAAGGCCGATCCCGGCCCCTTCTTCCACTTTCTCCCCTTTCATCCCCGGTCCGCGATCTTCAAGAAACAGCTCATTCTCTTTAACTGTAATCCGGACGTATTTCCCTTCAGAAGCATAGCGGATAAGGTTCTGCATTAAATTATCAAAAATCCGCTCCATCCAATTAGGATCAATATGCCAATAAACCGTGCCGTCCGTTACGAATTCAATGTCTATCCCTCTCTGCTCCAATGTCGGATACCAGTGAGCGGCGATTTCCTTCATCATTCTGTTCATTTCCACATGGCTCGGATGATAAGGATACTTTTTACCAGTTAAAAGTGTTAAGGAAAGCAGGTTATCAATTAAATGACTGAGGTAATCGATTTTTTGATAAACAGATGTGAGTTTTTCCTGAGCTTCCCTGCTCGAAACTTCTCCGCTTATATCAGACAGTGAGGCTCGGATTGTCGTTAACGGTGTCCGTAAGTCATGAGAAAGGTTGGCAATTAAGTCACGGCGAATGTTTTCTTCCTGCTGCTCTCGCTTCTTTCCTTCTTCCAGCTGCTTAATCATCCGGTTAAAGCTGGTTTCCAGCTGGCCAATTTCATCATCATTTGAAATTTTTACAGGTAATGGAATGCCACTTTCACCCTGATCCTCCATGGCATCCTTCAGCTTCAATAAGCGTTTATGGACTTTTCTAAAGAAGAGCCACGATAATGTAAAAAATCCGATCATAATAATAGAGATAGCTATAAAAAAAGCAATGCTGTACCAGTTATCCAGCCGCTGCACAGGCGGACCGATGTAGAGACGATCAATTTGTGTGACCATAAATCCCTGATCATTCTCACCTTCTCCGATAAAAGCAACTACCGTAAAAGGGTCTGAGTCAAAATTATATTTCATAAACTCAATGGTATATGAAGAGCTCCACTGGTCAGGAAGATCCCCCTCATAACGAATGATATCTTCCGTTTTGCCCTCACTGTTAACCCAGAACATGCCGGACTCCGGAAATTCTTCGGACAGCTTCTCGATTCTCTGGCTTATTTCTTCAGAATCGGCATCTTCGAGACTGCGCGCTTCCTCATGCCACCTTTCTTCATACTGTTCGGCATTACCATAGGGCAGATCTTCTTCTAATAATATCCCAGGGAAATAGACAACCAGTGAGGTGAGCGGCAAGGCAATCGGCAGTGCCAGCACGGCGAGTAAAACGATAAATAAATACTTAACCTGAAGCGACTGTAACCACTTTTTCATCCCTTCACCCGATAGCCTATCCCACGGATGGTTTCGATAATTTTTGGGCAGGATGGATCTTTTTCAATCTTTTCACGCAAATGCCGGATGTGAACCATGAGGGATTTATCCCCTTCCCGGTACGGCTCCCCCCACACGCCTTCGTATATTTGTTCCTTCGTTAAAATCTGGTTTAAATGTCTGAGGAAAAATTTAAAGATATGAAACTGTTTTCCCGTCAGTAATATTTCTTCATCAATTTCGTTATTTTTAATAACCTGCTGATCGAGGTACACGGTTAAATGCCCGATCGAAAGTGTCTGATCAATGGTCCTTTCAAATTTCCGCAGCTGTATTTCAATCCGTTTGATCAGTTCTTCGGGATGAAACGGCTTCGTCATATAATCATCTGCAAATTCTAATCCCTCTAGTTTGTCATCAATCGCTGTTCTTGCTGACAGCATAATGACAGGCAGCTGCGGATTATTTCTTTTTAAACGGCGTCCTAAAGAAAAGCCGTCCAATCCCGGAAGCATTACGTCTAAAATGGCCACATCGTATGCATTTAATTCTTCCGGCAGCTCAAGCCCGGTTTGGAACCAGTCGACATCAAAAGAATGCTCCTTCAGTTTTCTTTCGACCCAATCTCCGATCTCAAGGTCATCCTCTATGTATAAGACTCTCATATTCTAAAGGCCTCCTTAGGTACTTTACTAGTATCTTACAACAACCCTCCTAAACACGTCTCACCTTTCTCGCTTTTTTATACATATCCTCCCCAGACCCGTACATATAGTGTTAGAGAGTCAGTTTACCGGGAAGCGAGGTGACAGCGTGGCTGTCGTTCCCTACAACCAGCAAGATGTAAATCTGCTTGCCAGATTAATAAGAGCTGAAGCCGAAGGAGATGGGAAGCTGGGAATGTTGATGGTGGGGAACACCGGAATTAACCGTGTTCGCGCAGAATGCCTGGATTTTAAAGATATCCGCAGCATTCAAAGGATGGTGTTCCAAAGTCCAGGGGGATTTGAAGCCACCCAAAAAGGCTACTTCTATCAGAGAGCCAGGGAGAAGGATAAGCAGCTGGCCAGGAGAGTCATTAACGGAGAAAGGTTCCACCCCGCAACAAATACCTTGTGGTTCTTTATGCCGCAAGGAGCCTGTCCAGCAACCTGGTACGGCCAGAGTAACGTCGGCCGGTATAAATCACACTGTTTCTTTGCTCCTACACGAGCAGACTGTCCAACCATTTACTAATTACGTTAAGGAGTGATCAGATTGGCAAATAATCAGCAGCAGGGATCCCAAAGTGCGCAAGGATCAAATGGCATGAACGGAACGAACGGCATGCAGGGAATGCCAGGGATGCAGGGAATGAACGGCATGAACGGCATGCAGGGAATGCCCTATTACCCTGGCACCTACAGCGGCGGGGCGCAGGGATTGCAGGGGATGAACGGAGGAAACGGAACGAGCATGCAAGGAGTCCAGGGCATGCAGGTTCCTTATATGTCCAACGGCGGCGGGATGAACGGCGGAATGCTTCCTACCGAACAATCCTATATCGAAAATATCTTAAGGCTTAACCGCGGCAAAGAAGGAACGGTCTATATGACTTTTGAAAATAATGACGAGTGGAATGCTAAAGTATTTCGCGGGATCATTGAAGCTGCAGGCCGCGACCATATCATCTTAAGCGATCCGCAAAACGGCAAAAGATATATCCTTCTTATGATTTACCTTGACTACATTACGTTCGATGAGGAAATCAATTACAGTTATCCGTTCAATGGCAGTCCCATGGCCCAGTATCCTCCACGACGCTAAATTTATGAACTATAGGAAAGGGGTGAGCGAATGCGACATCCCTATGCACCTTTCATCCAATTACAGCTGGCCGCTATACTCGTCGCCGTCATACTCGCGTTTGTCGCGTTATTTCACTTGGAGCATGAGTGGATCATACTCCTTATGTTTTACGTACTTACCATCAGTCTGCTTATAGAAAGCTTTGTTGAATATAAAAAAGAGCAGCTGACTTCGAGTATCAGTCAGCTGCTGCGCGCGATTATCTTATTTATTTTTACAACAATCCTCTATTTTTAAATGTATCGAACGACTGCAATGCCAAGCAAAATCCAGCCGATCAAGAAAAATAAGCCTCCTACAGGCGTAATCATAGCAAATGTCTTAATTCCTGTCGGCGCATAGATATACAGACTTCCGGAAAATAAAATAATTCCAACTAAGAAGAACCATCCCGCTCCTGTCATTAGGCCGGTCTGGATTTTGCTCATTAATAAGCCTGTTACAAACAGAGCCATCGTGTGGAACATTTGATAGTCGACCGCTTTTTCCCACTGGCTCAATCCTTTAGCCGAAACTTTCCCTTCTAACCCATGAGCGCCAAACGCTCCTAAAGCCACAGATAAAAAACCATTAAGCACACTTAACAGCAAAAATACTTTCATCATGTCTATTCCCCCCTTAAAAGTCAAAAATGGACGAGCCGTTCGCTCCATCATGCCCTTTCGGTTTCTCCTCTTGAGCGGAAGGTTTTTGAACCGGGGCATCACTCCCCATCATTCGCCGGATCTCTTCCACCGTCGGCTCCTGAACCGAGCTCTCTTTTAATGTTGAAGCTGATGGTCCAGACGGCGAAGTCTCCTGTTCCAGCACCAGGTCCGCCAATAATCGAACCGCACGCACATGCTCCCTGAACTTATGATCATCTCCATGGTTCAGCATTGCTTCCTGTATCTCACTAGACATCTTTTTTAGAATCGTTTGATTTGATATTGCCATAAGCTAATGACTCCTTTTGTAATGTTATCAAACATCCGCATCTATCATAACATGCGCCAGCTACCGGTGTCTTTTGCCATTATCAATAAGAAAGCCTTTATTTTAGACATCCTTATCTAAAATAAAGGCTTTCTTCTATCATTAATCACTGCCTGGAATAAGCAAATCATCTTGCAAAATGGTCAGTAAAGATTTAGGCGTTACTTCTTGCCCAGGCTGCATGTCTACTTGCTTAATGGTGCCGCTCACGCCAATAGAAACCTCGACCACTTCCTTATCTGCTGTTTCAATCAGAAACAATGGTTCCCATTCATAAACATAGGCATCCTCACCAACCAAAACATCTTTAATGGAGCCATAGCAAGGACTGTACACCTCTTCAAGCACTTCTTTCATGGTTTCTCTCCTTTTCCTTTAACTAAGCAATAATTAAATGTCCTTCCCCGACATTTAATCTACTCTATTCAATAAATGCCCAAGCCATGCATTTAAAAAGTATGACTTTAGGAGATTTTTTCATTCGCGATTCTAATACGAAACGACATTAAAAATCAAGAGTAAATAAACACCAATTCCGAAAAGGGGAGCCTGCTCGTTTTTTCTCAGAAGTCGCGCAGTTTCTCTTACTTTTTTCTGGTAATATGAGGCTGTTTATGTATAGAAAAAAACCGAATGTCAACCGAGGCCACTGAAAAAGTCCTTTCTAATCTTAAAGTTTGTTGTTCCGAACCGCTTGTCGGTGGATGCTTGCCGCGGGCACGGCCTCAGCTAACTTGGTCAAGAAGATCACTTGACCAAGTTAGCTGAGGCTCGCGCTGTTCCCGCAGGCGTCACCACCGATCGCTCATCGTGAAATCAACAGAGGTCACTCTTTTTTCTTGTTGTCTAGGAAATTTCCAAGCTGTGGATGTATATGTTTAAAAGTGCGACATCCAGCTCCAGCGCCCAGACACTCGCGTCATAAGCCATCCGCCCTGCGGAAGGGAAGGCCACCTTCCTCCGGCCGTTTTGCTTATGCGTTTCGTGTCTACCAGGGCGCTTTAAGCCTTTGTTCTACAATGAAAGTAATACATAAAAGTGAGGGATTCGATGTTAGACCGTCAACATTCAAGGTGCGATGGCGATTTTCAAAGCTAATGTGAAACGAATCGTTAAACTTATGAAGGATTATAGGCCACAAATCTCTTAAAATTAGAAGAAAAGCGGTCTGTGTGGAAATTAAATTCCACACAGACCGCTTTTTAATATTCTACCTTTCATAGATCTTCAGTTTTTCAGTGGTCTCATGTCAATCATTCGGGTTTTTAAAGAATATCTTAGATAATGCCAAGCGAGTTTAAGCAGACAAGAATAATACCGATTGGTGCAAAATATCTCACAATGAAATACCATACGTTTCCAACAGCAGAACCAGTAAAGTCTGTTGCTTCAAGCGCCTGCTGTTTTGTAAAGTACCAGCCTACAAATAAAATCATCGCCAGACCGCCAAGCGGCAGGAAGATATAGGAGGCTACATAGTCCATCGAATCAAGGATATTTCTTTCCCCGATTGGCGTGACGCCTGCCCAGATACCAAACCCTAACGATACCACAATTCCAAGCACAAACATGATGGATCCCATCAGAATAGTTGTAAAGCGGCGAGACCAGTTAAAGACACGCATAAAGTAAGCCGTCGGAACTTCTAAAATGGATACAGAAGAAGATAGAGCGGCTAAGATCAGCGCGAAGAAGAAGACCACTCCAACGATGCCGCCAAGCGGAATTTGTTCAAAGATCGTCGGCAATGTGATAAATACCAACGGCGGCCCAGAAGCAGGATCTATTCCAAAAGCAAACACGGCCGGGAAAATAACGAGCCCTGACACTACAGCAAAAAAGGTATCCATGATGCCGATACCAAGTGTGGCACCAGGAAGCTTGTGCTCCTTAGACAGGTAGCTTCCATACGTTAACATGGCTCCCATTCCGATACTTAATGAGAAAAAGGCCTGCCCTAAAGCTGCGATATAAATGGATGGATCACTGAAAGCTGACCAGTCTGGCGAGAATAAGAATCTCAGTCCCTCGGCTGCTCCATCAAAAGATATACTATAGAAAGCTAAAACAATTAATATAATGGCTAGTAATGGCATAAAGATTTTATTAGCAGATTCTATACCTTTTTTAACACCGCTGACTACGATAAAGATCGTAAGTCCCATAAATAGTGCGGTCCAAAATAATGGGTACCAGGAATTTGATATGAATTCTCCAAATGCTCCTCCATAGCCTGCTTCTGGCTGTGCAGCAAAGCTTCCAGTTACGTACTGAATGAAATAGTAGATGGCCCATCCGGCCACTACGCTATAGAAGCCGAGGATTAAAAACGCACTTAATACTCCGAAGAATCCGGTCAAGAACCATGGCGTCCCTGGTGCTAATTTTTTAAAGGATCCTACGACATCGCTCTGCGCTTTTCGGCCGATACTTACTTCAGAAAGTAACAGCGGGATACCAATCAGCAGAACACAAAGTAAATATAGAATTAAAAAAGCGCCTCCTCCATTGTTTCCAGCTACAAAAGAGAAACGCCATATGTTGCCCAGCCCGACAGCTGATCCCATGGCTGCAAGCATAAACCCTAACCTGGATCCCCAGTTCTCTCTACTCATTAATTAGTCATCTCCCCTCACTCTATTCTAAATATTTCTCAGCATACCATACTTTATTCATAGAGACGATACGAAATTCTGCATTTCATCTATTTTACAGCTTCATATCCAAGTTAGAGGAAGAATCCGCTGGTTTTCGCCTGATTACAGACTTTTTCGACTGATATTGCAGACAACCTGTTCCTGTTGCAGAAGCGACAACAGGAGACGGCATTTAATCCCGTAAGCCCGGCAACCTCTTTGAAAATTTGGATTCCATGTTGTAACGAAGTGTTTGCACGTAAAGTAATTCACTTTTGGCATAGGCGATTCCTCCTACGTCTAGTATGATAGAATCATAGCACAGGAAAATCTGTAACTCTAGGATGTGGAAAACATGAAACAATGGTTAGGAGCTTACAGCGCTCATCCATTTGAAACGTTTGGTTACAGCCACCTGGTCATGCTCGTTATGTTTGCCTTAGGCACCGTATTTTTACTTCATTATTCTAAATATCTTAAGCGCGGCACCCGCACTCATACGATTATAAAATGGCTGCTTTTCAATCTGTTGTTTATCTGCGAGCTGAGTTACCAGGCCTGGGCATTGGCTCACGGATTTTTCTTCAGCGCTCTCTATTTACCGCTTCACTTATGCGGCATTGCTTCGATTATCGGCATGATCGGCTTACTGACATATCACCCAAAACTGATTCAAGTAAACTTTTTCATCGGTATCGTACCCGCTGCATTAGCCTTAATCACGCCTGATCTTCCTTATGATTATGAACATTTTCGTTTCTGGAAATTTTTTATTCAGCATATGGCAATTGTTTGGACGAGTCTCTTCCTTCTTCTCTCGATAAAAGTTCCAATCAGTCTAAAAGTGACATTGGAAGCTTACATTTATCTCGTTGGCTATGCCGTTCTTATGGGCTTTTTTAATAACTGGATGGGCACGAATTATTTATATCTCTCCTATCCTCCGATAGAAGGCACATTATTAAACTATTTAGGTTCCGGGTTTGCCTACCTCTTTAATTTAGGGTTGACCGCCCTTAGCTTTTTCTTTCTATTATTAGTATTCTATAAAGGTATCTACTTGTTGAAAAGGAAGTGACCAGATGGAGATTCGAAGAACAACCGACTTTCGCGGGTTTACAGAAATCCTAAGCCGCTGCTATCCGGTGATGGGTTTAACCACAGAAGAAGATAAACAAAATGCAGCAGAACACAGGGAAAAGATGGAGAAATACGAGAACGTTTCCCATTACGGGGTTTACGAAAACGAACAGCTTCTCGGGGGCTTTATTCATTATGCTTTTCCAATGAATGTGTATGGGCAGACGATCCCTTCATCAGGTATCGGCACTTTAGCTGTCGACCTTCCATATAAGAAACGAGGCATCGCTAAACATATAATCACCCACGTGATTAAAGAAGCGAACGAACAAGGATTCCCCCTTGTCCAGCTTTATCCGTTCCGGCCTGACTTTTACCGGAAAATGGGGTTCGGTTCAGGGCCCCAGCTGCACGTGTATCGTTTTTCACCAGAACAGGCGCCTTACCAGGAAGGCATTGACTCAGTCGTTCCACTGAATTCTTCTCATGTCGAGGAGATTAAGAAAGTCTATCATGACTGGGCGCAGGACACCCACGGAGCCAGTGACAAGCAGGATTACGAGTTTCGATACATTTCAGCAGAGCATACCCATACCATTGGCTACCGAGAAAACGGTCATTTAAAAGGATACCTCGTCTATGAAATGAAACACGAGACAGATTTTCACCAAGAGCTGAAAGTGATCGACTGGTTTACGTTAACAAACGAGGCCTTCCATGCTTTTATGAACTTTTTTCACCTGCAGAAAGATCAAGTCGATGTCGTCACCTTTCCTTCCTTTGATGAGGACTTCGGATTCTTTTTAAAAGACCCGCGCTATCAGTCTGACAGAATGATCCACCGCCTCTATCATAAGACTCAGGAAAGCGGCACGGGGCTTATGTACCGGATCAGCGACCTGCGCTTATTTATGAACTATATCTATGATCATTCGTTTGGCCAGGCGAAGGTCCCCATCCACTTTAAAGTAAACGATTCTCTTTTAAATGAGCAGCAGTCTTACTGGTATTCCTTTAGAAATGGACAAGCTTCCGAAACGGCCAGCGATACGGCGGGTGCGGTCACTTTATCTATTGATATCGCCGAGCTGTCTTCCCTTCTGATGGGATGTATTTCTCTTGAGAAGCTTCTTGATTATAAAAAGGCAGAGTTAACCGGACATGAGCAAGGGATAAAGCAGGCGATTAAGTTATTTACCTCCCCTGAAAAACCAGCCAGCTGGTCCTTTTTCTAACCCGCTGCTTGAAAATAGGAACGCAGGTCCGCTCACTCATTGTCTTCACGACAGCTACTACCTCGCAGGGAAAATCGAGGTGCGGTCCAATGAGACTCTTAACCGGTGGCACCCGGAAGTTTATATTTTGATTCTGCCGGCTTTTGGGATATTTTCTGACGTCATTTTTATCTTCTCAAGGCAGCAACAGTTGCAGATTAAAAAAGATCACCCTTTACAGGTGATCTCCGTTGCTGCTCTGCTGGTTCTCAAGACGTTCCAGTCTCGCTTCAAGCCTCTCATATTCTTCGCGAGTCACAAACCCCAGATTCTTAAGCCGGGTCTGCATCCGGGACTGGGCCAGTTCGCTCCAGTCACTGTTTTTCTGCTCACCTTTTTCGACCCAAGTGTTCAGCATTTCTCTCGCTTCTGTTGGTGAAACCTCACCTTTACTCACCATTTCATTTAAGACTTTTTCAAACTTCTCTTTACCCCTGATTGCTGCTCCCAGTCCTAAATAAAATCCTTTTCGTAATATACTGCTCATTTACATTTCCTCCTTTGTTATCTTCTAATTTTTTTAATCATCGTATAATGGCGGATGCCGATCATTAACAGGGTGCCAAATCCAATAACCGCTATTGTCCAGGCAAAAGGCAGATAATCCGACCATCCGGTTATGTTGAGATAAAGAATCCCTCCTGTACCAGCTACAATCATCATAAAGGAGATCAGGGAATAGAAAAGATAAAACTGGTGAAAGAGTGTCTGCTGATGGGTTTCCGTTTTCCATTCTCTTTCTTTATCACCGTCGACTAAATACTCAATTAGTGCCCGCGGGAGAGACATTAATGGTTTCACTGTATCCTTTGCTACCTGTTTGTAAAGGGAGAAGTTTGACGCTTCGCCTGTCATCCATTTTTTAATCACAGGCCGTCCCCACTCTACTAAATCCACTTGCGGATAAACAGACGTTAGAACACCGACGATAATTGAAGTCGCTCTTCCTAAAAAAGCGTAGTCCGCCGGCAGCTGAATTGGCTGTTCTTTCACGAACTGCTGCACATCACTTAAGATGTCATTCATGAGATGGGCATCCAGCTTATCGAAATCCCCATCCAAATACATATCCGTCGTCTGTTTAATCAGCTTTTTCACTTGCTCTGTATCGGCGTTTGGAAGGAGAAAATCCATCTCCCAAAGGGCATCGATGACGCGGTCATAATCGTCCAAAATAAAACCCTGGACCATGAGGCGAATAGAGTTGGCATCGCGCTGTTTTATTTCTCCCACCATCCCGAAATCGAGGAGAACAACGGTTCCATCCGCTTTCAGCATAAGGTTTCCGGGGTGCGGATCTGAGTGAAACATCCCGGCAAACAGAAACTGCTCCACACACAAATCAAACAGCAGCTTGGCTACCGCTCTGCGATCAATCTGATGGCGTTTTATAAAGGTAAGATCCGTAATCTTCGCCCCTTCAATCCATTCCATCACCAATATCCGCTTCGTTGACCATTCGCTATAGTATTCCGGGATATACACTTTCTCAAAGTCCCTGAATCTTCTTCTGAAATGATTGCCATTCTCCAGCTCCATGGTAAAATCCAGCTCGTTTGTAATAACTGCAACTACTTCACGATAAAGGGCTGGTAAATCCGCCTTCTTACCATATCTAGTAAACTTCGATAAAATAAAGAACACAATTCTCAGTGCCTTAAAGTCCATTTGAAAGATTTCCCGCACGCGGTGCCGCTGGACTTTTACAGCAACCGAAGTCCCATCAAGCAGCTCCGCCCGGTACACTTCTCCTATAGACGCTGACGCTACCGGTTTTTCGTCAATATGGCGGAACACTTCCTCAAGAGACGTATTCCAGTCCTCTTCCATCGTCCGTTTTGAATATTTAAAAGGGACGGGCTCGACCCGGTCAACCAGCCCTTCCAGCTCAAGAATAAACGCCCGGGGAAGCAAATCGCCCCGAGAGCTTAAAAACTGCCCGAATTTAATCAGCAGCCCGCCAAGCTTAATAGCTTTCCTGCGGTATTCTTCTGCCTGCTTAACCAGCAGCCTTTCCCATTTTCGCTTCGTTTCCTGGTCCCAGATCCTGTGCGTATTTTTAAACCAGAAGATTTGGATGAGAAATTTCAGGGACATCCAGACGATCACTGTTACTCGATAAATGGATATGTATTTCGCCCGCTGATTCATCTCTCTCCCCCTCTCTATTGGCTTACATTTTTTATACAATTTCCTTAACCCTTCTCCCTTAAACCTTTTCAGCGGAACCCCTGAAATTTTGTCGAATTTTCTGGTAAAAACAGTTATTTACACCTATTAAAGGTACAAAAGTATGACGAACTAAAGGACCTTTTCAGTGAAAAATCCTTCCATTTTACTATTCAAAATATTTTGAATATTTAGCCTGTACACATTATAATAGATATTGCGGGTCTCGAAATAATTTCCACTAGGAGGGTTTCATGCACATGAAGAAAAAGATGACAGCATTGCTTTCAGTCAGTGCATTAACATTGTCTCTGTTTGCTCCTTCAGCAGCTACAAACGTTAGTGCAGAATCTGAATATAAAAATTGGAACACCGAACGTTATGGCGACCGTATCGATATTGATGGTCTGCTTAAAAAACAATCTGAGCAGCCTGGGTTTAAGCAAGAGGCTAACCAAAAGGTAAAAGAGAATGCTGCGGAAACTGATTTTAATGAGGATGCAGCGGGAGACGATTCAAGCAGCTCCGACAGTAATTTTACATATGATGGAGGAACAAAATCATTCCTCGACCGTGATCTTGCTTTTAAAGAATTTACGCTTCGCAGTGTTGGTGAACACGTTGAGGTTTGGGTTGCGAACGACCTCGCTTTCCCTGAAGATGATGAACGCCCTGCTCACAAGATTACTCAGGAACAAGTCGATAAAATGGCTGCTGAGTTTGACAGCAATATGTACCCTGTCGCTACAGACTTCTTCGGCACTCCTGACAGTCTGGATGGCAGTAACTCGCTATTAGAAGAGCTTGGCTATGTGCCTGAAGGTTATTATGAAGGTGAGGGCGATAAAGTCCTTCTTATGGTAGATAACGTCAAAGACGATAACTACTATGATCCGGAATATCCATTCTTCGTTGCCGGTTTCTTCTGGCAGACTCTTGAAAATTATACTGACCGTAACATGATTACCATCGATTCCAGAGATTGGGATACACGCTTAGAAAGCACCTTCTTTGGAACAACCATTCATGAATTACAGCACTTAATCCACTCTGATAATGACAGTGATGAAACTTCCTGGCTGAACGAAGGAATGTCTACATTCTCTGAGTTCCTAGGCGGTTATGGCCTGGACAGCGGATCGATCAACTTCCTGCTTGACCACCCGGAAAACTCTTTGACAAGCTGGGATGAGCACCAGGGTGCCGAAACAGGTCCTGAAACGATTGCTGATTACGGTTTAGTTCAGCTGTTCACTCTTTATAACTACGAAAGATTTGGACCAGAATTTATCCGTTCTGTAGCCTTAAGTGAACTAAACAGTATTGAAAGCTTTGAAAAAGCCTACGAAGAATTTGGTCTTGATGTTACTTTTAACGAAGTCTATCAGGATTTCAGCTCTGCTTTAGTGTTAGATGATGAAGAATACAAAGGCGGAATCCACGGTTTTGAGAATATTGACCTTCGCGACCTGCCTGTAAACGGTCAAGATGAGCCACGCGGTATGACAGTAAACTTTGAGGAAGCAAAACAGTATGAAAAAGATGGTGTCCCTGCCTGGGGTACGGACTTTAAAGAATTCAATATTGAACCCGGCCAAAAAGTAACAGACTTCAGCTTTAATGGTATTGACTTCATGCCGATCCAGTGGGAAACAACTGAAGATCCTTTAGGAAGCGGCGAAGAAGTCCTATGGGGAGGCAAAAGTGATGAGGCTGATAACAAGCTGATTTTTGAAGCCGATCTTACAAGTGCAGATAACCCTACTCTTCAATTTGAACACTATTTAGATATTGAAGAGCAGTGGGACTTTGGAGTTGTACAGGTTTCTACTGATAATGGCGAAACGTGGACTTCTCTTGAAAACGAAAACACTCGTTCCGATGTAGTGGATCAAGGATATCCGAAAATCAAAGAAAATGTCCCTGGATTTACGGGTCATACTGATGAATATGTAGATGAAACGTTTGACCTTAGCGAATATGCAGGAGAAGAAGTTCTTGTTTCTTTCCGCTACCTGACTGACTGGGGTTATACTGATTCTGGCTGGTTCATTAAAGATATCTCTATTCCGGAAGCAGGCATCTCTTACGATGGCAGCAATGACATCCAGGAAGATTTCGTCAACGAAAATGAACTAAAAGAAAACTACGTGAACTATGGTGTGACTTTCATTAAAGAAAATGAAGATGGGGATCACCAGGTGATCGAAGTGGATCCATTCAATATTACCGAAGAGGATGCTCTTGATATTCAAAAAGCATTCCGCCCAGGTAAGACGTATATGACGACTTACTATGCGGCTCCACAGGATGAACTAAATCCTGTACCATTTGAGTACGAAATTGAGTACAAAGAAAAAGGGCCCAATAAAGAATAAATAAGCTAAATAATTACCCATAAGCCAACCAGCTTCCCGCACTGGTTGGCTTTTCTAATGATTTCCTTTACTCCCCTCCCTGCTTATGGCATGCTTTTAGCAAAAGGAAGAAAGGTGAGATTGTAATGATGCAAATTCAAGAGCTTGAGGTCAAACAGCTCCATACGATCGCTGAATGGTTACATAAAATGAACGAACAGGATCACCATTACGTTGCCTGGCTGGCTTCAGATCCTAATGAGATCTTCGAACAGATATGGACACTCACCCAGTTCCATGAGGCTTTAGCTTATGTCGCTTGGGAAGGAGAAGAAGTCATCGGGTTTCTCGGCATTCTCCCTTTTTTCGAGCAAAAGCTGTGCCGGCTGCTTGGACCTTTTTCTACGAGAAATGGAGATGAAGTGATTGAGCGCTTATGGGATAAAGCTTCCCTTACGATGCAGCTCCATTTTGAAGTCGTTAAAGTTGCCTGCTTTGAAGCCAATAAAGAGCTTCTTGCTTTTACAAAACGACATGATTTTGAGAAGTACAATACAGAAAAAACACTGGCTCTCCATTCCGCCAATTATTCTCCCTCTCAGGAAAAGAATACGAGCATCGATGAAATACAGGAATATGACTACTCTAACCTCAGCCAGCTCCATCCATCAGCAGCTTACTATACAATGAACGAAATGATCGAACTGTCTCAAAAAGAAAGAAATAAGCTGTGGGGATATAAAGAGGAAGGTTCTTTAGCCGGGTATCTGTACTTTGAAAGCGTAACACCAGAGGAAGGGGAAATCTGTTTCGTTAACGTTGACCCTTCGGCGCGCAGCAAAGGAGTCGGCACTTCCCTTCTTGAACACGCCCTGCAGTATGCGTTTTACGTTTTCAACTTAAAGGTTGTAACAATTTCGGTGCGCGTCAATAACGAACGTGCTGAACACCTTTACCGCCAGCTGGGCTTTGAAGAAATTCATACAGTGCATGCCTTCCAAAAAGAGCTGAATACCAAACCCGGATTATTTCATTAAATAAGCAGAGCTCATGAAATAAAAAGGAGGCTGTAAATGAAAAAAGATATCGAGCGAGTCGTACAAGCATTAGGTGATTCATCCGCTGTTAAAAATGTTCATCAGGTCAGCGGCGGAGATATTAACCAGGCCTTTTATGTAAAAACAGAAGAACAGGAATATTTTATAAAAGGAAATCAAAATGTCCCTTCTCACTTTTTTAAAGCAGAAGCGGAAGGACTGAAGTTAATTAAAGAAACCAGAACTGCCGCCGTTCCCGAAGTTTATTACTATGATGAGCCGAAGCAAGGGGAAGCAGCAATGCTTGCTATGAAATGGGTGGAAGGCGAAGACCGTCCACATACCGCCGAAGTTCTTGGAAGAAAATTAGCTGAAATGCATAACCATAAAGCGGACCGCTACGGTTTTGGACTCCCTACTTTTGTGGGGACAATGGATCAGCCAAATGAATGGAGAAACACCTGGCTTGAATATTATCGGGACTGCCGGTTAAAAGAACAGCTGGAGATCGGATTAGATAAAGGAAACCTGCCTCTTTCCCGGCAGAAAAATTTAGAATGGCTGATAGAGCATTTAGACGTCTGGATACCAGCATCACCTTCCCCCTCTCTTCTTCATGGAGATTTATGGGGCGGAAATTTCATTGCCGGACCTAAAGGGGAGCCGTATCTTATAGATCCGTCTGTTTTATATGGAGACCCTTGCTTTGAGCTTGCCTTCACAGAGCTGTTCGGTGGTTTTTCTCAAGATTTTTATACAGCTTATAAAGAGGTTTCTCCCCTTCCATCGGATTACGAAGATATCCGTCCGTTATATCAGCTTTTTTATTTGTTGGTCCATTTGAACATGTTTGGAGAAAGTTATGGTCCATCTGTAGATCAAATTTTGAAAAGGTTTACAAAATGATAGAGGATTTTCTAAACTCTTAGCGAATAATGCAAAAGGCAATATTTTCTATTGGCATTTCACCTAAATCGTATTAAAATAAAAAACGCTGTATATTTATTCTTTACATTATTAAGACGGGAGAGCACTATTATGAAAGCAAGTGATTTTAAAGCTTCTTCACATTTGAAGTTTATTATACCTTCTTTAATCGGGATCCTTCTTTTTATGGTCCCTTTCTATAATCCAAGTTCTGAAAGTGTCACGATTTTAATCGCAATATTAGCGACATGGGTCCAGGATACTTTGGTTAATTACTTGTCACTGATTATGATGCTGATTATTTCGCTTACAGCTATCATTACGGTAATTGTCAAAATAATCGGCCCTGAAAAACTAAATAAGACACCCTTCTTTAAGTCTTTATTTAACGTACCGATGATTTGGGTCATTACCCGGGTCTTAGGAATGATTTTTGCCATCATGGTTTATTTCCAGATCGGACCGGAAGCGGTCATCTCAGAGAACACAGGCGGTCTGCTGTTAGACAGCCTTCTGCACGTCCTTTTTGCTGTATTCTTATTTGCTGGATTATTCCTGCCGCTTCTGCTGAACTTCGGTTTACTGGAAATGTTTGGCGTGCTGTTAACGAAAGTCATGCGTCCTTTATTTAAGCTTCCAGGCCGTTCTTCTATCGATGCATTAGCTTCATGGCTTGGTGATGGAACCATTGGTGTTCTGCTAACGAGTAAACAGTACGAAGAGGGATATTACACAAAACGTGAAGCGGCAGTTATTGGGACAACCTTCTCAATTGTTTCCATTACGTTTAGTTTAGTCGTTATTTCTGAGGTCGGCCTTGCGCATATGTTTATTCCATTTTATATTACTGTTGCTATCGCCGGGTTTGTGGCTGCCCTTATCATGCCGCGGATTCCGCCGCTTTCAAGAAAAGCTGATACGTATGTAACCGAAGAAGCCGATGATATTGAAGAAACAATTCCTCAAGAACATAACGCTTTTTCTTACGCATATGCACAAGCCGTAGAAAGAGGAAGTAAAGCCAGCGGGCCTAAGAAGTTCTTCAAAGAAGGCGGTCAGAACATTCTAGATATGTGGATGGGTGTGGCACCGATCGTTATGGCACTTGGTACGATAGCTCTTGTGATTGCCGAGTATACGCCGGTGTTCAGCTGGCTGGGCTATCCTTTTATTCCTATCCTGGAGCTGCTTCAGATTCCTCACGCCCAGGCAGCTTCGGAAACAATTTTAGTTGGTTTCGCGGACATGTTCCTGCCGGCGATTATCGGATCTGGTATTGAAAGTGAAATGACGCGATTTGTGATTGCCAGCTTATCGGTTACCCAGTTAATTTACATGTCAGAGGTCGGTGGACTGCTGCTTGGTTCTAAGGTGCCTGTCAGTATGAAAGATCTCTTTATTATCTTCCTGCTGCGTACCATTATCACGCTGCCTATCATTGCGCTGATTGCCCATATTATTTTCTAAGGTTATCCATGATTAGCGGTCTAAGCTTGTAGAGAAACCATGAGTTTTTCTACAAGCTTTTTTGTGTCAACTTCGAAAGAGAAGACCTTAACTTTAGGGGTCTCGGCGCAGGCGTCCCAGGTATTCTCTACCTCCGCCTTAGGAAAACTACTATCTCGCCCTATACTTTGGAAAACACAAAAAAGGCTGTCAGAACTTAATCGACAGCCTGGCATTTCTTAATTAAAGGCTCTATTATGCTTTTTCTAGATGTTCTTTAAAGACCTGGGCAATTTCATAGGTGGAGCGGTGATTTTGACCGGTAATAAATTGGCCGTCTACGACCACATAACTCTCTTCCGGTCCTTTCGCTTGAAAGTGTGCGCCCGATTCCTTCAGTTCATTTTCTAGCAGAAACGGTACAGCTTCCTCCATTTCAACGGCTTTTTCTTCTTTATTAGAAAAACCTGTCATTTTAACACCGTTAATGAAAGTTTGGCCGTCTTCTCCTTTAGTGCCGACAAATGCAGCAGGTCCGTGGCAAATCGAACCAATCAGCTTTTTGTTTTTCGAGAAATGAGCAATTAATGATTCGATTTCTTTATTGTTTGGAAAGTCAACGACTGCTCCATGTCCTCCGCAAAAGAAGATCGCATCATAATATTCAGGATTAACTTCAGAAAGCTTTTTCGTATCGTTTATCGGCTCCATCACTCCGTCCCAGACGCGAGGAAGTTCATTGGTATAGCTATTTGGGTCAATCGGAATTTTTCCGCCTTTTATGCTCGCTGCTGTAATTTCAAAACCGGAGTCTCTCCATTCAGTAGAAGGCTCGACAAACTCTGAAAGCCATAGACCTGTTTCACGGTCGTTCAATTTTTCTGCATTGGTAACCACCATAAGTATTTTTTTCATAAAAAATACCTCCCTTCTTTTTGGTATTTTTCCACAAGAGAAAATTTTTAACCGTGAAGGGAGGCTGGTTTGTCCGAATTATTCATTTTTTAGTTCATTCTGTATGAATCGTTGTTGATCTGAGCCCACTGTTTTCTTAACAGCTGTGCCCTTCCTTCGATGAAAGGCTGGGTGAGGGTTCGAATCGTACTCGTTGATAACAGGTAAACGATAACACCTGACAGCACGAGGTAAAGGGCTATATCAATAACGTTATTGACTTGTACCCATTCCATCTGTCTAAACAGCTGAACGATAAATCCGTGCAACAGATAGACATATAGCGTCTGACCCCCCAATGCGGTAAAGCTGTAATGCTTGTTTGGAACCCAGGAAAGCAGGCTCATACTCATGAGGGCAGCTATTACATAAACTCCAAATCGATATACACCGCCGATTTCCGGGGCGCCCAGTGTTTCATATGATTTAGATCCAAGCAGCCAGCCTGAATCAAATTCCGGAGCAAGCGCGATAAACACCGCAACTGCTGCCATGATTCCCACACTCGCTGTACGTACAGCAGGTCTTCTCCAGCTTTTCACTTGTTCTTTCGTCAGCCAGTAGCCGATTAAAAAGAACGGGAAGAAGACAAAAGTCCTGGATAAGCTGAAGTCATGCCCAATATCGGTCACATACCCTACAGACACACCGATCACTATAGACAGCGTAATTCCAACCATTGGAGGAATTCTCTTAAATACGGCTAACAGGATATGCCAGCAGAATAGACTGAATAAGAACCATAGAGACCAGTGCGGCGTAAATGGTGCGTTCAGCCATTCATTTTTTCCGATAAACAGGAAGAAGACTGTATAGATCGTCTGAAAGATAAGATAAGGCAGAATAAGTTTCTTCGCCAGTTTAAATATATAATTTTTATTGCCTGAACCTTTCGCAAAGAAACCGGCTAGAAAGATAAACGCAGGCATATGAAAGGTATAAATCCACGTATATAAGGTGTACATTCCGCTGGATTCGTTGGTAGTCGGCTGAATCATATGGCCGAAGACCACGAGAAAAATCAGCAATATTTTCGCATTATCAAAGATAGCATCACGCTTCATTAGTTTTCACCCTCTAATTTTCTATACTACATATTTACACAGTTCTATCTAGTTTAAAACCTATTCTATACCATTTTAACACAAATGAAACGGTTAGAGACTACTTTTTATAGTGTTTTAATCAAACCGTAACGAATCTGTTAAACTGTAACATAAAAGTCTTGATTAACAGGAATTTACGATCAGGACTCCTTTCACAAAAAAACAAGCGGGCCTGCCCGCCCGCTTGTCGTAAAAGCTCATTCAAAATCGACAGCCCACGTTCCTTTTCTAAAAATCGGTTCGAACTGGCCGTCTTTTGTTTCACCATCAATATCAAGTTCAGCGGACCCCATCATGAAGTCTTCGTGGACGATACTGTCATTGACCCCATGCTGATCCATCTGTTCCTTGCTCATCCTTGAGCCGCCTTTTACATTGGTTGGATAAGCCTTTCCTAATGCTAAGTGGCAGGAGGCATTTTCATCATACAGCGTGTTGAAAAAAATGTTCCCAGACGCAGATACGGGAGATTCATTAGGCACGAGTGCAACCTCTCCTAAACGTTTCGCTCCATCATCGGATTCCAGCAAGTGTTTCAGCGTTTCCTCACCGGATTCTGCTGAGTAGTCGACAACTTTACCATTTTCGAATGTCAGTGAAAAGTTCTCGATTAAATTGCCTCCGTAGCTCAGCGGTTTCGTGCTGCTTACGGTTCCCTGAACTCCGTATTTATGCGGCATTGTAAATACTTCTTCTGTCGGCATATTCGGATTAAACTCTATACCATTCTCTGAAGTGGTCGATCCTCCATGCCAAATATGGTCTTCTACCAGGCTTATTGTTAATTCAGTACCCGGACCTGTATAATGCAGGCGCTTATATTGCTTAAGATTTAAAAACTCTCTGGCTTTTCTCAAGGTTTCGTTATGTTTTTCCCACGCTTTCACCGGATCATCCTGATCTACTCTAGTAATATGGAAGATCTGCTCCCAAAGTTTATTTTGAGCATTCTCTGCGGAATCATCCGGGAAAACTTTCTTCGCCCAGGACTCTTGAGGATAAGCGACAATCGACCATGTCACCTTATCATTCATAATATATTCGCGGTAGTTGGTCAAGGCTTCTCCGCTTGCTTTATTCGCTTTGGAGATGCGCTCTGGCTTCACCCCTTTTAATAAATCCGGGTTAGGTCCGTATACCGTAAGCAAAGAGTATCCGTCTTTGACCATGCCCTCCAGCGCATCTACCTTCCATTTAGGAAAATTCTCAAGCACACTTAAAGGAGCATTTTTCATTTTCATATAGCTGACGATTTCATCGCTCCACTCTACGTGGACGTTTTTCGCTCCCATTCCATAGGCTTTTGCTGTAAGAATCCGCACTAAATCTGCTGCTTCTACAGGAGCGTTAATGAGCAGACCTTGATCTCTTTGTAAATTTACTCCTTTTTTAAGTGCCAGTGCTGCATACTTTTCTAATTGATTTTGGTGTGTTGTCATTTTATATTCCTCCTGTTCAATCTATTATTTTTTCAAAGCGTTCAATCGCTTTCTTTCTCATCGTTTTATGGTCTACTATTGGTTCTGGGTAATCCTGACCTATGATGCAGTTGGCTTTCTGCTGAGCTTCACCTGGCATGAGATGAGGCTCATGGATGTACTTCTTTTCAACATCCTTTAACTCAGCAACCCATTCTTTAATAAAACGGCCATGCGGATCAAAGCGTTCCGACTGCCTCGTTGGATTAAAGACGCGGAAATAAGGGACAGGGTCTGTGCCTGTTGAAGCTGCCCACTGCCAGCCCCCAATATTGGAGGCCGGCTCGTAATCGACAAGGCGTTCTTTAAAATATCTCTCACCGATCCGCCAATCCATAAGCAAATCCTTCGTTAGGAAGGAAGCTGCAGCCATGCGCAGCCGATTGTGCATCCATTCCGTTTCATTAAGCTGGCGCATTGCCGCATCAATCAATGGGTAACCCGTCTGCCCCTTTTTCCATCGTTCTAAGTACTCTTCATCCATATTCCAGGAGATTCCCCGGTATTTCCCTACCATTTCTTCATCTTCTGCCTGCGGATAAAAATGATAATTCATATTATAAAAATCACGCCAGGCCAGCTCTTTTATATAAGTTTCTATACCTTTCTGTCCTTTTCTTCCATCCGTTTCTTCCAGAAGCTTTTGATAAATCGTACGTGCAGAAATGGACCCTGTTCTTAAGTAGCGTGACATTAAACTGGTTCCGTCAACTGCTGGAAAATCCCGATCCTTATCATAATCATATATGGCTCCGTCCAAGAAGAGATCGAGCCTCTTGAGAGCCGAACGCTCACCTATATCTTTCCCGTTATAGCGAAATTTTTTCTGAAGCGACTGCCACTCTGCTTCTCCTTTATTAAAAAAACTTCTGTAATCAACAGCATATTCTTTTAGCTTCTGCTTCTTCACTTCGGCAGGTTTTGGTTTAGTCAGCTGCTGCCACTTTTTAAAATAAGGAGAGAAAACTTTATAGAAGCCGCCATCCTTTTTCTGTATTTCGCGGGCGGAATGGATATGGTGGTCCGTGAAGCTATGTACAGCGATTTCCTGTCTGTGCAGCCATTCTGTAATGTGATGATCCCGGTCTTTGCCAAAACCCGTTTCATCAAAATTAAAATAAACAGCTTCAATATTGGGCAGGTTTTGAAGCAGTTCCGCAAAAGCCTCTTCTATTTCTCCATAAAGAAAATGAACGGGAGCCTTCAGCTTCTCACACTCTTTTGTTAGAGCTTTAAGTGTCTGAAAGAAATAGTCATGCCTGATTGTAAATTCTTCAATCAGCTTAGGATGGATATGGAATAATAATAACAGCTCGTCCTGCTCTTGTAGATTTTCAAGTGCGTGAACTAATGCTGTATGGTCATTTAGCCGTAAATCCCTTCGAAACCAGACGACTTTCGTTCCCATGTTTTCATTCCTTCTGCGTAATTGTTCTATCCTATTCACATTACCCTATTTGACAGTATTTTAATCAATTGTCGCTATTAAAAATCCTCTAAGACAACTTAGAGGATTTTAGCTATAAAACTAGTTTGTGTTTGGCTTCAGAAGAGAAAACCATCTCGCTTTTCGCGGACAAGCGCCCGAGCATCCTCGAAAAAACGCTCTGCGGAGCTCGGCTCATTCGTTTTTCCGAAGAAGCCTTCATAGTTTTCTCTCCCGCCGCTCTGCGTGATAGGGAAAAAGAATGTCTTGCTTTTTAAAACCAACTAACTTGGTACAGAGTCAAACTTCAAATAAACGGTTTAAGTTTGCCATCTCAATCGCTGCTGTCGCTGCTTCCCAGCCTTTGTTTCCGGCTTTCGTACCCGCACGCTCAATGGCCTGTTCAATGGTATCAGTCGTGATTACACCAAAGATAACAGGTACACCGCTTTGAATAGAGGCTTGAGAAATGCCCTTAGCCGCTTCTCCACAAACATAATCGAAGTGTGGAGTCGATCCACGTATAACCGCTCCTAAAGTAATAACTGCATCGTATTTACCCGAGTTGGCCATTTTTCCAGCGACCATTGGGATCTCATAAGCACCTGGTACATAGGCTGCCTCAACATCGTCCAAATCAACACCATGGCGTTTTAAGGCATCCACAGCCCCTTCATAGAGACGTCCTGTAATGAAATCGTTAAAACGTCCAACAACAATACCTACTTTTAATCCGCTTCCTACTAAGTTACCTTCAAGTTTCTTTACCATAAATCAATCGCTCCTTTTTATTTTCAATCAATTGTCCGCAACATAAGCAATCTACCTACATCGGGAAAAATCACCCGATTGCGGCATCTTGCTTATGCGTGTCGTGTCTATCAGGCCGATTCCGCTTTTCTTTTAATAATGAAACAGGTGTCCCATTTTGGATTGTTTTGTTTTTAGGTAGAGTTCGTTTTCTTTTCTTGATGGCATTTCGATGGGTACACGCTCGACGACTTCGAGGCCGTAGCCGCTTAAGCCGGAGATTTTTTTTGGATTGTTGGTCAGCAGTTTGATTTTTGAAATGCCAAGCTCTCTTAAAATCTGTGCACCAACTCCGTAATCGCGAAGGTCTGGTCCGAAGCCTAGTTTTTCGTTGGCTTCTACTGTATCTAACCCTTCCTCCTGCAGCTTGTAGGCAAACATCTTATTTAAAAGGCCGATTCCTCTGCCTTCCTGGCGCATATAAAGGAGGACACCGCTTCCGTTCTCGGAAATTTGTCTTAACGCGTTATGAAGCTGCGGTCCGCAGTCACATCGGAAAGATCCAAACACATCCCCTGTCAGGCATTCCGAGTGAACTCGAACGAGAGTCGGTTCGTCTGGTTTTACTTCTCCTTTGATCAACGCAATATGATCTTTATTATCGATATCGTTACTGTAAGCAACCGCGCGAAAGTCTCCGTATTCGGTAGGCAGCTTAATTTCAACCTCACGTTTCACATGATCTTCGTGACGGTGGCGGTGCTGAATTAAATCAGCGATGGTAATCATCGGGATATCAAATTCATCCGCCATTTTCCTTAAATCAGGAACACGGGCCATCGTGCCGTCATCTTTAATTATTTCACAAATAACTCCGGCCGGCTTAGCTCCTGCCAGTACAGCAAGATCGACGGCTGCTTCTGTATGGCCGGCTCGGCGCAGCACGCCGCCATCTTTTGCGATCAGCGGGAAAATGTGTCCTGGTTTCTGGAAATCCTCGGCGCTGGCTTCAGGATTCAGCAGCTCTTTAATGGTTAATGCCCGCTCATCTGCTGAAATACCCGTAGTGGAAGATTTATGGTCAATGCTCACTGTAAAAGCCGTACGGTGTGGATCTGTGCTGTTATTTACCATCGGCATCAGCTCCAGCTTTTCCGCTAATTCACCAGTAATCGGCGCACAAACCAGTCCTCGGCCGCGTGTAATCATAAAATTAATCATTTCAGGGGTAACATGCTCGGCGAGACCAATTAGATCTCCTTCGTTTTCACGGTCTTCATCATCACAGACGATAACCAGCTTGCCTTGTTTCAGACGCTCTATTGCTAATTCTATTGAATCGAACATTTCGAGGCTCCTTCCATTTATGCAAATCCGTTCTCTTTTAGAAAATCTTTGGACATTGTTGACTGTTTCGTCTCTTTGTCCTGTCCGAGAAAATGAGCGACGTATTTCCCAATCATATCGCACTCTATATTGACCCGGTCGCCCGGCTCCTTGTTTCCTAAAACAGTATGGTCCATCGTGTGAGGGATGAGCGAGATAGTTACTCGAGTTTCATTCACCCCAAAAACTGTCAGGCTTGTTCCATCGACAGCAATTGACCCTTTATATACGAAGTAATGAATAAGTTCATCAGGTAATTCTATTTCATAATAGACGGCGTTGGATTCAGGCTTTTTACTTACGATCTGTCCCGTGCCATCAATGTGGCCAGATACGAGATGACCGCCAAAGCGTCCGCCTGCTGCCATTGCACGTTCGAGATTAACCTTGCTGCCTTGGTTTAATTCGTGTAGATTTGTCGCCCTGTAGGTCTCAGGCATAATATCAAACTCGGCACTCTGATCGGTATAGCTTGTTACGGTTAAGCAGACTCCGTTAATCGAAATGCTGTCCCCTAAGTTGATGTCATTTAAAATATCTTTAGCCTGGATGCTAAGCTGCATAGCTTCGGTTTTTGTTTTTATTCCTTTTACGGTGCCGATTTCTTCTACTATTCCGGTAAACAATTTCTACCCCTCCCTTTTTACGGCTGTAATTTTTATATCTTTTCCGATCATTTCTGATGAGATAAACTCAAATTCTTCTACGTTTTTCAGGTTGCTTATCCCTTTTCCGGCAACCGACGTCAACGCCTCTTTACCGCCGATCAACTTAGGTGCCATATAGATGACCATCTCATTAACGACCCCCGCGCGAACAAAGGCATCGGCAATCGTTGCTCCTCCTTCTACTAATAAGGAAGTAATATTTCTTTCTCCCAGTACAGAGAGAACATCGTCTATTTCGATTTGTTCCGTCTCAAGCTGAATCACTTTTACATGTGAGGAAGACTGAAAGGAAGCAATCTTTTCCTCTGCAACTTGTGAACCTGTAAAAACCCAAGTAGGTGCTGTATCATCCGCTATTAACTGGGCTGCCGGAGGTGTACGGAGGTGAGTGTCGAGGATAATTCGGACAGGCTGCTTTCCACCGCCTTCAAGACGAACCGTTAACTTAGGATTGTCCATTAAAACCGTGTTCACTCCTACTAAGATAGCAGCCGATTGATGACGATATTGATGACCGTCTTTTCTTGCTTCTTCTCCAGTTATCCACTGACTTTCCCCAGTAGAAGTAGCAATTTTCCCGTCCATACTGATCGCTGACTTCAGCCTGACATATGGGCGTTTCGACTGGATGTAGTGAAAAAATGCGCGATTGAGCTGGTCTGCTTCTTCCTTAAGGACGCTTGTTTTCACCTCAACGCCGGACTCCTTCATCATCTCAATACCTCTTCCGCTCACTTGAGGGTTCGGGTCACCTGAAGCAATAACCGCCCTCTTAATCCCTGCGTCTGCGACAGCCTGCGCACACGGCGGAGTTTTTCCGTAATGGCTGCACGGCTCCAGCGTAACAAAGATTTCTGCCCCTTCTGCCTTTTCACCGGCCATCTTTAAAGCATGCACTTCTGCATGTGGTTCTCCCGCTTTAACGTGGACTCCAAGTCCGACCACCTGATTATCACAGACGACAACGGCTGCGACCGAAGGGTTAGGCGTCGTCTGGCCGACCGTGACTTTTGCCATTTCAATGGCCATCTGCATATATTTCTCATCGCGATCCATTTCCTCACCTCCGCGTATAAAAATTAAAAACCCTGAAGAAGATACACTTCCCCAGGGTTTTGAATTATTATAGTCAATAAAATAATAAGGTACGCCGAATAAAGGGCACAAATCCAGAAAATTCGTACCACAGACGTTCTGCTTCCTTCTCCCATCCAGACTTTCACTGTCGGCTTTGGAATATTCACCAAATCAGGGGGAGACGCATAGCTGCTGCCTCCCCGTCGCGGGCTCGGAACTCTAGGTTCATTACCGCCGGCTGGGACTTTCACCCGACCCCGAAGGAAAATATATGCGATTGTATTACTAATATAAACGAAAAAGAAGTTAACCGCAACGCATTAGGCTTCCTTCCTATTGAATGAAAAGTTATTTTTTTTAAAAACAGCAGGGTAAAAAAGCTGTTATATACAAATAAAAGCCTTTCATCTATATCTATAAAATGAGAGGCTTTTACAGCAGTAAATATTGGTTGTACTCCTATCCTAACATTTAACTTTTCAGTAAAGGGGTAAGTTTATCCAGGGAAACTTGAAGCTTTTGAGCATTCTTTTCGTATATTTTTTTGGCATCCTTATCCCTGGCAGCCAGCGCAAATAACTCAAAGTCGGCCTGGCACTTTTTCAGACTCGCAAGCAAAAGAGGCTTCTCTTGTGGAGATGGAATTTGTATCTTATCATCGTAAACATCTACAGCAAACTGCCCATGAGAGTCAATTTGGCAAAGAAATATGTTATCAACGGGCATCCCTAATTGATTTAGCTCTCCTTCCACCCATGCACGGGTCTTCCCAGCTGCAGCGAGTTGTTGGTCTTGAAATTCTCCATCCATGATTACAGTAAAAGTTTCTTTCTCATTGGATTGGTTAAGTCCAAGGTCCTTCCCTGTGACAGGACGATTCTCCTTTTTCAGTAAAACACTGAGTTTACCGTCTGCTTCAAGTGTGGCGTATTCTACCTCATTGATATTGAAAACATCTTTTTCCCTAAGCAGCTGGAGAAGCTCATCTATCGTATATTTTTCCTTCTTTAACTTTTTTTCTAAAATCTTTCCTTCTTTAATAATTACTGTTCCTTTGCCCTCAACAAAATCTCTTATTTTTTTACTGTGTAATGAAAGGATTTCAAAAAGAAAAGGAATAAAAGCAAACACAGCTATTCCTAACAATCCGTGCCATATGTTATTTTCCAGTCCCATGATGACTTCCGCAGCGATACTTCCAATAGTGATCCCTGATACATATTCGAAAAATGAGAGCTCGGATAATTGTTTCTTTCCTAAAAGCTTCGTTACTAGCAGTAAGGCTACTAAGAACAAGACCCCTCGCAGGAGGACGGACAACCAATCCACCATTTATATCACCCTTTCATTAAAACCCCTTATACTGGCCTTCCCCTCTTCCTGATCCGTTCCATCAATTCTTCTTTGACTTCAGCCATTCTCAGCATCTCTTCATGAAAAACCCTTTTTTCTGTTTCATCAAGTGTCTTCAAGGCAAGCGTTGATAAACCCGCTTCAAGATTCTTGATGGTGGCTAATAATTGTTTTACATCTGAACCAGCGGTCATGAATGATTCCCCTTATCCTTTAGTTGATCAGCAGAGGTCTGTTCACCATCATTCGGCCAATAAATTAGAATAACAGACACTTTTTATTGTTGTTTGTACTGAGGTTCCTCTTGCTCAATTTGTGCTATTCTCGGTGTCAGGCTATCGATAATCGACTGTGTTTGCTGAACTGCATTTTCATACTCCTTTACTTTTAAAATAGCTAGCTTATCCTTCTTTTTATGTTTTCCTTATTTTTCAATTAAATTCGTTCCTTATTGATCTCATAAAAACTAGTCTGCAAGTGAAACTTTATGCACTAATTTTTAAAGAATAATTAAGATAAATTTGATTTAAGGAGTTGGGATCTATGATCGTCTGTCGTACCTGTACTTAGAAAAACACGAATATCTGCCAGACCGTTCCCTTTTGGCTGAGGGAATTTCGCAGAGGATATAGTCAAATGCCTTTCCCATTTATTTTTGATCACATAAAGTATCGTATCGAGTAAAAAAGGTGGTGAGGTTATGAGTTACGGATATGGTGGATTCGGCGGTTACGGCGGCTGCTACGGCGGTTACAGAAAAGGAAGCAGCTTCGCGCTAATCGTTGTTCTATTTATTCTTTTGATCATCGTTGGTGCTTCTTTCTACAAATAAGGAAAGTCTATTTATTCAGTGAAGATTATCCTTTAACACACCTCGGCCTACGTACATGGGCACCTTGTAAACCAGAGCGCATGCTGCTCTGGTTTTATTGATTTTACGCATAATGACCGCCGATTTTTTTGCTTCGATCAGGGGTAATTCCCGCATCGGTAAAGCTGCTTGCTCTTAAAATAGCCATCGATCCATACTTGTCGCGAATCTGATCCATCACTTTTCCGATGTCCTTTTGTTTTGGACGGTCGTCAAAAAGAGTGAGCTGGGTCGCAACATCTTCTTCAAGATTCGTCAGGGTGACACTCGTACGCCGAATCTGGCTCTCTCCATCGTAGAATGTGCGGAACAGGCGCATACAAATATGGTACATATCCATCGTAATATTCGTGGGCTGATCAATGGAAATCGACCGGCTGAAGCCGCCGCCAAATTCGCTTGCATAAGCTACAGAAAGGTGGACGGTCCTTCCCGCCTGGCTGTCTCTCCTCGCCCGGCGGCAGGCTTCCTCACATAAATCAAGAAGAACCGTCGGCAGTTCCTCTCCCGTATAATCGCGAAGCAGCGTGATCCCGTGACCGTACCCTTTTTGCTCTGTTTTTGTGAAATTCCCGACCACAGGACTTAAGTCCACGCCCCACGCATGCCAATGAAGCTGTTCCCCCATAATGCCGTAATGTTTCTTCATATACTTTAACGGATACTCTGCCAGCTGGCCGAGCGTTACGATTCCTAATCGGTTTAGGTTCCGCATCATGCGGGAGCCAATTCCCCAAATGTCTTCAATCGGCGTCGGCCACAGCAGACGTTTCACATCCTCATACCGGCACTCGGCAATCCCGTCTTCCGCCTTTTTCGCGTGAATATCCATTACGACCTTTGCTAGAAATTTATTGTCGCCAATTCCAATGACACACTCAATTCCGAATTGATCACGAATATTATCCTGAATCATACGGGCGATGTCATAAGGAGATCCATATAATTTTTCCAGTCCATCAATCGTCACCCACAGTTCATCCACGGAATAGACGTGAATCGCTTCAGCCGGCACATAATTCATCATCATTTTTGTAATCTCCACGGATACTTCCAAGTAATCTCCCATATGTGCCTGGGCAACCACAAGCTGAGGATCATCCGGCAATTCAAAAAAACGGCTGACATTGCTGATGCCGTGCTTTTTCTTTAATGCCGGAGATGCGGCCAGCACAATGCTGCCGCTTCGATTCGGGTCGCCTACCACAGCGAGCAATGCTGTTGTTGGATCAAGGCCCCGCCTCGTACACTCTACACTGGCATAAAAGGAGCGCATATCAATGCACAGTACATCATGACGAGGGTAAACTGAATAATCCATTTTCCTTCACTCTCCACATTTGCGAACGTTTGTTCCTATTATAACCAGTGAGGGGAATTCTGAACAGAGGAGATTTTATCCAATGAGGGCATGTTTTGTTGAAACCTTTTTGAGGAGTGCTGCCTTCTATTGACGGTTCGGCTGTTCTTTTCAGCGTTCGGCACCGGTTTTTTTGGCGCTTACGCCCACTTTCCCGGCTTTCGCCTCCCCCTCCTGACCTGTTATAAAATTCAGCCAAATCTATTGTAAAAGGCCGCAAAATCGATTAATATATGAAACAACCAGCGAAAACGTTTGCGCAATAAATAATAGTGGTATACAAAGAAAAATAATAGGTTTTCTACAAAGTGAGGTTTTTTAGAATGGAAAAAGTTTGGTGGAAAGAAGCCATTGGATATCAGGTTTATCCCCGCAGCTTTCAGGATTCAAACGGTGATGGAGTCGGCGATATTCAGGGAATGATTGAGCGCCTCGATTATTTACAGGATCTTGGTATTGATTTTATATGGGTATGTCCGATGTATAAGTCGCCGAAAGACGATAATGGATACGATATTTCCGACTATCAGGATATTCTTGGGGAGTTTGGCAGCATGTATGATTTTGACAAGCTGCTTAAGGAGGTTCATAAACGCGGCATGAAATTAATCATTGATCTTGTGCTTAACCATACGAGTGATGAGCATCCGTGGTTTATTGAGTCTCGCTCCTCAAAAGATAACCCTAAAAGGGACTGGTACATCTGGCGTGACGGCAAAGACGGCAAGGAACCGAATAACTGGGAGAGCATTTTTGAAGGGTCCGCCTGGGAGTACGATGAGAAAACGGATCAGTACTATCTTCACCTTTTTTCGAAAAAACAGCCGGATTTAAACTGGGAAAATGAAGAGGTTCGCGATATTTTATTCGACACGGTCAACTGGTGGCTTGATAAAGGCATTGATGGATTTAGAATCGATGCGATCAGTCATATTAAAAAACGGGAAGGTTTCCCGGACCTGCCGAACCCTGAAGGCAAGCCTTATGTGTCTTCCTTTGATATGCACATGAACCAGGAGGGCATTCATGAGTTTTTACAAGAATTCAAAGACAAGACATATGGAAAGAAAAATGCATTAACCGTCGGTGAGGCCAATGGGGTTAGTGCTGAAGAAGCTCACCAGTGGGTCGGTGAAGAAGGTAAAATGGATATGGTCTTTCAATTTGAGCATTTGGATTTGTGGGACCAGGATGCCGAGCAGCAGCTTGATGTCGTCGGCCTGAAGCATGCCCTTACCCGCTGGCAAAAAGCCTTAGAGAATAACGGCTGGAACGCTCTGTTTATTGAAAACCATGATAAAGCCCGTGTCGTATCGACGTGGGGTAACGATGAAGACTACTGGTACGAAAGTGCAACAGCGATGGCGACGATGTACTTCCTCATGCAGGGAACGCCGTTTATTTATCAGGGACAGGAAATCGGCATGACCAACGTTGCTTACCCTTCCATCGATGATTACGATGACGTGGCCGCGAAAAATCTCTATGATAATAAAAAAGCGGAAGGGCTGACGGATGAAGAGATCCTCCCGATTCTATGGAGTACTTCCAGGGATAACAGCCGCACACCTATGCAGTGGAGCGATGAACCGCAGGCCGGCTTTACGACAGGGCAGCCTTGGATTAAAGTAAACCCGAATTACAAAGAAATCAATGTAGCAAAACAGCTGAAAGATGACGATTCGATCCTATCTTACTACAAGCAATTAATCAGCCTTAAGAAAAAGCATGAGCTGTTCACTTATGGAACATATGATCTTCTCGATCCTGAGCACCCACAAGTGTATGCGTACACCCGCTCAATGGAGGATCAAACCGCCCTTATCCTTACAAACTTAACAGCTGAACAGGCGATTTTTGAAAGTGAAGATCTCCTTACAGCGGAAAATCTTCTGCTTTCCAACGTTAAAGTGAAAGACGAAGAAACAACCTCCGTAGAATTAGCTCCATATGAAGCGAGAGTTTACTTATTCTAAACAAAAACCCACGCGTATCGCGTGGGTTTTCTTATTTAATGCCTGTCTCAGCCTGCAGCTCAAGCTCTACATTTCCTGCAATAGCCTTAGAAATCATGCAGCTGGTTTCTGCTTTTTCGACAAGCAGGTTTAGTTTCTTTAATTCCTTCTTCCCTGCTTCGTTCGTCAAATAAACCTTCGGCCGGTGGATGATTTTTTTATAAGTGAAAATTCCATCCGTCACATCCACAATACCTTCAGAGTCCATGTTCATTTCAGCTAAAGGAAGCCCCGCTCTCTCAATCATTGCTCCGAGGCTGATGATATAGCAGGTGGCTGCCGCTCCTAGCAGCATTTCATCGGGATTGGTTCCTATATCCGGTCCATCCATTTCTTTAGGGATCGATATTTTGGTCTTAAGTTTGTCTGATTCAATATAGCCGACTTCATTGCGTCCTCCCGGCCAATCTGCTTTTAAATGAAAATGATGCAATGCCATAATCTTCTCACTCCTCCTGCCAATCTTTTTTAAACCGTGTCATCTTCGTGTGAAGCTGTTCAAGCATTTCAAGAACACGGTTGTAATCATCCATATCTATTTGTTCAGGATCCATTGTCGATACCACCTGATTGAGCATATGGATCCGATTCTTCACATAAATAAACTGGTCGGCCGGATGATTCGCAGCTTTTCCCATCCAACACCTCTCCTTTAGTTCTTTTTCCTAACTATATCAGAATATAAGAATTAAAGTGGAATGTCAGCTCACAAAACAGAACAGCAACCCTGGTGAGCTAAAATAACCACGCTGCGTGATCTCGGATCGCTCGTTTTTCCGCAGGAGGCTCGCGGGTTTTTGCTTCCTGTGAAGTAAAAAAGTCATCTCCATCTAGATGATCTCGGGAGTGAAGAAACCTGGCAAACGAAGTAATTAACTTTTAAAAATCTAAAGAGAAAAAAAGCTGTCGAGATTCTCTCGACAGCAACCTAACCTATGCTTCTGTTTTCTTTTTCCCTGATAAGAACCAGCCGGCTGCAGCGATTCCAACAAGGACCGTATAGAAAATAATCTTCCATGCTGTTGAGTGAGCAAAGTGTTCATCCAATACTTGAATGTTAGGGTGAGCTAATGTAGCAATTACCAGCTTAACCCCTACCCATCCTACAATGACAAAGGCCGCAATTTCCAGACCAGGCCGGGAATGAAGTAAGTTAACAAATACATTTGCTGCGAAACGCATGATAATGATGCCGATCATACCACCCGTTAAAATAACCGCAAACTGTCCTCCATCAAGACTTCCTACATCAGGAAGCGGCGTCTCTGGAAGTACAATGGCTAATGCTACTGCTGCTAAAATAGAGTCGACAGCAAAAGCTAAGTCAGCCAATTCTACTTTTAAAACAGTCATCCAGAAGCCTGAACCTTCCTTTTTATCTTCCACGTCTTCGGCGGGTTCATCCTGCGCAAGGTTCTTCGTGCGCCATTTATCATATAAGTGCTTCCCGGAAATAAATAATAAGTACGCGGCACCGAGCGCTTGCACCTGCCATACGTCCACAAGAAATGAGATAACAAATAAGGAGGCAAATCGAAGAATAAACGCCCCTACCAGTCCATAAAATAAGGCTTTCTTACGCTTATCTTCCGGCAGGTGTTTAACCATAATAGCTAAAACAAGAGCATTATCAGCAGCAAGTATGCCTTCTAAACCGACGAGTACGATTAATACCCATCCATACTCGATCAATAATTGAGCATCCATTTTTTTTCTCTCCTTTTCAAAAAAAATGATCCCTACCACAAAGGTAAAGATCAAAAAAACAGACCTTTACCCCAGCGTGGGTAAAGGTCTCGCTAACAACGTCCGTTGCCAATAAAGCCGGGGATTTCTCCCGTAATGACGACTTTACTGTCAAAAGCTACTCCCCTTTAGGAATCGCAATATTCTTTACTTATAATAGCACGGTACCGTTATTTGTCAATTAATTTTTTATAAACCTTTCCCTTCCTTCATTATGCGAAAGCAAAGACGTATCTATTCACTTCGATGAGTTTCCTGCAGCTAGCAGCCGGATGATTTCCACTATTACACGCACAGCCTTTTCCATATTGTTTAAAGAAATATATTCGTATTTACCGTGAAAATTTTCTCCACCTGTAAAAATGTTAGGAGTCGGCAGTCCCATATAAGATAGCTGAGATCCATCGGTTCCTCCGCGGATCGGCTCAATGATCGATTCAATTCCAAGGTTCTCCATCGCCTGGCGGGCCGTGTCGACAATCTCTTTTACTGGTTCAATTTTGTCTCTCATGTTGTAATACTGGTCTTCAAGCTCAAGCTCCACAGCTCTTTCGCCGTATTTAGCTTTTACATGCCGGGCAATTGATTCAAGGACTGTTTTCTTATCTTCAAACTTCTTTTTATCGTGATCTCTAATTAAGTAGTAAAGCTGGGCTTTTTCAACATCACCCTCGAAAGAAACGAGATGATAAAACCCTTCATAATCACTCGTATGCTCCGGCGCTGATTCTTCAGGAAGCTGATTAATAAATTCAACGGCCATCTTAGAGGCATTGAGCATTTTTCCTTTAGCAGTACCCGGATGAACACTGTTTCCATGAAACGTAATTTTAGCAGCAGCCGCGTTGAAGCTTTCATATTGCAGTTCCCCTAGAGGTCCCCCATCGATAGTGTAAGCAAAGTCCGCTCCAAACCGCTCCACATCAAACTTATGAGGGCCTTTTCCGATTTCTTCATCCGGAGTGAAGGCGACACGTATTTTCCCATGCTTAATTTCCGGGTGCTGAATAAGGTAATGCATAGCTGTCATGATTTCTGTCACCCCTGCTTTATTGTCCGCCCCAAGCAGTGTCGTTCCATCTGTTGTAATCAGCGTATGTCCTTTATATGTAGAAAGCTCTTTAAAATCTTCAGGAGACAGTACCACATTTTCATTCAATTGAATATCGCTGCCATCATAATCTTCTATGACCTGCGGCTTCACATTTTTTCCGGTAAAGTCAGTAGCAGTATCGATATGGGCTAAAAAGCCGGCAACCGGAACATTTTCATCTGTAGTCGCAGGAAGTGTCGCCATAACGTAAGCATTCTCGTCAATCGTTACTTCCACCATTCCGATTTCTTTTAATTCATCAACTAGCTTTTGCGCCAAATCCCATTGCCCTTCTGTTGAAGGTGTTGTTTCACTTTCTAAATTCGACTGTGTATCGATTTTTACATAGTTAATAAATCGGGTAAGCAATTCTTCTTTCATAAAAATTCATCCTTTTCTATAAAAAAATATTTCCTGCTCTATTAAACCTCACAGTGGATAGGTATAGGAATCGCCTTCTCTTTTTTTGCGAACGCCCGCCCGAGCCTCCTATCACATCCATTATACTATCTTCTTACAACCTCAGTTATTCTTATGAGCGTAACCTTCTCTCTTATTGTATACTTTACTATAGAATATTTTGGTTATTGAATAGCGAAATTAGGGTACCGCCAGTAAACGAATTTTAAAAAAAGGTGTGAAGTAATGATTCATAAACGTTGGTTCCAAGTGTTAGTATCAGGTATATTGTTGTGTTTGCTTATTCTGCTGTTACATGAAATCAGCTTCTTCTTTAAACCATTTCTTACATATGCCGCTGCGATAGCGTTTCCGCTCATCGGCGGTGCGATTTTATTTTATATCTCAAGACCGCTGATGCACTTGCTTGAGCATTATAAAGTTCCAAGATTGGCTTCCATTCTGGTCATCTTCCTCGTGTTCATTCTGGCTGGTTTTCTAGTCGTTCAGTTTATTGCGCCTATTGCCCAGCAGCAGTTCAGCCGGCTTGTTGAAAACATCCCCCGCATGGGTGAAATGATCACAGAAACGATAACGTACTGGCAGCAAAACCAGGATATCATTCCTGATCAGTTTAACAGTGCTCTCGAAAATGTGGTTCAAACGTTACAGGATTCGCTGGATGCAGCGCCGGGTGTTATCATTAACGTCGTCAGCCAGCTTGTCGGTTTTGTATTCGGCCTCGTGCTTATTCCATTTTTCCTTTTCTTTATGCTTAAGGATGGACATAAGCTTGTTCCTTTCTTAAAACAATTTATGAACCTGCGGGTTGCCGGAAGCTTCGATCGTCTGGCTAAGTCATTGGACCATACGCTTCATTCATTTATTATCGGGCAGTTAATTGTTAGTGTGTTTGTAGGATTGATCTTACTTGTCGGGTACCTTATCATCGGCTTAGAGTATTCATTGACACTGGCTCTCTTTGCGATGCTGATGAATGTAATCCCGTTTGTCGGACCGTTCTTAGCGGTGATTCCCGCTATTCTCGTCGCCCTTTTTCAGGAGCCGATCATGGCTGTCTATGTAGCGATTATTATGATTATCGCTCAGCAGCTGGAAGGAAACCTCGTTTCTCCTAATGTTATGGGAAAAGCTTTGAACATCCATCCGCTTACGATCATTACGGTCATTTTAGCAGCGGGAAGCCTGGCTGGTTTTCTCGGATTGCTGTTTGCCATTCCGGCCTATGCTGTCATAAAAACGATTATCAGTCATTTCTACCAGGAGTGGCTGGACAACCGCAAAGCAGCTCATGATTAAAGGTCTGTTCTCTCACCCGCTATCACTGGTATAGCGGGTTTTATATGTTTGACATGTACAGAAAGGAAGGAATCATTATGGATCGAGCGTCTAATAAGCTTTGGACCTGGCCGTTTATCTTTTTAATACTAGCGAATTTATTTACATTTATGAGCTTTCAGATGCTGCTGCCGAACCTTCCACCTTACATAGAATCGATCGGCGGAAGTGAACTGCAAATTGGATTAGTGACGACGATGTTTTCCATTGCTGCTATTTTAATCCGCCCTATTACCGGTCATATTCTCATGACAAGCAAACGGAAGCTTCTCGTCTTGATCGGGGCTGTCTCGTTATTAGCGATGACTCTGTTATACCCTATTACCCAAATCGTTGTTTTGGTGCTCATTATCCGTTTTGCTCACGGACTAGCATGGGGCTGGTCCACCACTGTAAATGGGACAGCCGCTGTGGATATAGTGCCAAGACGACGTGTAGGAGAAGGGATGGGCTATTTTGGTTTATCGATTACTATTGGAATGATTATGGCGCCAAGCCTCGGGATTTACCTTTATCAAAACTATGATTTCTACTTACTCGTCTGGATTTCTGCAGGGTTAGGGATCATTGCTATCTTATTATTTAGTTTGACCTCTTTTAAGACGCCAGAGAGCGTATACTATAACCAAAAACAGCCGCCGCGTTTTTCCTTTGTAGGAGCGCTGATTGAAAAAAGAAGCGGCTACCCTGCTTTGGTTACTTTCTTAACGACATTCGGCTATGGCTCGATCGTCACATATATTGTGATCTTCGGTGTAGAGCAAGGGTTAGACGGAGTATTTTTGTTTTATTTCTTCAATGCCCTTCTGGCGACTTTAGCCCGTCCGATTACAGGGAAATATTTTGATAAGCATGGCCCCTGGAAACTCATTATGGTCTGCTCGGCCTTATCTTTTATCGCTATGTGGATTTTAGCTCTGGCTGATTCTAATCTGGATCTAGTGCTGGCCGGTGCTCTCTTT
This sequence comes from Halobacillus sp. Marseille-Q1614, assembly GCF_902809865.1. Classification (NCBI taxonomy): domain Bacteria; kingdom Bacillati; phylum Bacillota; class Bacilli; order Caryophanales; family Bacillaceae; genus Halobacillus; species Halobacillus sp. Marseille-Q1614. The sequence continues at coordinate 3,679,890 of NZ_CADDWH010000001.1, read as the reverse complement.
GGAGCAGGATACGGCTCGATGATGCCTGCTTTTCAAGCCTGGGTCATTTCGAAGACTACGGTTGAGCGAAGCGGTATTGCTAACGGAATGTTTTACTCTTCCATTGACCTTGGAATCGGTCTAAGTGCTCTTATCCTTGGCTTTGTTTATGCTTTCGTAGACACTGCTGCTCTCTTTAAAATGTCAAGCTTTCTTTTTATTATAGTCATTCTGTTAACATGGAAAGATTACCGGGTGCAGACGGAACCATGGCAGGCCCCGCAATAAAAATTGCGAGTGGAGCCAGACAGAAAAAAAGACTGTACTCCACCTAGAAGCAGGATCTTTTTAAGTAAAGGGATTCTCCTTGGAATCGAGTGGTTCTCGCACCGAAGGAGAAAATAAACATTCTCTCTACAACACAAAAGACCGCTTCCTTGTTTAAAGGAAGCGGTCTTTATTATTATTCTGCTGATTCAGCTTCTTCAATTTCCTTCTCTAATTTCTCTAAAATAGCTCCATCTACTCCAGAGACATTTTCAATATAGTAATCACGGATAGGCATCGCTTTTTCACGGAAAGCTTCTCGCTGTTCTTCTGTTAACTCGATAATCTCTGTTTGGTTTTCTTCATCATTCTTGATGGTTTCCAGCCATTCCTCGTTTTGAGCCTGCTGCTCATCAAACGCCCACTGTTGCATTTCTTCTGTTGTTTCATTTACCATTTCCTGCATTTCTTCTGGAAGACCATTAAACCAGTCTGTGTTTACAGTAGTCATGGCCACATAATTATTATGATTGGAAATGGTCATATAATCCTGTACTTCGTGGAATGAAGCATCTCCAATAAAGAAGATTGGGTTTTCCTGACCATCTACTGTATTACGATCTAAAGCGGTGTACAGCTCAGACCAGCTCATCGGAGTCGGGTCAGCCCCATACGCTTTGTAGGACTCAAGAATTAAAGGAGAATCCTGTGTACGCATTTTGAAGCTCTGGAAATCGTCAGGGCTTTCGATAGGAGTGTTGGATGTCCACTGCATCGCTCCCTCTGTCCAGTACGATAGCGGTGTAATACTATGTTCTTCATATCTCTCACGCAGATCAGTATTTAAAGCTTCACTCGTGTTTAAGATTTCCTGTGTTTTTTCAACATCGTCAGGAAATAGGAAGTGCAATGCAAAAATCTGCCCTTCATTTACCATGTTTCCTGTAAAGCCTGGCGACATAACCGCCATTTCAACGGTTCCATTCTGGAGCTGTTCTACTTGGTCAGTTTCACTGCCTAGTCCGCCAAATTCATAAACGTCGATGTTCACTTGTCCATCTGACTTTTCTTTCATGCGCTTAGCGAATTCTTCAGCATACTCATATTGACCCTGGCCTTCTACTTCCTCCGTAACGAATCTCCAGTTATAACTTTCTCCGCCGCCATCACCGCCGTTGCCCTCTTCATTTTGACCACAGGCAGCCAGCATTAAGCTCATAGCCGACGCTGCAACTAATCCTAACATCTTCTTTTTGTTTAAAATGATAATGACCTCCCAATTTTTTATTTATTTTAGCTTTCCCCCGGCTCTATAAAAGAATGAGAGAAAGTTCTTCAAAGTAAATCAATAAAACAGAAATTATCACCATCATTATGATATAAGGCGGGGTACCTTTAATAACCTCAAGGTACGGTTTATTAAAGACGGCACTCGCCGTAAAGATATCGACCCCAAATGGCGGTGTGGCAGAACCTAAAGCGGCCTGGAATGTAATGACCACTCCTAAGTGAACCGGATCGACACCCGCACTCATAGCTGCCGGGTAGAAAATTGGAGTAAGTACCAATATTACGACGATAGGATCTACAAACATACAGCCAATAAAGAAGAAGATGGTAACCATAATCAATACATAAACGGCTGTAGGATCAGTTCCTAACACAGTATCTGTAATCATTTGCGGAATCCGGGCAAATGATATAACCCAAGTAAACGCTTGTCCTCCTGCTACCAGTACGAATACGGCGGAGGTTACCAGACCTGTTGATCTTGCAATTGCCGGCAGCTCTTTTATATGAATGGATCGATAAATAACAACTTCTAATATAAAAGCATAGAGGACAGAGACCCCGGCTGCTTCTGTAGGGCTGAAGAGTCCTGAATAGATTCCGCCGATAATAATGACTGGGAATCCAAGCGGCAATAAAGCTTTACGTGTAAACTTGAACCGCTCGCTCCATGTCGCTTTATCCGCTAGTGGTATATTGGCTCTTTTTGCATAGATAATACTGAAAATAGCAAAGCTTAAGAAAACAATAATACCTGGTATGATTCCTGCAATAAACAGATCGCCAACAGAAGTTCCAGAAACTAAGCCATACATGATCATTCCGATACTTGGAGGAACAAGTAAAGCTACATCACTAGAGTTAATGATTAAAGCAATCGCGGATGAATCTTTGTAACCTATTCTAAGTAAACGTTCACGCATCGGCTTCCCAACCGCTACTACAGTAGCCTGGGTGGAGCCTGAAATGGCGCCAAACAATGTACAGGCAGCAGCTGTCGTTACGGCATAACCGCCTCTGATATGTCCAATAAACGATCCAATAAAGTCTAATAATCTTCGAGATGTTTTTCCTGCTGTCATTATATCAGCAGCAAAAATAAATAGAGGTACAGCTAGAAGTACGTATGCTTCAATACCTGTAGCAAATTGCTGCATTAAAATCATAGGGTCCATATTGGGAAAAAATAAGAATACACCGATAAGAGGAGCCACCATAAGCGGAATCATCATCGGGAAATTCAATAACAAAAGGACCACCATGATCGATAGTAAGGTTGCGGCCATGTCGTTATCCCTCTCTATGTGAATTTGATATTTGGTTTATAGATGTCCTGTAGCCTCATCGATTTTAGGCTTTTCTTCGTCATTGTAATCCTTTGCATCTGTTCCTAAATAAACGTGCTCACGGTCACGAAGGTTCACCCACGCATTTCGCAAGAATTGTATCCCCCCGAGCAAAAATCCTAGAGGAATCGGTACGTAAACAAGATACTCAGGCATTTCTAATGCTGGTGTTACTGTACCTGAATTATAAACGCTTATGACATAGTAGTAGGAATAGTAAGTCAGCGTAAAGAGAACACCTGCCGTACAAAGATGAATAAATACCGATACGACCTTTCTTACTTTGAAAGGAGCTAAATCGTAGAAAGCTGACATGCTTATGTGACGGCCTTTTCTCGCCGCATAACTGATCCCCATAAATGTGGCAACAATAATAGCAATTTTGCTGACTTCATTTGCGAAGAAAATAGAATAGCTGAATAATGCTCGTGTAACGGCGTTTCCTACAACCATGAGAGCGATAATAAGAACAGCATATCCTAAAATAAATTCTTCTATTTTAAGGATGACTTTGTCTAATGCTCTGAAAAATTTCAAATGTTTTGCCCCCTCTGGTGAGCCTATAGTAAGGATTTTAGCCCAATTACTTAAAATCATACAGAATATTATGAGAACCTACAAACGGACTGTAAGAGGATAAATGCCCCTTACATAGTATTTAAACAGACCTGCTTCAAAATAGTCTGCTATATTACATAAAGATTAATAATGCTTCTAAAAGGTTACAAATACTCGTAATTCTAAATAATTGTAAAAAATCGTTGTAAGAAACGACCTAGACAGTTTTTTAACCTTCAAGGAAGTGATAAACGAGTGATTCCCCCACTTGCTTATACCCGATTTTTGTATAGATAGAATTGGAAGTAGGATTAGATAAGTCCGTATACAGTGAACAGAATTTTTTGTCTTCCTTCAGCAGTTTCTCACTGAGCTGAGTCACAGCTGAAGTAGCGTAGCCTTTTCTTTTGTACTGATCTGGTGTAAATACCCCATTGATTGTCGCTCCATTGATCGTAGAACGGCTGTGACAAACCATGGATACATTTTTCCCGTTAACCTGATAAACATACACCTTTTGCGCATCTAGTAATCTTTTGGCTGTCTGCTTCGCATAGGGTACCTGGGATAATTCCTGAGCCTCTTTATAGAACTGCTCAAACCATTCAGAGATCCAGTTAAGATCACTGCTCTTTGCGACGGCCAGCTTACCATCTCCCTTCTTTTCTTTATTCACTTGCTCCAACTCATAAATAGCCTGCTTCATGTGAAGCTCTGCTCTCCTGCCCGTTCGCTTCGTCCATTCTTCCACAAACCAATTGACGATATGAGCAGCACCTAAAACTCCAGGAACGTCTTGGCCATTTTTATAAAGATAATCAGCTAACACTTTTATTGCCTCTCTTGAAACACCGGAAACTGATGGAAGGATCCACAAATGCGGTGGGGTCCTCATCGTTAAATAATGAGGCTGGCTGTTTTCTTCAACTGTCAATAAGGTCTCCTGATGATGATAACGGGAAGGATTATTGGAAAGTTCCCCTAATATTCCTAAAGGCAGATTATTCTCTGATTCTTTTTCTAAAAGTAGTGGATGTGTGTTTATTTTAAATTGGTGAATATCTTTAAACTGAGCTATATTCATCAAAATGCCTCTCTCTCTAGTACCATTAGATATATTTCACCATGCTTTATTCAGAATTTTCAAACCATTGTTGGACTATCGCTATTCCTCTACAATAGTTACTAAAGGAGTGATGACGATGACCAAACAGGAAATAAGAGATGAAATCGCGTTTCTGAAATCAGATTATATACGCATTCAAGGGGATCTAGAAAAACTGGACGCCGCCGGCGGTAACGTGGAAAATGCCGAAAAACAGCTCGCCCAGATGGAAGATCAATTAAAAGATTTAAAACAGCAGCTGGCAAAAGCACCAGAATAAAAAAGCGTCACGATCATGGATCGTGACGCTTTTTAGCCTTCTCCTAGCTGGGAGAAGTAGCATTTTTACCTTTTTTCTACTTCTTCCCATTCCTCTGGTTTTCCAGCTTTTCCCGAATTTTTTCTTTTTCTTTATTCGGCGGAGTTAGAGACACAATAACATCTCCCGTCTCCACTTTCGGCTGGCTTTCATTGCTAAAGAACTCAATTTTCTTAGAAGGTTTTCTGACAAAAACCATCATGGCCCCTTCATTCATATTCTTTAAATAATCCATATACTTAAACTGTTCGGTTATCGTTGTCTTCCTGAATATATATCCCATTTTAATAAGACGATTTAATTCTTCCCAGGAAGCCGATTGTCCAATTAATACTTTACCGCCGATCGTACGGCCGAGATCTTCTAAGTTATCTCCCTGCTGCTGTTTTCTTAAACTCAGCTGATAGAGATTGCTGCGGCCAAACTCGGGTACAAACGTTGTACAGACAAGGGCGTTGTAGGAATCGTACTCGGTCGCTGCCACCATATATTCGTACGGGGTCATTTCGAGATGATATTCCGTCTGCTCGGATAAGATCTCCCCATGGTAGGTCTTTAAACCTTTCGATCTGGCGTTCGCCAGCCTCTCCCAGGAAGAATCGCTTATCATAACAGGTACTTTTAACTCTTCAAGTACACTGGCCAGCCCGGTTGTAAATGGACTCCCTCCTACTACTAACACTCCAGGAGGCCCTTCCATTGACAGGCCGAGCTTTTTCGAAAGCCATCCGATAGAAAAGCCATGGGCGACTACTGTAGTGAATACTAGAGCAAAGGTTAAAGATATCAAAATAGAAGCATCTTCAAACCCGGCATCCAGCAGTACATTTGCAAAATAACCAGCTACCGTAAGAGCCACAATTCCTCTTGGAGCGATCCAGCTCACCAGCAGCTTCTCCGACTTGGAAAGATCGGTTCGCCATGTCGATACAAAGATGGACAGCGGGCGGACAATAAACAGCATGAGCAGTACAAAGCCAATGATCTGTGGATTAAATATTTCAAGAAGCGTTTCTCTATTCAATGAAGCGGTCAGCATCACGAAAATAGTGGATATAAACAAGAGAGAGATATTCTCTTTAAAGTGACGCATATCTGATATGGAAGAGATATGCATATTGGCCAGCGTCATCCCCATCGCTGTTACCGATAACAGGCCAGTTTCGTGAGTGACTTCATCTGCCAGTGTAAAGCACAGGATAACAGCCGCAAACACAACTGGAGACTTAAGAAACTCAGGAATATACCCACGCTCGAACATAATACCAATCCCTTTTCCTAATCCGTAACCTAACAGGACAGCAAAGATAGAAGCCAGGAAAAAGGTGACGAGAGACGAGATCGTTCCATTATGACCGATGAGAAACTCAATAATCTCAAAAGCAAATACAGCTAAAAGAGCTCCAATCGGGTCGATAATAATACCTTCCCACTTTAAGATCTTAGCAGGTCTCGGCTTTAATTTGGCCTGCCTTAATAAAGGAAGAATGACAGTAGGACCTGTTACGATAAACAGCCCTCCAATTACAAAAGCGACCGCCCATGACAGACCTGCCACATAGTGAGCGGCAAACGACCCTAAAATCCAGCTGATAAACGCTCCAACCGTGACGATTCGAAACACAGGACGCCCTAAACCTTTTACTTCTTTAACGTCCAGATTTAAGCTGCCTTCGAATAATATCACCGCTACAGCTAAAGATATAATCGGACGATAGAGTTCTCCAAAATCTGCCTGTGGATCAATTAATCCAATAATCGGACCGGCTAAAAGCCCGGCAATCGACATAATCACAATAGCCGGCAGCCGAAACCGCCAGGCCAGCCACTGAGAACCCACTCCCAGAAGCCCTATCAATGTTAAATTCAATAATAGCGAATCTATCATAAAAAGAACCTACTCTCCTATTTAAATCTTCATCATATGTCAATATTCTATAGACGCTTTGAGGCAATGTAAATCATATTGATTGGGCAATATGTTTTCCTTATAATACACCTTCCAAAAAGTACTAAACCACTTTTTCGAAATTTACTAAAAAATACGTTGACATAATTTTTTGACATTGGTACGATTACGCCTGTGACAAATGTTGATGGCAGGTTTTTTATGGAATTTAATGACTTCTTTAAGCGTCTCTGAGAAGTTCTTAACAAAAGAATGACTATCATTTGAGGAGTAATGCTTTATGCAAAAAAGAGATACAGTCTTTATCGGCTTCATGCTGTTTGCTTTATTTTTTGGAGCAGGTAACTTAATATACCCGGTTACTTTAGGGATGGAGGCCGGAACCTTGTATTGGCCGGCCATTATTGGCTTCGTCTTAACCGGTGTAGGGCTGCCAATTGTTACAGTTGCCGCCATATCACTCGTGAAAAATGGAGCGATCGAATTAGCCGGAAGAGTCCACCCTATGTTCGCTGTTATTTTTACATCTATTATTTATCTGGCGATCGGTCCGTTCTTTGGAATTCCAAGAGCCGCCAACGTTGGATTTGAAATGGGTGTCGCTCCGTGGATCGGAGGTATTAACGGTTTAGGGCTATTGGTCTTTACCGTTATATTCTTCGTTCTCGTCTTTATTACAAGTTTAAACCCGAGCAAGCTTGTTGACACAGTGGGTCAATATCTAACTCCCGCTCTGTTCCTTGCGATTATCAGCTTAGTCGTCGGCAGCTTTTTTCTATTGAACGGAGAAGTCCAGCCGCCTGTTGAAAAATACAGTGCTCAGCCATTTTCCGCAGGATTCATTGAAGGTTATTTAACAATGGATGCGATTGCGGCGCTAGCGTTTGGAATCATTGTCATTACAGCATTGAAAGAGCGGGGAGTTACTGATCCAAAAGAAATTACGTACCGTTCTCTGCAAGCCGGCTTTGTAACAGCACTCGGTCTCGCTTCTGTATATATTTGTATTGGATGGATCGGTGCCAAAATGGCATCTGAGGGGACCTATGAAAGCGGGAGTGCTGTCCTTTCTGCGGCTGCCAGCCTGATGTATGGAAACGTCGGAACTTTGCTTATTGGCGTCATTGTGCTGCTTGCGTGCTTTACAACATGTGTAGGGCTGACCGTAGCCTGCGGCCAGTTCTTCTCTAAGAGATTTCCACAGCTATCTTATAAAGCTGTCATTACACTGATTACTATCGTAAGTTTTGCGGTATCCAACCTAGGTTTGAACGAGATCATTGCTTACTCTGTTCCTGTTCTTGTTTTCCTTTATCCAATTACGATTGTGCTCGTCATTCTTACGTTTATCGGAAAATTATTTAACCATTCGCCTTATGTATACCGCGGGGCTGTTCTCTTAACAGCTGTCGTAAGCCTGTATGACGGTTTGGTTGAATTTGGTCTTACTATGAGTTTTGCAGAACCATTAATTATGTCCCTTCCGTTTTCTGATTTCAGCTTAAGCTGGATTGTTCCTGCACTGATTGGGGGACTTGCTGGATGGGGGATTTCCTACTTTAAAGCACCCCGCACTAGTGAACGGTATCAAAATTAATAGCTCTAATTAAATTTCACTGTTGATTTTCAGGGAATTCACTCGCTTTCCGTGGATGAACGCTTTTTTCACAGGAGTCTCGCAAATTCCCTTTTACTCTACAACGTCATTTAAATTAAACCAATTATTAAAAAAGAAGGGGTTCCCAAGCCGGGAAGGTAGTGCACCCCGGAAGTTAGAGTTAATAATCTAACTACCGGGGTGTTTTTGTATGTCAAAGTATAGTGAGAAATTTAAATTACAGGTGGTAACGGAGTACTTCCAAGGTCATCTAGGGTACGCTTTATTAGCTAAGAAGTACTCGATCCCTAGTGATGTTCAAATTTTACGCTGGGTTCGTGCTTATCAAGCCTTCGGAGAAGAAGGTTTAAAAAGGAAGCATTCGAAACAAGTCTACCCTGTCCAATTCAAGCTGGATGTATTAAACTTTATGAAACAGACAGGCGCTTCTCATCAGGAGACTGCGATTGCCTTCCAATTGAACAACCCTGCGTTAATTGCGAACTGGTCCAACATTTTTCGGAAGGAAGGGATCGGAGGCCTCCAAGAAAAAGCGAAAGGACGGCCCTCTATGTCAAAAAATCATAAGAAAAAGTCAACCAAATCAGCTAAAGAATTAACTCGTGAAGAACAATTAGAACGTGAAAATGAACTCCTGCGTTTAGAGAATTCCTATCTAAAAAAGTTAAAAGCTTTTCAGGAGAATCCGAATGCCTATCTCGAAAGCACAAACAGCGCTGGTATTCGAACTCAAAAAAGAAGGATTCAAATTAAAAGATGCCTTACGAAGAGTGGACATTCCTGAAGCCACTTATCATTACCAGAGAAAGCAGTTCAAGAAGGAAGATCCGAATAAAGAGTGGAAAGAAATGATTACGAACCTCTTCCATAAGCACAACGGAACCTATGGCTATCGCCGCATTTCCTTCGAACTTAGAAACCAGGGGTATATCATCAACCATAAAAAAGTTCAACGGATCATGAGTACGCTCGGATTGATATGTGAAAAATCCACCCGTAAATCCCGGTATAAATCGTACAAAGGTACGGTCGGGAAAGTGGCTCATAATCGATTAAAACGCAGGTTCCATACGCCCATTCGGCTGGATACCATTCAAACGGAAGCCGAATACCGGACAACCATCCACTCCGATCAAGGCTGGCATTATCAACACAACACGTGGGTGAAAACATTAAAGAAACATCAAATCTTTCAAAGTATGTCCAGGAAAGCAAACTGCGCAGATAATGCGGCCATGGAGAATTTTTTCGGGATCCTCAAACAAGAAATGTATTACGGAGAAGAACTGGTTTCTTATGAAGCGCTTAAAAGAAAGCTCGAGGTCTACGTGGACTACTATAATCATGAACGCGTAAAAGCAAAATTGGCTGGTTTAAGTCCCATACAATACCGAACTCAAACCAGCCAATCAGCTGCATAATAAAAACTCTAACTTTTAGGGGTCACTACCGATCCCCTTCTTTTTGTTTTACTGTTCTAAGAGAGTAACACTTACCTTAACATCAGACTTCTGCCCGCCTCCTCTATAAACACCCTGAAGTGGGCTGACATCTGCATAATCCCGGCCGGTGCCGATGCGAATGTGATTCTCCAGCGCTTCTACATTATTCGTGGGATCTAAGCCGAGCCATCCAATACCAGGAACCATAACTTCTACCCAGGCGTGAGTCGCTGCATCACCGACTAATGCGGAGTCTTCGCCTACATATAAGTAGCCGCTGACATACCTTGCTGGAATCCCCTTCGCCCGAAGCACCCCAAGCATGACATGAGCATAATCCTGGCAGACACCCGCTTTTAAAGGCCATGATTCAAAAGCTTTCGTTCCTACGTGAGTAGCAGTACCGTCATAAGCAATCGAACCATTTAAATAACCCATAAGGTCTAAGGCAAACTGAAGGGGATCACCCACTTCTCCCCCAACAGCCTGAACAATTTCATCTACCTGTTCTTTATATAAAAAGGTATACGGCGACTCATTTATATAATGCAGATAGTGATCATTAAATAGCTGGGAGTTAAAGATACGGCGCATTTGATCCGTGTACTTCAGCATATAGATCAGCGGGCTTTTCTGTATGCTGACTACAGAATTCGTCTTTACAATTAATTCATTGTGCTTGTGAGCAATAAAGAATGATTCCACGTGATTTCCCCAGATGTCTGTATGCTCCTTTGTGGTAGAAACAGGAGTGACCTCTGTTCGATACGACAACAGCCTCTGACACTCATCGTTCCTCGGCTTAAGTCGAATATCATTCATACTTTGGTCAACGAGAGTTTCATAGTGGAACCAGTTTGTGTGCTCAATTTGGTACTTCATAGACTTACTCTCCTTCTTCCCCTACGATTGAGTAGCACGTACAGGATTGACTAAATAATAGGTCATCGAGAAGACACGGCTGAGCTGGTGGCAATTGTCCTGGAATCTATCAAGAAAGACCATTAGCTCTTCCATCGACATACCTGAAATATCTGTATCGTTAATTTCTGCCTTAATGTCCGTTAACAGCTGGAATAAGTCCTCTGAATAATGAGACCTCTTGCCTGCTTCTAGATTATGAATTGTTTCTAAAATATGATCTACACAATAGCGAATAGAACGAGGAAATTTTTCTTCTTCAATAAGAAAAGTCAGAACTTCCTGCGGGTTCATTGTCGGCGGGTGGTCTTTTATAAATGAATCGTAGCCATTGACAATTTGCAAAGCCGTCAGCCAGTAATAATACGATTGAGAGTCTGTACTATTCTTCTCCCGCAGAGTTTTTTCACAAATAACGTTTAAAATGCGTGCCGTTTTCTCTGCACGCTCTATCCATTTACCGATCTTAATAAAAGCATAAGGGGTGCCGCGTGTCATGGTAGATTCGATAATTCCCTGACACGTCATCGACATAGTGATGACATCTTTTAAGTGGCTCTGAATAACAGGAGGAGTAAACGGCTGATCGACCTGGCTCTGCTTCTCCAAATAAAAACGGTTAATCATCTGCCATAATTCGTCCGGAATAATATCACGGGTGGCGCGGGCGTTTTCCCTGGCAAAGTTAACCGTATTCTGCAGGGCATTGTTATTCATCGGGCTTAACGTAAGATACTGAAGGATCGTATCCCTGTTCAGACGTACGTAATGATTATAATAATCCTGTTTGGAAGCACAGATTTCAAGAATCTCTTCCCAGTCCCGGTCCAATACATTCTGATCGGAAGCCTCAAGCATATGAATCATCTGGGCGCTTAAGATTCTAGCATTGTTTTCTGAACGCTCAATATTTCTCGACATCCAGTATAATGAGTCGGCTACCCGGCTAAGCATGGCCATTTCCCCCTTCTGTTAGGACCCATGTATCTTTTCCTCCGCCGCCTTGGGAAGAATTAACAACTAGAGAACCTTTTTTCAGAGCTACCCGCGATAGTCCGCCAGGAAGGACATGCGTTTTCTCACCATTCATAACGAAAACACGTAAATCCACGTGACAAGGATAGAATTCTCCTTTTTGAAAGGCAGGGGCTCTAGACAATTTAATCGTCGGCTGGGCAATATACTGATTTGGCGTCTCGATGATCTTTCTGCGGAACATGCTTCGCTCCTCCTCCGTAGAGTGCGGACCAATCAGCATATCGTAGCCCCCCGAAGCTCCCACATTCTTAACGACAAGCTTTTCGAGATTTTCAATTACATATTCTAACTGTTCGGGGTCGCGAAGAAAGTAAGTATCTACATTTTTAATAATCGGATCTTCGTTCAAGTAGTACTGAATCATTTGTGGAACGTAAGCGTACATCGCCTTATCATCGGCCACTCCATTCCCAATTCCGTTTAATATTGCTACATTCCCTTTACGATAAGCCCGCAAAAGTCCCGATACTCCTAAAGCCGAATCCGGACGGAAAGCTTCCGGGTCTAAAAAGTCATCATCGATCCGGCGGTATATAATATCGACGCGTTTTAATCCACGTATCGTTTTCATGTAAACGATATCATCTTTAACAACCAGATCTCGTCCTTCTACTAATTCTATGCCCATCTGCTGAGCTAAAAACACGTGGTCATAATAAGCCGAATTGTACATTCCCGGCGTCAGCAGGACTGCACAAGGCTGTGGGGAGTTCGTATGGTCGGGAGCATGACTGAGCAATGCACCATGAAGCTCTTTAAATTGAATTTCTAATGACTGAACCGAATGCTGGAAGAACAGTTCAGGATAAACTTGTCTCATAACATAGCGATTTTGAAAAACGTACGACATGCCGGATGGGTTGCGTAAGTTATCTTCGAGGACACGATATTCTCCATGCTCATCCCGAATCAGATCAATACCCGCTAAGAAAATATGATTATTCAATGGGATTTCTAATCCGGACACCTGTTTTTCGTAATAATAAGGGTTGTCCCTAATGAGTTCTTCAGGGATAATTCCATCCTTCACAATCTCTTGATCTTTATAAATATCATCCAAAAAGCAGTTTAAAGCTTTCATTCTTTGTTCCATGCCTTTTTCAATCGTCTTCCACTGTTCTTCCGGAATGATAATCGGCACGAAATCAAAAGGCATCGTTCGTTCCGTTCCACCTTCGTCACTGTAAACCGTAAACGTTATCCCCTGCCTCAAAAAGCTTAGCTGCGCAGTCTCATGTTTTTCTCTTAACTCATCTTCAGAAGTATCGGCAATTAACTTATAAAAAGACTCATAATGATTTTTCGGCTTACCCTCTTGATTCATCATTTCATCGAAAAAAGACCCTGTTTGATAATTTTTCAACATGGATACTCTCCCCTCTCGAGACTGCTATGTAAAAACTATACCCTCAAAATTATAGAATAGTCAAAAAATTATTAAATATTTGCCATATAATGGAGAGTCTGCTCGTTTTTAAGCGTCACCACATCATGTGGAGTCATTCGATATCGGTAAAGGATGTACCGAACTTAATCCCGGTTCCTGCTTCTCTACGATCGTGACCTCTATGCAGGGTTACAGGCCGTCTTTTATTAGCAGAAGTCTTGCAGAACCCCTTGCTTTTTCTAAATAATATCAACAAAGTGTTTAAAAGTGCCAAATATTAAATAAAACACTTATGCCCTCTTCAAAATTGAGAGCATAAGTGCCTGCTTACCCTTTTATCTTTATGACAATTTTACCGGCTGCATGGTGGCTTTCACTGACTTCATGGGCTTTTCGCAAGCCTTCTTCACTTAATGGATAGGTGTTTTCAATCTTAGAAGTTAATTCACCTTTGATCATTAGATTTGCCAGCTGGGCCAGTTTTTCTCCATCTGGTTCGAGCCAGACAAACTCACCTTTCACCCCGTGCTTATCAGCCGTTTCCTGTTCAGGAGGCTGAACGATTGAAACCATTCGTCCTCCTTCTCTTAGAACCTTATAGCTTTTTTCCTGAATATCTCCGCCAAGCGTATCAAGAACAATGTCGAAGTCATCTAATACTTCTTCAAAATTTTCTTCTTTATAATTGATAAATCGATCGACACCTAATTTTTCGACCCAGTCCTGATTCTTTCCGCTGGCCGTGGCCGCAACGTAAGCTCCAAACGATTTAGCGATTTGAATCGCATAATGCCCTACTCCGCCTGAACCGGCGTGAACGAGAACTTTATCCCCTTCTTCTATGCCGGCAGCGTCTACTAAACACTGACGGGCTGTCAGACCGGCCAAAGGCACAGCAGCAGCCTGTTCATAGGAGATTTCCTCCGGAAGATGTGTCAGTACATGCTCGTCAATCGCGGCATACTCGGCATAAGTCCCAAGTCGAGATAGTTCAGGACGGGAGAAGACACGGTCTCCTTCTTTAAATTTGCTGACTTTCGAGCCGGTCTTTTTCACAATCCCTGCGGCATCCCAGCCTAATATAATCGGAAATTCAAAATCTAACTTTTCCTGTAAATATCCTTCTCTTAATTTCCAGTCGATTGGGTTAATGGAAGTTGCATATAACTCCACCAGCACCTGGCTTTCTTCTATTTCAGGAATCGGCATGTCCTTTTCTTTCAACTGATCCGATCCTCCATACTGCTCTATAACAATGGCTTTCATAAAACCACTCCTTTAAAGTAAATCGTCTACATAATTTTCCCCTCTCTATTGATTTGAAACATGATACGATAAGGGGAGCATGAATAAAGGATGATCACCGATGATAGAACAAGCTCAGCAAATACTTCAGGATTATTATGGATACCCTTCTTTCCGTCCTGGACAGGAAGAGGTTATTCAGAACGTCTTTGAGCAGAAAAACACTCTGGCCGTTATGCCTACAGGTGGCGGGAAATCGTTATGTTATCAGATCCCCGCATTAACTCTTAAAGGCACGGCTGTTATAATTTCTCCTTTAATATCTTTAATGAAAGACCAGGTGGATGCTCTTATTTCCTATGGCATCGCTGCCACTTATATTAACAGCTCCCTGTCGTTTGAAGAACAGCAGCAGCGAATGATCGATATTGAAAAGGGCCGCTATAAGTTTGTTTATGTAGCTCCTGAACGGTTTGATTCAGGCGGGTTCCTTTCTACACTAAAACGAATCAATCTTTCCCTGGTCGCTTTTGACGAGGCTCACTGTATTTCCCAGTGGGGACACGATTTCAGGCCCAGCTACCGGTCAATCGTCCCTACCCTTTATAAGATTCCCAACCTCCCTGTAGTGATGGGATTAACAGCAACAGCTACTAAAGAGGTCATTGCCGACATTCAGAAGTTAATCGGCGTATCCGATCAATCTGTCGTTAATACCGGCTTTGCACGAGATAATCTTTCGTTTCGCATTATAAAAGGCCGGGACAAGCGTGAATTTTTACTGGAATATTTAAAACAGCGGCCGAATGATGCCGGCATTATTTATACATCCACACGTAAAGATGCCGATTTCCTGCAGAACTTTCTAGAGAAAAAGGGATATTCGATTGGCAAGTATCACGCAGGCATGAGTGAGCAGCAGAGGCAAAAATCCCAAAGCCAGTTTGTTCAAGATGAAATTACGACAATTGTAGCCACCAATGCATTTGGGATGGGAATCGATAAATCAAACGTACGCTATGTGGTTCACTACTCAATGCCGATGAATTTAGAAGCCTATTACCAGGAAGCCGGCCGTGCCGGCCGTGATGGTGAAAACGGAGACTGTGTTTTATTATTTTCCGGCCAGGATATTCACCTTCAGCGCTTCTTAATTGATCAATCGATGATGGATGATGAAAAGAAACAGGACGAGTACGGAAAACTCCAATCAATGGTAAATTACTGTCACACCCATATGTGCCTGCAGGAATACATTCTTGATTACTTTAAGGATCCTTATCACTACGAAGCCTGCGGAAAGTGCTCCAACTGTTTACATGAAGGCGAAGATGAAGATATGACCCGGGAAGCGCAAATGGTGTTGTCATGCGTGAAGCGAATGGGCGAGAAATTCGGGTCAGGACTAACCGCTAAAGTTCTGCGCGGATCGTCTGACCAGCGCGTGAAACAGTTTAGATTTCACATGCTTTCTACTTACGGTATTTTATCCCACTACACGGAAAAGCAGCTGACCCAGTTCATCAGCTTCCTTACTGCAGAAGGGCTTTTGAGTCCTGGCCAGGGACGCTATCCGACTTTACAGCTGACCGAGGAATCGGTTGCCGTTTTAAAAGGAGAACGAGAGGTGCGCATGCTTGTTGAATCGACGACTTCTCATCAGGAAACGGATTATAATGAGGCGCAATTTGAAGAGCTTCGAAACTTAAGAAAACAAATTGCCGAAGAAAACAACCTGCCCCCTTACGTCATTTTCTCCGATGCCACTTTAAAGGAATTTACCATTTACCTGCCGAAAAATCGTGAAGAAATGCTTAACATTAAAGGGGTCGGGGAACAAAAGTTTGAACAGTATGGAGAAAGCTTTCTCGAAATACTGATTCCATGGGCCGAAGAAGCTGGAGACCGCCCCTCCCCTCAATCGCAGCCTGTCTTTAAAAAGAGGCCATCTAAAGACACGGGTGAAGGTCCAAGTCATGAGATTTCCTTTAAGCTTTGGAAAGAGGACGAATTAACGATTGAGGAAATTGCTGATAAGAGAGAGATGAGTGTCCAAACGATTGAGAAACACATCTTTCGCTGCATGAAAGAAGGTGCTGACGTCGATTGGGATGAATGGTTCTCTCCCGACCAGGAAGAAGCTGTACTAATGGCCCGTAGTAAAATGGATGAAAAAAGGCTGAAGCCATTAAAAGAAGCTTTACCCGAAGACTATACCTATCGAATGGTTAAAGCCGTATTAGTAAAACACGGATATATGGAATAATGAAAAGCCGGGCGGATCACTCGGCTTTTTCTTTTTCCTTTTAAAAGATTCGGAAATTCGTTATAGAACATTCCGTCAGAACGTGAAGAAAATCCCCTAATCCCAGCCAGCATCAGATAAGAAGACCTTTTTTAGTACCTGTGCTAATACCGCGAGACTCCTGCACTACAAAGGAGTGATCCAAGGCAAGCGCGATTTTCGCAAGAAGGCTGTAGTAACTAGGAAGTTCGATTAATTAAGCCCTCAAAAAAAAACAAAGTCTTTTTCTGCGATGGGTATCCTGAAAAAAACCGACTTTTCTTTTATATTATTTTCACACGCCGTTTTTACTTTATAATAAACATAGGAGGGGATGGAATGGATAGACATGAAATCTTAAGGCTTGATGAACGAGACAAACTCCGCTCATTTAAGGATGAGTTTTATATTCAGGAAGGCACATATTATATGGATGGTAATTCGTTAGGACTGCTGTCAAAAAGAGCTGAAAAAGCTGTACTCACTTCTATTGAAGACTGGAAAGAGCATGGCATCGAAGGGTGGATGTCCGGAAAGCAGCCTTGGTATTATATGTCGGAGAAAATCGGCGAAATGACAGCCCCCTTAGTGGGAGCTCATGCTCATGAAGTAATTAATACAGGATCTATTACGACAAACCTGCATCAGCTTCTGGCTACCTTTTACAAGCCAAAAGGCAGGCGGACGAAAATATTATCGGATGCGCTCAATTTCCCATCAGATATATATGCCATCAAAAGCCAGCTTGAGCTTCACGGCTATTCACCTGAAAATCACCTTATCCAGGTTGGCAGCGAGGATGGCTATACTCTCAGTGAGGACGAGATTATTCAACAAATGAATGATGAAGTCGCCGTCATGCTGCTTCCTTCTGTTCTATATAGAAGCGGCCAGCTGTTAGATATGAAGAAGCTGACTGATGCAGCTCATGCCCACGGCATCATTACAGGGTTTGATTTAGCTCATTCGATTGGATCCCTGCCTCACGAGCTTCACGATTGGAATGTCGACTTTGCGGTATGGTGTACGTATAAATACTTAAACAGCGGACCTGGCGGTGTTGGAGGATTGTTTGTCCATGAAAAACACCTCGGCCAAAAACCGGGACTGGCCGGCTGGTTCAGCTCCAGCAAAGATAAGCAATTTGATATGGATCATGATTTAACACCAGCAGACACAGCAGGCGCCTTTCAAATCGGCACGCCGCACATATTAAGCTCTGCTCCGCTGCTTGGCTCGCTGGAAATATTTAATGAAGCAGGAATTGAAACCCTTAGGGAAAAATCGCTGAAATTAACCCGTCTTCTGATGGATCTAATCCAAGATCACCTGCCGGAAGATACGTTTTCCATTGCCAATCCGGTTAATGATGATGCACGCGGCGGCCACGTAAGCCTGGTCCACCCGCAAGCCGCGAGTATTTGTAAGGCGCTCAAACAGGAAGGCGTTATTCCTGATTTCCGTTCACCAAATGTCATAAGACTGGCGCCTATCGCTCTTTACGTTTCCTATGAAGACGTCTATGACACGGTAATGATTTTAAAAGATATTATGGAACAGAAAAAGTACAAGCAGTTTAAAAATGAACGCGACATTATAGCATAAGGAGGAAAACGATGAAGTGGATCGATATTTCTATGACTCTTAACAGCGGCACTCCCCCCTGGCCTGGCGATGAACCTTTTCAATATAAATTAACTTGGGGTATGGAAGATACAGGCTCCGTGAATGTCGGCCAGTTTCAAGCGAGCAACCATATAGGCACACACGTGGATGCCCCTTTTCATTATGATAATGATGGAGAAAAAGCGGCCGCCCTCCCGCTTGACCGGTTTGCCGGAAACGCACTTGTGCTCAATATGGAAGGTAAAGATGTAATCACTGCCGATGATCTTGAGCCGTTTGATTTTAACGGTGTCGAAAAGTTGTTATTTCGAACATTAAGCTGGAAAGACCGCAAGCAGTTCCCCCCATCCTATACAGTGATTGGTGAAGACACCGGTCTTTTCTTAAAGGAAAAAGGGATTCACCTTATTGGAGTGGATACTCCATCGGTAGATCCAGAAACAAGTAAAGAGCTGCCGGGACACCACAGCTTATACGCAGCTGATATTTTCATTCTTGAAGGATTGGTGCTTGATCATGTAGCTCCGGGAGTCTATGAGCTGACTGCCTTTCCTTTAAAAATGGAAGAAGCGGACGGGAGTCCTGTAAGAGCCGTTCTTAAACAAAGCTAAGGAGGTCTCCACATCATCCCTACACTTTGGGCAGACGGGAAAACGACTCGCTCTCCACGGTCTGATCAGCCTCAGTTGTTAAAAAAAGAACACAAAAGAAAAAACCCTTGGAGAAATTTCATTCTCTTCGAGGGTTTTCTTTTCGGACTTATGAGACCAGTCCTTATTTTTTATACTGTTCCGTCCACATTTGTTTTGCCACGCGGGGAGCCAGCCAGATCGTAGGAAGTAAGATCAGGGATACCGGCACAGCCGTTACGACGATAAAGTTCTGCAGCTGGGTAATTCCGCTGTCTCCCGTAACAAGAAGAATTGCGGCAATCGACCCCATAATCACTGACCAGAAAATGCGCAGCCATTTTTTCGGATTTCCTTCGCCTATGACTGCCATAGCGATTGTATAAGACATAGAGTCACTTGTAGTTACAACAAATAAAACCGTCAGCACTAAGAACAACGGCGAGATAATGGAAGCCAGAGGGAACTGTTCCGTAATCGCAAACATAGCCGCATGATTACCTGCTGCATTTAATGCCTCTGATACCGACCCTGGGTTCTGCAATTCGAAGAAAATTCCGGAACCTCCGAGAATTGTGAACCAGAAGGCAGAAATAACTGGTGCAAAGATGGATACTGCGACAATAATTTCGCGTATCGTTCTTCCGCGGGAAATGCGGCTTACTAAAATAGCCATCATCGGACCATATCCAATGAACCATCCCCAGAAGAAGACCGTCCATAATGAAAGCCAGTCTGCATCTCCACGGTACGTACTCATCGGAATAAATTGATCTACATATAAACCAAAGGAAGATATGAAATGGTTAACGATAAATCCTCCTGGACCGACAATCAAGATAAACACCATTAATCCTATAGCTAAGCGAACATTGAAACTGCTCAACAGCTGAATTCCTTTATATAGACCAGAAATTGCGGAAACCGTAGAAATCAGGACGACAGCAAAAATGATGGAAAACTGGGTGCTGAACGTATCTGGAATCCCCATTAACTCCTGTAATCCGTAACTTGCCTGAAGTCCAAGAAAACCGATCGGCCCAATGGTACCTGCAGCAACCGCAATTATACAAAAAGCATCTACCAATGTACCAAGCCAGCTGTTACGCAGCTTTTCACCAAAAATCGGGTAGAGAAGTGTACGTGGCTTTAACGGCATTCCTTTTTGATAATGCCCATACATCATAATTACCGCACTAATGGTTCCGAGGATCGCCCAGGCTAAAAATCCCCAGTGCATAAAGCTTTGAGCTAAGGCAGGGTTTACAGCAGCTGCTGTTCCTGCTTCGATTCCTCTGTGAGAAAGGTATGGTGGAACAGTAAGGAAGTGGTACATTGGCTCTCCTGCAGCCCAGAACACACCACCGCCGGCCAGCAGTGTGGCCATAATAATAGACAGCCACTTATACAGGCTGAGCTCCGGTTTTTCCAAATTTCCCATTCTGATTTTTCCATACTTGGAGAAAGCAAGCCAAATCCCTACCAGGAAGGTGGCAAGCATTAGCAGCTGCCAGAATCCTCCGAAGTATTTAGCTGACCAAGCGAACGTTTGATTAACAAAATTTTCAATCCATGTAATATTAATAAGAGCAAAAATAACGAACAGAATTAAAGCCCCTCCACTAATTATAAAGACAGGCCAGTCTACTCGACTGCTTTGATTTTTATTCATATGGCACTCCTTTTTTTCTTTTTCACACAATTGCTTACCCTATCATTCTTTTGCCTATTATGTAAAGAAACAATATTTCCCCATACAAAAAGGCCCTGGGTTAGCCCCTGGGGCCTTTACGTATATTTCCTGACTGATCTCTTTATTTCTTATCTTTACCCACAATATCTTCACGGTCTCTATGACGATTCTGACAATCCTTACACATCATAACTTCCTTCTCATGACGTGATCTCAAGATGATTCCACAGCTGCTGCATTTTCCTATATCATTAGGGTTTGATTGAAAACCCGGCAGTTCACCCTCAATACCTGTCATGATCGCTCCTCCTTTAATATCTGGTTAACACTTATATACCCTTTTTATCATTCCTCAATCTTTTGTAATTAACCTCGCTGCTATGAGTCCTGATAAAGTAACTCCAAGCGTCCCGGCCCCCGGGAAAACCGTATCCCCACATTGATAAAGGTCAGGAATTCCAGTACGGGCGGAATAACTGCGCAGCCAGCTGAAGCGGCCATCAGGTGCATACCCTCCGACTTTTCCCTGATCCCGTCTTAACCATTTCTGAAAAGTAACCGGTGTCCCTGGCAGGACGAGATCCAAGCTGTCAGTAAATCCATCAAAATAATGATTAACCGTAGAAAGCAGATTATCAGTCATCGCTTGCTTATTGTTGTCATATTCCTGTCTCTCCCACCACTTCTCAATAACCGTATGGGTCGATAACGTAAAGGAACGCATGCCTTCTGGTGCCATTGTTGTATCTCCCCTGCTTGAAAGTGACAGCAAGAATTGGCCTCCATCGTGTAATGCTTCAGAGTTATCTGGGTCAATAAATTGATGATAAAGGCTGTCCGTATTTTTAAAGACTTTCTCTTTTACACCGCCATGAATGATAAACGCTCCCCATGCTTTCCGCTCCTGCTCTTTGCTTTTTCTCACATACGCCCGCTTCAGCAATTCATCATTGACGACAGAAGGAAAGTTATGAACGGAATTATTTAAAATCACCCGTTTACTATAGAACGCCTGATTTCTTTTTGTGGACAGCTTGAAGGTGTCCCCTTCCTTTGATACTTCAAATACAGGGTGTCTTTTAAATACATCACTTCCCTGCTGCTTAATAAATTCACCCCATTGTTCTGCAATGACCGCAAGACCGCCGTGCACGGCAAAGGCTCCTTTATGAAAGGTCTGCAGAGCCGTATACCCTAAAAATGCCGGGCAGTATTCTACACTCGTCTGAACACTGTCCATCAATTCTCCATTTAAAAAAGTGAGAAACAGCTTATGCTTTTCGAGACCGTATTTTCTAAGGCGATGATAGACCGTCTGGGTCATAAACGGCAGAAGTTTTATGGAGTCTTTGTCCAGTAGAGGAGGAATCATCATCAAGTCACTTATCGTTTTAGGAGGAAAAACCGGCCGCTTCTCTATTAAACGGTCAACGAGGGCACCGACCTTGAATACTTCATCATAAAAAGCTTTCACATTCTCTTTGACATCCGGGAAATGCAGATCAATTTCCTGATACCAGCGGTGAGAATCCTTATAGTAGTGAATGGTCTGATCAGGAAGGTGGATATCCATAATCGGGTCAAGAAGGGTCATCGGTGGCTTTGATAATTCAAGTGATTCATAGAAGCGATCAAATACTCCTCCCGGCTCAAATCCCATTCCAACGGTAGCCCCTGATTGGAACCGGTAACCGTCCCGCACAAATTTACCCGCACTTCCTCCAAGTTCATTGGAAGCTTCAAAAACAGCAATTTTATATCCTTTTTTACTTAATTCGGCGCCGGCAGCAAGGCCCCCAAACCCTGCGCCTACGATGGCTGCGTCATATGCTTGCATATTATTCCCCTCATTTCCTGTATAAGGACTATTCCCTTATTTCCAGGCTTCTATCCATAAGAATAAGCACTGAAATACAATGCTCTCAGCCTTTAGAATACTTACAGGACGCTGACGAACGCCCGATCTCACGAAACCCGCGCTGTGTGGTCTCTGTCATTCGTTTTTCCGCAGGAATCTCTTGAATCGCTAAGCTTTGAACTTCATGAAGCTATGCATTTTATCAAGGTTAACCATTTTCATCAATAAAGTGAAAATGAGCAAAAAATATGGCTGCCGAGAAGGTATCTCGACAGCCTGTCAGCCTAAGTTCTTTTTTCTTTATTTAAAAATCGATAGCCCAGCTTCCGTTTCTCATGACAGGCTCTTTTGTTCCATCTTCTAAATAGCCGTCAATATCCAGCTCGCCGGAACCCATCATAAAGTCTACGTGGCTTAAGCTGTCGTTGACGCCGTTTTGGTCTAATTCTTCTTCATTCATATGTGATCCGCCCTCGACGTTGTTCGGATAGGCTTTTCCTAAAGCAAGGTGGCAGGAAGCATTTTCGTCATATAGCGTGTTGTAGAAAATCAGGCCAGACTGGGAGATTGGCGATTCGTGAGGCACGAGCGCCATTTCCCCAAGATGTTTAGAGCCTTCATCCGTATCCAGCAGGTGCTGCAACGTTTCTTCTCCCTGCTCTGCTTTAAAATCAACGACTTTTCCATCTTTAAAGGTAAGGGTGAAATTGTCGATGACATTTCCGCCGTAGTTGAGCGGTTTCGTGCTTGATACATGTCCGTTTACTCCATATTTATGTGGAGCCGTAAATACTTCTTCTGTCGGCATGTTAGGGTTAAAAGTGACCTTCTTTTCTGTCTGAGAAGAACCGCCTTTCCAAATATGGCCTTTAGGAAGCTCTACCTCAAGATCTGTTCCAGGCGCTTTATATACAAGCTTTTGATACTGCTTGTCATTTAAATATTTACGAACTATATCAAGTGTAGCATTATGCTCTTCCCATGCGGCTACAGGATCGTCCTGATCTACGCGTACGATGCTGAAGATCTCCTCCCACAGCTTATCAATCGAATCTTCTTCAGACTCATTAGGAAAGATCTTTTGAGCCCAGGCAGGAATCGGAATGCTTATGATACTCCACTGAATCCGGTCATTCATCGTATAACTGCGGAAATTAGACATTGCTTCTGCTCTCGCTTTGTTGGCAGCAGCTACCTTTCCTGCATCAATTCCTTTTAGAAGGTCTGGGTCAGTGGAACGGATAGATAATACGGCTGCGCCTTCTTCACCGAAATAGTCAAACATCTTACGCTGCCACTCCGGTACTTCTTTTAAAACTTCAACATCTGCATGCTCATAGCGCAGACGGGCTAATTCATCATCTGCCCACACGACATAGACATCTTTGGCGCCCATTTCATAAGCTTTCTTCGCTACTATGCGCGTGAACGGAGCCCCTTCTACTGTGGAGTTGATCATTAATCGCTGATCGTTCTGTAGGTTAACTCCTGTTTTTAATGCAAGCTCTGCATATTTCTCCAGTTTTTCCTGGCTTGGAAACTTCATCATTTTCGTCTCTCCTCTTTATCTAATAGGGGATGTATCCGTTCTCATTATTCCATAATTTCATTTTTTTCACAAAATTTGTGTGTGTATTCAACTCAAAAAGGGAGGGGGTTCGCTTGCTTTTTTTTCGGACGAACCGGCAAGCATCCTTACTCTCGATCTCCTCCGAAGTCATATAAAAACACAAGGGATTTCCCTTGGGTGATTAGGATTCTTCAACCTCTTCAACTATGAGGGACAGCTCTTCCCAGCGTTCCATTTTCTGCTCTAACTGCTGCTCCAGCTGTTCTTTTTCCTTCGATAATTCTTCGACCTTGCTGTAATCGGCAGCTGCAGCTGCCATTTGCTCATCCAGCTTTTCGACCTGCTCCTCCATTGAAGCAATCTCGTCTTCTATCGTTTCCCACTCCTGTTTCTCGCGGTATGAGAGCTTGCGTTTTCGATTGGAGCGGCGTGTGACTTCCTGATTGGATGAAACCGGCTTTTCTTTAGCTCTTACGGATAGATCCGTTTTCACCTGCTCTAAATACTCCGAATAGTTCCCGTAGAAGCGGTCAATGGATCCGCTGCCTTTAAACGCAAGCAGTTTATCAACGACGCGATCTAAGAAATAACGGTCGTGGGAAACAGTAATGACGACACCCGGAAAATGTTCTAAATAATCTTCCAGAACACTTAACGTTTCAGTATCTAAGTCGTTGGTTGGCTCATCCAAGAACAATACGTTCGGCTCCGTCATCAGTACCCGCAGTAAATACAAGCGACGTCTTTC
The DNA here is from genome assembly GCF_902809865.1 of Halobacillus sp. Marseille-Q1614. Taxonomy (NCBI): domain Bacteria; kingdom Bacillati; phylum Bacillota; class Bacilli; order Caryophanales; family Bacillaceae; genus Halobacillus; species Halobacillus sp. Marseille-Q1614. Next base: position 3,655,058 of record NZ_CADDWH010000001.1, on the reverse strand, counting down.
TCCGCCTGATAATCGGTGAATATACGTCCACTGATGGGATCTTGGAAATAAAAATCTTTCCAGCATCTGCTCTGCTGTTATTTCATCACCATCCGCTGTTGTAATGACTTCAGCTGCTTCTTTTATATACTCAATGACTTTAAGAGAACCATCGATATCTTCATGATCCTGCGTGTAATAGCCAATTTTCACAGTAGATCCGACGGCTACTTCCCCTCTATCAGGAGTGATCCGGCCGGCCAAAATATTCAACAGTGTCGTTTTCCCAGAACCGTTTGGACCGATAATTCCGATACGCTCCTGTGGAACGACGAGGTAATTAAAATCATCGAGGATAGGCTGGCTTCCGAATGAATGAGAAATATCTTTCAACTCAATGACCTGATTCCCTAAACGGGTCGAACCAATTGCCATGTCCACATTTTGTTTTTCTGTCTCGAAGCTTTGTTCCTGCATAGCTTCTACTCTCTGCTTGCGTGCCTTTTGCTTGGTAGTTCTGGCTTTGGCTCCTCGTTTTAACCAGGCGAGCTCTCTTCTTAGCGTATTTTGGTGCTTCTGCTCTGCCTGCCTTTCCCATTCCTCACGCTCGGCTTTCTTTTCTAAAAAGGTTTCATAGTTTCCCTGATACGTATATAAACGGCCTTTGTCCAGTTCATAGATAAGATTGCTGACTCTATTTAGGAAGTAACGGTCGTGTGTAACTACCATTAGCGCGCCTTTATACTGGGCTAGATATTCTTCGAGCCATTCAATCGTTTCATTGTCGAGATGGTTAGTCGGCTCATCGAGAAGCAGCAGGTCTGCAGGCTGGATAAGTGCCTTGGCGATCGCTACACGCTTTTTCTGGCCGCCTGATAGATTGCGGATCTTCTGATCAAAGGATTCAATTCCAAGCTTCGTCAAAATCGTTTTTGCTGCTGTATTCGCTTCCCAGGCCCCGGTGTTATCCATCTTCTGCTGCTTTTTCAGCATTTTATCCTGAATCCCAGGGTTTTCAGGGTCTTTCATAAGCTGCTGAAGCACTTCTTCGTACTCACGAATTGCCCTCATGATATCAGAATCACCAAAATAGATTTGCTCTAATACAGTTAAATTCACATCAAGCTGCGGTTCCTGGGGCAAATATTCGATATTAAAATCCTTCGCATGCTGTTTATCGCCGGTATCGCCTGTCTCTAAGCCGGCAATAATTTTCAATAACGTAGATTTCCCAGTTCCATTGACTCCAATAAGACCAATTCTCTGGCCTTGAGATATAGTGAATGATAAATCGTTAAATAAGTCTTTGTCCCCGTAACTCTTACTTAATTGTTCGACAGTTAAAATGCTCATCTTGCCCACCCTTTAGTAATCAAATCTACTACTACTTTATCATAAGGTCCTATTGTTTCCATTTTAAAAAGACTGCAAGGAGTCAGATCTTCCATGCAGTCTTTTTTCATTGGCTATGTTAATTTTGAATGTGATTTTTGAAAATGGGACCCGCTCGTTCGCGGCCTCACTGCAGGAGTCACAAACAGCCCGTTTAGTCTCACAGAACTTTTCTGTATAAAATCAACAAGACCGTTTAAAGGCGCTTTTATTTAACAGATTCTTTTTCAGATGACTGGTCTCTTCTCCAGTATTCCATACCTTCAACACCAGGGAGGTGGTCCTGATAAAAGACAGGATCCTTTCCTTGCTTTCTCTGACGCGTATAGTCTTTTAAAGCAGCATAGGCTACTTTTGACAGCAGCAGGATGGCGAACAAGTTGATCAGTGCCATAATCCCCATCGTAAGATCGGCCAGCGACCAGACAAGTCCGAATTCCGCAACCGCCCCAAACATCACCATAGCTAGCACACCTAAGCGGTAAATCAGCATAGTGCTTGAACTTGTTTTAATAAATTCGATATTTGTTTCTCCATAATAATAGTTACCAATAATAGAACTGAAGGCAAATAAGAAGATCGCCACAGCCACGAAGACAGCAGCCCAAGTACCAAGCTCTGTTTCAAAAGCAAGCTGGGTGACCTGTATACCATCTAAATCGGTATTGATATACTCTCCTGAAACCAAAATAATAACAGCAGTAGCACTACAAATAACGAGCGTATCTATAAATACCCCTAATGTCTGAATAAGACCCTGCTTAACCGGGTGAGTAACTTCCGATGTTGCCGCTGCATTTGGCGCACTGCCCATACCGGCTTCGTTAGAGAAAAGCCCGCGCTGAACACCGATTAATATCATTCCGCCAAATGTACCTCCGGCAAACTGCTCAAAGCCAAAAGCACTCTGAAAGATTAAAGCGAACATTTCTGGAATCTGCCCTAAATTACCAAAAACAACGTACCCGGCTAATATTAAATAAAAAATCGCCATGACTGGAATAACAATTTGAGTTACCTGTGCAATTCTCCTTAAGCCGCCGAAAATAATCAGCGCTACGATGACTGTTAAAATTGCCCCCATCACCCATTTACCCATATTGAACGATTCTTCAAAGGCAAGGCGGATGGTATTTGATTGAACAGAACTGAATACCAGACCGTACGTAAACGTAATAGTTATGGCAAAAATAATTCCAAGCTTACGGTTCTTTAAACCTTTTTCCATATAGTACGCAGGACCGCCCCGATATTGATCCTTATCCGGCACCTTATAAATTTGTGCAAGTGTACTTTCTATGAAGCTGGAAGCTCCCCCTAAAATTGCGACAAGCCACATCCAGAATACCGCACCCGGACCTCCAATGGTAATCGCTGCCGCTACCCCTGCCAAGTTCCCTGTACCGACACGGGAGGCTGTACTAATTGCAAACGCCTGAAAGGGAGATGTTCCTTTTTTCCCTTTCGCTGATATGGCCCGCTTATCAAACAGTACCCTAAACATTTCCGGGATATAAGTAAACTGGGCAAGCTTCAGACGAACCGTAAAAAACAGACCAAGTCCTAATAGAACAATAATGATAACGTATTCCCAAATAATCGTGTTTAAGAATGTAATGACGCTCTCCAAAGCGCTCACCTCCACTTTCTGTAATTATTTTACAATGAAGAAATATTTCCCTTATATACGCTCAGATAAACATCCGCAAAAGATACTTTACCATAACTGTTTCATAGTTAAATATAATTATCTGGAAATTTCATCTATTTGCCTAATATTCGGTTGACATCTTCCCCAAATCAAGTAAAATAGTCAATGACATTGAAAATCATTTTCATTTACACAAAAGAAAATTACATATGAGGTGAGGAACTTGAAGAAATGGTTTTTATTTAGCTTATTATTATTTTCGGCAATAGCGTTAGCTGCTTGCGGCAGCAGCCAGGAAGAAGACTCTTCTTCTGAAGGCGGAGATGAAGAAGCCCAGAACAGCGAGAAAGCTGGAGAAATCAACCTTTATACAGGTCGTCATTATGATACAGATCAAGAATTATATGATCAGTTCACTGAAGAAACTGGAATTAAAGTTAACGTAATCGAAGGAAAAGATGATGAACTTATCGCTCGTATGAAGCGCGAAGGAAAAGCTTCTGAAGCTGACCTGCTGATTACAGCCGATGCCGGACGTCTGCACCGTGCAAAAGCGGACGAACTTTTACAGCAAGTCGATAATGAAGTTCTAAATGAAAATATCCCTGAAAAACTTCGTGATGAAGATAATCAGTGGTTTGGTCTAACGAAACGTGCCCGTGTGATTGTTTATAATAAAGAAACAGTAAACCCTGATGATATTAAAACTTACTCTGACCTGACGAAAGATGAATGGCAGGATAAAGTATTAATCCGAGGCTCTGAGAATATTTACAACCAATCTCTAGTAGCTTCTATGATCGCTTTAGAAGGTGAAGAAGCAGCTAAAGAATGGGCTCAAGGCGTCGTTGACAATATGGCACGCGATCCTCAAGGCGGAGACCGCGACCAGGCGAAAGGTATCGCCGCTGGTGAAGGTGACGTTGCCGTTATGAATACCTACTATCTTGGAAAAATGCTTCACTCTGAAGACCAGGCTGAAGTAGATGTAGCTAAACAGCTTGGCATTATCTTCCCGAATCAGGACAGCAATGGAACTCACGTAAACATCAGTGGTATCGGCTTAGCTGCCAGCAGCAAGAACACCGAAGATGCTCAGAAGTTTATGGAATTCCTCTCAAAAGAGGAAGCTCAAGCGAAGTTTGCCGAAGCTAATTATGAGTATCCAGTAAATGAAAATGTTGAACCTGCTGATACTCTTAAAGAGTGGGGAGACTTCAAAGAACAAGACTTAAACTTAAGCGAGTTAGGTGAAAATAACTCTGAAGCTATTAAAATCATGAATGAAGTGGGCTGGAAATAAACCCTCTTCCCCTCTGCCGCCCTTATGTAAAGGGCGGCCTTTCATGTATATACAATAAAGCTATCGACCTGGTATGATAGAACGGTACGCTTTTTATTCAGGTTTAATCTTTAAAGGACGTGTCCGTTTTGAAGCTGTTTCGAAAACTTCCAGGATATGTGAATATGTGGACATTACTTACTCTAATGATCGTTGTCCTCATTTTATTGCCGAACGTTACTATACTGGTCAGCTTTTTCACTGAAAAAGCCGAAAATTGGCCGCATATCCAGGAATTCATACTTCCCAATCTTATTAAAAATACAAGCCTGCTTATTATATTTACAGGTTTTCTATCCGTCATGATTGGCACAAGTCTCGCATGGCTTGTCTCAGCTTATGACTTTCCCTTAAAAAAATTCTTCAAATGGGGATTGATTCTTCCGCTGGCTATCCCACCTTATATAGCCGGCTACACTTATAATGGCATGCTCAGCTATACAGGCGTAATTCAGACAAATCTAAGAGAGAACTGGAAGATCGAAGTAAACCAGGATTATGTAAATATCCTTCACCTGCCTGGTACTGTTTTTATATTTACATTGTTCCTGTTTCCATATGTCTATATGATTACAAGAGCTTTCCTGCAAAACCAGTCGTCCTCTCTTATCGAGAACGCCCGGCTGCTCGGCAGAGGTCCTTTTTCAATATTCTTTCGAATCGTTCTTCCGATTTCCAGAGGAGCCATCGTAGGCGGAGTAAGCCTTGTGTTACTTGAAGTGCTGAACGATTACGGTCTCGTCCAATATTTCGGCGTGCCGACTTTTAGTACAGCAATCTTCCAAACCTGGTTTGGGATGGGTGATCTTAATGCAGCCATTAAGCTCTCGGCGACTCTTATGTTTATCGTATTTGCGATTCTTGTATTAGAAAAAATCCTCCGCGGACGTAAAAAATACAGCTATACGACGACGAAGGTCCGCCCTTTGAAGCCCATTAAGTTAAAAGGAGGCAGAGCCTGGACGGCCTTCAGCTATAGTGCTCTTATCTTCTCTTTAGGTTTTGTCATTCCCGCAGCCCAGCTGATGTCGTGGATGATCTTAACCTTTGAAAAAATGATGTCGACCGCCTTTTTCGAGCTCATCCGAAACTCGCTGTTCGTTTCCCTGGCAGGTGCTGCCATGATTACGGTATTTGCCGTGATCATCGCTAACTTTTCAAGAATGCACCACAGCCTCATATCTAAATCGACAGCCCGGGTAACCATTCTAGGCTACTCCATTCCTGGTGCTGTCATAGCGGTTGGAATCAGCACCATATTTATCGAAATTGACAATCTGTTATTTGAACTTTATGAATTAGCGGGGATAGAAACATCATTATTTATCAGTACAAGCCTGTTTATGTTAATATCAGCTTATGTAATCCGTTTTCTAGCGGTTTCCTTTAATTCATTAGAAGCCGGGTTTGACAAAGTCGGCAATAAATTTACGGAAGCTTCGCGAATGCTTGGAATGAATGTTACGAAGACCTTTTTCAAAGTCGACTTAAAAATGATCAGGGGCCCGCTCATAAGCGGCTTTATCCTGTCTTTTATCGAAATCATAAAGGAGCTTCCACTTACGCTGATTTTAAGACCCTTTAACTTTGATACACTTTCGACGAATGCTTACCGTTATGCCAGTGATGAACAAATTCATGAAGCTTCGCTGGCTTCTATCATCATAGTTGTCATTAGTGCTGTCGCCATTTATTTCTTTCACCAAGTATTAGAAAAGGAGCCGAAATGATATGTTCATTCAAATCCAGGATCTTTGTTTCAATTATCCGAAATCAGATGATAAGACGATTCATAACTTCTGTTTAACGATTGAACAAGGCGAAATCATATCCATTTTAGGGGAAAGCGGAAGCGGAAAAAGCACAATCCTCCGCCTCCTGTGCGGACTTGAAACGCCAAGCTGCGGAATGATTAAGATCAACAATAAGGTGATGACAGATGATCGCCATTTCATCCTTCCTGAGAAACGCGGGATCGGCATGGTCTTTCAAGATTACGCCCTCTTCCCTCATATGACCGTAGCCGAGAATATTCAATTCGGATTAAAAGGGTATGGGCGCAAAGAGAAGAAACAGCGTACGGAAGAAGTGCTGTTTCTTGTGAACATGAAGAACTTTGCCAAACGCTATCCGCACGAGCTAAGCGGCGGGCAGCAACAGCGAGTCGCCTTAGCAAGAGCGCTCGCTCCTAAGCCGTCACTGCTCTTACTGGATGAACCTTTTAGTAACCTGGACGCTGATCTGCAGATTAAAATACGTGGTGAGTTAAAAGAAATTATAAAGAAAACAGGGACGACTTCGATTTTCGTGACTCATGACCGTGAAGATGCACGTGCCATTGCCGATCGTATGATTACAATGCGTGACGGTGCTGCATATGAATGGGAATCCTTATGCACGGCACGTGAAGAAGAAGTGAAGCAAAAAGAGCTTGTTCATGCTCAGAGCTAATGCAAGAAGCTGTCTTCATAAAGTAAAAACCCCTAGGAGAATTTTTATTTTCTCCTAGGGGTTTTTTCCTTTTGGGTTCTTTAACGGAAAAACAGATGGTGTGGTTATCAGAATTGTTGACCCTGCAAAAAGCATGAAAAAGCGATCTGCTTTCCTCCCTAGCCCCAGCAAGTCTAGTTTATGATTGTTTTATTGGCTCCATGGAAGATCTGTACCGAACATTTCAGCCAGCTCTTTGGATTCCTTTCTTCTTGCCTTACGGTGGTCATGCCGTTTCTGAGCACCTTCATGAAGCCATTTCTCTTCTTCGGATTCCGGCTTAACAGGAGGCACCGGCGTCGGCTGATTATTTTCATCAACCGCTACCATCGATAGAAAGGCCGTCGTACATACCTTTCGTTCTCCTGTCAGCAGGTTCTCGGTAATAGCTTTTATAAAGACCTCCATCGACGTATTATGAGTCCACGTGACAAAGGCTTCAAGGCAAATCGTATCACCTTCAAACACAGGCTGAAGGAAGTCGACTGAATCTGTAGAAGCTGTGACGACAGGTTTCCTGCAGTGTCGAACCGCGGCAATTGCCGCGACATCGTCAATATGAGCCATCAGCTTACCTCCAAATAATGTGCCGTGACTATTCGTATCAGGCGGAAGCACGTGCGAGTTTTTTACGGTAAGTGAATGTTTACATGGTTTCTTTTCCATTGCTCGTCCTCTCTTTCTCTTGAATCGCTCAATCTTTCAAAAATTATATCATGACAGGTCAGGGTTCGGTCGTTTCGGTATTCTTATTTCAAACACAGCCCCTGGGCCGTCTTCATTGTTAGAAGCACGGATCGATCCCCCGCTTCGTTCGATAATTGCTCTTGAAATAGCCAATCCGAGCCCCGTTTCCCCTTCTTTCCCTTTGATGAAGCGTTGAAACAGCTGTGGCAGCAGGTCTTCCGGAATTCCTGAACCATCATCGATGACTTTTATGGATAGAACATCTTTGGATATGTTGGAAATTATGTCCACCCGTGTTTCTGCATGTCTTACAGCATTCCCGATAATATTGATCAGAGCTTGCAGAACCCTTTCTGGATCCACATAGCTAGTAAACTTATGATATGAACTAGAATGAAGCACGACTCCTTTTTCATTAGCCAGCGGGTATAAACGGTCTTTGGCTTGATCCGTCAGTTCGGCAAGATTAACCTCGGAGGGCTGATACACATCTTCACTGCTGTCCAGTTTAGCAAGCAGGATCATTTCATTTACGATTTTTTTCAGCCGTTCCGCTTCACTGACCATGACATTTAAGCCGCGCTCTGCATCTTTCCCTTCAAAAATCCCGTCTCTTATCCCTTCTGCATACCCTTGAATAGACATAAGCGGCGTTTTTAATTCGTGGGAAGCATTCTGGAAAAATTGTTTCTGTGTATTTATATACCGCTCCAGCTCTTCTGCCATATGGCGGACACTTTGCTCGACATCCTTAATTTCTCCACTTGATTTTACAGGCTGGACTTCACTGAACTTCCTTTTTTCAATCTTCTTCACTTCCTGCTTCAGCCGGCTGAGCGGAGTAACCAGCCGGTTCGTCATAAAGTAGCTGACGGCCAGCGCCAGCAGAAGCCCAATCACAATCACCCGTATCATTCGCTGGGCAAACGCATTTTGGACGATCTGGAGGTCATCTAAAGGAGTAGCCATCACTAGTATCCGCTGTGAGCTGTTCGGGGCAAATGAAATTGGGTACACAACATAGCTCTCCCCGTTGCTCTCCCAAACCTCCTCACTGGCGAGTTCATCTTCAAACCGATTCATCCAGTCTACCGCTGTTTCAGCTGGTAATGAACTGAACAAAACCTCTTCCTGGCTTAGATCAAACAGCAGCAGCGGGTAGTTTTGGTTCTGAACAAGATCCGACAGCTGAGACAGCCTAACGGATGCGTCCTGTTCCTGACTGATTCGATTTAATAAAACTGCGCGTTCCTGGAGCTGGACCCTTTCATCCTGTATTAGCATATCCATTATCAGAGAGTAGGTATAAAAAGCTGTAATAGACATAACAATCAGGATCAGAGCAGCAAAAGCAGCATTTAATTGATATTGAAGCTTCATGAGGAACTGCGTCTCCCACGCAGGCGATACCCATGGCCCCAAACAGTCTCAAGCGGAAGCTCCTTCATCTTTTTCCGCAGCCGCTTTACGAGATCATCGACGGCACGGTCACTTCCGAAATAATCTTCACCCCACACTTTTACTAACAGCTCCTCACGGCTGTATGCCCGGTTCTCATGCTGGGCGAGAATTTTTAACAGCTCATATTCCTTTGTGGTTACCTCTACTTCATTCCCCTGAAAATAAGCACTTCGCTCGGTTTCATTTAAAATTAGTCCGCCGGCTGTAATCTCCTCGATTTCCTCCTGGCTGTCTGTCTGCATGACACTCCAGCGCTTGAGCTGCCGTTTCACCCGTGCGACCAATTCCCGGGGACTAAAAGGTTTTGTTAAGTAATCATCGCCTCCCAGTTCAAGGCCTAAGATCTTATCCACCTCTTCGTCCTTCGCGGAAATGATAATAATCGGCACCTCGGAAGTCTGCCGGATCCTTTTACAGAATTCGTAGCCATCCATACCAGGAAGCATTATATCAAGCACCCACAAATCAGGAGGAGAGGTCTGGAAAAAGTCCCAAGCTTTTTCTGCCGTATTTAAAGTTACTACTTCATATCCTTCTTTTTCTAAGTAAGCTTTAACAATATCACGAATATTGGGATCGTCTTCTACAACTCCTATGCGCCTTTTCATGGGTCGTCCTCCTCTATATAAGTTCTTCTTCCCATTTTCGCATATTTTCATGTAAGAATGGAGCATTACACACTTTTTACATATTTGCTCCAAAGGCCTGCCATAACTGATGGTTATAGTATGAAGTGTACAGAGGGAAATCGTTGGAAAATACTTAATCAAGAAAAGGAAAGGGGTCATTGATTGTATGGATAACAAAGAGAAGCAAGTTATCAAAAAAAGTCGTAAACGGTCCGGTTTTGCTTATGCAGTATTAGGAGCTATCATTGCGGTTTTCTTGATTACAGCTGTTTTCCAATGGAGAGGAATCAATATTTCCATTAGCACAAACGAACCCTCTGCCCAGGCTGATGAGCTGAATCTTGGAAAAGACCAGGATGAAGTGACTCAGGCCATCAATGAAGCCTCTGAAGCCGTTGTTGGCATTATCAACAGCCAGCAAGGTATGCAAGGTAGCCAAAAAGCCGGTACAGGATCTGGGGTCATCTATAAGAAAGATGGCGGCAAAGCTTTTGTGGTAACAAACCATCATGTTATTGAAAATGCCTCCTCCCTTGAAGTCGTTTTACATGACGGTACGAAAGCAAAGGCCAAGCTTAAAGGAAGCGACCCCCTGACAGATCTAGCCGTTTTACAAATAGATAGCAAGCATGTCGATAAGGTTGCGAAGCTAGGATCACCTGGAGATGTCCAGGTCGGTCAAACAGCCATAGCTATCGGTAACCCGCTCGGCATGGAATTCGCTGGATCAGCCACCAAAGGTATCGTCAGCGGACTGGAGCGTAATATCCCCGTAGATATTAACGGTGACCAAAAACCCGATTGGCAGACCGAAGTGCTTCAGACTGACGCCGCGATTAACCCAGGAAACAGCGGTGGTGCGCTGGTCAACTTACAGGGCGAAGTCATAGGGATTAACTCTATGAAAATAGCCAAAGCCCAAGTGGAAGGCATCGGCTTTTCTATCCCAATGGAAACCGCAAAGCCAGTCATTGAACATTTAGAAAAAGATGGAGAAGTAACTCGCCCATATATGGGAATCCAGTTACAGGACGTCAGCCAGATTCCTAGTTCAGTTCTGGAAGGGGAATTGAACTTGCCTCAAGATGTAACCCAAGGCATCCTTGTAGGCAGTGTGGAAGAAGGCTCTCCAGCAGCTGATGCCGGATTGCAGAAATACGATGTCATTACGAAAATTGACGGTGAGAAAATTGAATCGTCCATGAGTCTCCGCCAATATCTGTATCAGGATGTTGAAGCGGGCGACACAGTAACATTAACGGTTTATCGAAATGGTGAGCCGACGGAAGCTTCGCTCAAGCTTTCCTCCCAATAATTTAACATATACCTCTCTTTCTTGAGTGCCCTAAAATGGGGCGCTCTTTTTTTGTTAGGATCAGGGCTTTTGACGTCGCGGTACTCCTTTTGTCAGTTCTCCTCTCTTTCAGCGGTCCGCCCCACTTTTTTGACGCTCACCCCGCCACTGTAAAATAAGAACAAAGGCTTAAAGCGCCCTGGTAGACACGAAACGCATAAGCAAAACGGCCGGAGGAAGGCGGCCTTCCCTTTTAGCAGGGCGGATTTCTTATGACGCGAGTGTCTGGGCGCTGGAGCTGGATGTCGCTTTTTTTAAACATATATATCCACGGTTTGGAATTTTATAATTTCCTAGACAACAAAAAAACTGGCCCGTAAAACGGGACAGTTTTTTATAGTATCGGTGAAATCAGCCGTGCAATTGCTTCTTTGAAGCGAATCCATAATGACCGTTTTTTATATAATTTGTAAGTTAACTCCGTAGAGTCTACAATGTCTTCCTGAAAACGATCCGCGAGTTCGCGGGCAATATCAGGATGGTAAAGAAAGGCGTTGACTTCAAAATTCAGCCGAAAGCTTCGCACGTCGATATTGGCTGTTCCAACGGAAGCGATATTTCCATCGACGACGATAGTTTTCGCGTGAAGGAAGCCTTTTTGATAAATATAGACGGTTGCACCTGCTTTTAAGAGTTCGCCGACGTTTGAGAAAGTTGCCCAGTAGACAAACGGGTGATCCGGCATTTTCGGAATCATAATTCGCACGTCCACACCAGAAAGAACAGCAATTCTTACCGCGTCAAGGAGGCTGTCATCCGGTATAAAATAAGGGGTCTGAATATAAACGTAATCCTTCGCAGAAAGGATCATTTTTATGTACCCATGCTTTATTTGTTCCCATTCGGAATCAGGTCCGCTTGAAACGATCTGCATGGCTACGTCGCCCTTTGCTTCAGCCTGATAGTAGCGGTCCTGGTAATGAATATCATCACGCGAAGCCTGGTTCCAGTCAAGGATGAAACGGGTCTGCATATTGTGCACGGCTCCGCCTTTTACCCGAAGGTGAGTATCCCGCCAGTAGCCGAAACGTTTGTTAAAGCCCAAATATTCATCTCCAATATTAAAGCCGCCGATGTAACCGATTTTCCCATCAATAATCGCTAATTTGCGGTGGTTCCGATAATTAATTTTCATGTTCAGCTTAGGAATCAGAGGCGGGAAAAAGGATTCTACCTGCCCGCCGGCTTTTTCAATTTCTTTCACGAACCTCCGGCTGAGTGTTCGCGAGCCCATATCATCATATAAAAGCTTGACTTCGACGTTCTGTTTAGCCTTCTTAATCAGCACATCAGCCAGCCGCTGGCCAAGCTGATCATCGCGTACAATGTAATACAGCAAATGAACGTGGTCTTCGGCCTGTTCAATATCTTCAAGCAAGGCGTGGAATTTTTTCTGGCCATCGGTGAAAACTTCTACTTCGTTATCCTGGGTTAGAAGTGCATCGTTGTTTTTCAAATGCATGAAAATCAAGTCTTCATAAGGCACGATTGCTTCGTTTTCAACTTTTAACGTATGCTCTTTAATTCCCCGCAGCTGATCCTGGACAGCTGTCAGCAGTCCGAGGCGGCTTTTTTTATCCCATGTAAAAATTTCTTTATGGCTTAGACGTCGTCCAAAGATTAAATATAAGATAAATCCGGCGACCGGAAGAAACAGAAGAACCATCAGCCAAGCCCATGTAGAACTGGCATCTCTTCGCTCAAGGAATATGACGGCAAGTGCGAGAAGAACGTTTAATACGATAATGGTACTAAAAATGTAGGGGATAAAGTTAATATATGGAATAATGTCCAACCCGGTCACATCCTTTTCTGACAACTGGTTTTCTTTAATAGCGGATTTCTTAAAGGCTTCCCTTTAAATTATGATTCAAACAAAATGCCTTTTTCCTTAAGATCTTTCACAGCTTCATTTAAATGTTCTTCCTTCGCTGCTGCTATTGTATGCGAATGAATCCCTTCGGTTAATTCTAATAGATAAGCTGCATTGGCAGAAGCAATTCGTTCGAGAAACTTCCTGACATCTCTGCGGCTGGCGATCTCAAGTCTCGCCTTTAAATCCCCGTATACGGGATGTTCAATTAGAACGTCCAGTACATGAACTCCGTGGTCTACAAGAATATTAAGCTCCTCCTCTGTCTGTTCAGGTGTATGCTGAACCACAATGGTTCTTTTAAAAGGGAGCTGTTCTCTTGATTCTGTCATATATACGTAACCCTGGCTGGTTGCTATAATGGGTTCCCCGCTTGCTTTCAGAAGAGAAACATCTCCTACGATCACTTGTCTCGTGACGTCCATCCGTTCGGCAAGCGAACTGCCTGTAATAGGTTCTGTTCTTTCTTTTAAAATATTTAAAATCTCTTCTCTTCTTTGACTGGCTTTCATCTTAAAATCCCGCATAAAACGACTCCTTCTTGCAAATATCAGATTCCATTATTTTAACATAAGTAGTTAAAATAAGACGCCTAATTTAGGCGTCCCCTATTGACTCAATTTGATACCCTTTTAACCTCCATTGTTCAATGGAGAACACCGTTTGGCCAAGTGATGTAAACAGAATGTCAGGATCATTCAAATCAGGATATATTCTTGATGTAAATACCTCTTCTCCGTCATTTACGAAGATTTCAAGAGATGAGGTGTCGATAAAAATCCTTAAACTCCACAGTCCATTTTTTAATCGAACACGGCGAAACTCAGTTTTAGATTTATCCTCTAAATGAGGACGGGATAAGGTGAGAATGGAGTCTTTTTTGGTAAAACTTAACGAAGCGTAATGGAAAAATTCAATCGCAAATTGGTCGTTCAGCTCCTCGAGTTCAAGGTGGAGTTCCACCGGGCGGCCGCTGATACCGCGAACGGCTTTTTGATCATTTTCTATCGATATTTCCGAGTGCAGGAGCACAGCTTCCCTCATCAACGCCAGTTCTTGCACAGGCTCCTGAATCAGCTGGCTGCCGTTCCACTTTAATTCTCTCGGAATCGTCAGGCCGTGAATCCAGCGGTTTTCTATTGTAGGGTGAGACTGCTCAAACTGCTCGGGTACTCCCATCCAGCCAAATAAAATCCTGCGGCCGTTTTCATCTTTAAATGTTTGGGGAGCGTAGAATTCGAACCCTCGATCAAGTTCTTTAAAGGAACCGTGATCAAAGCGGCCCTCCTGTTCCTTCAGCTTTCCAGTGAAGTAACCGCTCTGATAAGTGTTCGCATAGTTCATGCCTTCTGCTTTTAATCCTTGAGGAGAAACGATTAGAATATCCTCCCCTTCTAAATGAAACAGATCCGGACACTCCCACATATAGCCGAATTCTTTCAGACCATTTTCTTTTGAGCCGGCGACAGGGCCGAGATACTCCCATTCTGTTAAGCTGCCTGATTTAAATAAGAGAACTTTCCCTTCATCCTTATCTGTTTTTGCGCCGACGACCATATACCAGGCATCATCTTTTTTCCATACTTTAGGGTCACGAAAATCAGCGATTTGATAGCCTTCGGGAATGGAGAGAATAGGCCCTTCTTTTTTAAAATGAAGACCATCTGTGGAAGTGGCCATGCACTGGTATTCTTCCTGCTGTCCATTTTCAAGAATGACGTTTCCTGTATAGAACAAACACAAGGTATCCTCATGGACGATTGCACTGCCTGAATAACAGCCGTCCTTATCAAACCATTCAGAAGGCGTCAGCGCGATCCGCTCGTGACGATAATTCACAAAGTCATCCGTTATGTAATGCCCCCAGAATTTTGTTCCATGGTCTGTTTTAAAAGGCATCCATTGATAAAAGATATGATATTCACCCTTCCAGTGAATAAGCCCGTTTGGATCATTTAACAAACCAATAGGCGGCATAAGGTGAAAGGCTAATCGATATGAATCGCTGTTTACTTTTTCCCCATGTTTTAGAATTTCTTCTTTAACCTGCTGCCGTAACTGCGCATCTTTACTCGTCATAAAAAACCTCCCCGCTCATATGCTAAAAGAACCTAACGTATCAAGTGACGTCAGGTTCTTAAAGTCTTTTCGAGCTAAAAATTATTTAGTTTGAAGTTTAATGATGCTTGTCTCTCCTGCCTGTACTGAATCGTTGTAAGCAGGCTCGAAGTTCTCTACGATATCGTCATAGTTTGTGATGACGATTGGAGTGATCGTGCTCTTCGCTTTTTGCTCAACCAGCGCCGTGTCAAAAGTAATAAGCGCGTCTCCGGCTTTTACTTTATCACCAGTTGTGACGTGGCCTTCAAAGCCTTCGCCTTCCATTGATACTGTTTCTAAGCCGATGTGTACGAGTACTTCAACACCGGATTTTGTCTTAATTCCAATCGCGTGATTCGTCGGGAACAGCTGAACGATTTCACCGTCAACCGGGCTGACTACTTTTCCGTTGTTTGGTTCGATAGCCACTCCGTCTCCCATCATACGCTGGCTGAATACTGGATCCGGAACCTCATCTAAAGCTACGACTTTACCGCTTAACGGAGCTACCAGGTTTTCTTCTACGCTTTTATTACCGCCAAATAGTTTCTTAAACATATAGGAATCTTCCTTTCTATCAAGCTGTTGGTATTTTTCACTTTCCCTTAAATAATTCCTGTAAACCTCATTATATGTAAGGCCGGACGTTACATCCAGCCAAATGGTTTATGACTTAGAATCCAAAATTTGGAGAGCCTGCTGCAAGTCTTGCCAAATATCTTCCCAGTCTTCTAAACCTACAGAAAGCCTTAGCAGTGAATCATCAATTCCCATTTTCTCACGTTCTTCCTTCGGGATAAGAGAATGAGTCATTGTGGCCGGATGCTGAATTAATGATTCGGCGTCTCCCAGACTAACAGCAATCTGAATCAATTTCAACTGATTCATAACGCGCATCACAGCAGTTTTTTCGCCTTCTATCTTAAAGGAAATGATTCCGCCTCCCTGACTCATTTGCTTCTCTACAATTGCCCGCTCTGGATGGTCTTTATCAGCCGGATAATAAACTTCTTTTACGGCCGGATGAACCTTTAGTTTCTCCACAATCTTATGTGCATTCTTGCTGTGTCTGTCCATTCGAACAGGCAGTGTTTTCATGCCCCGCAGCAATAGCCAGGCATCAAATGGAGCCATGATCCCGCCGACATCCTTCTGCACGGTAAGAGCCAGGTTAATCATGAAATCTTCTTTTCCAGCCACAAGTCCGCCGACTACATCTCCATGTCCGCATAAATATTTGGTAGCACTGTGAACGACAATATCACAACCAATCGCCAGCGGCTGCTGTAAGTACGGAGACGAGAACGTATTATCCACAACGACAGGAATATTCTGCTCATGAGCCACTTTTGCAGCCATTCTTAAGTCAATAACTGTCATCGTCGGGTTTATAGGCGTTTCTATAAATAGACATGAAGTATTCGGCTGTATCATCTGCCGCAGCTGATCTTCTGTTTTCATTTCGCAGAAGGAAGATGTGATTTGATACTTTTCTTCTAACAGCTGTAATAAGCCATACGTACATCCGTAAACCCCATTCGTGCAGAGGATATGGTCGCCTGCTTTCGTTAAACGCATTAAGACAGCCGAAATGGCTGCCATTCCTGATGCAAAAGCCAGGCCTCTTTCCCCCGCTTCTGCTGCGGCAATTCTTTCTTCTAATACGCGGACAGTAGGATTGCTTAAGCGTGAATAAATGTATCCTTCCTTTTCGCCGGCAAATCTTTTTTCTCCTTCTTCACCAGAAGGGAAAGAAAAAGTCGATGTTTGAAAAATAGGCACAGACAGGCTTCCGTGATAGCTGTCCTGCTGGCCGCCGTGAATATATTTCGTGTCAGATCGATAGTTCATTAGGATACCTCCTTCCCTATCATCGTATGCGGCCAAGCCCTATAACTTGTAAAAGAGCTATACATTCTTCTTTTTTAAAAGAAGTCAGCTTTTAGAGCCGTGCCAGCAATATCAGGAGCCCGGCTTCAAAGATAAACCTAACTTCCTCTTTTTCTAAATGATAAATTTCCATTTATTCAAAAGAGATAAATAATAAGACCTAATTTAGCCTATTTCTAAAGCCGGCATTCCTTTTTTAAGAAGAATATTTAAGTTTCTCCTGCTGCTGTTTGTGAGCTCTCCGCCCATGAAGAAGTACATACAGAATGACTACACTAAAAACAATAAATGAACTGTAAAAGTACAGGGATGAGAACCCTAAACCGGCAGCTGCTATTCCTACGACATAAGAACCGATCCCAATCCCGGTGTCAAAAATCGTGAAAAAGGTGGCGGTCACAGATCCGGCCCTCTCCGGAACTTTTTTAAAGCGATCGTCTGCATGCTCGGCAGCATCGTACCCCAGCCGAGGCCGATCAACCCACCGGCAGCCAGCAGCGTAAACGCAGAGTCAGCCATACTTAATACGATTAATCCGATTCCAAAAACAATAATGGAAGGAATGACAATAACATTCTCGCCATATCGGTCGAACCAGCGGCCGGTAAAAGGACGGGAGAGTAATAAAACAATGGCATAGACCATAAAAAAGTAGCTCGCTGCCTGGCCAAGCCCAAGCTCAACCGCATAAACCGAGACAAAAGAAAGAACAGCGGCATAAGCAAGAGAAGCAATAGCTCCTGTTATGGCTAGTGGCACAACTTCCTTTTCAAATAGACCATTTAGTTTAGGCACAAAGCTTGCACGTACTAAACGTATTTTTGTTTTCGGGACACGTATGAGCCCTCCGGTAAGAAGCGCAATAGCTGAAGCGGCAAGACAGCTCACAAACATGACAGGATAACTGAAGGACTGAATGAGTGTCAGCCCAAAAAATGGACCAGCCACCATTGCAACGTTCATCGACATCGCAAAATATCCTACCCCTTCTCCTTTCCTTCGATCAGGAACAACGTCAGCAGCAAGAGCTCCCAGCACTGTTGATGCCATTCCGAAGCCGATCCCGTGCAAAAAACGAATACAAAGCAGTACAGCCAGTGATTCAGTCACCAAATACAAGCATGTGCTTAAAAAGAAGATGATTAAAGCTGTGTACAAAACCGGCAGCCGGCCAAGAGTTTCCACCCAGTGCCCGGTAAGAGGCCGAATTAATACCGCAGCAATTAAAAAGATGGTGATCATCAAGCCTGCTGTCCCTTCCCCTGCTTCCAGCTCATTCAATACATAAATAGGAAGTGTGACAAACAGAAGGTAAAATACGAGAAAAATAAAAAAGTTGCTTATCCAGACGTTGATAAAACTCCACGTCCACAATTTTTGCTCTGTCATAATTCCGTCTTCCTCCCTGATACGACGGAAGAAAACTTTCTTATATAGCAGTCGAGCTCCTGCTTATTCTCTTCTCCAAATTTTTGGATAAGCTCGTTTTCCGCAGTTTGTATAGCCGCTTCCCATCTCGAATAGCTGGATTTCCCTTTCTCTGTGAGCATAAGTGCATGTGTCCGCTTGTCCTCATGACTCTTTTTACTCACATATCCTAACTCCTCCAGCCTCTTAATCGTTCTTGATAGCGGAGGTCCTTCAATATTCAGCTTTTCCTTCAGCTCTTTCTGTGTAAGCTGATCATATTGATGAAGCTGAAAAATTACTGCCCAGTGTGACATATAAATATCTTCATCTTTTAAAGCTTGATTTAAGTATTGATTGACGGACCTTGCAAGTTGTTGAAGATGGTGAAAAACAAGTGACATTCGAATACCTCCCATTTCGTTACCTAGGTAACGAATATAGCAAAAAAACAAGCCGTTTTTATTCGGCTAATTCTTTAATTATACCAATAAATCGACAAATGGTCTATCTTCATTCCTTTACATGTTTTCCTTCAATTAGGACAAACTGAAAAAAAGTGGCAATAGGAGGATTTTTAAATGGATGAAAAATTAGACTGGACCCACCCTGAACCGTTATGGAGGAAGAATGCCAATATCCCTTCCTTTGAACCTTTACAAGAGGCTGAAGATACAGAGGTTGTGGTTGTCGGCGGCGGGATTACCGGAATTTCAACAGCATACTTACTTGCTAAAGAAGGGAAAAAAGTAATTTTAATCGAGGCTGATCATGTAATAAATGGAACGAGCGGCCATACAACAGCAAAAGTAACAGCTCAGCACGATATGATCTACAACGAACTGATTCAGCATTTCGGCGAAGAACAGGCCGCTCTTTATTATAAAGCGCAGGATGATGCCTTATCGTCCATTGAAAAGACGATTCAGGAGCTTGATATTTCATGCCAGTGGAAACGTGAAGATGCTTATCTGTACGCAGTCACAGCAGAAGGTGCGAGAAAGCTTGAAAAAGAAAGAAAAGCCTATGAGCGCTTAGGCATTAAAGGCGGCATGGTGGAAAAACTGCCTTTTCCAGAAAAAGCAACCGCAGTGCTGGCGATGAAACATCAGGCACAGTTCCATCCAGTGCAATACTTAATGGCACTTCTAGAGGAATTCCAGAACCTTGGCGGCACAGTGTACGAAAAGACGAAAGCTGTAAAAGTCCATGATAGAGACCGTGTTGAAATTGAAACCGGGCAAAATGCGACGCTCACCTGTGATTCACTAGTGATCTGCTCTCATTTCCCATTCCATGACGGAAGAGGTTTTTATTTCAGCCGTATGTATGCCGACCGTTCCTACGCAATTGCGGTTGAGCCTGAGACGGAATGGAAAGGCGGCATGTATTTAGCGGTCGACGGCCCATCTCGATCTGTCCGTTCTACGGAATACAATGGAAAGCAGATGCTGATTATTGGCGGAGAAAAGCACCGCACCGGTGAAGGCGGGGAACACTTATCACACTTTGAAGCACTTGAAGATTTCGCTTCAAGGATGTTCGGCATTAAGAGCCAACCCTTTAAATGGTCGGCTCAGGACCTGACAACTCTTGATAAGGTTCCTTATATCGGCCCTATTCAAAAAGGCAATAAGCGTATTTATGTAGCTACCGGATATAGAAAATGGGGAATGACCAACAGCCGGGTTGCCAGTGAATTAATCACTGATTACATTATGGGCCGAGAATCGCTTTACCATTCACTCTTTACCCCGTCGCGGTTTAATGCCGATCCGAGCATGAAAGAATTTATGAAAAACAATTTCACTGTGGCCTCCCACCTCGTTGAAGGAAAACTGGAGCTTGTGGGAACTCGTCCTGAAGCACTTCTTAAAGGAGAAGGAGCCATTGTCCAGTGGAAAGGTGAACGTGCCGGTGCCTACAAAGACCAAAACGGAGAACTTCATGTGTTAGATACCACTTGCACGCACATGGGTTGTGAAGTGGAATGGAACAGTGCAGAACACAGCTGGGACTGCCCATGTCACGGCTCGCGCTTCTCTTATGATGGTCATGTAATGGAAGGTCCGGCTAAGCAGCCTTTGAAAAAGATTGCCTACAGTGATACAGATGAACTGCGGCACCTTCCACCTGAAGATTACAACGAGCAGGAATCCACCGACCAGCCATAAAATATTATAGGTTTAACTTCCCGGGGAGAAAATACCACTCCCTTTGCAGCGGACGAACGCCCGATCTTCCTCGAAAACCGCACTGCAGAGTCTTGGGTCGCTTTGTCTCTCAGTATTCTTTCCCGGGAACAAAAAGATGGACTTCCCTTTGCCCCCGTGGCTAATTTGAGGTCCATCTTTTTCATGTTTTGACAGAAATGTATCACGTTCTCCATCTACTAAAAACGATAACCTTTTGTAAGCAATTTCCTTTCTTTATATTCTTTAGTTGGCTAAAATAGCCTTATTGATATTTGGAAAGGATTTATGGCTTATGATTGAAGACAACAAACTAGGCATCCTCTATACAACAGGAGCCTATATTCTATGGGGATTCCTGCCGATCTACTGGAAGATCATTCAGCATATACCTCCATTTGAAATCCTGGCTCATCGGATTGTCTGGTCGGCCGTATTTATGGCTGCCGTGATTCTGCTTGTCAGAAAGCAAAAACAGCTGTGTGCAGAAATGAAGCTGCTGTTTAAAAACAAACGCAGCCTGATCGGCATTACCCTTGCTTCAATCATGATCAGCACGAACTGGCTCACCTATATTTGGGGTGTAAATAATAACCATGTGATCGAAGCGAGCTTAGGGTACTATATTAATCCACTCATTAGTATACTTTTAGGAATGATTGTGTTAAAAGAAACTTTTTCTAGAGTCCAGTGGATTGCCTTCTTCCTAGCCGGCACCGGCGTATTGTATATGACTATCCACTTCGGCTCTGTGCCGTGGATTGCTTTAATGCTCGCTTTCAGCTTCGGCCTGTACGGGCTTTTGAAAAAACTCGTGCCCCTTAATGCGATGTTCGGCCTGATGATTGAAACACTGATCGTCTCACCTATTGCCTTCCTCTATTTATTTAATGTGGAAGGGACATGGCAGAACATGGAGTGGTACTCGTGGACGACGGTTTTTGTCATCGGCTCAGGCGCAGCCACAGCAATTCCTCTGCTTTTGTTCGCCGCAGGAGCGAAACGGATTCCCTTATCAATGGTGGGCTTTCTTCAGTATTTCGCGCCAACGATAATGCTGATGCTCGGCGTGTTTTTATACAACGAACCTTTTACAAAGGTTCACGCTGTTTCGTTTACATTGATTTGGTCAGGGCTTGCCGTTTATACGTATTCCAGGATGAAACGGCTGCGTAAATATGAAAAAAAAGCCAGCTGAAAATGTCCCACAACACAGAAGTTGTGGGACATTTTTTAAGGACGTGCAGCTCGAAGTGTGAATTTGTATTCATCACTCTTAAAATGGTTTTCACTATATTCAAATACGGTTCCGTCTACAAAGATGCTGTAAGACTGCATTTTTAAAATAGGAGTCGATTCATCTACAGTTAAAGCTGCTGCAATCTCTGCACTTGGCAGAACAGGAATAACTTCTTGGAAGCTTTCCTTTATTTTTTTACCGACTTCTTTCTCAATATAGTCGTATTTAGAACCTGTCATAATCCCATAGGACAAGTTCGGAAACATATCGACAGGAAGATAAGTATCCTCCACGACGTAAGGAATATCGTCTACAAGCCGCTGCCTGCGAACATAGAAAACTTTCTTCCCTTCTGACAGCTGCAGCATTCTTCTTATATGATCGTCAGGATCGATCAGTTGAAAATCCAGCACACGATTGACGGGTTCTTTATTTAGCTTTCTCATTTCCTCTGTGAAGCTGATTAATTCAAATATATTATGTTCAATCTTCTGTTCTTTTACATATGTTCCGCTTCCTTGAACCTTTTCCAGCAAACCTTCTTCTACAAGCAATTTAATAGCTTGTCTCACGGTAACTCGTGAAGCCTCATATTGTTCAGCAAGGTGGAGTTCAGTCGGGATTGCCTCCCCTTCCTTCCAAATACCATTTGTAATATCCTCTTTTATCTTTTGCGCAATTCTGCGGTATAAAGGCGCTGCCATCCCTATTCCTCCTGTTCTTCAATACTTCCATTATAGCGAATAATTAGAAAAAATTCGATACAAATGTTGACGCTTTCAGTAATATGTATTATATTCATATTAAATTAACTTTAATACAAATATAGTACCTTTTGGAGGCGAATCGTATGAAAAAACAAAACTTAGTCGTCGTAGGCGGAGGCAGCACCTACACGATTGGTATGATCATGAGCTTAATTGCAGAAAAAGACCAGTTCCCATTAAAGTCCATCACCTTTTACGATACAAATGCTGAACGTCAAGAAAAAATCGCAAAAGCGTCTGAAATAATTTTACGTGAGAAATATCCCGAGTTAGAAAGCTTCTCTTATACCACGGATAAAGAAGAAGCGTTAACAGGAGCAGATTTTGTTTTCGTTCAAATTCGTACAGGTGGTTTAGCCATGCGTGAGCAAGATGAACAAATCCCCCTTCGCTACGGAGCTGTCGGCCAAGAGACTTGCGGGCCTGGGGGAATGGCTTACGGACTTCGCTCGATTGGCGATATGATTGAACTCGTTAATGATATCCGCCATTATTCCCCAGACGCTTGGATCTTAAATTACACAAATCCAGCAGCGATAGTCGCTGAAGCCCTTCGCCGCGAATTTCCTGAGGACAAGAAACTATTAAACATTTGTGATATGCCAGCAGCGATAATGGTCAGTTACGCTGGCATCTTAGGAAAAGATGTTTTTGATCTTGTGCCCGAATACTTCGGTCTTAACCATTTTGGCTGGTTCACAAAGATTCTTGATAGAGAAGGAAATGATCACACGGATACTATTAAACGTGCCATCACAGAAGATGGTTTTATTCCTGAAGATGCAGAAATTGCGAACGATCCATCCTGGATAAAAACCTTTAAACAAGTAGAGCAAATGGTGACGGATTTCCCAGAGTACTTGCCAAATACGTATCTGCAGTATTATCTCTATCCTTCTCAAATGGTAGAAAAAGAACAGCCTGATAATACTCGTGCCCGTCAAGTTATTAATGGCCGCGAAAAGAGAGTTCATACTCTGGCCGACCAGATTATCAAAGACGATTCTACTCAAAATGTGGAGTTAGAAGTAGATATTCACGGACGTTATATGATTCGTGTAGCAGCGTCCATGGCTTATAACAATGGAGATATTTTTATCGTCATGGTCGAGAATAATGGAACCATCGCTAACTTGCCTGACGATGCCATGGTCGAAGTCCCTGCGGTTATTACAAACCGTGGACCTAAACCATTCTCCGTCGGTCATATCTCCACTTTTTATAAAGGGTTAATTGAAGGTCAGCTTGCTTACGAAAAGCTCGTCGTCGACGCTTTTTATGAAAACAGCTACGAAAAAGCATTACAGGCCTTAACGTTAAACCGTACAGTGGTTGACGCACCGAAAGCACGTAAAATTCTTGATGACATGATTGAAGCTAATAAAGATTTCTGGCCAGATCTTCATGCAAGTAAACAAGCTTTAACTGTTTAATTTTCAGAGGACCCGGAGCTATCTGGGTCCTCTCTAACCTATCAAAGGAAAGCGTTTCCTTAAAGGAGGATAAGTAAATTGAAAAAGCATTTTGGAAGTTTGCAGAAGTTTGGAAAGTCGCTGATGGTTCCTGTGGCCCTTCTTCCTGCTGCAGGTATTTTGCTTGGGATTGGTGCAGCGCTCACAGGACCGCTGGCCGATACATTAACGTTTCTTCAAAATGATATGATTCAGTTCATCGGTAAAGGCATGTCTGATATCGGAATAAGCATATTCGATAACTTAGCCGTTATTTTTGCTATTGGTGTAGCAATCGGCCTTACAAACGGTTCTGGAATTGCCGCGCTCGCTGCCTTACTTGGGTATGTTATTATGAACAAAACCATTTCCTTTGCTCTTGGAATCACTCCAGAAATGGTCTCCGAAAGTGGAGAATATGGAATGGCTGTCGGGGTCCCTACTCTAGAAACCGGAGTTCTTGGCGGAATTATTGTCGGCTTACTGGCTGTTTGGATTTATAATAAGTTTCACGAATTTGACCCGCCAGAAGTTTTAGGATTTTTTGCCGGAGACCGATCAGTAGGTATTGCGATGGTCTTCTCCTCTATTTTCCTGGCTCTTGCGATGATGGTAGTATGGCCCCCGATTCAGACGGGTATTAATGCAGCAGCCAATGTCATTGCCAATGGCGCTACTAACCCGCTCTACATCGGCTTATATGGTTTTCTCGAAAGAGTTCTTATTCCAACAGGACTTCACCATATTTGGTATGCTCCATTCTTGTGGACTTCTTTAGGAGGTACAGCTGAAGTAGCCGGAAGCGCTGTTTCAGGTGATCAATACATTTTCCTTGCGCAAATCGCAGAGGGCGTTGAAGTAACTGCAGGACGTTTCATGGCTGGTAAATTCCCTATTATCATGTTCGGCCTGTTAGGGGCTGCTCTTGCTATGTACCGTCAAGCTGATAAGAAGAACCGTCCAGTTGTAAAGGGTATGCTTATTGCTGCTGCAGGTACAGCGTTTTTAACAGGAATCACCGAACCTATTGAGTTTACTTTCCTGTTTGTAGCACCGCTTTTATTCGTTTTTCATGCAATTCTTGCCGGCATCTCTTTTGCCCTTATGTACGTGCTTGATGCCAATATTGGATGGGCAGGCGGTTCAGGACTCATTGATTACGTCCTCGTCAATGCAATCCCAGGAACAAATAATTGGTGGTTAAACATTGTGGTAGGTGCTGCCTTCTTCGTAATTTATTATATTTCTTTCTCCTTTGCTATTAAAAAGTGGGATCTCGCTACCCCAGGGCGCGGAGGACAAGAAAACAAGCTTTATACTCGTAAAGATTTTAATGAAAAGAAAAAAGGCGGAAAGTCAGAACAAACTCGTGAAACAGCCTCACTGATTTTAACAGCATTAGGCGGCGAAGAAAATTTAAAACATGTCGATGCTTGCTTTACCAGATTAAGAGTAGAAGTAAAAGAAGTGAGTAAGATAAATGAAGATGAGCTAAAGGCTCTTGGAGCTGCAGGTGTAGTAAAAGTCGATCACAACATCCAAGCCATTTTTGGAGGCCGATCCGACCTTTATAAGAATGAGATCAATCGAATGATTAATGATTCAAATGCGTCATAGATAAAGAAAACCGTCCCACTTTCCAGGAAATGGGACGGTTCTTTTTATACAACGCCTGCTTCTTCCTAGTAAGCTCCGTCTGAATAAGTAAGTTCGTAGCTGTGGCTGTATATTTCGACTAAATTTCCAAAAGGATCCTCGCAGTACACCATCCGGTAGGGCTTCTCTCCTGGATAGTACTCACGCACCGGCATCCTTTGCTTCCCGCCGTGTGCTATAATTTTTTCTACTAAATCTTCCAGATCGGGATCCTGCACACAGTAGTGAAAGATTCCCGTCTTCCAATATTCAAAATTATTATCAGGCGATTCATTTTCAGGGAATTCAAAGAGTTCGATTCCAACCTTATCAGATGTCGACAAGTGGGCAATTCTGAATTCACCCCATCCTGTACCAAATACATCTTTACACATAACCCCAATAGGGCTGTCATCCTCTACCACCTTAGATGGTTTCATGATGACATACCATCCCATCACCTCTTTATAAAAGCGAACCGCTTGATCAAGGTCGGGGACGGATAATCCAATATGGGAAAAAGAACGAGGGTATGTTTGTTCCATCTTCATTTCCTCCTATCATTTTTCATTTCATGAGCCATCCATTATAACATGGGCTACATCATAACCCGATAAAAATGCACTTTCAACACGTGTACGGCCTGCTTTGTCATCCGGCCTAAGGAAAGCATCTCCTGCTGCAAAGAACGTATGCTCCTTATCTAAGCATATGTAGGCACCTTTATAGGTTTGGACTGCCTGAGCATAAGGCCAGTATTCAAGTTCCTCCGAATGGATGGAATCAAACGGGAAATAGTTCTTCATCCTATCTTTTATTTCATTTAAAACTCCGCTCCGTTGAT
Organism: Halobacillus sp. Marseille-Q1614; assembly: GCF_902809865.1. Classification (NCBI taxonomy): domain Bacteria; kingdom Bacillati; phylum Bacillota; class Bacilli; order Caryophanales; family Bacillaceae; genus Halobacillus; species Halobacillus sp. Marseille-Q1614. The sequence goes on along the minus strand of NZ_CADDWH010000001.1, from coordinate 3,628,674 downwards.
TACGGGTTTCCGACCAATCGGCCGTCATGTAAACACTGGCCATGTGGACGCGGGATATTCCTTTTTTATGGTGATCGACAAGCCTCTCGACACCATTAGGAAGTTCTTTGTCCAAATGTCCTGACTCTGGGAGGTTTACAGGCGAGTTAAAGCGAAAAATTCCTACATATGCAGGCTTGAACCTGATGCCTTGTAAAGGATCATCATCCAAACCTGAAACCTCCAGCAATTCAGCTGCTAGCGGCACAGGCATTGTAAGCAGGACACGGAGGCTTGACCACATGCGGCCATCAGCTGCTTTTAACAAAAAGTGTTCCTTCTCTTTCACAATCTTCGTAATCTGAGCACCGCGTTCTGCCGTGAGTCCTTCAGCTAAATGATCGGCTAATCCCTGCATGCCGTCTACACTTGTGTAGCGCGGATAGTCGTCTCCAAACCAACGCTTAACCCAGCCTTTTTCAAGCCACTGATCAACACTGTTTTGGAATTCTTCTGTCCTCACGGTAAAAAACTGGGCGCCATAATCCGCCCTTCCATGCTCATCCTGCTTTGTCGCTAGACGTCCGCCAATCCGGCCGTTTTGTTCAAGAACGACCACTTTCTTTCCAGCAGATTGCAGTTTCTTCGCAGCGGTTAAGCCAGCCATTCCCGCTCCGATAATGGCAGCATCATATTTTTCCAAAGCGCTTCCCCCTTTTCTACTCATCTTTCCCTGATTGAGAAAGAAGAACACTTTTTTACAGGTGTTCTTCAGGCTGCCGAGAAAGTCTTAACAGCTTTTTCCTCATAGAGTTTCCTGTTAAGTCTATCGTGGTTGGCGGGATTCCATTGGCCATAAAAAGGGAGTTATGGGGCGGGAACCACCTCGCTTTTTAGCGGGAAAGACGGCAATCCTCCTCGGGCGTAGTGACCTGCGGGGTCTTGCCAGCCTAGCTCCAATGGCGGCTAGAGCTTAGCTTCATCGAGATCTTTGTCAAAGCTGTATGAGATGAAGCATTTTGATACGAGCTCGAATCGACTATATTGACCCCGCTTAAGCTGCTCACCTGCTGTTCGATCGGCTCCTATACTTCCTCGCCCGCTTTTGGGTGCTGCTCTGGATATGCAGTCGTCACCGCAATAATCGGCGGATTTATATCTGGAATTGTTTCTAGTTTCATATTTTATCCTGCGTATAAACCTGCTATGGTAATAATGATAGTCATTAACCATACCGAAAACATAGAAAAATTAATAATACCTCTCAACCACCTTCCTGCATTTGACCAATTAGTCAGTGACATATAAAATTCATTGACTAGTCAGTCAAAAGTCAAGAAGAAGTTTTAGTAATCATAAGGAGTTCAAATTATGGAAGATAAGAAAGTACTTATCATTGAGACATCAATTAAGCTTTTTGCCAGCAAAGGATTCACAGCTACCTCCGTTCAGGAAATAGCGAGTGAGTGTAACATCTCTAAAGGAGCCTTCTACCTTTACTTCAAATCAAAAGACGCTTTGCTTCTTGAAATCTTCTATCATTACTCTCAGGAAATTCAAATAAAAACTGAAGAAATTCAAGCGATGAACCTGGATCCAAGAACAAAGCTTATTCAACAGCTGTCCGTCACTTTTAAAGAGATTATAAAGCATCGTGATTTTATCATTATGCAAATCCGAGAGCAGGCGATTCCCTTCAACAAAGATATTGAATCTTTTATTCAGCAGATGAGATTCAACACATACCTTTTTTATAAAAAAGGGCTGCTGGCCATCTACGGTAAAGAGATCGACCATATTATCTGGGAAGTTTCCGTTTTGCTGCAAGGGATATTTAAAGCCTATGTCGATTTAATTATTATTGAAGGAATCGAATTTGATATTGACGAATTGTGTGCATCAATTGTTAAACGCGTCGATTTCCTCGTGCACGGATTTACACAAACGGGTGACCAACCAGTCATAACTGACAAACTGATGAATCAGATTATCCCTGACGATTTTTACTACAACCAGTTAGAAACGATTATTTATACATTAGAAAATATTGAAAAAGAAGCAGAAGGAGATGTGGAAGTTACTGCTTCTGTTCTGCTCGAAGAAATTAAGAAGAAGGAACCCCGGCTTGCTGTCATTAAAGGGATGCTGTCTAATCTAGAAAATGACAAAAGATTTAAAGAAATAGCCGGTCAAATTCGTACATTCTTTCAGATATAAATAAGAGAACCTTGTGAAAATATGAAAAAGACTTTGCTCCATAAAGCCCGGAAAGCTGGATGAAGAAAAGTCTTTTTCGTTACCGAGGAAGCGAATACTGCGAGATTCCTGCGGAAAAACAGACGATCCGAGACCCCGCAGTGTGAGTTTCACAAAGAGGCTCAGGCGTTCGTCCACGAAAAAGCGATTAGTATCCGCGACGTGGGGGAAGATAAAATCTTTTTTATTATTATAAATCTAATTCTATTTCATCAAGAATCGGATATACCGCTTCTACCCCTTTTTCGGCAACTGTGCAGGCGACACCTAAAGGGGTAGTCCAAAACGAATCAGGAATATACGGATTCTTTAAACCAGCTGGCTGAAAGAGCGACCGGTAAATCCGCTTGAGATGAGACTGGGTGACGGCTGGATCGGTTTCCTTCTCGCCTCTTGCTATTAAAAACACATACCTCATTGACTGAAACAGGTTATCCCCTGGCATGAATGTGTACTCTTTAAACAATTTAAGCTGTTTTTTCGTTTCTTCTTTCAACCCGGATTTCACGGCTAAATCTTCTAAATGCTCGTAAAGATGGCGATACACCTGCTGAAAGATACGTCGTTTTTCGTCCTGCATCACTTTATCCGTATAAATCTCCTGCAGCTTTAAGAAAGCCGCTTCCTTAGTCCAGCTCATCATTTCTCCTCCTTAAGCTCAAAGTTTTTCGCCTCGTATTCTACCGAGCCATACAGCTCTGGAATATCGGTGGAATGGTCTTTCAAAAGGCCCGGCAGCGAAGGAACAATTTTATTCCACACCGTTGGATTGGCTGCCATTGCTTGAAATAGTGCTTCTTCATTGGCCGTCCATGACCTGCGGGACTGAATGTAATCTAGCGTCAATCGGTAGCTTGGGGCTAATCCCTGGTCCCGTTTTTCTTGGAATATTTTCGCTGCATCTTCCCACGGTAAGCCATTATCATTAGATTTTATAGCTTCTGCCAGCAGGAAGGCCTGCATAAAAGCGTCATTCATGCCCAGGCCTGTGCTTGGATCTTTACTATGCCCGGCATCTCCGATAAGAGCCCAGCCCTTCCCCGCCGCCTGGCGAAAGAAATTAGGAACGCCTGGTGTCCCAATAATCTCTCCTTGTAAAGAAGCTTCTTTCATCCGTTTCTCCATCCCATAATACGTGCGATAGATTTCTTCGAATTTTCCCTGGTTTTTGGCAAGCTGTTGAAACTCCTCCGGCCAGACTTCAAGCCCTAAGCAGTCCCTCCCTTGTTCCATCGGGAATAAAAATCCTATCCTCCCGTCGTTTAAAAATATTTCTGTAGTCGGTTCTAATAAGGGTGTAATGTTTTTATAATACCCGTAGAAAACAGGCCGAATCGGAGAATGGTCTCCATACTTCTTTGCTCCTGCCAAGTGGGCAATCTTTGAATTCTTCCCATCAGCTCCAACAACTAAGGGAGCCTTCAGGTACTGCTTATTCCCATGGCTGTCCACTATGACGATTCCATTTACCCGGCCATCTGACTTAAGTAAATGGACTGCCTGCGTTCCTTCTAACAGTTCCACACTAGGGAAAGACAGTGCTTTTTTTATTAATACTTGATCCAGATGAGCACGTTTTGGTATAAGCGTATAGGAAGAGCGAGGTCCTTCAATAAAGCTGTCCTTTATATATGTACGCATTCTGGTGATTTTACGAAGGCCCGTGGCTTCTACTTCTTTGAGAACTTCTAACTTTTTTAAATACTCTAAGTGAGAAAGGTGATGAGTAGATAATGTATCACTCGGAAAATGAGCTTTATCGACCAGCGTTACTTTCTTCCCCATCTTACCTAGTAAAATAGCCAGGCTGGCCCCGGCGACCCGGGCTCCTATAATTATGACATCTGCTTGTTGTTCCATCGCTTGCACACCTTTACTATTGATACGATCAGCTTAACGCTTTTCCCTCATTAAATCCATAATTTCAGCATACTCACGTTCCTTTTAGCTCAAGCCTCTGCGCTTGTCCTGCCCGATCGTTATTCCGCAGGAGTCTCTCAGATTTCCTTTTTTGATCTAACACTGCCTTTACTTTCAATAGAAATCTCGTATAAAAAAGCTGATCCATATTAAAAAGCTCCCAGGTCATGGGAGCTTGTGGTGATTAATATTTAATTTCATCTTCTACTTCATGGTTCTTATCTAAAATTAATACACGGCTCGGTTTGTTGTGTTCTGCCATTTCCTTTGCTTTGGCAATCGCTGTGTCACGCTCATCATACTCGTCCGTTGGGGCTACGTCTTCAATTTTGACAAACCAGCCTGTTACATCTTTATTAGGTGATACGCTGTATTCTTTCATTCTTTAATCTCTCCTTCATCCTAATTATCGTCTTAATTTGTATCTTCCCAGGCAGCTTCTGCTTCAAACGTACGAAAAAGCATAAAAATAGTTTGACAATAAATAATTCTCATTCTATAATTCGTAACATACCTTATATGGACGACTAATTTAATAACTCTTATCTAGAGTGGCAGAGGGACTAGGCCCTGTGACGCCCGGCAACCTTCAAGCAACGGCTTGAAAAGGTGCTAATTCCTACAGATCTAATCAGATCTGAAAGATAAGAGGAGGAAACCTAAACGATCACCCTCTTCTTATTCTTTTAGAAGAGGGTTTTTTATATGCAGTCAAAGCAATACGAGGAGGGAATCCTGCTGTGTCGATTAAAAATATCTCTAACCAGAAAACAAATACCGCCGTTACTCTTCATAACTTTACTTTTGAATCAGGACACACTTTTTCTAATGTTGAACTTGCTTATGAACGATCGGGCCCAAGTGACGCCCCTGTCATACTCATTTGCCATGCTTTGACCGGAAACCAGTACGCCGTCGGAACAGAGGAGAGCCCGGGCTGGTGGAAAGGCCTGGTGGGTAATGGATGCCCCATTGATACATCCAAATTTCAAATCATCACCTTTAATGTGCTTGGAGGATGTCATGGATCTACAGGCCCGGCAAGCATTGACCCGCAAACGAATGACTATTACCGGCAGAAGTTCCCTCCCGTTACAATTAGAGATATCGTCCACGCCCAGCATGCTGCTTTGTTAAAGCTTGGCATAAACAATGTTCATGCGGTCATCGGCGGATCGTTGGGCGGAATGCAGACGTTAGAATGGGGACTGTTGTACCCGGATTTTATGAAACAGCTCTTCTGTATGGCCGCAACCCCTTACTTAAGCGATTATGGCATTGCTTTTAACCATATTGGTGCACGCGCCATTCAGGACGATCCTTCTTTTAATGATGGCCATTATGAACAAACGGACAGACTGAACGGGTTTGAAATCGCCCGGATGGCTGGAATGGTTACTTACCGCAGTGGCACGCTTTTTCAAAAACGATTTGCAAGAAGCCAGACGGAATCACTTTATAATATTCAATCATACTTAGACTATCAAGGTGAAAAAATCAAACAGCGGTTTGATGCTAACAGTTACCTTTATTTACTTGAAGCGATGAACCATCATGATATCAGCCGCGGACGAGGAAGTTTAGAGGAAGTGTCACGGCAGTACAAAGCGAAGCTGTACACGATAAGCTTTGAACACGACCTTCTGTATCCAAAGGAGCTTATCGAAACCTTCAGCCGCTATGTGCCCAACAGTGAACACCATCATGTAAAAACAGACTATGGCCACGATGGATTCTTAGTAGAATTCGACGAATGGGGCTCATGGATCGAAGAAAAAATCAACAAGGAGCAGTGAATGCAGGATGACGATTAGAGCAGCGATCCTTGGTTTCGGTACAGTCGGCCAGGGAGTTCATGATATTTTATTTGAGAAGCAGCAAGAGTTAGCAAAATTAGCCGGGGATCAAATTGAGGTTTGCGGCGTACTCGTTCAAAATTTAGAAAAGCCGCGGCCGATTAAAGAACATCTATTTGTGACGGACCATTTTGAAGATATCCTGTCTCTTAAGCCAGACATTGTGTTCGAAGCTACGGTCGGAGAGGAGCCGAGCTTCACCTATCTGTCCCAGGCAATTGCCCGTGGAATTCATATCGTAACAGCTAATAAAGTGATGTTTGCGGCTTATGGCCCTTCTTTATTAGCACAGGCCAATTCTCATGTCGGTATCGGTTATGAAGCGACCACTGCTGCCGGCACACCGATCATTGGACTCATTTCTAAATTAATGCAGGTTAATCAAATTACGGGAGTAGAAGCAATTTTAAACGGAACGAGCAATTATATCCTGACGGCTATGCAGTCCGAAGGCAAGCCTTTTTCACGTGCCCTGCAGGAAGCCCAGGAAAGAGGCTATGCGGAAGCCGATCCTTCTAATGATATTGAAGGAGATGACGCTTTCTATAAGCTAATGATCTTAAGCCACCTTCTTTATAACAGACAGCCCGACTGGGAGACTGTCCCATGCGAGGGGATTTCCAGCCTTACTGCTAAGGAGATCGAGAAAGCAAAAAGGAATGGTGAAAAAATCCGTCACGTGGCGGCACTTTCATTTAATAATGGCAGCCTTACAGCAAGCGTTAAGCCTGTGGCTCTTCCTTCCTCACATTGCCTTTATTCAATTGAAGGAGTAGACAATGCTGTGACAGTAACAAGTGATCTAGCAGGCTCTGTGACTTTACGCGGTCCGGGAGCCGGGAAGCGACCGACGGCAAGTGCCATGATCGAAGATGCCGTCCATATCCTTCAAAACAATCCGGCCAGAAGGCCTCAACTTAGCCAATAAGGAAAAAAGGGTGGCCTCTAAATGTTTAAGAGGTGAGCACCTCCTCTTTCGCGGCCTCACTGCAGGGTCTCAGCAGGCCTTCTTCCCTGCCAATTTTACGATCAACAATGCGGCTAATAGTACTGCCTTCTACCAAAAAACCTAAAAATCCCCCGGAGAACTTATTTTCTCCGGGGGATTTCTTATGTTATAAAAGGTTTTCGGGACAGCTCTTCCAGCTCATAGAAAAAACCGTGGGAGCATACCACTCGCTTTTAAGCGCTCCCGCAAAATCTCCTCTTGCAAAGGCCGTTTATTGGTCTGCAAGCCAGGAAATCCTGTTTTCTGCATATTTGGAATGCATCATTTCTTTGATGGCTGACTTATCAATTTCTACACTTTCTTTATCTAACGCGTATTCCTTTTGCTGTGTTTTTGAAAAATGAATCTCTACTTTGTCCCCTTTGAGTGCCAGGTTTTCAAGGAGAGGCGATTCTTTTTCCGGATTCATTTTTCCCCCACCTTCAAGTGTGGAAGGGAAAGTAAGTCCTGCTTCTTCCGAAATTACCTGCATTAATTCTTTCGTGTAAATGGCTCGATCCACAGAAAAAATATTGTTTAGGTCAAGACGTTTACCTTTATTCTTGTCAAAATTCAAAATAGCTATCGTTTCTTCTTTCTGTTTTGTTCCTACATCAATGACTTCAGTGAATTTCACAACAAATAAGCGTTCATCTTCATGAAGAACATCATAATCCACTTTCAGACTATGCATTTCGTCTTTAGCCGCTTCATAGCTTTTCTTTTTAAAATAATCCTTCACCTGATTCACGTAATCGATTACGGACTGGTCAATTTGATCATTCGGTGTCTGCGGATAATGAATCGATATTTCGTAAGCTTCGAGCTTTTCATGTTCATTTTCGGTTATTACTTCAAAAGGGGTAGCCCCAGCAGAAGCCGCCCCTTTGGATTCATTATTAGTGTCAGCCATTGAGATCGAACAAGCCGCTAACAATATTACACCAAGGAGTGATAAATATATATTTATAGGATTCATAAACGTCCCTCTTTAATTTGTTATTATATCAACAAATAGTGTAACATAAATGTAATAATTAATTAACGGTTTTGTTATAAACAAATAGCCTAGTCTTTAAATTTTCGTTCGAACGTCCCATAATTCTGGGAAAAACCGGTGGTCCAGGACTTTTTTGAGATATCCGACTCCAGAAGAGCCGCCCGTTCCCATTTTATGGCCTATAATTCTCTCGACTGTCTTCATATGCCGGAACCGCCACTGCTGCAGCCAATCTTCAATATCTACAAGTTTTTCTGCCAGCTGATACAAATCCCAGTATTTCTCTGTGTTCTTATATACCTCGGCCCACGCTGCTTCTACTGACTCATCCGCTTCATAAATCTCTGTAAAATCACGGTTAATCAATTCCGGATTAATATTAAATCCTGCAATCTCCAGCCTCTCTATTGCCGCATCATAAATACTTGGAGCTTCATACGCCTGTTTTAATTCTCCCAGCAGTTTTGGATCCTTCTCATAAATTTTCAATACGTGAGGGGTTTTATACCCTAAGGCAAACTCAACCATTCGGTATTGATAGGATTGAAATCCCGAGGCTTGTCCCAGCTTATCCCTGAACTGAATATATTCAGCAGGAGTAAGCGTGGAAAGGACATCCCACGCGTGTATAATCTGGGTTTGAATCTTAGAGACCCGGGAGAGCATCTTAAATGCTTCCTGCAACTCCCCTTCTCTGATTAAATCAACCGCTGCCCACAATTCGTGAAGCACCAGTTTCATCCATAACTCACTTACCTGGTGAATAATTATAAACAGCATTTCATCATGATGATCAGAAAGACGCTTTTGTGCCGACAGCAGCTGATCCAGCTGCAAATACTCTCCGTATGTCATTCGATCTTTGAAATCAACATGGACATTCTCATTGCTTTTTGAATCCTTATTAGCCATCTAACTCTCTCCTTCCTTACGATAACAGCCCTCGCTGTGGGATATGAGTAGCCGTAATCGGCAGGAATTCAGTATACACCAATCCTTCATACATGAGCAGCGTCCCCAAAAAAGGATGTTCCACATGAACATGTACCTGGTGAGCCTGCTCATCTTCGTTATAGTGCTCATATAAGGAAGTGGTGAAGTTTTGGAGTTTAATTGAATCAGATAGATTTATATCCTGGGAGTTGATAAGAATCCCGCCTTCTTTCGATACATCTACTTCAAGCTTCGTATGGAACCGGCCCGACTTTCCGAGTTCGTTTACGATAGCCTCCTCTTTTTCATCGTAATACATAGCGGCATCAAACCCGCGGATGGAATACGGAAAGAAAAATCGCCTCACATAGCTGATGGTTTCATTTCCGCGTTCATCTTTATACAAATAATTTTCCATTGTAAAAGGCACTTCTCTTCCACGCTCGGAAAATATTAAATTATCCCCAGTTCCTATATTCATTAAAGGGCGAAGCATCCAGGCTGTTCCCCTTATTTCTGTCATTCTCCCCTGCCCTAAAAGCATTAAGTTTTGTTCACTAGTTACCCCAAATTTCTTTTGAAGTTCTGGATGCAAACGGTCAAACTTTTCACCTAACGCTTTTTGGAAAATTGATCTCATAGCAAATTCCCCCTCGTATATTTACTTTATGTAAGTAAGGGCTGTCACATAGCCCTTACATGACCTCTTCAGCAAATTCACTGATGGAGTAGCCTTTTTGCTGTTTCATCAGCCATCCTTGCTTTTCTAATTGGCGTAACAGCCGCTGAATATGTTTCTCAGGCCAGTCAGAAAGCAGACCGAACCAACGTGTTTCGTGCAGATGCAGACGGCGCAGCTTATTCGTCGATTTGCCGGCTAACACCTGTACAAGGGTATGGGCCGGATAGTCTGTTCCATAATAATGAATTAAATCGAGCATCTGCTGAGCGGAAGCGTAGCTCAATTGCAGGCCTTTGATCGATATAATAATATCGTCATCCTGATAAGCGGCTTCACTCATTCGCTCATGAAGCTCCTGCAGCAGGCGGCTGACTGCTGGTCCTATTTCTTCCGGTACCCTCTTCTGCCATGTCTCTGCCTGTTTCACCATGGATACGTCAGCAAGTTCAATTTGTGACAGCCAGATTAGGCTTGATGGAAAAGATTCAACCGGCAGTTTTGAGTGATTCAGCTTTTCATACATATCCAGAAGCGGATAAGTAGACACCACATTTTCATTCTTTTGCAGCCGTTCAATCTGCTTGGCGAGGTGCAAAGCTTCAGCGAGCTGACTACTGACCATTGAAAGCCTTTCCTTCAGAAAGGAAAGCTGTCTCAGCTGCTGTAATAAATCAGCGTTTTGGTCTGCGAGATTATTGAACTGCTGGTGGAGCGTGTTCACTCGGCGCAGAGTAAGTTCATCGTCAAACTCTTTTTCCAGACGGACTTCATTTGTCTCCTCAGAAAAATATAAATGAACACTGCAGGGTTCGCATGAATATTTGATCGTTTTTTCTTTCGCACAGAAAGTTAACGTTTTTTGATGACGGCAGGTGCCATGCTCTTCGTCGAGCCAATGCTGGGGTAAGAAACGAAAAGGCCTTTGTACAATGCCGGCCCGGTTTCTCCAGTAAGAAATATCTTCCGGATACTTAAGCAGTGATATCAGCGCGGACTGGTTCATACGCTCAACAGCTGAAACGACTTCTTTCTGCTCTTTGGCGATCTGGACGATCGGATGCTTATGAAAAGCAGAAACTATCCGGTGAAGCCAAAGCTTACGCTCATATTTACTGATTTCAGCTAAAAATAAATAATCGTCGATGACCTCTCTGACATGATGAGCCAGCTGGTCACCAGAAAGGTTTGTGATATCTTTTTCATATACATATTTTGAATCCATTGGCAGTCCATGCTCTTGGGGCAGGCTGCTCCAAAGGAATAATTCAGGTTTAATTAAGTGAGGGTATATCATATCATCTTTTAGAAATGAAACAGGAAGGATGGCTTTCCCGTGTATATTTAGAAAGGTTTGCAATGAAATTACATCGATTTCCTTTTCACTGACATATTCAGCTACAGCGTCATTTAAGCGTGATAAAATGCTTCTTTCAAATTTATGACCAATGGAGCGAATATGCTTATTCTTTTTTCCGATTGGAGTTAGAACAATATACGGGTAACGTTCATCTTCATATTTCAAGGTACTTGGCAGTCCCATAATGATTTCCCCTTTGTGATGGAAGGATATATTTCTATTATAGAAAAAGTATGAAAACATACCAATGATTATTGAAGAAATGGGCTCAGAAAGTTGATAATTCCACTGAATGCTTATTTTTCTTCATCCACTGGTATCTCTTCTCCCTCTTGTTATTCCCTAATCAGAAGAAATAAAGCGCTGATTCATTGTTCCAGTTTATAGAACATAGACTATAAAAAAGCTTTAGGTAAAGAAGGTGTTGAAGTGCTGCCGCCTTATAAAAAGTTGATCATTTTTTACCTCATTCTTCTGGCTGCGTTATTTTGGGTGTATATAAGCCAATAGCCCTTCCTTTATGTAAGGAGAGGGCTATTTGATCAGGTTATGTTTAAATGCGTAAATGACGGCCTGCGTCCGATCCTGGACATTTAACTTGGCCAAAATGCTGCTGACATGAACCTTTACCGTCTTAAGCGCGATAAATAATTCTTCGGAGATTTCCTGGTTGTTCTTTCCTTCTGTCATCAGCAGAAGAATTTCTTTTTCCCGGGCTGTAAGAGCCTCATGAAGTTTTGCTTTTTGCGGTGTGCGCATTTTGTTCATAATCTTGCCGGTTACTTCAGGTTCTAAGATCGATTGTCCTTCATAAGTAGCTCGAATCGCATTGGCAATCTCGCCCGCTTTTGAAGTCTTCAGCATATAGCTTACAGCTCCCGCTTCCAAAGCAGGATAAACCTTCTCGTCATCCAAAAAGCTCGTGACGATTATGATTCTGGCTTCCGGCCATTGTTGGACAATCTGCCTCGTGGCTTCAATTCCATCCATTTCCTTCATGACTAAGTCCATTAAAATGATGTCGGGGCGGTTTTTCAGCGCTAAATCTACAGCTTCTTTTCCATCATTGGCTTCTGCAATCACATCGATATCCTTCTGGGATGATAAATAGGCTGAAACACCGATTCGGACCATTTCGTGGTCATCAGCAAAGAGGACTCTAATCATTGATTTCGCCTCCTTTAGTTAAGACAGGCACTTTTACTTCCAGCCTGGTCCCTTCTCCTTCAAGACTTACTAATTTCAAGCTGCCTCCCACCTCAACAGCTCTTTCTCTCATATTCTGCAGACCATAGGAGCTTGCTTTTGAGTCCTCTGCTTCAAAGCCCACTCCATCATCCACCACTCGTAAAATAACGTTCTCATCACGCTGTATGAGCATAACTTCAAGCTTATCGGCTTTGGCATGCCGCAATGTATTAGATATCGCTTCCTGTAAAATTCTAAACAGCTGATCTTCTATCCCTTTATCTAAAGAAAGCGGCTCAAGCGTCCAGTCGACCTGCATTGGTACTTTTTGCGTCAGTTCAGCTAACAGCTCTTTGGAACCTTCGGAAAGCGACTTCCCTTTTAACGCCACTGGCCGTAAATGCAGGAGGAGAGCTCTCATTTCCAGCTGCGATTGATGAATCATATTCTCAACCATAGAAAGCTGCTGTTTTAGTTCCCTGTCTTTCAATGCTTCTTCGTCTTCATTCACAGCAGACATCAGCATTGATGCGGCAAACAGCTGCTGACTGACCGAATCATGCAGTTCTCTTGCTAGACGGTTCCTTTCTTTAATGACGACTTCCTGGAGGCTTTCCTCTCGCTCTTTTGCCCTTTCAGTTGCCAGCCGCTGGGCCGTTTCAGCCTGCTGATTAAATCTCTCTTCAATCTGCTTCATTTTTTCTTCTATTGCGAGAAGCTCCCTATACTCTTCTCCATCGTAAACGACAGGATTTCCTTTATATATTTCGTCCAGCTGGTGTTCTACGTAGTGCAGCTTTTTTCGCGATAGAAACGCCTGAAGTCCGCCGGCAATCAGCCCTGTAGTCACTGTTAGAACAAGAATAAGAAATACATACGGCATGTCGAGTATGTCTAGATTCCATAGGTCAGCCCAATTTTCTAAAGGAAAGGCGACAAATGTACAAACGAGCAGAAGAGCAGCGAAAACAAGAGTAACGAGCATACCCATACCTAACTGCTTTTGCCAAGTACTCATACCCGCTTCACCTCAATATCGCCAGAAACAACGGAAGTGACAACTTTTACTCTTGGTTTATTCGTTTTATAGTCTGGGGTCTGATAACTGACCGTTTGATTCAACAGTTTTGATTTCCGGTATTGGAAGATAGCCGCCCGCCCCAGAAGAGCACTATGATGGATAGAGACTTCCACTTCGTAGGGAATGTAAATATGAATATTGCCAATGAAATGACGTATGGAAATCACTGCTTCATCTTCAGGTAATACGGTATGGCTTAAATCGATGATCCGATCTCCAAATCCGCCGTGAATATTGATATCATGCCACCTATAAGAGTGATCCGGAGTGGCCTGGTCCCCAAACAGCTTCTGTTCCATAATCGGAGAGGACTCCGTTTCCAATGAAATATCCTCGATAATGACAGGTTCTATTTTCTTCGGACGGTCTTTAGAACGATAATAATTAATCAAAAGCATGGCTAAGCCAACAATGATCAAAAAACGGACGGCCATCATATTTAATATCGTAAAAAACACGCTGACAGCTCCGATCCAAAATAAAACCTTTCCCCATAGGCTGCGATAGTTTTTCCAGCCAAAGTACATAAAAACGCCGGAAAAGACAACGGAAAAAATAAGCCCTCCATTAAAAAAGACGACTTCTAACACAAGAAGGATGGCTCCTATAATTAAAATAGTATTTATAGTATCGGTAGACAGTCGTTTTAACATAAGAGCCTCCTCCTTTCTGCTTTGCCCGGTATGTAAAAAGACGCAGTATTCTGCGTCTTTAATAATACCATGATTATTACTGGTGAGTAACGCTGCTGTCTTCTTTCATATTCTTCTCTAACTGCGCCATTTTACTATCGAATGTATTGCGATAGAAAGAACTATTCACTTTATATTCGAGTTCTTCAATGTATCGGTCAAGCTCTGAAAAACGAGAATATGGCTTGTCCACACTGTCTTCGATTACTTGATTCATACGGTAATGAGCACGGGCGATATTCTCCCTTCCCATCAGTTCCATGCGTTTTAGTTGCATATCTTTAAGCTTATGCTTCATTTCTTCATACTTCTGCTCCAGTATTTCCAGCTGCTTCACCGCTTCAAAACGGGAAGCTTGAAGACGCTCGGCTCTCGCTTCATACTCCTGCTGCTCTTTTAAAGCAAATTCGTACATTGATTCTTCTCCTGCTTTTTGTGAAACTTCTGCCTGGTGTTTTCGCTTCTGCGCCATGTCCTGTGACCTTTGCAGTTCTCTTGAAAATTCATCTTTCAAGCGGTACTGGCGTTCGACCAGCTTCCGTACTTTTTCTGTCTCTTTTTCACTTTCTCGTAAATACTGGTTCAGCATCGCTACTGGGTTCTTTTGTTCCTTTTGGTCAAGAGCATCATGAAAATCTGCCGCAATCGTATCTTTTAGACGTGTAAATAAGTTAGCCATGTAAATCTCTCCTTTTTATTTGTTTAATTCGGCCCACTGTTTTTCAAAATTCACAAACGGGTCGTCTGTTTTAGACGGGGAAGCTTCTTTCTCCTGGCTTGTCCAATTCTTAATGATCCAATAAATCGAGTAAACAGCAGCTAGACCGATAACAGCATAAATGTTAGACATCGCTACACTTAAAATAATCAGTCCCAGAGCCACCCAGCCGATTTTTCCAGCTGTTGATTGGCTTTTCGTGAATTTCTTATAAACGATAAACAGCAGCCAGACACTTACTCCAAGTAATATCATCGGTCCTAAGTGTGTCAGCGCAACGGCTAGTGCGATAAGTCCGGCTACAAACAACAAAAACTTTTTCATGTCCTGTGTCCCTCCTTCAACTTTTCTTAATTTCATGATATCGATTAATGAACTTTCATATAATGAGCCAGAGATATATTTTAGACTAAGACCAGAGGCGTATTTTATTTTGGAACGTATTATGGTCTCTTCGGAGAATTCACTCGCTTTCCTCGGCCCCCCATGAAGTGAGGTCGTTCGATGTGGGCACAGGCCGAAGTTAATCTAACTTCCTCCTTAATATTAGAGCCTCCTCGATCATGGGGTTTCGGCCGCCCGTTTTTTTAGCATAAATCACAAATAAAAAAGCCTGAATCTGCTTTAGATCCAGGCTTCTTAAGTCTATTCAATAATTTGCAGATGTCTCGGGATTTTCGTTAACGTTTCATACCCTTTATCAGTGATAAGCACGTCTTCCTCCAGCCTGACCCCGCCAATGGCTGGATCATATATGCCCGGCTCAATGGTAAACGTCATTCCTTCTTTTAAAATACCATCGTTTAAATGGCTCATTGAAGGAAATTCGTGCACATTTATCCCTAAGCCGTGACCGATCCGGTGAGGAAATAACTCTCCATACCCCGCATCAGTGATCACTTTTCTTGCCGCTTGATCGAGGTCTCCTATGCGTGTTCCCGCCCTGCATAAGGCCAGAGAGGCTTCCAGTGCTTGAAGCACCGTCTGGTAAATCTTTTTCTGCTCGGAAGTTACAGAACGGTAAGCGAATGTCCTTGTAATATCAGAAGTATAGCCTTTCCAGACCACCCCCAGATCAAAAAGAACGAAGTCTCCATCCTTTAACCGGCGGCCGCCCGGGTTTCCGTGAGGCTGGCCAGACTTTTCTCCAAATAAAACCATTGTGGAGAAAGACATTTCCGAAACACCTTTTTTCTTTAATTCATACTCGATTTTAGCGAGGACTTCCATCTCTATTATGCCTTCCTGCAGTGCATCTAAACCAGCCTGGACTCCAAAATCCGCCAGCTCTGCCGCTTCTTTAAGAACAGCAATCTCCCCTTCGTCCTTAACTACCCTCATTTCATTTAAATGTCCTTCGATATCCGTTACTGCCGGTTCGTTGAATAAGGACATAAATGATTCGCTGCGTCCGTAGGAAAGGACTTGTTTTTCAAATCCTACCGTCTTAACGCTTGTGTTTTCATTGCCTATTTTTTCTCCCATAAGCTCCCATGGATCTTCATGGTCTGCATATCCGATAATTTCTCCTGTCCATCCGGCTTCCTTTAACTGGCCGGCTTCCATCCCTGGAATGAAAGCAATCGGAGCACGTTCCGGAAAAACCAGCAGGCCTAATAACCTCTCATGTGGCTCGGTATGAAACCCAGTTAAGTAAAAGAAGTTTTCTGCTGAATTGATAAACGCAGCATCAATCGATTGTTCTTTCAAATATGTAACTACCTGTTCGATACGTTGTTTCATGATAACTCCCCTTTTTGCTTGTTATTCAAATGATAGCTTATTGGCGGGCATGTGCCAAACAACACAATTATGAAAGCTTTTCGAATTTTAAGCCATCCTCGTTTCCTTTGTTGAAGGGGTTTAGTATAATGGCGGGAGAACAAGCAAGTTATGGAGGTTTTCAAAAGTGGATCGTACGAGATTTTTTGTTCGAACATCAGCCATTTACGCTCTCATTGGAGCATTCATAGGTTCTCATATGGCCGGAGGCGGAGGCTATCAGTTAACTGCCATTCATGCCCACATTTTAGTTGTTGGCTGGCTGTCCCTGTTTGCATTCGCTATGTTCTATAAAGTGTTCAGCATTCCTAAAGATTCCAAGCTGGCAAAGTTTCATGTGTGGAGTTCGTTTTTCGGAGTTTTCGGGCTGACTGCAGGAATGTGGCTTTATTATACCCAGCCTATCAGCGGACTCGAAGTCTTCAGCCTGATTTTCTTTATTGTCGGCGGCACTATTTTAATGTTGGCGTTTATCGCATTTGCAATTATGACATTTACGTTTGGCAAGCTTATAACAGAAGAGTAAAATAAAGCACAATGGCAGCAGAGAGACGCCAAGTACTCTTCTACACACTCTTGTGAACTCTTGTGAACTCTTGTGATTAACTGTGGGAGCTAAGGCCACTTCGCGTTCCGCGGCCCAGGAGGACTTGGGATCGTTCGATGGCTCATTCGACGTGCCGAACTTAATCGAACTTCCTGTTTAGTAAGGCCTCCTCATTTCGTTGAGGGGGCTTTACCGCTTAGTCTTCGTGGTCTCAGGTCTCTCCGCCTTACAAGAAACCTTCTCCCCCTGTCTAACTTTCAAAAAGAAATTGTTAAACTCCCCCACAGCTTCACTTACGGTCCGGGTTTTAAAAGTCATAACGAACGAGCAGATCATCTTCGGAATCCACATTACCCCGGCCATCTGTGTTATTCGTTATAAAATAAATCGAATCCCCTACAATTTCCACATCTCTCAAGCGTCCGTAATCGCTGGTAATCACTTGGGCATTTTCTCCCTGGAGATTCAGCGAACGAAGCGCACTTCCTCTAAGTGAAGCTATATAGATAGTTTCCTCATGAACAGCTGTCCCTGAGGGTGCCCATGTTTCATTGCCGGTTTCAAATAAGGGGGTTTCTGCACCTGATGCTGTTTCATCACCGACAATCAGCGGCCAGCCATAGTTTTTTCCAGGTTCTATTTTGTTGACTTCATCGTGGTTGTTAGGACCGTGCTCTGAAGCATAAAGATCCCCTTTCTTACTCCATCCTAACCCTTGTGGATTACGGTGCCCATAGCTGTAAACATATGACCCTTCTTCTGGATTATCTCCAGGAACCTCACCGTCCAAAGTCATTCTTAATATCTTCCCTGCTAAGCTATCTTTATCCTGAGCCAATGATTCCTCCTGAGCGTCACCAGTTGTTACATAAAGACAGCCATCTTGACCAATTTCAATTCTTCCTCCATTATGAAAATTATTTCCTGGAATTTTCTCAAGCAGCGACGATTGTTCTTTCCATTCCCCATTGTTGTAAGCTAAAGTAATCAGCCGGTTTTGTATTTTATCATCTTCATTTTCATAAGTATGATAAGCAAAAGCGAGCTGGTTTTCCTGAAATTTCGGATGAAGTTTCAGCCCAAGCAGTCCGCCCTCTCCTATTTGAGTAATCGGTTTGTCCGTTGCAACAGGTTCTCTAACTACCTGGTCACCCTCTACTTTAGCAATCGTGCCGTTGCGTTCACTAATAAAAAAACGGTCGCCTTCTGCCTCAATATCCCAAGGCGATTGGAGGTTCTTAGCAACAGCAGAAAATTCTTCTCTATTTTCCTGATCCTCTGGGGCTGTCTCAAGTTCTTTGTCAGATTGGCAGCCTGCTATAACTGCTGTCACCCACCATACACCCAGCAGCTTTTTCATACGTCTCACCTGCTTTCACCCTGATTATAGCAGGATTTGGAAAATGATAAAAAAATAAACTGCTCTTGATGAGCAGTTCATTTCAGGCTGGAGAGAAACATCATGCTTTTTATACAGCCTGCCGCAGAGGAGTACGATGTAATATCCCTTTTTCCAGCCGATAGGCAAGAACTCCAGCTAAGATAGAAAGCACGAAATCTTTGATTAGAAAAGGAGTCATACTGGTCCAAGCCAGCACATAGGGCATACCAGCCCCTTCTCCCATCCAAAAGTTATAAGCTAAATACAGACCGTTTACACCAATAAGATAATTAATGGCCATCCCTACGATTGAAGCTGCAATATATTTATTAAACGACCGATCCTTTTCTACTATCTTTCCTACCACATACGCAAGGACTATAAAAGAAAGAATAAAACCGAAAGTAGGTTTGACAATTGTGGCTGCACCGCCTGTAAAACCAGCGAATATAGGGGCTCCCACTAAGCCTAATGCGGCATAAACGACCATTGAGAATCCGCCCATCCGGCTTCCGAGAATAATTCCAGCTAAAATTGCAACAAAAGTCTGCAAGGTTAACGGTACATTAAGAATCGATAAAAACGGGGCAATGGACGTTATGTTAGCTCCTACAGCCATTAAAGCAACAAATAAAGCACCAATGGTTATATCGTATGTAGACGTACGTGATTGACTCATAAGGGTTCCTCCTCGACTATTCTACTTTAAGAATAGCGAGGAAAAAACCTAATGTCAACCTTCTTTATATAAGGTTTACCTAACTCGCCTTTGCTTCTTTCATTTGTCTTTGTTTCCTTCTAATATTAATTTTCGTCAATATGGAAACGATGAGTGCAACAGCAAACAATCCAGCAAAATAAATCATGCTGCTTGAATAACTGCCTGTCACATCGTTCATTAGTGCCGCAAACTGAGGACCAGCTAAACCTGCAGCTGCCCAGGCTGTTAAGATATATCCATGTATGGCTCCCAGCTCTTTTGTACCGAACAAATCGCCGATAAAGGCAGGAATGGTCGCAAAACCACCACCATAACAGGTGTATATGATTCCAAAATAGATAACAAATAGCGTTGCAGAGCTAGTGAGAGGTAAAAGAATAAAGAGAGGTATTTGCAAAACAAAAAAAATAATATAAGTATTGGCTCGCCCGATATAATCAGACGCAGACGCCCACCCCAGACGTCCCAGTCCATTGAAAACCCCCATCACACCCACGAGTGTCGCGGCGGCTGCTGTACTCATACCAACACTATTTTCTGCCAGCGGTTTGGCTGCAGAAATAACGGCGATCCCGCAGGTTACATTAATAAAAAGCATGATCCATAAATAATAAAATCTGAGAGTTTTTAAAGACTCTTTCGCTCTTAAATTAGCTAAATCCTGTGACTTTATGTCTTTACTTTCATCAGGGTTATACCCTTTTGGCGTCCACCCTTTTGGAGGCCGTGATAAATACAGTGATGATAAAATCATGATAATAAAATAGCTGGCCCCTAAAATATAAAAAGTCATGGCAATTCCTACAGATCCGATTAACCAATCCATAACAGGGCTGGCAATGGCGGCTGCAAAACCAAAACCCATGATTGCCATTCCAGTAGCAAGGCCTCTCCTGTCAGGAAACCATTTGACTAACGTGGATACAGGTGCAATATAACCAACTCCAAGACCAATCCCGCCTAAAACACCATAAAAGAAATAAAGTGTCCATAAAGATCCTAACTGTACGGCAAACCCGGAACCAAACACCCCGATCCCAAAAAACACAGCGGCCGTTATCCCTGCAACCCGTGGTCCGTATTTTTCAACAAACCATCCTAAAAATGCCGCAGATAAACCAAGGAATAATATAGCTAAGCTAAATGTTAATTGAACCTGCTGGGAACTCCAGCCAAACTCTTCGCCCAAAGGAGAAGTGAAATTACTCCAGGCGTAAACCGATCCAATGGAAATATGGATCCCTACAGCACCAAGTGCGATTAACCATCGATTTTTCACTTTTTCCGATGACATAATTTTCCCTCCTGTCTTTTTAAGTGCTTTTATCCCATTACCAAAATTAGGGTGGTCAAAACTCTTAATCTTCAGAAAATAAAAATAAGAGCAGATTCATATGACGAATTCTGCTCTTACTTTAAATTATTTTCGACAATAAGCCTGTTTATTTCCCAGGAAATGATTAACGCACCACCTGGAAATCTTTCCATTCTTCCGGCAGAAGCTGAATATATTTGCTAGTAAGAAAACGATCGTCGATCAGCTGGATAATGCCATGATCATTTTCAGAACGAATTAACCTTCCACCTGCCTGAAGGACTTTATTCATTCCGGGAAATACATACGCATAGTCATAGCCGTTTTTGCCCTTTTCTATAAAATAGTCTTTAATCAGCTCTTTTTCAAAGCTCCTCGGGGCAAGACCGATACCGACGACCGCTACACCATTTAAACGGTTCCCCCTTAGGTCAACACCTTCAGAGAATACGCCTCCCAGCACAGCAAAGCCGACAAGCTGCCCTCCTTCGACAAACTGGGCCAGGAAGTCATCCCTTCGTTCTTCCGTCATCCCCTGTTCCTGCTCAACGGTATTTATATCTTTAAACTTCTGAAATTCATCATAAATCAGCTGCATGTACTGATAGGAAGGAAAGAAGAATAAGTGATTGCCGTTTAAGTTTTTCACCTGGTGGTATAAGCGCTCAGCAATCTTCTCTGCGGTTTGCTCTCGATTTTTGTACCTTGTAGAGATTGGGGCAATCACCGCTTCTATCTGCTCTGCGTGATAGGGTGAAGGAAGCCGCAAAATATAATCTTCTCTTTCTCCCCCAAGCATATCTTTATAGTACGCAAAAGGTGATAATGTAGCAGAGAAAAACACACTCGCTCTAAAAGGCTTAACCACATGCTTTAAAACTTCAGATGGATCAAGGCAAAATAACTTAAGGGAAATGTCGTCCCTTTCATTAGTAACTATCTGCTTATAATGATCGTCCACCAGCATTAGGATTTTTAAAAAATTCTGGGCAGAAAAATAGCGTTCTAACAAAGCTTCGGCCTGTTCGCTTTCCTGATCATCTTTAAGCTCTAACTCGGCAGCCTCTGTAAATCTCTCTAAATTCTCTTCCAGCGATCCGGAAATTTCGTCCACAGTTTTGACCTTTTCAGTGTGGCCGAGAGCCGCTAAATCTTTTGTTACTGCCTTGGCTGCTTTGGTTAGAGGTTCATTGACCGCGCTCCATTCTTCTTCGATATCCCAAAAAGCGTTTTTCGTAATTTCTGCTGAATACATCTCTCTGGCCCTCTCTACTAGATTATGGGCTTCATCAATCAAGAGAGCTGTTTTCTTTTTACGTTCTGGAAGCAGCCTTTTTAAAGACACTCTTGGATCAAAGATATAGTTATAATCTCCAATAATGACATCCACGACGTCGGTAAGATCTAACGAAAATTCAAAAGGACAGACCTTATGTTTTCTTGCATAATTTTCTACAACCTCGCGGGTGATCTGGGTTTCATTCCTCAAAACATCAACCATCGCCCCATTAATACGGTCATAGTACCCTTCTGCGAATTCACAGTGTTCAGGCTGACAAATGGATTCGTCCTTAAAACATATTTTATCTTTAGCCGTAATCGTCACAGAACGAAGATTAACCCCATTCTTTTCAAGCAGCAGAAGCGATTCCTCTGCAGTTAAGCGGGTAACCGTTTTAGCTGTTAAATAGAAAATCCTTTCGTACTCATTGTTCTCAAGGGCCTTAATCGCTGGAAACAAGGAGGACATCGTTTTACCGATACCGGTGGGTGCCTGTGCATATAAGTTCCTTTTTTCCTGGATTGTCCGGTAAACGGCCCCCGCTAAATGCCGCTGACCCTCTCTGTATTTAGGAAAAGGGAACTTCAACTTTGGGATTGACTGTTCTTTTTTCTCACGTAACTGAGCGATTAACTTCGCAAAAGACATATATTGGTCAATCGTATGATTAAAGAAGATTTCAAGGTCGTTCATGGAAAAGACTTCAAGAAATCGCTTTTTTTCTTTGGACTTTTTTTGCACATACGTTAATTGAACTCTTATTTCTTTTAAACCTTCCTGTTTTGCATAAATATAGGCATATCCTTTAGCCTGTGCCCAGTAGACAGGAAAGTCTTCAATTGATATGTTCTCAAGCAGGCTTGATGTCGACTTAATTTCATCAATAACGACTCCGTCATCTGTCTGCAAAAGACCATCACAACGGCCGTGAACGACGATTTTTAATTCGCCCGCCTCATATTCAAGACGCAAAGGGACTTCTTTTTTATCATCTGTGAGGTATTCTTTCTGAACGGCCTGATGAATAGCTGTTCCTTCGGTTAGTGATGTACTTGTCCTGAACCGATTATCGATACTTCCGCCTTTATAAACATATTCCATGAGTTCTCTTACAGAAATTTTTATTTCTTCCCCCATCAGTAAAGCCCCCTTTCTTCATAATTTTCCAATTAACCGCCACGTATTCTATCTAGCGTTCGAATGTCTATTTTATCCTTTGAAATGATATAATATAAGTTAAAGGTATTTGTGCCTAAATTTGGATTTCTTCATAATATAATGATAAGCGATCTTATTTATAAAACAACAGGTGTGATCATAAATGAAAAAATTAAAATGGCTGACATTGATGATACTTTCTCTATGTTTTTTAGCTCTTATCGTGATCACTCTTATATATAACCCGGTTGAAAATGAGACACAGGTCCTTCCTGAAGATTCTCACCAGGAAGAAACAGAACCTGAAGAAGCGAAGGAACCGGATGAGGATGAAGCAGCCTCCGAAGAGGAAGACGCGACTGAAGAGGAAGAACAGGCCTCTGTCGGAGAGGGAATTCGCGAAGCCTTCTCAAGCGTTATTGAAAATGCACGAAACCTTTTCCTTCGTGACGATTTAAAAATCGTCGCCATAGGCGATTCCCTTACCCAAGGTGTGGGAGATCGCACGGAAAACGGCGGATATGTAGGGATTTTAGAAGATAATTTTAATCAAAGCAATGAGACTACCAACTTTACAATCGATAATTTTGGAAGACGAGGCGACCGGACAGACCAGCTGCTTGAACGGATGGAGTCCAGGGATATGACGTCCTCCATAAAAGATGCTGATATCGTTCTCATCACCATAGGTGCAAATAATGTCATGCAGGTTATAGAGCACAACTTTACGAGTTTAAGTTATGATGACTTTCCTCCAGCTCGTGCTAATTATGCCGTAGAACTTGAAGAAATTTTCTCCACAATCGAGGAGGCGAATCCAAACGCTTCGATCTATTTAGTAGGGCTCTATAATCCGTTTAACCAGTACTTTGACCATATCCCAGCACTTGCCCAAATTATGAATGAATGGAACAGAGAAAGCGAAAGTATAATCGATGATCGTGAAAACGTAACATTCATTCCTATTAAAGACATATTTGAAGGCAATGAAAAAGAGCTTCTTTGGGAAGTCGATCACTTCCACCCCAACGAAGAGGGTTATAAACAAATGGCTAAACGCGTGTTAGAATATATTAGGGATGATATTGAAGAAATAGAGGAATAAATTAGGTGGAATGCACTATGTTAAAGCGATTGTTTTTACACAACAAATGGAAAACTTCATTCTTTATTTTAGGTTTCGTAAACATAGCAGTCATTATTGGAGTCCTTGCTCTTATATTCCTGCCTAGCTCTTATACGCTCGTAAATGTAGACCGCGAGAAAGAAGATACAGAAGCTGAATTTACTGTCGTAAGTACAAAAGCAAACATGGAGCACTTAGCGAACGAGTATTTAAACGAACTGTCTCATGATACAGTTTTTAACTATTCTATATCCTTAGACCGCAATGTAACGCTTAAAGGTAATATTCGTGCCTTTGACCAGACAATTCCGATTAAAGTGGAACTGCACCCGGAAGTGCAGGAAAACGGAGACCTCGTGCTGCAGCAGGAAGGTATTTCATTAGGACAGCTTCCCTTACCTAACAAGAAAGTCATGGAATTTGTAGCGGAAAACTATAATTTACCAGAATGGGTAACAGTTAACCCAAGTGATGAAAATATCTATGTAGCTGTCACTCAAATGGACACAGGCAGCAGCTATAATGTAGAAGTAGAAAGATTCAATTTGAACGCTGACCAATTAGCTTTTAAAATATCCTTCCCGGATCGTTCATTCAGTATAGCTGAATCGTTAATGGAGGAAGAATTCCAGTTTCCAAACACAACCGATTAAATCCGGTTGTGTTTTTTGCAGGCTTCTCTTATTTCATGTATGAACAGTGCGTATGTTAAACTATAAATAGATTATAGATTAATGATAAAAGGAAGTGACATCATGCGTGTCGTGAACAATATAGCCGACCTTATCGGCGATACACCTCTTGTGAAACTTAACAGGGTATCCCCAAAAGGCGGGGCTGATATCTATTTAAAACTCGAAAGTTTTAATCCCAGCGGCAGCGTGAAGGACCGCGCTGCTTACAATATGATGGTACAAGCTGAGAAAGACGGACTTTTAAAAGAAGGTTCGACAATTATTGAGCCAACCAGCGGAAACACAGGGATTGGTATTGCAATGAATGCCGCAGCCCGCGGCTACAAAGCGATCTTAGTAATGCCGGATACGATGACTCAGGAACGTATCAACCTATTAAAAGCCTTTGGGGCTAAAATTGTTCTGACACCAGGTGATGAAAAGATGCCTGGTGCGATTGAGAAAGCGAAGGAATTAGTGGAAAAGACCGAGAACGCTTTTATGCCGATGCAGTTCGAAAACTACGCTAACCCTGACGCCCATCGTCATACGACAGCTGCAGAAATTATTGAGGCTATGGACGAGCTCGGTAAGCCGTTATCGGCATTTGTTTCAACAGCTGGAACCGGCGGCACAATCACCGGTACAGGAGAAGAACTAAAAAAGCACTTTAATGGTTTATCCATCCATGTGGCAGAACCAGCCGGTTCCCCTGTCTTATCAGGCGGAAAGCCAGGCAAACATAAGCTCGTAGGCACAAGTCCCGGGTTTATCCCTTCTATTTTAAATGAAGAAGTTTATGACGAAATTCTTCAGGTAACTGATGAGCAGGCGTATGATATTACCCGCCGCTTAGCCCGCGAAGAAGGCTTGCTGATAGGTACTTCGGGAGGAGCCGCCTGCTGGGCAGCCATTGAGGTGGCTAAGCGCAAGGAGCCAGGTGAAGTGATCATTTGCATTGCTCCTGACACAGGAGAAAGATATCTATCAGGCGATTTATTCCGCCAGTAAAGCAAAACCGCGTTCTGTGAAAGAACGCGGTTTTTTTATAAGCGATATAAGTCCCTGAAACGCAAATGCCATCCTAAGTGATAAGACAGGACACGGCAACCGATAATTACTACAAATAGAAGATAAGTGTCAATCACACTATTAAGATTCACTACACCGCATCCGACCGCTAAACCTACAGCCAATGCCCATACCGCATAAATTTCCTGGTGGAGAACCATAGGGTGCCGCTGTGCAAGTACATCTCTTGTCACTCCTCCCCCTACTCCAGTCAATATAGATGCAAAGATAATTCCCCCTAAAGGAAAGCCTTGGGCTACCGCGAATGCAGCTCCTTGAATCGCAAATGCCGACAGGCCGACAGCATCTAAATAAATATTCCACCTGTTCCAAAATAAAACCCAGTTTTTAGGGAATACGTATACTATGGAAATCGTTATTAGGGCGACATACATGAGGTATCCCTGCTCCCACACATGAACGACGGGTACATCTAATGCAATATTTCTAATAATTCCACCGGCAAATGCAGTAGCAATTCCTAAAATAAAAGTTCCAAATATATCATAACGCTCGCTTAGTGCAACAATGGCACCGCTGAATGCAAATGCACTCACAGCAATAATATTAAGAAATTCA
The DNA here is from genome assembly GCF_902809865.1 of Halobacillus sp. Marseille-Q1614. Classification (NCBI taxonomy): domain Bacteria; kingdom Bacillati; phylum Bacillota; class Bacilli; order Caryophanales; family Bacillaceae; genus Halobacillus; species Halobacillus sp. Marseille-Q1614. The sequence continues at coordinate 3,602,388 of NZ_CADDWH010000001.1, read as the reverse complement.
TTTGTCATCAGACTTCTCCTCAATCAGATATTTAAAACAAAGGCCCAAACTATCATAGCAGATCGCTTCATCATCTGTTAATGGAAAGCCCGCCAAAAAGCCGGTCCAACATATCGACAACCCTTGACATAAAAGGCTGTAAAGAAGTTTATAAAAGTTTAAAATAAAGCTCAGAAAATGACGGACTAATTTGTTGCAATCTGCCACAAGGAATAACTGTGTTTTATACGAATAAGTTACTAAGGACTATGACTATGGACATATTGGGTGTGATAACAGATGAGAGACTGGCTCATTCAACTAAGAAAAAGCAAAAATTATACTCAGCAGCAAGTAGCTGATGGAGCACATATTGACCGAGCCTATTACGCTCAAATTGAGAGTGCTACTAGAAATCCTAGTATGGCTGTAGCATCACAAATTGCTAATTTCCTTAATATTAATCCTTCTATTTTTTTCTCCGAGCATTTAAGTGAACCTTTTATAGTTGCATTAACTAATTCCCCAGTAGTAGTAGCTCATTGTGACCTGGGCTTAAGGTATACGTGGATCTTTAATCCACACCCTGACTTTAATGCAGAACTTATTATAGGAAAAAGGGATGATCAGATAAACAGTAATGAAGCTATTACAGCGCTTATGGATTTAAAGCGAAAAGTAATTGAGTCGGGTGATTTTATCCGCCGGCAAATTACCTTTCCAATGACGACTGGAGATAAAGTTTATGATGTTTTCGGCCAGCCGATATATAACCAGGATAAAGATATTATAGGGGTGGCTACAGTATCTACAGAACTACAAACTTGAGTGTCAGGGGGCGGGCCTTTGTTAAAATTGGATCACTTACCACTTCGCATCCTTAGGATCACTTATGAAAGAGCTGTCGAGCTTGAACTGGACGATGAGTTCATTGAATGGATAGATATGGAGGTAAAAAAAAGAGAAGAAGAAAAGCTTGAGCGCTGTCGAAAAGCGAAATCTTAGAATTTCGCTTTTTTCTTTTGGAGCCGTAAAATTGACTCCGCTCTTTTTTCCCTGTATTATTATCTTGAATTCAAGATAAAAGTTTTTATTCTAAGGAGGTTACCCCATGGAACTTAAAGGGATTCACCACGTCTCCGCTATTACAGCAAATGCACAGAAGAATTATGATTTTTATACAAATATTCTAGGCATGAGATTAGTTAAGAAAACAGTAAACCAGGATGATACCTCTATGTATCACTTATTCTATGCGGATACAAAAGGAAACCCGGGAACTGATTTAACATTTTTTGAAATACCAAGAGCCGGCCATACCTACCCTGGGACCCACAGCATCTCTACAACTTCCTTGAGGGTTAAAGATGATGACGCCCTTATATATTGGAAAGAGCGTTTTGTGAAGCTTAAGGTGGATCACGGGGACATCATAGAAGTGATGAATAGAAAATCTATGAACTTCCGCGATCATGAAGGTCAGCGCTTAACCCTTGTCTCAGATGAGAATAATTCTGGTGTCGCTGCCGGAACACCATGGGAAAAGTCCCCCATTCCCAAAGAATATGGAATCACAGGACTCGGGCCTGTTCATTTATCTGTTAAAGATGCCGGTCCTACAAAGAAAGTGTTAAAAGAAATCCTTGGTTTTAGAGAAACAGGCACCATTAATAATCGTCTCGTAATGGAAACAGGCGAAGGCGGAAGCGGTGCTGAAGTCCACATTGAAGAGCGGACAGACCTTCCAAGAGAGAAGCCCGGCCGAGGCAGTGTCCACCATGTCGCTTTCCGTGCTGCGGATGAACAGGAATTAGCGAAATGGAAAACAATTATTGAAAAGGCCGGTTTCCCTAATTCCGGACTTGTAGACCGTTTCTACTTTAAATCCTTATACTTCAGAGAACCGAACCATATACTTTTTGAAATAGCTACAGACGGCCCCGGCTTTGACACAGACGAAGACATTGAGCGGCTGGGAGAAAACCTGGCTCTTCCTCCATTTTTAGAAGACCAAAGAGACCAAATTGAAGCAAAACTTCGTCCAATAAATACAAGCAGATCCGAGAATTAAAAAACTGCTGATGGGGTTCCATCAGCAGTTTTTGCCTTTATGCATTTAAGCGGTCTTTTAACCAGTTAATCAGGCCGCCTTTTTCCATCATTTCCAACTGTCGAGTGGAAAGTGCATGTTCTAATGGTATTTTAATTCCTTTTCCTTTCACTTCAACTTCGATTCCTTGTTTTTGTTGAATCCCTTTAAGGAGATCCTTAAAGACAAGGACATCCCCTTGTTCAAGCTTGTCATAATCTGACTCATTCACAAAGGTCAGCGGAAGAATTCCGAAGTTCACAAGGTTTTGCCAATGGATACGGGCAAAGTCTTTCACAATCGCAACTTTCATGCCTAAATAACGAGGAGCTAAGGCTGCGTGTTCACGGCTGGAGCCTTGTCCATAGTTGGTACCGCCAACAATGGCATGGCCGCTCTTCGTATTTTCTTTCATTGCCCGGTCGTAGTAAGTGTCATCCACTATTTCGAAAGTAAACTTGCTGATTTCGGGAAGATTGCTTCGATAAGGCAATACACGGGCACCGCCGGCTAAGATTTCATCGGTAGAAATATCATCACCCATCTTCAGCAAAATAGGCAGTTCCATTTCGTTTGGCATATGTTCCATATTTGGAATCGACGCGATATTAGGCCCTTTTACAAGCTCTTCTTTAGCGGATTCCTCCGGAGGAATCGGACTGTCTAACAGCTGGGTATCTACGGTAGGCTCATCCAGCTCTTTAATTTTAGGATATTTAAATCCAGCTTTTCTTGGATCAGTTATTTTTCCATATAAAGCTGACACAGCAGCGGTTTCCGGACTGCAGAGAAATACGCTGTCCTCTTTAGTACCCGAACGGCCGGGGAAGTTCCTTGGAGTTGTCCGCAGGCTGTTACGTCCAGAGGCAGGAGCCTGCCCCATTCCAATACAGCCGTTACATCCTGCCTGGTGAAGCCTGGCTCCCGCTTGAAGGTAGCTGGCGATATGACCTTTTTTTGAAAGGTCGATTAGTATTTGGCGTGACGTAGGGTTTATATCAAATGATAGTCCATGCGCTATTTTACGCCCTTTTACAATCTCGGCTCCCACAGCAAAATCGCGATACCCAGGGTTTGCTGATGAACCAATATAGGACTGGTAGATAGGCTCTCCTTCCACTTCGCTTACCGGTACAACGTTTCCTGGACTGGAAGGCTTGGCAATCATTGGTTGAAGCTCTGATAAATTCAGCTCTTCCTCCCGGTCATACGTCGCATCTTTATCCGCTTTCAATTCTGTCCATTCATCTTCTCTTTCCTGCAGCTTCATGTATTTTTTCGTTTCTTTATCCGAAGGAAATACCGTAGCGGTCGCGCCTAGTTCCGCACCCATATTGGCGATTACGTGGCGGTCCATCGCTGAGAGGTTTTTAACACCGGGGCCATAGTACTCAAATATGTGGTTAACTCCGCCTTTTACACCATGACGACGAAGCATTTCAAGAATGGCATCCTTCGCACTTACCCATTCAGGGAATTCCCCAGTAACGTAAACTCCCCAGATCTTCGGCATTTTCACGAAGAAAGGTTCTCCGGCAATAGCCATGGCTACATCAATTCCGCCGGCACCCATTGCGAGCATTCCCATACAGCCATTGGCACATGTGTGACTGTCCGACCCTAATAACGTTCCTCCAGGCTTAGCTAACCGCTGCATATGGACAGGGTGGCTTACGCCGTTACCCGGCCGGCTGAAGTAAAGGCCGAACTTTCTGGCTGCACTTTCTAAAAACAAGTGATCATCAGGATTCTTACTGTCTTCCTGTATCATGTTATGGTCTACGTACTGAGCGGAGGCTTCTGTTTTAGCACGGTCAATACCCATTGCTTCCAATTCGAGCATGACCATTGTACCTGTAGCATCCTGGGTTAATGTCTGGTCAATTTTTAAACCGATTTCCGAACCAGGAGTCATTTCTCCTTTAACTAAATGACCTTTAATCAGTTTCTGTGTTACATTATACCCCATTTCCTTATCTCCTCCTTCTCTATTTCCCTATACCATTTATACCCTTATTTTGGTATATTTACTCATGAGAGAAGAACCCTTTTTACCAAGTTCTGTTCTTTTTTTACTGTATTTTTTAAACAAAACCCCTTTTCCTCCATAAAATCTGTGAAAGTTAGTCCTTTTTCACCTCCTTAAAGCTAAGAAAAAAGGATGACTTGGGAAACCTATTAATATAGTTGAAAAATAATGATCGAACGTGTATTCTGAAAATAGATTTGAAGATGAAAATTCTAACAAATCGATAGTTGATCAACTAGGTGTGTGTGAAAATGGAATATGGCAAAGCGCTTCGGTTTCATCGTGTTAAACAGGGTTTGACACAAAACCAGCTCGCTGATGGCATCATTTCGTCTGCCTATCTTTCTAAAATTGAAAATGATCAGACGGTGCCTGCGATTGAGGTGCTTGAACTGCTTTACGAAAGGCTCGGTATCGATATTAACGAGTCTGCGCTCAACCATCCTTCTAAAGAAAAGCTTAAGGAATGGTATGAAGCGATCGTATTAAAGCGCTCAGAAGATGCTACGCGGCTGCAAGATGAACTCCTTCAGCAAAAGAATATGCTTAACAACCATCAATTGTATGTTTTCTATGAACTTTTCCGCATCCGATACTTGCTTTTAGAAGGTAATGTTGAGGAGGCTTATGAAGCATGGAAAAATATCAAACAGCATAAAGATACTTTTGATGAAGAGATGGCGTTTTATTATCATTTGATCACAGGGCTAGTGAAATACTATAAAGGCGATTTCGATGATTCAGTACATGAGTTAACAGCAGCAAAAGAAACCTTCTCCTCAGTGGATATAGAACGCTGGGAAATTAGTGATCTTTACTATTTATTATCTTTAAGTACAAGCCAGGCCTTTCAAGGATCAGCTTCAGTCTTTTATGCTGAACAAGCTCTTGATATGTATCAATCCCAGTATGATCTATCGAGAAGCGCAGATTGTCATATAATTCTGGGGATAAATTACAGCAGACTTCGAAATTATAATAAGTCTCTGGAAAACTATCATTTAGCCAGGAAGATTGCCCTTCAAACCAATGACCTTGAACAACTAAAATTTGCTTATAATAATATAGGTGTTTTAGAAGCGAGGTTCGATAACCATAAAGCTTCCATTGATAATTATTTAAAAAGCTTAGAATATGCGTTTGATTCTGAAGCTCCACAAAATCTTTATGAATTGTTAAATACTATTCATGGATTAATCATTGAGTACTATAAGCTTGGTGATTATGAAGGTTGCGCCCATTGGATTGAAGAAGGGAAAAGTAAACTCAAAGATTTCTCATCAAAAGCTCATGAACTCCACTTTGAGTTTTACCAGAGGTTAATAACTAATAAGCCAAATCTTTCAATTTATTTAGAAGATGAAGTTATTCCTTTTTTTCAAGAAAGGAATAATTATTACTATATAATACGCTATGCTGTTTTTCTCGCAGATTTATTGGAAAAGCAAAGAATGTACAAGAAATCTTCATCTTACCTTAGGTTAGCAATTGAATTGTTAAATAAACATTCTCAACTAGGAGGGATATATCTATGAAAAAACTGTTAGCTGTATTAGCTTTAGCTACATTACTGGCTTCTGCAGCCGCACCTATTGTTCATGATACAGCGGAAGATAATCATCCAAGACCCTTAATTGTACAGGTTTAATTTTTTGATTTAGTGTGTTAATGAATAACACCTCCCCTAATCCTATACCTATAAATTTTTGCCCCCGCTGATTATAGCAGGGGCTTTTTTTATTTCATAAATCCTTAATGTTGGGGCCCAGCGAACAATTCTTTTAACACACATAGCCTGTAACAAAAAAAGAGCTGCCCGGTATGAGCAGCTCCTCCCGCTTCCTATGAGGCTTCGTTATATTTCTTCCATGCTCCGAATCCGCCCTTAAGGTTTAATACTCCCTTATATCCATTTGCCTGCAGAATACTGGCAGCGATAGCAGACCGCACACCGGACTGGCAGTGTACAATTGGAGTTTTTCCTTCTGGTATTTCATCCAAACGGTCAGGCAGTGTCCCGATCATCACATGAACAGCCTCTTCTATATGCTCTTCATCCCATTCTTCCTGGGTTCTTACGTCAACAATCACGTAATTGTCTTTGCCTCTGTATTCTCTATCAAATTCTTCTGGTGAGATGCTCTGGTAAGTTTCCAGGTTATCGAGCTGTTCAACCTCCTGAGCATCCGTATAGCTTGTAAGATTGTCTAAACCAATTGATTGCAAGGCCTGCTGGATTTCTTCCACTTTATCAGGCTCACTGATTACAGCAATTTCCTTATCATAATTAATCAGCCACCCTGCCCAATTAGCAAAGCCTTTATTGATTGGAATGCTTAGGGTTCCTTCGATATGCCCCTCCGCAAATTCCTCTTTAGAACGGGTATCAATAACGGCAGCACCGCTGCTTATTTTTTCCTGAAGTTCTTGAATGCCTACTTGTTTAACCTTCGGGGCTTCCCTCAGAAGTGCCGGCCCTTCTTTGTTTAACTTTTTCATATCGGCAAAGTAGTTCGGCGGTTCAGGCTGTCCATCCAGAAGCTCATCGATAAATGCTTTTTCGTTATCTGCCTTCAGCGCCCAGTTGTTTATCTTTTCATATCCGACGGTAGAGGATGGTACAGCACCTAGAGCCTTGCCGCATGCACTGCCGGCACCATGGCCAGGCCAGAGCTGGACATAGTCTGGAAGCTCTTTAAAACGCTGAAGAGATTGATACATTTCTTTAGCCCCTTGTTCTGACGTTCCTTCTGCCCCGGCTGCTTTCTCCAGAAGATCCGGACGACCTATATCCCCTACAAAAACAAAGTCACCCGTAAATATTCCCATTGGCACAGAAGAACCGCCGCCTTCATCTGTTAGAAGAAACGACAAGCTTTCCGGTGTATGCCCCGGTGTATGCAGGACATCCAGACGAACCTTCCCTACATAAAATTTGTCGCCGCCTTTCAGCCACTGATGGTCGTAATCTTTTGCATAAACGTACTTCCAATCGTTATGTCCTTCATCCGAGAGATAAAGTTTACCATTTGATGCGTTTGCAAGTTCTCTGGCTCCAGATAAAAAATCAGCATGAATATGGGTTTCTGTCACCGCACTAATTTCAAAGCCCTCTTTATCGGCTGTCTCAAGATAAGGCTGTATATCACGGGCTGGGTCTATTACTAATGCTTCTCCTGTCTTTTGGCAGCCTACCATATAAGACATTTGAGCGAGTTTCTCATCAAAAAATGATTTAAAAAACATATCAGAACCCTCCACTTATTTTAGTTTGTATTACACATTTTATACCCCTGCAGGTATAAAATCAAACATATAGTTTTTGTTATCCTTCCCCTGCTCTCTCTATTCCCATTTATAAAAAACCACACCTCAACGGTGGTGACCCCTAAAAGTTAGTTTTTAACTCTAACTTTTGGGGTGCAGTACCAACGTGGTGTGGTTTAATCAAAGTAATTTCGTAATACGTCAACAGGAGTATTCGCGTTTAAGGGCCCATAAATCAGCTCGACATTGCAAATATAGTTAATTTCGGCAGCATCAATTTCTTCGTAGGATAAGCCTTCCACAGAATCTTCCACTACCTTCTTCACTTCATTCATCATTCCTAAAATTCTCCGGTTATCAGTGGTTGTATACACGATTTGGTCAGTCGCTTGAAGCATTTCTTTTATAATGTCTTCTTCAACTTTTACGAGCTGAAGCAATTGTTTTAGCGAACCTTTAAATACATTCTCTAAATTGTCAAACTGCTGCTTTCGCAAACCAAATAGAGAAAGGTTTATTCCGGTTTCGTTGTTCATAATAATAAGACACTTTCTCCGATTCACAGTAATCAGATTAGCATGCCACTTTTTTATTTCCGGAATTTCTTTATATTCTTCCGGATCTTTGAGTTCTATATTTAATTGTTTTGCCAGCTTTTGCGTCAATCCTATTGTTATCATAATTGCTCCACCTCTATCCTTGCTAAAGCTTCTTTAACCGAATTATATACTTCCTCTTATTAATCGACAACTTATACGGAAAAAGCCCAGGATGATTCCATCCCGGGCTCGTTCATTCTTATTTAGTACGTCTGGCAAAATCAACAAACTGAAACTTATCGGGCCGGTGACGGGATTCTGTGTACTGAAATAGCGTAGCATCCGCGAGATAGACATAACTGCGAATGACGACGACTTGAGAATGGTCCTTCACGTCAAGATGTTCTTTGTCCTCGTCGGATACAGGTTCTACCACAATCTCTTTTTTCGCAAAGCTGATCTCCAGGCCGAGCTCCTCTTCAAAATACTCATATAAGGAGTTTTCCACAATCGTCTTTGTCAGCTCGGGCACGATATCAGCGCGAATGTAATCTTTATCGAGAATAATCCGTTCCCCATTGATCATACGGGATCGGGTTACTTTCCAGATTTTCAGACCTGTTGAGCAGTTAAGCCGTGTTTTTAGCTGATTATCTGCCGTTTCGAGGTACACCTCGTGAGCAATCGTCTTGAAATCCTGGCCGAGCTGCTCTGATAGTTCTTTAAAGCTTGTTAACCCAGAGACTGGGAACTCAAACTTACTGTGGTCCAATACGACAGAACCCTTCCCTCTGACCTTTTGAATATAGCCATTTTGAGAAAGCAAATTTAGCGCTTTTCTTAGTGTTTCTCTGGAAGTGGAAAACTGTTCAGAGAGATCATGCTCAGACGGCAGTGTATCTCCCGCCTTAAATTCGCCCTGTTGAATTTTTTGTACTAAGTCATTATAAATAAGAATAAATTTATTTTTCATGTTTTCTTCACCGTTATTATCCTATCATTTAGCTGTAAAATGGTAAACGATGGATTCATACGGTCTTAGTGAAATATTTCGATAATCCTCAGAAGAGTCATCATAGTTACTAATTAAAATTTCTGATTCACCTTCAAGCTTAACATCGTCCGGCAGTTGGAATTTAGTCTCACCACCGTAGAAATTATTAACGACAAGCAGGGCTTCCCCATCAGCTTTTCTAGTATAAGCAAACACCCGGTCATTTCCCTCATCAACTAAAGAGTAATCACCGATCGTGATAATGTCATGGATTTTACGTAAGTCAATCAGCTTCTGGTAATAAGCAAAAATAGAATTCCCCTGATTCATTACTCGCTCGGCATTTACTTCTTCATAATTATCTGCGACCGGAATCCAAGGTGTTCCTTCAGTAAATCCTGCCTGAGCATCGCTGTTCCACTGGACAGGAGTTCTTGAGTTATCCCTGGATTTCTGTTTTAAAATCTCAATAATTTCTTCTTCCTTCATGCCTTTATCCTTCAAAATGGAATAGGCATTAAGAGACTCAACATCACGATATTGATCAATCGACTCAAACTTTGGATTCGTCATACCGAATTCTTCTCCCTGATAAATATAAGGAGTCCCCTGCATCATATGAATTGTTGTCGCAAGCATTTTTCCTGATTCATCAGGAAAATTCACGTCGTCTCCAAACCTTGATAATACACGAGGCTGGTCATGATTACACCAGAATAATGCGTTCCATCCGCTTCCTTTATGCATTTCCTCCTGCCAAGTGGAAAGAATTTGCTTTAACTCGAGAAAATCAAAAGGAGCCTTCGTCCATTTTTCACCGTTTGGATAGTCAACCTTTAAATGGTGGAAATTAAACGTCATACTCAATTCCTTACGTTCCGGAGCGGTATAACGAATGCAATGTTCAATTGTCGTTGAAGACATTTCCCCTACTGTCATCAGGTCATATGGACTGAACACTTCGCGGTTCATTTCCTGCATATATTCGTGAACCTTTGGACCGTCTGTATAGAACTTACGTCCATCGCCTGGGGCAATGCTTCCGTCATCATTTGGAAACTCAGAATCTTTGGAAATAAGATTGATGACATCCAAACGGAAGCCATCTACCCCTTTTTCTCCCCAGAAACGCATCATTTCATATAGTTTTTCCCGAACCTCTTTATTTTCCCAGTTGAGATCAGCCTGGGTCACATCAAATAAGTGCAAGTAATATTGCCCGGTTTCTTCATCATATTCCCAGGCATTTCCCCCAAATTTAGACTGCCAATTCGTAGGCGGCCCCCCGTCTACTGGATCTTTCCAGATGTAGTAGTCGCGATAAGGGTTGTCTTTAGATTTCCTGGACTCTTTAAACCATTCGTGTTCTGTAGACGTATGGTTAATAACAATATCCATAATCAGCTTCATGCCGCGTTTATGGGTTTCGCTGAGAAGACGCTCAAAGTCTTCCATCGTTCCATATTCATCCTGAATATCGTAGTAATCACTTATGTCATACCCGTTATCATTCTGCGGTGATTTGTACATCGGGGTCAGCCATAAAACATCGACCCCGAGTGTATTTAAATAATCAAGCTTTTCGATAATTCCCTGGATGTCGCCCACACCATTTCCTGTTGTATCGTTAAAGCTCTTTGGATAAATCTGATACACTACTGCTTTTTTCCACCAAGTTTGTTCGGTCATATATGAGCTTCCTCCATTTCTGTATTGAATCTTAAACGTCTTTTTTGCGTTTGGCATATAGGTAAGTTGCGACTAATGGAAGGATGATAACGATCGCCATCCCAATCAAGAAGTCGAACCAGTAATCAGATACAATCGAGAAGATCCCCGGTACGCCGCCTACACCAATAGAGTTAGCCAGTACACCTCGTGCTGAAATATACAGGCCGGCGATAGCGGAAGAAGAAATCGCTATGACAAACGGATACTTAAAGCGCAAGTTGACTCCGAACAATGCCGGTTCTGTGATTCCCAAATATGCAGAAACACCAGAAGATAAGCCCAGACCTTTAAGCTTCTCATCTCGTGAAGCCAGCATAATAGCAAAGGCTGCAGAACCTTGGGCAATGTTTGAAAGGGCAAGCATCGGCCATAGGAAGGTTGTTCCTGTGCTTCCGATTAACTGAATATCAACTGCAAGGAACGTATGGTGCATACCTGTAATAACAAGCACTCCATACAGTCCACCATAAATTAAACCACCAAGTGTTGCAAAGCTGTCAAATACGGCAACAAGACCATCTGTAATAAAGTTACCGATGGCAAAAGTAACTGGTCCTATAAACATAAATGTTAAGAAGCCTGTAACTAATAAGGCAACTGGTCCAACGACAAGAAGCTGTATGCTGTCAGGAGTTCTTTTTCTCATAAAGAGTTCAATTTTCGTTAATACATAAGCTGCTACAAGTACAGGCAATACCTGACCCTGATAACCAATTTTCTCTATTTCCCATCCGAACAGGTTCCATGTCGGTACACTGCCTTCTTCTACTGCGTTACCATAATCCCAGGCATTCAATAATTCAGGGTGAACGAGAATTAAACCAATAACGATACCGAGAATCGGACTTCCCCCGAACCTTTTAACTGCTGACCATCCAATCAGCCCGGGTAAAAAGGTAAAGGCCGTGTTCGCAATAATAATGATCATATTGGCAATGTCCGCCCATTGCGGATATACATCGATTACAGACTGGTCATCCCAAAAGATCCCTTGAGCCGTAAGTATGTTATTAATACCGAGGAGTAAACCAGCTGTAACGATGGCAGGCAGAATAGGTATAAAAATATCAGCTAAAGTTTTTATGCCTCGCTGCAGCGGGTTCATTTTCCCTTTAGACGCTTCCTTTACTTCTTCTTTTGATGATTCGCCAATTCCGGCAAGAGCAACAAGCTCTTTATACACTTTATCCACTGTCCCCTGCCCAATAACGATCTGGAATTGGCCATTCGTTGAGAAAGAACCTTTTACAGCATCTATTTTATTCAGCTTTTCGTCGTCCACGATTCCTTCATCATGCAGGGCTAACCGCAGTCGAGTGACACAGTGAGTGGCTGCTGAAATGTTTTCTTTTCCGCCAATGGCCTCAAGAATTTGTGAGGCTTGTTTTTTATGGTCCATTTCTATTTCCTCCTAAATATAGAGTTCTGATCAGACTTCAATACAGCAAACTATGATTGGCTCTTTTCCTTTAAGAGAACCACCTCCGTAAAAAGATTTCCCCTTAAGCTTTAACCGCTTACATTATGTGACAAATAATAAACTTGTATATACAAAAATCTAATAAAATTATAATTTGTATATACAAGTTTTGCAACCGTTTTAACAAAATTCCCTTTTATTAAAGTTACCTTCCCTATCTTTTACCTTTTTACACTCAATCAAATCCCTTATGTCCTCTACAGTTTTATTATATAATTAGGGTGTCGAAATATTTATGGAGGAAGGGATGCTTACGCTTATTCCGGAAGATCAGACGAAAAGAAATGTAGCGATTATGTGGTTTGCTAACTTCTTTATCGCTGGAAGTATTACGATGGTTCTGCCATTTCTATCTTTATATATTGATGAGCTCGGGAACTTCTCAAGCTCTTATGTACAGACATGGTCAGGATGGGTGTTTGGAATTACCTTCGTGACCGCTTTTCTATTCTCACCTATCTGGGGAAAAGTCGGAGATCGATATGGAAGGAAAAATATACTGATCCTTTCTGCTGCAGGGTTAGCTCTATCCGTCTTATTAATGGGGTTTGTCACATCTGTGTGGCAGCTATTTCTTTTACGATTATTTATGGGGATTTTCACAGGGTTTATTCCGATGTCACAGGCTTTAATTTCAACTCAGACCCCTAAACATATTGCCGGACAAGTTCTCGGCACCTTACAGACAGGAAGCATTACCGGGACATTACTCGGACCGATGATCGGCGGTTTGATTGCCGACTCGATTGGATACAGCACCACTTTTCAATTTGTATCTATTTTTGTGTTTATCTCTGCTTTTATTGTTCTTTTCGGGATTAAGGAACAACGGATGGACACCGAAGACGATGGCGAAAAAACAAGCTATACGTCTAAAGAGGTAATCTCACACATTGTTAGACAGCCTGTTTTACTAGTGGTCATGGTCATTTCTTTATTTATTCAAGTGGCTCACTTCAGCATTCAGCCGATACTATCTTTATATGTAGAAGAATTGCACGGTGCGGCGAATCTGGCCCTCTTTTCAGGGATCGCCTTCTCAGCTGCCGGTCTTGGAAATCTGCTAATGGCCAGACGCTGGGGAGCTATTGCAGATCGTGTGGGTTATACAAAAATATTAGTAATCCTGTTGTTTATGGCAGGGCTTGTTTATTTTCCTGCTGCTTTTGTTACAAACATCTGGCAGCTCGTTATTTTAAGGTTTCTGCTCGGTGTGTCGATAGGCGGTATTATCCCTGTGCGGACGGCTTATATCCGTCATAAAGCACCTATTGCCATGCAAGGCGAAGTACTCGGCTATAATACGAGTTTGCGGTTCTTAGGGAATATCATCGGACCGGCCATGGGAGGAATGATTTCCGGCTGGTACGGTTTTTCGGCCGTTTTCTTTATCACAAGCGGACTGCTTGTCCTCTGCGGCGGCACCTTATTAATCGCCCTGCAAAAGAATACACCTTCCATGAAGCGTCACGCTTCATCTATCTAATTACAACCCCTTATGTTAATATATGTGTATATACACTTACTCTGCATAAGGGGTGTTTTTTTATGGAAAAAGCTCTGATTGTCATTGATTATACGGTCGATTTCGTAGCGGCTGATGGTGCATTAACGTGCGGGCCGCCCGGCCAAAGCATTGAAAATAACATTACACAGCTCACGAAAGGTTTTCTGTCAGATGGCAGCCTCGTTGTATTCGCTGTAGATGTTCATGAGAATGATGATCCATTCCATCCGGAGGCTAAACTCTTTCCTCCTCATAATATACGCGGTACAAAAGGCCGTGACCTTTATGGCGAATTAAAACCTTTGTACGAAGAACATAAATCGAAAGACAATCTGATTTGGATGGATAAAACGAGGTACAGCGCTTTTTGCGGCACTGACTTGGATGTGAAGCTGCGCGAGCGGGGAATCAATGAACTTCATCTTGTGGGTGTCTGTACAGATATTTGTGTGCTCCATACGGCAGTTGAAGCCTATAACCTTGGATACCGCATTATTGTCCATAGAAACGCAGTGGCAAGCTTTAATCAGACGGGACATGAATGGGCATTGGGCCACTTCGAATCCACCCTGGGTGCATCTGTATTATAAAAAAACCATAAGCAAACCCTTTTATAAGGTAGTACCTCTTGGAGTAAGGAAACTTATCCTAGGGGTTTTTTCAATGTGAGCTATTCAATAAGAAAACAGATGCTGAATTATTGCCGCTCGTGGCATGGAAAACGGTAAGACTCCTGCGAAAAAAAAGCCTGCTAAGACCTCGCAGTAAGGCAACGAATGAGGAGACTCGGCGGTCGTCCGTGGAAAAGCGATCCGTTTTCCGTCTATTTCCAATCAACTTTGGACTTTTTAAAAAGCCCTTTCTTCTTGGAATAAACATACAAATTATTGGTATTTGCTATTCTTGCAAAAATCGAATATTATGGACTATGGGAAATTATGAAATTTAATTTAATGCTATACACATATAGGAGGAATCATCATGAGCTCAAAAGATTACCGAGTTCTGTTGTACTACAAATATGTTGATATGCCTGATTATGAAGAATACTGTGACAATCACTTAAAATATTGTAAAGATCTTGGCCTTCGCGGCCGAATCATCGTATCTCCAGAGGGCATCAATGGAACAGTTTCTGGTACAGTTGAACAAGTCGAGGAATACATGGATTACGTACGTTCCGATGAGCGGTTTGCAGACATTCATTTTAAAATTGATGAGCATGAAGGACATGCCTTCAAAAAAATGCACTGCCGCGTAAAACCTGAACTCGTCAATTGGAGTATCGAAAATGACGACATCGATCCCAAAACTTTCGGAGGCAAGCACCTTAAACCTAAAGAGTTTTACGAAATGCTTCAGGACGAAGACACGATCGTCATTGACGGACGCAATGAGTACGAATATCGCATCGGCCACTTCCGAAATGCAATCAAACCGGGCGTGGACCACTCCCGCGAATTTCCTGAGTGGGTCGCAGAAAATGCGGACAAATGGAAAGATAAAAAAGTTCTCACTTACTGCACAGGCGGAATCCGCTGTGAAAAGCTAACAGGTATTCTGAAGAAAAATGGTGTAGAAGACGTTTATCAGCTGGAAGGCGGAATTACAACTTACGGCAAAGACCCTGAAGTAAAAGGTCAGCTGTTTGACGGTAAAATGTATGTATTTGATGAGCGCATCGCTGTACCTGTGAATCAGGTCGAGGAAAAAGTAGTAGCGAAATGTGAGCACTGCGGCAAAGCAGAAGACCGCATGATTAACTGCAGCAACCCAGTATGCAACCGCCAATACGTCTGCTGTAAAGATTGTGAAATTGAACATCACGCAGCATGTACTGCAGAATGTAAAGAACATCCTGAAAACCGCTGGGATGCACAGCGTCAAAAACAAATCGATAAATACGACCGTATTTCCGGTCAATTATAAAAACTCGCTTAGGCTGCTAAGCGAGTTTTTCTCTTTTTACTTTCCTGACATCAAATGCGTAATCGGCCGCAACGAGCAAAACAGCAAAAATCCACTGTGACCATAAGTGCATCGAAACACTAGTTATGATCTGATCCACAATATAAACAGCAGCCCAGGTTAGGAAAACATCAACCGCCAACTTGATATGGAAATAAACCGACCAAGGGAGCTTCATCGAATAAAGAGATGTACATATTAGCTTTCCAAGCGCCTCAAGCAGAAACCCGACAAGAAAGATAAGCATCGCAAACCAGACGAGCGAGCGGTTCGACTCATACGTTACGCTCGTTAATTAAAACAGCCCCGCCATTGCCAGAAAAAATACACAGAGAATAAGAATGGATGCCAAAAGAAGGACTGAGGAAAGACTTAAAATGACTATAGTTTTAGTTTTCCGGTCCAATTCATTAAATGGTCGTTTTTTCGCCATGATTTTCATCCCTTATATATTTTGGTTATAGTGCAATCGTACATACCCTTCAATTTCTATAAGCTGTCCATTTTTCACATATAATCCAGCGCCATCATTTATTCCGTACCCAATCGATACACCGGCCTCTTCCACGGCGTCAATTAAATGCTGATCATCTTTCCATCTTAATAAATGTGCTGCTATCACTCGGTCTTTTAGTATACCGAGGCCTTTTTTATAAATAGCTTTCTTTTCACTTGTATCATGAGCAGACATAACACATATTTGCGGCAAAATTAAGGCACCTGCTGAGAAACCGGCAATGGGCACACCCTTTTCATAAAGACTGTTAATGACAGGGTTTAATTCTGTCCAATGATATATTTATGATATTTTACTGTATCTCCCCCGCCAATTATGACTGCTCCGGCAGATTGAATTTCTTGGAGCTCATTTGGCGTATAACTCTCTTTTAAGTCGATAAAGGTAAATGATATCTGATTATCATATTGAAGAAATGCGTCCTTATAATCATCCTTGTACTCATGAATGCTCATTAATTCCCTTTCAATATATAAAACGACGATAGCTCCCTCCTGCTTTAATACAGAAAGCCGCTTAGCCAGCAGCCGCGGCATGGGAGGCCCACCGCCCATTAAAAACATATGATGACTGCCCACCTCTTCACCTCTCCCTTTTCCGATAGGCCGCATGGTAAGTGGAGCCGATGCCCCTGTCAAAAGAAAGAGCCTGCTCGATCGCTTCAGTTACAAAAGCTTTAGCTGTTCGCACTGCTTCCTCTACAGATTTTCCTTTAGCCAGCTCTGCAGTAATAGCTGCCGAATAGGTACAGCCTGCTCCGCTCGTATGAATCGTATCGATCCGCTTAGATTCAAGCTCAATCATCCGCTCTCCATCAAACAAAACATCAACAGCCGGGTAGTCTTGAAGAGATCCTCCTTTAATGAGAATATATTTGGGCCCCAGTTTATGAAGCTCACGGGCGGCATGCTTCATCATTTCTGGAGAGTCTGGAACCGGTGTATTTAGCAAACGGGCTGCTTCTTTTAAATTAGGAGTGATGATTAGGGCGGCCGGCAACACCTGCTGGGTTAGTGCTTCAATCGCTTCATCTTTAAGCAGCTGTGAGCCCATTTTTCCGATCATCACTGGGTCAACCACCACATTTTTTATTTTGTAATCTTTAATCAGCCCGCTTACCGCCTGAATAATTTCTTCGGTAAACAGCATCCCTGTTTTCAAGGCGTGGGGACCAACGTGTTCAAAGGAGGCGTGAATTTGTGCTTCCACCGCTTCAAGGGGCTGTGTAAAGATACCTTTGTCTGTCTTTGAGTTATTTGCCACAATGGCAGTTATGGCACTCATCCCATAGACATCAAGCTCTTGAAATGTTTTAAGATCAGCCTGAATACCAGCACTTCCTTGAGCGGCGGAACCAGCGATCGTTAACACACGTGATATACTCATAAATAAACCTCCGTTCTTTTATAGGTTTAGAAAAAGTGTACCAAATTTTGTTACATTAAATCTATGATAGAACAGCAAAGGGAGCTGTTTTTTATGAAGCCTTTTACCGAAAATGTCCTCACGGTGATTCGTTCAATCCCTGAAGGCCGTGTCATGACATATGGCCAGGTGGCTGCAAAAGCAGGCAGCCCCCGGGCAGCAAGACAGGTCGTTCGAATTCTCCATTCAATGAGCCGGAAACATCACCTTCCTTGGCACCGCGTCCTCAACGCAAAAGGTGAAATTGCTTTAAAAGACGAAGAGGCAGCAATGGAACAGCAGCTGGCTCTTAAAATGGAAGGCGTTTCTGTTATCAACCGAAAAATCGATTTAAATACTTATCAAGCCGATGTATAAAGAAGGTGTTTAATAGATGTATGAAGTCAGAGACTACCCTGAACTGTCGTGGTCCCTATCCCGTCACAAAACAATGCTGACTTGTTTAAGAAAATATGCCTACGATTACTACGTCTCACATAACGGCTGGCTTGCAGATGCCAATACGCTGGCGAGACAGACGTACCGATTAAAAAAGATTACCAACTTAGAAATGCATTTCGGAAGTGTTGTTCACGATTTAATCTATCAAATTATCCAGCGGGTTCTGCAAAATAAAGAGATTCCAAGCGAGGAGCTCGTTGTAGACGAGATTCGCCACCACTTGAACCGTGGATTCATTGAATCTACGAAAAAGGAGCATTTATGGCAGCACAGGCCGAAGCATTATACGATGCTTCACGAGATTTACTATAGTCAAACGAACACTCTGCCCGCAGGAAAAATCGAGAAAATCACTGAAAGGCTTCATACCACTGTGAAGAACTTTTATGCGAGTACGTCCTTTGCCGATGTACTGAATAAAAAGGATATGCGCTTTTTAGAATCAGAGAAGTTCCGCTATATGATGATAAATGGAGTTAAAATCTTTATTGTCATGGACTTAGTGTATAAAGATTTGAAGAATAACCGCTGGGTCATCGTCGACTGGAAAACAGGGAAATCCTCGGAGGAAGACCGCAATCAGCTGGCGCTCTATGCGTTATATCTAAAGCAAAAGTATAATATTGATTCTCTTGAGGTGATTGTGATCCGTAATGAGTACCTGCTAGATGGGACTTCTGTTGAGCATACGCTGACAGAACATGATGTTATGAATGTGCAGCGGCTTTATAATATCAGCATTGAGCATATGCAGTCTCTATTAGCAGATGAAAGCAAGAATGCTCCTAAGCCTCTCGATTCTTTTCCTATGCAGACGAATCCAAAAATCTGCGCGATGTGCAATTATCAGGAACTGTGCTTCCCTGCCCCTTCTAATGTTTAATAGCCAAAAGATCAGGCTAAACAATAAGCAGACGCAGAATTAATGAAGGGAGTTTTTGTAACGATGAAAGTACTAGTAGCGGGAGCTAACGGAAAAACAGGACGTTTACTCATACAATATTTAAAAGAAGATGGTCACGAGCCGTACGGTATGGTTCGTAAAGAAGAGCAGAAGAGCAATATTGAAAAACTTGGCGGTATTCCTGTACTGGCCGATCTTAAGAAAGATGTCGGTCATGCCGTTAAAGGAATGGACGCGGTTATTTTCGCTGCCGGTTCCGGTTCATCTACAGGTCCGGACCAGACAGAAGCAGTGGACCGTGATGGTGCAATTAACTTAGTCAAGCACACAGAGAAGTTCGGTATTAAAAAGTTCGTAATGCTAAGTGCGATCAATGCGGATGATTCCAGTGAAGCTGAAGGCAGCTTTAAATTTTACCTTGATATGAAGAGCCAGGCGGATGAATACCTTAAAAGAACAGAGCTTGATTATACGATTGTTCGCCCAGGCGGCCTTACGGATGAGGAAAGCACAAGCAAAATAAAAGTCGGTGAAAAAGTCGCACGCGACAATATCCCAAGAGCAGATGTAGCTAAAACAATCATCGCTTCCCTGCAGGAACCAAATGCTTATCATAAAACATTTGAACTTGTTTCAGGTGATACGCAGATTGAAGACGCCTTAAAAACTCTCTAATAAAAAAACAACCAACCCCAAAACGGCGGTTGGTTGTTTTTTTGGTCATTTTTTCTAAAATTCGGTCTTCTTAATTATACCCTTCATTATGATTTATCGTATGCCACCGCCGACGGAAGGATAAACAATGGTACCGGCCCGATACACCAGGATATGACAAAATACCCATTTCTCATACTATTTTCACACATCTTTTGCTATAATGTTTTTACTGTCAGGAAGAAGAGGTGATTTTGGATGAAGGGTCAATTAATCAAGCAGCACCGTAAATACAGAGATTTAACTTTAGAAGAATTAGCTTCAGGGATCTGTTCCGCATCCTACCTGAGCAAAATTGAGCATAATACGATCAATGCCAGTGACGAGATTTACCGCCTTCTGGGAGAAAAGCTCAATATCAAACTTGATAACTTAAATGAAGAATTCGATGATAATATTTATGAGCAGCTTTTTCATTGGCATGAAGCGATTAAGTTTAAAGATA
This sequence comes from Halobacillus sp. Marseille-Q1614, assembly GCF_902809865.1. NCBI lineage: Bacteria > Bacillati > Bacillota > Bacilli > Caryophanales > Bacillaceae > Halobacillus > Halobacillus sp. Marseille-Q1614. The sequence goes on along the minus strand of NZ_CADDWH010000001.1, from coordinate 3,582,359 downwards.
CAGAGCTTATGGACAAGCTTTACCGCACATGTAAATCCAGCCTTGCCAAGAACCATAACATTGAACTGGCTAATCTTTATAAGGTGATTTTATCCAGGTACAAACTCGCTGCCAAAAGTAAGCCTCTTTCTAAAAAAACCCTAAAAGAACTTCACGATGTTTTTTCCCAATCCTCCCAAGAATATCGTTTTCTCTATTACAAAACAATTGGTCTCCATTATTTTTTACTTGCTGATTATAAAAATGCGATTAAACACTTTCACTCGGCTGACGAGGTTTTAGAACAGCTTCCGCTAAGTGATCATGAGCTTTACTACCATCTGGCTCTTTCCTACAATCGTCTTCGCATGTATGTAGAATCCAATTATTATGCCGAAATTGCTCTCGACAGCTATCAGAATTCCCTGAACTATCAAAGGGTCACTGATTGCCATATCCTTCTTGCGATTAACTTTAACTGCCTGGAGGTTTACCACGTGGCTGAACGCCTTTTCTTAAAGCTGTTACGAGTCTCCAAAAATCAGCTTAATTTAACTGAACAAGGAAAGGTGTATCATAATTTAGGCTGCGTTAATTATAATCAGGGAAAATATGAACAGGCTCTTGATTACTTGCAAGAGGCCTTAGATTTCAAGAAAAAACAGGGCATCTCAACAGTCAGCACTTTATTTCTATTAGCAGAAACCCACTATTATGGGAATAACAGCGAAGAGTCTGCGTGGGAATATCTTTCACTTGGTGAAGCAGAAGCCTTGCAGTCTAATGACTTAAAATACATTCACAAACTGTTTGTACTCAAGCACATCATCCTGCATACAACTCATAAGCCCTCTTTTATTGAAAAGCTTGAGAAAAAAATCATCCCAGACTTCCGGGAGCTCAACGAATACGAGGATTATAAAGAACATCTCGAGCTCCTGGGAGAAATCTACTATGAGAAGAGAATGTACAAAAAATGCTCGATGCTCTTTATTGAAGCCAACCGTTATAAGACGGCTCAGAAAAAGGATCTATATTAGAAGAATAAAAGGTCAGTCCCTTAAAAGGACTGACCTCTATTACATGCCGACAATATTCTTTTTCCAATTTCTAAATTCAAGATCATCAAATTTACTGGCCATACGGGGTTCATCGATATAAAATAAAGCATCTTCAAGAGAGCAGTTGACGTCAGCTTCACAATTTATACGGGCGAGCTTCCTGGAGAGGTGAAGCATCTCAAGATCCTGCTCGATTTTAGCTCTTTGCCCTTTTGTCAGCTGATCGAGATTTTCCAGTATCCCTTCAATGGATTTGTGCTTCATCAATAGCTTCAGAGCTGTTTTCTCCCCTATCCCTCTTACTCCAGGGTAGTTATCACTGCTGTCCCCCATTAGAGCTTTCAGATCAACCATCTGCTGAGGTGTAATGCCTTTTTCTTCATAAAAGGAATCTTCTCTGTACTCCGCATAATTTCCATATCCTTTTTTCAATAGGATAACAGAAACATTTGGCTGCAGAAGCTGAAGCATATCCTGGTCTCCTGTCAAAATGAACACCTGGGAATGGTCACTATATTCACGGCTCAGTGTACCCATGCAGTCATCCGCTTCAAATCCGACTTGACCAATATTTGGTATGTCCAAAGATCCGACAACTTCTTTAGCAAGATCAAATTGAGGGATTAGCTCCTCGGGAGGTGCTCCCCGGTTCGCTTTATAGTCGGGGAACATATCGTTTCGAAACGTTTTGCTCCCCATATCCCAGCAGCAGACAACATGCGTCGGCTGATATCTATCGATCGCCGTAAACAAGTGCTTCATCATTCCGTATACGCCATTGGTCGGCATTCCTTTACTGTTAATCATATAATAATTGCTCATAGCTGTAGCATAAAATGCTCGGAAAAGCAGAGCCATTCCATCTACGAGCAGAATTCTATTAGTGGTAGTCATATATTCTTCTCCTTTATCATTTGGCTCTAAAAGCTTTCCTTACAAGGAACTTGTTTCCTTTCTATCAACATTAAAAGAGCCTGACTATTAATAGATTAATTATAACAAAAAGTCCCCAGCCTCTGAAGGTGAAAAAAACATTCCCAAAAATCGTTTGAATTCGAGATAATAGTTGTCTAATAATTGACAAAATTCAGAGACAGTGATAATTTCGAATCAAGTGCAAAGGTATATTATGGGGCTTTTTGTAAGCGTTTGCACTAAATCGTTGAAACAGGAGGAATAAATAACGATGGTATATGCATTTCCTAACACGGAAGGATCGATTGTACAATTTAAAGAGCGTTACGACAACTTTATTGGCGGTGAATGGACTCCCCCTGTGAAAGGCCAATACTTCGATAATGTCTCACCAGTTACAGGCAAAAATTTCTGTCAGGTCGCCCGTTCAACGGAAGAAGATATCGAGCTTGCATTAGATGCGGCTCACAAAGTAAAGGACGCGTGGGGAAGAACTTCTGTAACCGAACGTTCCCTTATCTTAAATAGAATAGCTGATCGTATGGAAGAAAACTTGGAAAATCTGGCTGTTGCGGAGACATGGGAGAACGGTAAAGCCGTCCGCGAAACATTGAATGCGGATATTCCGCTCGCAATTGACCATTTCCGTTACTTTGCTTCTGTTATTCGTTCTGAAGAAGGAACGATTGGAGAAATCGATAACGACACTGTAGCTTATCATTTTAAAGAGCCGCTAGGGGTAGTCGGTCAAATCATTCCTTGGAATTTCCCAATTCTAATGGCCACATGGAAAATAGCACCTGCACTGGCCGCAGGAAATGCAATTGTTCTAAAGCCCGCAGAGCAGACGCCTGCGTCACTCATGTACTTACTTGAACTTATTGAAGACTTACTGCCGGCTGGTGTTTTGAACGTAGTCAACGGCTTTGGCTTAGAAGCTGGTAAGCCTCTCGCTCAAAACCCGAGAATCAATAAAGTAGCATTTACCGGCGAAACGACTACCGGGCGTATGATCATGCAATACGCTTCGCAAAATATCATACCTGTTACTTTAGAACTTGGCGGAAAATCACCTAATATATTCTTTGAAGATATCATGGATAAAGATGATGATTTCTTAGACAAGGCAATTGAAGGAATGGTCATGTTCGCTCTTAACCAAGGTGAAGTCTGTACGTGTCCATCACGAGCCCTTATCCATGAATCCATCTATGACAAATTTATGGAAAGAGCCCTCGAGCGTGTGAAAGCTATTAAAACAGGCAACCCGCTAGATCCTGAAGTAATGATGGGAGCACAGGCTTCCTCTGAGCAGCTGGATAAAATTCTGTCCTATTTAAATATAGGAAAAGAAGAAGGTGCTGAATGCTTAGTCGGAGGCGAACGCAATCAGATGGAAGGCGACTTTGCCGACGGTTATTATGTGCAGCCTACAATGTTTAAAGGAAACAATGAAATGAGAGTTTTCCAGGAGGAAATCTTCGGGCCTGTATTATCTGTCACTACGTTTAAAGACAAAGAAGAAGCTATGTCGATTGCCAACGATACATTGTACGGACTTGGAGCAGGGATCTGGACACGCGATATGAATACAGCCTACCGTTTCGGACGCGGCATTCAAGCCGGCCGAGTGTGGACAAACTGCTACCACTCCTACCCTGCCCACGCAGCATTTGGCGGGTATAAAATGTCAGGGGTCGGCCGTGAAAACCATAAGATGATGCTCGACCATTACCAGCAGACGAAGAATCTCCTCGTCAGTTACAGCCCGCAGAAACTAGGATTTTTCTAAAATCAAATGCGGAGGCGAGCGGTTAGGCCTGTACGCATAAGCTAAACGGCGAAGTGAAGCGGTCTTTTCTTCACATAGCCGGGTTGCTTATGACGCTAGGGACTGCGAGACGAAGCTGGACAATTGAAATGCGGAGGCGAGCGATTAGGCCCATACGCATAAGCTAAACGACGAAGTGAAGCGGTCTTTCTTCACATAGCCGGGTTGCTTATGACGCTAGGGACTGCGAGACGAAGCTGGACAATCGAAATGTGAAAATCGCCTGAACCTTTAAAAGGAGGTGACTCACCCACCATGGTAGAAAGAGTAACAGCTACTGAAGAAGCCCTTGAACTCATTGCCACATTAAAAGAAAAGCACGGGCCTCTTATGTTTCACCAGTCAGGAGGCTGCTGTGACGGGAGCTCCCCTATGTGTTATCAAGAGGGTGACTTATTAATTGGCAGTCAGGATGTGCTTCTTGGAGAGATTGGCGGAACTCCTTTCTACATGAATAAAAAGCAGTATGACTATTGGAAGCATACGCAGCTGATTATTGATGTAGTAGAAGGCCGTGGAGGTATGTTTTCCTTAGAAGGCGTAGAAGGTAAAAGGTTTTTATCAAAGTCGAGAGCTTTTACCGATGAAGAATATAAAGAGCTGAAAGCGCAGACACAATAAAAGGAAGCCTTGTAAGGGCTTCCTTTTTTATGCTTTATTCTTTATCTTCAACTAACTTCCTGACGTCTTCCACAATGGCTTCCATCTCCTTCAGCCCCTCGGAAGGCCTTTCAAGAAAGACACGATTTACTCTCTCGTGGATATGATCTGGTTTAATATTCATCGTTTCAAGGGCATCCTTCTGCCACTTATAGGATGGATGATGAACATACATACAATTCAAACCAAATAAGAGCCCCATGATTCTGGACTGCACGGAAGTCAGCACAGAATAAAACATCAGCCAGTCTTCCCGCTCAAGTAAGGCCTGACGGTTATCCCAGCGTTTCTCTAACCGGGAATATTCATCAATCATCTCACCGCTCAGCTGTTCAGGATAGACGAGCACTTTAGCTTTTAATCCATCGAGCAGCTCTTCTCCATACAAAGGAATTCCATAATGGATTGAAGCTACAATACATTGGTCATCTACATTTGTATCAAATTCTTTAGTTACCCTTTGGATACTACGCAGTACGGATTCTGTAAGAAAACTGCTGATCTCAAGCTTTACGCCTTCCACCCTGTAAGCCTCCGACCATTCATTTTCCTCGTACTCATGAAAATCGATAATCTCGCCTTGGACTTCATTAATTACGGCTAAGCGGTCTTCCTTATCAGGAGCTTCAGCCCACAATATGTTCAATTCAATATCTGAATGTTCATCCGCCCATTCTCTAGAAAGAGAGCCCGCAATATAAATGGCTTCAACTTTGGAGTTTTTCTCATAAGCCTGCGCTACCGTCATTGCTAATTGTTTAAGAGTCATCAGTTCTCTCCAACCTTTTTAGGAATATTCTACTTATGTATAACTAAAGTGTTACTTTTCTGAAAGTTATGTAAGTTACCAAGTTACCTACACCTTACCAAAGTATTGCCATTATTGCTATATAGATAGAGAGATTCATTGAAAAGGCTGTGGTGTGATTTTTTTCTTATAAACTTTTTTTCTTGCCTTCTCATGACAGCCGTTATTCTCAAATACTTTCAACATGGGGGTATTTTTGTGGCTTGTGGCTCCTATGTAATAAGACGCGTCAAATTCCTCTGCGAGCAGTTTAAGTGACGCTAAATGAATATCCTTCGCCAACCCAGTCCCTCGATGATTGGGAAGCATACCAAAATAAAAGAGACGGCCTTCTCCCTTTGTTCCCGGCTCGATATGGGGCATAGCTACCCCTGCAATCTCGCCATCAATGCTGGCGGTTAAACAGGATTTTTTATAAGCAGATCCTAATTCTTTTTTCACACTGCTCATGTGTTCATCCATATTTAAAGCGCTTCTCGGATTCAGCGATCCTTCCATAACTTTAAGCCAATGCTTCATAAAAGAATCCTCATCCGGCGATACCCATTCTATTTCGGTTCTATCAAGGGTTCGCCAATTCTTTAATGGGTGGTAGTAGAAAACCTTTGCATCTGTATAGCAATAGCCTTTTACCCTCAGGTCATTTTCTAATGAAACACTTCGTTCAGGACTCAGCATAAGTGTTAGATTTTCTACTTTTTTATACTGCTTCTCGATTTGTTCCAAGGTATTGAAGATTTCCTCATTTGTCAGCTCATCTGCCTCTTCAATAGTAATGAAATTTTCACCATATACGATTTTCATGAACTTGCCCCCTCATATTTAAAAATACCACACCCCGCTGAATGTTCTAACTATAAGCCGATTATTTCCATCTCAAGGAGGTCCCAAGATAAAATGTAATTTAACCCCCTATTAAGGAGTGATTGATAAATGAACAGAGAAATTCAGTTAGTTAAACGTCCAGAAACTACTCCGACCCATGAACATTTAAAAGTAATAGAAACGCAGCAGCCCTCCTCCCCTTCAGAAGGAGAAGTATTAGTACAAATGCTGTACATCTCAGTTGACCCTTATATGAGAGGGCGTATGAGTGATACAAAATCATATATAGAGCCTTTCCAATTAAATGAGCCGATTGCAGGCGGAGCGATCGCCCAGGTGATTGAATCGAACTCTTCTAACCTTAAGGAAGGGGACATCGTTACAGGCGCTCTTGAATGGAAAGAGCAGCTGATAGTAAAAGCTGCTGAAGTTAGAAAGATTGATCCATCTCTCGGCCCGGTTACTGCTTCGCTTGGAGTCCTCGGAATGCCGGGATTAACGGCGTACTTTGGCTTAACTGATATCGGATCACCCAAAGAAGGAGAAACCTTAGTCGTTTCCGGTGCAGCCGGTGCTGTAGGATCTACCGTCGTACAAATCGGGAAAATCTATGGCTGCCGCGTTGTCGGAATTGCCGGTACAGAGGAAAAAATATCGTATCTGAAACAGGAGCTCGGTGTAGATGCAGCGATTAACTATAAAGAGGAAAATGTTTCGGATGCTTTAGAAGCAGCATGTCCTGATGGTATCGATATCTATTTCGATAACGTAGGCGGAGATATTTCAGATGCTGTTTACCCTCTTCTTAACAAGTTTTCCAGAATCGCTCAGTGTGGGGCGATTTCCTCCTACAATAAGCCAGGGGATCAAGGGCCGCGCATTCAGATGCATTTAATTAAGTCAAGTTCCCTTATTAAAGGTTTTATCGTAGGCGATTATCAGGAGCGCTTTAAAGAAGGCTTCACCTATTTATCTCAATGGGTAAAAGAAGGGAAAATCACTTACAAAGAGACAGTCCAAGAAGGATTTGAAAACGTTCCTGATGCATTTTTCGGCCTCTTTACAGGAGAAAACATCGGAAAGCAGCTTGTAAAAATAGCAGATCCTAAATAAATACAAAAGAAGCGTAAGGATTCTCCTTACGCTTCTTTTAATATTAAACGCCGATCTCTGCCAATGCCTGCTGCAGATTGGCACGGGTTTTTACTTCACGAAACTCCATCCCCTGCTCAACAATGGAACGGGCGATTTCCGCTCGAATACCGGTTAATGTTGTCTCTACTCCAACAAGCTGAAGCGAGTGGGTTACTTGAAAAAGTGAATGGATAACGGGTTTGTCGATCACAGGGACCCCAGAAATATCAATAATCAAATACTGCAGCTGCAGTCTAGTACTTTTCTGCAAGGTAGTTTCCATGATGAGCTGAGCTCTATCTGGATCAATTTCTCCTACAACCGGCAGGACAGCCACACCATCAGCAATTGGAACAACAGGAACTGATATTTCCTTCAGTCTGTCCTGTGTTCTCTTCATCCTTTGATCATGATGGGCAATATAAATTTGGCTCAACTGCAGAATAATCTGGTCAATTAATGGATTAATAAACTTATTTACATCTAATATCGTAATGGCATGAAACTGTTTTGAATCGAGTTCTTCGTCAAAAGTTCCCCATACGACCGTTCGATAATGTCCTATTACAGCAATCGCATCATCAAGAGGAATATTGCTTTCTACAGACACCTCTCCAACCTGTTTCGCCCATTGAATAACTTTTCTTTCGACGAGGTGATAATCATCTGTTAACGATTCACCGAGGTACTGGAAAATCTCGCTCCTGAATTGAAGGATCTGCTCGCGCGATAGATCCTCCCGGTCGAGACTTCTTGCATAGCTGTCGGTTTCTACATCTGTCAGCTGCTCGGCAAGCTTTAACCGGTTACCAATAATTTTAGCCCCGATGTATTTCAATTCCTCTTTCATAGTTAAAAACCCCTCGCACTAAAGATTATTATATCTAAATAATAAGTATTTTTGACGGGATTGTAAAATCGAATAGAAGCTTTTTAATCATAGCGAGGAGACTCATACTGGCCAAACCACTCATAACGGTGGCTGGAAAACCACCTGTAAAAAGGGGGTCCTATTAAATTTACGGGGGGTAAATAGCTCAGCAGGCCAAAGATAGAAACGGGCGGCAGCTGAAGCAGCAGAAGGCGCACGGCATCAAAACCAGCTGCAACTTGTCCCTGGTTAGTTAACAGATGTATTTCTTCTGAAATGTTTCGTCCTTTTAAATAAGGGTAACCTTCACTTTTTTCTACTTCCTGTATAGAAACCCATTTTATTTTTTTACGCCAATCAAGCCGCCGAAGCGTTTTTTTCAGGTAGTAGCAAAATGGACACCGGGCGTCGTAAAAAACCACATGTCTCACAGAATGCCTCCTTAGAGAAGATCTACTCGCACCCATCCTCTTACACCATTAATCATCCAGATTTCTTCAAAGGAAGACAGGTCTTTTTTATAGAGGGTGTGTTCTTCTATTATACCTTTTTCTACTAAGCTTTCCCGAAACGTTCCTCTTAATAACCCCGATTCGACTGGCGGTGTGAGTAATTTCCCCTTATGTTTTACGACAAAATTGCCGATGGTGAACTCTGTCAATTGTCCCTCTTTATTCCACAGTAAAATTAAACCGGCCCCATCTTTCTGGTGGACATCATAGACGTCTCTGTAAGTAGTTTTATGGTAGAGAAAAGGATTGGCTTTATCAACAGGCTGATCAGCTAAACATCCCTTCATTTCATTTATATCTTCAACGATTTCTGCCGCCTCCGCCTCAACTTCCCCGTGTTCGCTCACAAGCAGGCGAACTTTATAAGTACCGTGTGTATAGCATCTCTTTAACTCTTCAATTTTCTGATTTAATAACTTTTCGTTAAGGCAGTAATTAAAATATATGGATGAATTTTTCAACCGATTTAAATGATAAGAAAACATGGGAAATTCGCCGTCTTCCAATCTCATTGACTCAAGCAGTTTAAAATCAGGTCGTTTTTCAGTAAGCAGCTTCGCTTTAGTCTGAAGCTCTTCATACTCTCCCAGTGGTGTAGAATCCCAGGTGATTCCGCCGCCCGTTCCGTACACAGCCCGGCTGCCCGTCAGCATAACTGTACGGATTGGCACATTAAAGACCGCGTCTTTCTCTGGCGTTATATAACCAATAGCGCCGCAATATACCTCCCTCGGTGATTGTTCTAAATCGGCAATGTAATCCATCGTCCGGATTTTAGGGGCGCCCGTGATCGATCCACAAGGAAATAAAGCAGAAAAAATATCCCACATCGCAGTATTTTCTTCTACTTTGGCCTCTACTGTAGACGTCATCTGATGAACGGTTGGATAGGTTTCCACATCAAACAGCCGCGGTACATGGATGGACCCAGGGACGGCAATCCTCCCTAAATCGTTACGCAGCAGATCCACGATCATTAAGTTTTCGGCTTGTTCTTTTGTTGATTTCCTTAAGAAACATTTTTGTTTTTCATCCTCTTCCAGTGTACGGCCTCTTTTCGAGGTTCCTTTCATCGGCTTCGTCTGCAGGGTCTCGCCTGCTTTTCTAAAAAAAAGTTCAGGTGACGCTGAAAGAATCTTCCGCTCCCCGCCAATATTTAAATAAGCGCTGTATCCTGCTCTCTGATTAGCAGCAAGCTGGCGGTAAAAAGAAAGGGCATCTCCTGAAAATTCGGCAGAAAGTCTTGTCGTATAATTGACTTGATACGTATCCCCAGATTCAATTGCGTCCTTAATTTGCTGTATCCCTGTTTGGTAACTCTCAAAATTGCCTTCCATCGACCAGTGAGAAACCTTGTAGGGTTCAGGTGACTTTGTTCGGTGATACACTTCAGGTTTTCTAAAAACACCGAACCAGACAAGAGGCCACTTGAAGAGACTATTTACTTTGTACACCTTATCAAAGGCGGGCGCCGCTTCATAAGAGACATAACCAGCAAGGTAAAAGCCTTTCTCCAGCTTCTTCTCTGCTTCTTTAAAAGCTGGTTCGACTTCTTCTACCGTATGGGCCGTAATAACCTCCAGAGGGTTTGAGAACTCAAGCTCCTCCTTTGTCCCTTCAGCATTTTCAAAATCGAACAATAATCTCGGCAGACTCATCGGCTCACCTCCAGCTGATGGGTCAGTGCTTTTTGATAAAAATTATTGAGTATTTCGAATCCATAATCCGTTATGATGGACTCAGGATGAAACTGAATGCCTTCAACAGGAAAGTATTTATGTCTTATTCCCATAACCGCTTCATCACCCTCGCTCACCGCACTTACCTCAAGGCATAAAGGCAGGCCTGACCGTGACGCCTGCAAAGAATGATAGCGGGTAACTTTAAGCGGACTTGGAAGGTTCTTGAAGGCAGAACGGTTATCGTGGCTGATTTTAACTACTTTTCCGTGCATCGGCTTCATAGCTTTTTCAATTTTCCCGCCAAAATATTCAACGATCACCTGATGTCCTAAACACACCCCTAAAATAGGGATTCGCTTATGGAAATGGTCAAGAATTTCCCTGCAGACCCCAGCATCTGCCGGCGTGCCCGGTCCAGGTGAGAATACAACTAGAGCAGGTGAGAGTCTTTCTATATCTTCAATGCTGATGTCGTTATTGCGAACAATTTCTACATCTTCTGTCATTTGTTTAAAATATTGAAAAAGATTATACGTAAATGAATCGTAGTTATCTATTAATAGGATCATGTTGTACACCTTCTCTTTTGTCGTATCTTCAGCTCTATTATATCGGTCTTTTCACTATTTTTCACGGTCCCTTTCTTTGTTATTAATGCTTTTCATGGAGAAACATGGATAATTTTGTAGAAATTTTTGATAAATCAGAGAAATAATTTGAAAATTTGAAAATTACCATAGTATAATAAAGGCACATGTGTAAGCGTATACAAAACAAACAGCTTATGATGTATCCATTTTAAGGAGGGGTTAATATGAGTGCGATCTGGCTTGCTTTAGCTGGAGGTATTGTCTTTATCTTAGGATATAAATATTATTCTAAATTTATAGCGGAAAAGATTTATCGCCTGGATCCTAACTATACGACACCCGCCCACAAGTACAAAGACGGGGTGGACTATGTTCCGACAAACAAATTTGTACTGTGGGGACACCACTTTACGTCTGTTGCGGGTGCAGCACCAATTGTAGGTCCTGCCATCGCTGTGTACTGGGGCTGGCTGCCTGCTATTATATGGGTACTTCTTGGTACCGTCTTTGCAGCAGGTGTTCACGATTTTGGTACATTAGTTTTATCAGTTCGTAATAAAGGACAATCAGTAGGAACATTAGCACATAAACTGATTGGACAAAGAGCCAAAGTTCTGTTCTTATTTATCATTTTACTGCTTGTTTTAATGGTTAACGCCGTTTTTGCCTGGGTTATTGCCAACTTATTTATTTCTTTCCCAGCAAGCGTACTATCCGTTTTCATCCAAATTCCGCTTGCCATTTGGATAGGTTATCGTGTATACAATCGAAAAGGAGGAATGCTGCTTCCTTCATTAGCGGCTCTGGCCGTTATGTATGGAACTGCTATTATCGCCAGTTATTTTCCTGTATTACAAATTGACCTCGTTCGTTACTTTGGCGGCGAAGGAGCTCAAGGACTATTTGGACTTGATGCTACAGCGACAGCCTTCTTCGTATGGATTATTGTACTAATGGTTTATGTATATATTGCATCCACACTTCCGGTATGGAAGCTATTACAGCCGCGTGACTATATTAATTCACATCAGCTCGTTGTAGGTTTAAGCTTGCTTTATTTAGGACTGCTATTTACAAACCCTGATATTACGGCACCCGTCACCAACCCGAATGCTGATACATCCTGGTTCCCGCTGCTGTTTATCACCATTGCATGTGGTGCCATTTCCGGATTCCACGGACTGGTATCTTCCGGAACGTCCTCCAAGCAGCTTGATAAAGAAACAGATGCTCGTTTTGTTGGATATTTAGGAGCGATCGGTGAAGGTGCATTAGCTTTAATTGCAATTATTGCCGTTATCACCTTTTTCCCTTCCACTGCTGAATTCACTGCCACTTACAGCGGGTTCACAGCAGCTAACGGAGCGGGACTGGGCGTCTTTATTCAAGGGGCCAGCGGACTGGCTGCAGGCCTTGGAATTCCAACTTCTGTAGCGGCCACTATTGTTTCTGTAATTGTAGTAAGTTTTGCAGCGACAACACTCGACTCTTCTGTTCGTTTAATGCGTTATATTATTGCTGAGCTTGGTATGGAATATAATGTTAAGCCTCTAACTAAAACTCACGTTGCTACTACTACTGCAGTTGTATCAAGTGCTGCGCTGACTCTTATTCCACAAGGTCCGAATGGGTTTGGTTCCGGCGGTTACCTGCTGTGGCCATTGTTCGGTACTTCAAACCAGCTTTTGGCAGGGATCAGCTTACTGCTCATCTCGATCTGGCTGAAACGCCAAGGAAGAGCTTATTGGCCGACTTTAATCCCGATGGCTTTCCTCATGTTTATGACATTATACGCCATGGGTATTCAAGTGCTTACTCAATGGGCGCCATGGACAGGTCAAAGCGATTGGCTGCTATTCATCTTCGGCTCCATTATTCTTGTTTTTGCCCTATGGATTATGGTGGTTGCGATTTCCGCTATTATGAATGGAGATCAAAATAAGATTGAGAAAAGTGCTTAAAAATAAAGAAAGCCGCGCCTAAATTGTGCGGCTTTCCTTTTGTCTAAGAAAGGTGATGAAAATGGTTGAGGTTATGATCATCCGTGCCGAGAAAGAAATTGGATTAGGCTGCTGCGGGGGAATCTGTAGTGACGGCTTTGTGGAGATGAAAGATGAATTTGCCTATCTTGATGAGGACCGACAGCGCTTAGGTGTGCTTTATCGTAAATTAAATGACCAATATAAAAGCCAGCTTCATATTACCTTTTTAGACCCGAGAAATCTCTTGGCAATTCAGCATTACTTTTATAAGCATGTGAAACAAGGAAACCTATCGATTATAGAAGCATTGAAGAACCTTCTTCTGCGAGTGAAGTATTACGCTGTTTTTATTAACGGCCACTACGCAGAAGAAGGATTAAACGATGATTATGATACACTTATTAAAGAAATGATGACGTAAGGTTGTGAGTGTATGACTAAGAAAAAACTATCATTGAAACGAATGTTTGAATTATATGATCAAATTTTGAGTCTTCCCCATAAAAACGAAGTAGCCAGAGAACTAAGGGATGAAGATGACCTCTTCCTCCTATTGGTCTATTCAGACATGCTTGGGATTCCTAATCCCGCCTTTTACTACACGTTAGAGCTCTACCCTTATATCATTGAAAAATTTCACGATTGGCATCTACGAATGGGGATGGAAAAGTCACCACTTGATGGAATTAGATGCTGCTAAAAGGAGTGTCCATCCTTATGAACGAACTACAGCAGAACAAAATCCTTTTTATAGGCGGAAAAGGCGGTGTCGGTAAGTCTACTTCTTCTGCTGCGCTCGCACTGGCACTAGCCAGAAGCGGTTATAAGACACTGATCGTATCGACAGACCCGGCCCATAACTTAGGAGATATTTTTCATAAAAAAATCAAACACGACAAAACACCGCTTGAAGCAAATCTATGGGGCATCGAAGTTGACCCTAACCGGGAATCAAAACGCTATATTCAGGGCGTGAAAGAGAATCTTGAGGGGCTGGTGAAATCCCGCATGGTGGAAGAAGTTCACCGGCAGATCGATATGGCAAGTGCTTCTCCGGGAGCCGATGAAGCTGCTCTTTTTGATCGTCTGATATCTATTATTTTAGAAGAGGCGGACGAATTTGATAAGATAGTATTTGATACAGCACCTACTGGCCATACGATCCGCTTATTAACACTCCCTGAATTAATGAGTGTCTGGATTGATGGAATGCTTGAAAAGAGAAAGAAAATCAATGATAACTACACACAACTGTTAAATGACGGTGAGCCTGTAGACGATCCAATCTATGAAATCCTGCAAAAACGAAAAGAAAAATTTGCGGCTGTACGAGAAATTGTTTTAGACGCGAAACAGACCGGCTTTATTTTTGTACTCATTCCTGAGCGCCTGCCTATTTTAGAAACGAAACAGGCCATTAAACAGCTCGATCAGCACCACCTTCACATTAAGACGCTGATCATTAACAAAGTGCTGCCCGACTATGCGGATGGAGAGTTTCTTGCCAAGAGACGCAGGCAGGAGAAAAATTACCTCGACAAGATCAACCAAACTTTTAAAAGACAACGCACGATTCAAGTACCTTTATTTGAGGAAGATGTGTCTGACATGGACAAGCTGTCCATTTTCGCAGAGCATCTCCAATCGATGATCAAGGAGGAAACGACGTAATGAAAGCAATTGTACATGAAAAAACAGAAGGCCTGGACGGATTATCTCACAGGGATTTTGACCAGCCCGACGTACAAGGAGATATGGTTAGAATTAAATTAAAAACGGCCGGAATGAATCGACGGGACATTGCGGTAACCTCCCGCCACAAAACTGATCAGCCTCCCCTCATTCCAGGATCAGATGGAGCAGGTGTTGTAGAAGCTGTCGGAGAAGATGTAAAGCTTATTGCCCCAGGCGATGAAGTCATTATTAATCCTGGGTTAGGATGGGAGAAAAACAGCGATGCTCCTCCTCAAGGCTTTGAAATCTTAGGCCTGCCAGATCACGGCACATTTGCCGAATACATTACGGTACCAGCCTCTAACGTAGAACATAAACCTAAGCATTTAAACTGGAATGAAGCGGGTGTTCTTCCTCTCGCAGCTCTGACGGCATACCGCGTCTTATTTACGAGAGGAAAAGTAAAAGAAGGCGACACGGTTATGCTTCCGGGTATAGGCAGCGGAGTTCTTACATTCGCGCTGAAGTTTGCTAAAGCAGCAGGAGCTCGCGTAATTGTCACTTCCCGCAGTGAGGAAAAATTAAAAAATGCGAAGGAACTCGGGGCAGACGTAACTATTCTAACTCAGTCCGACTGGAAAGAAGAGCTTAAGAATGAAACCGTCGATCTTCTAGTTGAAAGCATTGGCCAGGCGACATTTAATAAGTCGCTTGAAATCATCCGTAAAGGCGGTACAATTGTTACGTTCGGTGCTACAACCGAAGATGAAGTTAAGGTTGACATCCGCCAATTCTTTTACGGCCAATACAACCTGCTCGGTTCTACGATGGGCAGTGCAGAAGAATTTAGAGAAATGGTTAAGTTCATTGAAAAACATGAGATTAAGCCTGAAGTCGACCGGATGTTTAATTTGTCCGAGTACAAAGAAGCTTTTGAGTATCTAAGAGATTCGAAGAACTTTGGAAAAATTGGCTTTACAATAGAAGCTTAGTTCCACATCCCCTGTGAGCCCCCTAGCGTCACAGGGGTTTATTTTTAATAGGCTGACGCGAGAATCCTGCTTAAAAAACGGGCGGCCGGGACCCCGCAGCGCGTTTTTTGCGAGGAAGCTCAAACGTTTGTCTGCGAAAAGATAGCGCCCTCCCAAATCCAACGAAAAAGATAACAATTTACGATTCTGCATCATTTCTTTGAAATCCATTGCCAACAGTGTTTTTACATTATAATATTATAGTAAATTAATACGGCTATGTTTTGTTGAGAAAGGGTGTTAGAGGATGAAGCTCCTAATCGTGGATGATGAACCATCCATGCGTGAGTTAATGCAGAGCTTATGCGAAAAGGACGGCCTGTATGCTGATACAGCCTCAGATGGTCGTGAAGGGCTCTATTTATTTAATAAAAATCATTACGATATCATTATTGTCGATTACCATATGCCCATTCTGGACGGATTAGAGTTCGTAAAGCAGGTGCGTTTTGAAAATCAGCAGGTACCGATTCTTGTATTAACAGAAGATGACCGGGAAGATGTAGCGGCTCAGTTCAGACAAGAAGGCGCTACTGACTTTTCATTAAAACCTATTAAACCCCTGGATTTAATCTCAAGAATCCACCTTCACATTCAAATCGTAAATATGAGAAAAAGGCTGGCCGTCGAAGATGATGTTTATACAGCAAAAGGAATCAGCAAAGAAACCCTCGACTCTGTCGCCTCCTGCCTAATGGACAATGAAACCCCTAAATCAGTGGATGAAATTTCATCAAGTGTCGGGCTCGCTTACCCTACGGTGTACCGTTACTTAATGCATCTGCTCGAAGAAGGTAAAGTAAAACAGGTTATCCGGCATCAAAAAATCGGGCGTCCCAAAAAATTATACGAGTGGTACACTCATTAAAAAATAGCTCCTCCAATTCAAAATTGGCAGGAGCTTTTTCATTAAACTTGGGCAACTTCTTAAGCATTTTCACCTTTAAGAGTCTCCATCTACTCCCCACTTTCCCAATAACAATACGGTTACTTCCGTGTTATCATATAATTGTGACAATTCAGAATTACATACAACGTTTACCCGGGTAGTTGATGTGATGGAAAACGAGGAGGACGAATGATGAAGAGACAGTGGAAGTGGATTAGCTTAATTTTCATACTTACACTCGCCCTTACCGCAGCATTTGGCGGAATGGTAAGTGCCGATTCTAAAAGCAAGAATTCTCCTGTTGAAGATTACTTAGTTAAATTTAAAGGCGCCCATGCTTTATCCATAGAAAGCTTAGGCGGAGAAGTCGAACACCAGTATCAATACATGAACGTTGTAAAAGCAAAGCTGCCTGAACAAGCAGTCAAAGCTCTCGAAAACAACCCAAATGTAGAATATGTGGAGAAAGACCAGGAAGCTAAAGCGTTAGCCCAGACCTCTCCCCCCGGCATCTCGCAAATAAATGCCGATGATGTTCAGGCGACAGGAAATACAGGTTCTGGTGTAAAAGTGGCTGTTCTTGACTCAGGGATTGAAGCTGGCCATGAGGACTTAAACGTGGCAGGCGGCGCGAGCTTTGTAAGCTCTGAGCCTGATCCATTTGACGATTTAAATGGCCACGGCACTCATGTTGCCGGTACAATTGCTGGAGTTGATAATAATGTAGGTGTCCTGGGTGTTGCTCCGGATGTTGCGTTATATGCTGTTAAAGTATTAAACGGTGAAGGAAGCGGAGCCTATAGTGAAATCGCAGCAGGAATTGAGTGGGCTATTGCTAATGACATGGATGTTATTAACATGAGCCTTGGCGGATCCGTCGGTTCTTCTGCACTTAAAGAAGCCGTTGACAATGCGTACGAAAGCGGCATTCTCGTCGTTGCTGCTGCAGGGAATTCAGGGAAATTTGGTCCTTTTAATACGATCGGCTACCCAGCCAAGTATGATACAGCTATGGCTGTAGGTGCAGTCGACAGTTCCAATAAAGTTGCCTCTTTTTCAAGCCGCGGAAATGAGCTTGAAGTAATGGCGCCGGGAGTGGATATTTTAAGTTCGGTGCCGGAAAATAGTTATGATTCGTTTAATGGTACTTCTATGGCCAGTCCGCACGTAGCTGGTGTAGCCGCGCTTGTAATGGCTGATGACAGCAGTTTGAGCAACCAGGAGGTTCGTAACCTGTTAAATGAAACCGCTACTCCCCTTGGCGATTCATTTGATTATGGAAACGGCCTTGTGAATGCTGAAGCAGCTGTCCAATAATGACCGTTGACCCCTTTTAATAAAATATATTTGGCCAGTAATTCCTTTGGAGTTACTGGTCTTTTTTTGCAATAATTATGTTGTTTTTAAATGTGCATCATTGCTCGGAGCCATGTTCGCTTAAGTAGGAGTCTCGCAGCCTGCCCTACATTTCTCTATAATTAGCAACTTCAATTTGTAAATAATATAGAGGCTTATGAGCAGGCCTAAGCGATAACTGGCCTCTCTTCTTTCCCTTATCCATATGGTATGATGATGAAAGAAAAATCTGGAAAAAAGGAGACAAAAAAATACATGCTGAACTATTATAGTCACTTATCTACGAAAGTGTATGATTTAGACAAACCTGTAGGCTTTTCTTTTGGTGATTTAGAATACTATCAAAAACAGCTTGATAGTATTACAGGAAAGATATTAGAACCCGCTACAGGCACTGGAAGGCTTCTCATTCCGTTATTACAAGAAGGATTTGATATAGAAGGATTTGACCTGTCAAGTGAAATGCTGGAAGTATGCAGGAAAAATTGTGAGACTCATGGTGTAGATCCTCATCTTTTCCAAGACGATATGACTACGTATTTAAAAGATTCCTATTACGATGCTGTAATTATTCCAACAGGCACATTTTTGCTTCTGCATAAGCGAGAAGACTCTATAAAGGCTTTACGTCAATCTTATAAAAATCTAACGCCTGGCGGTAAGTTTATGCTGGATCTGTTCATCCCTAAAGGATTTCCGATCGGCAGTGTTTCCACCCGCACCTGGGAGCTGCCTGGAGGAGATATCATTACATTGGAAAGTAAAATGGTAGAATTTAATGTATTTGAGCAATATACTCTCTCCCATAATAGATATGAACGGTGGAGCAGGGGAAAGCTTGTTCAAACGGAGCTTGAGCGTTTCCCGACCCGCTGGTATGGGGTGGAAGAGTTTAAGCAGATACTAGCATCCATAGGGTTTAAAGATATTGTAATATCGAGTGATTATCAACACGGGCGTCCTCCGGCAGCGTCTACAGAAATGCTTACTTTTGAAGCAAAAAAATAAAATAGAGGCTTAAAATCAGCCTCTATTTATCAGGTTATCTCCGCCGGAAAAATGCAAAGAATTCGAGAAACGTATTAAAAAAAGCGATCGATTGAAATGTGAGCAAGCTTAATGCTGTTAATGAGAAAAAGCCCACGAATAAGAAGCGGGCCGCAAAAAACCTTGCCAATATAATCTTTCCTAAGGTAATACCTATGCCAGTTCTTCGTATTTATGCTGCCACGGACGCGCTTTTTCAAGCTGGGCAGCCAATTGTAGGAGGGTCGCTTCATCTCCGAACCGGCCCATAAAATGTGAACCAATCGGCAGGTTATTTTCTCCCCAGTATAACGGGACACTCATTGCCGGCTGCCCCGTCACATTGGCAATCGGAGTCAGGTGGGCATATTTCGCGGACACTTTTAAAATATCTTCTACTGCTTTTTCCTCGCCATCATAGCTGCCTAAAGGAAGCGGAGGCTTGGCGTTCACCGGATGCAGAAGCACATCGTATTTTTGAAAGAACTGGTGAACCTTAACGCTCTCATCATAGAGATACTGGCGTGCCTCTTCATACTCAAACACCGAGAAGCTTTCACCCTTTTTAACGAGTGTATGAAGCAGTCGTTCGATAGATTGGCCGTTCACTTCTTTCCCGTTTAGACGGGCAGCGTTTTTTACAGCTAAAGCCCCGCCAACCACCCACACGGTAACGTAAGCATCCATAAACCGGTGCAAATTAAAATCCGGATAAGCTATCTCCACACGGTGGCCTAACTCCCCACAAATCTTCGCTGTAGATTCAACCGCTTTTTGTACTTCCGGATCAATATCCAGTAACGATCCGAAATCCGCCATATAGGCAATTTTTAAAGGCTTAGGTTCTTTTTCTATGTACCTCTCAAACGGCCCGCCTAAAGGAGGCGTTGAATAAGAGTCACCGATTTGTCCACCTTCGATCACGTTGAGCAGTGCGGCACTATCTCTCACCGAGCGCGTCAGAGCGTGGTGGACGGCTAAGCTATTGATCCTCATTGATAACGGGGATCTCCCTCTCGTCGGTTTTAGACCAAATAAACCGCAGCACGATGCAGGTATTCGAATCGATCCGCCGCCATCACTCCCATGAGCAAAAGGAATCATGCCAGAGGCTACAGCTGCAGCCGCTCCCCCGCTTGACCCGCCTGGTGAAAAGTCAGGATTCCACGGATTTTTCGTAAACCCTAAGAAGTTTGATTCTGTAGCGGGAGTAAATCCAAACTCGGGCGTATTGGTTTTACCAATGATGTTGAGGCCTGCCTTTTTGTACCTCCTGACCACTTCATCATCGGCCGAAGCTTGATAGCCTTTCATAATTTTACTCCCATAGGATACAGGCTCTCCCTCCACAGCATTTAAATCTTTTATTAAAAACGGGAACCCGCCAAACCTTCCTTTGCTTTCGTCAAACTCGTCATCCATATTGGCAAACATCGTATGGACGACAGCCTGAAGCTCTGGATTCTTCTTCGTGATTTGTGCTTTATAATGCTCATTAAGCTCACTCAGCTTTATTTCCTTTTTCCTGAGCATCTCTAATTGAGCAGTTCCGTCGAGGTGCTGAAGCTCCTCCATTGAATTTCCTCCTATTATTGTATTGTTATCTTAACGAAAAGAGAGGGAATCTGCTCGCTTTCCGTATACGAACTATCAAGCCTCCTCCCTTACTTAGGGGGCTTGACAGCTCGTTTTTTCCGCTGGAGTATCGTTTATTCCCTCTTATGACACTATCGTTTAACAAAATTATTGATTTATAAGCTTTGATATATCTTCCATTACCTGAAGATACCTTAGTGTTTCCTTATGATACTTTTCAAAGGATACTCCTTTTTGAACAGCGTCCATGAATCTCTCAACTTGTATTCGATACTGATCGCCTGTCTCAATTAATTCCTGTTCTTTATCCTGGTTTCTTAATGTGATTTTTCCTATATGGTTTTGTTTATCCGGCCGGTACGCGTCGTGAACGGTAAGTGTTCCTTCAGAGCCGATCACCTGATATTCGTTTCTTCCTTCTGATTCAAAACTGCAGTCTACCTGAACAACAACTCCATTTTCTAACAAAAGAGACGCCCCTGTGGTAAGGTCGACGCCCGACTCATCGTCGATGTTAGCAACGGCTGTGACACTTTTCACTTCTTCTTCCATGATATGCAGCGCCGAATGAACTCCATAACATCCTACATCCCAGAAGGCACCTCCGCCTTTTTCACTGTCCAGACGGATGTTGTAGCCTGAACGGTCAAAGTTGAAGGAAAAGCTTGTTCTGACTAATCGCACATCACCAATGGAGCCTTCTTTGATCAGTTCTTTTACTTTTTCATGCTGGGGATGAAATTGGTACATAAACGCCTCCAGAAAAAGCACTCCCTGCTGCTCGCAAGCCTGAATCATCTCTTGCCCGTCACCTGTGGTCAGTGCTGCAGGCTTCTCACATAAGACGTGCTTTCCGGCCTGCGCTGCCTTTATGGTCCATTCCTTATGTAAGTGATTGGGAAGCGGGATGTAGACAGCCTCTATTTCTGGATCGCTCAACAAACCTTCATATGTATCATACGTTTTTGGAATATTGAATTCTTCTGCGAATACTTTCTCTTTCCCGCTTAGGCTGGCTGCCGCATAAACTTGCGCCTCTTCTGTCCTCTGTAATGCTGGAATAATGGCTTTCTTCGCTATATTTGCTGCACCTAAAATGCCCCATCTCATAATTGAGCTCCTCCTTGAATGAATTTACTAAATTATAACATTTATACCGCGGGAGGAGTTTGGTGAGTATTTACTGGCGATTAATTAAAATACTGGCAAAAACCCAGGATTTACTGGAAAACTTCCATACTCGTGACTCTTTCACGCCGGTTTATTTAAATGATTTTCGGGAAATCTATAAGCAAATCAACTAGGGGATGATGTAATGGTAAATGTTCTCCGCACTTCTCCCATGCTGCTACTTTCTCTATTTGTACTGCTGACGGTGCTTCCGTTTTTAGAGGCTAACATAGCCCGCGGTTTATTGGCTTTCCTGATTACACCACTGCTGATTGTCTACGGAAACAAACATCATCTCTGGTTTCGACAGTCGCTCCGCTGGATGGTTCGCTTAAGCCACAAACTCGTACTGTGCCTTGGCATTTTCTTCATAGGTGTATTAGTGAGTTATGAACTCCTGCAGCTGCTTCACCCTTCTATTGGATATGCTCTGCACCTTATCCTCTTGAGTGTAAGCACTATTATTTACTGGGCCCCTCTGCTGTTGTCCTGCCCATTTGATAAGCCGCGGCCGTTTGCCGACAGGGCGGCCTACTATTCACTGGCCACTGCTTTGTTTATTCTCTATCATCACGGGACGTTTGTTTATTATGATGGAATGCCGACGCTGCCTTTTATGTTCATGGGTATGACGGTAATGATGGGGGCTTTTCTTTACTTATTTATTCAATGGTTCCGATCCGAACAGCATGTTGACCGCCCGACTGTTAAAGGATATGTCGTTTCCCTGCAAAATAAAAATAACTTATAAAAAAAAGACAGGCTCTTAAAAAGAAGCCTGTCTTTTAAGTTATCGTCATCTAGGGGTCATAAACATCTGCGTCCAATAGGTGCCATATGAACCGGATCCCTCTACATATCCTACTCCAATATGGGTGAATTCCTTCTTCATAATATTTTCCCTGTGGCCAGGGCTGTTCATCCAGCCTTCCATGACCTGCTCAGGAGACCTCTGCCCGGCAGCAATATTCTCACCGGCCGACCAGTATTTAAATTCGTATTGGTCCATCATTTCAAAAGGGGATCCGTAAGTTGGAGAGGTATGGTCAAAATAATTGCGCTCAGCCATATCCTCAGACTTCAAACGTGCCAGGTCGCTCAAACGCTCGTACATTTTTAAAGGCTTCAGTCCTTCTTTGGCTCGTTCTTCGTTCACGAGTTCTACGACTTCTTTTTCAAACTCCGAAGGGTCCTGGGCAATAAGGCTCTCAGCAGGTTCCCCTTCCTGTCCTTCAGATACCTTATTTTTATTCCCCTCTAGTTCTTCACTTCGCTGCTGGGGCATCTCTTCTTCCGGAATGCTTGATGGATTAAACAAACGTTCTAAGTTTGTTTGAAACTCTTCAATTGATATATCCTGTTTGGAAAACCAGCCTTTTAACTGGCCTGTCCATTTTTCCAATGTTGCTGTATGATTCTCGTTCGACTTCCACAACTGTTCCGCTAGTGCAGGAGTGGCCACAGATACCATAAACAAGACCGCTAAAAAGACAAAAAGGTATTTTCTCAGCATAGATGTCTACTCCTTGTGCTTAGTTACTATAAGTATTTCAAAATGCGCACGAGACGACAAGTGTCCCTACCTACATTATGTGTAAACCGCCCATGTAATTCTCGGAAGTATGTCCATATATTGGATTTTTCCCTGCTGAGGCCGCTCTAAAACAGTGTTTTACTTGTTGTGGAGCTCTCCGCGATACAATTCTTTTTCCTGTAATGAAAAGTCAAAATCTCTCGCGAATTTTTTAAGGCGCTTCTCTTCCACAGGATTTACAAGCGAAATAACTGTTCCTTCGACTGCACCTAATCTAGCAGTACGGCCCGCTCTATGAATGTAGGAAGATCCTGTTTTAGGAATATCGAGGTTAACGATATAAGTAATATCTTTTATATCAAGACCTCGAGCGGCAACGTCGGTAGCAAGCAGCAGCTCATACTCCCCTTTTCGAAAACCTTTCAGCGCTTTTGCCCGCTGTTCTTTCTTAGCGTCACTGTGAAGGACTTCAATCGGCAGCTTTTTAAATCTTAGCTTTTCCGTGTAGACGTTGAGGCTGGCAATATCCTGCATAAAAGCTAGACCTTTAAAATCATTTAGATGAGCAAGCTTTCGCAGAAGTTCTACTTTATCGCGATCTTCACATGCGATATAGGCATGCTCGACTTCAGGCTTCAACTGTTCTTCAGCTATCTGAACAATCTCCGGTTCGTCCATAAATTTACCGGCCACCTTCTGTACCTCTTCAGGAAGTGTCGCAGATAAAAGCAGGATCTGTCTTTCTTTCAAGGTGCTTTTCACTATGTTTTCTACGGTAGGCAGATGCTCAGGAACAAGCAGCTGATCGGCTTCATCAAAGACAAGGGTGACGATTTCATGGGCTTTCAGCTTCTTCTTTTGCATAAGCTCGTACACTCGTCCCGGCGTTCCGGCTACGACTTGAGGCTTCTTCTTAAGCTTATCGATTTGACGCTTAACGTTGGCGCCGCCGATTAAAGCGGTACTATTTATACCGCTGCCTTTGGACCATGTTTGAATTTCCTGGTGGATTTGCATAACGAGTTCATGTGAGGACGCCAAAATCAGGACTTGGGTGTTTTTTTTGCTGGGATCTACCTTCTGAAGAAGCGGCAGTAAATATGCGAGTGTCTTTCCGCTGCCTGTGGGGGCTTCAGCAATGACGTCTTTCCCTTCTAGAATTAGCGGAATGCTTTTTAATTGTATTTGGGTAGGTTCTTTAAATTCTGATTGGTTCCACGCTTCTTTGGCAAAAGGCTTCAGCTCCTGAAGCCAGTTTGGCTGTGAGTTACTCATTAAAATGTATTCTCCTTTTTATCAAACTCTAACAAAGCCTCTCATAAAAAACAGGTCTCGACCCATGTCCAATGGAAAGAGACCTTGCTGCGTTCAATTTATTGTCTTTATTATACCATAATCTATTGTTTCTCGATATATTCCTTCAAATTCTCCAAATGATCCGCATCTTCTTTTTTTATGATTTTTTTAATCAGAGGCTTAAACAAAGTATTGCGTAACCCTTGGGTAAACAGTTCTCCTTTAAAAATCACCTTCGTTCCTTCTGTCGTCTCAATGAAGTTATAATGGTAACGCAGGTCAAGCCCGTTCTGTTCACTGCGGGCTGTATAGCATTTATTTGGTTTAAATTCCGTTATCTCGATCGTGGCCGCTGCTTTTCTTCCGCGGATTTCCCTTACTTCTTTAAATTGATAACCTTCGCGTACGGGGCCTTCTGTTAAAGGCTCTACATCGATCACAGCATCCATAATTTCTGGACTCTTTGAAAAATCTATAGCCGTTAGAAAGACTTCTTCAATTGGTTTCTTAATCACTACCTGCCGTTCAAGGAAAACCATGCCGTTCCCTCCGATTCTTAAAGTTGTCTGAATTACATATTCGTGATGTACATATTCGTGATGTTTCGTGAAAAACCTTTAAAATCCTTTAGTTTTCACGAGAAAATATTGGAAGTGAAAGCGTAGTAATTTTCAGAAGCCGAACAAAAAGCCGGGAGAAATGGCCCTCCCGGCTTTCGCTAAAACATATCAGGGTTTAATATTTTTGGAATATAGGTCGCGACTCCTGGTATAAATGCTACAGCGAGAAGCACGAACAGTACGACGACAATATAAGGGACCACCGCTCCAAACGACCTTTCAATTGGCAGCTTGCCTATTTTAGCTGCTAGCAGGAGACATAATCCGTACGGCGGAGTAACAAGGCCAATGGCTAATGTCATTACTGTGATTAAGCCTAGCAGGACTGGGTCCACGCCAAAGGTTTCAGCCACAGGCAAAATGACAGGAATAAACAGAATCATTGCCGGAATTGCATCCATAAACGTTCCTACGAAAAGGAAGAAAGCAATAATAATTAATAGGAAAACCCATTTGCTGTGAATATTGTTACTGAAGAACTGTTCCGTCCATGCAGACAGCTGGTAATAGCTTAACAGCTCTCCAAGACCATTGGCCGCTGCTAAGGCGAATAACGAAAGCGAGCTTAGCGTAAGCGTATCTACAAACACTTTTGGAAAATCTTTTAGTTTCAAAGTCTTATAGTAAAACATAGCGATAATTATGGTATAAATACTTGCAAAGGCGGCGGCTTCTGTTGCCGTAAAGATCCCTGAGATAACGCCTCCAATTAAGATAACCGGTGTTAGAAGGGCTGGAAATACGTCTAGAAACTGCTTAATAAACTTCTTCAACGATGCTCTTTGATAGGTTGGGTAATTGTGCTTCTTAGCCAGAATGTAAATAATAATCATCATGCCTAGTCCGATCGCCACACCTGGAATGATGCCAGCTAAAAATAACGCGCCTACTGAAACATTCGTCAACCCAGCAAATATAATCATCGGAATACTTGGCGGAATGATAACCCCAATTGTAGAGGAAGCAGCAGTCACTCCGACAGCTGTACCTGTGTTATATCCCTGTTTCTTCATGCTGGGAATTAAAATTTTACCTACCCCTGCCGTATCGGCCTGGGCAGCACCTGAAATTCCCGCAAACAGCATGGATACTAGAATATTAGCGTGAGCCAGCCCTCCGCGGATATGGCCAACCATTGTAAGAGAAAAATCTATCAGCTTTTGCGAGATCTGACCGCTGTTCATAAGGTTGGCTGCCAGAATAAACAGCGGAACAGAAAGCAGTACAAACGAATCAAGACCATTGAGCATTTTAACAGGAAGAAGCGCTTCTGGTGTATAAGGAATCGTCATAAAACCGGCAAGAGCTACAATCCCGATCACAAAGGCAATGGGAATTCCAATGACTAATAAAATAATAAACATCCCTAACAGTGTGATTCCGATCATTCGACAGCCTCCTCTTTATTAAAGCTTTTCAAATTGCGGATCATGTGAGCTGCTGTATAAATGACCATAGTTCCTGCCATAATCGGTATGGAGATCCACACATAGCCCATCTTCATTTCAGGAAGCGACTCCCATCTGAAGTCCCAAAAGCTGTCCACTACAATAATTCCATAATAAAACAGCGCACCGCAGAAAAGGAGCAGGATCGTATCATTGAATAAATAAAGTGACTTTCTTTTTTTGCCTTTCAGCTTGTTCAGCAGAATATCGAATTGAAAGTGCTCTCTCTTGTTTAACATTACGGATGCACCCATCAGCACCGCCCAAATGAAAGAATAAGTAGCGACATCTTCGGTCCACATGGCCGTGACACCTAGATATCGATTTACAACCTGAATCACGGTCGTCACGAAAAATATTAAGAGAAATAATATGCCAATTGTTAATTGAATACGTTCAAGCAGTTTAATAAACATGCGTCCATTCCCTCCTCTTATAGTCATCTTCTCAATTATTCACCAGCTAATGAACGAATCTTTTTCAGTAAATCAACGGCTTTGATCTCTTTAGCCGTTTTTTCATGGATTGGTTTGGCAATATCTATAAACGGCTGGCGGTCGATCTGGTTAACTTCTGCACCTTCATCAACGGCCTTCTGTTTATATTCTTCCGACTGTTCTGAATCTACTTTTCGCTCCTCTTTGGTCGCAGCTTCCGCTCCTTCTAAGATGATCTGCTGCTGTTCTTCTGTATACGAATCAAACGTATTGCCATTCATTAAAAGAAATCTTGTCGTATAGTCATGGCCAGTTTCAGTAATGTATTTACCGTTTTTCGTTTTATGGTGGTTCTGCTGAACGAAATAAGGATAAGAGTTCTCCGAAGAATCTACAACGCCCTGCTGAAGGGCCTGATACAGTTCCCCCCAGGCGACATTCGTCGGGATTGCCCCTGTCTGCTCCCAGTAATCAGCAATAGCTCCAGACGTCTGGGTACGGAAAGTCAGCCCATCAATATCTTCCATAGTTTCGAGTGGTTTTTCCCCGTAGTAGTGGCGGACACCGGCACTCCAGTACCCCATCAGCTTAAAGTCGTTATCAGACTTCTCATTAATCGTCTGGGCCACTTCTTCACCGATTTCTCCATCAACAACTTGTAACCAATGCTCATAATCTTCGAACATATAAGGCATGGCGAAAAGATCAATTTCCCGAATTCCTGTCTGGGCCATAAACCCAGGCGATACGAGTACTAAGTCGGCTCCTCCCAGCTTTAATTTCTCGATTAATTGAGATTCCGCTGTTCCGAGTGTTCCTGCGTGTACCTCGACCTCAATTTCCCCGTTCGACTTTTCTTCCACTACTCGTTTGAATTCTTTCATTCCGAACTGATACGGGTTGTCAGGGGACGTTTGGTTATGAGCCGCGATTATTTTAATTTTCCCATCTTCTGACTGTCCGCCCGCTTGACTGCTGCATCCGGCAGAGAGAAGCAGACTCAAAATGACGGCTGCTGCAGCTACTAAATTCTTCATAAAAAGAACCTCCTCCATTCTATTTTCGTGAAGACGCTTACATTTTTTATAAAAATTTGGCTTATTTAACTTTATCAGGTTATCTTTTTGGTTAATGTTTGGGGTAAGGGGAGCCTCCTCGCAAAAGCCGCGCTTCGCGGTATCGGCCGCCTTTAAGCAGGGGTCTAGCAAGCTTCCTTTCCATCCGCCCATTGAATAAGGGAGTTAAAAACTAGAGCGAGAGGCCAAATGCCTCTCTACTCTAAATTGGCATGACGCCCGGTCATTTCTTCATTATCTGTTTTGCTGGACTGTGTAATGGTCTCAATTAAAATA
The DNA here is from genome assembly GCF_902809865.1 of Halobacillus sp. Marseille-Q1614. Lineage (NCBI taxonomy): Bacteria > Bacillati > Bacillota > Bacilli > Caryophanales > Bacillaceae > Halobacillus > Halobacillus sp. Marseille-Q1614. Next base: position 3,554,080 of record NZ_CADDWH010000001.1, on the reverse strand, counting down.
GCATCGAGAAGCAAATGCAGCGATTGATCAAATTGGTTGCCAAGCGGCTGAATAGTGGATGGTTCTTCCGGCAGCCTTTTTTTAGTCGCTGCTGGAATGATGAGTGTATGGTCACTGATGTCTGAGAGTTTTGATTGACGGTTAGTAGATACGGCGAAAACTATCGCGCCGGCTTTTTTCGCCTGATCAGCAAACTGGCAGATTGACTTTGTTGATCCTGAACCTGAAACAGCTAAGAGCAGGTCCCCCTTCGCAATGCTTGGTGTAATCGTCTCTCCTGTTACGTACACCTCATATCCTGCGTGCATAAGCCTCATCGCGAAGGCCTTCCCCATAAGACCGGACCTTCCTTCCCCTGCCACAAAAATACGGGAAGCGCCTTCCAATGATCGTGAAAGCTTTAGTGCTTGTTCTTCTTCCACATTATTGAGGACTTGTATGATTTCTTCAGCGACTGTATGTATCGTCTGTTTCATATGAACGGATCGCCTCCTTTATTTGCTGTGCTGCTTTTTTGCAGTCTTTCTGCTTAGTAATTGCGCCTCCGACGATCAGTATGTCTGGCTTGTGTTTCACAACATCCGGCAGTGATTGGAGGTTGATTCCTCCGGCTAAAGCAACTTCCAGGTGCGGAAAGTCTTCCACGAGTTCGAAAAGCGATTGATCAAATTCACCGTTTTTCTGCATGTCTTTACCAAAATGGAGACTGACTAAACCCGCTCCCAGCGCATGGATTCTCTTGATTCTTTCCTTGTTCTGAATGCCGAGTAAATCCACCATAATCCGCCCATCGTAGTTCCGGGCTGTTTCCAGCATATCTTTTATCGTCTGATCAGCAGCGAAAGCCATCACTGTCGTTATGTCTGCTCCTGCCTTAAACACCTGCTCTGCCTCGTGCTGACCGGCATCACACGTTTTCATATCCGCAACGATAACCGCGTCTTTGTATCGGTCTCTAACCTTTCGAACGATATCCATGCCGTACTCTTTAATTACCCCGGTGCCGATCTCTATCCAGTCTGCAGACGCTGATGTTTCTTCAATAACCTCCATACACTTTTCTTCCGGCAGACGGTCCAATGCTAATTGAAGCTTCATATCATCACCTCTCAATCCATTCTTTTTCCCCAAGCTGAACGAGCACTTCTTCTAATTCCGGCAGTCCTTCGTTATCCCCATAAACGCTTACGACCATTGATCCGATGATATTTGCAAATTTAACGGTTCGCTCAAGCGGCCACCCTTTTAGCGTGCCATAAATAAAACCTGCATCGAATCCATCGCCGGCACCTACCGTGTCGACTACTTTGCTCGGCGGTACGGCTTCCTGCTCCACCCATTCGCCATTCTGGTAAACAGCGGCTCCTTTTTCGCTTTTTTTAACAGCGACTGTCGCAATTCCAAACTTGCTGCAACATTTAACTATCTGTTCAGGTGTATGTGTACCAAAGAGTAAATCGGCTTCTTCCTCGCCTGTCAGCAGAATATCTATATACGGCAGCAGTTCGGTAAGACCCGCCTTTGCTTCCTGCTTCGTCCAAAGCTTTAAGCGAATATTAGGGTCTAAAGAAATCTTGGCTCCATAATCCTTAGCAATGGTGATTGCTCTTTTCAGCAAAGGAATATTTTTCTTTGGATCAATAGCGGCAAATACTCCGCTTATATGAAGGATGTGACAGCTTCTTAAAGCATCCGCATTCAGCGTCTGCTCCGTTAAAGCGTTTGTCGGTGATTTTTGCCGATAATAAAATGTCTTTCCGGTTCCGTCTTCGCGAATCTCTTTAAAATTAAGAGACGTCGGGTAGTCGTCTACCAGCTCGACATTGGTTACATCGATTCCTTCTCCGCGTGCAAAGCTGCGGATGAATTTTCCAAACTCGTCGTTTCCTAAACGGCTGATCCACCCTGTACTGAGGCCAAGACGCGAACATCCGATGGCAAAATTAAATTCCGCTCCCCCGGCTTTTCTTTCAAATGAGGGAGAGAACCTCATCGGTCCATTTTGAGATGGGTTAAATGTAATCATGGCATCTCCTATTGTTAAAACATCATATTTCATTTATCTAGGACCTCCTTGTCTTACCGAATCACGGACCATTAATGTTGGCTCAAACCTGAAGTCCGGACGATCATCAGTCGACTGTTTCTTTTGAATTTTACTTAGCAATAGTTCTCCGGCTGTCTTACCCATTTTGAAAGTTGGCTGAGCAACGGTTGTGATGGCCGGTGTATAGAAGCTGGCATATGGAACGTCATCAATTCCGATTACGGAAAGGTCTTCCGGGATACTGAGTTTCTGATGCTTTGCAAACTTAAGAATTTCTTTCAGCACCAAGTCATTCCCTGCAATAACAGCATCCGGCGGGGTGGACTCGAACATCTTCTCCAGAGCTTCTTCTATCTGCTCTGGCTGAATGCTTTTGATCCAATCTTCACGACTTTCAATGCCGCGAGCTTGAAGGGCTTTCTTATAACCCTCCATTCTTTCAAACCTTGGAGAGACATTATCAATAATCGAAGTCGTAATCATAGCAATTCGATTATACCCTTTGTCCACTAAATGATTGACCGCCAATTCAGACGCTCTCTCGTTGTTCAGCATGACCGATGAAACAGGAATATCGGGTACCGGCCTGTCGATAAAGACAACCGGATACTTTTCGTTAAGCATTCTTTTATAGAGCTCACGATTGTTGCCTGTTGGAAAAATGATTAAACCGTCTACTTGTTTCGCTCTCAGCATCTCGATATATTTTTTTTCTTTCGCGGGATCATCGTCGGCATTACAGATGATCGTATGGAAATCGGCAGCGTGACATACATCTTCGATCGCTCGGCTCACTTCTGTTGAAAAAGTGTGGAGAATGTTCGCCACAATTACACCGATCGTTTTCGTAGATTTCTGTTTTAAGCTTCGGGCCACAATATTCGGCTGGTACCCCAGCTCTTCAATCGCTGCTTTAATTCTCTGCTTCGTTTTTTCGCCCATATAGTCATAACGTTTATTTAAATACTGTGATACAGTGCTTTTTGATACGTTGGCGTGCTTAGCTACATCAGCCATCGTCACTGATTTCATAATGAAAACCTCGCAGTGCATAAAGATTACTAAATCGATTTACTAAATCGGTTTAGTTATTTTCGTTTAGTTTATAATTAATGAAAGCGTTTTACAACCCTTTTTTATAAAAACTTATTTCCCCATGTTAAAATAAGCCCATTCTAACAATTAGGAGCATGTGAATATGGAAAAAACATTAGATCATATCGGAGTAGCTGTACGCCAGCTTGAGGACGCTATCAGCTTTTACAAGAACGTACTAGACGCAAAGCTTATTGACCGTTACCGGAGTGAAGCTAAAGGTGTAGAAAGCGAAATTGCAATTATGGACATTAAAGGAGATCGTACGGAGCTTCTCTGCCCGACGAACAATACGACCTCTCCCATCGCTCGGTTTATTAAGCAGAAAGGAAAAGGCGTTCACCATATCGCTTATCGGGTAGATGACCTTGAGGAAGCGCTTCTTGAGTTAAAAGAGCAGGGAATCCGTGTGATGGAGGATACACGCCGCACAAATAAACACGGACGGCGGCTTATCTATTTAAACCCCGCAGACACGGAAGGCACCATTATTGAATATTGCGATTATCCAGACGAAAAATAGTCGATTTTATTTTTTTATATGCATAGTTATGCCCTCCTTCACTAAAGCTAACGAAGATAAGTTAGCATCGTAAAGAGGTGGCTATATGGAATGGTTATCAGTCCTTCCTTTTGTTGTCGTAATTATCGCGGCCATTTGGACAAAACAAGTAATTCCAAGCTTGTTGTTTGGGGTGGTTGTCTCTGGTTATTTAGTAGACCCTCACTGGCTTAATGGCATGCTTCAAACTCTTCAGTTCATCATGGCAGGCTTGTCTGATGAAGCAAACTTGAAAATTATAATATTTTTATATGCTTTTTCAGCTCTTATCGGTTTAATTCGTATGTCCGGCGGAATTAAAGGCTTCGTACAGGCGGCGACGGAACGAATTGAAAACAAGCGCGGAGCGTTTATGCTGACATGGCTTTCCTCAGTTGGAACATTTGCCGCACCAAGCTTTCGAATCGTAACAATCGCACCCGTCATGAAGGCGATGCGAAAAAAGATCCCGATGTCTAAACAGGAATTAGCCTTCGTTATTGAAACTACGGCTACTCCGCTCGTTGTATTAATTCCTGTCGCTACGGCGTTCGTCGGCTATATGACATCAGTCATCGAATTATCACTCGAGCAGGCGAATACCGGCGGTGACGCGTATACCCTCTTCCTTCAGAGCATTCCGTTTAACTTTTTTGCCTTCTCTATGCTGATCCTAGGCTTTTATCTAAGCTTTTTTCATCGCAGCAAAAAGAAAGCAAATGATAAACCAAAAACACCTGAGGAAAAGCTGGCAGAGGAAGATGACCGCTGGGAGGACTGCCACCCTGCCGTTATGAAAGATCTTCCGGCAAAACCGTGGAACTTAATCGCTCCGCTCATCAGCGTGATCGTTCTAACGTTTCTATTCATGTATGTCATCGGTGTAGAAAGTGGAAAAAGCGGCTTTGGAGCACTGATTAATGACGGTGTATTAGATGCGATGGTGTTGTCTGTCGTTGTTACGATTGTCTGGCTCGTCGTTTTTTTAAAATTTAAAAAGGAACACCTGAAACGGATGATGGACGGTTTAATTGACGGAGGAAATGATATGATGGCGGTCATTCTGCTGCTGGCAATGGTCTGGGGATTAAGCAAGGGCACAGAAGCTCTTGATTTTGCCGGTACAATCTCTCAGTCGTTTGACTGGATTCCAGCCAGTTTTGTGGCGGTCGTCGTATTTGTTGTAGGCTGCGGTCTGTCCTATTTTATTGGATCTGCCTGGGGAACGTGGGGAATCTTAATGCCTGTCGCCTTATCGATTGCTGTAACGGCCGGAAGCTCGATTCCTGTTACGATCGGTGCTGTATTTGCGAGCGGTACGTTCGGTGCCTTTTCTTCCCCTCTTAGTGATGATACGAATACTTCTGCAGGAATATTGGATCTTAATACGATAGAGTACGCGAAGTTCAAGCTTAGACCTGCTTTAATTGCGGCAGGTGTAGCAGCTGCCGGCTACTTCGCCCTCTCCTTTTTTGCTTAGGCTTTGTTGATACCTTATAGGCGGGTAAACGGATCACTTTCCGCAGGATTCTCACTTACTTTTCAGTATAAAATAGCAGTTAAAATTCTCATTTAAAAAACCCCGCTAGATAATTCTAGCGGGGTTTAGGCTGTCGAGAAAGTCTCAATTATTTTATCTCATGGAGTTTCCTGTTAAAGCCTAGCGCGGCAGGCAGGATTTCATTGGTCATAAAAGTGGATTAATGGGTCGGGAACCACCTCGCTTTCCACGGGGAAGACGGCAAGTCTCCTCGGGCTTTTAAGCCCTGTGGGGTCTTGCCAGCCTTGCGCCCGCAGGAGTCTCGCTTGTTCCTTCCCATTACAAGGAAAAAGGTGAATGGAATCCTCCTCATTCGAGAAGAGGAATCAGCTGACCTTTTACCAGGTACTTTGGATCCTTAAGAGTGTAGACCCCGGGAAGAGAGCTAATAGAACGAGAGAGAAAAACTTATTAGGAAAGAGCGAAGGGAAACGGTGAGATCCCTAAAAGGCGAAGCCTTAAGGAAGCTCACCGTACGCCCATGGAAAGCGATCCGTTTCCCGGAGCTCTTTGCACTTTTCCTTCGAAAGAATAGTCGGTCGTCTAAAAAGCATTTGGTTTCTCTACAGTCGTATCTTTTAATCATTTTTTTCCACGCTCCCGGAGCCGCCCTCTAGTAAGGAGTTTTACTCCGTTAAATAACCGACTGCAAAATCGCTTTTTGTACGTGCATGCGGTTTTCTGCCTGCTGGAAAACAGCGGATTTGTCACCGTCAATGACGGAAGCTGTGACCTCTTCTCCTCTATGCGCAGGAAGGCAATGCAAAAAGTAAACATCTTCTTTGGCACGCTGCAGAAGTTCATCGTTAACCTGGTAGCCTTTTAGTGCCTTGTGTCGTTCTTCTGCTTCTTCCTCCTGCCCCATGCTCGCCCAGACATCTGTATAAACGATGTCAGCTCCTTGAACGGCAGCTGCAGGATCATGTTCCACTTTTACCGAACCATTATTTACCTTAGCGGCCTCTTCTGCCTTCTTTAAGATCGATGCTTCAGGTTCATATCCTTCTGGTGAGGAAATAACGACTTCCATCCCCATCATTACAGCTAAGATCATTAAGGAATGAGCGACATTATTGCCGTCACCCAGGTATACGACTTTCACTCCTGCTAAGCGCCCTTTCAGCTCAAGAATTGTAAAGATATCGGCCAGCGCCTGGCATGGATGGTACTTATCACATAATCCATTAATAACAGGCACCGTGGCATGCTCAGCAAGCTCTGTCAATTTCTCATGGGAAGTCGTTCGAAACATAAGAGCATCTACATATCTCGATAAAACTTTAGCTGTATCAGCGATTGTTTCACCTCTGCCCACCTGGATATCACGGGAGTTTAAATAAACCGCATGGCCTCCCATCTGGGTCATGCCAACTTCAAAGGAAACACGCGTCCGAGTGGAAGATTTCTCAAAAATCATACCGAGCGTTTTGCCATTTAGCATACTGTTATAAGGTTTTTCTTTTAAGTTCTGTGCTTTAGCAAGAATTTGCGAAACGTCATTTTGCGTAAAATCGAGCCATGTTAAGACATTACGTCCTTTAAGCGTATGGGGGTGTGTGATCATTTCTTCCATCAAGTTCATATTATACGCACTCCTCTTTCTTCCCCGGCAGCGGGGCTGGTTGATAGGGGTTCCCGTCTAATGAATCAATATATGCGTTAAAGGTGTCGGCCTGGCTGAATACAGTGATGCCGCTCTTTAATGCTTGTATTCTCTTATCAGCCGCTTCTTTTGTATCCTGGTCATTCATATAAACGTGTGCATCTTCTGCCTGAATCCAGTCTGAAAAGCTGAGATCACTCGATTTGCCTTTGACCAGATTAGGTGTATCAATTAAACAGACTTCTTCATTTTCATAAGGACTTGGCAAATGTTCAAAGACCTTAGCCATCGCTTCTTTTACAGACTGCCCTAAGCACATGCCTTCTCCCGTGGAAAGCATATTAGCTCCAAGCTTATGATCCAGCTCAGGAAGTGCGTGGGATGAAAAGAGCGGATATTTAACAGCGACTAGGCCGAAATCCGGCTGGCTGATATTCGTAAGGTTTAACTCCGGATCATCCACTAAGGCCTTCACAGCTAAATCAATCATCGATACCTCTGACACTTTGCTGATGATAGGAACTGTCCGGCTGGCCCGCGGATTTACTTCCAGCACATAAATTTTATCATCTGTGAGTAGAAACTGGATGTTCATGATCCCTTTATACTTCACCTTTTGGACAATGCTTTGCGCGTACCGCATAAGCGCTGTTTTCGTATCTAAGGATAAATCCTGTGATGGGAAAACGGCCATGCTGTCTCCTGAGTGGATGCCCGCAGGCTCTACGTGCTCCATAATTTCAGGAATGAATACATTTTCTCCATCTGCTGCGAGGTCAACCTCCGCTTCACGCCCTGTCATAAATTGATCGAGAACGATCGGATAGTGATGGGACTCGGTTTCTTTTAAAGCCGCTTCTAATTCTGCTTCACTGTTTACCTTCACCATCCCCTGGCCGCCAATAACGTATGATGGACGGCAGAGTAAAGGATAAGAATAGGAAGCCGCTGCTTCTAAAGCCTCTTCCATGCTATGGCACGTTGATCCGGGAATATGCGGAATACCGAGCTCTTTAAGCATGGAGTAAAACTGCTCACGATCCTCGAGCTGGGCGATCGTATCAACACTTACTCCCGCTAACGGTATCCCTGCTTTTTCTAATTCTTCAGCGATATTAATCGCTGTCTGCCCTCCGAATTGTGTGAAGACAAGATCAACCTTTTCATGTTCTACGATAGACTCAATTACCTCTTTGTTAATCGGATCGAAGTACAGGCGGTCAGCTGTCGTATAGTCAGTACTTACGGTTTCCGGATTATTGTTGATCATCACCGTTGTCCAGCCCAATTTCTTCAAGCTTTCAATCGCCTTGACTGCACTATAGTCAAATTCTACTCCCTGTCCGATTCGAATCGGTCCGGATCCAACGATTAATGCTTTTTTATTGGGGGGGAGCGGATCTATTTCACTGCTTCCTGAATAGGTGGTATATACATAATTCGTCGCTGCTTCAAATTCAGCTGCACATGTATCGACCATCTTATAACCCGGCTTAATGCTGAATTCCTCGCGTATTTCCTTAACCTTCTCAGACGATAGGCCGCTGTGCTGTGCAATTTGTGCGTCCGTAAAGCCGCTGATTTTCGCCTGTTTTACCAGTTGTTTATCCAGCTGGTCAGTCTGAAGCTTCTCTTCTGTATCGATTAGATTTTTTACTATCTGCAAATAAAATAAATCGACCGCTGACTCTTTATGAATCTTCTCTATTGATACGCCTTTTCTCAGCAATTCCAATATCGCGAAATAACGCAGGTCTGTCGGCTTGTTTAAGTGGTCATAAAGCTCTTCTTCTTTAAGCTGAGGCACAGATTGATCAAGCGATGAAACCGCCTTTTGAAAGGCCCCTTCAAGTGTACGGTCGATGGCCATCACTTCGCCTGTCGCCTTCATTTTAGTTCCAAGCTTACGGTCCGCATTGGAAAACTTGTCAAAAGGCCAGCGCGGAAACTTAACGACGACATAGTCCAAGGCTGGCTCAAAACTGGCGTATGTTGTTCCTGTTAAAGGATTGATCAATTCATCGAGTGAATATCCAAGAGCCAGCTTTGTCGCCATTTTAGCAATTGGATAACCCGTCGCCTTTGAAGCTAAGGCAGAAGACCGGCTGACACGCGGATTCACTTCTATGACATAATATTTTTTACTGTAAGGATCTAGAGCAAACTGAACATTACAGCCGCCGATCACTTCAAGAGCTGAAATAATTTTAAAAGCAGCCGTGCGCAGCATTTGGTATTCCTGATCCGTAAGCGTCTGGGACGGAGCCACTACGATAGAATCTCCTGTATGCACCCCAACGGGATCAAAGTTTTCCATGTTACAGACGCTGATGCACGTGCCTTTCGCATCACGCATGACTTCATATTCCACTTCTTTAAATCCAGCAATGCTTTTCTCTATAATGACCTGGCCGATCGGGCTAGCTTTTAAGCCGTTGTGAATCAGGTCCTTCATTTCCTCAAGGTTATCGGTAATACCGCCCCCGCGGCCGCCTAACGTATAAGCCGGACGGCTGATGATTGGAAAACCAAACTCCTCAGTAAATTCAATGGCTTCCTCTACACTTGAAATGACACGGCTTTCAGGTACGGCTTGCCCAAGCTCTTGCATTAGTTCTCTAAACAGCTCTCTGTCCTCTCCTTGCTGTATAGAGGCAACACTCGTGCCAAGCAGTTCTAAGTTGTATTTATCAAAAAGACCATGCTTATTCATTTCAACCGCTAAGTTCAAGCCTGTCTGTCCGCCAAGACCGGCGAGGACCGCATCGGGCTGTTCTTTTTTTATAATTGCTTCAATGCTTTTTACAGTAAGCGGTTCGCAGTACACGATATCGGCAACTTCTGTGTCTGTCATAATTGTTGCCGGATTGTTATTAACAAGCACAACTTCGTGGCCATCTTCCTTTAAGGCAAGACACCCTTGAGTTCCTGAATAATCAAACTCAGCAGCCTGCCCGATAACGATCGGACCTGAACCGATGACCAGCACCTTCTTAGACATACGCTTTGGCTCCTTTCTTCGAAGACATCATGGCGAAAAATTCATCAATGACCCATTGGGCATCCTCTGGCCCCGGGTTCGCTTCAGGGTGAAATTGAGCCGATAGAATCGGCTTCGATGGATGCATAAGTCCTTCCACTGATCCATCGTTTACATTAACGAAGCTCGTTTCAAGCACTGTATGTTTAAGGCTTTCACGATCAACCACATAATTGTGATTTTGGGAAGTAAGAAAAACCTGCCCGGACTGAAGATCTTTTACCGGGTGATTTGCACCGCGGTGGCCAAACGCAAGCTTCTTCGTATTCGCGCCAAACGCGAGCGCCATGACCTGGTGGCCGAAACAAATTCCCAGAGCCGGATAATTTTCCAGGACCTCTTTTAAATCCGTTAAATAATGGGAAGCATCTTTTGGATCTCCTGGTCCATTGGACAGCACAACTCCATTTGGGTTAAGCTGATGCACTTCCTTTATTTTTGTAAAAGGAACAACGGTCACCTGTACGTCTTTTTCAAGAAGCTTATCGAGAATGGAAGTCTTGCAGCCAAAGTCGATAAGGGCGATATGCTTTTCTCCTTTTCCGTAACTCTTAACCTCCGGATCATGAGCCTGAAAGATCTGGCCGATTGATTTTGTATCAGACGGTTTTAGAGATTCATGAGCCATTACAGCCTGACAGGAGCCTTCTGTACGGATGGCTTTCGTTACTTCTCTTGTATCCACGCCTGTTAAAAAAGGAACATTCCACTTATGAAGATATTCCTTTAACGTCATGGTCGCCTGGTAATGGGAGGCTGAATCAGAACATTGAAGCATTACAGCACCGCTGACCTGCGGCTGATTGCTCTCTGAATCTGCTTCATTAATGCCGTAATTGCCTATTAAAGGATAGGTGAAGACTACGATTTGCCCGCGATAAGAAGGGTCTGTTAAAACTTCCTGGTAGCCTGTCATCCCTGTATAAAAAACAACTTCTCCTTCAATTGGAGCGTGCCAGCTGGATGAAGCTTCGCCTTCAAACACCTGACCTTTTTCTAATGTTAGAAACCCTTGCATAGTTCCACCTCACCGTATATTTATAATTTAAATAGTATATTAATACATATAATGCCGCAAAAAAACTTTGCAGGTTACTCCCCTGTCAAAGTTTAAGATTGGCTGATTGCTTACTCAGTGTCGTCTGCAGCATCTCTGCCGCTTGATCGAGTTCCTCATAGCTGACAGTCAATGGAGGCAGGAGCCTCACGACTTTAGGTCCAGCCAGTACAGCAAGAAGCCCTTTTTCTCGAAGTTTATGAACATAATCAATCGCCTGTTCGTCAACTTCTATCCCGATCATCAGCCCTTTTCCGCGAACCTCCGCTACTCCCTGGACATTTTCTAGATTCTCTTTTAATTGTTTCATAAAATAGCTGCTTTTCTCATTAACTTCATGTAAAAATTGGTCATTAAAGATTGTAGACAGGGTAGCTTTTACAGCTGCTGATGAGAGCGGGTTACCTCCAAATGTTGAGCCGTGGGATCCTGCAGAGAAAGATTCACTTAAGTAAGCCTTTCCTGCCATCGCCCCAACCGGAAAACCGCTCCCGAGCCCCTTTGCTGATGTAATAATATCCGGAGATAATCCATAATGCTGAAAAGCAAATGGAGTTCCTGTACGCCCTGCTCCCGTCTGCACTTCATCTATGATTAATAAAGCGCCTAATTCAGCACACTTATTCTCAATCGCCTGTAAAAAAGACTCCTCAGCTTCTACGACGCCGCCTTCTCCCTGAACGACTTCGACCATAATGGCGGCTACACTGTCATCATTCAGCTCTAAAACGGCGTCTGTGTCATTAAAAGGAAGGTGTTCAAATGTCGGCAGCAGTGCGCCGAATCCTTCCTGTACTTTTTCCTGGCCGGTCGCGCTCATCGTCGCAAATGTACGGCCGTGAAACGACTGCTGAAACGTAATGATCTTATCTTTTCCTGTATGCTTTCGGGCCAGCTTAATTGCTGCTTCGTTAGCCTCCGCACCGCTGTTACAGAAAAACGCATAATCAAGACCTGCAGCTTCTGTAAGCAGCTGAGCCGCTTCTTTCTGGATCGGAATTTGATATAAATTTGAGACATGCCATACTCTTTCCATTTGATCCTGGATGGCTTTCTTGACGACAGACGGACGATGACCTAAATTGCAGACAGCAATTCCGGAAACGAAGTCTAAATATTCTTTTCCATGATCATCCCGGACGACCGTCCCCTCTCCTGACTCAATCGTAAATGGAAATCGATTGTAAGTAGGAAATAAACTCATCGTACCGCTCCTTCCTTTAACTCATGATAAATCGTTGTACCTTTTATAACTCCATCTTGGAGCAGTGACTGTTCGCCGCTGACAACAAGCACCTCTTTTAATTTTGCCGATAACGCTTCAATGGCTGAGTTCACTTTTGGAATCATGCCTCCATATATAACACCTGACTCCATTAAACTATGAATCTCTGGCGGGGTAATGCGCTCGATAATATGTTCTCCGTTTAAAATACCGGGTACATCTGTGACAAACATCAGCTTCTCTGCCTGTAAAGCGTCAGCTACCGCAGCCGCCGCGTTATCCGCATTGACATTTACTGTTTCCCCGTCGACCGTCACAGCAAGTGGTGCTATGACGGGCAGATAGCCGCTATTGAGGAGCTGATGGATAAGAGAAGTGTTCACCTGTTCAATATCACCAACCAGCCCGAGCTTCTCTTCATCGACTAAACCAGCTTTCAAAAGGCCGCCATCGCTTCCCTTTAAACCAAGTGCTGCAACTCCATGCTTGCAAAGAGCCGATGTCACCTGGGCGCTGACCTTTCCGCCGAGCGTCATTTTTACAACTTCAAGCGTCTCCGGAGTCGTCTTGCGCAGTCCATTGTAGAATTCTCCTTCGATCTGCAAATTCTTAAGCAGAGCCGTGATGGCCGGTCCGCCGCCGTGTACGACTACGCAATGGTATCGATCTGTCAGGGCTGCCAGGCTTTTGTAAAAGTGATCGGTCAGCTGATCAATCATGCTGCCGCCGATTTTCACAACAATCACCGGTTTATGTCCGGTAGCTTGCATTGATTTTGACGTAGTCATAGGTTAAGTCACACCCCCAGGCTGTTCCTGCTTCTGTGCCTTGATGCAGGTTTATTTGGATATTCACCTTATCCTTGCTCATGTGCTCTGTCGCCTGTTCTTCAGAAAATGGATGCGGTGTTCCTCTGCTGAAGACCAGCTGGCTGCCGATATAGATATCGCACTCCTCAGCAGCAACTTCTGCCTCACTATGGCCGATCGCCCCGACGATCCGTCCCCAGTTGGCATCCAGCCCATAGACAGCCGTTTTCACTAAATTTGATCCTACAACTTTCTTCGCTATAGCTCTAGCTTCTTTTTCAGAGTTCGCGCCTTTTACATTTACTTCAATCAGCTTCGTGGCTCCTTCTCCATCTTTCGCAATCTGCTTCGCGAGGTCTTCACATACGAGTAATAGAGCCTGCTGAAAGTCTTTCCACTGCTTATGTTCTGGGTACAGGGGCTCGTTTTCGGCTTTGCCATTTGCAAGTGTGAGCACCATATCATTTGTGGAAGTTTCTCCATCCACCGTAATCTGATTAAAAGACTGATCGATACAATGGCTTAAAGCTGCCTGTAAATGCTTAGATTCAATATTGGCATCTGTCGTAATAAAACCGAGCATTGTAGCCATGTTCGGATGGATCATGCCTGAGCCCTTAGCCGCTCCGGCAACCGTTACCGTCTGTCCGTCTATTTCTAATTGAAAACAGGAGGATTTTTCGCACGTATCTGTTGTTAATATCGCCTGCTGAAAAGCGTGCGCTTCCTTATGATCCATCTCGACGGTATGTGCTCCGTACGTAATTTTCTCCATATCGAGCTGCTCGCCAATCACTCCTGTGGAAGCAACAGCCACATAATCAGCCGGTATCTCATATCGTTTAGCGATAAGATCCCGCATTTGAAAGGCGTTCAAAAGACCTTCTTCTCCCGTACATGCATTGGCAATCGCACTGTTGACTACCACCGCCTGGATCTTCTGCTCAGAAGCTATACTCTCTTGTGTAACTTTAAGTGGCGGAGCTTGGAAATGACTCTGTGTGTAAACGGCCGCTGCGGAGGCGGGCTGCTCACTCATTAATAGTCCAAAATCATTTTTTGATCGTCGAAGCCCACAGTGCAGCCCTCCTGAAACAAATCCTTTAGGCGACGTAACTGTACCATTTTCCACCTTCTTGATATTGCCTGCGTCCGTTAGTTGAATCAATCGCTCTCTCCCTTTCCTTTAACTGTTATGGAAATACCGGAACATGCTTAAGTCCCGTTGTTTCTTCAATTCCTGATACGAGATTCATATTTTGAACAGCCTGACTGGCCGCTCCTTTCATTAAGTTGTCTATCACAGCCACGATCGTCAGACGGCCTGTTCGATCATCCAGGGCCAGCCCGATATCGCAGTAGTTTGAGCCGTATACATCCCTGGTGCTTGGAAAATCTCCAAGCTTGCGAACACGAACAAACGGATGGGATTCATAGGTCTGCTGATACAGCTCGTGAATGCTTTCCAGTGAATCATCTGCGACCGGCTCCACATAGATCGTTGACATAATTCCTCTCGTCATTGGAACTAAGTGTGTTGAAAAAGTCACTGGTTTTGACGCCTCATTCCATAGGTTAAGCTGCTGCTCAATTTCAGGAATGTGTTTATGCTGATTGACCTTATAAATACGAAAGTTCTCTTGAGTATGGGCAAAATGAGTGACAGGGCTGGCATTTTTTCCGGCTCCTGATACTCCTGACTTGGCGTCGATGATGATACGGCCCGGATCAGCGATCTGCTTTTCGATAACCGGTCCCAGTCCTAACAATGTTGCCGTCGGATAACAGCCCGGGTTGGCAATTACAGATGCTGACTGAATATTTTCTTTATTCCACTCTGGAAGTCCATAAACGGCTTCTTCAATCACTGATTGAGGAGCAGCCGCATTGTTATACCAATCTGTATAGGTTTGGGGATCTTTCAGCCGTAAATCGCCGGAAAGATCGATCACTTTTGCTTTTCCGCCCGTAAGCTTCGGTGTCAGTTCACTGGAAACACCGGGGGGCGTAGCAAGGAAAATAATATCGAGCTCCTGCTTCATTTTTTCCGGCTGAAGCGGCTGAAGCTCGTGTGATTGATTATTCACGTGAGTGTATATTTCTTCAAAAAACTCACCTGCCTGGGAAGAAGAGTAAAGATGAATATTCTTTACTTCTGAATGTCCTGATAACAACCTGAACAGCTCTACACCGCCATATCCTGTCGCGCCAACAATACCTGTCTCCAATCTTTCTTCACCTCTTTTATCTGTATGTATAAATATTATAATTTTCGTATATTTATGCTATTATTACTCGTGTAATAAAATCTGTCAACAGTGTTTTTTGTAGTTTTGCATACTTAAAAATTAAAAATCCTGTATCCATCACGTAGTAAGCGTTTTCAAAAAAGAATAAAAAAAACTGCATGAACATGAACCTTTAAATAGTTCACGCCATGCAGCTTACTGAGTTATTTATGAATATCAAACGATTGAAAAATTCCTTTTTTCGGCAGCTTGAAAATTTCGCGGCCGGCCAGGTGGTTAATAATGACTTTATTTCGGTGCACAGCCAGTCCTAGGTTTGTTGATCCTACGCCGTGGGAATGAGAGATCCCGCTGTGGACATAAATCTCATTCGGTACATCCTTAGTTTTTTTCAGACGGTAATCCGCTTCTACCTTATACCGTCCATGGTCATCCCATTCAATGAAGTCATCTAAGTAATGCACAAATTCGGGGATATTGGGCTGATAACCTGTAGCTGTAACCACAACATCGCTTTCGTGCTGAAAGGATTCTTTTTTCTGCCAGTGGAAGCAGTCAAGAACGTACCCACCGCCTTTAGGCTCTATCCCTTTGACTTCTGTTAAAACCTGCAGGCCGACATTTAACTCATCATCACCAATGGAATACTCGTATAAAAGATTGTAAATATCTTCAATGGTGTGATTACTGATGCCTTTATAATACAGGCCTTGGGTAGCAAAAATTCTGTCTTTATCTTCCTGAGGAAGCTGATAAAAATAATTCACATAATCCGGCGAAAAATGCTCGAGACTCAGCTTCGACTCTTCCATAGACTCAAACCCTGCGGAGCGGGTAATCCAATCAAGGCGGAATCCATGTTCACGCTGTTCTTTTAGCAGTTCTCGAAATGCTTCTGCTGCACTCTGTCCTGACCCAACTACGGTTACAGATTCAGCATCTTTGCAGCGGTCCTGATTGGGTACATAATCAGCCGTGTGGAACACATCTTCTTTTGGCAGCCCTCTAAATGATTTAGGCATTGCCGGTACACTTCCTGTTCCCATAACGACATGCTTTGTCCGGTACGTTACAGAATCGCCGGATGCACTCTCAACATCTACCTTAAAATAAGATTCTTCTTCCTGCACATGCTGAATGCGGGTTACACGGTTACCAAATTTACAGCTGTTTAACCTGTGGGCCGCCCATTGGCAGTAGTCGTTATATTCTCTCCGGGGAATATCAAGCCGTTGAAGAAAATAGAATTGATACATGCGATCGTTCTCATTAATGTAATTAAGAAAGCTGTGTTTATTCGTTGGATCAGCCATTGTGACAAGATCCGCAAGAAAAGGCACCTGCAGCTTCGTCCCTTCAATTAACATTCCAGGGTGCCAGTCAAAATGCTCTCTCTGCTCAAAAAACAAACTGTCCACTTCGTCTATTTCATCCAGTAAAGCAGCAAGGCTTAAGTTAAAAGGTCCAATCCCTACTCCTATTAAGTCGTACATTTTTTCATGCTGTGTCATCACTTATTCACTTCTCCTTTTTCTGAAAATCCGCCGATTTCAGAATCCTTCGCTTTTCCCATGTTACCATATTCCTATAGAAACAGTAATAGCGATCAAAGTCCCCTTTACTTTATAGCATTTACCATTTTTCAGATCTATTCAGGAAAATAAGCAGAACAAAGGCTTAAAGCGCCCTGGTAGACACGAAACGCATAAGCAAAACGGCCGGAGGAAGGTGGCCTTCCCTTTTAGCAGGGCGGATGGCTTATGACGCGAGTATCTGGGCGCTGGAGCTGGATGTCGCTCTTTTAAACATATATATCCACAGCTTGAAATTTTATAATTCCCTAGACAACAAAAAAGCGTGCTCTTAGATCACACTCTAAAAACACGCTCACTATTTTGGTCATAATACAGTCGGAAAAATTCACGATTGCTGGTTGTTCATTTTCATAATTCCTGAAAATAGAAGAAGGATCGCTCCTAAACCGATCAGCACAGAATCCGCCTCTTCAAATGGCACTTCAATATTAAACAGCCACAGCGCGCCCCCGACCAAAAATAACAGCCACCCGGCAATCGATAATTTTCGCTGCATATAACCTCTCCTCCTGAACTTTTCCATTTATTAAAATTGTAACACGAATAGTAAATGAAACGAATTCTTTCCGTGAACGTATACGGTTATTAATAATAATTAAGGAGAATTGTGATGACGTATTTAGTCCCTGTTAACAAACGTAAAGATTATCTTCCCTTCCTCCTGTTAGCCGATGAGAATGAAGCTATTATTATGGAGTATATTAATGAGGGAGAAATGTATGCCGTTAAAGATCAGAAAAACGTAATAGGAGTCTGTCTGTTTACTTTTCCTGACACCGATGTGGCGGAAATTAAAAATATAGCTTTAACAAAAGCACAACAAGGGAAAGGAATAGGTAAGGCTGTTATACAGGAAGCTTTTCACCTTTTTAAAAAGAGAGGTTATTCTCGAATATTCGTCGGGACGGCCAATTCCAGCCTGGCTAATTTAAGCTTTTACCAAAAAGCCGGATTCCGGTTCGATACGGTACGAAAAGATTTCTTTTTGAATTACCCGCACCCGATTTATGAAAATGGAATACAGGCCCTTGATATGGTGGTATTCTCGAAGGATTTAATTGAAGGAGATGGTAAAGATGAAAAAGAAACTGTATAAGTCGACAAGCAACAAAATGCTGACAGGAACACTCGGTGGAATTAGTGAAATATACGACATTGATGCCAGCCTGCTGCGAATTTTATATGCTGTCGGTATTTTCTTAAGCAGCGGATTCCTGCTTATTGTATATATTGTAGCCGCTATTATTATGCCGACAGATCAAGAGGTTCAGAAATAGCCTTTCCCTTTCTCATGAACGGAGAAAGGGAGGCTCCGTGTTACCTTATTTTTGAGGAGGGAAAAGGCTGTTCCGTTTACTGGAGTAAGAAGAAAGAGGCTGGGAATAGTGAAAACGGAACGCTATAGAAAGCATGCTTCCTAATGGAAGAATTCCTCTTTTACAGCGTTCCATTCATTCCCTTTAACATAAAGGGCCGGGTGGAAACGGCGAGACTCCTATGGGATAAAAGAACTAGGTAAGATCCCGGAGGTTAAAAACCCGAGGAAGCTTACCGTTCGCCCATGGAAAGCGAGTCGTTTCCCCAGGTCCGGCTCTCTTTATTAAGGCAAACGGAATCATTTTCTCTCGAACAACAAAGAAGCCCCGCATAACCAATACGGAACTTCGTTGACCAAGAAAATAATCACTTTTTCTTACCTGGAAAGACTTCTATAATTATTCGTCTAAAAACTTATCTAATTCTTTCTTCACGGTCGTCGCTTCAGAGCCAATGATGATTTGAACGTTATGATTATCAATTTTCACAACCCCATGAGCGCCTGTTTGTTTAATTTTAGCTTCATCTACCAGACTTGCATCATGCAGTTCTAAACGCAGCCTTGTCATACAGTTATCATTTAAAATGACGTTCTCTTTTCCTCCGATATACTGAAGGAGCTTCTTCGCCATATATTCGTGGTTCGAGTGAGTAAGCTCCAGTTCTTTTTCTTTTTCCGTAGCTTCTTCTCCAAAATCAACCTCTTCTTCTCTTCCGATTACAGGAATATCCCTCTTAATAATGACAAAGTAGAAGGTAAAGTAATATAGGGCGAAGAACGCAAGGCCTACAGGAATAATCATCAGTCCGTTGTCTGACAGGTTCAAGTTAACGACATAGTCGATCACACCAGCACCCCAGGAAAATCCGTGGCGAATGTGCAGTAAATAGAGAACCGCTCCGGCGAGCCCTGTGTACACAGAGTGAATGAAGTATAGCAATGGAGAAGTAAATAGGAATGTAAACTCAATCGGCTCTGTAATACCTGTTACAAAGGAAGTGGCCGCACCTGAAGACATTAACGTTTTCGTCTCCTGCTTTCTTCTCTTAGCCGCCTTTGTGATCGCGAGGGCAATCGCCGGGATACCAAACAGCATCGTTACGAAAAAGCCGCCGATAAAGTAACCAGCTGTTGGGTCACCGCTTAGAAAGCGGGTAATTTCACCAGCTACCACTTCACCTGAAGCGGTTTCATAACTACCTAATCCAAAGTAAGTGTAGGTGTTCAAAACATGGTGCAGTCCAAACGGCAGAAGGAACCTGTTTAAAAACCCGTAGATGAAAACACCCATCGCTCCTAAATTAACGAGCGTCTGTCCAAAAGAATCAATGCCTGATTGAGCATACGGCCAGATGAGAGACATCACGCCGGCGACTGGTATCATCGTTATAATGATCATCGTAATCGGGAACTTTTCACCGCTGAAGAAGGCGAACATACTCGGCAGCTTTGCATCTTTAAACTTGTTATAAATAAAGGCAGCAATTAATCCGGCCATGACTCCCCCAAACACACTCATGTTCAACTCTGGATCCATAATCTTTAAACCTTCTTTTAGAACGATAATCGCCAAAAAACCAGTGAGGGCAGGTATTCCTTTATCTTTCGTCTTCGCAAGTCCCATTGCGATACCGATGGCAATAAGGGCATCCATTTGACTAAGGATAACGCCCGAAGCCTGAAAGAGCGGAATATCGAGCATATCCTCAGCAGTCAAACGAAGCGTTAGACCAGCAATGGGCAGGGCAACAATCGGAATAAGCAGTGACTTTCCTAACTTCTGCATAAAGCTTTTCATCATTTCTCCCCCTTTTTTATTTGGCTCTGTTACAAGAAAACAGATTCGCTTTTAAAACAGAGCCTTTGCATTAGAGCTCGCTGAATGTCGTTAACTTCACGTCGTCTCTTGACTGAATAAGCTGTACTCTCTCTGGGTCTGTTAAAAACTCAACTTCATCTACTCTTGGATAAGTAAATGAAGAGGTCGACAGTAATTTTTTATCCAAGTAAGCGGGATGCGCCATCACTTCCACTGTCTCTGCTTCTGCAAATAATTCATCAAGTGCTGAATTGTCTTTTAAAGCGGTTTCAATTAAATAGGCAAAAGAGTCGGTCGTTTTGATCTGTTTATCGCACAGCTCTTTCGTTATTTCAGGCTCCATGTTATTTCTGACGGGCAGGCTATATTCCTCTGCCAGACTCATAAAAACTTCCGGGACTTGTCCAAACGAATTAATATGGTGGTGGCTGTCGAGGTGGGTCGGTTTTAGTCCATAGGAAAGAAATTTCTCTATCTGAGCTTTCCATTCGTCATACACTTCATCATAGTCAACCGTAAATGCACCTTTATAGAAGCTCAGATTACGAAAGTCGCCTTTTGAATCAACAATTGTTCGGTGACTATCGAGAAGCGGCCGTCCGCACGTTAATACTAAGTGAACACCTACACCAAGCCCTGGATAATCCTTGGCAAGCTCAGCCGCGTGATCTCTCCCCGGCATATTTGCCATGAAAGTCGTCGATGTTAAAACTCCTAATTGATAGGCATCGATAATGCCAAAGTTCACCCCCCGTGAATATCCAAAGTCATCCGCATTTATAATCAGCTTTTTCATACAATCCACCCCTTGCTTGCCCCAAAAAGGGACCATTTAGTATTCCGGCCAGTAACCTTTATTGGCTGCAATTAAATCTTCTATTACCGCTTTCGCCTTGCTCACATTTACGACTGTTCGGTTTAAGGTTAAAGCTTGGATTAGTTTTTGTTTGCTCTTCTCAAAATATGAATCAACTACAAGTTTCTCGTATGCCAGCTGTCCTTCAATCAGTCCCTTATAAAAGGTTGGGATCTCCCCGACGGTAAAAGGCTGAGGTCCCTGGCTCGTTAACAAGCACGGTACTTCAACCATGGCATCTGCCGGCAGATTCGGGATGATTCCGTTATTTTTTACAATGACAATAAATCGTTCCGCCAGGTTATAAGCGAGAGACTCTGCGGCTCTGACCATAAATACTCCGTGAATATCGACGTGCAGGTCGGCGTTTTCAGCCGTTCCTTCTTTTATAATGAAGTCGCACGTATCGTGAACACGTTTCTGCCTTCCTTCTATAACCTGACGGGCCCTCGTATTCGCAGGGTCTTCTTTATCCACCATCTGCTCTGGATATAAATAATATTGCAGATACGTATTTGGTAAAAATTCCGGGAAATCGATCAGCATCTGTCTCGCCTGTTCAAAGGTTTTCTGCCAGGAAACATCGTTCGCAATCTCTGTATCTTCCGGTTTAAAACCTGTTTCAATAATTAAATTTTTCAACCGTTCGGTATGATCATTGCCTTCTTTATCATAAATCTTCGTAAACCAGCCAAAGTGGTTCAGACCAAAATATTCAGGAACGAGATCCCAGACATCTAATTGAAGAAGCTTCGCATAGCTGATCATGATCGCAATCGGCATATCACATATATTCATCAAGCGATCATCCGATGGAAACTCACGCGCCAGCGCATCGGCGACAATTGCCGCAGGATTCGTATAGTTGAGAATCCAGGCGTCGGGTGAATACTTGCGGATATCTTTTACAAGCTGAATCATATCTTTAATCGATCTTAGTCCGTAAGCCATACCTCCCGGCCCGCACGTTTCCTGTCCGACAATTCCATGCTTTAAAGCAATCTGTTCATCTTTTTCACGCATCGCCAGACCGCCTGTACGGATCTGAACGAATACGAAATCTGCTCCCTCAAAAGCTTTCTGCTTATCAGTTGTATAGGAAAAGGAATCAAGCTCAGGATACCGCTCTTCAAAAAGTACTTCTGTTGCTTTTGCGTTTCGCTCCTGCCGCTTTTCGTCTATATCGTAAAAAACGACTTCTTTTAAAGGGAATCTTTCTTTCTCTTCGATTAAACTCATCATCATTCCCATCGTGTAGGTGCTTCCGCTTCCTGCTACTACAAGACGCTGTTTCTTCATATGGCAGCTCCCTTCAAATTATCTGATAATTCATTTATAACACTAATTTAATACAAATACAATACTAAATATGTTTATATTAGTATTAAACTGATTAGTAATTACTGGATTTGCCCTTATCATGTACTTTTCAATAGAGTTCAAGGGCATCGAGAATTGAGCAAGCAAAGATTACGGTGGTATTTCCAATTTATCCGCGGCCTCCTAGCCAATACCCCTAATAAAAGAATCGATATTATAGTCTTTAAACTTCAAGTTTTGTCAGCCTATCTATCAAATATTTTCAATAAGTTGGCCGTTACTAATGAAATATTTGTTTAGATGGTATATAGTTGTATTAAACTATAATACAAGTCATTCACTTTTATGGGACGGTGAAATTAATTGAACACAAGTTCTCCCTTATATAAACAAGTTGCAGACAAAATAAAGAAGGATATTATCAGCTCCAAACTTAACAAAGATGAAGCCATCCCTTCTGAGAATAAACTGGCAGTTAAATATGACGTAAGCCGGGTAACTATCCGCCAGGCCATCCAGCTTCTTGTAAAAGAAGATATCCTATACAAAGTCAGAGGAAGCGGCACTTATGTAAAAAACGCCAAGATTGAGCATGACATTTACCGGCTGCAAAGTTTCACAGAAGAGATGCTCCTCCTCAATCAGAATCCCACAAACCAAATATTGGAATTCTCTATGCAGCAGCCGGCAGAACCGATTCGGGAGACGCTGCAGTTAAAGGACGGAGAAAAAGTTTTCTTCATTCGCCGTCTTCGCTGCGCGGAAGAAGATCCGATGATTCTAGAAGAGACCTACATGCCCGTCTCCTTGTTCCCGGATTTGTCAGTGGAAGTCATGACCCGTTCCAAATATGAGTATGTCGAACGAAAAGGGTACGTTATTAAAGAGCGACAAGGGGAAATACTCCCTATGTCGCCTGATGAGGAATTAAAGACGATTTTACAACTACAAAATGATTCTTCGATTTTGTCGATGAATCTATGGGCTTATTTAGAAGACGATACAGTTTTTGAATTTACGAAGCTTTACTTTCGAAGTGAGAAATATACCTTCAAGTTTACTTCCAAACGCTTTTAATCAAGAGAGGATGAAAGTATATGAACTTAATTGAAACTGTTTCCTATGAGGAAATGAGCATTAAAGCTGCAGAAATCATTTTTGAAAAAGTGAAAAATAAGCCTGCTTCGACCCTCGGCTTAGCTACCGGCGGCACTCCGCTTGGAACATACAGAGAACTTATCAATATATACAATAAAGAACGGACAAGCTTCCAACATCTCTCAACAATCAACCTGGATGAATATGTAGGGCTTGCAGATGACCACCCGCAAAGCTACCACATGTACATGCATGAACACCTGTTTAAATACTTGGATATCCCTGCCTCACAGACGCACCTGCCTGATGGTCTGGCCAAAGACCTCGATGGTGAGTGTGCTCGATACGATAAGCTGATCGAACAGCTCGGCGGAGTGGATCTCCAGCTGCTTGGTATCGGACAAAACGGACATATTGGATTTAACGAGCCAGGGACACTGTTCAATACGCGCACTCACGTCGAAACGCTTACGGAATCAACCCGGAAGGCAAATGCCCGGTATTTTTCAAACCAAAGTGATGTACCGACCCACGCGATTACAATGGGCATTCAGTCTATTTTTCAAAGCAGAGAGATTCTATTGCTTGCCTCCGGTATAAAGAAAGCGGAAGCTATTCGTAGATTAATAGAAGGAGATGTAACGGAGGACTTTCCGGCATCAATCTTAAAAAATCACGCGAATCTTACAGTGATCGCCGACAGAGAAGCCTTATCTAAGTCAACAATATAAATAAGCTAGAGCCCGATTTACTAGTCAAGGCTCTAGCTTATTATACTCATTCCTCCATAACGATAAAGTAAGCGACCATTGGTCCATTCGAATGGAAATCCTTATGAGTGGTACAGATCAATCGGTAAATACCCGGTTTATCAAACTGAAGGTCAAATACTGTCTCACTCCCCTGTTTAACTACTCCTGCTTTATCGATGCCTTCAATGATAAACGGATGCTCTTTCCCATTTACTCCAAAAATACTGACTTGCAGCAGTTCATCCCCTTTTACAAAGATTGTTCCCGGATCAAAGCGGTAGGTTTCAATCGTTTTCCCGTCTTGAGTTTCTGCTTTAAACTCCCCGGTTACAATCTGTATGGGGCGTACTCCATTCTTCTCTCCGCCTGTAAAGACAGGAATTGAATCTTGAAAAAATGAGCTGCCTGCTAATAATCCTCCAGCAATCAAGATAATCGCGCTCAAGCTGAATATCAGCTTTTTTCCTGAGAAGATAACAGCCTTCACAAAAATCCCTCCCCCCGCTAAACATATGCAGAGAATACATAGAAACTTGTCTGCTTTTTCATAAAATCTAAAAGACAGTGATTACTCACTTTACTTTATAACGAAAACTGCTTATTATAATAGTGAGTAATCACTCACATATAAAGGAGGTTATTTTGTGAAAAAAGCCGTGGAACTACAAAACGTTTCTCACCGGTTCAGTGACAATTGGATTGTTGAAGACATTAACATGACGATTCAACAAGCAGAGATCTTTGGCTTATTAGGTCCTTCAGGGGCCGGTAAAACAACAATAGTTAAAATGATTACCGGGCTCCTAAAACCCGTTAAGGGAAAAGTTTATGTACATGACGAGGAAATGCCCTCCTTAAAACAAATGAAGCGCTACGGATTTATGGCACAATCAGATGCCCTTTATTTAGAACTGACGGCAAACGAGAATTTAAACTTTTTTGCGTCGGTCTATCGTTTAAAGAAAAGCGAAAGAAAAAGAAGAATTCAAGAGGTGATGGAAATTGTAGGGTTGAGCAATCATCTCCACCAAACGGTAGAAACCTATTCAGGTGGAATGAGACGGAGATTATCTTTAGCCGCTGCTTTATTGCATAAGCCAGAACTTATCATTCTAGACGAACCAACTGTAGGGATTGATCCTGTCCTTAGACAATCCATCTGGGAGGGATTGAATCACTTGAAGCAGCAGGGAGTCACCATCATTGTTACCACTCACGTTATGGATGAAGCTGAAAAATGTGATCGTCTGGCCATGCTTAGAGACGGACGAATTATTGCGATGGATACTCCCTTTCAGCTAAAAACAGAAGTCGGTACACAGACGATAGAAGACGTGTTTTTACATTATGGAGGTGGCACAGAATGAACACATGGACGGTTATGCGTCGAATTCTCACACAGTTTCGCCGGGATAAACGGAGCATGGCCTTAATGATTATGGCACCCATACTCGTTTTAACCCTGATGTGGCTGGTACTGGACAGTGAACAAGACGAATTAGATATCGCGATCATTGATGTTCCTGAGCCCATTACGGACCAGTTCTCCGATAAAGACACCCAACTTACCCGCATGACTAAAGAAGGAGCGGAAGAGGAATTATCGAATCAATCATTAGATGCCATAATCGAATGGCAGGATGACAAGCCGGTAATCACAGTAGAAGGCAGTGATCCCAATACTACTTCATCTATCCACAACCTGATCCAGCAATCCTTGAGAAGCCCTGACACTATACAGCCGGAAATCGAGTTTTGGCATGGCTCATCTAATTTAGATTTATTTGATTATATCGGCCCAGTTCTTATCGGATTTTTTGTATTCTTTTTTGTATTTATTGTCGGAGGTGTTTCATTTTTAAGGGAGCGCACACAAGGTACGTTAGAGCGGATTCTTTCCACTCCTTTAAAAAGAAGTGAGCTGGTCATGGGATACCTATCTGGATTCGGTCTTTTCACCATTCTTCAGTCAGTCTTAATCGCTGCCTATTCCATCTATGTTCTAGATGTATTTATGGACGGTAATTTCTTTTATGTTCTCTTAGTAACTTTCTTATTGGCTTTATCCGCACTTAGCCTTGGAACCTTACTTTCAGCTTTTGCAAAAAATGAATTTCAAATGATCCAGTTCATCCCTCTCGTCATCGTTCCACAGGTCTTTTTTTCCGGGCTATTTCCGATTGAAGGGCTGTCAGACTGGCTGCAAGCCATTGGAAAAATCATGCCTCTGACATATGGTGCGGATGCTCTGCGCGGAATTATGCTTCGTGGAGAATCATTTTTAGAATTTCAAACGGATCTGTATGTCCTCTTAGGATTTATCGTGCTCTTCACCGTCCTTAATATAGCAGCCTTGAAGAGGTATAGAAAGCTATAGTAAGATGGTTTCAATAACGAGGGGGATAATATGAAAGATTTCAATGATTTACTCAAGATTCTTGAAGAAAGCGGTACAAAAACAACACCAAAACAAGCCCAGATCTTGCAAGCAGCTGTAGAAATATTTGCTGAAAAAGGCTATGCTTCCTCATCCACTAGTGAAATAGCCAGTAGAGCAGGCGTGGCTGAAGGAACAATTTTTCGCCACTACAAAACCAAAAAGGATTTACTAATTTCGATTGTAACTCCCGTAATGGCGAAATTTACACTTCCTATTTTCGCTTCCCATTTCGTACAGGAAGTGTTCGAAAGGTCATCGGAAAATCTGGAAGAGCTTCTTTATAAGCTCATTAAAAACAGGTTCCATTTTGTGAAAGATAATGCTCCTCTATTAAAAATTGTTCTGCAAGAAGTGGCTTTTCATGATGAACTTAAGACCCAATTTCAGAAAGTTTTTTTAGAGGAAGTATATCCTCGATTTGTAAAAGTGATTGAACATTATAAAAAACAAGGAATGATCGTCGATTTTCCATCACCGTCGATTGTACGAATGGTTATGACGACGGTAATTGGCCTTATTGTTACTCGATTTATTGTAGCTCCACAGCTCGAATGGGATGATGAAAAAGAAATTGAACGAACAGTTCACTTTCTCTTACATGGTCTTTCGTCAGTATAATAAAAAGCCACATAGCGTAAAAATTGCTATGTGGCTTTTATTTAGACAGAAGCTTGTTCGGCTTGCTGGGTTCTGAATAGGTCCGCATAGAACCCGCCTAATTGCAGCAGTTCTTTATGGCTCCCTCTTTCTGTGATCTCTCCGCTTTGAAGAACGAGGATATGATCAGCTGACCGGACTGTATTCAGCCTGTGAGCGATCACGAAACTCGTCCGCCCTTTCATCAGCTTTCTTAAGGCATCGTTGATTTTCATTTCCGTCACTGTATCGATGCTGCTTGTGGCTTCATCTAAAATTAACAAAGCCGGATCGGCAAGCATGGCGCGGGCAATGGACAGCAGCTGTCTCTGCCCGTGGCTGACTCCCTTACCGTCAGAGTCAAGCACCGTATCATACCCCTTCGGGAGCTGCTTAATAAAGTCGTGCGCGTGAGCAGCTTTAGCCGCCTGCTCCACCTCTTCATCCGTCGCCTCCAGACGACCGTAGCGGAGGTTTTCCCTAATGGTAGTATGAAACATCGTTGCGTCCTGTAAAACAACTCCCATCTGGCTCCTTAAGCTGCTGCGGGTAATTTCCCTAATGTCTGTTCCGTCAATGCTAATTGCGCCTTTATCGATTTCATAAAACCTTGAAAGCAGTGAAATGATCGTTGTTTTTCCTGCTCCCGTCGGTCCTACGAGAGCCACGGTATCTCCAGGTTTCGCATGAAAGCTGATATTTTTCAGCGTTTGCTCCCCTTTTTCATAAGAAAAGTCTACGTTCTTAAACTCAATATCTCCGCGAATTCCAGGCAGAGGCTTCGCCTTTTCCTCATCCTGAACTTCTTCTTTTTCATCAATGATTTGAAAAACGCGCTCTGCTCCTGCTACAGCAGAGAGGATCATATTGTACTGATTCGCTAAATCATTGAGCGGCCGCGTAAACTGTCTGGAATACGTCGTAAATGTAACGATCACACCGATAGAAATATATCCATTTAAGGCAAGCAGTCCTCCAGCCCCGACGATAATCGCAAAGCTGACGTTATTTAACATATTCATCAGCTTCGGTATAAAGCCGGAATAGGTCTGCGCCCAGTATCCTGAGGTTCTAAGCGCGTCATTTTTTTCTTCAAAATCCTTCATCACCCGCTCTTCACGGGAGAACATCGAAACAATCATCTGCCCTGAGAACATTTCCTCGACATATCCATTTATATCACCAAGATTCTTCTGCTGGTCCTTAAAATAACGGCCGGTCCTCTTCGTAATCCACTTCATCCCAAAATACATCACAGGAACGATCGTAATCGTAAGGAGCGTAAGCACTGGACTGAGCCACAGCATAATGACTAACGTTCCAAGGATCGTCAGCACACTCGTGACGAACTGTATTACAGCCGTATTCAGAGTCCTGCTCACATTTTCCATGTCATTCGTCAGGCGGCTCATCAGCTCTCCCTGCTGGTATTCCTGATAAAATAGGACAGGCAGCTTCTGCAGGTGAGAAAATAAATGGTTACGCATTTCAAAAACTGTATTTTGAGCAATTCCGATCATCCAGTAATTTTGAAGCCACTGAAATAAAGAGTGAAAAGCATAAACACCGAGGAGAATCCCAAGCATTGTTAGCAGCGTATCAGCTGCAGGGCTGGCAATCACCTGGTCGACAGCCACACCTAATAAATATGGTCCCAGAAGTGAGAGGGCAGAACTTATAAATAGTACGGCGAGGACGCTGTAAAACAGCTTTTTCTCCCGAGACATATACTCCCAGATACGTTTCAGCGTTGTTTGCATATCATCGACTTTAGGCGGCTTCGTACCAATCCCATGGTGGTGATGACGGATCGGTGCACGATTGTTTCTTTCAGCCATTACATCACGTCCTCCTGCTGGGATTGATAAACTTCACGGTAGTACGGGCTTTCCTTAAGCAGTTCCTCATGATCGCCTTCAGCAATCAGTTCTCCCTGATACAGAAGAAGAATTTTATGAGCTTCTTTCAATGAGCTGACCTTCTGGGCAACCAGCAGCACCGTACAGTCCTGCTTTTTCAGAGTCTGAAGCAGCCTTGCCTCTGTATGGGCATCAAGCGCACTCGTGCTGTCATCGAGAATTAAAATTCTCGGTTTCCTTACCAGCGCACGGGCGATAGACAGCCGCTGCTTCTGCCCGCCGGAAAAAGTAACCCCTTTTTGTCCGATTTTCGTATTATACCCATTTGACAGTGTCGTAATAAATGAATGGATTTCAGCCTGTTTCGCTGCTTCGATAATTTCCTCTTCTGTCGCATCTGCTTTCCCCCAGGCAATGTTCTCTTTTACACTTCCGGAAAATAGATGAACTTCCTGAGGAACTAGACTGATCTGCTGCCTGATCGATTTTACATCTAAATCGGAAATCTCATAATCGTCCAGAAAGAGAGAGCCGCTGTCTTTTTCTAACAGTCGGGGAATCAGGTGAAGCAGGGATGTCTTCCCTGAGCCGGTTTCACCTAAAATGCCAATCGTCTGCCCGGCTTCTGCTTTAAACGAAATCTTTTTTAATGTAGGCGCATCAGCCCTCGAGAAGGTTACGTGGTCAAAAGTTATATTTCCCTTTAAAGCAGCTTTGTTCCCGGATTCATTCAGATATGCCGGTGTCCGCTCTTCCAGCACATTTACCACCCGATTGGCGGAAGCATTTCCTCTTGAGAAGACCATGATTAAAAATGAAAAGATGGAGAACGTAAACATAATTCTTGTCGCATAATTTATGATTGCAACCACCTCCCCAGCTTGTGCACTTCCGATGTCCAGCTGGGCTGCCCCTATCCAGAGAAGGATAAGGATAATAACGTTCATTCCAAGCATGATGACAGGCATCGCCAGTTCCATAAGCCACAGTGCACGCTTGTTTTCTTCGAGAAGGGGCCGGTTCACTTGGTCAAACCTCTCTTCTTCATAGGAACCGCGGTTAAATCCTTTGATCAGCCTTATGCGTGATAAGTTTTCCCGAATAACCGTATTTACGCCATCGAGCTTTCTCTGTACATTTTTAAAAAGCTTGACTCCACGCGTTAATACCCAAAACAGAAAAGCTCCTAAGACAGGAACTGCGATGACAAGAAGAGACGCCAGCTGAACATTTACAGTAAAAGCCATAACGAGAGCGAAAATAATAAACAGCGGGGCCCTTAAGGCGATTCTCATCAGCATTAACACTAAATTTTGAATTTGGATGACGTCGTTCGTTATTCTAGTGACTAGATTAGGTGTAGAGTAGGCAAGGAAATTTTCACTTGTAAAAGACTGAACTTTTTTAAAAAGATCACGCCTGAGGTCATGTCCGACCCCCTGACTGACATGTGCGGCAAAATAAGAATTAATGATCCCGGCAGCAAAAGCGAGCAGGGAAAGGCCGACTAAAACTCCGCCCCAGATAGAGACAGTGGTATAGTCTTCCTGCATAATGCCGTCATCAATAATTTTGGCCATTAACAGAGGCTGTACCAGCTCAACTGCTAACTCTATGAGCATAAGTAAAATGGCAATAATAGCGGATAATTTATAGGGAAGAGAATATTGAAAAACCTTTTTCATAAGAGAGCCTCCGATAACTGAAAGTTCCTACTAATTATACTAAATATATAGAAAAAGAGAGAACTCAGAAGTTTCGAGGGATTAAGAGGGAAATAACAGAAGGGCTTTGTTCGTTATATACATTCCAAAGAAGCAAATACCGAGACTCCTTCCTGAAAAACGATGATCCGAGCCCCGCAGAGTGGTTTTCTCGAGGAGGCTCGGGCGTTTGTCCGCAGAAAAGGAGTGTTATTTGCTCCCTTGAGATATCAGAGAAAAGCTTTACTTATCGGCTGGATAGACGATTCCCATTTGCTCGCGTGCCTGCTCGAGAATCTGCGAAGTAATCAGTGAACTTTTATGTGAATTAATATCAGACTGTTTCTCTCCCTTTTCAATAAGGGAAATGAATTCTTTAATCTCATAATACATAGGCGGGAAATCATTCTTCTCGTCCAAATGTTCGGTTGTACCATCGTTATATTGAATATACACGCCCGACGGCTCAGAAATATTAGGAATGATAATCACGCCTTCCTCCCCCTGGATTTCAGAAGGGGTATAAGAATGATTAATTTTTGAGTGCATAATAACAGCTTCCATTTCTTCATAAGCTGCCAAAACACTTCCTTCTCCATCAACTCCTGACTCTAATCGAATTCCGTTTGCCTTAATGTTCTGAGGGCTGCCAAACAGAACGACCATCGGATAGATTCCGTAAACGCCAAGGTCCATTAGAGATCCGTTGGAGAATTTAGGATTAAATGCGTTAAGCACTGTACCTTCTCTATAAGAGTCATAGCGGGAAGAATACTTACAGAAGCTGCCAACATAACGTCTCACTTTTCCAATCTTATGGAGGTTCTCTTTAATGCTCAAGAAGCCTGGCATAAGCGTTGACTTCACAGCTTCCATAAAGACGACACCGTGCTGCTGTGCTGCCGCTATCATTTGAGCAGCTTCCTGTTCATTAGAGGCAAGCGGTTTCTCACATAGCACATGCTTTCCGTGAGCCATAGCTAAAACGGCCTGTTCCACGTGAAAAGAATTGGGGCTGGCTATATATACGGCATCGATTTCATCTGACTGAACAAGTGCTTCCAGGGAAGTAAACGTAAGCGGCGCCCCATACTCCCCGGCAAATTCTCCTGCCCTTTCTTCCGTTCGGGAATAGACCCCTCTTAATTCAAAACTCTCTAAATGGCTGCCTGCTTCAATCATAAGTTTCGTGATAAAATTTGTACCAATAGTTCCAAAACGAATCATATGTATAAAATCTCCTTATCCTTAGTTTTCTTTTTATTATAACAGGCTTAAGTTATGTACAAAGTACCGAGAGCATCTTCGGTACTTCTATTTTTTCTTCATTTGCTTCCATCCTATTTTCGCCAATACTTTCTGACCTTCTTTGGAAGGGTGGACATCCCCCGGGATTATATATTCGGGATGGTCTCTAAACGCATGATACGCGTCCACATGCTTTATATTTGTAAAGTGACTTAGAAGTTCAATTAGAGAGCTGTACTGCTTATTGATGAGCTCTAAAGGCTCTTCCAAGGCCTCCCCCTGCTCAGGGTAAGGATTATATAAGTTATAAACTAGAATTTCACCTTCCGTTAACTGATCCAGTTCAACTGCTATCGAATAGACGTTATAGAGAAGGTTGCGGACGACGTAAGCGACCTCGTCCATCTTCACTCCATTAAGACCTTTATGCTTCTTCAGCAAGTTCAGCAGGTCATTTCCGCCTATATATAAAATGACGTAGTCTGCTTCTTTCAATGTTTCTCTAAAGAGCTCATTTTCCCGAACAGCCAGAAGCATTTCTTTTGATGTCAGGCCGGGGATACTTAAATTTGTAACCTCGAGGTTCCCTTTGCCTCCAATTAAATACGGAAAAGCCTGGCCTGGAGGACTGGTATTTTCTTCTTTTAAGTTATACCCATAAGGGATAGAATCACCAATCGCTACAAGCTGCTTTGGAGATTGGGCATGCAGAGAAGAAGGATAAAATATATTGATGAGAAAGAGGAAGCATAGAAGGGTACACACATTTTTCAATTCTATAAACTCCCTTCTAAGCATTTAGATATCTTTTCTTTAGCATTCCAGGTTCCGTCTGAATTCAATCACAGTTATTTCTTCCATTTTCATAAAAGAACTGTCCGCTATAAAAAGAAAGGGGGGTCGCTCGCTTTCCAATCAGCTCCAGTGCTGCTTAAAAGCGAGCGGGTCCTCTACACACGAAAATCAGTACTAAAAAAGACGCAGGTGGTTATCCTGCATCTTTAAAATTACTTGGTTATAAAAAGCTGGGTCCAGTAATGGCCGTTTTCTACATATCCAACACCGATTTCTTTTAAGTTTGGATCTAAAATATTTCTGCGGTGGGAAGGGCTGTTCATCCAGCCATCAACCACTTCTTCTGGTGTTTGGATTCCATAGGCAATGTTTTCTGCAGCGCGCTGGAAATCAACATTTTGACTCTGAAGCATTTGAATCGGACTTCCATAAGTCGGGGATGAGTGGGCAAAGTAATTGTTCTTTGCCATATCTTCAGACTTCATTTGGGCGACTTCAGCTACCTGCTGATTGATGCTTAAAGGTTCCAACCCTTGAGATTCCCGGGCTTCGTTCGTCAGTTCAATCACATGTTCCTCAGCTTCGCTTAATACCTGCTGCCCCTGGTTGTCTCTTTCTACACGCTGGTTTGCATTAGGCTCTTCAATGCCTCGTTCACCTCGCGGCAGAATCGGTCCTCTTCCTTCATCAGGAAAGTTATTTCCTCTCAAGTACATATCTTCTACAACTCGTTTATCCCCTACATCTTTATTTCCAAAAGATACTCGATTGTAATCATAAGTTTCTCTATCTAATGTTTCATTAGTGTTAGTACCACATGCAGCGAGCATCATGACGATCAGGATGCCGATGCTGACTATAACTTTTTTCAATGAACCTGCCTCCCAATTAAATAATATTCTCCTTTATAATTTGCTCGTTCTAAAGGAAAATACCTTGTAAAACAAGGAAAGAAGCAGGAAGCTCGGAATAAACATATATGTTTCGAGAGATTCTTGGAGACAGGACTTTTGTCATAAAAAAATACCTTCCTCCTATGTTGAAATAGAGGAAAAGCATTTTTTTAGTTCATCGTGGAGCGAATAACGCGAGACTCCTGCGCAAAAACCAATGAACCGTGGCGCCGCCGCGTGGTTTCGCGAGGAGGCCCGGGCTTTCGACCGCTAAAAGCGAGTGTTTTCGTCCTAAGATGAAGAATATGATTAATAAAGACCTATATTAGCTGAGAAGCCGCTATGATTAGCGGCTTCTTAATTAAAGCAGATTCTCCTGGAGTCTAAAGGATACAACTTTCGCTTCTGTCATCGCTTCAATGGCATATCGAATACCTTCCCTGCCTACACCTGAGCCTTTTGTTCCTCCAAATGGCATCGCATCAATCCGGTAGTCACTGCTATCATTAATCATAATTCCACCCACGTTCATATGCTTGATCGCATAAAAAGCCTGATTAATTTCATTTGTGAATATTCCGGCTTGAAGTCCATAATTTACGTCATTTGATTTCTCTACAGCTTCATAAAGGGAATCAATCGGATAAATAAGGACCACAGGACCAAAAATTTCTTCTTTTGCGATCTTCGCTTCAGCAGGAACGTTCGTTAACACCGTGGGTGCGTAAAAAGCACCTTCTCTATGTCCTCCCGCTTTGATGATCGCTCCTTTACTGACCGCTTCGTTCACCCATTCCTCGACACGTTTAGCTTCCTGTTCATTAATTAAAGGTCCGATGTCCGTCCATTCATCCATCTTATCTCCGACTCTCAGCTCTGTCGTACGGTTAATAAAAGTATTAAGAAACTGTGGATATATCGACCTTTCAACATAAATGCGCTGAACACCGAGACAGTTTTGGCCGACTGCGGAGAAAGCTCCTGAAACCGTCGATTGGACAGCGTCGTGCAAATCAGCATCCTGTAAAACAATCACCGGCGAATTAGAACCGAGCTCCATGCAGACCTTCTTCGCTCCAGCTTTCTGAGTGATCTTTTCTCCAGCAGAAGATCCTCCTGTAAACGAGATCATCTGTACGGCAGGATGAGTAACAAGAGTATCTCCTAACTCTCTTCCTGAGCCTGTAACCACTGATAAGAACCCTTCAGGAAGGCCTGCTTCCACAAAAGCTTCCGCCAGCTTCAATGCACTAAGCGGTGTAACCGAGGCCGGTTTTAAGACGACGGCGTTTCCTGATGCTATCGCTGGCCCGATTTTATGTGCCACCATATTTAATGGGTCGTTAAACGGTGTAACCGCCCCGACCACTCCAACTGGAAAACGGTAGTAATAGCCTACTCTGTTCTCACTGCCTTCATTCTGGTCAAAGTTGATCGTCTCACCATTGATTCTTCTCGCTTCTTCCGCGCTGATCTGAATAGTCTGGGCCGCTCTTTTTACTTCACCGCGGGCTTCATTGATCGTTTTGCTTCCTTCTGTTGCAATAACTTGCGCGAAATCTTCCGCATGGTCCCTCATATATTGAGCGACTCGATTAAGGATGTTCATACGTTCGTGAACCGGCCACACTTTAGTCGTGCGATACGTTCGTTCCGCAGCCTCTATCGCTTCTCTCATCTGCTCTTTAGAAGCTGAAGGGACACGCGCAATCAGCGAGTTATCCTGAGGGTTGCGTACTTCAAAAGTTTTATCGCTGCTTATCCATTTTCCTCCGACTAACATCTTCATCGACTGTACCTTCGTATGCATCGGATCACCTCATCTTAATTAATTTTGGCGAGCTTATTTGTTTTTTGAAAATGAATCAAATCAATCAGTAAGGAAAATCCCGTTTCTTTGAGGCCTGCTCCTGCACCGGTTAGCAGAATAGGACCCGCCAAATCACACTGATAGAGGATTGCGTTCGTCGGTCCTGATACGCTTGCTAAGGGATCTGACGCATCAATACATTCTGGCTTAACGGATGCTGTCACTTCTCCCTTTTCCTTCTTAATGGTCGCCAGCAGCTTCCACCTTTTTCCTTGCTTAATGGCTGCCTGGACCTGTTCCTGGCTCATTTTCGTAATTCCTTCACATTCAACCTCCGTATGAGGCAGCGGCACCCCCATAATGTAATTAGAAAGGATTGCTGTTTTGTAGCGGGCGTCGTACCCTTCCACATCACTCGTAGGGTCCGCTTCTGCGTATCCCAGCTTCTGAGCTTTAGAAAGCGCTCCCTCATAAGACTGTCCTTTTTCCATCTCGGTCAAAATATAGTTGGTGGTGCCGTTTAAAATCCCGCGGATTTCGGTAATTTCGTTTCCGGCTAATGTCTCTATCGGCATTCTTAATGCCGGTGTTCCGCTCATTACCGTTCCTTCGAAGCCGAAAAAGACTCCGTTTTGTTCAGCCAGCTCAGCCAGCTCCCGATACGCCAAAGCCACTGGCCCTTTATTTGTCGTGACAACGCTCTTGTAGTGTTCAAAAGCTGTCCGGCAGTGAGTAATAGCCGGTTCGCCTGTTTTTACATCCGTAAAAGTAACTTCAACAATCACATCCGCGTTGGTTTGAATGATCGTATCGATACTGCTTAGTCCTGTAATGACGTTTGAGCCTCCTGTGTAGGCTTCGACAGTACCATCTTTCCTGACTGCTTCAAGCAGCTTCTCGATATCAAGTCCTTCAGGATCATAAATCGAGCCTTTCATCATGTCCGCCACTGCCACCACTTTTGCATCAAGTCCGTAAGATTCCAGAAGGCTCTCTTTTCGTTCCATGAGAATTTCAGCGAGCGCCTGGCCTACCCCTCCAAAGCCTACAAATGCAATATTTGTCGTCATAATCCCCCTCCTTCGTTTGATAACAGAATCTCTGCACTCTTTAAAAGTATGTGAACCCCATCTTCCATCGCCGCTTCATCGAGGTTGAACTTTGGATGATGAAGACCGTATCCTTCATTAAGACCGCAGCCAAGAAAGAACATCGAACCGTTTAAACGATTCGTCATATAACTGAAATCTTCACTGCCCATTCCAAAAGGCTCCTCCACCTGCTGAAAGCCCTTAGCCGCTCTTCTAATTACTTGATTCAGGGATGGATCATTATTTAAGGCCGGCTCTCCTTTTTGGATGTGAAGGTCATATTCGCCGCCTAACGCTTTAACAATCGCCGCGGCCTGTTCCACTTCTCTGACCAGCTGCTTCCGAACCGATTCTACATAGGATCGTAACGTTCCTTTGATCGTAACAGCATCTGGAATGACGTTATTGGCTTCTCCTCCTTGAATCTGCCCAATACTGACCGCGCTTACCATCAGAGGATCAACTTTTCGGCCATTTAAGCTGTAGAGGGCCTGTAGAACAAAGCTGCTCATCCAGATGGGATCTTTCGTTTCATGAGGGTATCCCCCATGACCTCCGCTGCCTCTAATCATCAGTTCAAACTCATCGTTATTGGCCATGCTGGGCCCATCGTGAATTTGGATCGTCCCTCTTTTTCTCCAAGGACACATATGCAGCGCAATTACAGCATCTATATCATCCAGGCTGCCAGAGTTCAGCATCTTCACAGCCCCTGTTTCCCCTGAGCTGTCACAGCTTTCCTCAGCAGGCTGAAAAATTAGTTTTATCGTTCCCTTTAGTCCGCCTGACTGATAGCTTTCGGCGAGAACCTTTGCTGTACCTAATAAAATCGCGGTATGAGCATCGTGACCGCAGGCGTGCATGATGCCTGAAGTTCTTGAAACATATTCATGGGAAGCCTGCTCTCCAATCGGCAGGGCATCCATATCCGCTCTAAAACCGATCACAGGCCCCTCCCCAAGTGAAAGAGTGGCAACAACGCCATATCCCCCTACTCCTGTTTGAATGTCAAAGACTTTAAATCCTCTTAACACTTCGGCCACTTTTTCACTCGTTAATTTTTCTTGAAAGCTTAGTTCAGGATATTTATGAAAATGCCGCCTCCACGCGATTAACTGAGAAAGCAGGCTGCCCGCTGCTTTTTCCATTATTTTCACAGCTTCTTCTCTAGCCCTGCAGTACTGCCGCAGGAAGCGATTTAAAAGCTTGCGCCAAATCCTGTTTTAAGTCCTCAATATCTTCAATACCTGCAGAATAGCGAATCAGTCCTTCAGGTATGCCCATCGCCGCACGCTCAGCAGGCGTACATTCTACGTGGCTGGTCGTACGTGCAGGCCCTACAACAGTTTCCACACTTCCAAGGTTGGCTGCACGGTTGGCGTACTTCAGCTTAGGAAGCAGGTGACGGACTGTATCAACGCCGCCTTTTACCGAAAAGCTAAGCATGCCGCCGAATCCTTTCATTTGTTCTTTCGCAATGCCGTGGCCCGGATGTTCCGGCAGACCAGGATAATTAACGCCTTCAACAAGATCAAACTGTTTTAAAAACTCAGCGATTTCCTGAGCATTTTGGTTTTGTTTTTCAATACGCAGCTGCAATGTTTTCATTCCACGAAGCAGAAGGTACGCTGCCATCGGATCCAGAGTCGCTCCATTGATTTCTCTGTAGTGATACACCTGTTCTACAAGATCCTTGCTTCCGCAAAGCACGCCTCCTAAAGCATCTGCATGACCGCCAAGAAACTTGGTCGCACTGTGAATGACCAAATCTACTCCTAACTCGATCGGGTTTTGGTTAACTGGAGTTGCAAACGTATTATCAACGACTACTGTGGCTCCTACAGCTTTACCAGCCTGCGCCATCCGTTTAATGTCGGTAATTTTTACAGTTGGGTTAGTTGGACTTTCTAAATATAAAACTTTACAGCCTTTTGCGACTTCACGTTCGATCGCTTCATGATCCCCTGTATCACAGAGAACGACATCGATTTGCTGCTTCGGAAGAAATTCCGTAAAAATTTTATTCGTCCCGCCGTAAGTGTCTTTGATGGATACGATCCGATCTCCCGGATGAAGCAATGTGCCCAGTGTATTGCTGATCGCCGCCATTCCTGTAGAGAAACTGGTCGCTGCTTCGGCTCCTTCTAAAATCCTTACTTTTTCTTCAAAAGCCCCGACCGTAGGGTTCGTGTTTCGGCCGTATATGTGTCCCTCTTTATTTCCAATCGCCACTTCATACCATTCATCCATATCGTCATACCCAAAGGAAACACTGTGGACCACCGGTACTTGTGTAGCTCCAAAAGCAAGTGCGTCTTTTTCTCCAGCCCAAATGGATTTTGTAGCAAATTTAGCGTCTTTCATGAATATCTTCCTCCTTGTATTCCAGTAATTGAAACGCATAGCGAGCGATCACGGTATCCTGAACACCCGTTCCAGTTAAATCGCAAATCGTGATCTGATCCTCGCTTGAGCGGCCCGGCTTATGGCCTGACGTAATGTCGCCAAGCTCCACTGCAGAATGGACCAGTTTGTCATTTTGTAAATTTCTAAGTTCGCCCAGTCTCTTCGACTGCTCAATCGTGTCGCAGACAAAGAGATCGGATGCTTCGATGGCTCTTTCGTCAAGTTCTTTTTTATGCTCCGCATCTGAACCCATAGCCGTGACATGAACACCGGGCGACAGCCAGTCCCCATTCACGATAGGTTCAGTAGATGGGGTCGTCGTCACAACAATATCGCTGTTTCTAACGACATCTTCAGGTTCAAGAGCCACGTGCACAGGAATCCCGAGCTCACCTTCCATATCTGTTTTAAACCTCTCCGTCTTCTCTTTGCTTCTACCATACACAAAAGCTTTTTCAATTGGGCGCACAGCCAGCAGCGCCTGCAGCTGATAGCGAGCCTGAGATCCTGTTCCGATGATGCCAGCCACCCGGCTGTTCTGGCGGCTGAGATGCCCGGCTGCGACAGCTCCGGCAGCAGCCGTCCTTAAGTCCGTCAGCAGCCCATTATCGGCAAAAATTGCTTGTGGTTCTCCCGTCTTTGAATTCAGCAGGATCATCATTCCATTAGCACTCGGTAATCCGATCTTAGGATTATTAAAAAACCCCGAAGAGAGTTTGACAGCAAAACTGTCAACTCCCTCTATATAGGCTGATTTAATATCAACTTCCCCGTTATGCTCGGGCATATCTATCCTCATGATAGGAGGCATCGTCACTCGTTTCGTCGATAATGCCGTAAATGCTGTTTCCACTTCCTGTATAAGACGTGTATCCAGACGAATCACACGCTCGATTTCATCTCTGTTATATAATTGAATGATCATCGCCCCCTTAACTGATTTGATCGCCGCTGTTTACCTCGAAAATTGACGGCTCCCTTTTCACAATTAGCTCCTGCG
This sequence comes from Halobacillus sp. Marseille-Q1614, assembly GCF_902809865.1. NCBI lineage: Bacteria > Bacillati > Bacillota > Bacilli > Caryophanales > Bacillaceae > Halobacillus > Halobacillus sp. Marseille-Q1614. The sequence goes on along the minus strand of NZ_CADDWH010000001.1, from coordinate 3,514,235 downwards.
GGTAATTCGTGAACCGTTCACAGCCGGTCTCGGTTACTCGGAAGGTTTCGCTGATCTCAATACCGTCATAATCAAACCAGAGAGCCGGTATTAAATGAAACGTCATATTCGGCTGGAGTACGGTAAAGTCGCCTTTTCTGATACTCGCCGTATGTTCGCCCCAGTCCGGCGGATAATTTAAGCCGACAGAGTATCCAAGCCTCGACTCTTTCTCAAATCCATGCTTTTTGATCGATTTTCTCCAAACTTCTTCAAGGTCACTGCAGGTTACACCAGGTTTTGCTGCTGATAAAACATTCTCAATGCCTTCTAAAACAACCGGTGCTAAAACCTGAAGCTTTTCACTCGGTTCTCCAATCGATACTGTCCGCGCAAGCGGCACATGGTAGCGTTTAAAGCAGCCCGCCAGTTCGACAATGACCGGGCTTCCTTCTACAAAAGGACGGTCTGACCATGTCAAGTGAGGAATAGATGTATGATCGCCAGTGGGCAGCAATGGAACGATGGAAGGGTAATCTCCGCCGAATTCCGGTGTTCCTTTTACAAGCTGGTAATAAATCTCTGCTGCCGTATCACATTCGCGATGCCCGGCTCTTATGCTTTCTATCCCTTTGCTCATCGCCAGATCAGCAATGACCGCTGCTTTTTTCATATATTCAATTTCCTGGTCTGACTTCACCATTCTGACGTAGTTGACAAGGAGTGATGCATCTTGAAATTTGGCGTTTGGAAGTCCTTTTTTCAATCGTTCTAACGCCATTCCCGTAAAGTAATAATGGTCCATTTCCACACCAACCGTCCGGTTGCCCTGCCCGATTTGTGTTAAGATTTCCGAAATAAAATCCATAGGGTGATGTGTGTTGGAATGAACGTAATAATCAGGGTAAGCAATCACATTTTCTTCATAGATCCAGGTGGTCGCCCGAGCGCCATTCGCATCCTGAAGCCGGCCGATCCAAATGGGCTGCGGTTCATCGATTACGATCACAAGCATCTGATGAACATAAAAAGACCAAGCGTCATATCCTGATAAATAATTCATGTTCGCAGGGTCTGTAATAAGCAAAACCTCAATCCCCTTATCGGCCATCCTTCTTTTCGTATCTTGTAAGCGCTGGTGATATTCTAAAATATCAAATGGCAGTACCATACGATCCCTCCCCCATTATCTGAATATTATTTATTTATAGTTCCATTCTATTCATTCGTATTTTTCTATGTAATGTAAAAAGTGTATGAAGTTTTTTCCGTATCTTTTATACAATAATGCCGTTGAAAAAGAGGAACGTGCCCGCGTTGCGGGTTCTGCAAAAATCCGGACTAACCTTCGACATTTTAAAACCCTATAGTGGACAAAAATCGTCAAAAAAAGATCACAGTACTTCACACTGTGATCTGTAAATAAGTATTAAGTTAAGTTTTGGCTAATAAACCGGTGTGTTATTGATTTTAATTTTCCCCAAACATAAAGGTTCGGTGGTGGTATGATATCGAAAAAGCCAGGCCGGCGGCGACTAGAAAGGCCAGCAGTGAACTTCCTCCATAGCTGATATACGGGAGTGGAATTCCGGTAATCGGAAGGAGCTGAATCGACATCCCTATGTTCTGAAACACGTGGAAGGACACCATACAAATAAGCCCTACCATTACATAAGAGCTGAACTTATGATTCGCCCTCGAGGCAATTGTAGTCAGCCTGTAGATAAATAAGAAAAAGGCCAGTAATACAATACAGCTCCCGATAAAGCCGTATTCTTCCCCAATAATACTGAAAATGAAATCGGTATGGCTTTCTGGTAAGTATACTTCCCTGTCACCCGCTCCTTTTCCATACATTTGTCCTGATCCGATCGCTCTCATCGCCCGTATAAGCTGGAAACCTTCAGAGGAACTGTACTGCTGAGGGTTCAGCCAGGCATAAATACGTCCAAGCTGATATGGTTTAACCCCTAAGTATTGATCGAGAATCTGAGGAAATTGTAGAGCAAGCCAGATGATAGCCGTTCCAACAACTCCAATTGAGCCAAATATCGGCAGGATAACACGCCACCTGACGCCGGCAATCACGATCATCCCTGCCATAATCGCTATAAAAACTAAACTTGTTCCTAAGTCGGGCTGCTGCATAATTAATAGCAGCGGCAATAAGGTTAAGCCGACAATTTTCCCAAGCAGAATAAAATCGTTTTTTATATCCTTTACCCGCGCCCTTTCGTTGTGATTAGTCACAACATTCGCTAGTAACAAAATAGTGATAACCTTCATAAACTCGGAAGGCTGAATCGTCCCTAAACCCGGCAGCACAAACCAGCTCTTCTGCCCTTTAATAATCGGGGCGATAGAAGGCGGGGCGATAACTAAAGCCAGCAAAACGATTAGACCTGCTATATAAAGAGGCCAGCTGATTTTTTTATAAAAATCAGGCTCAAAATACAGCATCACACCTATAATCGCAAAGCCTACAATATACCAGACAAGCTGCCTGACCATGAAGTTGTCATTATATTGAGGACTTTGCTGAGCACTATATAAAGCAATACTACTAATAGTTAAAAATAAGCAAAGCGTAAAAAACAGCTTCCAGTCGAAGCGTTCTTCAAAATTCGTCATATTTCCTTCCCCCTTTCCAGGGATTCACGCCTTTCATTTAATCATATCTTTGTACCAAAGAGAAGAAGGAATAACTACCCTTTTACGATCTTTGATTCATTAAGATATTTTACCATATTGATAGAAGAGAGGCAGAGTATTAAATGTAATTGACTCTCCTTGATTTAAAATAGATATGTTACCATAATAAGGTACATATTTCCATATGTGCGGGGTTATCTATGAACACAGAGCGGCTAACTTCCATCTATAGACTCTGGATCCAGTTTAATGTACAGTCATCTATCAGCAAACATTGCTGCAGACCCTGAAAACCTTGAATTAGCTTCCGTGGCCAATAAAGATCAGCCTAATCTAAGCTTACTTCTGGGAAGCGTCCACCCCCCTATTGCTTCAAGAGTTCACGCTCCCCGACCGCTATCCGAGCGTAACTTCACAGCCGAAAAAGCCTTTGCCTCCCTCAAAGATATTTGCCGGGTTTATCGATATGAAATCCAACTCCTTCTTAAAAATAAACGTGTTCAGATAAATAAAGTGAGACGACACGGCGGCTGGTTTACGTGAGAGCTGGGCAAAAAATAAAACGAAAACTCGTTCCTATCGTATGCATACTAAGGAAGCCTTTTAAAAAAAGAGTCGAGTGAAAAGGAAGGGTTATGATGAAAGGTTTACTCGTGTTTTTGATTAGTTTCATCGTTCTATATTCAGTTTTCCAGTCAGCCTCTGGTTTGTTATTGACGGCTTTACATATATCGGAAGCTTTCGGGATGACTTCATTCATAGAATTTGGGTATATCAACTATATTCCATTTGCTGTTTCCCTGCTCTCAGCCGTTCTCGCTTATGTATTTTCCAGCATCACACGTATGCATAAGGCAGCTGCAAATGTAGAATTAATTCCTAAAGGAGGTTAACTAGTGGAACGTCAGAAAGTTAACGGAGTGAAGGCAGACAAGCAAACACGCTGCGCTCACTACCATACAGAAATTGATGTGATAGCTATTAAGTTTTATTGCTGTAAAGAGTATTATGCCTGTTATTACTGCCACGAGGAACTCGCGGACCACCCTCCTTCAAAATGGCCGGAAGAGCAATTCGAATCTAAAGCCATTTTATGTGGAAACTGCCAGACCGAATTGACGATCCAGGAGTATATGTCAGTGTCCCGCTGCCCTTCCTGTCATCATTCTTTTAATGAAAGATGCAGCCTCCACTACCCTCTATATTTTGATATGAAATCAAGCAGCAGATGATCCTGCTGCTTTTTTATTTTCCATTCCCATCTTACACTCCCTGTTATTTCCTTAATTGTTATTAATCGTTTTATAAATTTGAATAATTTGTGTCTAAAATTCATCAAGATCGTGATGTTTCTATGACAATTTAGTTAACAAACTCTATAATTCGAGCAATTCTGCTATACTATCTCCAGCGCTTTTAAATATTATTGAATTCATTTTATAATGGGTCAGCTCTTTACTCGGCGGCTTTTGTCCCTATGAAATGGATTCCAACGATAAAATCAAATGTGTAAAGGAGTGTGTCGACTCGTGAATATAAAAAGATGGCTGGCTTTCCTGCCGCTTGGGCTTATTTTGTTTCTTAGCGGCTGCAGCGAAATGATGGTCCTTGACCCTAAAGGCCCTGTTGCACAAGGCCAGAAAGACCTTATTATGTACTCGATCTATTTCATGCTGTTCATCGTGGCCGTAGTATTTGCGTTATTTGCCTATGTGGTATTTAAATACCGGGACCGCCCGGAACGCGGTGATAAAGATTATGATCCGAACCAGCATGGTAATACCAAATTGGAAGTGGTTTGGACGGTTATTCCTTTTATTATTGTTATTGCTTTGTCCATACCTACGGTTCAGCTTTTATATGATTTAGAAAAACCAACGGAGTCTACTTCAAATGAAGAGCCTCTTGTTGTTTATGCCACTTCTGCTGACTGGAAATGGTTTTTCAGTTACCCGGAACAAGGGATTGAAACTGTTGATTACTTACACATTCCAACCGACAGGCCGATAGAGTTCCGTCTTTCTTCTGCTGATTCTATGGCGGCTTTATGGATCCCTCAGTTAGGTGGAATGAAATACAATATGGCCGGAATGGAAAATACGCTTTATCTTCAGGCCGATGAAGAGGGCGTTTATGATGGTCGTAACTCTAACTTTAACGGTGAAGGTTTTACTAAACAGACCTTCGAAGTTTACGCAGAAAATTCCGAGGACTTCGAAAGCTGGGTAGAACAAACTCAAAATGAAGCACCTGAGCTGACAGAAGAACAATATACCGCCATGCTTGAGCCGGGTCTCATGGAAGATACAGCAGAATTTTCATCTACTCACCTTGAATTTGTAGACCATGGTACCAACCAAGGCCGCGATTACGCGATTAACCAGCACCTTGATGCTTATAATGAGCTGATGCATTTAGCTAATAACAACGAATATGTCGGATATCATCCTGAAGAAGAAATGGATCACAAAGATAAGAGTGATCACTAATACAGAAAGAAAGTTGGTGAAACATCATGAAACTCGATGAGTTTTTTGTAACAGGCGAACCGCTCATTTACGGGGGTATGGTTTCCATTGTCCTAGTAACCTCTGCCATCCTCTTCATCCTTACTTACTTCAAGAAATGGGGCTGGCTTTGGCGTGAGTGGTTAACGACTGTTGATCATAAGAAAATCGGAGTTATGTATATTTTAAGTGCCTTAGCAATGCTTTTTAGAGGCGGTGCTGATGCCTTAATGATGAGAACACAGCTGGCATTTCCAGATATGAACTTTCTGAATGCGCAGCACTATGATGAAATTTTTACAACTCACGGGACCGTAATGATCATTTTTATGGCCATGCCGTTCTTAATCGGGTTAATGAACGTCATTGTTCCTCTTCAAATCGGTGCGCGCGATGTTGCGTACCCATTCCTTAACGCACTAAGTTTCTGGTCCTTCCTTTTTGGAGCTATGCTATTTAACATTTCATTCGTTATTGGGGGATCACCAGATGCGGGATGGACAAGCTACACTCCTCTAGCCGGGGCAGCGATGAGTCCTGGACCCGGCCAGAACTTTTATCTGATGGGCTTACAGTTATCAGGGATTGGTACATTAGCGACAGGTATTAACTTTATGGTGACAATCCTTAAGATGCGTGCACCAGGAATGAAATTATTCCAAATGCCAATATTCACATGGTCTACTCTGGTAACTTCATTCATTATAATTTTCGCTTTTCCTATCTTAACAGTAGCGCTGGCTCTTATGACAATCGACCGTATCTTCGGTTCTCAATTCTTTACTTTAACAGGTGAAGGTCTGCCGATGATGTGGGCGAACCTGTTCTGGATGTGGGGACACCCAGAGGTTTATATCGTTATTCTGCCTGCCTTTGGTATTTTCTCTGAAATTATAGCTACATTCGCGAGAAAGCGCCTGTTTGGTTATATGGCGATGGTATGGTCCATGATTCTAATCGCTGGATTAAGCTTCCTTGTATGGGTTCACCACTTCTTCACAATGGGAGCAGGAGCATTTGTAAACTCTGTGTTCTCTGTTTCCACAATGTTAATTGCCGTTCCGACCGGGGTTAAAATATTTAACTGGCTCGGAACCTTATATAAGTCGAAAATACAAATGTCTGTTGCCATGATGTGGTCCTTAGCGTTTATTCCCAGCTTCGTGATGGGGGGAGTAACCGGGGTTATGCTTGGGATGGCAGCAGCGGACTATCAGTTCCACAACACTTATTTCCTAGTGGCTCACTTCCACTACGTATTAATTGCGGGTACAGTATTTGCCTGTTTTGCAGGTCTTGTGTACTGGTATCCGAAGATGTTTGGACACACGCTTAATGAAAAATACGGAAAATGGAGCTTCTGGTGGTTTGTTATCGGCTTCCATGTATGTTTCTTCCCGCAGTATTTCGTCGGTCTTGATGGAATGCCGCGCCGAGTATTTACAATCATTCCAGAATGGATGCCGCTTAACGTTATTTCCACTGTAGGTGCTTTCGGAATGGGTGTTGGATTCGCAATATTTGTATTTAACATCTATTACAGCTTCCGTAACAGCCCGCGTGATAAAACAGGAGATCCATGGGATGGACGCACACTGGAATGGGCTACCCCTACTCCGGTTCCATTCTATAACTTTGCGACAGTCCCTCATGTGAATGATCATGACGCCTTCCTTGAAATGAAGAAAAAAGGCATTACCACTTATGAAGAAGACCAGCTTGAACCGATTCATATGCCAAGCGATTCAGGAAAGCCGATTATCATGATGGCGATCGCCGGCTTTGCCAGCTTCGCTCTTGTCTTTGAATGGATCCCGCTGGCCGTGATTGGATTAATTGGGGTAATTATCATGATGGGTGTCAGATCCTTTGATTATGACGATGGCTTCCATGTTGAAGTCGATGAAATCAAGCGCACAGAACGCTCGGCAAGGGGGTTACGTAGATGAGTGCCCATGAACTTAAATCAGGACCTTTAGAATATAGAACCTTAGAAGGGCGAATGGGAATTCTCGGCTTCTGGATATTCCTTGGAGCCGAAATCGTCCTGTTTTCCACCTTGTTTGCCACCTATGCCGTATTGTTTGGACGTACGGCGGATGCACCACATCCCGGAGAATTATTTGAACCGGGAATTGTACTTGTGATGACCTTCTTACTGCTTGTCAGTAGTTTTACTTGCGGGATCGCGATTCACGAGATGCGGCGGGGAAACGTTAAAGGACTTATGACCTGGCTTGCCATTACGCTGGCTCTGGGACTTGGTTTCCTTGGCTTTGAAATATATGAATTTGTTCATTACGTTCATGAAGGAGCAACCCTGCAGTCCAGTGCCTACTGGTCCGCCTTCTTTGTATTAGCAGGAACACACGGCTTACACGTTACGTTAGGAATTGGCTGGGCCATTCTCCTAATGATTCAATTAAAACAGCGGGGACTTACACCAGTTACAAGCCGTAAAACGTTTATTGTCAGCTTGTACTGGCACTTCCTTGATGTAATTTGGATCTTTATTTTCACTGCCGTGTACTTGATTGGGATGGTGGTTTAAATGGCAAATCAGTCTAAACGCATACCAACACAGCATGTTATCGGATTTCTAGCTTCAATTGCTCTGACATTACTTGCCGTATGGGCTGTATTGTCTTCAGATATGCCAACAACATGGATTGTAATCTCAATCATGGTCTTGGCTGTGATCCAGGCCTGCATCCAGCTGTTCATGTTTATGCATATGACAGAAAAAGAGAGCGGTGGCGGCCATGTCCCTTGGAATATGATGTTCCACGGATTCGTACTTGCCGCTATTGTGGTAGCAGGTTCGATCTTTACAATGTCATTCGGCTTTACGCATGACCATGATGATGGAGAACACGGCGGCCATGAACAGCAGCAAGAAGAGCAGCACGAAGGCCATTAAAACGAATTAGGCGGTGATTATCAATGGAAAAAAATAAGGAAGTCTATCCACAGCAGGAAATGAACTTATTACCCTGGAAGCACGTATTTGGTTTTACTTTATGTATCATAATGACAGCCCTGGCGCTCTGGGGTGCTTTCTATACCAGTTATTCACCGAAATTCGTTCTTGTCCTTTTGGCTGCTGTCTCTTTTGTTCAAGCTGCCTTACAGCTTTATCATGTTCAGATGAAACGAACTGTCAGTTAACTAAAAAACCCCTTTTTCCGTTTAAGGAAAAAGGGGTTTTTTTGTTTATCTGCTCAGTTAGATTAGTTTTTGACTGCTTTACTAAATGGTGCAGGTGTTTTGACCATATAAATGACAAACATAATGTAGGCCACTTCTGCTACGATAAGGCTTGCATAGTAGAAAACCCATAGATATGAGAATGCACCTGGGGCTATGTTGAAAGTCGCCTCAAGGAAGTACAGCCACATTCCTACCAGCATTATAGTCTGAACAATTGCCAGCGAAAGCTTATTCATTTGGATAAATAAAAATGGTGTAATCGTGGCAAGAAGCATAAACATAAAAGTAATTCCCACGGCTATCATCTCCTTACATACAGGTTAAACTGTAAGCGTATTCATATTATTATATTTAATTGTAACAAATTATTCCCACAATTGACACATAAAATTCACAATTTATTCTTGAACTTTTATTATTCCCCGGAAGCCTAAGAAAAAAGCCGCCCCTCAAATTTGAGAGACAGCTTTCTTTACATCAGCAGCGTCCGTAATAGCTGTAATGACAGAAACTCCATCAGCTCCTGCCTTAATTACGTCTTTTGCATTATTTACTGTAATTCCTCCGATTCCAACCAGGGGAACCTCGGGATATAACCTTTTAACGCGTTGAATCCACTCGACACCCACCGCTTCTTTGGCATCTACTTTTGTCGTCGTCTTAAATATCGGCCCGACTCCTGTATAATCCACCATATCTACAAAACTTTTCTGCAGCTCTTCCTCATTCGAAATTGACAGCCCGATGATTTTATCAGGAAAGAGGGTTCTGAGCTCCTGGACTTTTTGATCGTCCTGGCCGACATGAATCCCGTCCGCTTCTAAAGTCTCCACCAATTCGCTGTCATCATTAACGATAAACAGTACATCACGCGCCCGGCAAAGCTGACGAAGCCGCTGGCCGAGTTCCAGCTTCTCAGGACCGGTTAAAGAACCCGGTCCCTTTTCACGATATTGAAAAGCTGTAATCCCTCCATCAATCGCTTCCTGCAATATTTCTTCGGGCGCCCTCTCACAATTCTGGCTGCCCATAATAAGATACTTTCTTAATCGCTTGGAGAGATTCACGCTACGCCTCCTCCACTTTTGTTAAGTCCATGGAGAGAGCGTCAATAAATCGCGCGGCAAAGGTGCCGGGGCCGTTTACGTTACGGTGACGTGCTGCTTTCTCAGCTGCCAGTCCATAGAAACGGGTAGCCGCATGAGCCTGTTCCAATGGAGGGCCGGATGTGGACAAGCAAGCCGCTAATATCGAACCTAACAGACAGCCAGACCCGGTAACCTTTCCTAGCCATTCATGCCCCGTTTGATTATAGACTACGTCCTTCCCATCACTAATGACATCTGCTTTGCCTGTCACGACAGCAAGCGTATCATACTGGTCTGCCACTTTTTTAGCGACTTCCTCTTGATTTCCTTCTCCGACAGAGTCAACACCTTTCGTTTCAACGGAAACACCAACGATATGAGCCATTTCCCCAAGGTTTCCTTTAATAGCTGCCGGCTTCACTTCACCGAGGATGCGCTCAAACGCTTCTGTTCGAAAAGAAGACGCTCCGACTCCAACCGGGTCAATGACTACAGGGATACCTTTTTCATTCGCGGCTTTCCCTGCCAGAATCATCGCCTGCAGGTGCGGCTCCGTCAGTGTTCCGATATTTATTAAGACACCATCAGAGAGACGGGCAATATCAGATACATCTTCTTTGGCCATCGCCATAATCGGAGAACCTCCAAAAGCCAATAGGCCGTTGGCGCTAAAATTCATTACGACTTCGTTCGTTAAATTATGAATCAGCGGTTTCTTTTCCCGTACTTCATTTACGAGCTTAATCGTCATTTCCTTACTCCCTCCTGACGCATTGCAAAATGATTGGTCGGTCCGCTTCCTTTTCCTAAGTTAAAGGAATATCGAATTGCTTCGGTCACAAACGCTTTTGATTTTTCTACAGCCAGCGGCAGTGGAGCTCCCTGGCTTAAGTAAGCCGTGATCGCTGCCGCATACGTGCATCCCGTACCATGTGTATTCTTCGTGTCAATTCGTTCACTGGAGAATGTATGCATTTTAGAACCGTCATATAAAAAGTCCACCGCTTCTCCTTCTAAATGACCTCCTTTGATTAATACCGCACCCGTTTGAAATCTTGTACAAATCTGCTCGGCAGCCAGCTTCATATCTTCCGTCCCTTTTATTTCTTCTCCTAACAGGAACTCAGCTTCAGGAATATTCGGTGTCACTACTGAAGTGAGCGGCAGCAAATGATCCCTCAGCAGGCTCCTTGCTTCTTCTTCGATCAGGGCATCTCCGCTTGTCGCAACCATCACGGGATCCATGACGTATGGCGCTGTTGTCTGCGGAATCCATTCTGCAACCACTTTCATCATCTCAATATTTGCAATCATGCCTGTTTTCAGCGCGTGAATCGGCATGTCGCTTGAAACAGCGTTAAGCTGGCTTTTTATAAAATCAGCGGGCAGATGATGCACGTCTTTTACACCCGTTGTGTTCTGAGACACAACCGATGTAACTACACTCATTCCATAGCTCTTAAGTTCTTGAAAAGTTTTTAGATCTGCCTGTATCCCGGCTCCTCCGCTGGGATCGGTGCCTGCAATCGTTAAGGCTGTCGATACTTGAGTCATCTGATATTCACCCCTTCCCCTTTCGGCCATTCTTCACAAATATGAGCCATTTGCCAGAATTTCCACTCCAGCTGGCAGCTTTTACGGAACGCTTCCTTCATACGCTCCTGTTCAGCTTCTGAAGCTTTATCTGCCAGTTCGTCTAATCGCTGGCACATGTTTTTGGACAACGTTTCAAATTCCAGATCTGCATAAAATTTAATCCATGGATAGAACGCAGCGTCCGGAGCGGGCTGGTATTTTTCCATTAAATATTGTCCGATCTCCAGGTAGGTCCACGGGCATGGGAGAACAGCTGCTATCAGTTCCCCTAAGCTTCCCTGCCTTGCGTGGTGCTCCATATGCTTAACGTAATGGTCAGCCGTCGGCGGCAGCGGATAACCGTGCAATTCATCATATCCCACACCGATTACATTACAAAAATTCTGATGAGGATGGGTTTCACTGTTTAAAGTAAATGAAATTTGCTGATTAAAGTATTCAATATCTTTTCGGTTGGACGATTTAGAAATTCCCATTCCATAGATTCGCATAAAAGCATTCAAGTATTCATAATCCGCTTTAATGTAATGGGCGATTGAATCATGAGGTACGTCTCCCTTTCCAATACCTTCGACAAAAGGATGATGAAAGATCGCTTCAAATATATCATTGTTTTCCCTTCTTAGGACTTCTGTAAAACTCATACAATTCTCCTCCTTTTAATGTAAAAGCTGTGGAATTAATCTTGATTTCAGTACACGTGATGCGACAAACCACCCAAACAGTGACCCGCTCACACTGCTGATTAGAAATGATGGAACAAAGGCGAAAGCCCCGGCTGCACTTCCCATTAAAACCTGTGCAAAAGGCACGGCAAATAAAGCGCCGATCAACCCAGAACCAATCACTTCACCGACGGGAGCCGCACCTTTTCGCCTGATCCATTTGTAAAAGAAGCCGGCAAGCAGTGCACCGGCCATGCCTCCAGGAAAAGCGAGCAGCGTTCCAAGTCCAAGCAGATTTCTCAGCAAACCAATCGTAAAAGCGATCGTAACAGCATGTATGGGGCCAAGTGTGATCGCAGCCATGACATTGATCGCATGCTGTACAGGATAAGCTTTCGCGATTCCGGCTGGAAACCATATCACCTGCGCGCTGAGAGTACCTAAAGCAACGAATACAGCCATCGTTGTCAATAAACGTGTTCGGCTCATTGATATCCTCCCTTCTTTATAGGAAAGGCCTGCGGCGTCAGAGCTCCAGAGGGGTTTTGGCATATAAAAAAGCCAGATCCTCTGGAGGACCTGGCTTATGTATAAGTAATAGACAGTTACGTCAACTACTTCCCTCCGCTGGTATTAACCAGATCAGGTGCATAAGAGTCGGAAAGCTTGTTCTTTCCTCTCAGCCCAGTTGGGCCCCCCTAGTAGTTCAAAAACTAATATTCACTTGGATGTGATTATCTTATCAGAGGTTCTTTGATTTGTCATGGATTAAGGTGTAACATTTTCTGTAAGAAATATTTTTAAATAATAAAGGAGCGCCATGTGATGAAGAAATGGATGCTGATATTGCTCTTAGTTACAGTAGGCTGCGGGAGTCAAGAAGGAGCAGAAGAACCTTCAGACGACCAGACAGGAAGTGAATCAAAACAGTTCTCTGGATATGTAATGGATCAAAATGAAAATAGCATCTTAGTGGTAGATAACATTGAGCCCGATGGAGGCAGCCCTATTTGGATTACAGGAGTAGAAGAAGACATGTGGCTTGGCAAGTCTGTAGAAGTGACTGTAGATGGTCCTGTGGCCGAATCCTACCCTATGCAGGCCCAGGCCGGGGAAGTAAAGGTCGTTAAAGCAAAAAAGCCGGAAGGGGCTGACTTAGATGAGTCTCAGGTCCTTGCCAGCGCGCTTGCTGAGGTAGACCGAAGCAACACCCTGTCTGTTGAAAGTATGACGTATGATCAGGAACAAGATCAATGGATCATAAAAATGCGATCCACCGTTACTGAAAGCGGTGCAGAAAAAGTCATTGTTCCCGACCAGAATTTTGGGGAATAATGCCCTGATTATAATGCCTGACATGACGTGAAAAAGATCGTCCTCCAGCAAGGAAGGGCGATCTCTTTAGTTACCAAGGCGGCAAAATACTACGAGACTCCTGCTTAAAAAACGGGCGACCGAGACGCCGCAGCGTGGTATTTACCACGAGGAATCTCTAGTTCTCCACTTTCTTCAGCATCCACAGCCTGACACTCAGCTCTAATAAAAACATATCGTCAGCGTTTAATAAAGAAAGCCCTGTTAATTGTTCTATATTCCGCAGTCTGTGCAGCAGGGACTGCCTATGCAGGTTTAAAGCGCGTGCTGTCTGGCTGACATTGCTGTTGTATTTGTTGTAGACAATAAAAGTATGAATCAAGTCCGTCTGCCGCTTCTGATCATATTCAATCAGCTTCTGAAGCGTGCTTTTTACGATCTCCTCAATTTCTTTCTCATGGCTTAAGGCCATAAGCAGCCTATTCATCCTCGTATCGCTAAAAAACGTCCGCTCCCCTATTTCGTGCTGCTGGCGGCCGATATTAAAGGCGGTGACAGCTTCGTTATAGCTTTTATGAAAAGTATAAATTCCGTCTTTATGCATCGATATTCCCCAGGAAATACTAAGACCCGCCAATAATTCATTCAAGCGCCGCTCCACTAAATCAAGGAACTGGTTCGCTGTTTCGACATAGGAGCTGTTGCTGTCGGCTTCCAAGAAAACAATAACTTCCCCATCTTCAAAGGTAGCCATTGTTCTCCTTTTTAACACGTCTCCGGCATGGGCTACTTCTTTCTGAATATAGTAATTGCGGCTGTGCATAGAGGAAGACATAACCGATTGATCGGAACCTCGTATAAGATCGTCCGCTATTTTTGTAAAACGAATCTCGCCAGCAAGACAAATATAAGGCTTACTCAAATCGTATCCAAGCAGCTGGGCTTTCGATTGGAGTGGTTTATCCATTTCGATGTCTTTCTTAGCAAGATCTAATAAAAAGTTGTCCTTGAGACGTATTTCTGTCATTTCAATCGCGTTTTCTTTTACAAAATAAAGGGCGCATGCGGTCAGCGCATGTTCGAGGATATTTAAGTTCGACCAAGTCAGCTCTCCAGTTGTTTCAGGTTTAAATAACAGGTAACCCTGTTTTTTATAATTCGATAAAATCGTCAGCTGATAACAGCGGTCGTCCCCTATTTGAAACTCTTCGATATAGTGATAAAGCGGATGGTCTTTAAAAGGCGTTTCCTCTGAAGGAAGAAGCTCATATTCTCCTTCAGCATCACCGTTTAAAACATCAATCATGTGCCGTTTAAAATGGTAATTTGCCCGGACGATTTTGTTATGATCGCTGATCGCTACAGGAATATGAGTGTTTTCATAAACGATTTTCATAATCTCCTGCAGGCCTTTCCCATTTAGCACACAGTTGATTAACTCTTGACGGATTTCTTCTGCCTGCTTCTGTTCGACTTCTTTCTTCCGGTTAATCTCTGATAAGACATCATGCAGCACATCACCGAAACGCACTTCCCATGGCAGCTCCAGCACAATAAACTGCTGATCTTCCGCTGCTTTTAACACCCTGTCAGGAATTTTAAAAAGGTGGCGGCCCGTAGCAAACGCCAGGGCGGAAGCTCCAGAATCAATCACATCCCGTACATAGTCTTCAAGAGCTCTCGGGTCATCACTGCAGCCAATGCCTGTACTTAATACGAATTCGTTTTTTCTGACAAAATTTTCTACAGGTGTTTCAATCACCGATATCCATTCAATCTCTCTTTCGTTCAGAAGATGACTTCCTGTTAATATTTTCGCCGGTGCCATCACAGGCAGCTGCAAAACTTCTCTTACTTGAATTCCCATATTCCTGCCCCCCGCCGATTGTTTTTATATCAAATCACATATCGCCTGGTGATCGACATTATTTCCGCTAATGACGAGCACAATATTCTTCCCTCTACGGTCACTTTGTTTAAGAACGTGGCTTACTCCAACAGCAGCCGCTCCTTCTACGATCATTTTATGATACTCCATCATAAAAACCATTCCTTTTTTTATCATTTCCTCTGAAACAAGGACACTCTCATCTAAGTAATTTTTCGTTAAAGTAAACGTATATTCATTATCAGGACCGATCCCTCCCAGCAAGCTGTCTGCTAATGTAGGGGTTTCTTTCATAACGACAGGAGCTCCATGCTTTAAACTCTCATGCATAACAGCCGACTGTTCCATCGATACCCCTTGAATCTTCATCTCCGGAACCATCGTTTTCAAAGTATATCCGATACCTGCAAGCAGCCCTCCTCCTGAAAGCGGAATGATCACTTCGTCTGCTTCCGGGCACTGCTCCATAATCTCAAGGCCGATCGTCCCCTGTCCTGCAATAACGTAAGGGTCATCAAACGGCTTAATCACAGAAAAACCTTCTTCCTTTTCAAGCTGATAGCAGCGGGCTTCGGCATCATCCTGATTTTCTCCGACAATCACTACTTCTGCTCCAAGCCTTTTTAAACGGTTGACCTTCTCACCCGGCACACGATTCGATATACAGACAACCGCATTTATGCCGAGCTGTTTGGCAACATAGGAGACAGCAATCCCATGGTTTCCTGTAGAAAACGTGGCGACACCTTTGGTCTTTTCTTCATCTGACAGCGAAAGGATTTTATTGGCTGCTCCCCTCAGCTTAAAAGCACCTGTCGGCTGATAGTTTTCCAGCTTAAGGTAAACGTGGTTCCCTGTCTTAAGCGACAACGGTTCTGAGTATAAAAGCGGCGTCCGCTCGATGATCGATTCGATCCGTTTATTGGCCTTCCATACATCACGCAGCGTAATGCTCATCTATAACCCCTCCTTATTTCTGATTTTTCTGATAAAATATGATAAAAAAAGAAGACCGCACGATGTGTACGACCTTTCCTTTATAAACGGCTTAACGAACGAAAAATGACTCTCTCAAGCCTATCTGGACTCTTCACGGACTCGACGCTTGCCGCAAGAACTTCTTCACGGGGCACAGCCGCCCAGTCCAGGAAGTATCCCGCCTCTAAAGCCAGGCACCGGGCAAATTCTCTTAAACTTCTTCCGTTTCCTTCACGAAAAGGGTGAAGCACATTAATCTCTGCCATATAAAACGCTAACCGCTCGGCCAGCTGCTCACGACTCATATGTTCCCAATCTTCTTCTAAAAGAGCAGTAAAGATAGGTTCGGCTGCTTCCCTTATAAACTGGGCCTGGGCGAAGGAGAACCCATCCTTCGTAATATTTTCAGTCCGCAGCTCACCAGCGAAAGGGTATAAGTCTTTAAACAGGCACTCATGAATCCTCTGCAGGTGCCTGAGATCGAACTCCCCCGTTACCGGCCGTTCCTGCAGCTCAGAAAGCCGCTGGGCCGAGAGAATGTTTTCCATACTCTGGAGCTGACGGTCATCTTTTATATCGTAATGGTTTATGAGAATAGATGTACCTTCATAGCAATAACGCGATTTCCCGCTTCCATACCGGGAGTTAGGCATGGCGGGCTAATTCCAATGCTCTTTTTAGAAACTCCTTTTCTGTGATCGAACCTGTTAAGCGTTTCTTCACAAGACTTTCTTCTTTTTTCGTTAACTGCAATCCTTCAATAGCCATAGAAGCTTTGGCAGAATGCATCAAACTTTCAGCCTGCTCATCTGTACGAAACCTCATCTAAACAACCCTCCGACCAGAATGATCTACTATTATTATACTACAAATACGCTTTTTTAGACAGGGTTAGTGTTCGACAAATGGCTTCATAATGAGGGTTTAAGATGTTTTTTTCTTGCGGGTCGACTTCTTTTTGGCGGCTGTCTTTTTCTTCGGTGCCACTTTTTTCGATTCTTTCGTATTCTCCAATGATTTTTCCAAAGCTTCCATTAAATCTGTAACGTTAGCCGGTTCAGGCTTGGCCTTGGCTGTCGTTACTTTTTCATTATTTCTCTTCGCTTCGATTAATTCTAATAAAGCTGCCCTGTATTCGTCTGTATATTTTTCCGGATCGAATTCCTCGGTCAGCTGATCGATCAGCGAAATGGCGGTGCTTACTTCTTTTTTGCTTAAGTCTGACTCCTCAGGTACATTCGGCACGTCCGACGCACTTCTTACTTCGTCCGGATAATGGATCGTTTCCATAATTAACGTATTGTCGTAAACACGTACGATCGCCAGCTGTTCTTTGGAACGGATAATAATTTTAGCCACTCCAATTTTGCCTGTATCCTTTAAAGCTTGTCTTAATAGACTGTATGCTTTGGTACCGCCTTCATTCGGTGATAAATAATAGCTTCGCTCAAAATAAATCGGGTCAATTTCTTCAAGTTTTACAAAGTCTAGAATCTCTACAGCTTTATCTTCCTGCTCGCGCTTTAAGTTTTCCAAATCCTCTGAGTCGAGCACTACAAACTTGTTTTTCGTATATTCATACGCTTTGACGATATCCTCGTTCGCTACTTCTTTTTCACAGACAGGACATCTTTTTTTATATTCGATCGGTGACTTACATTCTTCGTGCAGCTGTCTGAGCTTAATATCTTTATTATCTGTAGCCGCATGCAGCTTGATTGGTATATTCACAAGTCCGAAGCTGATCGTTCCTTTCCACATCGTATGCATAGTCGACACACTCCTTTTTTTGTTTAGGATGTGCCTCCTCTTAATTTTTATGACTAATTCAAGCGGCCGTACCTCACACTAGGAATACAAAGAAGGTGAGATGACAATGTTTAATCGGCCTATGCTCCCCACTCTGACTAATACTCCGCCAAAGTCAAAAGAGTGGAGCTATGAAATTAAATATGACGGCTTTCGTGTCCTTTTGCACTGGACAACAGAAGGCATCACTTTAACGAGCCGAAACGGCAAAAACTTAACGGCCCAGTTTCCGGAAATTACAGACACTGATCATATTACTCCGCCGACTGACCTGCCGCTGCTCCTCGATGGAGAGCTCGTTATTTTAAATAATCCCTATCAGGCGAATTTCGAGCTGGTGCAGCAGCGCGGGCGTACGAAAAGGAAGGATAAGGTCAAGGAGCTCTCCAAGAAGCGTCCAGCGAAGTTTATGGCCTTTGACCTCCTCTATTATCAAGAAGACAGGACAGCTGCATCTTATGCGGAAAGAAAGAAGTTTTTAAAGAAAGCGATAGCCAATCTCAATCATCCCCATATTCAAGAAGTTCCTTTCTCTAAAAAGTGGAACGAGATTTACGAGACAGCTTTTGATCATTTAAGTGAAGGAATTGTTGTGAAGCAAAACAACAGCACTTACACCTATAACAAAAGGTCAAAGCAATGGCTGAAAATTAAGCTGTGGCGGACCGTTTCTGGTTTTCTAACGGAATACCACCCGGAAAATGATTACTATACCGTCGAAATCTATGAAGACGACAGCAGAGTTCCCCTGGGGCGATTTAAAAATGGATTAGATGATGACCAGTCGACCACCTTAAGAACGTTTTTTAAAGATAAGGGAGTGAATTGGCGGATTGATCCATGCATTGTCGTCGATATTCATTGCTTAGGAGTAAACGAGGGAGAGTTTAGAGAGCCTCTGTTCAGCAATTTTCGCTTTGATTTATCTCCTGAAGACTGCACAGAGGATAAGCTGAACTGGGATCTGGCGCTTTTACCTGAGAATGTTGAATTTACAACCCTTGATAAACCCTTATGGCCACCAATAGGAATCCGAAAAAGAGACTATCTGATTTATTTGCGCCGTGTGTTTCCTTATATGAAACCTTTTCTGATAGAAAAGAAACTGACTGTGATCCGCTATCCTCACGGCATAGAAGATGAGTCCTTTTTCCAAAAGCATCTCCCTGACTATGCACCAGATTACGTAAAAGGATGGAAGCAGACGGACGGTGACATAGCGTTAAGAGCAGATGAGCTTTCCCCTCTGTTATGGTTAGGCAACCAGGGGGCTTTAGAGCTTCACCTCCCTTTTCAGCGGGCCGAAGCGAAAGACCCTGATGAAATCGTTTTTGACCTGGATCCCCCGGACCGTTCCGCTTTTCACTTGGCCGTATTAGCGGCTCAGCTGCTGAAGCACCTGCTCGATAAACTCGAAGTGAATAGTTTTGTAAAAACCTCGGGCAACAAAGGGCTTCAGATTCATATTCCAATAACAGAGGGCAGCTTAACGTACAGCGAAACAAGAAGGTTTACAGAACGACTGGCGTCACTGTTAACGAAAGAAAAACCTGATCTGTTTACAATCGAACGATTGAAAAAGAACCGTGGAGACCGTCTATATATAGATTACGTGCAGCATGCCGAAGGAAAAACGATCATTGCTCCTTATTCCGCGCGGGCCACTAATGAAGCCAGCGTTGCGACACCTATTTTCTGGAGTGAATTAAACGATCAGCTATCCCCAGCCGATTTTACGATCGAAAATGTAATTGAAAGGGTTTACGCATTAGGCTGCCCTTTTCAAAACTACCATGAGTGCCGGAAACTCCAGCCGGTTGATACGATAAAAGAGCTATAAAGCAAATACAGGTGACAACAGGGGAAACTAGCAAAGTAAGATGAGCTTGATAGAGGGAGACGCAAATCCACAAAAAAGCTGTCGAGAAGATTACTCGACAGCTTTTTTTTATTTATGGAGTTTTACTCTGGAGGGTATCCCTCAGCTTGAACTTCTGCAGCTTACCGCTGGCGTTTCGAGGCAGTTCTTCTACAAATTCATAACGTCTCGGCCGTTTATATCGGGCCAGCCGGTCGGTTGATGTACAGAAATCCTCTAATTGTTCAGGAGTGAGAGCTCCTTTGCTGACAATGTAGGCGACCACCCGCTCTCCCCACATTTCATCGGGTTCACCGATTACAGCGGCATCGACGACATCGGGATGATCAAATAAAACATCTTCCACTTCCCGTGAATAGATGTTTTCGCCGCCTGAGATAATCATATCTTTGACGCGGTCACTCACCCAGAGGTAGCCTTCCTCATCAAAGGAGCCTATATCGCCGGAGTGGTACCATCCTTTATACATCGCTTCTTCCGTTGCTTCCGGCAGCTTGTAATAGCCGTTCATTGTGCTCGGACCGCGAACGACAATCTCCCCAAGCTCTCCCGACTCACAGATGTCATCCGGGTCAGCAGGTCCATCTTCTCTCGTCCTTACAACACGAACCTCATGATTGAGGATAGGTCTTCCTGCAGAACCAGCTTTCGTAATTTGTTCATCTTCCATCAGAGCAGTAATAGCCGGTCCCATTTCTGTCATGCCGTAAGCCTGAAGAAGCTGGACACCAAGAGTGTCGTGCAGCCTCGTTGTTAAAGCCGGAGCCATTGGGGCACCACCATACAACCCTTGTCTTAATGTGTGAAAATCGGATGGGTCAAAGTCTTCCTGCAGGACCATATTCCACATTGTCGGCGCTGCAAATAAAGTGTTGATTTGTTCCTCCCTAACGGTTTCGATCATTTGGGAGGCATCGAAGTGGTGAAGAATTACATTTGAAGCTCCCACCATCACTCTTGGGAAAAACGCACAGTGAAGCTCTGCGCAGTGAAACATCGGGGCGACCGATAATCCCCGATCGTCAGGTGTAATTCTTAACGTAGCTGTTAAAATCAGCGCCTGATCGACCATGTCGCGATGGGTATGAAGAACTCCTTTTGGAGCACCAGTCGTGCCAGAAGTGTACATAATCGCATAAAGATCATCTTCCTCCACAAGGCAGTCCGGACGGTTCGTTTGCTTATCCTGTATCCTGTCATAATAGTTATCCGCATAAGGCAGGCCTTTTTCATCAATGGACCAGAAATCAGTTTCTGTCATTGCTCCGGCCGCACCTTGGACTGCAGCTGCTGTTGCTTTTTCAAATATGACGACTTTCGGCTCGGCGTCTTTTAAAATATAATCAATTTCCTGAGAAGTGAGCCTGAAATTAATCGGATTAAACACTGCTCCTATTTTCATGCAGGCAAATAAAGCAGTTGAAAATTCTGCTGTATTAAACAGAACCGTAGATACTCTGTCCCCTTTATCTACACCCTGGGTAAGCAAAGCATTCGCGAGCTTATTGACTTCTTCATCCCACTGTCTATAAGTCCACCTTGTTCCTAAACGTAAATCTATGAGAGCTTCCTTTTCTGGATACTTGGATACCGTCTGCTCAAACATACTTTTTAATGTGGGTCCCATCGTTTTTCCCCTCCGATTTAGATAAAAGTCGTCAGCCTGCCTAAACCCTGGTGCCCTAAAAAAACTACTCACCGATTCTCTCTATAATGGCTGCATTGGCCATTCCCAAACCTTCACATATCGCTAAAAGTCCGTATCTGCCCCGTGAGCGTTCTAATTCATGAACTAACGTTGTCAGCAGCTTTGTTCCTGTAGCACCAAGCGGGTGTCCAAGAGCTATAGCTCCGCCATTAACATTCAGCCTGCTTTCATCTGCTCCTGTTTCTTTCACCCAGTGTAACGGCACAGAAGCAAAAGCTTCATTTACCTCAAATAAATCAATATCATTGAGTTGAAGCCCTGCCTTTTTCAATACTTTATGAGTCGCCGGCACTGGGCCTGTCAGCATCAGGGTCGGATCTGAACCTACTACTGAACGAGCTGTAATTCTGCAGCGCGGTTTTAAGCCAAGCTCTTCCGCTTTTTTCCGCGACATTAACAGCACGGCAGAAGCCCCGTCACTAATTTGGCTCGCATTCCCTGCTGTAATTTTTCCGTGTTCTTCAAATGCCGGCTCTAATTCAGCTAAAGTTTCAACAGATGTTCCTCGTCTTGGCCCTTGATCTTCCTTCATCATAAAAGGCATCCCTTGTCTGTCCTGCGTCTCAACAGGCAGAATTTCCCGTTCAAAACGCTGTTCTTCCATTGCCCGAAAAGCCTTCTCATGGCTGCGTACGGAGAACTTATCCAGTTCAAGCCTTGAAAAACCCGCTTGATCAGCAATTCTTTCAGCAGAGAGCCCCTGATTGATCATTTCAAAACGATCTGTCAGTTTAGCGCTGTACTCCACGCCTTTCATATTTGAAAACATGGGCACCCTGGACATACTTTCAACGCCGCCGGCCACCACGACATCCATATCGCCACAGGCAATCGCCTGTGAAGCGAAATGGACTGCCTGCAGGCTTGAGCCGCACTGCCTATCAATCGTTACTCCAGGCACCTCTATGGGAAAGCCAGCCATTAAGGCAGCGATCCTTGCTACATCCCCTGCCTGCTCGCCGACTTGCGACACACAGCCAGCTATCACATCATCTATCTCCTGAGCATCCAAATTCACACGGTCAGTCACTTCCCGAAAAACTTTGGCTAACAGTTCATCAGGCCTTATCTCACTTAGGAGACCTTTTCTTTTACCCACCGGTGTACGGACAGCTTCTACGATGACAACCTCATTCACCAGACATCCCCCTCCTTTTTGGCGATTACTTTTACAGAATCAGTAAATACCTTTCTCTATATAATTCTTGTTGAATCCTTATTTTCCTCCCATTAAAGGAAGCGTTTTCAATAAATTTATGTTAAAAGTGAATGGAGGAGGAGCCTGCTCGCTATCCGCTACCCCACATGACGTGGAGGCGTTCGATATTGGCACAGTGATATACCGAACTTAATCGAACTTCGCCTTTTATAGTAGAGCCTCCTTGCAGAATCCCTTCCCAATAGGGTTGATTCAAAAAATTCTCGTTTAACAGCCAAATGCAAAGAACAAAGGCTTAAAGCGCCCTGGTAGACACGAAATGCATAAGCAAAACGGCCGGAGGAAGGCGGCCTTCCCTTTTAGCAGGGCGGATTGCTTATGACGCGAGTGTCTGGGTGCTGGAGCTGGATGTCGCTCTTTTAAACATATATACACAGCTTGGAATTTTATAATTTCCTAGACAAAAAATAAAAAAGCACAGGGTTCGCCTGTGCTTTTTTAAATAGGAGGAGACTTTAGGTAGGGTGTTCTTATTTTATGAATCTCCCTGTTAAGATATACCTTACTGCCGGGCAGTTAATACACGCTCAATAGCTTCCGCTACTCCGTCTTCATCATTAGCTGAAGTGACCCAGGCCGCTTCTTTTTTTACATCTTCCTGGGCATTTCCCATCGCTACACCTAATCCAGCTTCTCTAATCATCGCTAAGTCATTTAGGCTGTCGCCAACCGCCATAACGTTTTCCATTTTAATATTGAGCCGCTCGCAGACCTTCAGCAGCGCAGCCGCTTTATTTACCCCGGCTGGATTGACTTCAATATTTGTCGGACTGGAGTTGGTAACCTCCAGGTGTTCATTAGCGTTCAGTTCATCAAGGATAACCTCACGTACTTCATCATCTTCAATATCAAATCCGAATTTAAGCCATTCATATTCGCTGATCTCTTTATCAAAAGGGCTGTGAGTGTTGAATTGGCCTTGTACTGCGGAAGACCAGAAATGAACGTCATGCTTCTCTCTCAGCTCCCATAGGCGCTCGACAAGCTTAGGTTCAAGCAGAGTTTGATCTACAAGCTCGAATTTTTCGTTATAAATTTCTCCTCCATTGATCGTTACTATATAAGAAGAGCGACCTAACGATTCAGCAATGTCTCTGCATCGATCTAAGGAACGTCCCGTACTGATTACCACATGAATTCCTCGGTCCTTTGCTTTTTGGATAGCTTTTCTCGTGGCTTCAGAAACAAGTTCATCTGAGTTCAAAAGGGTTCCATCCATATCTAAAGCAATTAGTTTGATTTCTTTTTCCATAATTATGTCACGTCCTTCTTTTTTGCTCCCCTTATTCTAATACAAATAAGACAAATGATACAGCTATACAATCTAAGTTTTTTATGATTTTCCCATATCCAGTTTCTTACGATTAATCACATACACTCATGGGTATATTTTAAAAGAGAGCTTATTTTTAAAGGAGGAGATCAAATGTTTGATTATACTGTTGAAACAACGAGAGGCATGGATGAAGCGGTTGACCACCTGACCGAAGTCTTGAAAGAAGAGCAATTCGGTGTACTTTGGACGTTTGATATTAAAGACAAACTTCAGGAAAAAGGGCTCGACTTTAATCAGGAATATAGAGTGCTCGAAGTCTGCAACCCAAAAGAAGCCCAAAAAGTACTGTCAGAGAATCAAATGGCCGGATATTTTCTTCCATGTAAGATAGTAGTGTACGAAGATGAGGGAAACACAAAGATCGGAATGCCCAAACCCACTTCATTAATCAGTATGGTAAATGATGATAAGCTGAAAACGATCGCGAAGGATATTGAAGAAAGACTAATGGCATGCATGGATAAAGCTGTTTAACTTAATCGATGTTATGTTAAAGCAAAGAGCTTCTCTTTGCTCAGCTTGTAGAGAAACCTCGTGCTTTTTAAACGACCGACTTCCTTTCAAAGGATAAGATGCAGCAAAGGGCTTCGGGAAACGAATCGCTTTCCATGGGCGTACGGTGAGCTTCCTTAAGGCTTTGCCTTTTAGGGATCTCACCCTGTCCTTTTCTCCCATAGGAGTCTCTCCGTTTCCCTTCGCCCCTATCCTCATAAGTTTTTCTCTCTTGTTCTTATGGCTCTCTACCTGAGTCAACGCTCTTATGGATGCAGGGTACCGGGTGAAGGGTCAGCTAATTCCTCTTCTCGAATGAGGAGGATCCCATTCACCTTTTTCCTTGTAATGGGAAGGAAACAACCGAGACTCCTACGGGATGTGCAAGGCTGGCAAGACCCCACAGGGCTTAAAAGCCCGAGGAGCCTTGCCGTCTTCCCCGTTGGTTCCCGCCCCATTCGTTCCCTTTTATGGCCAATGGAATCGTACCTGACACGCTAGGCTTTAACAGGAAACTCTATGAGAAAAACTGTTGAGACTTTCTCGAGAGCCTGAGCAAAGAGAGCTTCTCTTTGCTTTTCTTTTTTCATTAGAAAATACCCCTGCCCCTTTTTTAATTTTAAGTGTTGACATAATACCTACAGGGGTATATTATGTGTGATGTACTCATTTTAAATAAAACAATTCTTCCAAAAAGGGAGGTCAATATATATGGAATACAATAAAGCTGTTCAAAACAGAGTGAAGCGTATGGAAGGTCAGCTCCGCGGTATTCTTAAAATGATGGAAGAAGGCAAAGACTGTAAAGAAGTCATTGCTCAGCTGTCTGCCGCAAGAAGCGGGCTTGATCGCACCATCGGTTTAGTCGTCAGTGCAAACCTTGCCGAGTGTATTCAAGATGCCAAAGACGATGAAACAAGAGAAGAATCTATTAATGAAGCTGTTCAACTGCTTGTTAAAAGCAGATAAAAAATTTTAAACCACCACATACCCATAGGTGTATATGTATTATAAATAGGAGGAATAAAATATGTCAGAAACAAAGAAAACTAATATTATTCTATTTAGCGGCGACTACGATAAAGCAATGGCGGCTTATATCATTGCAAACGGAGCTGCTGCTTACGACCATGAAGTAACGATTTTCCACACATTCTGGGGGCTTAATGCCCTACGTAAAGACGGCCACGTAAATGTTAAGAAAAACTTCCTCGAAAAAATGTTTGGCAAAATGATGCCTCGAGGAGCAGACAAAATGGGCCTATCTAAAATGAACTATGCCGGATTTGGGCCGAAAATGATTAAAAATGTAATGAAGAAGCATAATGCGATGCCGCTTCCTGATCTAATTGAAATGGCTCAAGAACAAGATGTAAACCTTGTTGCATGTACCATGACTATGGATTTGCTAGGCCTTCATAAAGATGAGCTTCTTGAAGAAATTGAGTATGCAGGGGTAGCCGCCTACTTAGGCGAAGCTGAAGACGGTCAAGTTAACCTGTTTATCTAATAAAGGAGGATACCGAGTTGAAAACAATTTCACCCAAAGAAGTTGAAAAAAAACATGAGAATTTAAATATTATCGATGTTAGAGAAACAGCAGAAGTTGCCGAAGGGAAAATCCCAGGAGCGTTAAATATACCTCTAGGTCTATTGGAATTTAAAAAGAATGAACTTGATGCATCTAAGGAATATGTGATGGTCTGCCGTTCCGGCGGAAGAAGCGGTCAGGCGACTCAATTTTTAGAATCACAAGGCTATAAAGTTATCAACATGGACGGCGGTATGATGAATTATGAAGGAAAAACAATATAATCAGGAGGATGATTTAATCATGGCTATTAAAACGGATCAACTGTTAGACGCTAAAGGCTTGGCTTGCCCAATGCCGATTGTAAAGACAAAAAAGGCACTTAAGGACCTCAATCCAGGCCAGGTAATCGAAGTTCAGGCGACTGACAAAGGGTCAACCGCTGATATTAAAGCATGGTCTGAAAAAACAGGTCATCACTATCTAGGAACCCAAGAAGAAGACGGAGTTCTCTATCACTATATCCGCAAATCCAGTGACGAAGAAGCTCAGGAAAAACAGCACCCGCACGTAGTCGATAACGAAACTCTTACATCGTTACCTGAAGACTCTATTGTATTAGATGTGCGTGAATCAGCAGAATATGCATTTGGCCATATTCCAGGAGCTGCTTCTATTCCCCTTGGTGAACTGGACAGCCGTATGGGAGAACTGGACAAAGAGAAGAACATTTACGTGGTTTGCCGAACAGGGAACCGCAGCGATATGGCTGCTCAGAAACTGTCTGCACAAGGGTTTGAAAAAGTTTATAACGTAGTACCTGGCATGAGTGAATGGTCAGGAGATACGAAAAAAGAAAGCTAAAATTTTTTAATTAAATTTATACCTTAGGGGGTAATTAAAAATGTCAATAAAACCAATGACAGCTCAAGAAGTTACTAAAAAAATCTTTAATAAAGAGCCACTTTTTATTTTAGACGTTCGAAATAAAGACGCCCATGAAGACTGGAAAATCGAAGGTGAAAACTTCTCATACCTTAACATTCCTTATTTTGATCTCCTTGATGGCGTAGAAGATATTATGGAAAAACTGCCGAAGGATCAGGAAGTTATGGTGGTCTGTGCAAAGGAAGGTTCTTCCGTAATGGTTGCCGACATGCTTTCTGAAGAAGGAATGGACGTCTCTTATCTAAGTGGAGGTATGAAAGCTTGGAGCGAGTATCTTGAACCTGTAAAAGTCGGAAGCTTATCTAATGGTGGAGAACTTTATCAGTTCGTCCGCATCGGAAAAGGCTGCCTGTCTTACATGGTAATATCTGACGGGGAAGCAGCCATTATTGATGCTACTCGTATGACTGATGTTTATACAGAATTCGCCAAAGACAAAGGTGCAACTATCACGAATGTATTTGATACTCACCTGCACGCCGATCACATTTCCGGCGGACGTTCAATTGCTGAGCAGACAGGAGCCGATTACTGGCTGCCTCCTGAAGATGCAGAAGAAGTAACCTTCTCTTATAAAGATCTTAAAGACAAAGAAGTTGTTAAGGTTGGAAGCACAGAAATAGCCATTCATGCTTTATACTCGCCAGGACATACGAAAGGATCCACATCCTTTGTCATTGATGATCAATACTTGCTGACAGGTGATATTCTATTCGTGGATTCGATCGGCCGACCAGATTTGGCCGGTAAAGCAGAAGACTGGGTACAAGATCTGCGTGACACTTTATACACTCGCTATAAAGAACTTTCTAAAGACCTGATTGTACTCCCAGCACACTTTATGATTATCGAAGAGCTTAATGATGATGGGACCGTAGCAGAAAAGCTGGGCACACTGTTTGAGAAAAACCACGGACTGAACATCACAGATGATAACGAATTTAGAGACATGGTAACAAACAATCTGCCGCCTCAGCCAAATGCTTACCAGCAAATCAGAGAGACAAATATGGGTAAAATTACACCCGAAACAGAAGAACAGCGTGAAATGGAAATTGGTCCTAACCGCTGTGCCGTGAGATAACTATATTAATTAACGGAGGGATTTTATATGAATTCAACAAAAGTACTAGATGCCAAAGGATTAGCTTGTCCAATGCCTATCGTCAAAACTAAAAAAGCAATGAAAGAACTTGAAACTGGACATATTCTTGAAATTCATGCAACAGATAAAGGCGCTAAGGGAGATCTGACAGCTTGGGCCAAATCTGGAGGTCATGAGCTTCTGCAGAGCGAAGAAGAAGCTGATGTACTCAAGTTTTGGATTAAGAAAGGGTAAGTAAATGTAAAGAGGGACCTGGTCAGGTTCCTCTTTTTTAGGAAGGTGTTGAATAGAATATGGAATTAGGATTAATAATTACAATATTTCTTATTGGCTTTGCAGGTTCGTATGTTTCAGGGATGTTGGGGATCGGTGGTTCTATCATTAAATACCCAATGCTTCTATATATCCCTTCTCTTGTAGGATTCACTGCCTTTACAGCTCATGAAGTTTCAGGAATCAGCGCTGTTCAGGTTTTCTTCGCAACTATTGGAGGGGTATGGGCTTATCGCAAGGGCGGCTACCTAAATAAACAATTAATAATCTATATGGGAGTGAGTATTTTAATAGGGAGCTTTGCCGGGGGTTACGGATCACGATTCATGCCGGAAGCAAGCATTAACATTGTATACGGCTTCCTTGCACTGATTGCGGCTGTTATGATGTTCGTTCCTAAAAAGGGAATTGACGATATTCCGTTTGATCAGGTAACTTTCCCTAAATGGTTAGCAGCCGGTCTCGCTCTGATTGTTGGGATAGGAGCAGGAATTGTCGGTGCAGCGGGGGCTTTCTTATTAGTTCCCATCATGCTTGTTGTCTTAAAGATTCCTACAAGGATGACGATCGCGTCCTCACTGGCTATCACCTTAATTTCATCAATTGGGGCGACCATAGGAAAAATAACAACAGGCCAAGTTGATTATACGGCGGCTGTCATCATGATCATTGCCAGCCTGATCGCTGCCCCTCTTGGAGCAAAAGCAGGAAAAGTAATGAATACAAAAGTTCTTCAGACGATTCTGGCCGTATTGATCTTAGGCACTACAATTAAAATCTGGTGGGATATCTTTTAATACAGCAAAAAACCTTCACTCAACGATAGAGTGAAGGTTTTTTTATAACTCATTTATTTTTCTTCGCCTGATTTTCCACTTTCCATTTCTTCTACTACTTCGGTTTCATCAAGATAACGAAGTAAGTCTCCGTAAACGATAGAGTCAGAAATTGATAGTTCTTCTTCAGCTTCCTTAAATAAAGGAGCACATGATTCTGCTTCGACTTCTTCACCTGTTTCACGGTCATAGCATGTTTCGTTTACCCCAACGTAATCTTCATTAGCAAAATTACCATCACGAGTGATCATCATCTCACGGCGATCCTCACTAAACAAGTCCTGACCAAACGTTATTGGGTTCGTATCTTCCACACCAAGAAGGTTCATTAAGGTAGGACGCAGGTCAATTTGTCCGCCTACAGTGTCGTGCTCTTGGCCTTCAATTCCTTCTCCAAGGATTAGAAGCGGTACACGCTGCAACTGGAACTGTTCATAATCGTTAATTTCTTTATCCAGATACTCTCCCATAGCTTCCTGGTGGTTTTCAGAAATACCAAAGTGATCTCCATAGATAACTAGAATTGTATCATCATATAGATCAGATTTCTTAAATTCCTCCACAAACTGTTTCAAGGCTTCATCCTGATAGCGCATTGTCTGGAAATAACGGTTTAGCGTACCACTTGATGTTTCCCCTTCCTCAATAAACTTCTTATCTTCAGGAAGAGTGAACGGGTGGTGGTTCGTTAAAGTAATCATCTTATTGTAGAAAGGCTGTTCCATTTCTTCCATCTTCTCTAAAGAATCAGCGAAGAAATATTCATCTAAATATCCCCAGCCATAAGACTTATCTTCTGTTACATCATAATCTTCTTTTGAAAAATATTCATCATAACCTAAGGAATCATACATAACGTCACGGTTCCAGAAGGATTTATCGTTCGCATGCATAGTTGAACTAAAGTAACCATTCTCCCCTAACACTTCTGGAGTTGCTTCGTATTCGTTCCCTGCATGAGTAAAGAATGCGGCTCCACGATTCAACCCGTAAAGTGAGTTATCTAAAATAAATTCAGAATCAGAAGTTCTTCCTTGTTTAACCTGGTGGTAGAAGTTGCTGAAATAAGCTCCTTCTTCTTTTAAATCATTAAAATAAGGAGTGATTTCCTCACCGTTTACTGTGTTATCTACGACAAACGTTTGAGAACTTTCAATGGAAAGAAGGATGACGTTTTTACCTTCCGCTACGCCATTCATTTCTTTACTTGGTTCGGTTTTTTTCTCATTCAAATAGTTAATAGCCGGAACTAATTCGTTACTGTCGGCAAATGTTTTCTTCATTTCGGTTTGTCCCTGAAGAACGATATCATAAACGTGATAATTGATTACACCAATATATTTCACAAGCATATTACGGTCAAAAGCACGTTCCAGCAGATCGGTACGTTCCGTTTCTGCCCACGCCAAGTTAACTAGGAAAAGCGGGACAGCAATGATCGTTAATACTAGCCCTTCTCTTCGCTTTGGCATAAAGGAAGTAAAACGGGTCGGCTTTAAATAGAATAATAGATAGACAGCAGCACACACATCTACAAATAATAGAATATCTGTAATTGACAGGATGTTTGTGATACTGCTTCCCATACCAGCTAAGTTAGCTACCTGTCCAAGCATTGGAAGTGTAATAAAGTCGTTATATTCTCTATAGAAAAGGACGTTCACATACAATAGAATGGAACCAATAATATATGTGACTAGCAGCCCTTTGCGGCCGGCAAGCAATATTCCAAGCCCAAACAGCAAAAAGATACTGCTCAGCGGGTTAAATGCCAGAATCGCAGCTTCGTTGGAATTCTCTACCCCAAGTGTGAAAATGCTTCCTTGGATAAAGTACATCTTCGCCCAAAAGAGAGCTATCACTATGGCATAAACTATAAATCTCTTTGTATAATTTCCATCTCGCTTGAAATGTTTATTTTTTGTAAACATAGTAAAACCTCCGTTAATTTTGCACTCACTTATTTTACCTTATATCCCCCATTTTTTGTACTTAAAACTGTCTAGTTTTAACAAAATGAAATAATTGTAACGTAATGTTCTTACTTTTGTCATAAACGGTAGTATATATTAACCACAATAAGAAAAAAGACCCATTCACCCTTAAATCAGCAAGGCCTTGGTAACTCTGCAGGTCAATTGCTTGCTTAAATTATTTAATAGCCGCTCACTATTTTTTAAAACCAGAAAAATGAGCAGAAGTTCCCAAAACAATGAAAACCTATCTCCAATTCTACTTTCTGCGATTAAAAAATAATACGCCTATGTAATAGAAACCGAAAATAGAGTATCCTCCCATTATATACCATAGTTTGCAAGTTTTAAAGTTATTTTTTTAGGATAGTATTTACCACTCCAATGTGTTAACTTGTTTTATGTAAAGTTAACACATTGGAGTTGATGCTATGGAAAGTCAAAAACTTAGATTCATAGTTAACAGCGCTGTGTTTACAGCTGTTACTGCTGTGCTCGCTCAAATTGAAATTCCACTCCCCCTTGTTCCTATCAGCGGACA
Organism: Halobacillus sp. Marseille-Q1614; assembly: GCF_902809865.1. Taxonomy (NCBI): domain Bacteria; kingdom Bacillati; phylum Bacillota; class Bacilli; order Caryophanales; family Bacillaceae; genus Halobacillus; species Halobacillus sp. Marseille-Q1614. The sequence goes on along the minus strand of NZ_CADDWH010000001.1, from coordinate 3,482,708 downwards.
AACATTGGCTGTAGGACTAGCCGCAACTATTTTAGGAAGCCGGCAAAGTTCTGCAGCGATGATCGGGTATGCATTAATTGGCGCAATTGGCTTACCTGTATTTGCTGGATTCAGCGGAGGATTTCAAGTGCTGGCTGGTCCTACCGGAGGTTACATTATAGGATTTATTGCTGCGGCTTACATAACAGGACTTATTTTAGAGAAAACACGATTTACGATTCCCGCCGCTTTCATTGCAAATACTGCAGGAATGGGTGTAACCCTGTTATTTGGAACGGTATGGTTAAAACTCCTTCTTGATCTCAACTTGAACCAGGCCTTGGCTTCCGGCGTCTACCCTTTTCTTGCCGTTGGGTTTATCAAAGCATTTCTGGCAAGCTGGATTGGTATCACTGTCAGGAGACGGCTTATTCAGGCCAGCTTATTAAAAAACAACAATTCTAAGCTGCTTGACCAACCTCTGCACCTTCTAATATGAATACTCCTTTTCGATTTCTGTTATAATAGGTACATAGTATTGTTATTTATCGAAAAGGAGATCTTCATTTGAAGAAAGCATTATTGGTCATTTTTTGTCTGTTATTAACGGCTTGTGTCGATAAAACTCTCCAGCCGCAGCCTCACTCCCTTTCCCTTTCAACTCCCTCTTTAAAGGAAAAAGAATTTAAAAGTAAGATCAGTATTTCGGCTATAGGCGACCTGCTGATTCATGATCGGGTTTATGAAAATGCTAAAACAAAAGACGGCTATAATTTTATGCCGATGATGCAGGAAGTGCAGCCTTACTTAGAAGACACCACAATTACAATAGCCAATCAGGAAACAATGATTGGCGGTAAGGAAATTGGGTTATCAAGCTATCCCAGCTTTAACAGCCCAAAGGAATTCGGTACACAGCTGAAGTCTCTAGGCGTTGATGTTGTAACTCTTGCTAATAACCATACGCTGGACCGTGGAGAAAAAGCGATCCAGGAAGCCTTACAACACTGGAAATCCATAGGAATGGTATATACGGGAGCCTATAAGAATAAAAAAGACCGAAACAGAGTGAGAGTTATCGAGACGAAAGAAGGAATCGACACAGCAATATTAAGTTTCACTTACGGAACCAATGGGATTCCTGTACCGGAGGATAAACCTTATCTTGTGAACTTAATTGACAAAAAACAAATCGCAAAAGATGTTAAGCAAGCAGAAAAAGTAAGTGATCTCACGGTTCTAAGCCTTCACTTCGGCAAAGAATACGAAACCTACCCAAGCGATTACCAGAAAGATCTGGTTCAGTTTGCAGCAAACTTAGGAGTAGATGTCGTAATCGGCCATCACCCGCATGTTTTACAGCCAATTGAATGGGTGGAAGGAAAAGAAAATCATCGAATGCTGGCTATTTATTCCCTGGGAAATTTTTTCTCGGGGCAAAATGAACATAATAAAAGAATAGGCGGTATTATGAAATTCGATGTAGTAAAAGATTCGGAAGAAACAACCATCGAAAACCCACGATTCGTTTTAACTTATGTAACTTCCAAAGACGATCAGGCATATAAGGTCGTTCCTTTGCACAAGATTTCTAATGAGCTCCTCCCTAATAAAGAAGAAGTAATCACTGATACGCAGTCCCACCTTTCCCAGTGGTTCCCCGAACTTACTTTTATAGAAAACTAAAAACGCCCTCATAGGGCGTTTTTTTCAGCTTGTAGAGAAACCTTATGCAGCAGTCAACCGACGGTTCTTTCGAAGGATAGTGCAAATGGCTCCGGAAAACGGATCGCTTTTAAGCGGGCGTACGGTGAGCTTCCACGTATTAAGACTGCAGATCAACTATAATGGCACAGATTATTGTAAGAACAACCACCCCTGACAAAGTAGCAGCAAATATAAAGGACATATCAGAACTCCTCCTTTACCATGTTTTGAAGCCTTGAGACCCATTAGGTGCATGCTGAATCATTTCAGCCAGAGGAACCGTATAGGCAACGGCAATGAGAATAACCGCAACTCCTATCCAAATCTTCCAGTTCTCTAAAACCTTCGGTGTCCGCTTTGTCTCGCTGTAAGCAATCGGAAACTCCATCGCCGTTTCCTGGCTTGCTTTAGGAGCAAACCACCAGAGCTGAATCACGATAAACACGAGCAGAAACGCAGATAGAAAAAGGATTGATCCCCCAATTGCCATTGTGACATGGTTGCTCAGTAAACCTTCAAACCAGCCTTGAGCGGCTTCATGGTTATATCCGGTATAAGCGGTTCTGCGCGGAGCTCCGAGGAGTCCAAGAAGGTGCTGGGCAGTACTCATCAGCAGCATGCCGACAGACCATGTAGCCACTTGTAAAAAGGCCAGCTTCTGCAAAGGCTTAGTGAACGTTCGGCCGCTTAAATAAGGAACAAGCCAGAAGGTTAAGCCGAAAAATGTCATCGCGACAGGAGTTCCTACGGTAATATGGAAATGCCCGACGACCCATAAGGTGTTATGAATGACTTCATTCAGCTGAAAACTGGCATTAATAATACCGCCCGCGCCTCCTGGAATAAAGAAAGCCATCGCTATAAAGATGGAGGTGAAGCGCACGTCTTTCCAAGGAAGCTTCCGAACCCAGCCGAATAACCCCGTTCCCCCAAGTTCTCTCCCTCTGAGTTCAAACGTAGCGAACATCGAGAAAGCTGTCATTAGAGATGGAATGATAACCATAAATGTAAGAACAGTCTGAAGGAACTTCCAAAAGCTTGCGATTCCCGGTTCTGTTAACTGGTGATGAAACCCGACAGGTATTGAAAAAAGAATGAACAATATAAAGGAGAGACGGGCTAATGAGTCACTGAATACCCGGCCGCCGATAAGTTTTGGAACGATGACATACCATGCAATATAAGCAGGGAGCAGCCAGAAATAAACAAGCGGATGGCCAAAATACCAAAACAAAGAACGGCTAAGCTCTACATTAATTCCATCCACCCAGCCAAATGCCCATGGAATAAACTGAAATAGAACAGTGACTACTACTCCTAAACAGGCAATGATCCACAAGATGATCGTAGCAATCGTCATAAAAGCAAAAAGAGGACTAAGTGAACCCTTATTCGCTTTTCTCCACACACGGTAATGACCGATAAGGGCAAAACCTTGAATCCAGGTACCTACTACAAACAGCGCAAGACCTACATAGAATAAGCCGTGAGCCATTAGCGGCGCGTAAAATGTATATAAAACAGATGCCTGACCGGTAATGATCATTACTGTCGCAAGGATTGTTCCCGCTGACGTTACCCAAAACCCGATCCAGTTCCACAGCCTAACTCTTGGACCAAATGAACCAAGCGTTCGGCTCATACCGGAGTGAAAAAAGGAAAAGATAAAAAACGTTGTGAATACGAGAGCAAGCAGCACCCCGTGAGCTGTGAGCACCTGATAATAATCAAGCCACGGCGGCAGCCTGAGGGCATCATTTCTTATGAAAACCTGCAGCAGCCCACAAAGCGTTCCAATAATAAATGCTGAATAAGCGAACCCTAAATTGGCTAACGAAAGCTTTCGATCAGCTTTGGCGATTATTACATTTTCCATCAGTCAACCACCTCGATTTCCGTACTCATAAAATGGTGCCCATTCCCGCAATACTCATTACAGATCACCAGATAAGATCCGGGTTCTTTAAACGTATAGGTTTTATGATTCACCTGACCCGGCACGACCATCATGTTCACGTTGGTATCCACAATTGAAAAACTGTGCACCACATCTTCACTAGTCACAGTAAAAGTTATTTCTTCTCCGGCTGGCACTGTTACTTTCCCCGGCTTATAACCGAATGCCATCGCTATCATGACGACTTCATAGCTGCCATCTTCTTTTTGGTGGACTCCCGGATCATTAAAAGGAGCCGTTTCATTTACTTTGTCAGGATCTATTGTATGATGGCCTCCTGAAGGAGTATGGCCTTGCTGAAAAGCACTGACTCCTACTACAGATAAAAATATAATGAGTGCAAACACGCCGAAAGCCAGCCATATTTTTTCATATTTATGTAGCTCCATAGCTTCTCCCCCTTTTCGTTTTTAGACTCTCTCCATGTACAGCCAGAAAATACTCGCCCACATTATGACAATAATCGCGCCAATAAAAAGCACGCTATATAATGTCCCCTTTAAGTTAGGATCAGACTTTTTACTCATTCCTACATCCCCCTTTGGCTTTCTTTCGTTATTATTGTATGCCAGAATGACTAGAGTTCGGAATAAGGGAATCCCCTGATCTTACTTCGCGCTTTCCCTTATTCCGAAAAAGGCAAAAAAATAAGCCTGCTAATATGCAGGCAATTACACTTCTACCGGTATTTTCACAACTATATTCGTTCCTTTATTCTCTTTAGTTTCTAAGTGAAACTCTCCATTCACAGCCCTTGCTCTTTCTTCCATACTAAAAAGGCCGACTCCGGGATTTCTCTCTTCAGGGTTAAATCCATTCCCTTCGTCTATGATTTGAACGGTTACATAATCTTCTGTTCTTTTTATGCTCACGGATGCTTCATTAACGTCAGCATATTTACGTATATTCGTCAGTGCTTCCTGAATAATGCGGTAGATGGACGTTTCAATTTCTGCAGGCAGTCTTTCTTTCAAAGATGTGGAAAAGTAAATCTTTAACTGATGAGATTTTTCTACCCGGTGTACGAATGACCGGATCGCCGGAATTAAACCGAGCTCATCAAGGGCTGAAGGCCTAAGCTGCCAGGAAATATCTCTTATGCTTTGAATCAATGAGCTTATTTCCTCAATGACCTGATCTGTCAGCTGATGGTCACATTCCTGCTGCAGACGCTGCATGCTGATAAACATACTGTAAAGCTCCTGGCCAATCCCATCGTGAAGCTCACGTGACAATTTTTTGCGCTCTTCTTCCTGAATATAAATCAGTTTGGTCATCATTCTCTGTAGTTCGGCTTCTACTCTTTTACGTTCTGTGATTTCATTACGTATAGCCAAGTATTGATAAGGTTTTCCATCTTCATTTATAAAAGGCACAATCGTTGTATCCACCCAGTACAGGGAGCCATCCTTAGCCCGGTTGCAAATTTCTCCCGTCCAGACGTCCCCTGTTCCAATCGTCTTCCACAGCTCTTTGAAGAAATTTTTGGAATGCTGTCCGGAGTTTAAGATTCTATGGTCCCTGCCAATTAATTCATCGGCTGTATACTGGGAGATCTCACAAAACTTCTTATTTACGTACCTGATGGTCCCTCTTGGATTTGTAACGGCTACGATAGAAGATTCATCCAGCGCATATTTAATATCAATGATCTCTTTGAGTTTATGATCATCGTCCTCTGAGTCAGTGCTATCAGCATTTCTTATAGTTAATAAATAATACTTTTCCCATTTATGGATCGTAATACTGATCCTCTGCTCTTCCATGCCCGGCCATCGAAGCTGCTGTTCAAAGGTTTCTCCTTCCCTTGAGCTCTGTAAATCCGTCAGTGTCAAGTTAGGAAATAAATGCTGAATCGGGTATCCATTTACATCCTCATTAATTTTCAAAACCTTGTTGACCGTAGATTTCGTGGAGCAGATGACTCCCTTAGCATCAACTGCTAGGAGTGCCTCCTGCTTATAAGTTCGGGCAGGATAAGGATCGTTTCTAAGGTTTTCAGGCGTCATGCAGGTTCCCCCCTTCGGATGAATAACCAAGCAGTCCTTTTTTCCACGCATACTGCACAAGCTCAGGACGGGTTTTCAAACTTAACTTTTCCATAATATGGGCTTTATGGGCTTCTACTGTTTTCACACTGATGATCAGGTTCTCCGCGATTTCTTTATTGGCATATCCTTTTGCTACAAGTGCGAGCACCTCGCGCTCGCGATCGGATAGTAAAGAATAGGAGTCAGCCCCTTCACTTTTCATCTTTTCGGCATATTCCTCCATCAGCCTCTTTGTGGCTGACGGAAATAAATAAGCAGCTCCTCCAGCTACCTGCCGAATCGCCTGAACCAATTCCTGATGGGGAGCATTTTTTAGAATACACCCGGAAGCTCCTAACTGGATGGCTCGAAATAAATATTCCTCATCATCATGCATTGTCAAGATCAATACTTGAGTATCGGGGAATTTCTTTTTAATCTCTGAAGTTGCCGATAATCCATCTTTTCCATGAGGCATTGACAAATCCATCAGCACGACAGAAGGCCGTAATTCCTCTACTCTCTCATAGGCTTCATTTCCTTCTGAAGCTTCTCCTACAACTTCAAAATCTTCATAAGCACTTAACAGCATATTTAAACCGGAACGAACAACCGAATGATCATCAACAATAACAATTGATATCAATTTATTGGCCTCCTCTGTGTCACTTTCAATCTACTATTCCTATACTTTACTTTACCTAAAAACCGGAAAAATTAATATTAGGGTATCCCCCTATCTTGCAGCTTTCTTTTTGTAAGCAAGTATCATGTATGTATCTGAATGGCTGGATGTGGTATATTTAGGCTAGGAGTGATAGTTATGAATAAATCGGTATGCCCTCGATTCGAAAAAGCTATAAAAATTTTAAGCCAGCGCTGGACAGGGCTCATTATTCATCAGCTGCTTGACGGAAGCAAGCGGTTTAAAAACATTGAAACTGCGATAGGTATAAGCGGCAAGGTCCTGTCAGATCGTCTTAAAGATATGGAGAAACAAGGTTTAATAAAACGTGAAGTGTTTGCTGAGACACCCGTAAGAATAGAGTATTCCTTAACAGAGATGGGAAAATCGCTAACACCGATTATTAAGAATATAGAGTCATGGTCACAAGAATGGATTGAACCGACTGACACTCATTCTAAAGCAAAATGAATTTAGCGATGTCGCTAAATTCATTTTTTTATTTTCTTATTTCTCGGGAAATGGGGAAGTACGTATATTTTTATTGAAAAAACACCATAATAATAGCACATTGAATAACAGATAAAGGAGAAAGACTCTATGAAACCTTATTTGTGTCCCAACTGTAAGACGAATCGCTCAAGATTTAATAGAATTAAGCAGGTTTCTACATCTATTCAGCTTGATCCTCGTTCGGGTGAAGTCATGTCAGAATGCAGCAACGGGCAGCTGGCTTCCTATCATATGGATTATAGGGGACCTGAGTACAAAGTTCAGTGCGGAGCCTGCGGATTGATTGAAGATGAGCGCACCTTCTTAAGTTTCGCCGAGCATAACCCATTATCTTAGTCCGCGTTTTTGAAACTAAGCCCACAAATTTGAAACCCCCTGGATTGTTTTCCAGGGGGTTTCTTTGTCTATTTATTCATAGCTGAAAGGAAATCGCCAAGTGGATCTTCATCTTCTTCCGGCTCATCTTCTTGTCGGTCGGTATGAAGGTCATCCTGCAGGCTGTCTAAATCTAAATCATCGAGATCATTGTCATCGAATTCTTTTTCAACCGTGGCAGCCACTTCCGGCTCTTCTTTCTCGAACGAAACTTCTTGAGCGGGGGCAGCTTCTTGAAGAAACAAAGCATCATCAATGTTCACAGAATTACTGTTTAGAGAGGCTAACAATGTCATCGCTCTGGACGGATCACTCATTAATTGGTAAATAATGTTTCCCAGCAATGCTTCGGAATGCTCATGCTTCATCCAGTTGCGCTGCTCTTTTGTAAGCTGGCGGGGGAGGGGTATAGTTACGGTTTCTTTTTCTTTTGCTAACGAATTGCTTACACCCTCCATCACAAACTGCGCAATTTTACTGGAGAAGTTTCGCCGTTCCTTTTCTTTCAGGTTCGAAAGCTGCTTTAATAAATGATCAGGCGTGTCAGAGGGGACCCTGAACGTAATAGATTGTCCCCTCTCCACAGCCTTCTTACCATTACTCATCTAATCACCTTACTTTGATGGTGCTTTTTCTTTTTTATCTTTCTTTTGCTTAGATGCTTCTGTTTTACGCATAAAATCTGAGATGAGTTTGTAATAAGCATTTGCCATCATCCAGATGCTTTCATTTTCGTCCTCAAAGAAGTCGATATTGAAGCCATCCAGCTTGTTGTTAAGTGATTTAATATAGTCTTTTAATACTGCTGATCCACCGCCGACAAAGTAGCAGATTTCAGACTGGGAATTCTTCTGCCATACATTTCTTAAGAAACGGTACTGTTTTTTCGCAAGTTCTAAAAGAATGCGGTCAGTAATATCATGCACGCTTGTACGGCTACCTCTTACCATGATGTGATGACGGTCATTTTTTCTTGTTATGATGTCAACTACATCGCGGCGGCTGTCAAGTTCTACGCCGTGTTTAGTAAGGATTTCGTCGCGGATCTGCTCTAGAGACTCGGCCACCCCAAGGTTAAAGCCTTGAGCTTTGTCATCATCTACGTTGCGGTTACGGATAACAGCAATATCAGTAGATAAACCACCGATGTCCTGAATTAGGATCTGCTTATCGATCAGTTCTTTGTTAATGATGTTAAGATCATTATCCATAACTAAGTTTACGTAAGCCGCAAAGCCTTCTGGGTAAACTTTTACTTCGTCGAACTTGATATTAACTTTCATACCTTGGTAACGAGGAGTTACAAGGAATTCTACCTGGTGTACGGAACCAAGCAGCTGAGAACGGTAGCCTACATCTTTACCTTCTTTTACTTCACGAAGGGGAAGGCCTGTACCAAGTGTGTAATTTGCTTCAATAACGTTATTTTGAGCAGACTGTGCATTCTTGTCAGCTACCGCATCTAATGCAATAGAGGCAAACAGCATAATCAGTGTCTGATCTTCTTCAGATTTACTGCTTCCTGGATCCAATTCTGTAGAATTATCACTTTTAGCGGCCAGGTTTCCTACACGGTAAATTGCGTTATTTTCCTTTAAGGCAGGAGAATGAACGCGGATATGTAGGTTATCAATCGGCTCCTTCTCATCTAAGTCTTCAATACCTATAACTGGACGGTCTTCTAAATCTCTGGCGATTACATTAGGAATATATAGTTCAGATTCTAATTTTCCAAAATTCGCTTTTACTGCGTCATTCCCCACGTCAACTGCAGCAATTCTTGTTCTTGTCATTTTGATAAGCTCTCCTTTAATAGAAAGATTTGCTAGTTTTGCTAGCTCTACTATTAAACATATTAGATCAGACCCCATAAGTCAATGTGACTATTTACGTATTCGTATTTGCATACAATTTTACATTTTTCGTTTACATTTCTACGGTTTTTGTATACTTGTAAACAAATACGTACACATGCTTATATATCAATATGCGTACATTTTTGTTTTCAAGTATACAAAACTGAGTGCAATTGCATCCAATAGCGTGTACAAGAGTACATAATTGTAAACAAGTATACTAATTTGCAAACAATAAAGTAAAAAAACAGAGTTGGATTTTTCATAAAAAAATGAGCTGCAAAAATGCAGCTCATTAACTAGATTTTCTAATAAATATGACTTTTAGATAATTTCCTTCTGGAAATGAAGAGATGGTCCTGAAATCATGAGGGAGAGAGAATTCTTCTAATATAGTATATTGATGTCCGCTTTCCTTAAAAGCGCGATCAACAAAGCTTTTGAATTTCTTCATATTGAATTTACTGCAGTTGGTGGAAGCAATGATTGTCCCGTTCCATTCAGTAATAGAAATAGTCTGCTTTAGGAGCTCTGTGTAGTCTTTCTCTGCCCTAAAGGTAGTTTTCTTAGCCCTAGCAAAGCTTGGGGGATCGAGAATAACTAAGTCAAAGCTTAATTGCTTACGATTCGCGTATTTATAGTACTTAAAGACATCTTCCACAATGATATCATGTGCTTCATAATCAATGCCGTTTAAGCTGAAGTTCTCTATAGTCTTGGCATAGCTGCGATTAGCAAGGTCTACGCTGGTGGTGTGAGAGGCTCCACCAAGAGCTGAAAAGAGGGAGAAAGCTCCTGTGTAGGAGAAAGTATTTAGCACCCTCTTCCCTTCAGAATAATAGTCTCGGATTCTTTTCCTTACTTCGCGCTGATCAAGAAAAACGCCTACCATCGCGCCTTCATTAAGGTAAACCGCAAACTGAACGTCATTCTCTTTAACTATGATAGGGAAATCCCCTCTCTCGCCTGCGACAAACTCATCATCATCGATATACTGCCCCTGCTTGCCAAAGCGTTTCTTCTCATAAATCGCTTTATAATCCACCAGCTGCTCTAGAGAATGAAGGACAAAGGAACGGAAAGAATAAACCCCTTCACTATACCAATTGATTAAGTAATAGCCATCAAAATAATCAATCGTAAGCCCCCCTGCCCCATCGCCTTCTCCGTTAAAAACTCGAAAAGCAGTTGTTTCAGGGTCTTTAAAAAGCTTTTTTCTATAGTTGAGAGCCGTTTGAATCGCCTGATCAAAGAATTTCTGGTCTATGAATACATCTTCTTTCTGCGTCAGCACCCAGCCGAGCCCTTTATTTTGATTGCCATAATACCCGCGGCCGATAAACTTCCCTCTTTCATCTGTCAGCTTAATAATCTGGCCTTCTTTTTGCAGCGGTCTGCTGTCTGCTACTGCACTCGCAGAGATTAGCGGATAGCCTTTGTGATATTTATCGGCCTGCTTTTGCTTTATTTTTAAAACGGTTTCTTTGGTCATTGTGACCTCCTGTTCTTCGTCATTTAGTCTTTATGTTAATGATTTTACTGCTATGAATCAAGGATGGTTATAGCAGTTAACCCTTTCTAAAAACTGTAGAGTTGCTTTTAACCTCGAACCCACAGTAACCCTGATAACTTTTGCCAACCTATTAAGAACAAGACAACTTCCTTTAAGCAAATTCTTTTGAGTCCCGAAATAAAATTGATACGATGGACGGGAATAAACCTTATAAAGGAAGATGTTTCTATGACAAACAAACATTTACAAGATATAAAATATTCTGTTTTGGATTTAGCCGCTGTCAAAGAAGGCGGCAGTGCTGCTGAATCTTTTCATAATTCCGCTGATTTAGCGCAGCACGCAGAAAAATGGGGCTATACTAGATACTGGATGGCTGAACACCATAACATGCCGGCGATTGCGAGTTCGGCTACTGCGGTTGCGATCAGCCATGTAGCTCACCATACGTCAACGATACGGGTGGGCTCCGGCGGCATTATGCTTCCTAACCATGCACCACTTATCATTGCAGAGCAATTTGGGACGCTTGAGACGCTGTTTCCGGGAAGAATCGACCTAGGACTGGGGCGAGCTCCCGGAACCGACCAGACGACGGCTCACGCCCTAAGACGCAACTTAGACAGCAATGCGGAGAACTTCCCGGCGATGGTCGAGGAACTGCGCGGTTATTTTAACCCTGAGCTTTCAACAGGGTTAGGCAGAGTACGGGCATTTCCTGGTGAAGGGCTTGATATTCCAATTTGGCTCTTAGGCTCAAGCGGCTTTAGTGCCCAGCTTTCCGGACATCTAGGTCTGCCATTCTCATTCGCCAGCCACTTCTCCCCGAACAATACGCTTGGGGCCCTTGATTTGTACCGCAGAAGCTTTAAGCCGTCAGAAACGCTGGAGGAACCATACGCCATGGTAGGAGTCAACGTCATTGCTGCTGATACGGATGAAGAAGCCGAGCGACTGGCTACCTCTCTCTACCAGCAGTTCTTAAACATCATAAGAAACACGAATAAGCTGCTTCAGCCTCCGGTTAATAATATGGATGAAATCTGGATGGAACACGAGAAACATGCGCTTCAGCAGCAGCTCGGTGCGTCAATTATCGGCGGTCCAGAAAAAGTACGCACCGAGCTGCAAAACTTCCTTGATGATACGCAGGCTGATGAAATGATTATTGCTTCCCAGATTTATGATCATGAAGCAAGACTGCGTTCTTATGAAATCGTTTCTAACATTGTAAAATAAACTTTTTAACCCAGGGTTGTGGGCTGCCCTGGGTTTTATAATGCGCTATAATTTTAACTAGGAGGGATTACTATGAGAGAACCGGTAGGAAAATGTGTATTGTGCGATAAGGAAGTACACTGTGAAGACGGTTTTTTAAATGGTGTGATTGGGGAGGATCAAAAGCTGCGCTGTTTTGACTGTGAAGAAAAAGAAAAAAAGAACTCCCCTACAGGAAGCTCTTAAGATAAATCGGACAAATATTCGCAAACGGTTTCTATACCTTTTGTAAAGTTCTCTAAATGAAAATGTTCATTAGGCGCATGAAGGTTCTCTGTATTTAAACCAAAGCCCATGAGGACGACAGGGGCGTCCAGGACGCGCGCAAACACTTCTACGATAGGGATAGAGCCTCCTTCTTTTGGAAATAAAGGACGGACGCCGTATACCTTTTCATAAGCATCAGCCGCTTTTTGAATCATCGGGTCTTTTGAATCCAAAGATACGGGATGCGCCTGTATGAGCTTTTGGATCGTCACACGGCTGCCGGACGGCTTATACTTTTCTACGTGTTCCAGGATTCTGTCATATACTTCGCTTGGATCCTGTTCCCCTACGAGCCGGCAGCTGATTTTAGCGACCGCTTCACTTGGGACAATCGTTTTTAACCCTTCTCCCTGAAAGCCTCCGCCGACTCCATTGATTTCAAGAGTTGGCCTTATGCCTGTCCGCTCATTAAAGGTAAACCCTTCTTCTCCATATAACTCTTCTATTTCAAGCTCATTTCTCATCTCTTCTTCGTCAAACGGAATTTCCGCGACTTCTTTTCGCAGGTCACCTGCAGGCTCAGGCACGCCTTTGTAAAAGCCTTTTACCTTTACTTTCCCTTTTTCATCATGCAGAGATTCTAACAAGCGGACGATCGAATGAACCGCATTTGGCACACCTCCGCCGTAAGAACCGGAGTGCAGATCCGTGTTTGCCGTCTTGAGCTTTATTTCTAAAGCAAGCGCTCCTCTAAGCGATGTGCAAATTGCGGGCTGTTTTTTATTAATAAAAGAAGTATCCGAAACAACCACTGCATCAGCTGACAGCTTTTCTTTGTTATTTTGGATAAAAGGAGACAAGTTAGGGCTTGCGACTTCTTCTTCACCTTCTATGCAGAACTTCATGTTTATCGGAAGTTTTCCATTATTCTCTTTCATTAAAAGCTCAGCCGCTTTGACGTGAATCATCAGCTGACCCTTATCATCTGTAGCGCCGCGGGCAAAGATTTTTCCATCACGAACAACCGGGTCAAACGGAGGTGTTTCCCACAGTTCTAAGGGATCCGAAGGCTGAACGTCGTAGTGCCCATACACTAAAACGGTTGGCTTTCCTTCGGCATGAAGCCAGTCTCCATACACGATTGGGTGCCCGTCTGTTTCAATAACTTCAACATTCTCCATTCCTATCTTTTCTAATGAATTTGCCAGCCACTTGGCTGCCTTTTGGACATCTTGTTTGTGCTCAGACAGAGCTGAGATGCTTGGAATCTGGAGGAACTGTTTTAATTCATCAATAAACTGATCTTTATGTAATTGCACTTGTTCTTTCATTCGATCCGCCTCCTTTATGTCTTCCTTTTATTATATATAAAGCTCTGTTAACTTTCACTGCTGACTTAAAAACAGAAAACACCTTGGCTTCCGGAGCGAAAGACCGTTTCACTTTCCGCGGCCCCACACGATGCGGGTTCGTTCGATGTTGGCGCAGAACGTGCCGACCTTAATCGAACAACTTTTATTATTAGAGCCTCCAAACCTCGCCTGAGGGGTCTCTGATCGACCATTTTCCCTCAGGAGTCTTCGCAGTCTTCACTCTCTCTGCGTTTTGCAGAAGTGGATGAAACTTATTTCACCTGTTTTATATAGACATAAAAAGAAGCTTGCACAGAAACCTAAGTCTCCCTGCAAGCTAAATCCTAAAAATAATTGCTTAACTTATCTATAATATACTACCCCTGCTGGTGTAGTTCCAGCGCTGGTGTAACTTGATCTGTATTTTGAACCGCCTTTTTTCTTCTTTTGCGAGCCGTTTGAATATTGTCCACGGCAAACATAATTAAAAAGGTGAGTAAAACAGTCAGTGAAACCAAATAAAGAGATGTAAGCATATGCTGTATCCCCTTTCTTGCAAAATATAGCGATTTATGACTAAATCCCTCTATATCATACCAAAAAATCCACTGATGTAAATATATATTTATAATTCTTTTCTTTCCTTTTATATCCTTGTATCTATTAACTAATACTGTCGATTTATCATAAAAAACTCACCGGCTGAAAAATCGATGAGCTTCTTCTTACTTTCTTTTCACATTTGTAGATATTTCACTGCGGGCTGCCTTAAAGAAGGATGCCCCCATAAGCAGGATTACCACAGAAAAAGGGAGAGCTGCTATGATCAGGACGTTCTGCAAACCTGCCGTACCTCCAAAATATACGACACTCGCTGCCATTGCTGAGAGAACAACACCCCAGATGATTTTTACAGCACTCGGTGGGTTTAAGGTGCCTCCTGTACTTAACATTCCTAATACGAATGTTGCTGAATCTGCAGAAGTGATGAAGAAAATCGCAACTACAAAAATAGTGAGTATCGACATTAAGAACCCTAATGGATATTGGGCCAGCATCCCAAAAGTCGCCGTTTCCATAGGGAATTCTGAGATTAAGGCAATTCCTTTTTGCTCTAAATCCAGGGCAGAAACGCCGAAAACTGCAAAGAAAATGAAGCAGACGATTGACGGGACAATGAGTACACCAAGCATAAATTCTTTAATCGTACGGCCTTTAGATATTCGTGCAATGAAGATCCCCACAAACGGAGACCAGGATATCCACCAGGCCCAGTAAAAGATCGTCCAGTTATTGATCCACGTCCGGTTTTCCTCATCTAAAGGGGCAAGCCGGAAGCTCATGTTGAAGAAATCTGTTAAATACGCTCCAAGCGTAGAAGTAAACATATTTAAAATTAAGACTGTCGGTCCGATAATAAACAGCATCAGCATCAGCAGGAAACCAAGCCCCATATTTATGTTACTCAAATACTTAATGCCCCTGCTGATTCCCGTCCATGCAGAAACGATAAAGAGTAAGGTGGAAACAACTAACACAATGAGCTGAAGGCCAAACGTATTAGGTAAATTGAACAGAAAGACAAGCCCTTCTTTAATTTGCGCAGAACCGAACCCTAGTGTAGAGGCTACCCCTACAACCGTAGCTACAACCGCTAAGATGTCGATAATCTTACCCGGCCAGCCACTCATACTCTTCTTTCCGAATAAAGGGATAAGCGTTGCGCTGATCAATCCTTTATAGCCGTTATGAAATTTGAAATAAGCCAGAGAAAGAGCAACCACCCCATAAACCGCCCACGCGTGGACACCCCAGTGAAAGAAAGAATATTTCAGTGCGTCTTTTATAGCCTGACCTGAACCTGCCTCTGCAGCCGGCGGAGCTGAAAATGCATGGGAAGCCGGTTCCGCTGTTGTCCAGAATACAAGGCCCATTCCCATTCCGGCGCTAAATAACATTGCAAACCACGTAGGAAGGCTGAACGCCGGCTCGTCATCTTTTTTTCCAAGCTTGATTTTACCAAGTCTTGAGAAGATTAAATATGTACAAAATAAAAGCATTAAGACAACGATTAATAAGTAATACCAGCCAAATATGTCCGAAAAGAAGCCGGTTATGCTGGCTGTAATAGTTTGCAGCTTATCTGGAGAAATTCCCCCAAATACTACAACAATTCCACATATAAAAAGAGATACCCAAAATACTGCTGAAACCTTTTTCATTCCATCACCTCTGTAACTTTTTTAATTCAAGGCTCCTTGAATGGATCATTTTAAGGGAAAGTACCTCAAACGTAAAAAACTCAACCTTTTCATTAAGGTTGAGCTCTTTCCATGTTTTTTATAGCATTGATAAAATAAATCCTATAACTACGATTGCGCCTATAATCATTAAAATTGTACGAATCATCCTGAATCCTCCCTGCAAGTTGTATTACTCTTTACTTACCTTATTTATCTGTCTCTCAAACAAGAATTATACAAATTCCATCAAAATCCTCAAAGCTGGATTTTTTTCAACACAAAAAAAGAACTAGACTGTTATTAAGTCTAGTTCTTCTGTATCCGTTTTATGGTAAAACAGTGGAACCCATCAAGTAGCGGTCACACTCTCGCGCTGCTCCGCGTCCTTCGTTGATAGCCCAAACGATCAAGCTTTGGCCTCTGCGCATATCTCCTGCTGCAAAAACGCCCTCTACGTTTGTTCTGTAATCTTCATGCTCTGCTTTAATGTTGGTGCGTTCTGTCGTTTCCACTCCAATTTTTTCGATAAGATCCTGGTCTGGACCGCTAAATCCGATAGCAAGCAGGACAAGATCGGCTTTCCATACTTTTTCGGTACCTGGGATTTCACGGCGTTCGCGGTTGCCATGCTCGTCGAAAATTAGTTCAACATTAACTGTGTGAACCTCTTTAACACGGCCGTTTTCGTCTCCGACAAATTTCTTCGTCATCACCGCATATGCTCTTGGATCGCGCCCGAGGTTTGCTGCTGCTTCGTTATGGCCGTATTCAACGCGGTGAACGATCGGATACTGCGGCCAAGGGTTCGTCAGGTCATCTCGGTCTTCACTCTTCTTATCATAAATATCAAACTGTGTCAGGCTCTTACAGTTATGTCTGACAGAAGTAGCCAGACAGTCAGTACCAGTATCTCCACCGCCGATAACGATAACGTCTCTGTCTTTAGCGGAGATATAGTTGCCATCTTTAAGGTCAGAATCTAATAAGCTCTTCGTATTGGAATGAAGGAAATCCATTGCATAGTGAATTCCTTTTAAGCTTCTGCCTTCAACTTCGATGTTGCGGTGAACTGTAGCACCTCCGCAAAGGATAACCGCATCATATTCTTCACGAAGGCGAGAAACCGGGAAATGACGGCCGACTTCTGTATTCGTAACAAACTTAATGCCTTCTTGCTCTAAAATATCTATACGGCGTTTAACAATCGAATAAGGAAGTTTCATTTCAGGAATTCCATATGTTAATAGTCCGCCTACACGATCATTACGCTCATATACTGTTACAAAGTGACCAGCTTTGTTTAACTGGGCAGCTGCCGCTAAGCCCGCTGGTCCTGATCCTACAACTGCTACATGCTTTCCTGTACGCTGCTTTGGAGGCTCTGGTTTCACCCAGCCGTTTTCAAAGCCTTTTTCAATAATAGAGCGTTCAACTGTACGGATGGCTACCGGAGGCTCGTTAATCCCAAGTACACAAGCCCCTTCACACGGTGCCGGGCAGGCGAACCCCGTGAATTCCGGGAAGTTGTTCATTTCGTGTTCTTTTTTCAAGGCTTCTTTCCACTGGCCGTTATAAACAAGGTCATTCCATTCAGGAATCAGGTGATAGACAGGACAACCTGTCGTTGATTTGTTAATTTCCATTCCCGTCTGGCAGGTAGGCACACCGCAGTCCATGCAGCGTGCTCCCTGTAATTGGACTTCTTCATCAGTCAGAGGAAGTGTATAGTCCTCCCAGTCTTTCGTACGCTCAGCAGGATCCCGTTCTTTCAGTGTCTGCCGATTGTACTCCATAAACCCAGTTGGCTTTCCCATCGAATCCCCTCCTGTTGTAATATTAGTTAAGCTTTTACTGGTTCTTTTGTGCTTTCTTCAAAAGCCGTCATTTCAGCATCAAACTTGCTAAGTCCGCTTTCTTTAAGCACTTTTATTCTCTGCTGCATGTTAAGGTACGCTTCAGGAATTACTCGTTTGAATTTAGGAAGAACTTCTTCCCAATTGTCTAGAATTCTCTGGCCTTTCGGGCTGTCCGTATACTCGACATGCTGCTGGATTAACTTATAAAGCTCTGTGATTTCTTCATCATCTTCTATTGGCGCTACCTGGACAAGTTCTGTATTGCACTTGGCAATGAAATTATCCGCCTCATCAAGGACATAAGCCGTTCCTCCGGACATACCTGCCGCAAAATTACGGCCTGTACCTCCTAAAACAACCACTTTACCGCCTGTCATATATTCACAGCCGTGGTCTCCTACTCCTTCGACGACAACTTCTGCTCCACTATTACGGACACAGAAACGCTCGCCTGCAAGTCCGTTAACGAAAGCTCTTCCTTCAGAAGCTCCATAGAAGCATACGTTTCCTGCGATTGTATTCTCTTCAGGAACAAAGGTTGATTTCTTGGATGGACGAACGATAATTTTACCGCCGGACAGACCTTTACCAACATAGTCATTGGCGTCTCCAACTAATCGAAGTGTCATCCCTTTAGGAATAAAGGCTCCGAAGCTTTGTCCTGCTGAACCTTTAAACGTTAGATCAACTGTATCCTCTGGAAGGCCTTCTTCACCAAAACGGCGGGGGATTTCGCTTCCTAAAATTGTTCCTGTTACACGGTGAATGTTGCGGATTGAGCCTGTGCCTGTGACACGTTCACCTTTTTCGATGGCGTCTTTAAACATAGGCAGAAGCTCTTCATTATCGATTGTTTTTTCTAAGCCATGATTCTGCTTTTCTGTAGCATAACGGCCGACTTCTTCATCCATTTCAGGCTTAAACAGAAGGGCCGAAATATCTACACCTTTAGCTTTCCAGTGATCGATATTGTCATTGGTCTGAAGGATATCTGTACGGCCAATCATTTCATTAATCGTACGGAAACCTAGTTCAGCCATAATCTCTCTGGCTTCCTGTGCGATGAATCGCATGAAGTTCGCTACGTGTTCAGGGTCACCTGCATATTTCTTTCTTAATTCAGGATCCTGTGTAGCGATACCTACTGGACATGTGTTTAGGTGACAAACTCTCATCATGACACAGCCAAGGACAACGAGCGGGGCTGTGGAGAAGCCATATTCTTCAGCTCCAAGCAGAGTAGCCACAATTACATCTCGGCCCGTCATCATCTTACCGTCTGTCTCTACAACAATACGGTCACGGAGACGGTTAAGCATAAGCGTCTGATGGGTTTCAGCTAAGCCGATTTCCCACGGAAGACCAGTATGCTTCAAGCTTGTTCGAGGGGCTGCTCCTGTACCGCCGTCATATCCGCTGATCAGCACTAGGTCGGCACGTCCTTTGGCTACCCCTGCAGCAATAGTTCCTACACCAACGGCAGAAACGAGCTTAACGCTGATACGCGCTTTAGGGTTGGCGTTCTTCAGGTTATGAATCAATTCAGCCAAGTCCTCAATCGAATAGATGTCATGGTGCGGAGGAGGTGAAATAAGTTCTACACCTGTGGTAGATCCACGAACCTCAGCAACCCACGGATAAACTTTCTTGCCTGGCAGGTGTCCGCCTTCTCCCGGCTTCGCACCTTGGGCAATTTTAATCTGAATCTCATCAGCATTGACAAGATAATGACTGGTAACACCGAAACGGCCGGAAGCTACCTGTTTAATGGAGCTTCGGCGGGAATCTCCGTTTTCATCTGGAGTAAAACGGTCAGGGTCTTCTCCGCCCTCCCCTGTATTGCTTCGTCCGCCTACACGGTTCATCGCAATGGCAAGCGCTTCGTGTGCTTCCTTACTGATGGAACCATAAGACATCGCACCTGTCTTGAATCTCTTGCAGATATCTTCTACAGATTCAACTTCATCAATAGGAATTGATGGGCGTTCCTTAAACGAAATCAAACCGCGCAGCGACTGCAGATTATTCGTTTCATCTGTCAGCATCTTAGAGTACGACTTAAATAGATCATAATCATTCGTACGACATGCGTGCTGCAGCGTATGAATAGTTTTTGGATTGTACTGATGATCTTCACCATTGGCACGGTACTGATAATCGTCACCGGCATCGAGCTTCTTATCACTCTTACGCTCGTCGCCATACGCATTGGCGTGACGCATCAATACTTCTTTTTCAATAATATCCATGCCGATCCCGCCTAAGCGTGAAGACGTACGAGTGAAATAACGGTTAATAACGTCAGGGTGAATACCGACAGCTTCAAAAATTTGAGCTCCGCGGTAACTTTGGATAGTCGAGATACCCATTTTAGATAGGACTTTAATCACACCATCCGTAACCGCATTGATATAGCGATTGACCGCAATATCAAGAGTATCCACATCCAGGGACCCTTTATCCATAAGATCACTTATTGAATCAAACGCAAGATAAGGGTTGATTCCTTCCGCTCCATAACCTAACAATGTCGCAAAATGGTGCACTTCGCGAGGCTCACCAGACTCAAGAAGCAGGCTTACTTTTGTACGAGTACCCTGACGGATGAGGTGGTGGTGAAGTCCTGAAACCGCAAGAAGTGCCGGAATAGCGGCTTTGCTCTTATTAACTCCGCGGTCGGATAAAATTAATAGTGTGGTGCCGCTCGCAATTTCTTCATCCGCTTTAACAAACAGCTCCTCCAGTGCTTTTTCCATTTCGTTCCCGTCTTCTTTAGCGTCAAACAAAATAGAAAGAGTGTTCGTTTTAAAGCCGTTAAGATCCTGCTGGCGCAGCTGCTCCAGCTGGTCGTTTCTAAGCACCGGAGTCGCCAAGCGGATTTTGCGGCAGCTTTCCGGTTTTGGATCAACAAGGTTTCCTTCGGCTCCAATCGTCGTTTCAACCATCGTAATAATCTTTTCACGAATTGCGTCAATTGGAGGGTTTGTAACTTGTGCAAACAGCTGTTTGAAATAGCTGTAAAGCAGTTGAGGCTTCTTAGAAAGAACAGCAAGCGGGGAGTCATATCCCATAGAGCCTACAGGATCTTTTCCGCCGGAAACGAGAGGCTTCAAGATTTTGTTGAGCTCTTCTGTGGTATAGCCAAATGCAAGCTGATGGTCAATTAAACTTTCAACCTTATGATTCGGCTCTTCTTTTGCCTTTGGAAGTTCTTCTAAGTCCATTTTATATTCCTTCAGCCACTCGCCATAAGGCTCCTGGCTGGCAACTTCAAGCTTGATTTCTTCATCAGGAATGATTTCTCCTTTTTCCAGGTCGACTAACAGCATCTTTCCTGGGTGAAGACGATCTTTATAAAGAATGTCATCAGCAAAAATATCTAATGCGCCCACTTCTGATCCAAGCACGATCATGCCGTCTTTTGTGACATAATAACGGGCAGGACGCAGACCATTACGGTCAAGGCAGGCACCGATCTTCTTTCCGTCGGTATAAGCCAAGGCTGCCGGTCCGTCCCAAGGCTCCATTAAGCAGCTGTGATACTCGTAAAAGTCACGCTTTTTCGGATGAATGGAATCATCATTTGCCCACGGCTCCGGAACCATCATCATCGCTGTATGCGCAAGAGAGCGTCCAGATAAATATAAGAATTCAAAAGCGTTATCAAACATGGAAGAGTCACTTCCATTTGAATCAATAACAGGCAGCAGCTTTTCTAAATCTTCATCACTGAAGTGTGAAGAGCTGCAAAGTTCCTGTCTCGCTCTCATCCAGTTTACGTTTCCACGGAGGGTGTTGAATTCCCCGTTGTGAATCGTAAAACGGTTCGGGTGAGATCTCTTCCAGCTTGGAAATGTGTTCGTACTGAAACGAGAGTGGACCAGGGCTAAAGCGGTCTTAAAGTCTGGGTGGTTCAAGTCGATATAAAAAGAGTCCAGCTGCTCTGGAATGAGCATTCCTTTATATACGATAGTTCTGGAAGAAAGGCTGCTGATATAGAAATCGTCATACCCTTCTTCCTTAGCCATTTCAATTTCGGCACGCTTTCTAATAATGTATAAGCGGCGTTCTATATCTAAATGCTCCGTAATTCCTTCCGCAGGAGCGATAAAAGCCTGACGGATGAACGGCTTTGTCTTTTTCGCGTCTTTTCCTACAAAAGAGTCATTGATCGGAACCGTACGCCAGCCCAGGAATTGCTGCCCTTCTTCTTCAACGATCCTCTCAAATACTCTCTTACAGTGCATACGAGACTGGTGATCCTCCGGAAGAAATACCATTCCGACTCCATACTGGCCCTCAGGAGGTAGCTCAATATCTTCTTTTTCACACTGCTTCTCGAAAAAGTAATGAGGAATTTGAGTTAAGATTCCTGCTCCGTCCCCTGTGCTGACATCGGCCGCCTGGCCTCCGCGGTGTTCTAAGTTACAGAGAATGGTAATGGCGTTTTCCACAATGCTATGTGATTTTGTTCCATCAATATTTGCAAGCATCCCAATGCCGCAAGCTTCATGTTCGTTCTCTGGATGATATAATCCTTGTGGGATTGGATATCCGTGTTTTTGCATATATGTTCCCCCTCATTAACTATTCATCGAAGTTCTGCGCAAAAGTGACAAAATTCTGTTTTTTTCAGTTTGTAACTAGTATAGCATGAAGAAAACGACTTTTCACGTAGAGAATGCGATTATAGAGGCTTTCGAGCGGTTTAATCAAAAAATTCAGATTTTTTGGTTTTGCCCGAAATCGCCTGCAATGATTGGAGTTTTCAGAATTTACGAATTATATGAAAGCGTCATCATTTTTTTGTAAAAAAATTTGACAAAAGTCTTCTTGACGCTTGAAATTTTGGAAATAAATTCTATTTTATGCAATATATATGCTTTTTTCTGTATAATTACTCATAAAAATGCAAGGAGGAAATTCATGTGAGGACTGCTCGAATTCGTGACCTTGGAATTAAAATAGGAGAACTTGATGCTGGACCGGTAAATTCCATAACGGATGTAGAAGGAGTTACAGTCGGACAGGTTACATTAAGTGATGGGGATAAGCAGACCGGAGTTACAGCAATCGTCCCCCATCAAGACAGTCTGTTTGAAGAAAAGCTTATAGCTTCCTCTCACGTTATAAATGGGTTTGGCAAAACTATGGGGACAATCCAGTTAAATGAGCTCGGATCATTAGAGACCCCTATCGTCCTGACTAATACATTAAGTATCGGAACAGCTGCCGAAGCCGTTATCGATTATATGCTTGAGCGCCATCCGCAAATTGGCCGGACGACAGGGACCGTAAATCCGGTCATTGGTGAATGTAACGATATGATTCTTAATGACATACGTGCTCAACCTGTTAAAAATGAGCACGTAAGGCAGGCATTAAATGAAGCTTCCAAGGACGTAAAAGAGGGATCAGTCGGAGCAGGAACAGGCATGGTCTGCTATTCCTTAAAAGGGGGAGTCGGTACTTCATCACGTGTGATTCATTTACCCCATGGCACGTACACAGTCGGAGTATTAGTGATTACCAACTTTGGCAAGCTTAGTGACTTATCGATAAGTGGCCATCCTATAGGAAAAAAGCTGAGCCAGAAGATAAAAGCTCATGAAACTCCCGATAAGGGTTCCGTTATGATCATTGTTGCCTGTGACCTTCCCGTTTCTCAACGACAGCTTAACCGGATTCTTAAGCGGAGTGTCACCGGCCTTTCGCGCACAGGGAGCATCATTTCCAACGGAAGCGGTGATATCGCTATCGGATTTTCGACAGCTGCAAAGATCCCCCATGAGCCAGACGGCGAGCTTCTTTCTATTAGCACAATCCATGAGGAAGAGATCGATCATGCTTTTCGTGCAGCAGGAGAAGCTGTGGAAGAAGCCGTACTCAATTCATTGACAGCTGCGGATTCTGTTACTGGAAGAGATGGAAACTACCTTCCTACTCTTATGGAACTCCTACATACCTATCAGCTCAATTTATCACCAAATTAATAGCTGCATTAGAAAAAAGGCAAGCGAGTTCCGTTTACGAATAAAAGAGAAAGGGGGCTGGGAAATCACTAGCTTTTAGCGGTGAGCTGCCGAGCCCCCTCGTTTCACTATCGGGTTAACATAGAAAAAAACCTATTCCCTCTCAAATAGAGGAAACAGGTTTTTCTCATCATTTTATGCAGATTTTTTCTTCTCAGAAGGCAGAATGAGAGACTGCGGCTTGCATTTCTTCTTCGTTAATTCTGACACAACAAAAATCATGACGAACGCTGAAATACAAGCAAGTGTACGGAATGGGAATAGGACAATTCCGTCCTCGACCATTGGATACGGCAGGATTACAGGAAGTCCTAAGGCAGGCTCTCCTCCTCCAAGTCTTAAGAACAGAGCTGTACAGAAACCAGCAATTGATCCATAAAGGTTGGCGTTTTTATAGAACAGCGCCATTGTCAGCTGTGGGAACAGAATGGTATAGACTAAGTCTGACGCCAAGTACCACAGCGTATAAACACTTTGAACATTCATGGCAATAATCATCGCACCGACACCGACAATAATAATCGTGCGCTTAATCACTTTCTTAAGCTTAGCATCGTCAGCCTTAGGGTTAATTAATGGGCGATAAATGTTCCATGACGCCATAGAAGAGGCAGATAAAATGGAAGAGTCCATGGAAGACATAACCGCGGCGGCTAATGCTCCAAGACCTATCGCGGCAACAAGTTCAGGTGTTAAATAACGCAGGACGTGCGGGAGAATGACAGACGCGTTGTCTGGCGCAGGAAGTCCCATTGCCGCCCAATCAATGTTAAACCCTACAACTCCAACAATTACTGCTGGAACAGCTGCAATCATGCAAATAACACCAGCTGTGATTGACAGCCACATCGCTGTTTTTTCGTCACGTGCGGAAAGTACACGCTGGAAGTAAACCTGCCAGGCGATACCCCCGAAAATCAATAATAAAGCAAAGTCGAGCCAATTCCAGAGGTAATTCCCCCATTCAGGATCGCTCAGTGCATCTAACGGAGGAAATAGGTTCGCATAAGATCCAAGTTCTGCCGAGTAGCTCCCCCATGCCTTCCCTATCCCTCCGACGTGCCCTAACGCAAAAGGAAGGACTAGAAATAAACCAATTAATAGAATAGCCATCTGGAAGACATCCGTATAGGCAACGGCCCACATGCCTCCGGCAACAGTATAAGCTATAGCAATAACACCGGAAAGAATAATAGATGTGGTAAAATCTATGTTTAAAATTGTCCCGAAAGTAGTACCTAAAGCAGTTAAGATCGCTGCACTCCAGAACATTTCTCCCAGTAAGGCAGGAATGTACAGGACTCCAGCCATCTTCTTTCCAAACCGCTGTTCAAGCGGATCAATAATTGTCATAAATTCGTAGCGGCGCATCTTTCTGGCAAAGAATATACCACCGATAATTAAACTTAGAGCATACCCCCATGGAGCCTGAGCCCATACCAGACCGTCCACATAAGTAGATTCTGCGGTACCATTAACATAACCGCCTCCAACCCACGTTGCAGACATTGTAAACATCGCCACACCTAAAGGCATACTGCGTTTTGCAACCATCATGTCCGAAAGCGAAGTCGATTTTTTCGAAGCCATAACAGCACCGATATAATAGACAAATGCGTAAAAGACAATCATCGCAATGAAACCGCCCCACTGGATGTTTTCACTAGTAAAGGCAATATAAACTGTGAATAGTGCCAATATCGAAACTAAAATAATCGCTGCTGCATTATTTTTTATAAAGGAATTATTATTCGGTTGATCTTTCATTAGCTTCACTCCTATCAGTTACTCAGTCGTAATTTTTCTGAATTTTCTGTAAGTTATAAAAGGCGTACGTCTCCCGCAAATAACAGTCCGTTATTTTCGAAAGGCGTATCTTCTGTTTTTACTTATTTTTTGGCTCTTCGTCTATCGGAATCTTATCAAAAAGCTCTCCACTCTCGATAGAAACAACTAATTTTTGCAGCCAGTGATAATAAGGGATGGAAGCCTCCATTTGGTGATAAGCCCGTTCAGCTTCTTCCCGCAAGTCTTCATCAAGGTTATCGTCCGCCAATATCTGTTCGAGCTCTTTTTGAGCCTTATAAATAGCACTTAAGTTAACCTTTGCTTCGCGCAGCCACTTTTTCGAAAAAAAGTTCGCAAAAAACTGAAAGAAATCTTTTTCAGCTACATACGTCTGCCTGCGCGTGCCTTTGCGGAACGTCTTTTTCACGATGTCATATTCCTGAAGCTTCTTCACTCCTGTACTCATACTGGGCTTGCTCATTCCGAGCTTCTCCCGCATTTCATCGAGCGTCATATCTTTTTCAAAGTACATGGTCCCATATAAAGTTCCTGCACTTCGGGTAACCCCATATAAATCCATCGTCTCCGCAATTGAATCAATGACCAATGATTTGGCCTCATCAATGGAAGCTCGTGCCTTTTCCTCTTGATTGTAAGCCATTTACGACCTCCTCTCGGTCATAAGAGTTAAATTTGTGAAGTTTTTTCTTTACAAACTTTATCTTAACGAATTATTCGAGCTTGTCAAAAATAAAATTCTTTTAATGTGCTTTAAGCCTTACCAGCTCATAGGCTATAGATTTTTTATTTTTCTATTTCCTTTGACAACATTTTTTCAAACTGATATTGTTAAGAACGTTAAATAATTTATTAACAAATTAAACGATTTGTTGATAAAGGAGTACAACGTATGGAACAGCAATGTATGTTAATTAATGGCGAAAGGTTCTGTACTGGACTATAAAGCGGTGGAAGGTAAAAAACAACTTAAAAACCGTATTCTGCCACTAACTACGCTCCCAACTACAGAAGATACTTGATCTGAAGTTACTCAGCGGCCAGTTATCACTGATGAAGATCGTGAATTCACATTCAACACTGTAGGGCCATTAACCGCAGCCCACCTTACAATCATTGATCCTGAGCTTCCCACATCTATGCCTCCACATGTAACGGCAATGACAGGTATTGATGCACTGGCTCACGTGATCGAAGGGCTACACTATGAAATTCGCTCAGCTGATCACTGACTCTGGTGCGAAATATATTTGTCGTCCTTATGCAGACGGTACAGGCCTTGAAGCTCGTTACGTAATGGCTCAAGCAGCAATGCTTGCAGGACTTTCATATGGAAGTGAATCTGCTGGTGTGGCTCACGCTATGAGTCAGTCTCTAGACGGGATCATCCCAGTAGCACACGGTCAGTGTGCAGCAGCTATGATGGGGCCTGTAATGGAGTTTAACTGGAAAGATACCCCTGAAAAGTTCGCACGTATGGCGCTGGCATTCGGCATCGACACTTATCAGATGTCAACGGAAGAAGCAGCTAAAGCAGCCAGCTGGATGTACGAGCTTGTTGAAGATCTTGATGTACCTAACCTTGCAGACCAAGGTGTACCTACAGATAAAAAAGCAATTGACCGTTTTGCAGACGCAGCGATGGGTGAACCACAAACAGCAGGTAATCCGCGTGACATCAAGCTTGATGACTATAAGTGGATGTATAAGCGCTGCTTCAACCAGAATCCTAAAACTGTCTAAATCAAAAGGCCTCCCCCTTTTCATATAACAAAAGGCTGTCCCGAAGTCTAAACAGACTTACTGGGACAGCCTTTTGATGTTTAAAACGATATATAAACGAGTTTTCATTTAGCAAAATTGTATCAAGAGGGCTGGGAATTTACTCGCTTTTTAGCGGGGAGCAGCCGAGCCTCTGGCTCTTTCTCCCTGCAGGAGTCTCACAATTTCCTTGTTCCCTTCTCTCTTTAAAGGATGGAAAAAGGAGTTCCGTTTATCAAAAATGGAACCAAGGGGGCTGGTGAAATCACTCGCTTTCCGCAGGGAGCCGCCGAGCCTCTGGCTCTTCACCCTGCAGGAGTCTCGCAATTTCCCCGCCCCTTCACCAAGTAATTGAAAAAACGGAACGCTCTATTTCCTAAAATTCATTGATGAAAAAAGAAATTCCTACTTGCCGTTCGTTCTCATTACGGTAAAGGGTCAGGGGAAACGGTGAGACTCCAATGGTATAACAGAACAGGTTGAGTCCCTGAGGGCATAGCCCGAGGAAGCTCACCGTTCGCCCATGGAAAGCGGATCGTTTCCCCCGGCCCGTTTCTCTATTGACTGTGAAGGGAACAATTCTTCTATTCGAAGCTTTTTTATAATGAGCATCGCATCTTAAGAAATATTCCTAAGCTTAGCTTCCCTATTTTTAAACACTCCAGCCGGAAGGGACAAAATCGTCAGGCCTAGGAAAATAAAGATCATTCCCATCCAGGAGAGAAATGAGAAGCTTTCCCCTACGATAAACACCCCTAGCAGTGCAGCAGTCAAAGGTTCTACTATTGACAGAGTGACAGCGGTAGACCCAGGTACACGTACAAGCCCTTTTGAAAATAAAAGGTAAGCCACCCCTGTTGCAGCAATACCAAGGTGGAGGCTGACGAGCATTCCATTTGACTGAAGCACCCATGAAATATCGAAAATCAATAGAAACGGGCTTAATATAACAGCACTCATACAGAAGATAACTGCTGTGACCGAGACTGGGGATTCATACCCTATAAGCCTTTCACTTAGCAGCGTATAGCCTGCAAAAGAAAGGCCTGCCGCCAAAGCAAATAGAATACCTAAGGGCTGTATAACGACAGCTTCCCCATTTAAAAAGAGAACAAAGCAGCCTAAAATAGAAAGTAATGTCGCCAGCCACCACCGCGCCGTTTTTTTCCGCTTGAGAAACAGCCAGTCCATCAGCCCTGCCATAATTGGTGCACTTCCAATGCCTACCACTGTACCAATGGCAACTCCAGTCATATTCACGGCCGAAAAGAAAAAAGGCTGGTAGCCAGCCATGCAGAGAGCAGCAAATATCAATGGTTTACGAGGCAGCCTCCTGAATGAGAACTTCTTTATACCTATTGCGACTATTAGTAAAAATAACCCGCCAACAGCTAAACGCATCGCCCCTACAGATATAGGATGGCTGTTCGTCAAAAAGGTCTGAGCTGTTCCGGTGGTTCCCCATAGTGCCGCGGCAAACAGCACCATAAAGAACGGAACTTGTTTTTGCAACTAGAGCACCCCGCTGTCTATTTAAAAAACAATGGTTTTATTTTCGTGAACGATCAGGCGGTCCTCTAAGTGCCATTTCACTCCACGTGCAAGTACACTACGCTCAACCGAACGTCCCATTTTCTTCAGGTCGTCTACGCTGTCACGGTGATCAACGCGCATAATGTCCTGTTCAATAATCGGTCCTTCATCCAAGTCATTTGTTACGTAATGAGACGTGGCTCCAATCAGCTTCACTCCTCTTTCATGGGCACGCTTGTGAGGGTTTGCCCCGATAAATGCAGGAAGGAACGAATGGTGGATGTTAATAATCCTAAACGGGTGGGCCGCTACGAAATCAGGTGTTAGAATCTGCATGTAGCGGGCCAGCACAATCACATCAATATCATGCTCCTTTAAAAGCTGGAGCTGCTGCTCTTCTACCTGCTTGCGAATATGTTTATTCGCCGGAATGTGATAAAACGGCAGGTTAAATGATTCTACCAGCTCTTTCGCATCTTCGTGGTTACTGACGACCATTCTAATGTCGGCAATTAAATCACCGCTCTGCCACTCAAGAAGAAGTTCGCGCAGACAGTGAAGCTCTTTTGAAGCAAAAATTGCGGTTTTCTTAATATCGTAAGCTCCTTTTAACGTCCACGTCATATTAAACTGATCACCGATCTCTCCGAACTTCTCGCGCAGGACACCTTCTTCTTCAGGGAGGCGCGGCGAATCAAATTCTATCCTCATAAAGAACAGTCCGTTATGCGGATCTGTCGTATACTGGTTGGACTCGATAATATTGGCCTCATGCTTATGCAAAAACTGTGTGACAGCAGAGACGATCCCAGGCTGGTCAGGACATTTAATTAAAAGACGTCCTGTTTGCTTATTTTTTTCCTGATACGTGCGAATTTGTTCTTGTATATATGAATTCATATTTGATAATCTCCTTTATTTGTCATTGTTGTTTCAAGCCTGGTGCTTTCTTTTTACAGAAGAAAGAATATGAAGGCCTTCCCTGTATTTAGCGATCGTTCGGCGGGACACCTGAATATGGTGCTCCTGTTGCAGTCGTTCTTTAATTTTCTGGTCTGATAACGGCCTTCGCTTGTCCTCTTCTTTAATATATTGAAGGATCAAGTCCTTAACGTGCGAAGAGGATACATCCTCACCTTGCGAGTTAGATAGACTGGATGTAAAAAACATCGTCAACGGTATAGGACCTGTATCTGTTTCGATATATTTAGAAGCAATGGTGCGGCTGACTGTTGATTCATGGATGCCGAGCTCCTCAGCGATTAATCGAAGCGTCAGCGGTTTAAATGGCTCTTCGGCTCTATCAAAGAAACCGGTCTGCTTATCCACTATGCTTTGAGCGACTGTTCTCATCGTCGTCTGCCGTCTGTCTATGCTTCTCAGAAGCCAGGAAGCCTGATTATAAGCTTCTTTTATAAAATCTTCACCGAGATCCTTATATTCGCTGTACAACGAATTCAAACGCACCCTCGGCATGATTCCATCATTGATGTGAACCTCATAACAGCCGCCTGATTTAATTAAATAAAAATCAGGAATGATGTATTCCGGCCGTGCAGAAGAGGTAAGCAGAGGGCGCGGCTGAAGATCCTGGATAGACTGGACCGCCTCTTCTATCACTGTTTCTTCTACTTCCAGCTGCAGAGCTAAGTATTTGTACTTCCCCTCAGCTACATCTTCAAGGTGATCAGTGATCAGCTTTTGCATGACTGGAGCTAAAGGATGTGAATCCTCAATTTGAAAAAGTAAGTAATCCGAGAAACCTCTGCAGCCTAAACCTCCCGGATCCAGCTGTTTGAGCTGTTCCACCCCTTGACGCACCAGTTCTTCGGAAAGCTGAAAAAGTTCAGCAAGTTTATGAAGAGAGTAAGGAAGAAAACCATGCTCATCGAGCGTTTCAATCAACAAAAGAATAACTCTTTTCTCCTCTGAGGGCCGTTCTAAAAATTGAACCTGTTCCATTAACTTCTGGCGCCAGTCTTTATCCTGATCAGGGAAGTCTTCCACATCCCCCGCTTTTGCCATATAAGAGGAGGGCTGCCTTTCTTCTACTTCAAGCAGCGGATTTTCTAAAGCCTGCTCTCTTATAAATTCCACCATATCCTTAGAAGAATATTGTAATAAGGATATGGCCTGGCGCAGCTCCTTCGTCATTTTCAAACGGGTCGACTGATTATGGCTTAACTCGAGCTTCATGCTGCCCCTCTTTTCATTTTGTCGTTACGTTTATTTTCCTTGATTTTACGCTGATTTTCAAGCTCAGCTTAGAGCAGAAGTTCGTTTAAATAGCTTTGGCCTGCCGATGTAATTTCCGTGCCGGCTCTCCCCCTTTTAACCCTTGCATACCCCAGTTCCTCAAGTTCCTTTACTATTTTTCGTACTTGCTGTTCTGAGAGGGGGTTTCCCAGGAAATTACTGTGTTCGCTTATCTTCTTCCTGCTGGCGCTTTTATATGAGTTATTAAGCTCAAGTAAAATGGATAAGACGATTTCATGCTTTCTCTGATCAAGCTTCCCCTGCTGTTTACCTTTTCTCTCACCCTTCTGGAAAAATTCGGATTGTGGCAGATCCTCACTTGTAATTTTCCCCCCTTCTGAAACGGTTATTAAATACGATATCGTATTTTGGAGCTCTCTAACATTTCCGTACCAGTTATAAGACTTTAATCGATCCATTAAGGGCGGACTAATTTGTTTTTCCCGTTTTCCATTTTCGATGAGAAATTGACTTACAAGAACTGGAATATCGTCTTTCCTTTTTCTAAGCGAGGGAACTTGAAGGTATAATACCTTAAGCCGGTGGTATAGATCTTCCCGGAACTCTCCTGCTTCAATTAATTCTAAGAGATTTTTATTTGTTGCTGCGATGACACGCACGTGAATAGGAATATTTTTATTGCCGCCGATTTTCCTTACTTCTTTTTCCTGAATGACCCTAAGAAGGCGAGCTTGCAGCTTTAAGCTAATATCGCCGATTTCATCAAGAAAAATAGTGCCTCCGTCCGCCTGCTCAAACAATCCCTTCTTCCCGCCTTTTTTTGCACCTGTAAATGCTCCCTCTTCATAACCAAAGAGCTCACTTTCAAGCAGGTCTTCTGGCAGAGCACTGAAATTCACAGCTAGAAAAGGCTCCAGCTTATTTTCAGAATGATTATGAATGGCGCTGGCAAACAATTCTTTCCCTGTACCGCTCTCTCCTTGAATCAGTACAGGAAGATCTGATTGGGCCAGCTTCTTAGCTATGGATTTCGTTTGTTCAATCGACGGGCTCTTCCCGATAATATCCGAAAAATGATATTTTGCAATATAGCCTGTCTTTGTCAGCTGCTTTCGAGCGGCTTTTTCCATTGAAATCGTTTCATCTGTATTCTTAAAAATAAAAATTACACTGTTTGTATCTTCCCATTGATAGCGATATACCATCACATTGTAAGTGTTGATCGTAAAAAACCTTCCTTCTTGCTGGGGCTGTGATAGGAATTGCAAGAGATCATGCTGCTTAAAAAGCTGAGAAAGGCTCTTCCCTGCCGCCTGTTCAGATGATATACCTGTGTACTCCTCCATGAATGGATTAAACACAGTGATTTTCCCGTTATGGTCTACAGCCATGATGCCATCGTTTACTCCATCAACAACTTGTTTCAGATGCTCATTTAAAGTCTCGGTTTTACGGTTCATTTGGACAACCTTTTTACTCAGGTCAATAATTTTACCCGTATAGCGGCTCGATATTAGGCCTCCCAGCTGTTCCTTCAATTGAAAGTGATCCAAAATATCAATTAAAGTAGTAATATCGATCAATCGGACCCCGATATCCACCACACGCTCGATTCCCCTTGGAATAATAGGAACCTCTCCCGGGGTCACCGCCACCTTTATGCCTTCCCACCCTTTTTTCAGGCCTGGATAATACGGAAGATAAGAAATATGGTTCAATCCGATTTTTTCTAATGTATCAATCGTCTGCTCGGTCATCTGCCGGGTATCATTTACACATAGCACTTTACTGCCTTCAGGAAGGTGAAACAGGGCGTCAATATGCTGGTAGTTTATAGCCCGCTGTGCTGTGAGTGTCGTACAGCTCTCTCCTGCAATATGACCAGCTTCTCTTTCGATCAACTCTGAAGAGTAAACGATCAAATCTTCATGAATGACATCCGGTAAAAATTCATCTGCTGCGTAACTTGTTATTTCAATGATTTCACCCATTATATTCTCAAGCTGACGATGAAGAGCCGCTTTTGTTTCTGGAGTACCTGTAATTAGTGTTAAGTGATTGTTCATAACCATCTTCATCCTTTTTGGCCCTAA
This sequence comes from Halobacillus sp. Marseille-Q1614, assembly GCF_902809865.1. NCBI lineage: Bacteria > Bacillati > Bacillota > Bacilli > Caryophanales > Bacillaceae > Halobacillus > Halobacillus sp. Marseille-Q1614. Next base: position 3,449,715 of record NZ_CADDWH010000001.1, on the reverse strand, counting down.
CAATAAGAACCCTTTACAACCAGATTAACACAATAAGCCCATTAACACTTGAAATATTCAGAAAATAAAGTTGGCACAAATTTTGCATCTATAACGATGAATGAAAAATATTGGGGGGGAACCAAAATGCAAAAACGAAAAAAAGCTTGGGAAATGCCGCACACGTACGTCATTATATTCTTCGTCGTACTATTCGCAGCTATCCTTACCTATCTTGTTCCTGCAGGAAGTTTTGAAACTGAAGAAATGACCTATAACAATTCGGGTACGGAGGAAACGAGAACAGTGCTTATCCCAGAAAGCTTTTCGACAGAAGGTGGAGAAGGGACTGAAACCTCCTTATTTGAAGGTGGAGGAGGAGCGGGGCTCCTCAACTATGTTTTTGAAGGACTCGTCAGCGGGGATAAATGGGGGTCTGCTGTCGGTGTAGTAGCCTTCATTATAATTATCGGTGGTGCTTTCGGCATTATTATGAGAACACGAGCCATTGAAGAAGGCATCCTTTCTGTAATTGATAAGACAAAAGGAAAGGAAGCTCTAATTATTCCCATCCTGTTCTTTTTATTTTCACTCGGTGGAGCTGTATTTGGAATGGGTGAAGAAGCGATTGCTTTTGCGATGATACTTGTTCCTTTAGTTGTTGCACTCGGCTATGATGCAATAACCGGAGTAATGATCACATATGTGGCTACACAGATCGGATTTGCCACTTCATGGATGAATCCATTCGGTGTTGCTATTGCCCAAGGAGTTTCGGATGTTCCTGTCCTATCCGGTTCCCCATTTCGTATCATAATGTGGCTTGTTTTTACAGTCATCGGAACGTTGTACACGTGGAGATATGCAAATAAGGTTAAAAAAAACCCAGCAAGATCTCTCGCTTATGCCTCAGATGAATACTTCCGAAAGGATTTTGAACATAAAGATTTAGACGTCAACTTTAAAAAAGGACACCTGCTTGTCATCCTGACCGTCGCAGCCGGGATAGTCTGGATTATTTGGGGGGTTATTCAAAACGCCTACTATATTCCGGAAATTGCGAGCCAATTTTTCACGATAGGTCTTGTCGCCGGGGTTATTGGGGTTATTTTTAAGCTAAATAACATGAGAGTAAATGATATTGCTGAAGGATTTGCCCAAGGAGCAAAAGACTTGCTTCCCGCTGCCCTGGTTGTTGGGATGGCCAAGGGAATTATTATTATTCTTGGCGGCGATGATCCAGCTTCTGCTTCAGTACTAAATACTATTCTCTATTCAGCCGGACAGGTGTTCAACGGAATGCCAGAAGTGCTGTCTGCCTGGTTTATGTACATCTTTCAATCGATCTTCAATTTCTTTGTCGTTTCTGGTTCAGGCCAGGCTGCCTTAACGATGCCGCTGATGGCCCCGCTTGCTGATATTGCAGGTGTCACACGACAGGTCGCCGTCCTTGCCTTTCAGCTGGGTGACGGGTTAACAAATATCATAGTACCTACCTCTGCTGCTCTTATGGGAAGTCTTGGAGCGGCACGTCTTGACTGGGGATTATGGTTTAAATTTATTATTAAGTTTCAGCTGCTCTTAGTTGGCTTATCCAGCCTTTTTATAATAGCTGCCGTCCTGATTAATTTTTAACTAATAGGTAGGGGGTTTCTTTCATGTTAAAGCTCATTAAACAAGCTAAAGTTTATCAGCCGGAATATGCCGGTGTTAAAGATATTCTAATTGCCGATAAGCGTATAGCGAAGATCAGTGATAATATCAGCATAAGTCACTGTGATTCTATTCAAGTTATTGATGGAACCGGGAAGGTTCTTGTTCCCGGGTTTATCGATGGTCACGTCCATATTGCAGGGGGCGGTGGAGAAGGAGGCTTTCATACCCGGACACCTGAGCTTAAACTTACGGATGCCACTCAAAGCGGCGTCACCACGGTCGTTGGAGTGATCGGTACAGATGGAACTACCCGGACAATGACCAACCTCATCGCCAAGGCAAGGATGCTGCAGGAAGAAGGGATTTCCTGCTATGCTCATACAGGATCCTACCAGGTCCCTGTACGCACTCTTACAGGAAAAATAGAAGATGACCTCCTGCTCGTAGACCTTCTCATAGGTGCAGGCGAAATCGCTATTGCGGATCACAGGTCCTCCCAGCCAAGTGTCGAGGAATTAGCAAGGATTGCTTCCCAGGCACGGATTGGCGGAATGCTTGCAGGCAAAAAAGGGATTGTCAACATTCATATAGGCGACAGCTCCTCACATTTATCGTTGATTGACCAGGTTGTGGAAGAGACAGATATCCCGATCACTCAATTTTACCCTACCCATATCAACCGAACACGCCAACTCTTTGAGGCTGGGATTCAATTTGCCAAAAAGGGAGGATATGTAGATTTCACGACAAGCACGATCCCTAAATTTTTAGAAGAAGGGGAAGTAAAGTGCAGCCACGCTGTAAGAGAAATGCTTGATGCAGGGGTTCCCATCGAGCAGATGACGTTTACCTCTGATGCCCAGGGAAGCCTGCCTGATTTTAATAAAAAAGGAGAGCTTATCGGCTTAAAGGTTGGAAAAATAAGCTCTCTATACGAGGCTTATCTCGATACCGTTAAGAACGGAATAGATACAGCTCATGCGTTAAAGCTGGTCACTTCAAACCCTGCTGATATTCTTGGTCTTTCAAATAAAGGAAAAGTAGAGGAAGGAAAAGATGCTGATATTGTGCTATTAGAAGAAGATACGATGGAAATTGATGCCGTTATTGCCATGGGACAGATTATGCTCGAACATAAAGAAATAGTTGTCAAAGGGACATTTGAATAAAAAGGGTCAGCCATTAGCGGCTGACCCTTTTTGTTAATGCATATGACGCAGGAGCATAGATTCAGAAGGCTTGAGGGGTAGAGTGATCTTGTCGTCTTTCGACTGAAACACCCGCTTTTTATTCTCCATATGCTGCCATTTTCCTCTGCGTGCAGGAATATCAATTTCAATGGTATCGGTAAGATTTCGATTAAAAACATAGATCAAATGTTCATTAGGGGCTTTTTCTCCGAAATAATCAACTTCATTATCAATCCAGCGTTCAAAAGCATATACATCTGCGTGAGGAGCGTGAGCACGCCAGCTGCCCGTCCTCAGAGCCTGATGGTCTTTACGCCAGGAACCAATCGTTTTGTACCATGAAAGAAGATCCTCGTTTTCTCTTCCCCACGGATAAGGCTTGCGGTTATCCGGATCACTGCCTCCGGTCAGCCCGGCTTCATCTCCATAATAGAGAGACGGGATGCCCGGGAAAACATAGAGCCATAGACTAAGAGCTTTAACCTGTGCGTAAATTGTTTCTTCACGCTTCTCCTGCTCCATGTCTTCAGGGAGAAAGCTGTCAAGCATCGTTTGAACTCTTTCTACATCATGGCTCGAAAGCATATTCATCAGTGCATAGAAATAAGCTTTCGGATAATGTTCCTGCAGGGTCTGCAAACGTCTGTCGATATATAAGGCATCCACTTCCCCCTGTACAAAACCAAGCATTAAATCACGAAGCGGGTAGTTCATGACGGAATCCAATACTCCGCCGAGGAAATAATCGCGGCGTTTTCCATACGCGGATTTGTTAGAAGCGTCTTCCCAGACTTCACCGAGCAGTACGCTCGATTTGTCCTTTTTCTTTAATTGCTGATAGATTTGACGGATCAGGTCATCCGTCAGTTCATCTGCTACGTCGAGACGCCAATGATTTAATCCGGAATTCTGCCATGCTTTAATGACGCTGTTTTCATCATGGACTAGAAAGTTCTGATAGCTTTTCTCTTCTTTATTGAGCGTTGGCAGCGTTCCAACACCCCACCAGGCTTCATATTCATCTGGGTGTTTATGAAACTTATACCATGGATAATAAGGTGAATCTTTAGACTGGTAGGCTCCCAGTGAGTCATATTCACCCCTTTGGTTAAAATAAATGCTGTTGCTGCCCGTATGACTGAATACACCATCCAGCATAATTTCAATTCCACGTTCGGCCGCCTTATCGATCAGCTCCTCAAAGTCTTCTTTTGTACCAAGAAGAGGATCAATCTTATGGTAATCCCCCGTATCATAACGGTGATTGCTCTCGGCTTCGAAGATCGGGTTTAAATAAATCACTGTGGTGCCCAGGGATTGGATATAATCCAGCTTGCTGATGATTCCTTGAAGGGTGCCCCCGAAGAAATCCCAGCGCACAACTCCGCCATCTTCATCTCGAATGTAGTAAGGATCATTTTCCCAGTGAGAGTGCATGAGACTCGTTTTCGGCGCTTTGCTTAATTCGGGCGGTCCTTCTCTATGAAACCGGTCAGGAAAAATCTGATACATCGTGGCATGCCTCCACCACGATGGAGTATCATAACTAGAATCATAGACTGTAATCTGCCAGGAAGGTGGCACCTGCTCATAAAGCACCCCTTCTCCGCTCTCTTCAATGTTTACCCGTCCATAATAAAAAGTTTTATCTTTCGTGACGATCTCAAAGTAATACCAAACGAGCTGCGGCTGTTCCGGCATAGTGATCGTCGTTTCAAATGAATCGTAATGATGCTCTTCGCTATATACATCCATTTCTGCGGTGTGTTCTTTATCTGTTTTATCATAGATGTAATGAAGAACAACACGCGAAACATGCTGGCGGTTAGGCACGTCGATAGTAAGTGTTACGTTAGATCCTTTAGGAGCAGCCCCAAAGGGTTCTCTATATTTAGAGTCGAAACTATTATGATAAACATCCATCTGCTTCACATGCAGTCCTCCTTCATCTGTATTTACTTTAATACTCCTGAAGATTCGATATTCCAAATATCTGTGGCATACTCCTGAATCGTTCGATCACTTGAAAACTTGCCGGAGTTCGCAATATTAATCAGGCTTCTCTTCGTCCATTCTTCTGTCTTCAGATAATCCTTGCCAATCTGTTCATGAGTGGCCATATAACTCGGAAAGTCTTTCAGGAGAAAGTATTCATCATTGTAAGTGATCAAATGGTCATACAGATCCTGAAATTCATGGCCGCCTTTAGCAAACGGTCCGTGACCTACCAGGAGATCTACTGCTTTCTTTACACTGCTCTCCTGCTCATACACTTCATAAGAACGATAGGATCCGTTTCTATAGAATTCAAGCACTTCCTCAGAAGTCAGCCCGAACGTATAAATATTTTCATCACCGACGAGTTCGTGGATTTCTACATTGGCGCCATCCATTGTTCCCAGCGTCAATGCTCCGTTCATCATCAGCTTCATATTTCCTGTGCCTGAGGCCTCTTTACTGGCCGTAGAGATTTGTTCACTAACATTCGTTGCTGGTATGATACGTTCCGCAAGGGAAACAGAATAGTTGTGTAAAAACACGACTTTTAACGTGCCGTTTACCGCAGGATCTGAGTTAACTACATCAGCAATGGTATGAATCAGCTTAATGACCTTTTTCGCAAAATGATAGCTTGGAGCCGCCTTGGCGCCAAAAATAAATGTCCGAGGTGTCATAGATAAATTCGGATTTTCTTTTAATTTATTATATAAGTGCATAATATGAAGGGCATTTAGCAGCTGACGTTTATATCCATGCAGACGTTTGATCTGCACATCGAAAATAGAAGATGGATCTACCGTTATTTGGCTGTACCCTTGAATAAACTGAGCTAACTCTTCCTTTTTCATCTGTTTAATGCTGTTTAACTCTTTTAAGAAAGACGAGCTTTCTTGATAGTGTAAAAGGTCCTGCAGGCGTTCAGGCTGAGTCTTCCACTGCTCGCCGATAGATTCCGTGATTAAGTTCGAAAGCGGCTGATTGGCATGCATAAGCCAGCGTCTGTGCGTGATGCCGTTTGTCTTATTGTTAAAACGCTCAGGGAACGTATCGTAAAAGATTTTCATTTCGCGCTTTTTCAAGATTTCCGTATGCAGCTTCGCAACTCCATTAATGCTGTGGCTGCCGACGATAGACAGGTGAGCCATCTTCACATAACCGTCTGCAATAATCGCAAGGCTGGCAATCCGGTCAAACTCGCCCGGGTGCTTTTCCCACAGAGACTGGCAGAAACGTTCGTTTATTTCTTCAATGATCATAAAGATTCGCGGCAGAAGCGATCGCACCATACCTACCGGCCATACTTCAAGAGCTTCACTCAGTGTCGTATGATTCGTGTAGGAAACCGATGACTGGGTAATGTCCCAGGCTTCTTTCCAGCCAAGTCCTTTATCATCCATTAACACTCTCATTAATTCAGGAATGACGAGGGCCGGGTGTGTATCATTGATGTGCAGGGCGGCATGGTCAGGAAAGTCGCTCCACGGAAGGCCGCTTCGCTCAAAACGGCGGACGGAATCCTGCACTCCGGCTGAGACGAGGAAATATTCCTGCTTTAAACGCAGTCGTTTCCCGTCTTCATGAGAATCGTCCGGATAGAGAAACCCTGAAATTTCTTCTAGAGACCGTTTGTTGTCAAGGAAGTTCTCATAGTTCTCATCAGGCGCGGATTTAAGCAGTGTATCCACTTCTGTAGGCTCGGCGGACCATAAGCGCAGCGTATTGACTGTCGTATTGTTATAGCCCACCACCGGCACGTCATAAGGCATAGCTCGTACCTGTTCGTAATTGTTCATTTTGAACTCCAGCTTGCCGTCTTTGCCGGCAACCATATCGACTTCACCGCCAAAGTAGACGCTGACAGCTTCTTCAGGACGCTTGACTTCCCACACATATTCTTTAGAAAGCCAGCCATCCGGCAGCTCTACCTGATATCCATCGATAATTTTTTGATCGAACATTCCATATTTATAGCGGATGCCGTACCCATGTCCAGCGATGCTTAAGGAAGCAAGGGAATCCAGGAAACAAGCAGCTAAACGGCCTAATCCTCCGTTTCCAAGACCTGCATCGCATTCCTGCTCTTCCAGGTCGGAGATCGATAATCCAAGATCCTTCAATCCATCTTTGACTATTCCGTACAGCTGCATATTAATTAAGTTATTGCCGAGTAAACGTCCCATGAGGAACTCCATGGAAAAATAGTAAACTTGTTTTTCCTGGCTTTCATCATATTGCTTATTTGTTTCCAGCCAATTTTTATTGATTTTGTCTGAGAGCAATGAGCCAAGAGCCCGATAGGCGTCGTCCTCTGTTGCTGATTCTACCTTTTTTCCTAAGTTCGTTTCGAGTTTTTCAGAAAAAGCTTGTTTAAATTCCTCTTTACCGCTGAACATACGGTCTCCTCCATTCATTACCTCACTACTCTAACGTTGCCTCATACAATTCGCTGTACTGGCTTGCGGAGTACTTCCACGGGAACTGGCTTTTACCCATGTTTTTCACAAGCTGTTTCCAAGCGGCCGGGTCTCGATACATTTCAACCGCTCTGCGGATCGTAAACAACATGTCGTGAGCGTTGTAGTTAGTAAAAGTGAATCCGTTGCCTTCTCCTGTCGTTTCATCAAATGGCTGGACAGTATCTGCCAGCCCGCCTGTTTCACGTACGATCGGTGCGGATAAATAACGGAGAGCGATCAGCTGGCCGATTCCACACGGTTCAAAACGTGAAGGCATTAAGAATAGATCACTGGCTGCGTAAATTTGACGGGAGAGGGCGTCACTGAACATAATATTCGCGGACAGCTTCGTCGGATACTTGGATTGTGCCCATTGAAACATATCCTCATACTCTGTTTCGCCTGTCCCCAGGACAACAATTTGAATGTCTTCTTGCTCCAGTAATTCACTAATGACTCTGGCGACTAAATCAAAGCCTTTTTGTTCAACCAGACGGGAAACGACCCCAATCATAGGAACATCCTTCCGAACAGGCAAGCCTAACTCCTCTTGAAGCCACATCTTGTTAAGAGATTTTTTGACAAGTGAACTGCGATAAGGAAAAGCTAAACTTTCGTCTTTTAAAGGATTGTATGCTTGATCATCGATCCCATTTACTATTCCTGATAAAATTTCTGAGCGCTCTCTGAGTACTCCATCTAGGTTTTCCCCATAATAAGGAGTTTGAATCTCTTTTGCGTATGTTTCGCTCACAGTTGTGATATGATCCGCGTAATTGAGTGCGCCTTTCATAAAATTAATGTTGCCGAAAAATTCAAGACCCTGTGCTGTCATCATGTTGCTGTCGAAGCCTAGCAGATCATATAAAACCGCGTCAGGATAGATACCCTGATACTTTAAATTGTGGATCGTAAAGACAGTTTTCATATCATGAAAGTAAGGATTATTTCCATAATGAGTATGCAGCAGTACAGGAATTAATCCAGACTGCCAATCATGGCAGTGCAGCACATCCGGCTTCCAGTCCATTTTTCTTACCATTTCCATAATCGCTTTATTAAAAAACACAAACCGCTCCGCTTCATCGTCATATCCATACAAGTTCGAACGCTTGAAATAGTACTCATTATCAATAAAGTAAGTAGGAATTCCTTCGTGTTCTATGAATTGTACACCTGCATATTGATTACGCCAGCCCAGCTCCACGTTGAACGTATCCAATGTATTCAGCTGCATCTTCCACTCATCACTCATATTTTCATATTTTGGCAGTACAATGCGCACGTCATGTCCTTGTTCTTGAAGAGCCCGGGGCAGCGAACCCAGCACATCCGCTAATCCTCCAGTTTTTACAAAAGGGGTACATTCCGACCCAATCATCAAAATGTTCACTAAACTTTCCACTCCTTTAAACATTGAATAATGAAAAGAGGCTGCCGGACACATGCGTTCAGACAGCCCCTTTTATCTTATTTACATCGTTTTTCGTTTGGCAACGACAAAAGGTTTTTCAGGAGCACCAATTAAGGTACGTCCAGGCGAGATCGAACAATCTTTATCTAAAATAACGTTTTCCAGCACAGCGTTTTCTTCAATATCACACCTCTGCATAATGATTGAATTCTTAATGACAGCGCCTTTTCCTACCCGCACTCCTCTAAATAAAATACTATCTTCTACTTCTCCATCGATGATACAGCCATTAGCTACAAGCGTGTTATTAACACTTGATGAACCCAAATACTTGGATGGAGGCTCATTTTTAACTTTTGTATAAATAGGAGATTCATCTTTAAATAATTCGTCGTGATTGTGCTCATCAAGCAGCTCTTTGCTATTTCTAAAGTAGCTTTCGACTGAATTAACGAGCGATAAGCTTCCTTCATATTCATAGGCATTGATATTAATATCCGGCAGTCTGCCTTTAATTCCATCTAAGAATAAATGTGAGCAGCCATGAGCAATGCAGTTTTCTACAAGATAATGAAGATATTCTTTCTCGATGATATACATATCCATATACACGTTCGTACCCTGCTGGTCATTGTGAATCGCCATCACATGACCGCTGTCATCAATCGTAAGTTTATGAGACAGGTTGTATTCAGGGTAGAGCTCCCGCACCTTTTTATAAACAACCGTTACATCAGCGCCTGATCGTTTATGAGATTCTACTACATCTCGATAGTCAATGTTGCAGATGTTTTGGGAACCAGAGACGACAATGTAATCCGCATACGTCCGGTTAATAAAATCTATATTGTTATGAAAATGCTGGAGATCCCCCCGGGAAATATCGGTTGGATCATTCCAGTCCGGCGGCAGGATAAACAGCCCGCCGCGTTTACGGTCTAAATCCCATGCTTTGCCCTGCTCAAGATGGTCCATAAGTGAACGGTACTTTCTTCTGGCAAATACTGCGATGGAATCCATCCGGGAATTCGTCATATTTGAAATTGTAAAATCTATCATTCGGTAACGTCCGGCAAAAGGGACGGCCGCTCCGCATCGAAAGTAAGTCAATTCTTCTAGTAAATCTTGTTCATGGTCCAAATTTATAATTCCTGCGATCCGGTCCATACCTTCACCCCTTATTTAATAATTGTTGCGTAGCTTGATGCCATTACGCTGCCTTCTTCTGCAATTAGTGTGATCGCGCTGTTTGGATTATCGTCTCCGATAATAGCTCCGTCTTCAATGACGCTGCCTTCTGAAATAATCGCGCGGTTAATCTTCACGTTCTTCCCAATCTTCACATTCGGCATAATCACAGAATCCCTCACTTCTGTCCCTTCGTCTACTCTGACACCATAGAAGACGACAGAAGTATCAATATTTCCATAGATACGGCAGCCTTCATTAATTAGTGAGTTTTTAACTGTTGCTTGCGAAGAAATATACTGAGCAGGCTGATTTGGGTTTTTAGAATAAATACGCCAGTTGTTGTCGCTTAAGTTTAATTCAGGCTCTTCACTTAATAAATCCATATTCGCTTCCCAGAGGCTGTCGACGGTTCCTACGTCCTTCCAGTATCCGTCAAACGTATAAGCATTGAGAAGCTTACGGTCGTTAAGGAGTGCCGGAATGATGTCTTTACCAAAGTCATGGGAGGAGCCTTCCTTTTCCTCATCCTCGAGCAGGTAACGTTTTAACACATCCCATTTGAAAATATAAACACCCATAGAAGCCAGGTTGCTGAGCGGGAACTCAGGCTTCTCATCAAACTCTATGATTCTTCCATCATCGTCTGTGTTCATAATTCCAAAGCGGCTCGCTTCGTTCCACGGTACTTCAAGGACAGAGATCGTAGCATCCGCTTCTGTTCTAATATGGTCCTCAAGCATGTCGTTATAATCCATTTTGTAAATGTGGTCCCCTGAAAGTATGAGAACGTGTTCCGGATCAAATCTATCGAGGAAATCTATGTTTCGATAAATCGCATTGGCTGTCCCTGTATACCATCCGCCGCCTTCAGACTGCATATAAGGCGGAAGCACGGATACACCTCCGTAGCTTCTATCCAGATCCCACGAAGATCCGATTCCAATGTAGTTATTTAAGATGAGGGGTTCGTATTGAGTAAGCACGCCAACGGTATCGATCCCAGAATTCGTGCAGTTACTAAGTGGAAAGTCTATAATTCGATACTTTCCTCCAAAATATACAGCGGGTTTTGCGATCTTTTTCGTCAAAGATTTTAATCTTGTGCCCTGTCCACCTGCTAGCAGCATAGCCACGCATTCTTTACCTTTCATTATTTGTCCTCCTTTGATGATGTTGTTCGTTTTAGAAAGCTGACGGCAAGTGGAGGAATGGTCATTTCCACATGCTGGCTTTGTTCTTGCCATGGTTCATTAATGGTAGATAAGGTAAGGCCGTTGATCTGCCCGGATCCCCCAAAATGCTCAGCGTCGCTGTTGAAAATCTCTTCATATTCCCCCTCTTCGGGAACGCCTACCTTATAGCTGTGGTAAACCTGAGGCGTAAAGTTGCAAACAACGATCAGCTGATCGGATGATTTCCGGCTGTTCCTTGCGAAAGAAACAATACTTTGTTCATAGTTATTAGGATCGATCCAGAAGAAACCTTCTTCCTTATGATCGAGCTCCCACAGCGCGGGCATATCCTGGTAAAACTGGTGAAGCTGCTTTGTAAATTCAAGAGTTGAAGAATGGGCTTCATAATCGAGCAGTTCCCAATCCAGGTCTTCTAAGTCTTTCCATTCATCGAACTGGCCAAATTCTGTACCCATCATGAGAAGCTTCTTCCCTGGGTGTGCGTACATAAAAGCAAGGAACGCTCTTAAGTTAGCGAACTTCTGCCAGTAATCTCCCGGCATTTTATTCAAGAGAGATTTCTTCCCATGGACCACTTCGTCATGCGAGATCGGCAATACAAAATTCTCATTGAATGCATAGAACAAAGAAAATGTTATTAAATGATGGTGATGTTTCCTGTAGATCGGATCCATCTCCACATACTTGAGCATGTCGTTCATCCAGCCCATGTTCCATTTATAATTAAAGCCAAGTCCCCCTATGTAAGTAGGAGCACTGACTAAAGGCCAGGAAGTAGATTCTTCGGCCATCATTAGAACATGCGGCACTTCTTCAAAAATGGCTTCATTCAGCTTTTTAATAAAACCTACCGCTTCAAGGTTCTCACGGCCGCCGTGCTCATTTAAATCCCATTGGCCTTCCTCTTTTCCAAAGTCGAGGTAAAGCATACTGGCAACAGCATCAACTCTAAGTCCGTCGAGATGGAACTCTTTCAGCCAGTAAATAGCATTAGAAATCAAAAAGCTTTGAACTTCATTTCTGCCAAAATCAAACGTCAGTGTGCCCCATTGAGGCTTTTCTGCTTTTTTAGCATCCTCATATTCATATAAGGCCTCTCCATCAAACCTGCGCAGACCATGCTCATCTTTACAGAAATGAGCAGGAACCCAGTCAAGAATTACGCCTATGCCGTTCTGGTGGCACTGATCGACGAAATACTTAAAGTCATCCGGTGTGCCGTACCTTGAAGTAGGTGCATAGTACCCTGTCGTCTGGTATCCCCAAGAGCGGTCAAAAGGGTGCTCTGTAATCGGCAGTAATTCAATATGGGTATAGCCAAGCTCCTTCACATATGGAATAACCATATCGGCATATTCCCTGTATGTGTAGTACACTTCCTCTTCAATATTCTTCCACGATCCGAGGTGAAGCTCATATATAGAAATCGGTGTTTCATATATATTTAAGCTTTCACGCCTCTTCATCCACTGTTTATCATTCCAATTATAATCAGTAAGAGGGTAAACTATTGAGGCAGTATTGGGCCTTACTTCACTGGAAAAGCCATATGGATCAGCTTTTAGTTGAAGGTGCCCATGCGGGGTTAAAATCTCATATTTGTAAATTGTCCCTTTTTCCAGTTCCGGAATAAATACTTGCCATATCCCGTTTTCATTGACTTTCGTCATGGGATGCTGTCGGCCATCCCATTGGTTAAAATCGCCCACTACGCTTACCTGTTTGGCATGTGGTGCCCAAACGGCGAATCGGATGCCTTCTTTTCCATCCTGCTCATAAGGGTGAGCCCCGAGAAGCTGATAACTATATCGAAGATTCCCTTGATGAAATAGAAAAATATCATGCTCAAATGTTGCTGTATCTAACACGCCATCACCTCCTGCTTAAATTGCTTACTACTAAGCATAAAATGTTAAGTTAACGATTACAATTAAATTCTGTTAAAAAAATCTGAAAATTATGTCCGATTTTGTCGATTTCACAATGGAAGCGCTTCATATTACTTTTTTTACCTTTAATTGAATAATCTGAAACATTTTAATAGAAATTTACTCTAACTTCTCACTGACTCATAAAATACTGTTAGGAAATATATTGGTGTCTAAAGGGAGAAAATGTTCCGTTCAATCTAACTAGAGAAAAGGGCAAGGGAAACGGATCGCTTCCATGGGCGAACGCTGACCTTCCTCGGGCAAAGCCATCCGGGATCTCACCCTGTTCTGTTATCCCATTGGAGTCTCACCGTTTCCCCTGGGCTTTATGAAGATTAGAGTAACGGAACTTATTCTTCCATTAGAGAACCTTAGACAAGAATCTGGGTGTTCCGTTTTTCAATAACTTGGTGAAGGGGGCTGGGAAATTGCGAGACTCCTGCAGGGTGAAAGAGCTAAGGGCGAGACCCCCGATGTGAAACGAGGTGGCTCGGCGGCTCCCTGCGGAAAGCGAGTGATTTCCCAGACCCCTTGGCTCCATTTTTCATAAGCGGAACAAACCTTTTAAGCCAAAAGAAAAGAAAGCCAAAAACGGCTTTCTTTCATTTGGGTGATATAGAATTCATGCAAAAACTAACCTTTAATTGCTCCTTCAGTCATTCCTTTAGCAATTCGCTGCTGGAAGATTGCGTATAAAATGATCACCGGCACTATAGCGATCACGAGACTCGCAAAAAGCGTGCCCCATGCATTCGTATACTGCGCCTCGCTGCTGATATAATCGATAGCCAAAGCAAGCGTATAATTCTCTTCTGTCTGCAGGAAAATCAACGCCATAAAATATTCATTCCAGAACTGAATCGCATTCATAATAGTGACGGTAATGATCCCCGACATCGATAAAGGCGTAATGATTTTTAACAGGATGCCATACGGAGAAAGGCCGTCAATAGAGGCCGATTCTTCCAGTGATTTAGGAATCGTCCCCATAAAGCTCGTAAGAACAAAGATTGTAAAGGGAAGCTGGCTTACCGCATAGACAATGGCCAGGCCGTAAATATTGTTGAGCAAGTTAAACTGCTGCAATAAGAAGAACAGTGGAATCCACCCGAGCACCATCGGAATCATCATAGCGGAGACATATATGGTAAAAAGAACTTGGCTCCCTTTAAACCGAATCCTCTCTATAGCATAGGCAGTAGGTATCGCCATCACCAATGTAAGCAGCGCTCCGAGTACAGTAACGATCAAGCTGTTGAAGACACTCGTATCAATGCTGAATTCCGTCCATGCCTGTATAAAGTTATCGAGCTTAAATTCTTCCGGCAGCCCCCAGGGATTGGCATATATTTCACCATTCGATTTAAAAGAACCAATAAACATCCATATAATTGGATACAAAACGGCAAGAGACCAAAGAATTAACGGGATCCGAACTCCAGCCCTTCCGAGTATTTGACTGACACTTCGTTTACGATGCACAGATCTTTCCCTCCTTACTAGTATTCCACACGCTCACGTCTCATAAAGAATTGCAAAATGAGAACAGTGATTAATGACAGAATGAGGATCATAACCCCAATCGTTGCTCCATAACCAAAATTAAACTGTTTAAAGGCCTGCTGGTACAAGTAGGAGCCCATGACGTGAGTGGAATTATTAGGTCCCCCGCCGGTCATAACTTGAACGATAATAAAAGAGCCATTCAGTGTAGTAATAACGATATACAAAATAGAAATTTTAATTTGCGGCCAGACGAGAGGCAGAGTGACCTTCCAGAATTGCTGCCATTCATTGGCACCGTCAATTTCAGCTGCTTCATAATAGCTTTTAGATACGTTTGCAATCCCGCCCATCAGCATAAGCATGAATAATCCGATCCCGGCCCAGACAGACGGAAGAACCAAGCTTGGCAGTGCCCAGTCCTCGCTTCCAAGCCACGGACGCGTCCAGCTTTCGAGGCCGATTGCTGTCAAGCCTGAATTTACTAATCCAAGACTCGGGTTATAGATAAAGGACCATAAGATCCCGATAACGACCACTGACATAATATTAGGAAAGAAGAAAATAATCCGGTAAAAAGGCGCTTCTTTTATCTTGAGCTGCGTAAGTGCTACAGCAAAGAAGAGAGCAAGTACCATAATCCCTACTACCTTTGTTGCTACTAAAAAGTAATCGTGGTAGATGGTGCGGGGAATAATGCTGTCGTTAAGCAACTGTATGTAATTATCAAATCCAACGAAGGTTTTTTCTTGTGAGGCTCCAGACCAATCAAAGAAGGAAGAATATAACCCATTAAACAAAGGATAAAGGGTAAAAATCGAAAACATAACAAACGTCGGAACTAAACAAAAGGCTAAAAAAGTGTATTTTTGCTTTTTAGACTGTACCACCCAATCACTCTTTCTTTATGAAATAAGATATGGAATATAAAGGCTGTGCCCCTATATTCCATATCGTCAGTCACCTAATTGCTGTTACGATACTCGGCCGCTGCCTTCTCTGCTTCTTCAGTGAATTCTTCAGCGGTAATGTTTCCGAGCATTAAAGATACCAGTGAATTACTAATTGGCTCTTCAAGATCTGCACTCATTGGGTGAGGCTTGTTATTCAATTGAACTTGTTCTGGGTCGTTGATCATTTTGTTTGCTTCGATCAGGTAGTCAGGAACCCCTTCACTCTTAGCAAGATCTACACCATTTAAGTTCATGATCGCCCCAGTATGCTCAGAGAATAGTTTGGCATATTCTCTTGAGAAAACAAACTCGACGAAAGCTTTTGCAGCTTCAGGGTTTTCAGCTCCTTCTGCAATCGCCAGCGGACGCAGGTCAGGCACAATGGAGAAAGCCTCTCCTTCATTCTGCATAGGAGAAGGAATAAATCCAAAGCTGAAATCTTCCGGCACATCATTCTTCATTTCATTTGGAAGCCAGAAGCCTACAGGAATAAACGCGTTATCTCCAAGCAGGAAGTCCATTTGAGACTGTGTATGGTTTAAAGCACCAAACCCGTCATCAATATAGCCGGCTTTCTGCATTTCTTCTACTTTTTTCATAACTTCAAGAACAGGCTCGCTCGTCCAGGCACCTTCAGCTCCCGTAATAACATCTGAAAGCAGCTCATCTCCACCTGCTGCGCCAAATGCCGGGTAAAGCACACCGCGTAAGAAGTAATAAGGATGCTGTCCTGTTGTAACGAAAGGTGCGATATCTTCACCTTCCTGAATTTCACCCATTGTACTCATAAAGCTGTCAAAGTCAGTTGGAACTTCGTAGCCTTTTTCTTCAAACATTTTTTTGTTGTACCACGTTCCCCACGTATCAAATACTAAAGGCAGGGAGTAAATGTCACCGTCATAAGTAGCCGGTTCTACAAGGAAGCTATCCATAAGCGGATCGCCATCAACTTCGATCTCCTCTACCCAGTCAGTCAGATTCATCAGCTGGCCGTCTTCTACCATCTGAGTTTCACTGGATCCTGCACCGTCGATGTACACAACATCAGGCGGATCGCCCGAAACCCAGCGGGATCTCATTTCATCGTTTATGTTAGGTCCAGCATGCTCTACAACAGACACATCCGGATATTCTTCCTGAAAATCTGCTATGACTTCTTTCCACCAGGAATCCCCATATCCGCCGACAAAGTATTGAAGTTCAAGCTCTCCGGAGACTCCCCCTTCTCCTGACCCGTCGGATGAACTGCCTCCGCTCTCTTCCGAAGATGATTCATCAGATGAACAGCCTACAACGAGAATCAGCATCAATAAGCCTGTCCATAACATCGCAATTGGCCCTTTACACAGCTTCTTCAAGTTACTTCCCCCTTTTTAAAAATTGTTAAGTATATGAAACGCATCAATAGCTTCAGGCTACTAATGTAGTTTCTAAGAATAAAATACTCGGTTGCATTTCAGCACCACCGTTTAACAGAGCTATGTGCGCTGCTGTTTTAAAATCATGGCAATCGCTTCTCTTACATACCCTTTGGATTCTTTAATCGCCCGCTCAGCTTCTTCACAGCTTGCTCCTGTTTCGATCATAACAACAGCCGGCTTCACGGCATTATTGGTTTGGGTCAGCGTTTTTTCTGCTTGATCATAACTTGCGTTTGTAATCTCCATGATCGTCCGCTTTGCCCGCTCCAACAATTTATAGTTGCTGGCGTGAACATCTACCATGAGGTTCTCGTGCACTTTTCCAAGCTGAATCATCGTTGTAGTGCTAATCATATTAAGTATCATCTTATGGGCGGTAGCGGCTTTCATCCGGGTAGACCCCGTCAAAACTTCGGGCCCTACGACTACTTCGATGTCACAGTCAGCATACTGGCTGATCAGTGACTTTTCATTACAGGACAATGAGATCGAATAGGCTCCGATTTGTTTTGCATATTTTAATGCACCTATAGGGTAAGGGGTGCGGCCGCTCGCAGTAATCCCAACGACAACATCGCCCGCCTTAAGCCGGCGTGCTTTTAAATCAGCCGCTCCCTGGCTCTCATTATCTTCAGACCCTTCAGCTGCGTTAAAGAAAGCATCACTTCCGCCGGCCATCACAGCCTGAACCATGTCGGGCGGTGTCATAAAGGTAGGAGGACATTCAGAAGCATCGAGAACCCCTAATCTTCCACTCGTGCCTGCTCCCACATAAAACAACCGTCCCCCATCAGCTAAAGATTCATAGATTCGCTCAATCGATGTATTAATCTTAGGAAGGACAGCTTCTACGGCTTCGGCTACTTTTTTATCTTCATTGTTGATCGTATGTAAGGCTTCCATGATTGTCATTTGGTCTAGACCATAACTATTCTTGTTTCGTTGTTCCGTCGTTAACTTCGATAACTCCATGAGCCCGATCTTCTCCTTACCTTTAATATCTATGAATTCATATGTGGAAGATAAATAGATTAGAAGTTTCTTTGTAAACGCTTTAATTTTAATTTTCTAAAATTATGACAATTATATGACTGCCTTCATCATATTTCCTTTGAACTATTTTGTCAATAAAATGTTTATTGTTTAGAAATTTTATTTCAAAATGTTAAAAATAAAGCATTAAAAGTTTCTATCAACTCAAAAAAAGACTGTCGAGAGTTACTCGACAGTCTTTTACAGCTTCTTTTATTGATCGGTTTCGTTTTCTACAAGGCCTTCCTGATCGGCAATCTGCCATGTACCCAAACGTCTGCGGTCGCCGCCGCCGTACATTTCCTGCACACTACCCTCAGTTCGAAGGCCGAGGCCCTGAATTCCACCATAGAAAAGCGGGGAATTGTGTTCAATAACTGAATAATTTAATTCACTCCGCAAAATCTCTACAGATTCAGGAGCGATCATGTTTTCTAAATGAACGACGTTATCTTCTGTATAGAAGCGTGATCTCATAATCGCATCCTGCAGCGTCAGCTTTTCATTATTATCATCTAATCCATATTCATACTGAAGTATAGTTTGGAAAAGCATAGCCGGGATTCTGGAGCCGCCAGGAGATCCCAGTCCTAACACAGCTTCTCCATCTTCCTCGAATATCATCGGAGAAACGAAAGAACGCGGACGTTTGCCAGGCTGGTATTCGTTCATCGATCCTTCTGCGGTATCGAAGTTATTCAGCTGGTTATTCCAGAAAAAGCCGTTCGAATAGCGGCCGGAACCGAAGAACTCCCCTAATGAGTTCGTTGCCGATGCCATCATGCCGTCTTTATCTACAACTACAAAGTGTGTAGTGTTGCGTGAATCACTGTAATCATTTGGACTGCTAAACCAGTCATTGGAGCTAGTCAATCCGTCACCATTCTGAAACTCTTCCTGGAAAAGACTTTCCACATAGGCATCAGACGTCAGCTCCTGCTGATCTACATTTACAAACTGTGGGTCACCCAGTGTATCGACTCGATCTGAGTAGACCGCATCAGACATTTTGTTGATTAGATGGATATATACTGGCTTCCATTTAGGGTTGTTCACTAAATCTTCCATATCTTCCGGCAGTCCATCCTGCAGGAAGGCAGGGATCTGGCCGTTTTGATCCGCAAACTCTTGTTTAATGACCTGATCCAGATTTCCTTCTAAGTGCTCCATCATTTTCAGCGCCTGGATGACAATAATCCCTGAAGTCGGTGAAGACCCGGCATATACGGTTTGTCCTTTAAATGTTCCAGACGGCGCTTCTCTTCTGGCTACTTCATAGGAAGCCAAGTCTCCTTCCTGAAGGCCAAGTTCAGCTGTTAATTGAGCACCGAGCTCTCCGCCATAGAATCCGTCGGCTCCTTGCTGCTGTATGACCTTTAAGGTTTCAGCTAATTCCTTTTGAACGAGTGTTTCATTCATCGGGATTGGCTGCCCCTGCGGATAGTACAATTCCCTTTGTTCAGGAGGCATTTGCAGATAACGGTTTGAGCTCTGAATTTGTTCGTTAAAGATTCGTCCAACCGAGAATCCTTCTTCACCGTAAGTAATCGCCTGATCCAGTAAGCTTTCCCATTCTACATTTTCGCCATAATCTTCATAGAGGGCTTCCATTCCTTTTACAAAACCAGGAATTGCCACTCCCCGTTCAGGCCAGGAGCCGCTGACGGGAGCTGCTTCGCGGTAGTCATATGTCATGGCTTTTTTTCCAGGTTCATGAACAATCATCTGGCCGCCGCCGCCGATTCCTGAACCGTAAGGCTCTACTACACCTAATGTAAAGGAAACGGCAATAGCTGCTTCAGCGGCATTTCCGCCATTATTTAATACTTCCATTCCTGCCTCAACAGCAAGAGGATGCAGGGCACTTACCCCGTAGACAAATGCGTTCTCATCCTCTGTATTGACTTCAATAGTTTCTGAAGCCTGCTGATCCTGATAAGGTTCACGGAAGGCATCAAATTCATCTTCAAAATAATAATTCCACGCCACTAAGCCAATAAAAACAAGGATCGCTGTAATGTTAGTAATTCTTAAATAGTTCTTATAGTTCTTCATGATGCAGACCCCCGGTAGTCAAGCACGCCTGCTTTCTCAACGTCAATTTTCAAGCGGCCGTCTTCTACACGCCACAGGTCTTTATCTAATTCCTTTCGCAGTGTGCGGTATATTCTGTAATCACGATATGGTTTTAATATTCCTGATGTCTCTCTTGGCCTAGTATCTGAAATTTGCATTGGAATAAAGGATAGATCAACGCTTCCATCCTGAAGGAAATCAAGCTGGGCCAGTGCCGATTCCTTTGTACGGGACCACCCCTGGTCAAAAACGAAATTCCCTAAACTGTTCATGACAAGAGAGGTGTTATTCGCTGTTTTCACAATACTCACCGGTTCAAGCACGTGGGAATGGTGGCCGATAATAATATCCGCCCCTATGTCTGTCATCAGCCAGGCTAAATTTTCCTGCTGTCGGTTGGATCCTACTTGATATTCGTCGCCCCAGTGAGCATGAACGATAACGATATCAGCTTGTTCCTTCGCTTCTCTAATTCTATCTTGAAGAACATTTAACCCATCATTGGTCAGTACACCGCCTACATAATCTCCGGCACTGTACCCGCTTACGTAGACATCTGTAAATCCAAGAATAGCTGCTGTGTAATTCTCGTTGATATCAAAATAATTGATTTCACCGGCATCCTTTACATCTTCCTCTTGCATACTCTCAGGATTTTCCACATCACCCCGGGCTTCACCGGAATCCAGTACTTCCCCGATCCCAAGTAAATCAAGATCAACATCACTCATATGCTTTAAGGTTTCCGTTAACGACAGGCTGCCATAATCCATCGTATGGTTGTTAGCCATGTTGACTGAATCAAAACCTGCATCCACGACCGCCTGCTCTGCTCCCTTTTCAGCATAGAGGTGGATATCTTTATTATGAAGCTCATAATCCTCCATCTGGCTTTCTATTTTCGGATTAGAAGAATCAATAATAGGATTTTCAAAGTTTCCTGTAGAATAATCTGATTCTTGAAAATATGGCTTTACATATTCAAAAACACGGCTGATCGGCTCACCGCTTCTGTCCGCTGCCTCCTGCACGTGGCGCCCAAGCATCATATCTCCGACCATTGAAACACGGTAATCTACATTATCAGGTCTTGTATTAGATGGCGGATCAGATTCATCGATTTTTGCATGGGCAAAGAATGGAATCGCTAAGAGCACCGCCAGAATAATAGAATGCGGGACTGCTCTCTGCTGGTGCTTTTTAATCCACACCTGCATGAATGACTTCAATTTTGTTTCTTTCATAAGTAAACTCCCCTAGATCAAGTGATAGACCGTAATACATACAAACGTAAAGAAGGCAATCACAAAAGTAGAACTAAACGTAGGAATGACGCCCTGCTTTTGAATGGAGTTGGCAATCAGTCCGGGCACGATAACCCCGATACCCCTGAGCTCCATCACCGGAAACGGGGTCAATGGGTAGAGATAGTCCATAGACATCTTAAGCAGAACCCCTACTGTCAGCATAGCTGCGAACTTTCTCCGTCCGTATAAAACTGTAAATCTTGAAAGCACCTGTGTCACCAGCAGATATGTAATCAAACTGATTAAAGCTACGACAAGCACATACATAACCTGGTCAAAAATTAAGGCAATATACCCAGGGACAACTAATCCTGCCGGGACAATGCCTGTTTTTTCTGCATATAACAAACTTAATAAAACCCCAATAACAATGGCTATATATAAATCCGTACCGAACACTGTACGTCCAACCCCTTTATTCTAATACTTATTTGCCTGAAAGCTGTTTTCAGCCCCAGTCGCGGAGTAAGAGTATTTCTCTTTCTTCTCTTCCTCTTTGTATACTTCTTTGATTTGAGCAGGCGAGCTCTCTCTGGCTTCCATCGCTTCTGCCAGCTCGTCCCCGCCCCCGTGAATGTTTCCAATGCCATAAATGACGGCATGAGCAGGCAAGCCTTCGATATATTCCAAGGCTTCTTCTATCGGCTGTTTTTCCAGGTTTACCAGATATCTTGCTAAAATTTTCCCTTCATCATAAGCTGTCAAAATCGGGTGAACCTCCCGTCCAATTAGGACAAGACGATCGATATCCAATTTCGGCAGCACTTTTTCAGCAAATTCAATCGTTCTCTCTACCCGGTCATGACGGCAGTTCACGATAACCGTGACGTCATCCATTGGATAACCTAAATCTTTAACCCGTTCCCAGATATTAAGAGTCGATGTAACATCATTAGCCGCAAATCCATTGAAAAAGTATTTAGGCGCATGTGGATCGCCTAAATGGTGAACCCGCATTGCCCCCGGATCAACCGGCGCCGTCAGCATTCCCTGAAGAGCCGTGTCTCGATCTATTTTTAATATGTCCGCTACAGCTAAAGCTAAGGCTGCATTCTGCGGGAAGATCATAAACGGAAACTTTTTCAAATAATCTTCATCTATCAGACTTTCATCAGCGACAACCACTTGACTGCCCCGACTTTCAGCAATCTTTTCAAAATATGACTGGTAAGGTGTTTCTGGTATAACGACATATCCATTATACGGAATGGTAGAACTAAACGCTCGTGCGATGTCGTCTAATGTAGGACCCATGACATCGAGGTGGTCTTCAATCACATTGGTGATAATTGTAATGTTTGATTTCACGAGCCTTTTCTGAAACACCTCCTGGTAAGTTGGATTAACCGCCATACATTCACTGACGAAGGCGTCCGCTCTTTTCTTTACAACCTTTTTGACCATATGCATCTGCTCACTGATGTTCGGACCTTGAAGGCTTCTGACAATTGGTTCCTCTTCTTCCTGATCCCAATAAAACATACGTGCAGAGGTTCCGGTGGTCTTACCTACTACTCTATCGCCGTTTTCTTTTAAAATCCCCATTACGAGTCTGGTAACCGTTGATTTCCCACGGATACCATTAACTAGAATCCGGGTGGGAATCCTTTTTAACCGGCGGTCCAGTGACTGTCTCTCCCGCAACCCTAACACAACGACCAACACCGCAAAGATCATCAGATATATTAATTCACTCATAGGTTGTCCCCCTGTAAATTGTTAAATTTCCTACAAAAATATTAAAAATAGAACTTTTTTCCCGATTTTTATCGTAACATAATATCTCTTACCCTAATTACTAATTTTACAATCTTTTATTTTTCAACCATATAATATTCCATCGTGATCAAATTTTTGTGTCGGTTGTTAGCAGATTATGTCAGTGTTTAGAGGAATTATTTTAGAAATATTTATTTCTTTCTACGAAAAAAAGGAAACCTTCCTCGCTTTCAAACGGCTCCATAGAATATGGGGGCCGGCTAGTTTTTCCGCAGGAGTTTCGCAGGTTCCCTTGTTTTTTCTGTATAACATCGACTCTATCGATTAATAAAACCTAAATCTAAACCTTGGGGCGAAGAAACATGAGATTTATTTTTCGATTCATCCACATCGGCAAAAATAATCCCAGCAGCGCTGGAGGAAAATAGAGGCCAAGGCCTAGAAATACATAACCCGTCAGGCGCAGCCAGTCTTGCTGATTTACTCTTTTTCTAAGAAAAACCCGGGTTCTCTCCTTCAACTGCTGCTTAAAGTCAATCAATCCCCAGGCGGCTGCACATCCTGTCTGGATGACCAGAAACAGCGTGCTACCCCCAGTGATCCACGCCGTTATAAAAAAGACAACGATCAAAGGCACAAGTCCCCAGGCACCCCAGTGAAAGAAGCTTTCCTGCCAGCCTTCTTCTTCAATGGGAATAACCGCTAATAAAGGCTGGGCATTAAACTGGTCAATGTATAAGCTGGCAGCAACCTCGACGTAAACAAATAAGGCAATGGGGGCGGCGATATATATGATCCACGAAGCCTGATATGGAAGAATTCCTAAGACGAGGATACACACGCCCATCGTTTTCCACACGTAACCGAAGTTCTGAAGAAAATAATGACGCCACAACCGGTGATAAAGCTGAGAAACCTGGTTAAACCTTTGCCTGGCCCGCTTTCTTCTAAAATAAGTCTGCACAATCCCGTATCTTTTCGGCGGCTTAATTTCCACCTTTGTCATCTGACTGACCAAACGAATATTCCATACGCGCGCATCATTCACCTCAACCACACGCCCCCAGTCCACTTGATGGAGAAGATACGGAAGCAGGCAGACATTTACTCCTAAGAGAATCAGGCCTAAACTCAAGCCGGCAAAAGATTGATTCCACTCGAAATATCCGGTCAATCCGCGAATTCCAGCAACCGAAGCAATGACAAAGATCATCCACATAAGCTTCTTCCACTTAGATACTGAATACAATTTCCACTGGATCACGATCGTCAATGTGAAAAAGAGACAGTAAATGGCGGCCAGGCGGAACGCAAATGGAAAAGTAAAGGGCGTGAGAACAGCGACGGTAAAAGCCAGCCCAAACATACCGAGCAGCTGCCACCCCCCTCGTTCTAAAGCCATCTGCCAGAGCAGGTCCTTTCTCGTATGAGGGAGCATGCTGAGCTTTAATTCAGACGTTGTAAAAGCTAAGCCTGAGTGAAGAAATGATTGTAAAACGGCTTTCACCAATAAAGCAGAAGGCAGAATCCAGAGCCATTGCTCAACATTCATCTGCCAGCTTTCCACAAGCGGCATGAACTGTTTCAGCCAGTCAGCCAGCATGAAAAGGAAAGCAGCACTGAAGATCAACATATAGATTAAAATTGTCCAATCCAAAGTGACGAGAAACGCCTGTTTATATAACTTGAACTTTTTTTTAAAACGCTGGCCGCGTACCCACCTGTACACCTCCCATGTCGAAAGGTTCATCGGGATTCCCTCCGATCGAGCGTTTCAAATTGCTCAATGGCGCCTGCTTGAGAGACGGCCCCGCTATTCAGCATGACAAATTCATCGGCAAGATCACGCACCTTTTCCAGCTGGTGCGTCGTCAGCAATATACTCGTTCCTGCTGCTTTTCTTTCCTGAAGGACTTCAATGAGATAGGCGCCTGCGTAAATATCCAAGCCAATGAAGGGTTCGTCAATTAAAAGGAGCGGTGCATCAGGAAGCAGCGCACAAATCGTCTGCGCCTTCTGCCTCATTCCTTTTGATAAAGACTCTGGGTATTCATCGAGTTTGTCCATGAGCTCAAAAGCTTCTGCGTATTTATTGGCACGGGGAATGAAAACTTCGTCCGGGATATCATAGCTCTTTTGATAAAGCTGAAAGTGCTGAAACACCGTCAGTTCAGACAGAAGAAGGGGTTCTTCCGGGATATAGCTGAACTGATATTTATAGTCTGAATAGTTTTCATCCTGGTCGATGCCAGCGATCTGGATACTTCCCTCGGTGCGTTCAAGACTGCCAATAATTGTTTTCATTAATGTAGATTTCCCTGCCCCGTTATGGCCGACAAGGGCCGTGATTATTCCTTTTGGAACTTCAAATGTGATGTCAGTAAGAAATGGCTGCTCCCGGATATTGACGGTGCACTGATTGACGCGGAGCACGGATTGATCGCTCATTTTTATTTCCTCCGTCATAAGTTTTCTTATAATACGCTTGAAAACATCCTATGGTTTCATGGCAGAAGAGGAAAGAATATTTTTCTCATTTTTCCAGTCCCAGTTTCAAAAACTTTTTTCTTTTTCTCCTGGCACCTGGTACCCATTTATTAAAACTTAGTATATGGTATTAATATCTAGTCAAAGGAGGGAGTACTATGAACATTTTGGTTATTCATGGATCGACCAGGCAAAATGGGAACACCGAGGCTCTTGCTAAATTATCTGTCCCTGAGAATGAGACCACTCATATTTATTTAAGAGATTCACAGATCCAGCCGATTCAGGATGCACGTCATTCGAAGGAAGGCTTCCAGGACGTCTCAGATGATTTCAGTGGGATTTTTGATCAGATCCTGGAGCATGAGGTGCTTATTTTTGCGACACCGATTTACTGGTACAGCATGACGTGTATCATGAAAACCTTTATTGACCGTTTTTCGCAGTCGATCAGAGAAGAGAAATATAAAGACTTTAAAGACCGGATGAAATCCAAGTACGTTTACGTTATTGCAGTCGGCGGCGATCAGCCTTCTGTAAAGGGGCTTCCGCTCATTCAGCAGTTTGAATATATTCTGCAATTTTTCGGTACCACATTAAATGGATACATATTAGGGGAAGCCAATAAGCCGGGAGAGATTCATAACGATAAAGCGGCCTTGCACACAGCTTCTGTTTTAAAAGAAAAAATGAGCAATTATTAATTTTTCATAACATACTCAAAGGACGATTTAGAACATTTCTAAATCGTCCTTCTCTTTTATGAGCTTTCCTGCTCTTCATGATCCTCCCAAAGCAGCAGGCTGAGGCTGTCTAAGCCAACGACTTTATAATAAACATAGGTCACATCATCCATATCGGTTAATCCGGTAAACTGGCCCCGCTCTATAAAATCCTCGATTTCATGAAGGCAGTCTTCGGAAAAATGGAGGCACATTCCTTCAACAATGGCTTCCCTATACTCCAGATCTTTTGTTTCCGAATACAACTGCCGAAGGGCTTCTAATGCTTCTTCAGTTTTTGTTTTTATCAGGATGCTCAGCGGCAGCATTTCATCCTCTGACTTACAAAGAGGATAGATTTCATCTACGATTGCATTCGTTTGATAGGCACAAAGCGTTTCTGCAGCGGCTTCACTTAAAAGGGCTCCGCCCGCCTTTAAAGCCTTAACCAGCGGATACACATACCGGTCTTCAGGGAAATGACGGAGGATATAAGCATTTAGAATAGCACGGAATCCATCAGATGCCGCTTTGAGGGATTCTTCTAACTCGCCCACTGCTTCCTCGCCGTCGAGCCACCCCTTTTTCACTATATAATCGACCGTCGTTTTAGCCAGCTGAAACGTTTTCTGGTCAAAGCGCTTATCAAGCATTTGAATCAATTCTGAATAAATGGAGTAAAGTTCATCTTTCGCTGAACAGTTTGCAATTCTCTCGTAATGGCTCCATGCCTCTTCTGTTATAAAGAAACGCAGGGCTTCTTTATGCTGAATGAGGCTCATCACATCCATTTTTTCTAACAGAGGCTGATAAAGATGTTTTCGATGCAAATCTTGTAGGCACTTTATGAGTTCTTCTATGGCACCTTCTTCAAGAATGACGCCATTTAACGAAGATATATAAGGGTACTGACCTTCCAGCCTGCTTCTTTTTAAGCTCTCGGCTGTCAAACGGTCAGGAATCCCTGGATGGTCGCTTAAAGCACGCATGATGATTTTTAAAACCGTTTCGTCATTTGTACTGAAGTAAGGCTCCACCCGCTTTAAAAACGGATCCATCTCATTCACTCCTATCCAACTTTATCTAAGCTGCCGCTGCCTGAGCGAATTAATTCCAAACTTCTTCGGCAATTTCAACGACGTGACGGAGCTTCGCCCACTGCTCCTCTTCCGTTATAATATTCCCTTCTTCTGTAGATGCAAATCCACATTGAGGACTTAAACATAGCTGCTCTTTTGGAACCAGCTTAGCCGCTTCCTCCAAGCTTGCTTTTATTTTCTCCTTATCTTCGAGCTCAGGAAACTTAGAAGTAATAAACCCGAGCACGATTTTCAAATCTTTGCGCTTAAGCTGTCTTAGAGGCTGTAACCCGCCTGAACGTTCTGTATCGTACTCTAAGAAAAGCCCATCGACATTAAGTTCGTTAAACAGAGTTTCTGCAATCGTGTCATAGCCTCCGGATGCGGTATAAGTCGAGCGGAAATTACCGCGGCAAATATGCATCGTGATGACCATATCGTCCGGTCGGCCGGCGATGGAATGATTAATTGCCTGAATGAAAAGCCGGCGAAGCTGTTCAGGCTCATGGCCGCGCTCTTTAATTTTCTGCCGGCCTTCTTCGGAGAAAAAGACAGCCCAGGAGGTATCGTCCAGCTGTAAATAGCGGCATCCTTCATCGTAAAAAGCCTGAATCGCTTTTTGGTAAGCCTGCGTGAGATCTTTTAACAGGGAGGCTTCATCCGGATAAATCTCAGGATTGATATCCCCTCTAAAGAACAGCATGTTTGGGCTTGGAATTGTAAACTTCGCCACGTGATCAGGTCCGACAATGGAATGAAGAAATTTATAATCATCAAGCATCGGATGCTGGTCAAAGTCTACTTTATCCAAGACTCGGACAGAGTGGGCTTTTGTCTGCACCCCTTTAAACTGAATTCCTTCTTCTGGTTTAAATCCTTCTACTCCTTTCAATCCTTCGAGGAAGTCAAAGTGCCACCAGGACCGGCGCAAGTCGCCGTCTGTGATGGACCGAAGTCCGGCTTTCTTCTGCTTTTCCACAAGCTTAGTAATTTCTTCATCTTCTATATTACGTAATTCTATGGCAGAAATTTTCCCTTTTTCCTTTTGCAGTCTTGCTTCCTTAATCCGCTGCGGGCGAAGGAGGCTTCCGACATGATCTGCTTTAAATGGAGCCTGATTTGTTTTTATCACTTGTATCCTCTCCTCTTTATAATTTTCCATAAAAAAATCTCTTCTATAATAAGAAGAGACGGCTTTATGTAACATGTGGCTCTTCTTATCTTCCAAGCCTGGACAGCTTGGTGGAATTAGCACCTTGCGTTAAGAAAACACAGGTTGCTGAGGTGTCTGCGGGCCATACCCTCGACCTCTCTTGATAAGAAATTAAATTGTAGTTGATATCGTATCAATTTTTTTTGGTAAATAAAAGGAAAATGAGACGTTTAGGCGTTAAGTCCCATGCGCTCCTCGACTTTTTCATATGTCGGCATGCCTGCCTGGGCCCCCAGTTTCTCTACTGTAAAGGAAGCCGCCGCATTCGCAAAAGCGATCGCCTGCTCCACCGAGAGTCGTACACCTAACGAAAAAGCCAGTGCCCCGTTAAACGTATCGCCCGCGCCTGTTGTATCCACTACTTCAGCCGGATATCCCGGAATAAACAGTGTCTTATATTTAGCCCCAAGCGGACCTAATGTTGTAATCAGCTGATCGCTAAACGACGGCTCTTGAAATAACAGCGCAGCTTCCAGCTCGTTTGGGGTAATGTAACTGCACTTTTCCCAGACGGAAGCGGACAGAGGAACAGCAGGAGCAGGGTTCAAAACAAACGGTATCTCGTTTTTATGGCAAAAATCCGCTGCCCATTCAACGGTTTCCACTGGAACCTCCAGCTGGCTGAGGACGACATCACTTGCCAGAAGCGTTTCTTTACAGGACTCTGCATAATCTGGCGTTACTTCCTGGTTCGCTCCGGATACGACCATAATGCGGTTGTCGCTTTCATTAATTAATATGTTCGCGACACCCGTTGCCTTTGTTTTTGAAATTCCGATATGCCCCGTATCAACGTTCTCACGCTTCATATGCTGGATCAGTTCTACCCCTATTGAATCGTTTCCGACTTTTCCAATTAGAGAAACCTTTGCGCCAAGACGTGCGGCTGCTACAGCCTGATTGGCCCCTTTCCCGCCAGGCTTCATGTAAAAAGATTCTCCGAAATTGGTTTCGCCTTGATCAGGAAGCCTCGAAATCGTCGTCAGGAGATCCATGTTAAGGCTTCCTATTACTGTAATGACCGGCTGTTTCATACAACTGACCTCCCAGAATGAATAGTTACTCTTATTATGTCGAAAAAGCTCAAAAATAAAAAGACCTTGGCGATATTTTAAGAAATTCAAATAACATAAAGGGGCCGTGTATGGAGGAAAGGTGTGGTGGTTGATGGTGAGGAATGACAGTATTAGGTTCGTAAATTAGAAAAAAGCTCAGAGCTTTAACCTCTGAGCTTTTTAGCTTTCGAAGAATCTTATACAGGTCCCCAATTAATGAGAACCGCAATGCTCAGCATGACAACCGCAATCGCTATCCAAATAAACAGAAGCGGAAGCATCCATTTCGCCCATTTGATCCATGGAACACCGGCAACGGCCAGACTCGCCATTAAAGGGCCTGAAGTCGGGAAAATACTGTTCGTAAATCCATCTCCGAACTGATAAGCCTGAACAGCCACCTGGCGGGTAACTCCAACCATATCAGCCAGCGGGGCTAAAATCGGCATCGCAATCATCGCCTGGCCGCTCCCTGAAGGAACAAGAAAGTTCATCAGTCCGTTCGCCACAAACATTCCCAGTGCTGCCATGACAGGGCTTAAGCTTTCCAGCGGAACTGCCAGGGCATTAACTGCTGTATCTAAAATCTGTGCATTTTCCATAACGATTAAAATGGCACGGGCAACACCGATAATCAGTGCACCATAGACAAGCTTTTGACAGCCATCAAGAAACGTCAGGGCAATTTTATTGTAATTCATGCCGGCAATGATACCGCACACAAGCCCGATAATGATAAAGAAGGCAGCCATATGATCGGTCGTCCATTTAAATTGAATGGTAGCAAATATAAAGAAAGCCAGAGCAAGACCTACGAAGCTTAAGATTAATTTATGTCTCCCTGTAAACGGGGCTTTTAAATCTTTTGATGATGCCTCTTTTGCATCTAAAATGCCAATCATGCTTTTGTCAGGGTCTTTTAATATGGTTTTCGCATAGCGCCATGTGTACCAAATTGTTACGCCAACGATGATGACGAAGGCAATAAGACGCAGCGCCATTCCCGAAAACAGTGGCAGATCGGCAATCGACTGCGCAATCCCGACCGTATATGGATTCATAAAACCTACGTTAAACCCCGCAAAAGTGGCCCCAAACGTAATGGCAACAGCAACCATTGCATCCAGCTTCAGCGCCCGCGCAATAATCACGCCGATCGCTACAAATGGAATAACGGCATTAGCGATTGCTCCTACAGCTCCCCCAATGGCAAACAATAGAGAAACAATCGCAATTAAAAAGAATTCTTTCCCTTTCGTCTTATGTACCGCTCTTAAGATCCCGCCTTTTATCGCCCCGGACCTTTCGATCACTTCAAATGCTCCCCCGGCAAACAAGACGAGAAAAATTAAGCCGGCAGACTCGACCATACCTCCCTGCAGAGCTAGAAATATTTCCATAAATCCAGTCGGCTCTCCATCCACCGATGTGAACGTATCTGGTATGACCCGCTCTACTCCATTGACCGTTTCTCTTTCAAACGATCCTGAAGGAACAAAATATGTAGCCACAACCGCCAGTAATAATACAAGAAAAAGAATGACGTATGTATCAGGCATCTCCCATCTTTTCGCCTTCTGGTTCTCAAGCTGCGATTCTTCTTTTCCCAATTCCACGTTCTATCCATCTCCATTCTAAAAAAAGATAGTGTCCATTATATAGTTTTGGCGGAATATTTTCAAAATTTAGTTAAAAATTGACTACCCATGATAAATGTCATACCCGGTACCTGACATTTGTGTCTTACAATCCTTTTTTGCTTCTTATATGCTTAGAAGACATTATTAAATGTATAAAAGGAGTAATGAAATGAGCCAACGTAAACAGGCAGAACTAAAAAAAGACGTAGCATCCTTTGCCAAGGCTGATAATAAAGCCGGCATTCTCCAATTAATAAATACAATTGTACCCTTTGTCATTCTATGGATCCTTGCCTATCAAAGCCTATCTGTTTCTGTATGGCTTTCGCTTCCTTTTGCTATGGCAGCTGGAGCGTTTGTCGTCCGTATTTTCATTATTTTTCACGATTGCACGCACATGTCCTTTTTCAATAACAAAAAAGCGAACCGAATCATTGGAACAATTACCGGTATTATCACCCTTTTCCCTTTTGAAAAATGGAAAAGAGAGCACTCCATTCACCACGCTACGAGCAGTAACTTAGATAAGCGCGGCACAGGTGATATTTGGATTATGACTGTGGAAGAGTATAAAGAAGCTTCTCTGAAAGAACGTCTGGCATATCGTTTATACCGTAACCCGTTCGTTATGTTCGGCTTAGGGCCCATTTATCTGTTTTGTATTACAAACCGCTTTAACCGTAAAGGGGCCAAGCGCAAGGAACGCATGAACACTTATTTAACGAACGCTTCAATTGTCGTACTCTACAGCTTACTCATTTTCGCGATTGGCTGGGAGGCTTTCTTAATCATTCAGCTTCCAATTCTTTATGTAGCTGGTTTCCTTGGCATCTGGCTGTTTTATGTCCAGCACCAGTTCGAGGATTCCTATTTTGAAGATGAGAAAGAATGGGACTTTGTTAAAGCCGCAGTGGACGGAAGTTCCTATTACAAACTGCCAAAAATCCTGCAGTGGATCTCAGGCAGTATCGGCTATCACCATGTTCACCACTTAAGCCCAAGAGTTCCTAACTATAAGCTTGAGGAAGCCCATGAATCTACGCCGCCTTTACATAAGGCGACAACGATTACGCTGGCATCAAGCTTAAAATCGATCCGCTTCCGCCTCTATGATACGAAGAACAAAACGTTTGTCAGCTTCAAAGAGGTGAAGCACCGTCTGCATGAACCTAAAGTATCGATCAGCCACAAAAACACAAGCTTTGAAAAATAATAAGTATTTAGGAACCCTATTCTTCATTACTCGAATAGGGTTTCTTTTGTTAAAATAAGGTTATATTCAATAAAAGGAGAACATCATGCAAAATTGGTATCAAATTATCCCTAAGAATACAGGGCTCAGCACTTATATATGGATTATCTTTTGTTTACTTCCTTTCTTTTTTATTTTCCGTTCTTCTTCATTAATCGAAATCATCTTTGGGATCGTGATGATTCTGCTGTTTTTCTTATCTTACCGCCTGTCGTTTATTTCTCACAGCCGCAGCGTCTATGTATGGGTAAGTATCGAAATGGCGATCAGTATTACGATGACCCTATTGTACGGATATATCTATTTCGCACTGTTCCTTGCCTTTTTCATCGGAAGTATCCAAAAATTCTCCGGCTTCCTGACTTTATATATCGTACACCTTGTCACAACGATTGCCGCCATTACAACCGTTTTTCTTACTCAAAATGAAGCCCTATTTCCACAGCTGCCATTTGTAATTATTTGTGTGATTGGTGTCATCCTGCTTCCCTTTACGATGTATTCCCGCATTAAACGCGAGAAGCTCGAAGGACAGCTGGAAGATGCGAATAAAAAAATCTCCCAGCTTATGGTTGTGGAAGAAAGAGAGCGCATCGCCCGCGATCTGCACGATACGTTAGGACAGAAGCTATCCTTAATCGGTTTAAAAAGCGACCTTGCCGGAAAACTGATAGAAAAGAAACCAGAAGCCGCCCAGAAGGAAATTCATGATATCAACCAAACCGCTAGAACGGCATTAAATGAAGTCCGCGAGATGGTTTCTAACATGAGGCGCGCGAAGCTTGAAGAAGAAATCCTGCGCGTCCAGCAGATGCTTGAAGCAGCTGAAATCAAATTTCGCGTTGATCACACACAGCTTCCTTCCCCGCCGCCTTTAGTGGAAAATGTATTGAGCATGTGCTTAAGAGAGTCCGTAACAAACGTCGTAAAGCATAGTAAAGCCACCGAGTGCGAGTTAAGCTTTAAGCAGACGGCAGAGGATTTTGAAATGCAGATTAAGGATAATGGTACCGGATTTAACAGTAAGCAGATCTCCCTGGAAGGCCATGGGCTTCAGGGAATGAGAGAACGTCTGGAATTCGTAAATGGCAGCCTGGATATTACTTCTCACAAGGGAACGAGGATAACAATTCGAGTTCCGTACCTCAATCAACATCAAAAACAGGAGGAGTCGGTATGATTCGTATAATTATCGCTGAGGATCAAAGACTGCTGTTGGGAGCTCTAGGTTCTCTGCTTGATCTAGAAGACGATATGGAAGTGATCGGAACCGCGAAAAACGGGGAGGAAGCCTGTGAGCTTGTTAAGGAGCTGAAACCGGATGTTTGTATAATGGATATTGAAATGCCTATGAAAAACGGGCTTGACGCTGCAGAAGAACTGAAAGACCACTCATGTAAAATCATCATCCTGACAACCTTCGCAAGGGCCGGATATTTTGAACGGGCCCGAAAAGCGGGAGTCAGCGGCTACCTGTTAAAAGACAGTCCGAGTGAAGAGCTCGCCAACTCAATACGTACGATCATGGAAGGACAAAAGGTGTTCGCTCCTGAGCTGATCGATATGGCATTTTCGGATGAGAATCCGTTAACCGAACGGGAAAAACAAGTCATTCAGCTGATGGCTGATGGAAAAGATACGAAAGAAATCTCAAAGCAGCTTTATATTACAACAGGAACGGTAAGGAACTACATTTCTGT
Organism: Halobacillus sp. Marseille-Q1614; assembly: GCF_902809865.1. NCBI lineage: Bacteria > Bacillati > Bacillota > Bacilli > Caryophanales > Bacillaceae > Halobacillus > Halobacillus sp. Marseille-Q1614. The sequence goes on along the minus strand of NZ_CADDWH010000001.1, from coordinate 3,415,545 downwards.
TATTTTAGATAAGCTCGAAGTATCGAATCGGATTGAAGCTATTTCCCGCTTTCGTGAAAAAGGCTGGTTTAAATGATAGAAAAAGGAGAGTGTGAAGGTGCCGGCGAGACCCCGCACGAGGAAGCCCGCACGTTCGCCCGCGAAAAAGCGAGTACATTCCCCTCCGCTGGAAGTAAGATAAATAAAACCAAAAAGCCAAAGAGCTGGCAGGCTTTTTGGCTTTTTCTTATTCTTCTTCGTATTCCTCAAGCATATGAATCCTCTCCATCATCGTCGGATGACCGTAACGGAACCATTTCACGAGCAGCGGCGGATTCACATCACTAAGCCCGTTAATCGTCAGCTGTTGAAAGGAACCAATCGCAGCTTCCCTATCACCCGTCATTTCAATCGCATACTCGTCAGCCGCCTTTTCCGCCTGCCGAGAAATCATCAGTTCTACAGGAGTCGCCGCGATCGATATAGCAGACAGCAGCACCAAGAGAACAGGCAGAGAAGACACCTCAGACACGCTTTTCACTCCGAAATCATTTCCCCATTTCCGTACCACTTTAAGTAAAAGCCGATATGTCAAATAGAGGCCGATAAAGCTTGCGAAAATAACGCCCGTTAAATTCATGTACAGGTGGTTCATGACGTAGTGACCAATCTCATGAGCCATTATAAAAAGGGTTTCCGTGTCATCTAAACGGTTTAGCGTCGTATCCCATAAAACGATACGCAGGTTATCTCCTATCCCATTTACATAGGCGTTCATGCTGTTCGTTTTTTCCGACATATTGACTTCATATACACGATCCGCCGGCACGTTCGCTTCTTCAGCTAACGCCAGGATCTTCGTTTCAAGCTCCGCATCCTGCAGCTCTGAAAAATCGTTATATAAAGGATCGATTACTACGGGCTGGATATACATCATAAAAGCGAAAAATGGAATTAGCAGCCCCCATGCGTACAGCCACCATCTCTTAGCAGCTTTTCTAATCAGCAGATAAAGGACCGTGACTAAAACAGCCATAACGATAAACCCAATCCAGAAGCTGATTAGTTCATCCCTCATCCAGCTTGAAAAGGTTTGCGTTGAAATGCCGTAAGCGGAAGACAGCCGGTAGCCGATATAATCGAGCGGGAAGCTGATCAAATATACCACTGTTGAAAGCACCAGCACGTAAATAGGAATGTTGATGAAAGAAAAACGAGAGATTTTTTCACCGAATTGTTTAAATACAGGAGACCAGCCGAAAACAAGAATCCCCAGATATATTAATAATTCAAGCGGCAGCCCAATGAAGAAAAGCAAATTCCGATACCTTGAATATTCCTGGCTGAGCGCGATTTCCTCACCCGTCATAAATGTCGCCGGATCTGCTGCCGATCCCTGATAGGCTTCAGGAACGCCAGGCGTCGTCCAATGGAATAAATATAAATAAACGAGCAGAATGTATATAGGAAATAAGATAAACAGGCCGATCATAAACCGTTTTTTCATTCGCCTTCCCCCTCAAGCCTTTTTACCGCTTATTACTACTTGTACGAGTTCTCTCTTTATTTATACCACTTTTTAAAAATTTGATCAGGCGATTGAATGGTCAGCATAAAAAAGAGAGGCTAAATGCCTCTCTCTGCTTGTGGAGAAACCCCTGGTTTTCCGCAAGCTTTTTTCTTGCCGCCAGGAGCGAAAGCCCCTGGCCCCTTCCCTTTCCGCGAACGTGCGCCCGAGCTTCCTCACGAAACCCACGCTCGACGATCTCTGCTCACTCGTTCTTCCGCAGGCGTGGAAGGGGCCTCGCTCTTTGGAAGTTCCTAAGCCAGAAAAAGACTCTCCTCCATCTATTTCACACTATCTTCTTTAAGTCGTATTCCAATGATCTCACGCATGTAAACCTTTTTTATGCTGCACGGGCTTTTCGTTTCTTTCTTCTATGGCGGATGACATTAATTTCAGCACCAACCATAAGAATAATACCGGTTATGAAGAACCAAAGCATAAGGATAATCACACCACCAAGGCTTCCATATGTGGCAGAGTAGTTTGCGAAATTGCTGACATAAAAGGAAAATGCCAGGGAAACAAGCTGCCAAAGAACGGCTGCTGCGATAGCTCCAGGTACGATCTCTTTAAATGGGAACGTTTTGTTAGGAGCGAAATGATAAAGAGCCATTAAACTTAAGACCATCACAACGATACTAATCACCCAGCGCAGCACTTGGAACACGATCACCGTTTGTTCCGGCAGGCCTAAGAAGCTGCTGACCATTGAAATAATAACCTCCCCGAAGATCGGAAGGGCAAGAGCAACTGCAATGGTAATGATCATTCCAAGTGTCAGGAAAATAGAGATAAGACGTACTTTAATAAAAGAACGGGTCTCTTCTACATCATAAGCAATATTGGATGATTGAATAAATGCATTAACTCCGTTAGAAGCTGACCATAATGTACCGAGGATACCGACTGTTAAGAGGCCGCCATTTGGCGTTTGAATCAGCTCAATAATATTATCTTCAATCAGACTCGCCGTTCCTCCAGGCAGAGCATCACGCATAAAATTCATCGCCTGCTCCGTACTGATATTTAGATAAGGAAGTATGGATAATAGCAGAATCGCCAGTGGAAAAATGGCCAGTAAATAGTAATAAGCCTGAGCCGCTCCCAGTAAGGGAACATTATCTTTTTGAAACTCTGAATATACATTTTTAGCATATTTGAAAACCTTTTTCATAGAAATAAGCCTCCTCTAATGTTGTATAAGACTATCCCCGTTTCTTCTTCCTTTCTAACCTGTTCATGGCAATTAAATGACAATTGGCTATGCTGATAACTTTATTCCGAGTAAAATACTCTGTATAATAAACTATAAAAAAGGGGTGCCTACATGAGTATTCCAAAACCTCTAGTCCAGCTGAACCAATCGTTTATTATAGTTACTGCCGCAGCGGGACTCCTTTTACATCCCGCCCTTTTGCTTCTGCCTTTTATCAATGGTGTTTATACTGTAGCTGTGAAAACTAATCCTGTCATCATGCTCGGTAAACAATTTCTGAAAAAGCCGATTGATCAATATGAGGCGGAAGACAGAGATCAGCAGCTCTTCAATCAGTGGATTGCTACTATCTGCCTGGGCCTGTCTATGCTGTTTATTTTTACTGAGTGGTCGGTGATTATTGGATCGGCTTTCAGCATAATGGTAATTGCAGCGGCGGGCGCTGCACTGTTTGGGTACTGCATAGGCTGCACGATACGCTACCGGTATATGATGTGGAAATATAAGCGTGACCAAGTCTGAAAAAGTTTTTTCAGTTTGTCTAATTAGTCAGACCACAAAAAAGACTCTACTTCTTCCAGGCAGTTTGAGGCAGATGAAGCAGAGTCTTTTTCAGTTACCTCGAGAGCGATCCGAGACCCAGCAGTGAGGTTTTCACGAGAATGCTCGGGCATTAGTCCGTGAAAAAAGCAAGTGGTTTTAGCTCGAGGGAGAAGATCTTTTTTATTTGCGCTTACGGAGTTCAGGCTTTCCTGAGGGATTTCTTCTTTAGAGTGACTGCTTCTGCTTCTTCTATGTCCGCTTCTTCCTCTGGCTGCTCAGAGACTTCCTGTTCACTCGATTTCCGCAGCTCTTCCGGGGGACCAGGCTCCCCCTTCCCCGCAGTCGCCGATGGGTTTATTGCCTCTTGTACAAACCTTTCCAGCCACCAAGGAATAAGATAGAGAGAAGGGAGGAATGACAATGGATGGGAAAAAAAGAGAAAGACCTAAACATCAGGACAAACTCGATTCTTTTTCTCAACGTTGTTGTACAGCTAAAAAAAGACCTAAGAAAAAACATTGCTGTCATAAATGCTGCTGCCACTGTAAATCCCCTCGCTAAAATTTAAAGGCCCCGAGGTCCCGAGGTCTATTTCCACTCAAAAATATCCATTACTTATGTTATAGAAACCTTTCACAGCAGCTTCACCCCTAAATCTCCTAATCCTTTACAGATAAGCATTTTTTCTTTTGTGCAAACGCTTGCTTAATTGTTGTGTGAAGTAATTGCACTACTTAAGTCTTATCTATTAAAAACCCTATTAAATCTTATTGTTATTTAATTACATTTCAACTTATAATTAATGCAAGCGGTTTCATAAATTATAGAGGAGAGGTTCTATTGCGGAAGAAAAAATTTTATCCAGTATTGGCTGCAGTTCTTGGGTTAAGTCTTGTTCCATTTTTTTCGGCGGACTCCACGAGTGCCGAAGCTTCTGAAGACACGGTTCGTATCCACTACGATCGGGAAGATGATAATTATGAAGACTGGGGGCTCTGGCTTTTTGAAGATGTGGCTGCTCCTTCCGACCAGTCGGGACCATGGCCGACCGGTGCTTCTAACTTTTCAGAACAACAGGTTGGGGAACAAGGAGCATACATGGACGTAGAATTAGCAGAGGAAGCAAAAAACCTTGGTTTAGTCGTTGTTAATACAAAGTCTGGAGACAAAGATGGAAACGACAAAATATTTAGTAATGTAGATGATTACGACGACCTCTATATTCGTGAGGGAGATGATACCGTCTATACCAATCCTGACTACCTTCCAGAAATTAAGATGAAATCAGCACAGTTAGTCAACGGTCAAACCATCGAAATTTATTTCTCTTCTTCAGAAGGACTCGATGAAGATACGATTCGTGAAGAGCTGAGGATTATGGACAAAAATGAAGAAGAAGTCCCCTATAAAAATATTGAAATTCTTAAAGACGGAAAAGTAATAATAACAGGAGCATTCAATGAAGAACTGGCTCCTTACCAGGCAACATTTAAAGAAAAATCAGTGTCTGCTAACGTAAGCTGGCGCTATATTGACGAAAAATATGGCTATGACGACGATCTGGGACTTGAGCTTAATAGCGACGGGAGTGCTTCCTTGAAATTCTGGTCTCCTCGTGCCGATCGAGTGGCTGTTAAACTTTACGATAAAGACAACCAGGATAAAGCAGCAGGAACTGTAGATATGCAGATTGGTGACCGTGGTGTCTGGTCTGTGAAGCTGGATGAAGAAAACACTGGGATTAACAATTTAACCGGCTATTACTATCATCTGGAAATAGAGCGTAATGGTGAAACTAAATTAGCTTTAGATCCTTATGCTAAGTCAATGGCTGCATGGAATAGCGATGCCAGCGATACAATTGGAAAAGCAGCTATCGTCAACCCTTCAGACATCGGTCCTGAACTGAATTATGCTGATATCGAAGGCTATGAAAAACGGGAAGACGCTATTATCTACGAGGTTCATGTTCGTGACTTCACTTCAGATCCAAGCATAGAGGACGAGCTGTCTTCACAATTTGGCACATTTGAAGCTTTTATTGAAAAACTCGATTATATTGAGGACCTAGGGGTCACTCATATCCAGCTGCTTCCCGTAATGAGCTATTACTTTGCAGATGAAACGGCAAGTGCCGAGAGAATGCTTACCTATGATTCTCAGGATAATAACTACAACTGGGGCTATGACCCGCAGAGCTACTTTTCACCAACCGGTATGTATTCCGAGAACCCTGATGACCCGGAACTTCGCATACAGGAGCTTAAGCACTTAATTGATGAAATTCACAAACGTGATATGGGTGTTATTTTAGATGTAGTATATAACCACACAGCCGATGTAAATATTTTTGAAGATTTAGTTCCTAATTATTATCACTTTATGGATGCAGATGGGAGTCCTCGTACGAGTTTTGGCGGCGGACGACTAGGAACAACTCATGAAATGTCTCGTAAAGTACTGGTGGATTCAATTAAGTATTGGGTGGATGAATTTAAGGTGGACGGCTTCCGATTTGATATGATGGGGGATCATGACGCCAAGAGCATTCAGACAGCTTATGATGAAGCCGTGAAGTTAAATCCGAATACCCTCATGATTGGAGAAGGCTGGAGAACTTTTGCAGGTGATGAAACCAGCAGCGGTGTACAGCCTGCAGATCAGGACTGGATGATCGATACAGACAGTGTCAGCGTATTCTCTGACGAATTTCGAAATGAATTGAAATCGGGATTTGGAATTGAGGGTCAGCCTCGCTTTATCACAGGAGGCGCTCGGAACATCCAGCAGATTTTCGATAACATGAAGGCCCAGCCTTACAATTTTGAAGCATCTGATCCTGGAGATGTAGTCACTTATATTGCTGCTCACGATAACTTAACACTGCATGACGTGATTGCCCAATCGATTAAAAAAGATCCAGACAAGCATGCGGAAGAAATCCATAAACGCATCCGTCTCGGCAACTCAATGGTGTTAACCTCACAAGGTACAGCTTTCCTTCACGCCGGACAGGAATTCGGCCGGACAAAGCAATTTAGAGCTGAAACGAAAGAAGCACCTTATAAATCAACTTATATGGAGGATGAGGAAGGAAATCCATTTAACTTCCCATATTTCATTCATGATTCCTATGATTCTTCTGATGCAATTAATAAAATCGACTGGCAGAAAGCATCAAATGCGAAAAAGTACCCGATTCATACGATCACGCGTGAATATACAACCGGCTTGATCAAACTTCGCAGGTCAACGAACGCTTTCCGTTTAGGTACTATGGAAGAAGTGAATTCCAATGTCACAAGGCTTGAGGTGCCAGAGATTAAAGAAAATGATTTAGTACTTGCCTACAAAGCTGAGTCTACAGACAACACAGGAAACTACTTTGTATTTGTTAATGCAGATAATAAAGCAAGAACACTTACGATGAATGATTATAATTTAGCACCGGGAAAAGTGGTAGTCGATGACGATGAAGCCGGCGTGAATAAAGTAAATGATCCTACCGGTTTTTCTAAAAATGAAAAAGAGATAAAGATAGACCCGCTGACAACCATTGTTGTGAAGTGTGAAGATCGCGGCAAGGGCAATAACCCGTGCGAAAAGCCGAATAAGAAATAATGACAAAAGAAGCTCCCAGGTTATGGGAGCTTCTTTGTGTTTGTTTATGTGTATTTTAAAGGTTATCGAAAAACAGGCGCAGAACATCTGCCCCGCCTATTACTGTTCCAAGGGAACTTCCTAAATTAGCAAGGACGACAATAAGCAGGATACGGGTTACTTTATTATCCCAAAACCCTTTGACACTTGTAACATCATCAGACAGTGTTTCAAAATCGCTGACATTCGGCCTGCGGAAATAAGCCTGGACAACCCCTGCAAACCAGCCGGCAGCAAGCAGCGGATTTAACGAAGTAATTGGCGCCGCTACAAAAGCTGTCAGCACAGCTAGCGGGTGTCCTAAAGCTGCAGCCGCTCCTAAAGCTGAAAACGATCCGTTCCAAAGAATCCAGCTGATGGTCTGCTGGGTTCCAGCTGCCGGGTTTGTATAAAACGTATAGGCGATAATCGCGAGAATCACCACAGGAATGGACCAGCCAATAATCTTTGGAACCTTTGATTTTGGCGGCTTTGCTGTCAGTTTCTTTAAATCATGCTCTTTATGGATTTCTTCCTTGATGCCGGGGATGTGGGCCGCCCCTAATACGGCTACGATTTTCTTCCCGGGGGCATTTTTAATTTTCTGAGATAAGTATTGATCCCGCTCATCAATTAACGGCTTTTTCAAACGCGGGAAGTTATCCGAGAAATCCTGCAAGATCGAATTCAGCATATCCTGAGTCTTTAACTTTTCCAATTCTTCTTCAGAGATCTTTTCGTTACTAAATATACTTAATGAAATCTGTGTGAGCAGCTTCGCCCGGCCACCCATGCCAAGGTTTCCCCAGATGCGGGAAAACGTAACCTGGATATTTCGATCGGCGAGCACGAGCTCAGCCCCCATTTCATCCGCTGATTCGATGCCTTGGATCATTTCCTGGCCGGCCTGAATGCCAAGCTGTTTGGCCATCCTTTTTTGGAATGAAGAAATCGCCAGGTTCATTAATAAAAGCGTGGCTTTTTTATCTTTAATCACTTTAAAAATATCGGTTTCTTTCCATTGGCTGCCTTCTTTGATGGATTCATAGCGCTGCTGATCGAGCTCCACACATACAGAGTCCGGCCGTTCGTATTCGATGACTTCTTTGACCTGCTCCGCACTCTGTCTAGAGACATGGGCCGTCCCTATTAAAATTAATTCTTTATCGTCTAAATTAATCCGTGTAATGTTCTCTTCATTAATCGACATGCATAACCTTCCTTTTGAACATCTCTGTGATATTCTTCCTTATTTATATAGTAAACCAGATTTAATTAAATGAGAATTTATTTCGTTCATTCTTTTAGTATATAGTAAACGGTGATATTAATATTTTACAAAAAAGCAAAGGGGACCTGCGCGACTCCTGTTAAAAAAGGAGGCGGCCAAGTCCTCACATCGGTGGTGCGGCACAACTCAAGCGTTCTTCCTTTTTCTTCAAAAGTATATCCGATAAATTAAAAAAGTCCGTATTACCCCTTGTAGTTAAGCTGAATATTTGTTATAGTTCAGGCAACTAAATATTTCTTTCTTCAAATATGAAGAGAGGATAGAGGTGCGAAGACCATCAGTACACAATGCGAGGGTTATGAGATCCATCGACCATTGTGAAAAGGGGGATTTGCCGAAGCTTGAGAGAACTCATAATCTCGGAAGGCTGGTTCTGCTATTGAACAAATACAGGACTGTCAAATAGGAGACTATTTGGAGGGCTATCTGACGCGGAAACGGACTAGTATTTGTTTCACAGCAGCAGCGAACCCTCGCTGTTGCTTTTTTGCGGTTATACCTTAATGGCCCGGTCACCTTCATATTAAGAACAAAAATTTTACAAAAGGGTGTGTATTTATGAATTTTGGCCAAGTGTTAACAGCCATGGTGACTCCGTTTGATGCAAACGGCGATATTGATTTCAATGCAACGAGGGCTTTAGTCAATCATTTAATTGCAAACGGTTCAGACGGTTTAGTAGTCGGCGGAACGACAGGAGAATCTCCTACGCTGACGTCACAAGAGAAAATTCAGCTTTTTCAGTATGTAGTTCAAGTCGTAAATAACCGCGTCCCTGTGATTGCCGGGACAGGCTCAAACAACACGAGAGCATCGATTGAACTTACCCAGCAGGCGGAAAAAGCGGGAGTCGATGCAATTATGCTCGTAACTCCTTACTATAATAAACCTTCCCAGGAAGGTTTATACCAGCACTTCCAGACGATTGCAGCCGCTACCTCCCTGCCGGTAATGCTTTACAACATTCCTGGGCGCAGCGCTGTAAATATGGCACCTGAAACGATTATACGACTTTCACATATTGAAAATATCGTTTCTGTCAAAGAATCAAGCGGAGATTTAGATGCGGCTACTCAAATCATCAACGAGACAGCAGATGATTTCTCTGTTTACAGCGGGGATGACAGCCTGACCCTGCCGATGCTATCCATCGGGGGAGCAGGTATTGTATCTGTGTCTTCCCACATCATCGGGAGCGAAATGAAGCATATGGTCAACAGTTACCTTGAAGGCGATGTTCAATTTGCAGCTTCCCTTCACGGAAAGCTTTTACCTGCCATGAAAGCTTTATTTGCCCAGCCAAGTCCGGCACCGGTTAAAGCTGCTCTTAATATGACAGGCGTGCCTGTCGGCGGTGTTCGTCTGCCGCTTGTCGAGCTGACTGCCGAAGAAAGACACATACTGGCTCAATATATTCCGCACGGCCGTACCGAGCACGCCGTTATTTAATAAATGAGCATGAAAGCCTGCAGACCTTCCTGCAGGCTTTTGTACTTTATGTCAGGGAACAAAAATACCGTTCCCATCAAGGGGTTCTGCGAGACTCCTGCTTCAAAAAAGCGGACAACACCCCGCAGTGCGGTTTTCGCGAGGAGCTTTCCCGTTCGTCTGCGAAAAGCGAGCCATTAATATTTAGCACAACTTTTTTAAAAGAAACTGGGACCTGTACAAAGGAATGTCTCCCACATCTTCATGACTATGGAAAGTCATTGAATAAAAAACCTTGGCAGAGGGTATGAATTTCTTATAGCACTTTATAAAACGAGCTATAGGAGGCTGTATTAAATGAATCGTGGAATCATTACCGCAGTATCTGGCATAGCCATCGCGCAGGGCCTCAAGGTTTTTACGAATAAGCGGCTGACAGGCAAATGGGATTGGAAACCCCTCTTTCAAACAGGAGGCATGCCCAGTTCTCACTCGGCAGGCGTCGCTTCACTTGCTACATATGTAGCCGCCAATCGCGGAACAAGGCATATCGAAACGGCGCTTGCCGTCGTATTTGGATCCATCGTTATGTACGACGCGCAAGGTATTCGCCGTCATACCGGTGAAATCGCTCAACTGGTCAACGACCTAGAAGACCATTTTGGAACAATTTCTGAAAAATACCCAAGCATTGAATTTGTAGAACGAGAAGAAGAGCTGAAGGAAATGCTTGGCCACCAGCCAGCTGAGGTTATCGCTGGAGGTCTTTTCGGAATACTTCTCGGCCTAATTTCGGCTAGAATTGAAAATTACAACCAGGATCAATCCTAAAACCTGTTTTTCGATTTCGATCGGAAGCAGGTTTTTTCTTTTTTTAAAAAATATCTATTCTCTTTCTAAGTGCGCTTAAATCAGTATTTTGAGCAGTTTTAAACATCGATATTCTTGCTAATTTTCACAACATTTTGTCAAATAGGGGCTGATTTTTATCAAACTTCTGTTATAATCATTATTAACGGAATATTAAAGGACGATGTCCTTAAATAACAGGAGGTTCATTTTTTGTCTACCATCAAAGAACTTATATCAACTATTGAAAATGAAATTATAAATATACGCAGAACCTTGCACGAGAATCCTGAATTAAGCAATGAAGAATACCAAACCTCTTCTCTTGTAAAAGAAAAGCTGACTGAATTCGGAATTGAATGGCAGGACGGATTTGCTAATACAGGAGTGCTCGGCATCATCCATGGCGAGCAGTCAGGCAAAACTGTAGCTCTCCGCGCCGATATGGACGCACTTCCTATTCATGAAATGAACGATTCCGAAATCGCATCTCAGAATCCGGGAAAAATGCACGCTTGCGGCCATGATGCCCATACCGCGATGCTGCTTGGTGCAGGTTATGCCCTGCAAAATCTAAAAAAAGACATCAAAGGAACTGTACTGCTTGTCTTTCAGCCGGCTGAAGAAGTATCCCCTTATGGAGGGGCTCAGCCAATGATGGAGTCAGGAGTTTTTAACGAATATACACCTGATGTTATTTATGGACAGCATGTTTGGCCAAGTCTCCCTGTCGGACAAGTAGGGATTCGCGATAAAGAAATGATGGGCGCTTCCGATCGCTTTAAAGTAACGATAAAAGGCCGCGGCGGCCATGCGAGCATGCCTCAGGATGGAAATGATGCCTTGATTATGACCAACCAGGTGATTTCGGGTCTCCAAACGATAATCAGCCGAAATGTGAATCCATTGGAGTCCGCAGTCGTTACCATCGGAAAAATTGAAGGCGGCTACAGTTACAATGTCATTCCCGACAAGATTACATTCGAAGGCACGGTAAGAACTTACAAAACGGAAGTCAAAAACAAAGTAAAAGACAGATTCCACACCATTATTAAGCAAACGGTTGAAGCTTTTGACGGTCAAGCGGAAATCGATTATTTCGATGGCTATCCTGCCACCATAAACACTCCTAAATGGGCCCAGCAGGCCAGGGAATCTGCCCAAAAGCTGCTCGGCGAAGGAGCCACACCTGAAGTAGCACCTGCTCTGGCCGGTGAGGACTTCTCCCGTTTCTTACTTCAATACCCTGGGGCTTTCATCTGGCTTGGAACCCAAATTGAGGATGGTCAAAAACAAAAACCCCTGCACGATCCAGGTTTTAAGCTCAATGAAGAAGCTCTGCCTATTGGAAGCAGCTATTTAGCTCAGGTTGCCATCGATACTTTAAATCAGCTCCAAGTTTATGAAGAAAGGGTGTCATGATGTCTGTCGGTCATTTCTTAGAACATATGAAACCTCAGTTAATAGAATGGCGCCGTAAACTCCATCAGCATCCAGAGCTTGGCTTTATGGAATACGAGACAACGGCATTTATCGCAAAGCAGTTAGAAGATTTAGGTTTTAAAATTTATATCGGAAAAGACGCTTTAAAGAGCGAATCACGCTACGGTGTGCCAGCCTGCGAAGAACTGAAAAAACAGGAACAATCAGCGAAAGCTGCGGGTGTCCCGGACCATTTAATGAATCTCATGAAAGGCGGCCATACAGGCCTCGCTGCTTTATGGGATACAGAAAGGGAAGGAAAGCACAGCGCCTTTCGTTTTGACATCGACGCTCTGCCTATTGAAGAAGCGGAAAGTGAAGTACACTTACCCTTCAAGCATTCTTTTTCTTCTCAGAGAAAAGGCGTCATGCACGCCTGCGGTCATGACGGCCATACATCTATCGGTCTTGGATTAGCTCATTATATTTTCGAAAACCACAAGCATTTAAACGGAACATTCACTCTGCTTTTCCAGCCTGCAGAAGAAGGCGGCCGCGGGGCCAAAGCCATGACGGATAAGGGGTGGCTAAAAGAAGCTGACCACTTTTATTCCGGTCATATCGGCATCCAGCAGCTGCCTGTCGGAACGATTGCTGCATCGACGAGAGGATTCCTCGCTTCCTCAAAGCTTAACGCTACTTTTAAAGGGCAGTCTTCTCACGCCGGCATGAAACCTGAAGATGGACGTAATGCATTACTTGCAGCAGCCACAGCAGCCACTCAGCTCTATACAATTCCAAGACACAGCGAAGGAGTCAGCCGCGTTAATGTAGGGAAGCTCGCTGCAGGCAACGGCCGCAACATCATTTCTGATAAAGGGTATCTTGAGCTTGAAACCCGCGGCGAAACACAGGCCATTAATCAATTTATGCAGCAGCAGGCCAAGCGTATCATTCAGTCGGCTGCTGATATGCATAATGTAGAAGCTTTAGTGGAATTCGTCGGCGAAACGGAAGAAATGGTCTGTGATGAGTCTCTTATTTCTTCGATTCAAAGCGCGTGCAAAGAAAGCCTATTCGTTCAAAGGGTCGAGCCTTCCGCTCAAGTTTCCGGTTCAGAAGATGCCAGTTTTATGATAAATGAGGTTCAGTCTCATGGCGGCCAGGCGACTTATATGCTGTTTGGCACACCACTCCCTGCCAACCACCACGCCCCGCTGTTTGATTTTGATGAAGGTGTGCTTACCACAGCCTTAGAAACGTACATTCAAATTGTTAAAGGGGGTCACTCTGTTGCATAAATGGCTGGAAGAACATTTAAATCAGCTGAATTTAGTTAAAGAACTCGATTTTGAAAATGGTTTTACAAGACTGGGCTACAGTCCAGATGAAAAACAAGCTCATGAAGAGTTTTATAAAATTGCTCAAAGCCTTGACTTAGAAGTAGATCAAGATGCTGCCGGAAACCTGTGGGCTGTTTGGAAAGCAGAGGAACAAGCTCCTCTCATCGCCATTGGTTCCCATGTCGATACCGTACATTCCGGAGGAGGATTTGATGGTGTGGCCGGAGTGCTCACAGGCTTAGCTGCCATTAAACACTTAAAGGATACAGGTTTTTCACCGAGAAAAAATCTTGCGGTCGTCTGCTTTGCTTCAGAAGAATCCGCCCGTTTTGGAGTATCCACTATTGGGAGTAAAGCCGTATCAGGACTGCTCGATAAAAACGATTTAGAAAGCATAACAGATGCAGACGGGACTACGATAAAAGAAGCTGTCGAATCATTCGGCCTGTCGTGGGATGATATTGATCAAGCTGAGTTGTCCGAAGACCTCCTGGAGAGCTTTATAGAACTGCACATTGAACAAGGCACACAAATTGAGGAGCATACAGCAGATGTCGGCATTGTACGCGGCATTGCCTGTCCTGTCCGTCTTAAAGTAACGGCCTCAGGGATGGCCAACCATACTGGAACAACTCCAATGAACCGGCGTGCTGATGCGTTTGCTGCAGCAGCACCGCTAATCAATTTTGTCGAAGAAGAAGCAAACTTGATTAACGAAGAGCAGGAGATCCCTTTAGTCGCTACCGTGAGCACGGTCAGCCTCTCCCCTAACGCGATGACCGTAATACCAGGAGAAGTGGAACTGGGCATAGATATACGAAGCGTAGACGACAGCTTAAAACATAACCTGGCAAAAAAGATTAAGGACTTCTGTAAAAACAGCGAAGAACAGAGATCCGGCGTCACTATTAAAGTCGATACGCTCGTCGATAATGCATCAGTATTTCTCGATGATGAGGTTCAGAAGAAATTAATAGCTGCAAGCAGCGAGTTAGGGATGAAACATTTAGCCATGGACAGCGGAGCCGGCCATGATGTGATGAATATGGCCAACAAGTGGCGTTCAGGACTTATGTTCATTCCTTGTGAAAAAGGGATCAGCCACCATCCTAAGGAATATGCCTCTACAGAAGATCTCTGGAAAGGAACACAGGTCCTTGCCCAGTATCTTCGGAATGAAGCAGGAGGGATATAATGAAAACTACGATTGGCGTCATCGCTCCCCATGACTCCTTAGAAAGAGTTATGTATGTAGCAGAGGAATTCGAAGATATCACATTTATCCCCCATGCTTATGACCAGCTGGGGGAAGTCAGCGATATTTTAAATAAACATCGTTATGAAGTGGACCAGTGGCTGTTCTCTGGTGTGTTAAATTACACCTACGCTATGGAAAACAATCTGATTACCGAAGAGGAAGGGGCCTTCCCTCCTCTTCACGGGTCGAGCTTTTTTGGAATCCTATTAGAAGCTCAGCTGACTTCAAACAAAGTCTGCCGCCGAGTCAGCATTGATACGATTGCAAATGAAGAGTTTGAAAAAATTCTATCTTTCTACCAGCTCGACAATCTATCGTACTATAACCACCCGTTTGAAAGCGGAAAGAGTTCAGAAGAGCTTATTCAATTCCATGCTCAATTATATAAAGAGGGAAAAACGGAAGTCGTCATTACCTCCATTAAGGACGTTTATGAAAACTTAAAGAAACAGCAAATTCCCGTCTTCCGCGTTACACCATCCTATTTATCAATCAAAATGATTATTCAATTCCTGGAAGAGCGGGCACAGTCCAACCTGTACCGCAACTCACAGGTAGCGGTTATCGGCTGCCGAATTGAAATGAATCCCAACCAACTGGATGAAAACTACTATTCTTTTAAAACGAAATATCAAGAGCTCGACGTGAGGCGCCAGCTGCTTGCGATTGCTGAAAAAACGAATGGATCCGTCATGCAGATGGGCGATGGGCTATTCTTTATTTTTACTACAAGAGGAGAGCTGAGCGCAGAATCAGAAGCAGATATCTTTCAGCTGATTGAAGAGATTCGGATGCAGACGAATTTACAGGCAAAAGTATCTATTGGCTATGGAGAAACCGTCCTTCAAGCAGAACAGCACGTCCGGCTCGGCTTCCGTCACGTTAAAGAATACGAAAAACCGGTCATCTTAGTAGTGGATGAAGACCAGTCCATCTCCTTAAAGGAACAAAAAAAGGAGATTATCTACCAAACGACAGAAGTCGGATCTGCATGGAAAGAACGAATTAAAAATGCACATTTAAGTCCAGGCGTTGTTTCCAAAATTTCTGCCTATGCCAAGCAATACGGACGTGACCGCTTTTCATCACAGGACCTAGCCAGATGGCTCAAAAGTTCGGAACGAAACGGACGGAGGATTCTTGCTGAAATGGAACGCTCAGGCATTGTAGAGCAGGCTGGAGAAGCGCAGTCAGGCGAAAGAGGACGGCCGAGAAAGGTCTTTCAATTTACGGATTATGAACCTTAAGTACTTTTATTTCTCATCATACGGAACATTAAAGGAATTTTTCCAATATTAAGGAAAGGGTGGAGAAAATGAATAAGCTAAAGAAAGAGGAAGTGAGTACGGAACAGAAAAATAATTCCGCGATGACAAAATTTCTAAACGGAATTGAAAAGGTAGGGAACAAACTCCCTGAACCTTTTATGCTGTTTGTTTATCTTGCTGCTTTTACAATTTTGTTTTCATGGATTATTGCTCAGTTTGGAGTTACGGTTCAGGAACCTGGAACAGGGGAAGAAGTGGCTATTAAAAGCCTTGTATCCGGGGAAGGATTGGAATTTATTCTAACTTCTATGCTCGATAACTTTACAGGGTTTGCACCACTCGGCCTGGTACTAGCAATGATGCTGGGTATTGGACTTGCAGATAAAGTCGGGTTATTAGAAACAGCTATTAAAAGCACAATTCTTAAAGCACCTAAATCTTTAGTCACCTATGCTGTTATTTTTGTCGGTATTCTAGGTAACATCGCATCAGACGCTGCCTTCGTAATTATTCCACCTCTGGCTGCTATGGTCTTTTACACGATTGGCCGCCATCCTCTTGCTGGTTTAGCTGCCGGTTTTGCCGGAGTAGGTTCAGGGTTTACGGCAAACTTTATTATTACCGGAACGGATGCGCTTTTAGCCGGGATTTCTACAGAAGTGATGCAAAGCATGGATTCTAATATTGTAGTAACCCCTGTAGATAACTGGTACTTCATGATGGCTTCCGTTGTCGTACTTTCCATTACAGGTGCATTGGTCACGGAAAAAATCATCGAACCGCGCCTAGGCAAATATAAAGGGGAAGCAAGTGGAGAGCTAGAACAAAGTACTGCTTTAGAGAAAAAAGGATTTAGAAATGCAATTATTACCGGCCTCGTCTTTATTGCCGTACTAATAATTGCTATTGCATGGCCGAACTCTGCTCTTAGAAGTGAAGAAGGCGGACTGGTCCCTTCACCATTCCTGGATGGAATTGTGCCGATCATTCTTTTCTTCTTTATAGCGATTGGTATTGCTTACGGGGTTACTGTTAAAAAGATTGAATCCACTCGTGACATTTCTGGATTTATGGGGGAAGCCATGAAAGATATGTCAGGGTTTATTGTCCTTATTTTTGCAGCCGCCCAGTTTATTGCTTACTTTGACTGGACAAATATTGGCACATGGCTTGCTGTCAGTGGAGCAGAAACTCTGCAGGCTATGAATATGACAGGCTTACCAATCGTTGTAGGCTTCTCTGTCCTAACAGCGTTTATGAACCTGCTGATTTTTAGCGGATCTGCACAGTGGGCTCTGGAAGCACCGATCTTCCTGCAGATGTTCTATCTATTAGACTATCATCCTGCATTTATCCAGGTTGCTTATCGGATTGCCGACTCTTCCACTAACATTATCACACCTATGAACCCTTATATCATTGTAGTATTGGCGTTTATGAGAGAATACAACAAAAAAGCCGGCTTAGGTACTCTCATTTCCTTAATGCTGCCATACAGTGTCATCTTTTTCGTCATCTGGGTTATTCTATTAATAGCTTTCGCACTGCTGGGAATTCCGTTTGGTCCAGGAGTCGATATGTACATCAACTAAATATAAAGGAAACGAGTCTCAAAAGGAGGCTCGTTTTTCTTTTCTTATTCTATTCCCAAATCCTTGTTAGCGAAACTTACAGAAATCAGAATGGAAAGGGAATCCTGCTAAAAAAAGGGCCTGGCTGCAGATTCAGCCAGGCTTCCTTGTTCATTTATTTAACTTCTACAACCCAATTATACCGATCTTCTAAATTCCCTTTTTGAATGCCGGTGATTGTATCATAAAGCTTCTGGGACAGTTCACCGATCTCATTATTATTAACCGTCATCTTGCGGCCCTGCCAGTTTAACTCTCCAACAGGCGAGATAACAGCCGCTGTTCCCGTACCAAACGCTTCTTCCACTTCTCCTCGTTCGTAAGCTTCATACAGCTCATCAATAGAGATTTTACGCTCGACCACTGGAACATCCCATTCTCTTAACAGCTCTATGATGGACATTCGGGTAATTCCTTTTAGGATGCTGCCGCTGAGTTCGGGAGTAACCACTTCTCCATTAATTTTGAAAAAGATATTCATACTGCCGACTTCTTCTATGTATCTCTTTTCAATCCCGTCGAGCCAGAGAACGTCGGCGCTCCCTTCTTTATACGCCTGTGCCTGTGCCTGATAGCCGGAAGAGTAGTTGCCGGCTGTCTTCGCCATGCCGGTGCCGCCTTTTACGGCGCGGGTAAACTTGTCCTCTACTTTAATCTTCACAGGGTGAATGCCGCCTGAGAAATAAGAGCCGACTGGAGAAAGGATCATCATAAACTTGTACGTTTTCGACGGTGCCACAGCAAGATTTGGAGCTGTAGCAATAATAAACGGACGGATATATAAGGATGTTCCTTCTGTTGTCGGAACCCAGTCCTTCTCAAGGCTGATCAGTTCCTGTAAGTATCCCAGTACTTTTTCTTCATCTATCAGCGGGATGCTTAAACGGTCACTGGAACGATTTAAACGTTTAAAGTTCTGCTCCGGACGAAAGAGAAGAATATTGTCATTGTTCCCCCGATAAGCCTTCAGTCCTTCGAAAACGGTCTGGCCATAGTGGAAAATCATTGCTGCCGGATCTAACGTAATCGGCTCATAAGGAACGATTCTCGGCTCGAACCAGCCCTTACCTTCTTCATAATCCATCACAAACATATGGTCTGTAAAAGTTGTTCCAAAAGGAATCTGATCCTGCTCTGGTTTAGGCTTTCGGTCATTGCTTTTAACGATAGTCAGTTCTTGATCTGTCATCTTCTTCCATGGCTCCTTCTTGTCTGTATTAGCGCCCAAGCGAAAGAGACGCAATGTTAGTACTATTGTACGCTCAACACACGTTTTTTTAAAGCCTTGCACACCAATATTGTTTTTTACGTTTAAGCAGTGCAGAAAAAAAGGATTTCGATAAAATCGAAATCCTTTCAGCTTCTAGAGAAACTTCTTAGTGCAGACGTCCAACTTTTTCTTTCAAAAATATAGAAAAGAGCTACGGGAAATGGATCGCTTTCCAAAGGCTTTTTATAGAATGCCAAGCGATGAAAGTAGTATAACAAAGACTACAGAGATTACCGGGATAAGAACAGCCACTACGAAAATATCCTTATAGCTGTCTTTATGAGACAAGCCGGTAATGGTTAAAAGCGTCAGAACTGCGCCATTATGCGGAAGTGCATCAAGGCCGCCGGATGATAAGGAAGCCACCCTGTGAAAAGCTTCAGGGCTGATACCTGAGTTCAAGGCGATTTCATAATATTTAGACCCGAGCGCTTCAAGTGCAATCCCCATTCCGCCGGAAGCGGAACCGGTGGCCCCGGCAAGGACGTTAACCGCAACGGCTTCTGAAATAAGAGGATTTCCTTTAATCCCCATTAAGATCTCGGTCAATCGTTCAAATCCCGGTACGGCTTTTACGACTGTGCCGAATCCGACCGCCGCACTCGTATTAATAATTGCAATTACAGAGCCGCCGGCACCGCTGTTCAGCGATTTAGTGAAGCCTTTAACCTGTTGAATGTTAAGGAGCATGATTAAGACAATCCCTGAGATCAGGGCGGTAATGATATCCCATTTAAGCAGATTTAAAGTAAGTAATACTGTTAACAGCGGAAGTAAGGATAACAAGAAGTTAGGATCTTTTTCACTTGTTTCTGTCATTTTATTATCCTTAGGTTCGGTAAAATGTTCACCCTTCCCGGTCAGCTTCTTCTCACGCCAGCGCAAGTAAAAGTAGCCGCCGCCCGCCATGATAATAGCCGCGATAACCCCCATTGCCGGTGCCGCTACCGCGTTGGTCTGAAAATACTCCATCGGAATCAGGTTCTGGATTTGTGGAGTTCCCGGCAGCGCGGTCATTGTAAATGTAAAAGCACCAAGGGCAACGGTTGCTGGAATTAATCTTCGGCTGATATTCGCTTCTCTAAATAAGGAAAGCGCCAGCGGATAGACCGCAAATACGACAACGAACAGGCTGACGCCTCCATATGTTAAAACGGCTGCGGATACAAGCACGCCAAGAATCGCCCGTTTTGTCCCTATCAGCTTAGTTAAAGCGACCGCCACAGATCGGGCCATCCCGGTATCCTCCATGAGTTTTCCGAAAATGGCACCGAGCATGAAGACAGGAAACCAGTCTTTCGCAAATCCGACGAATCCTTCCATATACGTATTCTTATAGGCTTCTAATAAATCGAGACCGCCCGTTAAAGCCACGACACCTGCCGCAATGGGCGCAACCCAGATGATCGACCAGCCCATATAGGCCAGCGCCATTAACACTATAAGGCCTAGTAAAATACCAAGCATAGACTTTCTCCCCCTTTATCTTTTTTATAAAGCTTCAACGACCATGGCGATTCCCTGTCCGCCCCCAATACATAGGGACGCAACGCCGTACTTTTTGCCGCGCCGCTTTAATTCTTTAATCAGTGAATAGAGGACTCTCGTTCCGCTTGCTCCAATTGGATGGCCAAGCGCAATCGCACCGCCGTTTACGTTCACTTTGTCACGATTGAGCCCAAGTTCTTTTTCAACCGCTAAGTATTGAGAGGCAAACGCTTCGTTTACTTCAATTAGATCCATATCTTCAAGCGTGAGATCTGTTGATTTTAAAGCTTTCTTAATGGCTGATACCGGACCGATTCCCATATAAGCCGGGTCAACGCCTGCTAACCCCCAGGAGAGGACCTTTGCGATCGGCGTGCTGTTATTTGCCTGGACAAAATCTTTGCTCGCTGCAACCACAGCTCCTGCGCCATCGTTAATTCCGCTGGCATTGCCCCCGGTTACACTGCCTTCTTTTTTAAATGCAGGTTTTAGGGAAGAGAGCCCTTGTAGAGTGGTATCTTCACGGATGTGTTCATCTTCTGTAACTTCGCTTGTCCCTTTACGGCTTTTGACTTCTACGGCTGTAATTTCTTCAGCCAGCCTTCCTTCTTCTCTGGCAGCTGCTGCCCTCTTATGGCTTAATGCTGCATACTCATCCTGCTCTTCACGGCTGATTTCGTATTTTTCAGCAAGGTTTTCTGCGGTCACTCCCATGCCGTCGCCTATATATTCATCCGTTAAAGCCGCCCATAGCATATCGTCGACTTTCGGTGCACCTAATTTTGTCCCAAATCGGCTTCCTCTTAAGGCATAGGGGGCGAGGCTCATATTCTCTACGCCTCCGGCTAAAGCAGCTTCGCCTTCTCCAAGCTGGATCGACTGAGCTGCTGAAACGACTGACTGCATTCCGGAACCACATAGGCGATTTACGGTAAGAGCAGGACTGGTGATAGGAATCCCTGTATTTAAAGCGATATGCCGCGAAAGGTAAGGAGCGTTTTTTGCTGAGTGAATCACATTGCCAATCACGGAAAAATCAATTTGATCGGGAGTGATCCCGCTTCGCCTGATCGCTTCCTTACTCGCTGTCACTCCAAGCGTCGTTGGGTCGACGTCTTTTAACTTACCTCCAAAGCTGCCAAACGGTGTGCGTGCGCCTTCTAAAATATAAACTTCTCTCATTGTCGCCCTCCTTAGTTATTGAGCCGTATAGCCGCCATCAAGCACAACAGCCTGACCGGTTACACCTCTTGCTTTTTCGCTGGCCAAAAACATCGTATAGTCCGCGATTTCCTCCACAGACAACAGCCGCTTCTGAGGAACCAGCGGATAAATAACCTCTTCTAACACTTTTTCAAGAGAAACTCCGCGGTTTACGGCCAAGTCTTCCAGCTGATTGCGCACAAGCGGCGTATCCACATAGCCAGGGCAGATTGCATTGACGGTAATTCCGTGTTCCGCCCCCTCTAATGCTGTAACTTTGGTTAATCCGATTACCCCGTGTTTGGAGCTGTTATAAGCAGATTTTCCTGCAAAACCGATTAATCCGTTTATCGAGGCCATATTGATAATCCGGCCAAATCCCTGCTTTTTCATAATTGGAAAAGCATGCTTAATGGCCATAAACGGCGCCACCAGCATGACATCCGTAATAAAACGGAACTTCTCTGTTGGGAATTCTTCAATGGAGGCCACATGCTGCAGCCCGGCGTTGTTGATCAACACATCAAGACGTCCATAAGTGTTGACCGTCTCATCGATGGAGCTGATTAATTCTTCCTCCTTTGTTACATCACATTTCAGGCCGATACACTCATAGCCTTGTTTCTTCAAGGCTTCTGCCGCTTCTTTTACTTTTTCTTCATTTACATCACTGAGTACTACTTTTGCTCCTTCTTTTGCGAATGCTGTTCCTATTTGATATCCGATGCCGCTTGCAGCACCTGTAATAAAGACAACTTGGCTCATTGATTAAAAACCCCCATTATTTATTTGTACTTTCCATTAACTGCTAGCTTATTGTCAGCTCAGCCTCTGTAGAAACTTTTACTTCATCAACTGTCCATCCATTTAGAACCTCCACTAATTCAAGGCCCTGCCGCGTAACATCGATGACCGAGCGTTCTGTAATGATGCGGTCAACCACTCCCTGCCCTGTTAATGGCAGCTGACACGTTTTTAAAATTTTCGGATCACCGTGTTTGTTGACGTGATCCATGATAATGACGATCTTCTTAGCTCCATGGACAATATCCATCGCTCCGCCCATGCCTTTAATCATTTTTCCTGGAATCATCCAATTGGCAAGGTCACCCTTCTCTGAAACTTCCATACCGCCGAGTATGGCCAGATCCAAATGCTCGCCGCGTATCATGGCAAAAGACTCTGCGCTGTCGCAATAAGAGGCTCCTGGCGCTTCGGTCACCGTTTCCTTTCCGGCATTGATTAAGTCCGGGTTCACTTCCTCTTCATAAGGGGATCTTCCAATCCCAAGCAGCCCGTTTTCCGACTGAAGAACGACCTCTTTATCCTCTTGAATGTAGTTCGCTACCATTGTCGGCATTCCGATTCCTAAGTTGACATAGTAACCGCTTTCAATTTCCTGCTCAGCTCGCCGGGCAATTCTTTCTCTCACTTGGGCTCTATCTAATTTCATTAATTTCCCTCCTAGTGGTTATGCGTGTGTCCTAAGTGTTAATCGTTCAATCCGCTTTTCCTGAGCTCCCTGAATGAGTCCTTGTACGTAAATGCCTGGGGTATGAATCTGATCCGCCTCTAGTTCTCCTGTCTTAACGAACTCTTCTACTTCCGCAATTGTTGTTTTTCCGGCTGCTGCCATCATCGGATTGAAATTGCGGGCCGTTTTGTTATAAATGAGGTTGCCGTGCCTGTCACCTTTGGCTGCCCTGACAAGGCTGAAATCAGCACGCAGTCCGGTTTGAAGCAGATAATCTTTTCCATCAAAATTCCTGACTTCCCCGTCTTCTGCTAGAGGAGTACCGACCCCTGCTGGTGTGTAAAATGCCGGAATACCTGCTCCTCCTGCACGAATCCGTTCGGCCAGCGTCCCTTGTGGTGTCAGTTCAACTTCCAATTCACCTGAAAGTACCTGTCGTTCAAACTCTTTATTCTCACCAACATAAGAGCCAATCATTTTATCAATCTGCTTATTTTTCAACAAAAGTCCAAGCCCCCAGTCATCGACTCCACAATTGTTAGAGATAACTGTAAGGTGCTTAACCTTTGAATCTACTAAAGCGAGAATCAAGTTCTCCGGTATACCGACAAGCCCGAAACCGCCGACCATGATGACAGACCCGTCTTTTATATCTTTTACTGCCTGTTCGAATGATGAATAAATGGTTTTCATCCATGTAACACTCCCTTCACCCTTATATATGCAAAATTCATGCCAACTTTATAAACGCTGATTCGATAAGGTTTTCTCATATTCGCCATTTTTTTATTCCAGATTTCCGGAAAAGAGATCTCTATATACTGACTCAATTTATGAAAACCCTTACAATTAAGCGATAAAAAAATCATTCCGGTAATCCGGAAAGTGATTCCAGGATTACGGAATGATTGATAACTCGTACTTTTTCACTTTGTCATAAAAGCTGGATTTCCCAATTCCAAGAGCTTTTGCAGCCTTAACTTTGTCGCCTTTGCACCTTTTTAAAGCCTGTTCAATAGCCTTTCTCTCTGTACCCTCAAGAATCTCCTTCAACGATTGTTCTTCGGGATTATATTTGTACCGCATATGATCAGGGAGATCGCCAAGCTGAATGGTCTCTTCATTTGTTAAATAGACAGCGGATTCAATCACATTCTCTAACTCCCGGACATTCCCCGGCCAATCATAAGTTTGAAAACAGCTGTGCACCTCAGGGGCAAACTCAGCGACCCGCTTTCCGATGCGGTCTGTAAGCTTCTGTAAAAGATATTTAGAAAGGACCCGTAAATCCTCCGGACGCTCCCTTAATGGAGGAATAAACACCTGCATTGCATTAATCCGATAAAATAAATCGTTGCGAAACTTTTGTGTTTCGATCAGCTTTTCCAGTGGTTGATTGGTCGCCGCCACGATCCGCACGTCAATTTGCTGCGGCTTCACAGCACCAATAGCTTCTGCCTCTCCCTCTTGCAGCACACGCAGAATTTTCACTTGAGTGTGAAGGGGCATATCGCCGATTTCATCAAGGAAAAGAGTGCCTCCATCCGCGAGCTGAAATTTTCCGGGCTTCCCGCCTTTTTTAGCACCTGTAAAAGCTCCTTCCTGATAACCAAACAGCTCAGACTCTATTAAATGCTCAGGAATGGCGGCACAGTTGACCTTTATAAAAGGCTTCGTATGACGCTCACTCAGCTGGTGGATGCTGTGGGCGAAAAGCTCCTTGCCTGTTCCGCTTTCCCCTCTTAACAAGACGGACACGTCGCCGGTTGCCAGCTTTTTCACCTTGTCTTTCACCTTTTGCATTTCCGGAGAAGATGTAATAATATCGTGCAGAGAATAGCTGGCTCCACTTTGCTTATTCATTTGATTTCTGTAAGTTTCAAGCTCCATCAGAAGTGCCTTAATGTGACTATTCATTTTCAGCCATTCTTCTGTATCACGGAACAGAACCATCCCAAGCGCTCCGACGAGCTTCCCTTCAGAGCGCAGCGGGACGCGGTTGGCGATCATATAATTGCCGCGGATATACTGAATATCAGCCATCTCTTCCTTTCCTGTTTCCGCAACGATATGCATCCTTGTATTGTTAATGACATCAGTGACATGCTTTCCTTTTACTGCTGCTTTATCAACCTTTAAGAATTCACAATAACCTTCGTTCATGTATGAAATATAGCCTTTTTTATCGACGATCACAATGCAGTGATTGACGTTTCCAAAGAACGTCTCAAAAATTCCATCCTTATAATCATTTAAAATGGACAGCATGTAAATTAACCCCTTTATGATAACGGTTTCAATAACTAGAATTCTATCACACTGTCCTTTTAATAACGACTCTGCTGCTAAATGCAGCTACACCCAAAATATAGCAGGATCACGTATAATATCATGCGGTTGTCAGTGAAGTATCTAAAGGCAAGGAGAATAATTGACAGTCATTTAGGGTAGAGTGTAATCAATATAACAAAGCAGGTACGGCATGGGTGAGCCCTCCTCCCTTCATCCGCCCGTGCCTGTTTTGTTTTCTATCCTGGATTTCTGCCAAAGGATGTAGTGATTTTGAGGGGATTACGGGACTATCTGACGAGACCCCGCAATGAAGGACGATCGAAGAAGCTTGATCGGTTCGTCCATGGAAACCCTTAGCCTATCTATTATAGGAGTGGTCGTATGTATGAAGATATTCTTTCAAAAACCGAATATCGTGATTCTCCGCTTCCTAAAGGACCATGGGTATTCTCTCAACAATGGGACCACACCTTATTTATGCATCACTCCGTAGATAAGGAAGCTCTCCTCCCTTTCATTCCAGCCGGGCTGGAATTAGATACATTTGAAGGCGAGGCGTGGATCTCTATCATCCCCTTTCGAGTAAGCGGCATGCATTTTCGAATGATCCCGAAGATCCCTTACCTTCATACTTTTTTAGAACTCAATGTGCGTACATATGTTAAAAGAAACGGCGTTCCAGGAATCTGCTTTTTCAGTCTCGATGCTGAAAAGCTATTAGACGTGTTAGGAGCCAGAGCTACGACTCTGCCTTATTATTACGCGTCTATGAACATGACCAGGAAAGGAGATACGTTTCATTACTATAGTAAGCGAAAAGGAAAATCAGGTGCTCTGCTGCAAGGAACCTGGCGTCCGGTGTCTGCCGGTTACTCCCCAGAAAAAGGAAGCGTGGCAAACTGGCTCGTTGAACGCTATTATTTATGGACACCTGTTAATGATTCCTTGTATTCGATAGGCGTGCATCACTTACCGTGGAAAATCCATGATGCTTCCGGTCATTTTGAAACATATAATCTTTCGCCTTTACCTCCTTCTGCTTTTTCCGGGGGGAAATTTCTCCTTCATTACGCGGAAGCCAGACGAGTGCTGTTCTGGCCGATGAAAAAATCATAAGAAAAAAGCCTCCTCGTTCGTCCCTCACTGCGGTAAGCAGGCCGTTTTTCTGCAGGGGGCTCGCCGTTTCCCTGCCCTTCTTACATAACCAATAAATATAAAGCCAAAAGAAAAACCTCGAAGAATTTTCATTTCCTTCGAGGTTTTCACATTATAAACCGTTCGGACAGCCCTTATTTCTCATAAGCAAGCTTGTTAATGATTTTGCGGTGCTGAGGATATTGCTTCATCAGCTCCTGTTTTTCAAATAACTCAAAGTCCTCAAAATCAAAGCCGGGAGAGACCATACAGCCTGCCAGAGAAAACGTATCCTCTTCATCTACAGAAGAACCGAATATCGTATGTTTTGACACGACGAATTGCGGCACTTCTCCTCTGCTGATATTAAGGCCGAGCTTCACTTCCTTATATTCGCCTTCTGGTGTGATCATATGGACAGTGAGCGGGCTTCCTCCGTGAAAATACCAGAGCTCATCCGATTGAAGCCTGTGAAAGTGAGAAACGTCTTTAGAACGCAGCAGAAAATAAATGCTTGTGTACAAACTTCGCTTTCCATGAGGAGTTTCAGTGGAGATATCTGATTCGTAGGTTGGTTTATAAAATCCGCCTTCTGGGTGGGCTTTTAGTCCCAGCTGGTTAATTAAATCATCGCTTTTCATTCAAGCACTTCCTTCCCTTTCATATTATTCTTTGCTGCTTTCAATAAAAGCTTCTTCCTCAGCTTCTGATAATACACCAAATGATCTTCCTACTGTGCCCCCCTGCAGGCTCCACATCGCGTTATGGTGCTCGTCAGCTGATGAGAAATCTCCATCCTGCCAAGTATTTAGAATGCCGGCGTACTTGTCTTTATACTTTAGATCTGCAGTCTCTAACCCTTCAAGAAGCCAATTGACCCGTTCATCTGTAATTAAATAAAAACCCCACTTTTTGCCGGCCTTTACTTTTTGGTGGGACATTTGATGGATATACTCCTGATAGTCCCGATCGGTTAGTTCTTCATGTTCAGCTTGATCACCGAAAGGAATTAATTCTTCCGCATCCCCTTCAGCAAGCTTGTCCTCAGACAGCTCTTCCACTTTCTGACCTTCTGTCTCTTCTGTTTTCTCCGTTTCTTCAGAGCCCGCTGCTTCTTCATTGCCGCCCATGAGAATATCATAAGCCATATATCCAATGGCACCTGCCACGCCAAAGCAGATAAGGATTGAAATGGTTAAACCGATTACTTTATTAGACAATTCCCTTCCCCCTTATAACATCTCTGAGTCCATAGTAATAGTAAAAGAGATACAATTCAAGGTTATGAAGGAATAATAAGGAAAAATACAGGACTATAAGAAGAGATCACAACTGAAAAAATAAGGCTATTCCCCTTTATTTTCTCCAGTTCTACCCAGTGTCCCCGATCCGTATACTATCCTTACGAAGTTGAGATATTTATCTAAAGGAGGCTGAAAAGATGTCAGCATCAAGAGTTTTAAAGTGGGTTGCCGGAGCACTTGAAGCCATTCTCGCTATACCTTTTTTTGGAGGTGCCCTTATTATTTCGCTTTACTGGACGCCGCTTGCCGTTATGCTTGCCCTTCATATTATTACTTTAGTTTTAACAAAACAGGTCAAGGGAGCTTCGAGGGGAAGTGTTTTAGGGATTATTACCTCCTGCATCGGCTGGATCCCGGTAGTTGGAATGATTATGCATATCCTCTCGGCCATCTTTTTAATGATTGATGCGGCGACCCCTGACCCTGCCCCTGAGAAAGAAGCAGCTTAAGAGAAAGAAGCAGCTTAAGAGAAAGAATGGCTGATGTGCAAGCGAAAACCGTGTTTTGGTGTCTTAATTCGCCCGTTTGTTGGCACGTTACGGAAAAATATTCTCCTTTTGAGAGACGGCAGTGCTGGAGCGCCTGCCCGATATTTCTCGACAGCCTTAGAACTTCATTCCACTAAAGGGATGAAGTTCTTTTTTCCTCTGCTTTTGCTTTTCGGCCAATGAAGAATAAGTAAGTCATCATCCCGATAAACATGGCAGAGCTTGACACCGCCAGCTGCGTCTCCTTTGTAAAGCTGGTCAGCTTCACTAATAATTCAGGAACAAACAGCAGCAGCGGTATAATGATCGTAAACCACGTTTTACTCCAGATAGCCATTCCTACAAAAACAGCAACGGCTGCTACAGCAGCGATAACGTTGGCAGCGGTATTGAATTCAATGGAACTCGTTGAGTAATATTGATTGGCAAAAATTAAAGCTCCAAACAGCACAATCGGAGTAAAGCCCAGTATCCCAAAAAGGATCCACTCCTTAGTTTTTCGTGGACTTGAGCTTGCCATGTAACGAAAGACGGCCGCTGTAAGGAGTGTGAAAAGAATTACGACCATTGGATAACCGGCCAATTCTAATACCGATAATGTGATGCCGCCGTTGATCACGTCTCCGAGTAAAATGTAAGCAAACGCCCCCAGTATAATCATCGATATATATTGAAAAACCGTCCTTCTATTTAAAGGCATCTCTGCTGCAATCTGCTCCATATATTCCTTTGGCGATTGGCCGATCAGGCTGTCGACATTCTTGCCTTCGCTTTCTGCTTCTGTTAAATGGTCCTCCAGTTCACCGACGATTTCTTCAATTTGATGCTCACTTCTTCCTGCTGACGTTAGGTATAATTGTAGGTTCTCAAGAAACTCCTCACTCTGTTTAGATAATGTCATCCTTTCTTTCCTCCCGTAATAAATGGTCAACACTGCGAGAAATCTTTTCCCATTTTACTTTAAAATTGTGAAGCTCTTCTTCTCCTTCAGCGGTCAACGCATAATATTTCCGCTTCGGTCCGCCTGATGGCAGTTTCTTTTGCGTTGTCGTCACGAGGCCTTCCTTTTTCATCCTCAGCAGGAGAGGATAGATGCTTCCTTCCTTCACCATGGAGAAACCATGCTCATTCAGCTTCTCCATCATTTCGTAGCCGTACGTTTCTCCTTTTCCAATGATGGAGAGAAGACACCCCTCCAAAATCCCTTTGAGTATCTGACTTGAAGACAATTGATTCGCTCCTTTTGGTACAACTAAGTTGTTTTACAAGGTAGTTGGTTAAAAAATACTATATTGCATAACAATATAGTTTAAGATTAACACATTTTCCACTTATTTCAAGCCCGTTTTTTTCAAAGTCGATTTCCAGCCTTTGGCAGACTTCTGACTTTTTAATTGTTTAATCACAACATCAGCTGCCTCTCCCTGAGAAGTATCTACTGTAACGTCATACACTTCCCCCTGCTGATGAACATATGCCAGCTGCTTTTCTGCCTGGCCGATCGTGCGGTCGCCCCTAGCTGCTTCTCTTCTTTCCAGTTCATCCAGAGAACAATGCACCCCTACAAAGAAAATAGGATAATCTTTTAACACTGTGAAGGCGTCTTTCATCGTATCGTCATTATGTAGAATTTGATCCACGATCAGGTTGATCCCCCGATCAGAAAACATAGCAGTCGTTTGATGAAAAAAGTGCTCGGTCGGAATTGGAATCAGCTTTTCAAGCGTGCGATCTTCCATTCGTTCAATGAGTTCATCAAAATCATCAATGCTTAACGGGAAATAATTCCTAAGCTTTGAAGCAAGCTGCTTTGCCAGAGTGCTCTTCCCTGAACTTGATACACCATTAAGCAGAATAATTTGGCCCTGCTGCACGTATATCCTCTCCCTGCGTCTAAAAAAGTATTTAAAAGATTTTCTATAAAAGAAAGCAACTTCATCTTTTCCTGCCATATATATCAAATATGGACAAGGTAAAGGATGAGTGGACATATGACCAAACAAAGTCTTCTTAAAGGAACAATCATTCTCACCATCGGCGCCCTGATCACCCGGATTCTAGGGTTTGCAAATGGGATCGTCATGGCTAATGTATTAGGTCCTGAAGGGGTCGGCCTCATCATGATGGCGATGCCTGTGACCGGCTTATTAATTACGCTAACAACGCTTGGGCTTCCGGTTGCGATATCGAAGCTTGTGGCTGAAGCTGAAGTAAAAAATGACCCGCAGCGGGTGAAAAAGATACTGATTGTTTCTTTAACGACGACCAGTGTGATCGGTATCCTTTTAATGGGCGGAGCGCTCATTGGAGCAAAAGTGCTGGCCTCGATTTTCCTTACCGACCAGCGCGCTTACTACTCACTGCTTGCCGTTATTCCAATCATTCCTATTATAGCGGTTTCTTCAGTCATTAAGGGATATTTTCGCGGAAAGCAAAATATGACTCCGATTGCCCTTTCACAGGTGATTGAGCAGTTCTCAAGAATCGGTTTTATTTTCTTATTCGTTCAGTGGCTGCTTCCTTATGGACTGGAGTTTGCGGCAGCAGGCGCTGTGTTAAGCGGAATTATTGGGGAAGCTTTCTCCTTACTGTATTTAATGTCTGCTTTTAAATGGTTCAAGCGCCGGCGCTTTTCGTTTCGTCAGCCTTTTTCTAAAGTGGACAAGGGCAAGCGTGTCTTCTTTGACTTAATGCATACAGGACTCCCGACAACGGGAAACGGCTTGATCCACTCATTAATCGGAGTTATTCAGCCGATTCTTATTACCCAGAGTCTGGCGATTGCCGGGGTCGGTACAGCCCTGGCCACTCAGCAGTTCGGGATCGTTATGGGGTTTGTCATCCCGCTGTTAATGCTGCCAGGCTTTGTTACGAATTCGCTGTCCATTCCTTTAATACCGGCGATCAGTGAAGCAAAAGAGCAGAACGCGACAGGCCTGATTCACAAGAGGACCCAGCAGTCGATTCGGATTGCCTTAATCGTCGGCGTGCCAAGTTCCCTTGTGCTGTGGCTGTTTGCCGATCAGCTGACGACGGTTATATACAACTCACCGGAAGCTGCAATCCTGCTGAAAATGATGGCTCCTTTTCACCTGCTTCAGTATTTCCGAATACCGCTGCAAGCAGTTATCACCGGGTTAGGAAAAGCAAACCTTGTTATGGTGAACGACCTGATTGCAAATGCAGCTAAACTAGCCTTTATATTTTTACTGGCTTCCCGGCCGGATTTTGGGATTTACGGTGTTTGTTTAGGCATCAGCGCCAGCGTCATTCTCGGAACGCTGCTTCACTTTGCTACGATATCTAAGCTTGTCGGCTTTCGCTTTGTTCCGGGAGACTTTATAAAAGTCGGATTGTCAGGGGCAATTATGGGTTTTGTCGGGCATGGCACGTTTGATTATTTAAGTACAGTTACGACAAACCAGATTCTCCTGCTTTGTGCGTCGGTCTTCGTTACTATGCTCACTTACCTCCTTTTATTATTATTCTTAGGGGTCATTAAATTAAGACTTAAAAGATAATGGAAAATTTTCGTCGAATCCGCCTTTCCGTATTGCTAGCAGGAGCGGGTCCCCTTTCGCTTTGAAGCAAACGTCCGGCCAAGCCTCCGCGCTTCGCTGCTGGGTATCGGCAGGCCGTTTTTTAAGCAGCCCCTCGCGCAAGACTTGCGTCACGAACAAAGGCTTAAAGCGCTCTGGTAGACACGAAACGCATAAGCAAAAAGTCCGGAGGAAGGTGGCCTTCCCTTTTAGCAGGCCGGATGGCTTATGACGCGAGTGTCTGGGCGCTGGAGCTGGATGCCGCTATTATAAACATATATATCCACAGCTTGGAATTTTATAATTTCCTAGACAACGAAAAAACCTGATGGGCTTACCCGTCAGGTTTTTTAATTTTTTTTTAATGTTGAGGTTCGAATGTTTTACAGTCGGTTTCTTCCTGCTTGGAAGCCTGTTTGCCGCTATGGCTGACTACATAGATAGCCTCCGCGCTGCATTTGTTCCCATGATCCCAATATTTACAGTTGTTTACTTCACACAGTACATCTTTCGCCATGAATGTCACACCTCCCATGTCTCTATTTTTGACAAAGGATGGTGGATTGATACCCTTATGATCCTTAGAAGAACATAAAAAAAGATATAGGAGGAGCGAGTATGCCTATATCTTTTCTTACTAAACCTATTTAGTTTTTTTACCATCTAGGACGCTGCGGCCCCATCCAGTTTTGTGGAGGGTAAGGAACACGAACATTCTCACAGGAATAAGTGTTAACTACGGAGCAGGTATGCGGATAAGAATGCAAATATTTATAATGCGTATGATGAATTTGAGTCGTATGACTCGGATGAACAACTGGGATTAGCACCTCTCGATTAAAATTCTCGGTGAATTCCCTTACAGGTTCAACCTGAGCAGGCATTGTCTCAGTTGGCTGCTGCACAGCAGGCGCAACTTGATTATTATCATAATCATCATCGTCATCGTAATCCTGACTTTGACCCATTACTTGACCAGGACCCATCATGTTGTTTTGGGCTTGCTGACCCATCACGTCGTTTTGCCCCATCATGTCGTTTTGGCCGTGAAATCCTTGGAAACCTTTGTTCATTTCACCCAGCCTCCTCTCTTTCGCTGTTTTACGTTACATAATTTTATACGCAGGACAATCGTCCATTGATTGTACGTTTACCCATTTCCATAAATGAAGTTATTTTGTGTCACGATTTCCTCCCCTCCGCCCAGCACTTAAATAATTGAGCCGAATAAATTGTAAAAACTATTTATATACGACGGCTTGTTAATTGATAATGTTGATTTTTCATAAAATAGGGGAGCCTCGCAGTAGTCCCCCTGTTCTTATCAGCATTCTTTAACAGCGCCTTCATATTAAACAGGAAAATAGGGAAAGTTATATTAAGGAACTAAACTGGAGGGGTCTCCCATGTCTCTGGCCATGACAGAAAACGAAATTACCCTTGCAATTATACAATCATTAAAAGATGGCAAGAAAAGAGCTTTCCAGCATATCATCAGCGAACTGCATCCTTACGATATCGCCCTGCAGTATCACCATATTCCCGTCAAACATTCCGATAAATATCTGCTGTATTTAACTCTTGATCAGCTGACCAGTCTTATGGGAGAACTCGATCAGGGGGATCAGCTTGATGTGCTGCAAAGATTAGGAAGGAAAAAATCAACGAAAGTTCTCGACTTAATGGAGAATGATGATTTAGCCTCACTGCTGACGGACATGGAGCCGGAAAAGATTAAAGAACTGCTTTCGGAAATGAAAGATGAAGAATCGAAAATCGTTCAAAATATGATGACATACCCGCCAGAAACAGCCGGGCGCTTTATGAACAACCGGTATGTATGGATTCCACGTCACTATACGGTCAGGGAAGCCGTCGATAAGCTTAAAGACTTCGCGGAACTCGCCGAATATCTTAACTACCTGTACGTCATCGATGAAGAAAAAAGTCTGGTCGGGGTCGTTTCTTATAAAGATCTTATTTTGGGTGAAATCACCGATAAAATTGAAGACATCATGTACACCCGTGTCGTTAAAGCAGATGTGCATACAGACCAGGAAGAAGTCGCCAGTATCATTAACCGATATGATTTCGTTTCCCTCCCCATTGTTGAAGAAGGCGATCGGCTGGTCGGTGTGATCACGGTCGATGATGTCCTTGATGTCGTCTATCAGGAAGCAAACGAAGATATTGAAAAGCTATCCGCCTCCGGTAAAGCAATTGATTTTTCAACAAAACCGCTCATAGCCGCTTACCGACGTCTGCCCTGGCTGATTCTGTTATTATTTATCGGGCTGATTTCAGGTAGTATTATCAGCAGCTTTGAATCGACGTTGGAAACGGTGGTCGCACTGGCTTTCTTTATGCCGATGATTGCCGGCATGACAGGAAATACAGGTACTCAGTCACTCGCTGTTGTCGTACGTGGATTAGCTTCTCAGGATTTAAATTTTAAGCAGGTAGCTAAACTGGTTTCACGCGAACTTTGGGTAGGGATGATTATCGGCGTCACCTGCGGAATTCTCATCTCGTTAATCGCATATATATGGCGGGGGAATATCACCCTGGGGCTTGTCGTTGGAAGTTCCCTGCTGCTCACACTGATCATCGGAACGATCGCCGGCACCGTCATCCCGCTTATTTTATATAAGTTAAAAATAGACCCGGCTGTCGCTTCTGGTCCTTTAATCACAACGATTAATGATATTTTATCTTTACTCATTTTTTTTGGAATCGCGACAGCATTTATTTCGCGTCTTATGTAAAGTTTTTCTTTTATTTGTTATCGGGATAGAATACCGCTCGCTTTTACGCACAAACCATCACAGCGCCTTAATAATAAACATAAGAGCTATCACTGAAAGAAGCTTCCAAAATAAAAGGAAGGGACCGTCCCTTCCTTTTTATTGTTTCACGTGAAACACTCTCGAAAACGTTCCATTTATCCGCGAAATCATCTTTCCACTAAAAACCTCTTACCCATTAAATTTGGAATATCCATACAAATAGAGGTCCGAGCACAGATCCGAAAATGGCAGTCAGACTCATCGCGACCGAGCTCATCGAAGCTGTCTCTTCCCCGTATTCTAAAGCTTTTGATGTACCTAATGCGTGAGAGGCACTTCCAAAAGCGATCCCCTGTCCCATCGCACTTGTCATGCGCGTCCATTTTAACAGAAGCGGACCTGCGATAAGCCCGGTAAATCCCGCAACCATTGTAAAAACCACCGTCATTGAAGGAATGCCTCCGATTTCTGTTGAAACCGGGATCGCGACGGGTGTGGTTAATGATTTAGGAACCATGGAGAGGATCTGGATACGGTCAATACCG
The DNA here is from genome assembly GCF_902809865.1 of Halobacillus sp. Marseille-Q1614. Taxonomy (NCBI): domain Bacteria; kingdom Bacillati; phylum Bacillota; class Bacilli; order Caryophanales; family Bacillaceae; genus Halobacillus; species Halobacillus sp. Marseille-Q1614. The sequence continues at coordinate 3,380,588 of NZ_CADDWH010000001.1, read as the reverse complement.
AATGCTTTGGCAAATAACAGGCCGGTGCCAAGAGCTGTCACAAGTCCAGCCAGAACCCCGGAGAGTACCGGCAGCAAATAAGTCAGGATCTCTTTTCTCTGCTTATACATGGGATAGGCGAGGGCAACGACAGCCGGGCCTAAAAAAGTATCGATCCACCGGCCTCCCTTCATATACGTTTCATATGGAATTTGAAAAATGACGAGCATAAGGACAATGAGCAGCGTCGATGTTAAAACAGGTGCTAATAACGGATTATGAAAGCGGGTGTATAGGCGGCTCATCAGTAAAAAGACAACTATGGTTACAGCAAACATCAGAATGGCCACCATCAATCACCACCCTCCTTTTTTAAAAAGATTTCGCTGATTTTCCCTGCCGCGATCATCGTCAATAGTGTGCTCACACTAACGATGAATACTAAGAAAACTCCGTTCATTGAAAGAAAGGACGGATAGTTCACGACTCCGACAGTTGCCGGAATAAAAAATAACGGAAGAAAAGAAAGCATGAATATCGATCCCTCTTCTATCCACCGGACAGAAAAGAGGTTGAGAGACAGGCAGCTAAAGAGAAGGACCAGCCCGATGATGCTGCCGGGGATCGATAAGTTTAACAGTTCGCGCAGCCCTTCTCCTATTAAATAAAAAAGATAAAATATAGAGATCTGCAAAGTAATTCGAATGATTTTCATAGGGTAAGGCCTTCTCTAAAAGAAGTCCGCCTCCTTTCTTTTTATTGACTATGTTAATTAAAAGAGATAGAATTCGCTCCCTTTTTCGCGGAATCATTCATTTTAAAAATATAATTTCATATCCTATCATTTCCTTAACAAACTCTTCAAAACAAAAGATTATAACAAACCTGTTCTATTAATTATTATTCTACGAGCACATTCACCAACCATTAAACGTTTAGGCGGCATTGGCACGTGGAACTAGCAGAACTATATGAAAGGAGAGATACAATGGCTAATAAAGACCCTAAAAATGTAGCAGCAAACATGAGCGAAGAAAAAAAAGATGACATTATGCAGAATTTCCAAACGTTTAAGGACTATCTTGGTGACCAGGTCAACAAAGGTGAAAAGCTCGGTTTAGGTGAAGAAGGACTTACAAAAGGCGCCAAGCGTGTGGCTGATTATCTCGCCAATCACGAGGAGCCGCGTAACCGTGAGGAAAAAGTGTTAAACGAACTTTGGAACGCCGCGAACGAAGAAGAGCGCAAGCACATGTCCCACGTTCTCGTAAAACTTGCTGATTCTACTAACTAATTGAGGAACATTCTGCTTTGAATAAAAGAGGTGCCTCTTGCTTAGGCACCTTTTTTTCGTTTCTAAAATTTTTCTCCTTGCTCGTATTTTGAAATATCGATACAAAATACAATGCGCCAGCCTTCAGGATCCTCAAAGGTATACCCTTTATCCTTCCAATATGGGTTCAGCGGCTCTACAGGTTCAAATCCATACTTTCTAAAATAGCTCTTCTGCTGCTCAATTTCTTCTTTGGTATTTAAGTAGAATACGAGTAAATGATCTTTAGAGGGTGCTTTCGTTTCAAGATCATGATCACTTTGTAAAAGTTCGAGATGGACTGTCTGGTCCGGCAAGCCGTACAGTAGCCCGTGATAGCCGTTGTGATTAAATTCTCCAATCAGCTTGAGACCTAACACTTCGCCATAGAAATGCCTCATTGGTTCAATTTTTGTTGTAGGCCTCGCGATCCGCATATAATTCCATGCTTTCATTTGCTTCCCCCTCTATTTCTTTACCCTTATCTTACCTCTAAAATTCCAGTTTTGAAATTAACAGAACAGCGCTCACCCCTTTTCTTTAACCGAATATTTTAAAATATACGGTTTCTTAAGAAGCAAGGAGTGAAATGACATGCCGATCGTGGACCAGACTCATTTTATGTACACCGTTCAGCCCGGAGATACACTATATACGATTGCCAACCGGTTTGGGACGAATGTTTCGCTGATTGAATCCGCAAACGCTCTCTACCCTCCGATTACCGACCCAGGACTGATCTATCCCGGACAGCTGTTAGTGCTGACAAGACCAGGCCTTCACGAGGTGTATCAAATGGTCAGCCAGGGGGACACGCTCTATTCCTACGCTCAGAGGTATTCAGCCAGCGTGGATTTACTGCACGGAATTAATCCTCAGGTCGCAAATCCTGTTTTTATTTACCCCAATCAGTTTTTGAGAGTTCCTGCTTTTATTTATGATATCGAACCGGGGGATACGCTGAACAGCCTCAGCCGCCGCTTTGGCCTATCACTGGCTGCCCTGTTGAATGCCAACAAATATCGTCCGGGGTTATCTCCTGACGTCATTTATCCAGGCTATTATCTTGTTGTTCCTCTGCCTTCCTCCCAGAATATTTTAGTAACCCAGCCGTTTGCCGGCACTCCTTTAATAGACGGCCAGTTGCTCAGCGGGTACGCGAGAGCTTTTGAAGGAAGCATTTTATACCGGATCATCGACAGTACAGGTCAAGTTGTTACCGATGAATCTCCTATTCAAACGTCAGCAGGAGCCCCTATGTATGGCCGTTTTTCCACTCCTGTACGATTCGACCGGCCGCCATCTGCAGCAGAAGGGGAATTGTGGGTATATACGAGAAGTGCCAATGACGGAAGCGTCCAGGATTTAGTACAGGTAGCTGTTCGATTCTAATCATGTTATGCATTCCAGTTTTCGACGAGTAAATAAATGCCTGTGAATAACAAAATGACATATATAAATATTTGGAACAATCGAGGGTTGATCCATTTAAACAGCAGCTGTCCTGCAAATAAACCTATAAGCACTAACGGGAGACCGAGACCGCTTGCTATCCAAATCACTGCATTGGTTCCCGCAAATAATACTTGAATAACTAAACTGATTAAATAGATAAATAAATAAAAAGCGAGCGTGGTCGCTCTTAATGTTTCTTTCTGTGTATTCGTTCCTGCAAAATAAAGGAGCAGCGGAGGGCCGGGCATCCCGATACTCGTAGTCAGAGTGCCGGATAAGCTTCCGGTGATTAAATCTCTCCCTTTGGTTTGAGAAACTCTAAAGTTCAGCATCAGCATAAAGGTTAACAGCAAAATAATGACACTTACTACAATCTTCAGCATGCTGATCTCCAGGGTAAGAAAAATTAACATCCCGACCGGCAAACCTGCTGCACTGCCTGCAATAAACCTTCTGACGATCCCAAAGTCAATATCTTCCTTAATCTTTTGAATTAACGCCAACGAGATTACGAGAGATAGAATAAGGTTGATTTGAATCGCTTCTCTCGGTTCAAAAAGCAGCAGTAAAAATGGAGTGGCGAGAATAGAGAAGCCGAAGCCGGTGCTCGTCTGCAGAATAGAAGCTGTTAGAATGATGATGATAAACAATACAATATCCAAATATATACCTTCTTTTTATGAGAGTTGATCTGTTTATCTTATCATTTCTACCCCCTTTATTTAACATCGAAAAAACAATAAACCCAGTCGATTTTAGACTGGGTTTTCTTCTTATAGATCATCGACTAAAATATAGGTCGCCTTAACCGGACCGTGAACACCAACGATTAAGTTCATTTCAATATCTGCACTGTTGCTTGGTCCTGTGACAAAGCTGACGCAGGAAGAAACAAGGTTCCCTTTCTTCTCTTCGGCGTGAATCAATTGGCCTGCCTGCGTCATACGCGGGACAAGCGTGCTTTTTGGAATGACAGCTATAAACGTTTCAGGCAGGAGACTGATGGAACGTCCATTGTACCGGTCGTTAAAAAGAGTGACCGTGCCTGACTCGGCCAGCGTGAGGTCACTGCAGACGATGCCTGCGCCTGCCCGTTCGGCAATTGTGAGATTGCGGCTGCCTTCATTTTCATCCCAAATGTGAAGATTGTAGCCGTCATGCTTTAATATCTCATAACAGTGATTAAGCCCTGCAGACTCAGTACGCGGACCGCCGGCGGCCACGATATCCCGCACACCATAATCTTCAAGGGTTGCTTTCATTGTTTGGGAGAGTCCCTCTGTCGTTGTTTTTTTAAAAGTTGTATGAATGACATCACACTGCTTTTCCAGAACATCGACAAGTTCATCGGCTGTCGCGCCTGCTAGCACGCGGGACTGCGGATGAACAGAATAAGCGGGAGGAGTGACTTCTGTTTTTCGCGGGCGCCCAAGACTTTCAGATACATGATCGAGAAAACTTTCACGATTATGAATGGCCATCAATGTCCCCTCCTTTTCTCTCTTTTTTTATACCAGTCTCTGAAACTTACCTTTGATGGTGCCGGAAAATCACGGGAGTCCGTCCAGCCTTTTAGCGGGCCAGGTCCGTTTTCGATAAAATCGTCTTTCGTCCAAGGCTTCATCGCCGTAAGGGCCACCTTGGTACTCAGCTTATAGGCCGCTGGATTTGATGCCCATTTTGCGTACCCCTTCATCATGACAGCTTCGGCTTTAGAGCCCATTTGTTCTTTTTCCACGATGATTTCACGGTGCCTGATCAAATGTTCATGAAGCGGAATTTTAACCGGACAAGCTTCCGTACAGGCGGCGCAGAGTGTGGATGCATAAGGGAGATCTTTATGATCCTCATAGCCATCAAGCAGAGGTGTAAGCACGGCGCCGATCGGCCCTGGATAAATCGATCCATACGAGTGGCCGCCGACGTGGCGATAAACCGGGCAGGCATTGATACAAGCTGCACAGCGGATACAGTGTAAAGCCGACTGAAATTCGGTTCCTAAAATTTTCGAGCGGCCGTTATCAACAATAACGAGATGAAAATCTTCCGGCCCGTCTACTTCGCCTTCCTGTCTTGTTCCTGTCAACGAGGTAATATAGCTCGTCAGCTTCTGGCCAACGGATGAGCGGGTCAGAAGACTCACGACGACTTCAAGATCTTCCCATGTCGGAACGATGCGCTCCATCCCCATCACCGATATTTGCGTATCAGGCAGTGAGGTGACCATACGGGCGTTTCCTTCATTCGTGACGAGCGTTACCGTACCTGATTCAGCGACAGCGAAATTACATCCCGTCACTCCGATATCCGCCGATAAAAAATCCTGTCTCAGCTGCTCACGGGCAAAAGCGCCCAGTTCCTCCGGCTCGTCTGAACCTGTGTAGCCTTTTTTCTCCATAAACGTCTGCTGAATTTCTTTTCGGTTTTTATGAAGGGCCGGTGTGACGATATGAGAAGGCGGATCTTCATCTAGCTGCAGGATCCACTCCCCTAAATCGGACTCGACGACTTCACAGCCAGACTCCTCAAGAGCATGATTTAAGCCGATTTCCTCCGTCACCATTGATTTTGATTTAACAACCTTTTTCGCCTGCTTCTCGAGGGCGATCTTCTGCACATACTCATTCGCTTCTTCGGCTGTCTTGGCGAAAAAAACCGTACCGCCCCGTTTTTCCACCTGCTCACTGAGCTGGTGCAAATAATAATCCAGGTTCTCTACGGTATGACGCCTGATTTCTTCACCAAGTGTCCGCCAGTCTTCCCAGTCGCCAAGCTCCTCGGCAGCTGCTGCCTTTCTCGTCCGGAACCGTCCTTGAGCAGAAGACACCGCCTGGCGCATAAACGTGTTGTCAATACCCGCCTGAATTCGATCTGCATACGTTTTACTGCTAATTTTAATACTCATTCAAGCTCTCCTCTCTTATTGACTGTTCAACACTTGAGCAATATGAAGGACCTTTACGTCTTTGTCATTACGACGCAGGCGTCCGCCCATATTCATCAGGCAGCCCATATCCCCGCCGATTAAGTATTCCGCTTTTGTTTCATCAATATGTTCTGCTTTCTCATGTACCATCTGTTCAGAGACAGCCGCATTTTTCACAGCAAACGTTCCGCCAAATCCACAGCAGTCCTCTTTAAGCGGCAGGTCAATAATGTTTAAACCCTTGACGTTTTCCAGCAGGATACGAGGGGCATCCGTTACGCCGAGCAGGCGGGTCATATGGCAGGATGGATGATAGGTGGCTGTGCCTTTAAAGGTGGACCCTACGTCCTCCACGCCTAAAACTTCAACGAGAAACTGTGTCAGCTCATACGTTTTACCCTTTAAAGTTTCGGCCCTGTCTCTCCATTCAGGCTCGTCTTTTAAAACCTTCGGATATTCCTTGAGCATGTGAACACAAGAACCAGAAGGCCCGACGACATATTCACTTTTTTCAAAGGCTTTGATCATCTGCTTCATGCCCTGCTTGGCTTCTTTTACATAACCGCTGTTATAGGCCGGCTGTCCACAGCATGTCTGATTTGCGGGAAAATCGACTTCGCATCCAAACCGCTCAAGAAGCTGGACCGTATCTTTTCCAACGTCAGGAGTAATCGTATCGCATAAGCATGTGATAAATAATGATACCTTCATCTTTTTTCCTCCCTAATGACATAAGGTCATCTGATGAGTAGGGAGCAGAAAGTTAACAAAAACTTTCTCCCACTAGCTCTCTAAATAATCCATAAGCGACTGTTCTACTTTACTTAGATGATTGTGCATGGCCTGCCGGGCTTTCTTCTCATCACGTGCAGAAATCGCAGCGAAGATCTGCCTGTGTTCTTCCAGGAGCCGCTCCGTTCCTTCTTCTGTGTGCAGAAGCTTCCGGGTTTCGCGCATCGCCTGAACCATAATGTCGGCTACGCTTTGCATCAGGTGGATAAGCATTTGATTGTGTGTCGCTTTTACCAAAGCGACGTGAAAAGCGAGGTCAGCCTGTTCGCCAAGCTCCCCGTTTCCTTTGGCTTCTTCCATCGCAAGCAGCGCATTCTCTAAAGGCTTTAAGTCTTCCTTCGTATGACGGAGGGCAGCAGCTTCAGCGGCACCTACTTCGAGAATCTGCCGGACCTCAAGCAGCTCGACGACATCTTTTCGGCTCATAAGGAAAGCAACCGAAATCGGCAGCGAAAACCGGTTAGCTTCAAAAGCTTTGACATACGTCCCTTCTCCCTGGCGCATCTCAAGAATTCCCATCGCTCTCAAGGCGCTTAGTGCTTCCCTGATCGCTGATCTGCCTACATTAAAGCTCTTTGCCAGCTGTTCAACACTATCGAGCTTGTCCCCCGGCTTCAGCTCATTATTTTTTAAAGAATCAAGCAGCGAATCAGCGACCTGCTCATAAATTTTTTTCGATCGAATCGGTTTGTATTCCACATTTGTCCCTCAACTTTCCATTACCCTTCTTTCTTCCATTGTACTCCAAAAAAAGGCTTAGGAAAAAGGAGGGAGTGATATTAAACTATAGAACCAAAGATGAACGCCGCCAGCCCGACAAGCAGCCCGTAAAGCAGTGCCGGCCCAACCGTCTTTCGAATAATCTCTCCTTCTTTCCCGGAGAGTCCGACCACAGTCCCTGCGGCCACCACGTTATGAACACAGATCATGTTGCCGGCGGCAGATCCAATAATCTGCAAGGACAGCACCGTGTTTGTATCAAATCCTACCTGCTCCGCAATGTTGTACTGAATCGGGGAAAACGTCAGTGCAGAAACAGTGGCACTTCCGGTAATAAATGATCCAAGTTCTCCGAGAAATGGTGCCATTAACAGCCACATAGGTCCAAAGCTGCCTGCCAGAGTCTGGGCAATATATTCAGGCATACTGATAATGTCATTCATGTTAATTCCTGAATTCGTAAATACTTGAACGAGCGCCAATGTCGCTGTAAGAGCCATGGCTGCATCTTTCATTGATAAAAGAGATTCTTTAGACGCTCCCGTAAAGCAATGGAACGGCTTCCGCTGAATGAGAAGTGACAGTAAAGCTGCAGCCACGAGGACGGCGCCCGGGGAATAAAGGAGTTCCCAGTTCGACGTTACCCCTTCTACACCAAGAATGCTTTTCAACGAAAGGTCGATCCACGTCAACGCTGCGTCTTTTATAAAAGGAACAATTCGAGTCAGCAGCAGTAAGGCAACAATAATTAAATAAGGCGACCACGCGGTCAGCAAAGGCATCGAAGACTTCTCCGCTGCCGCCGCTGCTTCTGTTCCCTTTACGTCTTCTTCCAGGGCATCCTGCCAGGTTGACGACGGCAGCAAAAATCCTTTTTTCGCGGTCAGGGTAGCGATGATCAGACCTGTTAGTGAGGCAAGAATAGCTACGAACTCAAACCCGAACAGCACAGCATATAAGAACGATGAGGATGTGTAAACGATCCCGACAAACAGACTCCATGGCAGCAATTCTAGCGCATCTTTAAACCCTTTTCGCTTACCAAAAAAGACGGTTAAAAGGAAGATGATGAGAAATGGGATAAACGTTCCAGCAAATAAGTCGAGAAACGCAATTTGAACCCCTATGTCTCTAAATAATTCAAGACCCGCATTCGGAAGGTTGCTGAGTCCCACCTGGATCGGCGTCCCTACAGCACCGTAAGAAACGGCAGAGCTGTCAGCTACTAAGGCAACGACAGCCGCAGCCATCGGTGTAAAACCAAGCGCCACCATCAAAGGCCCCGTCACAGCTGCAGGCGTTCCAAAACCGGCGGCCCCTTCAATTAATGAGCCGAATAAAAAGGCAACGATCACGACCTGAACCCTCATATCCGTTGAGATACTGCGGAATCCTTGATTAATCCGGTCAACTGCTCCCGTGCGCTTTAAAGTATTAAGCAGCACAATCGCACCAAAAAGAATAAATAAAATCGTAACTGTTTTATGAGCTCCCTGTAAAATCGAAGCTGAGATTACTTTCCCTTCCATACCCCATACAAAAAAGGCGAGGGAAATGACAATCAGCGCACTTAAGAACATCCCTTTTTTAGCTGACATTCTTAAAAGCACAAGAAAAACAAATGGGGCAATAATCGCACTAAAAGCTGCTAACAACATCCTGCTTCCTCCTCAGCTGCTACGTTACCGCTTTCATTTTCTCTAAATAAGTAAGGTCATCAGATGACCTGTTCAATATTATTGTAAGCCTTTTCCTATTAAAAAACAATTTATTTTATTAAATCTCTCTTCTAGTTTCGAAAGAAGCCAGCAGCTTGTCTTTTATTACCATATATATTCAAAAAAATAATGTAGATATTAAGGAAAACAGTATTAACAGGAGGTGCAGGGATGAAAGCAAAGGCAGGCATTCTAATGTTATCCTTCGTATTAGCCACAGCATTCTTAACAGCCTGCAATATTAATGGCAATCGAATGGATGACTTACTGTACGAACGAACCAATAATCAAAATGGTGAAGGGCCGCCTATCGAGCGAACTCATAACAACCGAAATAATTTCTACAATGAAAACCAAGATGAGGCAGATGATCTGATTCGAAATGAAGTAAATCCATTAGATAGAGATGGGCAGGAACCTGATGAAGGAAAAGATCCATCAGAAGAAAGAAATAACCGCGAGTAAAAGTGTGCAAGGCATTAAAAAGGAACTTCCGAAGTTATGGAAGTCTTTTCTTTTAAAGGATCGGATACAGCTTAGGGCTGCGGGAAACGGATCGCTTTCTGTGGGCGTACGGTGAGCTTCCTTAAGGCTTCGCCTTTTAGGGATCTCACCCTGTACGTTCCTCCCACAGGAGTCTCACCGTTTCCCTTCGCCCTATCCTAATAAGCTTTTCTCTCTCGTTCTATTGACTCTCTTCTCGGAGTTTAAGCTCTTAAAGATGCAAAGTACCAGGTAAAGGTCAGCTGATTCCTCTTCTCGCATGAGCAGAATTCCATTCCTCTTTTTCCTCGTAATGGGATGGGAAGCAGCGAGACTCCTGCTTAAGAAACGGACGATCCGAGACCCCGCAGAGTGGGTTTCTCGAGAAGGCTTGGGTGTTCTTCCGCTAAAAAGCGAAGTGGTTCCCGACCTATTAGTCCCCTTTTATGGCCAATGGAATCCTACCAACCACGTTAGAGGAAACTCCATAAGAAAAAACGGTTGCGACTTTCTCGACAGCCTGAGGAACTTCCAAAGTTATGGAAGTTCCTTTATTCGGTTTTTCTTCTTTTTTCTTCTCCCCGCTAAGATTACAATCGCCAGCACCACTAACAGTCCTGACCCTGTCCAAATAATATTCGTAAGGTTGGGTGCTTTCGCCTCAACGATAATATCCGTCACTCCAAGGGGCTGAATCTGCCAAGATAATACGCTGCCGTCCACTTCATCTGCATTATGTTCGGAGGCCTTAACCGGCAGGTCCAAAGTAAACGTTAAGTCTACCTGATTGGCCAGCAGCTGATCCATGCCCCCTCCTAAGCCAAGGGAATTATCAAGGTCTACCTCTCCCTCAAGCCGGTAAGTATTTGTAAAAAACCCTTCATCAACACTAAAGTCAACTGGTGACTCTTGCGGCTTTTCTTCCGATGTATCGAGAGGCTCTTCCTTCATCTTTTTAGTATCTGGAATGACCTTCATATTACGAACGTCGTCGAATTTCTTTGTTGCCTGAAAACCGACAAATCCGTTTTCGCTGATTTCTTTGATCGAATAGCCCTGGGCTTCCAGGTCCTCATAAGGAGCGGTAATCGTACCATCTTCCGCGCCGCTGAACTGTTCGAGAGTATCCTGCTCGACTCCGATCGTAATTGTATTTACACCGCTGCCGTCTTTGTTGATTTTTACGCCAAAATCGCCTTTGACGCAGCCAGTTAAAAGAAAGAGAAATAAGCCGATACACATTAATTTTTTCATATGTAATTTCTCCTTTGCCCGTATTTTCCGATTCCAACCGTATTCTTTTCATTATCGCCTGTCCAAATAAAAAGAGCAACGGAACAGACAAGATGCCTATTTTAAAAAGATGAATAGGCTAATGTTATCAGTTTGTTTGAAAGGAGTACGGAAATGTATCAGCAAAACTTTGATCAACTCGCATGGGAAGCGGCCAAATATGATTTAATGTCCCAATATTATAAGTACAGCGATCCTCAAATGCATATCTATTATTACCAAAAACACTTGGAATGTATGCAGAGGATGATGAATGACAATAAAAACAACAGGATAGGCATGAACGGTGAAGCCGAGGTCCGCGTTCTTCATGCTTCCCCCGACGCCCCGGATGTTGATGTGTACGTCAATGGACAGCCGATGTTAGAAGGTTTTTCTTATAAGCAGCGCAGCAATTATGTAACTGTGCCGGCGGGCCAGTACCAAATCGATATTTACCCGGCAGGACAAACGAATCAGCCTGTCCTCTCACAGATGGTTGAAGTCGGAGCAGGAAACAAGTACACCGTTGCAGCCGCAGGCCCCGTAAGCAGCCTGCAGCTGATTGCTGTGATTGACAGTGACAGCGTATCCTCTGGAAAAGCCAAGGTCCGATTCTGGCACTTATCGCCGAATGCCCCTGCTGTTGATATCGCTGTAAAAGGCGGAGAGGTCCTATTTAGAAATGTCCCGTTTGGTAAAGCCACACGCTACTTGTCACTGCCGCCTACAACCACAGATCTTGAAGTGCGCGTCGCCGGTACACCAAATGTCGTGTTGACGATTCCGGATGCCACGCTTAATCCGAACCAGGCGTATACTGCTGTTGCGCTGGGGTTTGTGGGAGAACAGCCTCCGCTTGAAGCTATTTTTATAAAACCTTAAATACAGGCAATGACTGCCTGTATTTTTTTATGATTCCACTTTACTCATTATGCGTACAAGCAGTTCTGATATAAAAAGTAACGCATAGATTTTAATAAAGATAAATAAAGGGTGTTCCTATGCATGAAATGTCACTCATGGCTGAGCTCATCCAGCTGGTTTCTGAAGATGCGAAGCAGCGGTCGTTTAAAAAAATCGACAAGATTGAAGTTATTGTCGGAAGTTTATCCAATGTCTTACCAGAGGCTCTGGAAATAGCCTTTTTTTATTTTCAGCAACAAGGAGAGGCTCTTATCGATGAAAAGACACAGCTGCAGATTATTCGAGAAGCAGCCAAGGCAAAATGCCAAAAATGTCTGATGGAGTTTGAACCTGACTATCAAATTGCGATCTGCCCCAAATGCGGCTGGACGGGCTGCCAGCTTTTAGAAGGGGAAACATTTAGAGTCGAATCTTATGAAGGAAGTGACGGGACGTGAAAGTAAAGCTTAAAGAACAAGTGTTAAAGGATTTAAATGAAGCCGCAGACTTTAACAGGAAAATTTTTAAAGATCATCAAATGCTCGTTATTAATCTCATGAGCTCTCCCGGGGCAGGTAAAACGACCCTCCTTGAGGAAACGGTGAAGGTGTTACGTGATGAGTATAGGATTGCTGTTATTGAAGGAGACCTGGCCACGGACAGGGACGCCGAACGATTACGCTCCCTTGGCGTTAAAACGGTTCAAATCAATACGGTGGGCGGCTGCCATCTAGATGCCCGCATGATCGCTAAAACGCTGCCGGAATTTGATTTTAAAAACATCGATATCCTTTTTATCGAAAATATCGGCAACCTCGTCTGCCCATCTGGATATGATCTGGGCCAGGATTATAAAGTCGTTGTCCTAAGCGTGCCGGAAGGTAATGATAAAATCCCGAAATATCCCGTGATGTTCAGGCGAACAGACTTGACGGTTATTAATAAAATCGACCTTCTCCCCTACCTGCCTTTTAATATTGAAGAAGCAAAACAGGACTTGGCTTCCATCAATCCAAAAGCAGAGTTTAAACAGCTCTCTGCCCTCACCCACGAAGGAATGGACAGCTGGATTGAGTGGATTAAGGACGCTTATCAAAAATGTACGAAGCTTTAAGAATTATAGTGACAGGCAGAATTCAGGGAGTCGGATTCCGCCCCTTTATTTATTCCCTGGCTGTGAAACATCACCTGACAGGAAGCGTCCAAAACAATAGGGGGCGGGTAACCATAGTAGTCGAAGGGGAAGCTGCAGCCATTCGCAAAATGGTGAAAGAATTAACCGCCTCTTCCCCGCCGCTGTCAAAAATAGATCAAGTAAATACCGAGCAGGTACCACCTGCTTTTTATCAACAGTTTACGATATTACGAAGTGAAGAAACGAGCGATTCTCTTCCATTGGTATCACCAGATGCTGCGGTATGTGAGGATTGTTTAGAAGAGTTTTCTGATCCCACAAACAGACGCTATCGTTATCCTTTTATTAATTGTACCCAGTGCGGACCGCGCTACACGATTACAAAACGCCTCCCCTACGACAGGCCTTATACCACAATGGGCGAATTTGAAATGTGTCCGCTTTGCCGGAGTGAATATGAGAATCCCTTGGATCGAAGGCACCATGCCCAGCCGATATGCTGTCCAAGGTGCGGCCCGGCGATTAAGCTTTTCGATCTAAAAGGCAAAGTGATCAGCGAAGATCATGAAGCTATAAAAGGTGCGGTCAATCAAATTTCTCAAGGAAAGATTGCAGCTGTGAAAGGAATCGGCGGCTACCACTTAGTCTGTGATGCTTTTCAGACAAGTGCCATCAAGCGGCTGCGGCAGAAAAAGAATCGGCCGCAGCGTCCACTCGCCATCATGGTGAAATCTCTTGACGACGCGAAGAAATATTGTGAAATAAACAAGCTGGAAGAGGAAATGCTCACAAGGCCGGCCAGGCCCATTGTTGTATTAAAGAAAAAAGCTGATTGTCCGCTGCCTGAATCCATATCGCCTGGACTCTCAACTATCGGTATTATGCTGCCTTATACGCCGCTTCATTACCTATTGTTTGAGAAAAATGTAGAGTGCCTTGTTATGACGAGCGCAAATCTTTCCGGCCGCCCGATTTCCTATCGGGAAAGACCATCGGAAGAGCTGGCGTCTATGTGCTGGATCATAATCGAGACATCTACCTTCCCATCGATGATTCAGTCCTTCAGTCTGACGGCAGCTGCATGATGGTCTTGAGAAATGGAAGGGGATTGGTGCCTGAACCCGTAAAAACGGACCACCCCGTCGACCACATCATCGCCTTAGGGGGAAATCAAAAAAACACCTTTGCTGTGGGAAGAAAAAATCACATGGTGATCGGCCCCCACATTGGAGATTTAGACAGTGAAGAAATGCTGAGACATGGGGAAAGTCAGCTGAATCATTTTAAAGAATGGTTTGACATCCAGTCTAGATTTATTGCCATCGATAAGCATCCTTTGTATGCCGCCCGTTCTCTCTTAGAGAATCAAGGAGGCCGAGTCGTTCCTGTGCAGCATCACCATGCCCATCATGTGTCGTGTATGGAAGATAACGGACTGACAAAACCATGCTTAAGCATTATTTTAGACGGGACAGGTTACGGAGATGACGGGCAAACGTGGGGATTTGAATTTTTATATGGAAATGCCGCTGCTTATAAGCGTCTCGGCCACCTCTCCTACTCCCCGCTGCCAGGAGGAGAAAAAGCTATAAAAGAACCGTGGCGTAATGCTGCTGGAATGCTCATACACCTCTATCCGTTAGAGGGCAGAGAATTAGCGATCCAGCTCTTTCCTGATCATGTAAAAGAAATTGAGATTATCGTTCAAATGGTTAAAAATAAGCTCAATTCACCAATGGCAGGAACTTGCGGCCGTCTGTTTGACGCGGTAAGCGCCATCCTTGGGATTTGCACCTGCTCCACTTATGAAGGGGAAGCCGCTGTTAAGCTATCTGATCCTATGACTCGACTTCCATCTGAATTTACAGCTCAAACTTATCCCTATCAAATCAAACCAATCGAAGATGCGTTTCAAATCGATTTTTCTGAAATGATACGGCATATCGCTGAGGACAAATTAAATCAGAGACCTGTTTTTGAGATCATCGCGTCTTTTCACGAGACAGTCGTTACCTGCTGTGTGGAAATGATGCAGAAGCTTACGACAAGAAACACAGAACTCAACCGAAACGTCGTGCTCTCTGGAGGATCGTTTCAAAATATATATCTTTCAAACTCAATCAAGCAGCGTCTTGAACGAGAAGGCTTTACTGTTTTTACCCATAAAAGGGTTCCCTGCAATGACGGAGGGTTAGCGTTAGGACAGCTCATTATTGCGTCACAGGCGGGATACAGCAAAGGAGGGTGAACAGATTTGTGCTTAGGCGTGCCTGCGAAAATTATTCAAATAGATGGTGAACGGGCGTTAGTCGATGTCATGGGGTCAAGGATGCACGTGGGAACGTTTTTTGTACCAGAAGTAAAAGTGAATGATTATGTACTTCTGCATGCAGGCCAGGCGATGACAATAGTAGATGAAACGTATGCGAAAGAAAGCATGACAGAATGGAGGAACCTTCTTGATGGAAGAGCTTGAACAGTTTTCTGACCCTAAGTTAAGCCGCGAATCCCTTCAAGCCGTTTTAGAACTGGCCGAGGATTTTAAAGACACCTTCGGCAGGGTTCCTGTTTTTATGGAGGTGTGCGGATCTCATACGATGGCGCTGGCGAAAAGCGGCGTCAAAAGCCGGTTAAAAGACCACGTCCGGCTGATTGCGGGGCCAGGCTGTCCGGTTTGTGTAACCGATCAAAAATCTATCGATGCCATGATCCAGCTTTCTAAAGGAACGAACCGGATACTTTGCACATTTGGCGATATGATGCGCGTTCCTGGTTCCAAACATAGCCTGATGCAGGCTAGAACAGACGGAGAGGATATCCGGGTCGTCTATTCCCCGTTAGATAGTGTCAAAATCGCGGAAGACCATCCTGATCATGAGGTTATTTTTCTAGGAATCGGCTTTGAAACAACGATTCCAATTCTCGCCCTTGCCATACGCGAAGCTGAGAATAAACAACTAAACAACTTTTCCATATGGATGACGACTAAGTTAGTAGAACCTGTCATGCGGGCCCTCCTTGAGTCCGAGGAAATCAATCTTGACGGCTTTCTGCTGCCCGGCCACGTTTCGATTGTGTCCGGAAAACAAAGCTTTGATTTTCTAGCGGAAGAATACAGAATGCCGGGTGTGATCAGCGGGTTTGAGCCTGTCCAGCTCCTGAGCGGCATTTATAAGCTGCTGAAGCTTCTCATTGAAAAAAAGGTGGATATCCTAAATGACTATACATACCTTGTTAAAGATGAAGGTAATCTTACGGCTCAAAAATTATTAGACGAGTATTTAGAGCCGAATGACGAGGTATGGCGCGGGATGAGCGCGATTCCAAAGAGCGGGTTAGTCCTTAAAGAAAAGTACGCCCGCTTCGACGCTAAAAAGAAGTTTAACGTTTCAGCAGGTGAACCGCGAAAAACGAAATGCCGCTGCGGAGATATTATTAAAGGTCTGATCAAACCTGAAGAGTGCATTTTGTTTAATAAAGGCTGTACCCCGATTCATCCGATCGGTCCTTGTATGGTCTCCACAGAAGGTACTTGCGCCGCCCATTACCAATACATGAGGGAGGATTAGATGTGGTCCGGAGAATCAGCTTAGCCCATGGAGAAGGCGGTGAGTTAACCCACCAGCTCATCCAGAACCTGTTTATAGAGTCGTTTGGCCATCAGGAGCAAACCCGGTTGGATTCCGCGATTTTAAAAGGCCCTCTTGAAAATATAGCTGTAACGACCGACAGTTTTGTAGTCAAACCTATTTTCTTTCCCGGTGGTGATATAGGAAAACTCGCGGTTACAGGGACTATTAACGACTTAGCTGTATCCGGCGCTCGTCCGGAAGTCCTTACCGCAGGGTTTATTTTAGAAGAAGGCTTTCCGCTGCCTGACTTAAAAAAAGTAGTAAAAAGTATGGCTGCAGAAGCAGCACGTGCCGGAGTCAGAATTGCAGCCGGAGATACGAAAGTCGTTGAAAAAGGCAGTGTGGACGGATTATTTATTAATACGACAGGGATCGGAATAGTCGTTCAACCCTTAGAGCCTGAAACGATTAAGGAAGGAGACGCGGTAATCATTAGCGGAACGATTGGGGATCACGGAGTTTCGATCATCAGCGCCCGCCAGGAGCTCGGTTTGCTAAACGAAGTGAAAAGCGACTGTGCATCCCTCAATCACCTGATCAGCCAGCTGATGGGAGATACGGAAGGTATTAAAATGATGAGAGATCCGACACGCGGCGGGCTGGCTACCACCCTTGTCGAGCTGTGTGAAGAGTTTAACTGCACGATAGAATTAGATGAGCTTTCGATACCCATACGAGATGAAGTCCATGGGGCCTGCGACATTTTAGGCTTTGACCCTCTTTATCTGGCAAACGAAGGAAAGGTCATCCTTATTGTCGATGCTGCATCAAAGCAGCAAGTCCTGGATACTCTGCACAGCAGTGAATTAGGAAAAGATGCTCAAGTTATCGGCCGTGTCACTGCAGGCGGGGAAGCCCAAGGCAAGTTAACGATATGTACACCGATTGGGACAACGAGACGTCTTTACCGGCTTTCAGGGATGCTTTTGCCGAGAATCTGCTGAATTTGATCCTTTTTTTAAGGAGAGGACAACATGAATAACACCCAGATGATTCGTCAGGAAATTAATCACCTCATTACACAAACGCGCTACGATGTTTCAATGCTGGCTAATGTCAGTCATACACCAGAAAACGCCCAGACCTTTCAGAGGCTTTGGGACAGCTTGAGTTCCATTCACTTTTTAAGTGAGCTGCTGGCAAGCCCCCTCCCTCCTCAGCCGGCGTTTGCAAATGGTGCAACAGCTCAGCACCCTGTTACACCAGCACCCCAAAACGAAGCGGCCCCTGCTCCTGAACAAAGAACATTCACTGTTGAGCAATTAGCAACATTTGACGGAAAGAATGGCAGGCCCGCTTATGTTGCGGTCAACGGCCTCGTGTACGATGTAACGAACAACAGAGCCTGGGCAGCAGCCACTCATTTTGGCTTAGTTTCCGGTAAGGACTATACAAATGAATTTGCTTCCTGTCATGCCGGTCAGCAGGCGATCTTAGCCACAATGCCAGTTGTAGGGAGGCTTGTGTAAATGGAAGAGAGAGTTTTACCTCCAGAGTCGTTAACCAATGAAGCGATTGCCAAAAGATTATCAAGCACGGTTGTAAGAAGCGTGAATAAGGATCTGATTAAGAAAAAGAAGTTAGTGTACCTTGAGCTGAATGGCTGTTCGGGAAATATAATTTCACTTTTAAATGGGGAAAATCCTGACTTTGAATATACGTTAACTTCCATGGTGGACCTTCGTTATCAAAACAGCATCATGGCTGCTGAAGGTGAGCAGGCCATTGAAAAGCTGATGAATACGCTGGATGATGATTTTATTTTAGCGGTAGAAGGTGCTGTGGCTTTAAGAAATAACGGCTTATATAATGTGATCGGCCGCTGGAAGGGGAAGCCGCTTACCGGTCTTGAGGCCGCAAAGATGTTCGGGGAAAAAGCATCTCACATCCTAGCTGTCGGAGCCTGTGCCACACACGGCGGTGTATCGGCTGCGAAGCCCAATCCGTCACAGTCTGTCGGGTTAAAAGAAGTACTCCCCCATAAAAAAATCATTATGCTTCCAGGCTGCCCTGTACACCCTGACTGGTTCTTAGGCACGCTGGCCCACCTTCTTCTATACGGCGAGCCGGAAATGGATAATTTAAACCGCCCGCTCATGTTTTACAGCACACTGATTCACGACAGATGTCCGCGACGGCCGTTCTTTGACCGCGGCATCTTTGCGGAAAAACTCAGTGATAAAACCTGTTTATTTAAGCTTGGCTGCCGCGGGCCTGTAACGAGAACCGACTGCCCGACAAGGCAGTGGAACGGCCATGTCAATTGGCCGATTGGTGATGACACGCCATGTATCGGCTGTGCCACATTTGGTTTTCCAGATCAGATGGAACCGTTTATTAGCTTTGACACGACAAGGGTGGTAAAGGATGAGTAAAAAAATTATTATAAACCCGCTGACGAGGATCAGCGGGTTTATGGAGATTGACTTCACGATTGAAAACAATACCGTCGTTGATGCCAGGACAAAAGGGAATCTTTTTCGGGGCTTTGAAGAAATGATGGTCGGGCGAAAGCCTTTTGATGCCGTCTATTTCACTCAGCGCATCTGCGGAATATGCTCGGCCGCCCACTCGATGGCCTCCTCTCTGGCACTTGAAGATGCTTTAAATGTACAACCATTAGAGCAAGGAAGATATTTGAGAGATATCATCCACTGCTGTGAGTTTCTGCAAAATCATATCCGCCATTTCTATCAATATACCGTTCCCGACTTCGTAAAGATTGATAAGGTTACGATTGTTGAAGCAGACCACGACGATTACCGTCTGCCCCAATCTGTCAATAGCCGAATCTCTCAAAATTACTTTGATTCCCTTGCCATCAGTCGTTCCGCTCACCAGATGCTCGCTGTACTAGGCGGAAAAGCTCCTCACAACCACGGCGTTTTTATCGGCGGGATTACAACGAAAGCCAACAGTGAAAAAATTGTTCATATTGATTCCATACTGCAGCATATCGCGGGATTTATTGATGAAAAAATGATCCCCGACGTTTACGAGATTGCTTACTATTACCCTGACTATTTCCGTTTAGGAGGAGGATATGGAAATCTATTAACCTATGGGGCTTTTGACAATTATAAAGATCTTGGGACCCTGTATGTAAATCCGCTCGTATTCAGCGGGAATACTGTGCAGCCTTTTGATGAAAATAAAATAGAAGAAAAGATAGATTATTCCTGGTATACAGCAATAGAAAATACGTACAAGCCAGACGAGCTGACCCCTAAACCCGATATGGACAAAGAAAAAGGCTATTCCTTTGTAAAAGCTCCAAGATATGACGGACTCCCCTTTGAAGTGGGGCCGCTGGCACGGCTCATTTTATCAGGAGAGCAAAAACTTGGTATTTCTGCCATGGACCGCACGATTGCCCGGGCTCTTGAAGCTAAAAAAATCACAGAAATTATGAGGACGTTACTTAAAGAAGTGCTTCCTAATGTAGAGCTGCAGAAACAATATGAAGTCCCTAAAAAAGCATCAGGCCGGGGATTAACAGATACAACGCGGGGCGCCTTAGGACATTGGCTTAAAATAGATAATAAGAAATTATCTTTCTATCAGATTATCACCCCCTCCACCTGGGATTTCTCTACTAGAGATGATAAAGGCTTCGCCGGCGTAGCCGAAAGAGCCTTATTGGGTACGCCGATTCAAAACCCTGACCAGCCGGCAGAAATCGGAAGGATCCTCCGTTCATTTGATCCATGTATGTCCTGCGCGACACACGTTTACAGCCCGGGGCGCGTAGTCAAAACCATTCAGGTGTTTTAATGGAAAAAGTAATCGTACTTGGAATTGGCAATCAGCTCATGATGGATGATGGAATTGGAATTTATCTCACAGAAGAACTGGCGAAGCAGAAACATCCGGAAAATATCTCTTATCTAATCGGCGAATCAGACATTGACTACTGTCTCCAGCAAATTGAACAGGCCTCCTATATGATTATTTTAGATACCGTCCGGGCAGGAAAAGAACCTGGAGAACTTTCCATCTTCCCGATTAACAACTTACATGAACAGCGTCCTCTCGATATCTCGCCGCATAACATACATTTGTTTCAGTCTCTCTACCTGCAAAGAGATACGCTTAAGGGTTTCCTTATTGGTATAGAGCCTTTTGAGATTAAGTTTCATATAGGATTGAGCGCACCTTTAAAGGGAAAGTGGGACACTATTTTAAGGGACGTGAGAATAACTATTGATCAACTATTAAAAGACAGCCATTAAAGGGATTGGGTTAGGCGAAAGGGGGCAGGGAAATCACTTGCTTTCCGCGGGGATCCGTCGAGCCTCCCCGCTTCTCTTTGGGTCCCGAACTGGCGTCCAAGGAGTCTCGCAATTTCCTTCTTCACATGACAAAACCGACTTATTTACTATGATTTTCCATTGACATTCCTTAGATGAAGCCATACAATGTTCAGTAATTTCATAATTTTCTTATCAAGAGCGGTGGAGGAATCTGGTCCTTTGATCCCGCGGCAACCTGTTTTTTATAAACAAGGTGCTAACTCCAGCAGACATTTTTCTGTCTGAAAGATAAGAGCCGGGACCTAAATATCCAAGCCTTCTATTTTTCATTCAGGAAAATAGAAGGCTTTTTTATTTATCAAAAATGGAGGGATTTTGTATGGCAAGTGAAACACAAACCAAGTCGTCAATACGTTCAATTAAGGCAGAAAGTACGCGCACGAATCAATTCCAAAACAAGCATTATATTCGGGATTTCGATTTCCTGATCGATGAGCCAGAGAAGCTGGGCGGCTTAAATCAGGCAATGACGCCAATGGAATACATCCTCGGCTCGTTTAACGGCTGTTTAATGATCGTAATTGAAATGGTCGCAAAAGAAAACGCCCTTACGATAGAGCACCTGACCTCTTCATCCATAGGGACGGTCGACCGTGAAGGATTGCTGGGAACGGCTGACGTAAGCCCGCACTTCCAGCAGGTTACTTTAAAAGTAGAAGTTACATTTGCTGAAGTGGAAATCGACGCCCATCATTTAATCTATTTAGTTAAAAAACGCTGCCCTGCATTCAATTTGTTTAAAGATGCTGGTATTGAGATTGAACTTATTTGGGAGATCAATAAGGAGGTGCAATCATGACATCATATGGAATATGGATGATATTATTCGCGCTGCTTTACACGCTGGCTTTAATTATTGTCGGGAACTTAGCCAAGCGAAAGGCAAGCCGGGGAGAGCAATATTTCGTTGGAGGGCGTACGTTTCGCTGGTGGACCGTAGCATTTTGTATCACTGGTTTATTCTCAGGTTCTACTTACATTTCGATTGTCGAGCTCTCCTATCTGACCGGAATCTCTGCCATATGGTATGGAGTAGCAGAAACGGTCCAAGTCCTGATCATCGCCTTGCTGATGATTAAATCGTTTCGCAAAAAGCTTATTGTTACAATTTCTGGTTTAATTGGCGACAACTTCGGACGGACGGCTAAAGGACTGGCGGGTACGATTACGGCGATCGCCTTTCCAATGTGGTCGGTAGCCACGGCAATTGCGTTTGCCTCAGCATTTCACGTGTTTACCGGAATTTCTTTATCTCTTTCTGTCGCGTTTACAGCTCTTTTACTATTTGTATATCTACAAGCCGGCGGTATGTGGTCGGTAGCCTTTACACAGACGATGAATTCCATCGTCTTTGCGATCATGTTCATTATTGGAACTGCGGCATTTTTCATTAATCCAGGGATCGCAGGCCTGCAGCAGCTCGCTTTAGACCGCCCGCAAATGTTTGACTGGGGAGGAGCAGGACTTCAGGTTATTCTCGTCTGGTTCGCGACTTTTCTAGTTAATGTAATTCTCGCGCAGGCTGCTTTTCAAATGGCATTATCCTGCAGAACTCCTGAAGAAGGCAGAAAAGGACTAATTGCCGCCTCATTCATGGGAATTCCTTTTATCGTCTTAGGTGTGTTATTTGGTTTAGCAGCATCTGTCGTCGTACCTGATGCAAGCTTAGGATTGGTTGCCCTGCCGCAATATTTCATGGAGGTGCTGCCCGCTCCGTTAGTCGGACTATTTTTCCTTGGAATCTGGGCATGTGCCCTCGGCTGGGGAGCTCCTTGCCAGTTCTCAGGAGCGACAAGCTTAGGAAAAGACGTCGGAAGTGCCGTATTTCCAGGTGCCTCTCCAGAGAAGCTCATTACCTATACCAAATGGTCGCTGCTGATTCTAACAGGCTTGATGATCGTCTTCGGTTTCTTAAGAACAGAGCAGTCAGCCTGGTGGAATGTGCTCGCCTGGACGATGAGAAACTCAGCTACATTCGCACCCGTTGTAGCTGCCCTATTCTGGCCGCTCGTTACCAAAAGAGCCGTTGTCAGCTCGCTGTTTGGAGGATTCGCCGCCGGGTTGATCTGGTACAATTTAAGCAACTGGAGCCCGACAGACTTCTACCTCAACATTCACCCGGTATGGGTCGGCATGAGTGTTAATGTCCTGACAATGGTCTTGTTTACGGTCGTTCTCAATATCGGCCAATGGAAAATCAACAGAGCCGCTTCCCTAAAAGGACCTGTCACTGCGATTGCTGCTGGTGTACTTTTAGTGGTAAATGTATTTTTTTACGAGCCGCTTCACCAGACGGGCATCGTCGGATTGTTTATCTTTAGTAATGCTTTAACCTTATTCATCGCAAGTATTATTTACTTTAAGCCTAAATATGCAGCGCAGGAATCACGTAAGCAAGTGGTTTCCTAGTAACGAAAAGAAGGGACTCCATTTAAAAATGGAAAGTTCCTTCTTTTTTTACTTCTAATTTACCTTGTCCCTTCATTAAATATAAGGACAAACTTCTTTAAACGCGGGAGGCTTAAGGCATGTTCTTTCTTTTAATCAGGCAGATTGTACTCGGCTTATCCATTGCAGCACCCATCGGACCAATCAATATCGAAATCATTAGAAGAGGGATTTATCAAGGGTTCTGGCCTTCTTTACTTGTTGGAGCAGGCGGCATGACGGCTGATCTCGCTTTAATGTACTTTATGTATCGAGGACTCTCCGAATACCTGACCTTAAACTGGGTCCAGCTTATCTTATTAGTATTGGGGGCCCTCGTTTTAACCTATACCGGGATTCAAAGTTTTATCAATAGAACAGAACCTATAGTGGATTCATCCGATCATAGAGGGGACCGCTTAAGCACCGGGTTGATTCGCCCCTATCTTACCGGATTATCGATAGCTGCGTTCAATCCTTTAAATATCTTATTCTGGCTGGGCATTTACGGATCGGTGCTCAGTGATTCCCTGCAGGACGAAGACATCCTAAGAGCCTTCTACATTAGCAGTGCTATCTTTATCGGTATCGGTCTATGGAATTTAAACCTTGCCCTCACCGTTCATTTTAGTAAAACACTGCTGAAGCCAGGAGCATTGAAGCTGATCACAGTAATGGCTAGCCTGGTCTTAATAAGTCTTGGTGTGTACTTCGCGTTTAAGGCGGCAATTAAAGTGACAGATTTTCTTTGAACGGGGGAACAGCCTATTTTATTCAACTAAAGCACTATTTTCAGAACAATAGGCCCATCCCAATACTTTTAGATTGTGCATTTACCCTTTCATTTGATGTGTATATGCAGAAATAAAAGGGGTTTGTCAATCTGACAAAACCCTTAACATTTTTTGAAATGTTTCTTTCTCTTAACTATATGTTTTTACTCTGCTTCTACATATTTTTGCTTTGCTGAAGAAGTTTGGATTCTCCTGTACGTTCCCATTCTTCTACTGTTTCATATGCGCTTTCAGGAGAATACCCTTTCCCTACGAGGACTCCCATTAGAATAAATTCTTGAAGGATGTGTAAAGCATTTATTCCTCTTTTAACATCTTGTAATCCTTCATTTACCAAAAATTCCGTGTACTGTACCCATTCATCTGGAGTCCTGCCGGAAACAACGGTATTTCCTTGGCTATGACCGTTGCCTTCTTCCGCAGCCATTGCATCTGCTTTGGTCACATGAACCGTGCCCGACGGATGGTTAGGAGGAGCATAAATCGAGTAAAGTTTTAGTGGAATATTGCCTGTATTGGTTACATTATGCCATGTTCCAGCAGGTATCATTATTGCAGAATCATCATAGACATTTCTTTCAAAATTTAAATCATCTTTATTCTTGCCCATCTGAACAATCCCCTGTCCTTCTTCAATACGTAAGAATTGATCAACGTCAGGGTGTATTTCTAAACCGATTTCTTCTCCGACATTAAGACTCATTAAAGTAACTTGTAAATGTGATCCCGTCCATAAAGCCGTACGATACGTATTGTTTTGCTTCGTTACTTCATTAATATTAACGACAAATGGATTTGGCCCGTAATCCTTCAACAAAATCCTTTCATCATCGTTGTATGTGCGAAAAGAATCCAATCCGGCTGCATACTGTATCTGATTAGGAAAAGTCCAGTATCCAGACGGTCTTTCATAGTTATACATTGGGGCATTCACATAATATGGGGTTTGATAAGGATACATATTAGGAACATAGTACATGTTTCTCCATCCCTTCAGTTTTATAAAAATATCGTATTCACTTGTTAAGGAAATGTACTTAGACTAAAGTCAAGGCGAATTATTAAGAGTAAGAGTTTTTTGCTTGAGACGCTTGGTCCTTATGTACAATGACTATCAAGTTCTTTTTATTCCGCTTACTTGTTAACTTCCAACCTTCCAATTCGTTTAACTTTGTGTATGCTTTTCACAAAATAAATACCCTGCCTCTTAAAAGACAGGGTAGTAAACTATATTTTGCCTACAACCGCCATTCTCCGCTCTTCCATAACTTACTCATATATTCCTCTGACTCCCCGGTATTCGCGTTAATGACAAACTCTTTTGTCAGGTAGCTGGAATCCACGCTCACTTTCCAAAGCGGGAGGTATGTAAGAAACAAGTCTTTCAGCTCATACCGTGGCTTCTTTAACACATAGCTGCGGTTGATTTGCTTTTGCTGGATGTCGATGATGTAAGTTTCCTCGACTTGCTGCTTTGTTAATTGTACAGGGACGATTTCTCCGCTTCCTGCTTCAGCTTCCTTCATCGGCGGTACGCTTGGAAAAAGACCGCGGTAGCCGGAGACAGCGTCGACAAATACCATGTTCGGTTTTTTTCTGGGAGGAAAAGGTTTGCGGTCGGCGATGACGAGCAGCTTGGCTACCCACATCGGGTGATACAGTCGCTTCGTGTTCGTTATGTGGTCTTTCAAATAGGCAGCATCGATGTGTCGGTTCATTTTCAACTGTACGCCAAGGTTTTTGTAAATGATTTTAGGCACTTCGTTTTCGGTTATCTCCCCGCCTGAACCAATCAGGCGGAGGTTATTCTGCTTCAATGTGTCCATGGATTTCATCCTTTATGACTCAATATGGGTGTGATAACGGTCCACTTCACGCTGCATTTCTTCGGATGGCGGAGCGGTCAGCAGGCTGACGACAATCATAAGGACCGCGGACACAGGTGCCGCTACGATTGGTTCAGCAACTAAAGCAAATGGAAGGGCTGCCATGATGATAAAGGCAATCGAGCCTCCAATCATGCCGGCCAGGGCCCCGGCCATGTTGGCTCGTTTCCACCAGATGCCAAGAACCATCGGAAAACCAAAGGCAGAAAGCATGGCACCGCTGACCCAGCCTACCATAATTGCGATAAGCTGCGGTGGATCAATTGCAAAATAAATACCTACAAGACTTGCTAAGATCATAACGACAAATCCGAGACGGGTAATCGATTTTTCCGAAGCGTTCTTATTAATGTACCCTTTGTACAAGTCGTGGGCCACCCCAGCAGATACAGCCAGCAGCATCGCGTCAGCTGAGGACATAATAGCCGCTAATAATCCAGCCAGCATCAGACCAGCAAGAATCGGAGGCATGTAATGCTCAATGACAGAAATAAAAATCATATCCTGATTACTCAGTGAATCAATAATGCCCAGGCTAGCTCCGGCAGAAGCAATGATCGCACCAAAAATAAAGACACAGAGATACAAAATACAGGCGCCAAGCGCTGAGCGGCGGGCTGTTTTTGCATCACGTGAAGCAAAATTACGCATAACAGCCGATGGTGATACGACACCAAACCATAGGAAGGCAATAAACAACCCAAAGTAAGACATCCACGGCTGTGTAACTTCACCAAAAGCAGGGTCAGCCGCAAGGGCATCCTGTATTAACGTACCTACCCCTTCGTGATCAACCAGTATAATAATGGAAAGTACGAGCATCCCTATCACCATCACTGCTCCCTGGATCAGATCGGTATATGTAATCGCCCACATGCCTCCTAAAGCAGCATACAGGGTAAATCCTATGCCAAGGAAAATGACAGCGGTTGTGTATTCAATGCCCAGCACGTAAGAACCGATTAAGCCTGAGGCTGTGAGCTGCGGCACCATGTAGAACGTCATACTAAGTACTACGATAACGGCAGCTACAATCTGAACCGGTTTTCCAAAGCGTATTTTGAAAAATTCCGGCATCGTTTTTACGCCTGAACGGCGAATCTGCCCGGCGATAAGAAAGAGAGCGAAGGATGGAATAGCGACAGCGCCAAATCCGTAAGCAAATAAGAATGGAAGACCAAGCGCCACACCGGACCCAACGGCTCCCATTAAGGAGCTCGAGCTGGCAACAGCCGCGAATAAAGCGAATGAACCTACGAAACTATTAATATTTCGTCCTGCCGTCCAGTAGTCATCTTCCGAGGAGTGTGCTCTCTTGGCAAAATAGATGCCGATGATGGTCATAAAAATTAAGTAGATTGCTAATATCGAGGTTTCCATTCCTTTCATCGTCTACAGCTCCGATCGTTTTTCGATTTTTTCGATCCAAATCACGTAAATAACCGTTAACAGCAGCCAGATAAAAAAGCAGAAAAACATCAGCCACCCAGCCAGAGAAATGCCCAGCCAATATACCTCAGTCGGCCACCAAAGCCAGACGACTCCTGAAATCAACAGAAGCGCAATGACCATGATGATCCCCGGGTCCTTCCACTTCGCTTTCGTCATTTGCTTCACATGGATTCATCCTCTCGTGTCTAATTTTTCATATAAAGCTTTTGTTACTACTAGGTCAAAAATGGCAGCACCGACGGATTTGAAAATAATAGATTGATCTTCTGGATGCTGCGGTTGATGTTTACGTTCAATGATATCTTTAAGGGAAAGCGTCTGATCCGGATCAACGCCGAGTTCTTTCGCCCTAATCATATCCCCTGATTCACGGAAAGCACTTGGAGCGTCAACATATACTTCATCCGCTTCAGACAACACGTGGTCAGGAATCTCCTGCATCGACGGGCGGAATGAACCGACGCCTGCAATCAGCTTTCCTTTATAGCTGGAAGCATCAAGTTCGGGAAGTACCGGAGTTTCTGAAGTGGTCGTGGTGACGATAATATCTGAGGTGAGAACTAATTCCTTAAGTGAAGCTTTTTCAATATGTAGGTTCGGGAAGGATTCACGGGCTTCCTTTATAAAATTCTCCAGCTTGTCCTGGCTGCGGTTGTACACCTTCACCGTTTCAATCGGCCGCACGGCACATGCCGACTGCAGGTGGCTCCACCCTTGAGTTCCTGCTCCAATGATGCCGAGTGAAGAAGCATTCTCTTTAGCTAAATATTTCATACCCAGCCCGCCAAGCGCGCCTGTTCTAAGGGCCGTAATCGGTACCGCATCACACATAAACAGCGGCTCCATCGTTTGACGGCTGTAGAGAACCATCAGCCCATGAATCGTCGGCTTGTTAAGCTCCGTGTTTTTTGGCGCTACCCCGACAAGCTTCGTCGCATAGTAATCACCAAAATAAGAAGGCATCAGCAGGCTCGTATTGCCGCCGTCCTCGATGTGCATGCGGTCAGGCATGACAATATCGCCTGAATTATCATCGAGGTAGAATTTTTCAATGGAGCGAATCGTTTCATCCATTTTTAATAACTCGTTTACTTTCTCAGCAGTAAAGTATTCCATTTTAAACCTCCTTAGGAAAATAATAACGATATGGTATCATAGTTTTCTGAAAAATTAAATTTTTAGTCTGGTTTCAAAAAAATGAGCACCTCAAAAGATAGGTGCTCATTATGTGACTATAATCCAATGGAAATATACTTCGTTTCTAAATATTCCTCAATTCCATGATGGCCGCCTTCTCTTCCTAAACCACTTTCTTTAAATCCTCCAAACGGAGCTTGAGCTGCTGACGGAGCGCCATCATTCAGCCCGACGATGCCATAATCCAGTTTTTCAGAAAGTGTCAGGGCTTTCGTAAGGTTTTCTGTGAATAAATAAGCGGCTAAGCCGAATGGAGTATCATTTGCTCTTTGAATGGCATCTTCTTCATCTGTAAAAGTAGAAACAGGCAGAACTGGACCAAAGGTTTCTTCTCTCATGCACAGCATGGAATCCTCCACATTTGTCAGCACGGTAGGCTCTACAAAGTAACCCAGGTCTGATTCAAAGCCTTTTCCTCCAACGGCAGCGTCAGCACCATGATCAACGGCTTCGCTAATATGACGGGTAACTTTTTCATAAGCATGCTTATCAATCAGCGGTCCTATATCTGTATCGGGATCCATGCCGTCTCCGACCCTCAGCTTCTTCACGGCTTCTTTCAGCTTTTCAGTAAATGGCTCTGCCACAGATTCATGAACAAAAAAGCGATTAGAGCAAATACATGTCTGGCCAGCGTTGCGGAATTTCGAAGCAACCGCGCCGGCAGCAGCTTTGTCTAGATCTGCGTCCGCTAATACTACAAAGGGGGCTTGGCCGCCAAGCTCTAAAGAGATTCGCTTCATCGTATCTGCAGATTTTTTCATCAGCAGCTTCCCGACTTCCGTTGACCCTGTAAAGGAAAGCTTGCGTACGCGGGAGTCAGACAGCCAGACATTGCTGATCGTCTTTGCATCTCCTGTTACGATATTGATTAATCCCGCAGGAGCCCCAGCTTCATGGGCAAGCTCTACGAGTCTAATAGCTGTGAGCGGAGTCTGCTCGGCAGGTTTAATCAAGACAGAACAGCCGGCTGCAATAGCTGGCGCTACTTTCCTAGTAATCATCGCCGCTGGAAAATTCCATGGAGTAATAGCTGCCATTACACCAACTGGCTGCTTCTGAACAAGGATTCTTTTATCGCGTTTGGAAGCAGGGATGGTTTCTCCATAAATCCGCCTGGCTTCCTCCGCGTACCAGGATATGTACTGGTTGGCGTAATTCACTTCTCCTAATGCTTCCTTTAAAGGCTTTCCCTGTTCTTTTGTCATCGTTTCAGCCATCTCTTCCTTATGCTCATCAATCAGCTTATGCCAGCGCCAAAGGAAGCCGGCACGCTCTTCTGCAGACGTTTCCTTCCATTCATGAAAAGCATGGTAAGCTGCGTCCACAGCCAGCTTGGCTTCCTCCTCCCCAGCATCAGGAACAGAGGCAATCTTCTTTTGGTTCAGAGGGTTAAACACATCAAATTCAGCCTGCGTTCTATGTGCTTCTCCATTAATATAGATATCCATCATATATTCTCCTTTTATAATACTTTTTTCTTATCTATTACCTTTTCTTCATAAGCACCGCTTCTCATTCTAATAAAGAAAAATGCTCCAAGCAGTGTCCAGCCGGCAATCATCATCCATTCGTATGGCCATACAAGGGCCGCTGGCATTCCCGGCATATATAAAGTAATGAACCCAAAGCTAAGAATCAGGGCAAGGTAGCCGTAAATTGGAGATTTAGCTGCACGAAAAGGACGCTCCATATCCGGCTCTCTTTTTCTTAAAACGATAAAAGACAGGGCCACCAGAAAATAAGCCGTTACAATTCCAAGCCCGCCTGCATTTACAATCCATACGAGAGCTGATTCTCCAAGCAGAGGAGCAAGCATGGACAGGACACCAATAAATAAAACAGCATTTGATGGCGTCTTGTATTTAGGATGAAGCTTTCCGAACCAGGAAGGGAGCATCCCTGACTCAGCCATGGCATAAAGCACTCGGCTTCCGCCAATAATGAATGAGTTCCAGCTCGTTATAATCCCTGCTACCCCTCCCACAATTAATAACTGCGCAAAGAACGGAGATCCAAAGAGACTGGCAATCGCATCGGCTGTTGCTAGATTTGTAACTTCAAGCTGGGATTGGTTTAATCCAAGTCCCACTCCAAGCGCAATAGCCAGATAAAAAATAATGGCAGAGGCGACGGAAAAGATCAGCAGCTTTCCAATTTGTTTTCTAGGAAGATTGGCTTCTTCTGCCACCTGCGGAATCACATCAAAGCCGACAAATAAGAAAGGAACCATAACCAGCACCGTCATTATCCCAGCTCCGCCATCAATAAAGAAAGGTGATAGGTTAGCAGGGTTTCCATTTGTGCCTGCACCAAAAATTAACAGCAGGCCTACACCTACAATCATTAGTGTGAGGAACGTCTGCAAAGCAGCTGCCTGCTTAACCCCTATATAGTTAATGATCGTAATGATGAGGGCTCCCACAGACCCAATAAGCACCCAGTTAAGGTGGACATCAAAGCCAGCGACCGTCCATAAATAACCCGCCTCATAATCAGGAAGAAGGAAATTGATAACGGTCGGAAGCGCCACAGCTTCAAATGTAGCCACAGATACATACCCAAGCGTAATCGCCCAGGAAGCAATGAATGACATATTGTGGCCCAGAGCCCGATGCACGTAGGCATGTTCTCCGCCCACTTTCGGCATAGCCGAAGCAAGCTCCGCATAGTTAAGTCCAACAAATATAACAAGCAGCCCGCCGATCGCAAATGCAACCAAGGCACCAAATGAACCAGCAGAAGTAATCCAAGTCCCGGACAATACCACCCAGCCCCAGCCGAGCATTGCACCTAAGGCTAAGAAAAGCAAATCGAATTTAGATAATACTTTTTTCAGCTTCTTTCCTTCTTTCATGGAAAAACCCCTTTCTATATTGAGTATTGTGCTTTTTCATTCCAGACTTTACGAACTGAATTTGTGATAATCTCAAGACCCTCTTCCAGTTCTTCATCTGTAATGACAAGCGGCATTAAAAAGCGGATCACGTTTCCATATACACCTGCTCCTAATACGAGCAACCCTTGCTGCTGCGCATGGGCAATCATTTTAGCAGTTGAAACCTTATCAGGAGTTTTTTCTTCCTTGTCCCTGACAATCTCTACGGCAACCATTGCGCCTATACCACGTACATCACCAATACAATTGACTTCTTCTTTTAGTTCATGAAAGGCTTTTTTTACCTTTTGGCCAATAACGTCAGCACGTTGATTTAATTCTTCTTCTTCAATAATTTCAATCGCTGCAAGTGCGGCTCTGCAGCTTACTGGATTCCCGCTGTATGTACCTCCAAGTTCCCCTGGTCCAGCTGCATCCATAATTTCCTTACGACCGATAACTCCGCTGATCGGCATGCCGGCTCCTAAGGACTTAGATACAGTGATCAAATCAGGAACTACGTCATAATGATCACATGCAAAGTAATGCCCTGTCCGGCCAAAACCTGTCTGTATTTCATCGGCTACAAATAAAATGCCATGCTGTTCACAAAGACCCTTAACCGTTTGAACAAACCTAGGATCAGGAACGATAAACCCGCCTTCTCCTTGAACAGGCTCCATAACCACAGCAGCTATCGTTTCGGGAGCCACCTCTTTAATGAGGAAGTCCTCGAACTGCTCAATCATGAAGTCCACGTATTCATCTTCATTCATCCCCTTTGGACGGCGGTAGGCATAAGGGAACGGAGCTTTATAGACTTCAGGTGCAAACGGACCGAATCCGAATTTATAAGGTTTTACTTTACTTGTCATCGACATCGTCATTAACGTCCGGCCGTGAAAAGCATTCGCAAACGTGACAACCCCTTGTCTGCCTGTATACTTGCGAGCTACTTTCACTACATTTTCAACAGCTTCAGCCCCGCTGTTTTGCAAGAGTACTTTTTTATCATGATTCCCCGGAGCCAGCTCTGCCAGCTTTTCAGCCAAAGCGATGTAAGGCTCATACATCATCACATTGAAGCCTGTATGAATAAACTTTTCCACTTGGTCATGGAGAGCTTCTTTCACTTTCGCATGACAGTGGCCCACATTGATCGTCCCAATCGCTCCTGCAAAATCAATGAATGTATTGCCATCGACATCCGTCACTCTTGCCCCTTCTGCTTTTTCTACAAATGTAGGGATTCCATAGCTTACAGCGTCCGGAACAATATGATGACGTCTTTCAAGCAGATCTTTGGCACACGGCCCTGGTAAACTTGTACGAACTAAAGCATTCTTTGTCATGTGAATCTCTCCTTATCAGCTGAAAATTGATGACCTCTTGGACAAGTCCTCCAATGTGGAAAGCAGATGGTCCTCAATGGCCTGGCATATACCATCCGTATCTCTTTCCTTGAATTTACTAATGATCGCGTTATGTTCAGGGATGGACTTTACTTCATCAAAAGGAGTCGAATAAAATTCGTCCCGTAAGATGAGATAGCCATCCGACCATTGATTCAGCTTCTCTATTTCTTCTAATAGAAACTTATTGCCAGAAATTCTGGCAGGAAAGCTGTGAATGAAACCATTCACTCTCATAAACTCTTCAAAGTCTTTCTTTTCGTAAGCTTCGATTTCCTGCTCCTGAAATTCTTCCAGCTGCTGGATATCTTGTTCAGTCAGCTTTTTGACTGCCAATTCTGCTGCATATTTCTCAAGTACCACCCGTAAATTAAAAACATCTTCAAGCTCTTCATCTGAAGGGTTGTAAACAATCGCTCCTTTATTAGGAACCAATTGAATCAAACCTGCGCTCTCAAGCTTCTTAAAAGCAGCCCGAATCGGAGTCCTGCTCATCTTCAGCTCCTTACTCACCCATTCCTCTGTCACTCGCTGGCCTGGATTTAGCTTCTTAAGCATGATTGCCCGCTTTACTTTTTCAAAAGCAAGCTCTTCGTTACTTTTTTGGTTAACCATAAGCTGTCCTTCTCCTTATTGTGTACAATAATTGTATACAATTTATAATTTAGTTAATATTCTAACTTATCTAAAAATATTTATCTAGTAATTTTCTGAAAAAATAGAATTTAGGGAAAATGAACCTAGTTTGATTTCACAAGGGAAGTATAGGAGGAAACAGCATGTTAGAAGCAATTTGAAAAAATGTATAGAATACTTTTAAAAACGAAAGGAGATTGAAGTGAAGTGGATACCGTTCTTTTCAGCTTGTTGGCTTTCGTTTACACTGCCCTTTTCATATCAGCGATTAAAATATTTAAAAGCCGCTATGTTGTGAGCACAGCTTTCCTTCTGCCTGTGATCGCAGGACTAATCTATGACAATGGAATCATTGCATCCGGACGATTGATCGGGGAAGGAACATTGTTGGAGAGCTTGAATCTTGCCCGGTTCTGGATTCATGCCTTTTTCACACCGCTTCTTGTCCTGTTTGCCTGGAAAACCCTTGAACAGGCAGACATCTGCTTGGTAAAAAAGTCGTGGGTACGGCTCTCTGCCTTTGTTTTAACGGCATCGCTGGTGCTCATCGAACTTTTGACAGAAGTATTTGGGCTCGAGTTAGAACCCAATTGGGAATACGGAGTACTAAGCTACAGCAGTTCCGAGCCTTCAAGCGGTCCCCCGATTATGGTGCTGATCGTCTCCTTCGTGCTTCTTGCCACCTCCGTTATGATTTGGCGTAAGCAGAAGTGGGCATGGTTCTTCATCGGTTCCTTTTTAATGATCATAGGGAGCACTGTTCAGCTGCCTGTAGAAAGCGGCGCAGTTACGAATTTCTTTGAATTGATTTTGCTTTGTTCTTTGCTTGGAACTGCTTATTTTCAGGGAAAGCCGGTGATTAGAAAAAGCAGTCCTGAACACAGGACTGCTTTTCCTACTTAATATAAATGTGCTTCAAGCGCTTCGCGAATCTTACCCGGAATTCTCTCCGATGCCTGCTTCTCCAAATTATAGTTCACATATGTCGTTGTCCCTTTCGCACACAGCGTATCCTTCTGCCACACTTCTTCATACAGCTGAAGACTGGTGTTGCCCACTTTATTCACCCACGTACGGATTTCAACATTCACCCCGAAATAAATTTGGCTGGTGTAATCAATATTCATATTAATAATAATCATCTTCCAGTTTGCAAAATTATCATCGGGTGTAAACAGCTTAAAAATCGGATTACGGCCGGCTTCAAGCCAGACGGGGATGACCGTATTGTTGATGTGGCCGACTCCGTCCGTTTCCGAAACGCGGGGTTCAATGGTCGATTTAAACATGATTGGATCCGTCCAATCGTCTGTGATAGGCATTCGTGTAAATTTGGTGAATTGACTGCTCATCAAGCTTTTTCGGGCTTCGGTTGAGCAGTCTAGTTTGCTTAATGCCGTTTCTTGTTAAAGACTCGATATCTTTTTCTTTAATTTCGTAAGCACTGAGCTGAGTCGAAAGCCCGACGTCCTCAACTAAGTGAAATAACTCCCAAACGACCTCCCGGGCGAGTGTACGATTGTCTTTTCCTTCTGCAGGCAGTCCCATGGCTTCAGCAACTTTGCTCATCTTATGGAGGCATGCAGGCCAAATGTGGTCATAAACATACGGCAGCAGAACGGCATTTGATTCGCCGTGGGGAATCTTAAATAAGCCGCCTAACGGATAAGCTAATGCATGTACTCCGGCGACACCGGCATTGTAAAAACTCAGTCCGGCAATTAGGCTTCCAAGCGCCATTTGTTCACGGGCATGCTTGTCTTTTCCGTTCCAGACAGCTGTTCTGATATTTGCGCTGATTTTTCCGATAGCATCGAGCGCCAGTGAGTCCGTGAGCGGACCAGCTTGTGTGGACGTATAGGCTTCAATTGCGTGCGTTAAGGCATCAATACCGCTTGCGGCAGTCACTTTTTCAGGAAGTGAGTAAGTTAAAACAGGATCGACAATGGCGTAATCGGCCAGCAAGTATTCGTGGGTGATTACGTCTTTCGTGTCTTCTAATGAAAAAACAGCGATGTCCGTTACTTCGGCTCCCGTTCCGGCCGTAGTTGGAATAAACAGCTTGGGAACACCCTTATTCTCAAGCTTTTTCGTTCCATTTAGGTTTAAATATTCCTCCACCTTACCTTCGTTCTCTACTAACACGGCTGTAGCTTTCGCAATGTCAATGGCACTCCCGCCGCCTACGCCAATCACTAATTCAGGCTGGCTTTCCCTGGCTTCTTCAACCACTTGATCTGCTGTATCGATCGGCGGTTCCGGCACGACACTAGTAATAATATCAAGTTCAACATTTTCGTTATGTAAAATTTCTAAAACGGGATCAATGACACCAAGCTCCTTTAATATCGGATCAGTGATCAGGACCACCTTTTTTACCTGCAGGTCCTGGATGATTTCGGGCAGCTTGCATAACGATCCTTCTCCATAGTAAATATGCTTAGGTGAAACAAACGGATTCATTTAAAAACTCCTTTATTCCAATATTTAGAAAGCGCTTTCATTTATTAAAATTTTACGGCCGCTCGGCGGTTACGTCAAATATTTTCCAGCTGGAGAAGGGGGGACGATATTCATTCACAAAAACAGCGAAGAAACCTTGCTATTAGAAATGGGCACTCATTTATATTTCGACAGGTTTTAAGCAGCACCGCAAAATTTAGTATTATTTCCTCGGAAATAATCGTGAAAACCAAGTATAAATAGGAAGAAAAGGGGTCAGAAAGCATTCCATCTATAAACAAAGCCGGCCCCTAGTGTCGTTCACACCGTGAGACCGGCTCATTTTAATTATTTTTACTTTTATCAAGCTTCTTCCAAAATTCTTTTGCAATAGCTTGATAGCCTTCTTTACTCACATGAATATTATCAGGGTTTGGAAGGTATGTTTCATAGTTTTTAGCAATCACTTTTTCAGTCGAGATATAAGTATCTCCGTTCTCACTTGCCGCTGACTGAATCACTCCGTTTAAAGCGTCCAATAAGAACTTTAGCTGAGGCTGCAATGCTTCAGGAGCGTAAGGAAATGGATTGTAATAGCCCAGAACATACACTCTGGCATCTGGGTTGATGGCATCGATTTTACTTAAAACGCCTTGTAAATTGACAGCCACCCCCTGTAAAGCACCAGGAACCAGGGAAGGATTGAAGCGCACCGGCAGCAGGTCATTGGCGCCAATATTAATTGTGATGTATTCAGCTTCTTTAATTTTTCCTTGAACAAATTCTTCATTAAGTACAGCTGCTAGATTAGCAGATGTGTGTCTGGGAACGGCAAAATTAGCATAATCTACGGTGTACTGTGACTGTTCCAAACGATCGACAAGGTAATCGGGATAGCCTGAGCCAGGCTTGTTGTCCGGCGTAATCCCATAGGCTAACGAGTCTCCTAACGCTACATAATCGACTTCTTTTTTCACAGGTCCTTTGGCAGAAACAGCAGACGCCACTGAAATCAGCAGGACAAAAACAAGCAGAAAGGCGGAGAGCTTCTTCATTTGTTTCATCAGCCAATCATCTCCTGTCATTCGTTATAACGATCATCTTTATCATACTAAAGCCTGTCTATGAAAACAATAAAATTTTCCAGCAAAAAGACCTGCTTCTTCCCCAATAGAAGCAGGTCTTCTAAATCTTCCTATTAATCTCTTGTCAGCTTAACTTTTCCTACCGTGCGATCCTTTGCTTCGCCGGTTACTTCAATGTTCAGTCCATACTCAGGAACATTGCGCCCTGCATCTGGAAGGACTGGATTTAAATAGTTTTTACTGTCATCAAACTTCTTCACAAATTGTTTCTTCTTATCTTCAATGGTATAGCCGAAAGTATCGCGGTAATCGATGAACATCTTCTCATCATGACGGAGGCTGAAGGCAGCATCATGAACTTGGAAGCGGGTAGAAGCAGGCTCACCGTCACTTCTCATGATCCCTCTCTGATCCGCATCCACAACTCCCAGGTACCCTTCACCTGGGTGAGCGCCTGTCCAGTTATCGCTGTATTTATTATCAACATACCAAATTACTAAACCTGGATCATAAACCATCAAGCTGTTGCCGCGACGGATATGCTTTAACCCTTCATCGACACCCTCATGATTTCGCCACTCTAATAAATAGTAATGCTCGGAAGTTTTCCATCCATTATCCTTCTTAAATCCATCAAGCTCCACTTTGGGCTCGCCTTCTGCATCGTCAAAAAATACTTCCTCCCCATCTGCTGTAACGCGGATGTCATCGGCATATAATCCCGGCAGAACCGCGGCCACGTCTGTCCAATAGTTAATTTTCACTTGAATATTCTTGCCCGCATAGTCGCTTAAATCAAACTTGGCATCTACCCAGCCGTCTGACTTACCAGTAATTCCGTGTCCAGGGTTTTGTTCATGCGGGTCAGTATCAGTAGTAATGTTACCTGGAATCACATCCCATGCTTCCCCGTCTTCACTTACTTGCACAGAACCGTAATCCCAATCGACTTCAATATCATACCAGACTTTAAATGCCAGTTCACCAGACTCGGCATTCGTTAGATCTACGTCCATCACTGCTGAATGATCGAGGTTATTTCCGCTTCCGCTAAAGTATTCATATTCTCCGCTAAATGGTGTATTGATCTGTGTTTCTTTATCAGGCAGGTTGACACGAAGGGCATCTAAGTTCGTCCCTTTTGTATTGGCCTGATCCAGTAGAACTTCCATTCCTTTTTTATCGACTTCATCTATGTCTACTTCATCGTACTTCAGCCAGTTGCCGCCATGATCGGCCTGCAGACGTTCTTTAGCATAGGCGCTGAATCCTGTAGGTTCTGTACCAGGAATGTCTCCGGCCCAGCTTCCGCTCGCCATAATCGACCAGTAGGCTACCGCTTCCCCTTGTCCAGAATAAGCCGTATCATACTCATCCGGCAGGCCTAAGTCGTGACCGTATTCATGAGCAAAAACTCCAGCTGCTCCGTCAGCAGGCTGAACGGTATAGTCATAAGCTGCCATGCCGCCGCCCCAGTAAGGGACTTCAGCATCAGGGGCTCCAGGGATCGCAAAAACATTGCCAAGATTCCAGCGGTGAGACCAGATCGCATCTCCACCTAACTGACCGCCGCCGGCTTCTTCACCAACGGCCGAGTGTACAATCATTAAATGGTCAACAAGGCCGTCCGGCTCACGGGTATTTCCATCATTGTCTAAGTCATAACGGTCTTCCTGATCATAGTCTGCCAGATTCATATCAGGGTCAGCCGCTGCTGCTTCAAGGGCTTCCCTCACAAGTCCGCGTGCATTCGTATCACTTCCGTCAGGCTCTGGATCATTCGCCCCATAATAAGCTGCCGGATTTTCAGCTTGGTACCAGCCGGCCACCTCTCCATCTATCGTATAAGCGCCGTTGCTCTGTTCTTCATAAAATTGTTTCATAGATACAAGGTTTTCGCCGTTCGGACCTTCATAGCCTTCATCTCCGAATACCATATCTTCATAATGCTCTTTTACATATTCGTCATAATACATATTAGTATCTTCAGAGGTTATATCAGTGGCAGGCGCGTCAGGAAATTCGATTAACAGTACAAGTACGTTATCGGTTCTGACGTCTCCGTTATATTCTTCCTCAACAACAGATGTCAGGTTCTTCTTGCCCTTTTTCCCTTTGCCTTTCGCCTTTCCTTTATTGTCTTTTTTCAGTTTTTCATTTACTTCCTCTTCAATTTTGGCTTTTTCATCATTAAGTTCACCGTCATTTTCCATTTCCTTTGCGGCTTCCGACTTCTTCGTCAGGAATTGATCGAGAGCCTTTTCTGCCTGTTCAGGGGAAGCGTTTTCAGGAATTTCCCCGCTTTCTTTTAACATCTCAATCAGTCGCTCTTCATTGGCGATGGCCAGATCAAAGGGACCTTGTCCATGCGCATGCTCTTTTTTCTCTTCCTGCTTTGCTGAAACCGGCTCTGCTGCCTTCGCCGTTTGGCTCGTCGCAGGGCCTGTAATTAAACCGAAACTTAAAGCCGTTATCATTGCCATTGAGAAAACCTTATTCGCCCTCAAACTTACACGCTCCCATTTATGTATATTTTCGCAACAAGTTAACTATATGGTAAATTCTGAATAATGAGAATCATGCAATGGGATTATTATTTCATGCTTTTTTTACAAAAATCTACAACATAATTATATTAATATAGGCACTTATACACCGATAATTAAAAAATATAATTATTTTTAAATAGAAAAAAGAGGCTTTAAGACCTAAAAGCGTTAAATTACTGATATTTTAAATATTTCAAAATAATTTGATTTTATACCATCTAGTATGTATCCTTTGTGTAGGCGCTTACAAAGAGAGATAAAAGGAGGAACAACATGAAAGCAATGAGGAACAGATGGTTAATTGCTTTATCCGCCATCGCCATTCACCTATCCATCGGGGGAGCTTACGCATACAGCGTGTACACCACTCCTGTCAGTGAACAAATGGGATGGACTCCAACTCAAGTAACAATCGCATTTACAATTATGATGGCGCTCGCTGGTTCATCAGCGGCCCTGTTTGGAAAATTTGTTGAAAAAGCCGGTCCAAGAAAATCAGCTATTGTGGCTGCTGTTTTATTTGGATTAGGACAAGCTGGGTCAGGTTTAGCTATTGCGGTAGATTCACTGATCTTATTCCTGCTGACCTACGGACTCGCCAGCGGACTTGGGCTTGGGATCGGCTACATTTCACCCGTATCCACTCTGGTTAAATGGTTCCCTGACCGAAGAGGTTTAGCTACTGGATTAGCGGTCCTTGGGTTTGGTACGGGGGCCCTTATCACAGCACCCGTTGCTGCTCAACTGATGACGACCGTCGGCATATCCAATACCTTTTATATATTAGGTACCGCTTATTTCGTATTTATTACATTAGGCGCTTCCTATATTGCACCGCCGCCTGAAGGCTGGATGCCGGCTTCGATGAAGAAAGATATGGCTTCCGGTAAAAAAGTATTCAAAAAGGACCTGCAGCAGTTATCGTCCAGGCAGGCCGTAAGAACGAAACGTTTCTGGCTGTTATGGGGTATGATGCTCATTAACACGACGGCTGGAATTATGATGATTTCCGTAGCATCGCCAATGGCCCAGGAAGTCGTCGGAATATCGGCAGCTTCAGCCGCAGCCATGGTCGGGATTATGGGGATCTTTAATGGCGGAGGAAGAATTGGCTGGGCCGCCGCTTCGGATTACCTTGGCCGTTCTAATGTATTTCTCGTGTTTTTCGTAATCCAGATGGTTGCTTTCTTCACCCTGCCGATTACGACGAACGTCATCTTATTCCAGCTCTTTATTTTCCTTGTAGTCAGCTGTTATGGCGGAGGATTCTCTAATCTTCCGGCGTTTATCGGGGACTTGTTTGGGACAAAACAGCTCGGCTCGATTCACGGCTATCTTCTTACGACATGGTCGCTTGGAGGAGTATTCGGCCCGATGCTCGTTTCCCAGATCAGAGATCGAACCGATGGCTATACGGCTGTATTTTACGTTTTCTTCGGGTTAATCACTCTGGCGTTTATCCTTTCCTTGTTTATGAAACGGGATATCAAAAAGACCGAGAAAGAAATGCAGGAAAAACAGCGCAGAGAAGAAGCGGTTAATTATTAATCTATTTAAAAAGCCTGTTCCGTGGTGCGCGATAGCACCGCAGGACAGGCTTTTTATTTTAGACAGACTGTCATAATCTCCCCCGCCTCATTCATACGATAAAATGATTTTACTATTTAGGGGGAGCTTCTATTATGTATACAAATCCTTACTATTACCAGAATTATCCCTATTACGCCCAGGATTATCAGATGACGAGAGATTTAACAGATGATATTGAAAAAGCGATTAACGCCGAATACAGTGCAATTGCCTGCTACGAGAAAATCGCTGAAATGGCATCCGATCAGGCGACACGCGATCAAATCATGGAAATCAGGAATGATGAACAGAAACATTTTCAGGCATTCTCCACGATTTATATGCAGCTGACAGGCAATCAGCCCTCACCTGAGATCATTGAGGAATGTCCGGAAACTTATGAGGAAGCGATTGATTTTGCTTTTAAAGATGAGCAGATGGCGGTTGATTTCTATTTAGACATCGCGGACAGCGCGCCGAACCAGGTAATTAAAGATACGTTTCGACGGGCAGCTGCTGATGAACAGAACCACGGCGTATGGTTTCTCTATTTTATGAAGTAAATGCAGGGGGAATGCACTCGCTGTGGGGTATCGTCAGGCTCGAGCCTCGCGATTCCCCTTCTCCTTCGTCAACGCAAAAAAGAAAAGGAGTACTCCCCTAAAAAGAGATGACTCCTTTTCTTTATTTTAAAATTTTCCAAAGCCAGTTGTCTTTCTCCAGTTCAATAAAATGAGAAAAGATCCCAAGTGCCCGGACTGTCTTCGTTTCTTCTTCAAATTCAACCGTATATTCCGTCGTCATCAAAACCAGCGAGTTTCTGGTGGAGACCGAATATTCTAATGGCTCGCCCTTCTCATTTTGACAGTCATAATTTGTACAGTCGATCCCTTTTTCTTTTAACATCCACTCCTGAAAATCTCTAAGGGTTGGATTCGTTAAAGCGGCCGCAGCCAAAATAAAAAATAAAATAACACCCGTAACCTTCACTTCCAACCATCCTTTTCAACAACGAGCCACGTGAATCAATTAATCAAGCGACTCAATAAAGGCATGCAGCACTCTTGCCGTCAGCCCCCAAATCACTCTTCCTTCATATTGATAAAAGTATTCTTCCACTTTTCTTGTCTGCCACTCATAATCCTTGCCGTTTGCGATCAGTTCAAACGGAAAGCCTTCCTCCGGCTTCACTTCAAAATTCACATAATGAATGTCCGGGCTGTTCTTTTTGAAAAAGGACAGCGGCACCGTAAAGACTTCCTCAACCTCGGCTGGATTCGGCTGAATGAACTTTTCATCTAGATTAAGAAACCCTACATAAGTGGTTACCATCATGCCAAACGGGGAAACCATGTAATCAAAAGGAAAAACGTCCTGGATATCACCGTCCGCGACCCCGAGTTCTTCTTTCGCTTCTCTTACCGCTGTATCCTGCCCGACTTGATCTTCCTCATCGACTCTTCCCCCGGGAAAGCAAATCTCCCCAGGCTGGCGCCTCATATTCAGGGAACGCACTTCAAATAAGAGGTGAAGCTCCCCATCTTTCTCGATCAGAGGCAGCAGAATGGAATATTTGTTAAAGGCTTTTTGGCCAATCACCTTAGGTTTATGGTTCTTCATTCTTTCAATAATTGATTCTCGTTTCATTAAGACACTCCATCTATCCTTTTCTTATTACTATAACAGACAAAGGGAAATTTTTAGTGACAGGAGGCTGCTATGAGTAACTATTCATTGGTGAAACCATATTTGATTACACGCAGTGTGAGCCCTGAAAACCAGGAAACTCCAATATCTTTTGTAGAAGCTGACAGGATTGAAAACAGGCTTTTTTACAGAAGAAACCACTTTTCCTATCCGAACCTTTCTTATACAAGCTCATGGCTTCCTGTAAATGGTGCGATGCAGCGGCCGACTCTTTTTTCAATGGAAGATCTTTTTCGCTTTCCTTCTAAAACGATAAAAGTACTGCTTGAATGTGCCGGCAACAAACGCAGCTTATTTGAGCCGAAAGTGTTTGGCGAGCAGTGGGAAAAAGGGGCAGTCAGCCAGGGATACTGGACAGGAGTACCGCTTAAAAGCCTCTTAGAATACTGCGGTTTATCCGCTCAAGCGAAAGAAGTGGTCATCGAAGGATATGATCAAGGGAAACGCCCGGATACAGACAAGGTCCATCCTTTTAAAAGAAGCCTGCCGATCGATAAAGCGCTCCACCCCGATACGCTTGTCGCTTATCAGTATAACGGCCAGCCGCTCCCCTATAAGCATGGCTGCCCGCTAAGGTTAATTGTGCCGCAGTGGTATGCGATGGCATCGGTAAAATGGATTAAGCAGATCCGTGTGATCGAGTCAGAATTTGAGGGTCCTTTTCAGTCGATCGATTATATATACTATCCGAATAAAGACGACAATGAAGGGGCTTTTCCTGTCACCACATTAAACGTCAATTCG
The DNA here is from genome assembly GCF_902809865.1 of Halobacillus sp. Marseille-Q1614. Lineage (NCBI taxonomy): Bacteria > Bacillati > Bacillota > Bacilli > Caryophanales > Bacillaceae > Halobacillus > Halobacillus sp. Marseille-Q1614. The sequence continues at coordinate 3,337,167 of NZ_CADDWH010000001.1, read as the reverse complement.
ACGATTCAAAAGCCTGTCGACCACGATAAGTTAGATACCGGACAGCATACGATCAAAGGTATCGCCTATACGGGAGAAGGAAAGATCACACAAGTGGAAATCAGCACGGATGGCGGAAAGTCCTGGACGAATGCAAGCTTAGAGAATGAGCCTTCTGAATATGAGTGGGTATCCTGGTCTCATCAATGGCCGGCCTTGGAAAAAGGGGAATACACGATTATGACGAGAGCGGCTGATTCCACAGGACGCATACAGCCAATGAAACCCTTCTGGAACAGAAAAGGTTATGGGTATAATGCTGTGGATCAAATAAAAGTAAAAATCGAGTAATTTTTACTCTCTGAAGCTATGACCACTTCTCTTTCCACAAGCGACCAGCCAAGCTTCCCCGCTTCGCTCGGGGGTCTAAGCAGGCCGTTTTTTCCGCAGGAGACTTCGTGGTCTTGCTCCTAAGAAATAGTGATTCACCAGAACAAAGGCTTAAAGCGCCCTGATAGACGCGAAACGCATAAGCAAAACGGCCGGAGGAAGGTGGTCTTCCCTTTTAGCAGGCCGGATGGCTTATGACGCGAGTGTCTGGGTGCTGGAGCTGGATGTCGCTATTATAAACATATATATCCACAGCTTGGAATTTTATAATTTCCTAAACAATAAAAAACCAGGCTGTCGAGACTTTGCTCGACAGCCTGTGATCTTAAGCCTGGCGCACCGTCCAGCCTGAGGTGTTTTCTAATACCTCCACGTTATACTCATCACAGCTCCTGGTAATTTTCAGCGAAACGGCTCCGCCTCCTGCTCGCATGCCCTCTACTTTAATTTCATTCATGTTCTCTAAAAAGGCAGGATTCACAGTAACTTCACCTTTTGCAGCATCAGGATTAACCCCGATCACCGCCTGTAAAAAGACGAAGGAAGACGCAGCGGCCCAGGCCTGCGGCGAGCATGTAGTCGGATAGGGAACTAAGTAACCGATCTCTTTGTCATGACCGCAGAATAATTCCGGCAGCCGCAGGTTTTCAAATGACTGCGCGGCTTCGAGCATTCCTTTGACAATCGTCAGTGCTTCAGAGCTTCGGCCGGTTTTAATCAGCCCAAGTAAAATCATTGCATTATCATGTGGCCAAACGCTGCCGTTATGATAGCTCATCGGATAGTAGCCGACAGACTCGCTCGACATCGTCCTGACTCCATACCCATTAAACAATGGCTTCCCCGTCAACACTTCGGCCACACGCTTGACCCGCTCTTCACTGAGCATTCCGGACATGAGAACATGCCCTGGGTTAGACGTGATCGCTTGGACCGGCTCGCTGTCACCGTCAAGAGCAAGGGCGTAAAACTGCTCCTCTTCCATCCAGAAGGCTTTTTCAAACCTTTCCTGCAAGCTCAAAGCTTCCTCTTCCAGCTGTCCGGCTCTGTCCTCATCTCCAAGTTTACGGTAGATCTCAGCCATATTCTGCTTCGCCTGATACACATAGCCCTGCACTTCAGCTAAGGAAATCGGGTCCTCTGCCAGTGTACCGTTCTGATGGACGTTTGAGTTATCAGAGTCCTTCCAGCCCTGGTTAATGAAGCTGTCTTCACTCGTTTTGGCATACTGGATGAATCCGTCGTCTTTGATATTTCCATAGTGATCCATCCATGAAAACGCAGCATTAATCGCCGGCTTTAATTCGAGAATGAACTCAAGATCACCAGTCCAGTTGTAGTATTCCGAAGCTAACACGATAAACAGCGGAGTCGCATCTACCGTTCCGTAATAAGGAGTAAACGGAATCTGGCCCGTTTTCGCAAGTTCGCCAAAGCGGATTTCGTGCATAATCTTTCCTGGCTGTTCATCACGCTCCGGGCGCTCTTCTTTGCCCTGGTAATGCGCCAGGGTCCTAAGCGTTCCTTTTACTTGATCCGAACGGTAAGGAAGCATAAATAAAGAAGTAATCAGGCTGTCGCGGCCAAACGGTACCGAGAACCACGGCACGCCTGCTACAGGGATGCTGCCAAAGCCGACGTCGGTCATCAGCATTCTCGTATCCACGGCTCCCCGTTTGAAAACTTCATCAAATACAGGAAGGTCGCTTTCAATTTTTGTTCCCTGATCGATCCAGTTCTGATAGGAGGCTTCCAGCTTCCCGAGAGCTTCTTCATAAGGCAGAGGCTTGCTGCAGGCTCCAGCGATTACGGGAGTGATAGTAAAAGTAATTGCCTTCTGCTGCTGGGGTTCAAGCTCCAACGTGAAGTGGATAGTTCCGTTACTGCTGATATGGTTGGCGGGGCTGTCCCATTCAATCACCGTTTCCCTTGTTGTATCGTCTTTTCCTTGATAGCCGATCATCATCGAGCCCGGCTTAAACGTATGCCCGGTGAGCTTCCCTACTTCGCCGCTTTTAAATTGGCGGACGATAAACATATCCTGAAAGTCAGCGTCCAAGCTTACGGAAGCCTCCACCTGCGTTGCTTCAAGAAAATAATTCGTAAACGTCACGCGTTCATAGAAAATCCTCTGATGAATAAACCGTTCGCGCACTGCTTCCACAGCCCCTACGTCTTCTTTGTTTTCTACGAGACGTATCGTGGCGATATAATTTTTATCGTCATTGGAGGAGAGAAGGGACGGCTCCTTTCCGTTTATTTTAAGCTCAAATTGACTTAGAAATCGCGTATCCTGCGTATAAAGCCCATACCCTTTTTGGTCTCCTGCCAGAATGTCTCCATTCTTTTCGGTCGTAAGAAATACGTCGTCTTCCTTTATGACACTATAGTCCATCGCTCTTCTCCTTAACAGTTATATTTTTCGTACGCTTTCCCTTTTGACGAGTTTATGATTCACAAAGATGTGATGACGGTCGAGCTTACCTTCCATTAAATCAAGCAGCAGCTGAGCCGATTGCTTCCCGATTTCAAAAAAGTCCTGCTGGACGGACGTTAAAGGAGGATACGTCAGACTGCTGAACGGAAGATTATCAAACCCTGTGATCGACAGGTCTTCGGGGATGCGGAGCCCCGCTTCTTTGACTGCCTTCATCACGCCAAACACCATAAGGTCGCTAAAGCATAAGAAAGCCGTCGGACGTTTAGCCTGCAGGTACTCTTTGGCTAGTTGATAAGCCTTCTCTTCGGAAAAATCCGCATACAAAATATCTAGATCTTTAAGTAGAATACTATTCTCCTCTAGAGCGTCTTCTACTCCTTTTAGCCGCTCAATATTCACCGTCGTTTCTTTCGTTCCTGCGACGATGACGATTTCTCTATGATTATTTTCCAGTAAATGAACAGCCGCTTCTTTGGCAGCGGCCCGGTTGTTTAACGATACACCGCCAATGTAAGGATTGGTTTTGTCTTCTGTCATCATATCCACACAGACGCAAGGAATCTTCGTATCTACCAGTTCTCTAAAATAAGCATCGTCTGTCCGCATTCCCTGCAGGATAGCGCCGCCAATATTCCGCTCACGGCAAAATTGGGTATAGCTCTTCTGCTTCTGTTTCTGTGAATCTATTAAAAAAATCGACAAGTCATATCCTCTCTCTTCGACCGCTGTATAAATCCCTTTAATGACCTCATAGGCGTTCGTATCTTTCTCGTTATGATTCAACACGGCCGAAGAAATCAGCCCGACGTTTGTCTGCTTTTTAGAAGACAGATTTCTGGCAGCGAGGTTTGGAGTATAGTTTAGTTCCATGGCGATTTTTAAGATTCTTTCCCGTGTCATTGGGTTAATATCGGCGTAATTGTTAAAGGCCTTTGATACGACGCTGACCGATACTCCCGCTTTTTTTGCTACATCTTTAATGGTGGCCATGCTCTTCCCCTGCTTCCTGTGATTATTGTTTTAATGATTGGTTTGCTGATGACTTGCTGTTGATTTCAGGAAAATCACTCGCTTTCCGCGGACGAACGTCCGAGCTTCCTCGAGAAAATCGCTCTGCGAGGTCTCGGATCGTCCGTTTTTCCGCAGGAGTCTCGCAATTTTCCTTCAGCACCGCCATGTATCAAAGGAAAGAAAAATTCGCTCATAATTTTGCAGACAACGCCTGAACCTATCACGAAATAAAAGCTATGGAGTCCAAGCAGACCTTTTTCCTTTCATGAACTTCACCTTTACTTCAAACGTCTAAGAGTTTCTAATCTTAATATACGAGCGGTAGAATAAATAGAAAGATAGACAGGCAATCAGAGAGCCTGTAAAAAAGATAAGTAAAAACCAGATATCCATGCTGATATAAATGATAAACAATCCGAGCAGCCCGGTACCGACCGTAAGCAGCGGCCGGCCGCCAGTCATCATTAAGCTGTTTTTCAAAAGCTGCCGGATAGTCATGTGATAATGCACGCTTAACGAAAAGAAGTGGATCGTCGTCACAAACAGCAGCATACCGATCATGAGGATAACGGTACCCATTAAGCTGTTAACGCCTATAAAAAAGTAGAGATCGACCGCCCAGATCATCCAGATCAAAACCCAGATAAACCCGGCCATCGAACTCTTTTTATAATTGCTTTTTACATAGAATAAATAAGATTTCACAAGTGATGAATGGTCCTTATCAACCATCCAGTCACGCGCCATGGCAAACAGCGCCGTCGTACTTGGGAAAAATAACAACGGCCCGAAGATAAGCAAAGGAGAAAGATAGATAATATCGGCGGACGTACTGAAATTCATCATAACACTTGCCACTACGAGAAAGACGGGAAGGTTAATGATAAACCAGATGACATTAATGACAGAAAGCCGCATTACCCATGTTGTTATAAAATGAAGAACCCCAAAGATTCCCGAGTAGCTCTGCATCTCCTTCTCCTCCTTTGCTGTTATTTAACGGCCCCTTCGCCAATCCCTTTAATAATGTGCTTCTGTGCCAGCGCATAGAAGATAATAACAGGAATGATCGTCAGGACAAGTCCCGCCATAGCCAGGTTCCACTGAATCGTAAATTCACCGAAGAAGTAGAACGTGGAAAGCGGAATGGTTCTTAAGTCTGTGGATGTTAGTGTTAAAGATGGCAGCAGGTAGTCATTCCAGATGCTGATTACATTAATAATCAGGACGGTAACGGTGATCGGCTTAAGCATCGGGAAGATAATTCTCCAGAAGATCCCGAACTTTGAAGCCCCATCAATCGTGGCTGCTTCTTCTAAGGATATCGGAATGGATTTAACAAATCCATGATACAAAAACACGGAAATACTAGAGTTAAAGCCGACGTGCATAAAGATCAGCCCGCCCCGTGTGTTGATCATCGGAAGTCCGGTCGTATCCATTATCGTATCCATCAATTGCATCAGCGGCATCATGATTGTCTGGAACGGAATCAGCATCGTGGCGATAAACGTCATAAAAATAATGTTGCTGAGCGCGTTATTCGTACGAGCCAGCATCCACGCCGTCATTGCTGAAAGAATAACGATGATGATCACTGAAATAATCGTAATATACAAGGAGTTAAACAGGGCCGTCATGAAGTTCATTTCCTCCATCGCGCTCCTATAGAACTCCAGGCTGAAGTTTTCCGGAAATGCTAAGACATTCTCATACAGTGCCGCCCGATCTTTAAATGAGTTGACCCCTATTATGTAAATCGGGGACAGAAACAAGAGAGCCAGTAAGAAAAGCAGGGTTTCTTTAATATAAGCACCTGGTTTTTTCATTACATTTCAACCTCCCGTTTCTTCGTGATGTACACTTGCGTCAATGAAACAATCGCAACGATTAAGAAGAAAATAATCGCTTTTGCCTGGCCGTAGCCATAGTTGCCGTAGCCAAAGATTTCATTAAAAATATTCATGGCAAACAGTTCCGTCGCATTCGCCGGACCGCCATTGGTTAAGGATAAGTTCACGTCGTAAATTTTGAAGGCTTGCGACAAAGCCAGAAATAAGCTGATCGTAAACGCAGGCATAAGCAGGGGAAACGTAATTTTTCTTAACTGCTGCCAGCGCCCTGCGCCATCAATTCGGGCAGCTTCCATAATCTCATTCGGAATACCTTGTATCCCCGTGATATAAATGATCATCACATATCCGGCCATCTGCCACGTAAATACAAATACTAACGCATATAACGCATAATCCGGGTCATTCAGCCAATTAAAGAAGACACTCTCAAACCCTGTGACTTCCCCCATCAATTCAAATACATCAGAAAATACGAACTGCCAGATGTATCCCAGGATCAGTCCGCCGATTAAATAAGGCATAAAGAACATCGTCCGCGCTGTATTCGCAATTTTTAACTTCGAAGTAACAAATAAGGCAAAAGCCAAGCCTGCAACATTAACAGAAATAACCGCCAGAATCGTAAATTTTATCGTGATCCAGGCAGAATCTATAAAACGAGAGTCGTCTAATAGCTGAATATAGTTGTCGATCCCAATCGGTACCATCGGATTCGCACTAATTCCATCCCACTGAAAAAATGAATAAAATATACCAATAATAAACGGGATTATGACAACCGTGGAAAAGATGATAAGTAAAGGACCGGTGAAAAGCAAGAACCATGCCCAGTTTTTTTGTTTGTACACGTCCATCCCTTCTTTCCTGCAGTTTTAAGATGAAAGGAGCGGGGGACCGCTCTTATCAAAAGAACAAGTCCCCCTGTTTAGATCCTTACTTGGTAGCATTCTGCCAAGCGGCATCCAGCTGCTCGATAAATTGCTCTCCTGTCATGTCTTCATTCAAGTAGAATTCTTGAGCTACCGGTGTAAAGTCGTTTTGGATGACGTTAGCCGGGAAATAGTTCTGTGCCCAAGGAATCGTTTCTCCACTGTTGGAAGCTTCAAATACCGCTTGAGACAATGGATCTAAATCATTTGCTTCAATATTTGTCATAGCTGGTACAAAGCCGAATTCCTCAACGATATAACGCTGTCCTTCTTCACTCGTGTGCATCCACTCAAGGAAATCACTGGCCGCCTGAATTTCTCCTTCATCCTTCGTGCCATTAATCGCCCAGTTTCCGCCAACACCTACAGCCAGCTTATCGTTACCCATAAGCGGGAATGGCATCATGCCAACTTCAAAGTCGAGTTCATAATCAGCCAACATGCCGTAAGCCCAGTTCCCCTGGTGGACCATAGCTGTCTTGCCTGTTGCAAAGTCACCCATCTGCTCGTCATAGTTCACATCCATTGGATTTCCGGCGTTCGCTTTAATCGCTTCCAGGAACTTGCCGAACTCCTGGAATTCTTCCGTTTCAGACATCGTCACTTCTCCAGCGCTCAAGCGATCAACGAACGCACGATAATCATCCTGAAGGGCAAATGGATAGTTACTCATGTGACCGATTAAGAAGAATGCTTCCTGGGAAAGGCTAAGTGGATTAACCCCTTCAGCACTCAATTTTTCTAATGTACTTGCGAACGAATCATAATTCGTAATATCTTCAGGGCTTACTAAATCCTTGTTATACACTAAACCATAACCTTCAACCCCATAAGGAATCCCAACAATCTGGTCACCCAGCTTTAACTCCATATCGGGAGCAATGTTTTCAACGTAAGATTCACCACTCATATCATATAAGTAAGACTCTAATCTCTCGGCTTCTCTCTCATTACCAAGCGTAAAGATGGAAGGCCCCTGGTTGCTGTTTAAACGAATTTGCAGCTGTGAGAAATAGTCATCCCCAGTTGTACCCCAAATCTCAACATCAACCCCGGTTTCCTCTGTATACTGTTCCGCCAATGCCTCAAGCTGGTCAGAAATCTCAACTTTACTTTGGAAGATCGTAATGCTGTCTGCTGCTTCTGAATCACCGCCGGATTCTCCCTCTGCACTGTCGCTTCCGGAATCCCCGCCGCTGCACGCCGCTAAAATAAGAATTAAACCAAATAATATCAGACCGCTGAGCGTCCTCTTCCCAAACGTCATGTAAATTCCTCCCCTTTTAATTGAAAAATATATAGTCAATAAAATGAATGGATTCATTTTATAGCTATCGATAGTCAGCCCGCTCTTTTTTGAAGGCTTCTTTCCCCCGTTTTTTAAGCAGGATTCTCGCAAATTCCTTTCGTCCAACAAAATCAGTTTACCGATAAAATCTTTACTTCAAATCTTTCGAAAACGTTTTAGTAAACGGTCAAAAAAATATGAAAGGGCTTACATTTAGAGTATAAGCTTGTATATACACGTAAGTCAATAATATTCTGAAAAATTTGTAGAAATATAAGATCATTACTTTTGGCTCAGCCCTTGGGATTGTGGGGTTTATGACTCTTTTTAAAATTTTGAATTCGAAATAGTTTTTTCGTTTCAGCCGAAGCTTGTCCGGGTATGATTCCTAAAAGCTGGGAAAACATAAAGAGCAGGAGGGATCAGCATGAGCAAGCAATTAAGCGTTGAGCAATTTAATGAAAACTTACAGCAATGGAGCGGTAAAACGATAAAAGTGACAAAGCATGAGCAGGGAGACGAAGACACGGTTTATATCGATTTAAATGACGTCTCCTACTCGAGGGATACAAGACGGGCCGATGAATATGAGCCGATGCATGAACTGAAGCTCAACGGCGAGGGACGGACAGAAACGGACAGAGGCGATTATCAGCCGCTTCCATCCCCTGTTTATGAAATTCCGCTGGAGGATTCAACACAATATCAATACGAGGACCATCGGTTTTCTTTAATTACCGATCGAGGCAGCTACATGATTGAGCTCGAGAATGATTAAACAGAAAGGGAACTCCCTAAACAGGAGGTTCCCTTTTTATCAGCGGAAGAATTTCTGTCAGCTAAGATAGAAATAACAGGACTTTTTGTCGAACAAAAAATCTTTAGATTCTTCAACCAAAAGGCTTTGTCGGTAAGGGTGACGTACAGACCGCTTTAAGTCTTAATAACGCACAGCTGCCATCCGAAGCAGGAATCCAGGCGTTTACAAATGAAACGGTTGATACGTATGAAGTAACGGTACAGCCTCATCAAGCCAGAAGCGTAAAACAAATCAACCGATTAACCTAAATGGGGAAGCCGTGAATTTTTACCGTCTTATACATATTTTTGTCCATCCATCTAATGATAAGTGTACTCTTATTTCATTAAAGGAGCTTTACACCTATGACCCCACAAGTGCTGATCTTTGATTTAGATGATACATTGGTTCATTGCAATAAATACTTCAAGGACGCCATCGATCAGTTTACCATTGAGCTGCTCGCCTGGTTCCCTTGTGCATCGCCTGAAGAGCTTAAGAAAAAACAGCTGGAGATTGATATCAAGAGTATTGAAGAACACGGGCTGAATTCCGCCCGTTTTCCAGAATCGCTCGTGGATACGTACAGTTACTTTTCAAAAAAATACGACCGCCCTGTCCAAGAAAGTGAAATCCAGCGGATCCGTACAATTGGACAAAGCGTCTTCCAGGTCGAAGTCCAGCCGCTTCCCCATATGTATGAAGTGTTAAACGAGCTGAAAGAAGATGGACATGAACTTTATTTATTCACAGGGGGAGATGAAGATAATCAGCATCGGAAGGTTCACCAGCTTGAATTATATACGTATTTTGAAGACCGTATCTTTATTTACAATCATAAAAATACAAACGCTCTCGAGGAGGTCGTGGATACGATCAAGTGTGACCGTAATGTCACGTGGATGATCGGGAATTCCTTAAGGACAGATATTACCCCCGGGCTTAAGCTCGGTTTGAACACGATCCACATCCCTGCGGAGCTGGAATGGAAATATAATAATAAAATTGAAACGAACGTCCTCCCCAATCATAAGATACAGACACTGAATTCCTTACGGGAAGTGCCGCCGTTTATTAGAGAAAATATATATGATACCTGCCACTAAACCAACGAGCTTCGTTTCGTATACTGTTGAAGATTGTTCCTCTTTATTCTCTACCAGCCTAGAGAGCCGTTTCTTGACGGCTCTCTTTTCGTTTTGTCAGCCGCTGCTTAATCCGCCCTCAAGCGATGCGGGGGAGATTTTTATTATTCAAGCGAGGACTGCAGCAGTTTTTTGAAGGCTTTTTCCGTTAACGCTCCTTGTACTTTTTTATCATTGACGAAGATCGTCGGTGTGCCTGAGACGTTTAGCTCTTTCGTTTCCTCCTGGATCGTAGCGCGTTCCTCCTCCAAATCTACGGCCTGAGTCAGGTTCATCTCTTCGAGGTATTCGATCAGTTCCTTTTCATTCAGCTTGGACCACGACTGCTGTTCTTGAAAGATCTGGTCCATGACTTCAGGCTTCGTCTCATCGTCTTCTAAGGAGGCCACCCTCTCACTGACGAGCGGGCTCTTCGTAAACTGATCGAGGCTCGTATGCTTAAAAATATAGTAGACGGCACCGCTGTCGATCGCCTGTTTGAGCGCTTCCTTAATTTCTTGATGGCTCTTCTGACAGGAAGGGCATTCGAAGTTGGAGAACTCAACGATCTTCACAGGGGCCGTTTCATTACCAAAGGCGTAGCCCGTGTCCGAGATGGACTCGATCTTATGCTGACTGGCTGTCGTCTCTTGAGAGCTGTAGCTGAAGATATAAAAAAGAGCGGCAGCGAATAGGAAGAAACCAATCAGGACGACCCAGCGGTTTTTCGTCATGCTGTCCCCTGCTTTTTAGAATTCTTTACGATGAAACTGACGGAAAGAATGATCAAGATCAACAAAGCGGTCGTGCCTACGACATAAAGGATGCCTGGTGAAATATTGAGTGAAAATCCAGCCGGGTCTCTCTGCACGTCGAGGTTATAAAAACTGCCCAGCTCGATGGAGTTAAACGTAAATAAAGAATAAAGCGTAATCCCCGCAAACCCGGCGAATACAAGCACGATCGCCGTAATAATCGAAATGAAAAGCAGCTTAAGGACTGAAGTCATTCTCATAGTAAAAACTCCCTTTCGTTTATGGAATATTTAAAGTTTCGTCCATCCCCAATGAACGGAAGAAGATAAAGCAGGTGCAGCAGGAAAATTCCCGCACATACATGGAGCGTCAAATGCCAGAACGGCTGGGTCACGAGCATTGTCAGCCAAAGGCCCGCCCCCCCAACTGATGCCGTCAGCAACGGACCGGCGGTGATGACTTGCAGGTCCTCCTCCATTTGCGGACGGACGACTTTTAACGTGAGCACCTGCTCTTTGATATGGCCTAAGTTCGGGTTCTTCGTCAGGCGGCGCAGCAGATAGAGGTGCGCGGCTTCATGAACCGCGATGCTTAAGATGATCGAAAGGATCACGACGAGTAAGGAAACTGGATAGATAATCAGCGGTGTCTGCCCGCTCATCATGATGAGCCCGCAGGCCAGTAAAAGAAACAGCAGCAAAATCGGCATCATTTTTCTCAAGGTGATCCACGTCAGGGAAAACAGGATTTTCATAAAAGAAAACCCTTGAAACGAGTGGCGCTGATAGGAAAACTCCCGCACCATCGGATTCATCATTGATATGGATGCCTGGCGTAGTTTTTCTTTCAGCGTCCCCGGCAGATCAATCAACAGATGGCGCTTCATCGACAGTAGCAGCGTTGTAAAATCCTGTTCGATTAACTGCGGATCCGCGTCCGGGTAATCGGCCTGAAGCATTGCCATAATCTCTTCAAATGTGCGCCGGCCATCCACTTTGGAGAGCATCATAAACGTCGGCTGGTTAATCGGATGCTTTTTATTCAGAGAGAGATCAAACAAATAGGACTCGTACAGCTCAATATCATAGGAAAACTTTGGAACCGTTTTAGATGAAATCACCGGATCGCCTCCATGTCAGGATGAATTTAAGAACGGCCAGCAGCACACAGCATGTGCCTAAAGCCGAAATCGAATAGTAGTCCGAAGGGATAACATTCATAACTTTAGACATCAAGTACAGCATCGGAATTGCTAAAAAGCTGCCGATCACCGCAGCAAAAGCCGTGGAATACGGCTGTTCCGGTGAATACGGAAGGATGACACCGGCCAGGAACAGGGCGATCGACACGAGGATGCCAATATACATATTTTCAAAGTAGCTCATCACGGTGAAATCGACCTTGATGGAGAACAGCAGAAACAGTACGCCAGCGAGCACAAGGTTAAAGAGGAGGGTTCCGATTAATTTCCCAAAGATCCAGTAGTCGAGCTTATAGGGGAGCGTCAGGTAATAGCGGAACTGCTCCCTCTCGCGTCCAAACGAATTGAAGCTCTGCGTGCTGCTGAGCAGGAAAATCAGCAGTATGATAATCCCGGAATACGACACTGGATTCGTAAAGACGAGCAGCAGCGAAGCAAAAATAAACAAAAGAATATAATAGAACAAATTTTCCCGGTTTCTCAGGTTTTCCTTCACCTCTTTAACGATGACAGAGGCGAATGGACTTTTCACAAAAGGCAGCCATTTAAACAGGGCAAAGCCTCGCGCTTCCACTAACCGTGCCGGTAAAAAGACGGTAAGCAGAAACAGTGCGAGCAGCAGGAGGACAAGCCCGTTGACAGCGGCAATTTCTAAAGGACGGCTTTCGTAAAGTCCCGGAATACTGGAAAAAACGTTGACTAAACTTATGTATAAAAAGTTAAAGCTCATATTTTCATAGAGCGTCTGCAGCATCGTAATCTTGAAGTTAAGTGCAAAATAACCAAGTAAGCTGAGCAGAGCCAGTCCGAGACTGAATAGACGGCTGTAGGGCAGGTTCAGCACATACCCGAAGATAAAGCTGTACACCTCAATCAGAATTAAAGTTGAAAGCAGTACGAAAAGTATCTGCAGCCACATGGAAAAAAGCAGCAGGACGAGCTGGGCCGGTGTCAGGGAAATCCCGAGGCCGATGGCGAGCAGGACAGGTATGTATAGAACCGATAAAAGTGTAAGGACAATAAGCACTAACGGAATATAGTAGCCAATTTTCCTCTGAAAGCCAGAAACAGGCATCCAGTGCAGGTTGATTTCAAGCGTATTACGCTCAGGCGAAATTAAGAGAAAGATCGTCAAAAGCAGGCCTGCGAAAAGAGATAAGTTGATGAACAAAGCCGCGAGCAGTACCGGAATCATGCGATAGTCGTCAAGTCCGTAAGACTGGATAAACGGATAGATCCCCTGATAGGCGAGGACAATCAGAAAACAGAACAACACGGCCGCTGTCAAAGGCACACCGATTTTGAGCGCAGGATAGGCATCGACCCAGTTTTTGTATTTATTTTTCCACGTTAAATAAATTACCTTAGAGATCATGAATGATTTTTTCAACTTCGATCCCTCTTTCAATTAATCCGGAGGCCACCATAAAGCAATCCTCCAGAGAATTTACTTGGTACTGCTGAAGCAGATCTGCGACGTATCCTTCAGCAACCATGCTGCCTTTTGAAAGAATGCCGACCCGATCACACAGCACCTGGGCACTCAGCAGATCATGTGTCGCAATGAAGATACTCTTCTTCTGGTCCTTCCGCTTTTGAATAATCCGTTTAAATAAAATAACACCCTCAGGATCCAGTCCTCTGAAGGGTTCATCTAAAATAAGCAGCTGCGGGTCGTGAATTAAAGCGGAAATGAGCTGGAGCTTCTTCTTCATGCCATGGGAATATTCGCTGATCAATAAGTTCATCGCCGGCGTCAGCTGCATCAGATCGACAAGCTTTTCGATTAAAGCCGGCTGGGTGGAATCATACATTTTCGAGACAAATTCTAAATGCTCACGACCGGTTAATGTCTCTGGCAGCAGCAGCTCATCGGGCACGTAGCCGAAATACTGTCTCGCCTTAAGGGAGTGGGAAGGATAGCCGTTGATGGAAGCTTCCCCCTGTGTCGGTTTAAGTAACGAGGTGATAATGCTGATGGTTGTCGTTTTTCCCGACCCGTTCGGCCCGATCATTCCATAGATCTCCCCTTTATTTACATGAAAGGATAATTGATCAAGAGCCTTCACTTTGTTCTTATAAATCTTGTCGACGTGTAACAGCTCTAAACTTTTCAATAGTGTCACCCACTTTATGTTATAATTTTAAAGAATGACCATTACCAATCTATTTCTTACATGAGAAATTATGTATGAAAATGGGGAGGGAGTGAAGCCGTAACCCATCACAATTAGCGGCTCCACTCCTTAGGTCATCTACATTCGATCTTTACACTGAATGGGCTCGACCAAGTCCAGGAACCAGTGAAAGATTCACGAGCATACATAAAGCACCACGCCATCGCTCCAAGAACGATCGTTGCGCCTAAAGCAAGAAGAACTGCTAAGGCCACTATATGCCACGCCTCATCCTCCATCACATTCATGTTATCCACGGCAAGAGTCGGTGATTGATAAGTCATTGTTACACCCCCTTTTCATGTATTACAGATCGATGAAGCTTAAGTACCTGTAAAAGAAAGTAAGTATGATCTGTTAAGGCTATATTAGCAGATCATACTTACTTTTCGGGGGTTTGTGACGATCAGGGTAAAAACAGCTTGGATTAGGTTTTCCTTCTGAGTCTTCAGGGTGAACTTAAGTCTCACCTCTTTTTAGCATGTGTAGCTGAGCTGACTTTTAAACTCTTTTATTTTATGTTTGCTGAGCTTCGCCATTGGAAGAATCCCGCCAAATGATAGATTGTAAGAATTCATAAACTCATCCGGCTCAATTCCATTCACTTTTTCCACAGCGACGAGGTAAGACTGGTGACTGCGGTAAAACCCTTTATTCCGCAGTTTCTTCTCAAGGATGGCCACACCCTCAGAGGTTTCAACGACTTCATTATTAGTTAAGTATAGGTAGCTCTTTCTGCCGTTTTTTTCTATGAACAGGATCTCGTCAGTTGACACCAGCTTTAGGGCCGCCTGCACTTTAACCCCTATTTTACTGGTCTTTTTTACCGCCCCCTTCTCTGTCACCCGCCGTAAGGCTCTTTCGGTTTGCACGATATTGAGCGGCTTGATGATATAATCTACGGGGTTCGCTTGAAAGCTTTCCAATGCATAGCCCGTATGCCCCGTGACAAACACAATCGGCAGCGCAGGATACTGATGGCGGATCGAGCAGGCCAGCGAGATCCCGTCCGTCTCCGGCATTTCTATGTCCAGAAAAACCACGTCAAAATGATCATCAGCCAACAGCTGAAACGCCTCATTCGGCGTCTGAATCCCTTTAACTTCCCCTACATAAGGAAATCCCTGCAGCACCCTTGATGCATGCTCCAGACAGATTTCCTGATCATCAATGATTAAAATGCTCAGTTGATTATTCATCTTTCACATCCTTTGGTAATTCCGGCTCATGCAAAAACCAAAAGCAGCTGCTCATCGTCGAAATCTGACTGACAGCTATTCCAACCAGACCAATCATTTTTAACAGGATCGTCAACTCACTCTCCTCCTTTCCGCAGGGTTTGTAGACAAACTATTAAAAAACTGAATAGTTTTATCCCCGAAAGGAGTTAAGGAAAAGACTTGATAGAATAGGGCCATTCCGATCACAAACTGAAGGGAAGGATCGGTAATGATAGAAAGCATCAGAATGGATAATAGCGTATAAAGGGCGACAGAAACCCCTTTAAAAACAAGCAAGCGTGTATGTGAAAAAAGGAGCTTCGTCTTATACAGCCTCGGTGCAAAAACGGCGGTGAGGATCAAACCAGCCGCCAATATCACGAAAGTTGGAACAAGCGGAATATGTAAGCCCTGCTGTTCAAAGGCAGCGGCCAAAAATGAGGAAAACAGAATCTGCACGGTTCCCACTGCAAAGCACCACCAGTAGGAAGCAAAGTGAACGCCTCCAGAAGCCATCCTTAAAAGTGCGCCGGTGATTAAGCAGACGAGCGCCTCTTTGTGCAGCTGAAACGGAAACGCAAGCAGAACCACGGCCATTACCTGATAAAACCCCGATAGGACCCACTCGAGTCCGTAGCGGATATGATCCGACTGGCTCCTGAACTCATGATGAGCCTCCGTCACGGCATCCGCCAGTTTCAGAGCGACACCGGCCGGTGAAACATCGTTAATGCTCATACTCATGCCTCCTCGGAAGGAAAGTATGGAAGCTGATCTGATCATCATCGACTTCCGGATAAATCATCCCATTGTATTTCTCCACGGTTTTCCGCACAGAAGAAAGACCGATACCTTGGTTGTGATCTGTCTTTTTCGTCGTGTACCCTTCCTCAAAGAAGTTGGCTAAATCGGCTTCGCCGAGGTTAAACGAATTCGTCACCACGATAAACTGATCCTCCTCCGTCTCCCCGAACTCCACGGATATCCTCTTCGGTTCAGGAGTCGATTCTGTAGCTTCAATGGCATTACGAATCAAATTCCCGAGAATCTGATTAATCTCATAAACTTTCAGCGGCGTATCCAGCAAATGACTGTTAACCGCATAATCAATCGTAATCCCCTTTAACTGAGCTGTCTGTTTTAACGTATGTAATAAAGCCGTCATCGCCGGGTGCTTAAGCGTCATCGTCTGATTAAGCGCATTCGTCACCTCGACCAATTCACTGATGTACTTTTTGGAGCTTTCCACATCTTCTTTAAGAAGCAGGCCATAGATGGAGTTTAAATGATGAATAAAGTCGTGGTGCTGGGATCTGATTTCCCTGAAGTGAGCGATTGCTTCTGATTGAAGCTGATGGTCAATTTTAATATCCGTAATTTTCTGTGAAAGCTGAAGCATTTTACGAACCGACCATAGAAAGAAAATGAGAATCGAGGCAAATAACAGCGTCGCCAGCAGACGTGCCAGCTGACTGTCCGCCCGGTAGACCAGGATGTACAGCACAAAAAAGGATATACAAAGGAGCATGACAATCGCATTGAGGTAATACCCAAACTTGCGGTCATCCGTTGAAGCACTCGCAATCAATTCGCTGTCATGGATTATAATTTTCTTTTTTCTAAGAATATGTAAGCAAACTAATAGTAATAAAACATGAGGAATCGATAATAACAGGCGTGTCCAATCATTCTGCAGCAATTGGGTTATGTCGTCGACAAAGAAGCTGATTAAGCTGAAACTGAGGGCCTCAGCCAGTAACAATGAAATCGTGCCGATAAACACAACCATCAAGGCACTCTTCATAGTCAGAGATAAAATCGGGGCAATCACAAGTGAAATTAATATCGCTGCAAAAGAGATATAGACCAGGGAAGGCACATGATCCCTGATCACCATAAAGAAAACTCCAATACTCATACTAACGAACACCAGTGTCCATTTCTGCTGAAGCCGGTTGATACAAGCCAGGCCGATCAGCAGAATGAGCAGGGTTTCAATCGTACTGCCGATAAATGTAATAAGCATGACAATTTCCCTTTTACAATTTTATTAATTATTGTTATATATACCAAATAATAAACCTAACCGCCCGTAAAGTAAACCAAATATTAGTATATTAGGGGGAAACTTGGAAATTCAGAAATTTGCTTCGGACGAACGCGCAATCCTCCTCACTTGCATGTCCGCCCGCTTTAAGAAATCAGCAAATTTATTACCGCCTACACCTTCGTTTAACAAAGCCTATTTATTCGGACTCATGCTCTGCTAAGGTCACAGCGATTTTGTCTTCAATGGCCCGGACAGATCCGAGATAATTATTTAAAACGATGGAGAATACCAGCTCCTCCCCGTCTTTTGTTGTGACATACCCGGAAAGTGATGTTACGGCTGTGATCGATCCTGTTTTCGCCTGAATGTTCCCTTCAGCCGCTGTTCCGTCAAAACGGTTACGCAGCGTACCGCCAACAAAGCGGTCACTGTCGCCCGCTACTGGCAAGGACTTCAAATAAGCCGGGAACCAGTCTTTTTCCTGCACTTCATATAAAAGTTTTGAGAACTCGTTGGCAGGGACATTATTCACGTGAGACATGCCGGATCCGTCACGCAGCCTCAGCGTATCCGCATTTACCCCGTTATCCGCTAAGAATTCTTCTACGACTTGAAGGCCTTTATCCCAGCTGCCTTCCTCATGAACGACTCTCCCCATTTCTTTTACTAAAACTTCGGCATGGCCATTATTGCTAAGCTTCATAAAAGGAATGAACAGATCTTCTACCGGCATTGAGTCTTTAGATACAAGCAGCTCAGCAGCTTTTGGAGTTTTACCTGTGCGCTCTTCCCCTTTGATTTTGATTCCCTGTTCTTCTAAAGCTTCATGAAATAAATCTAAAGCAAGGCCTGCCGGTTCATCAACAGCCACCCAGGAACGCGAGCGGCTCCCGTCCACTGGAATCTCGCCTTCAATCACAATCTGATTGGTTCCATGTGTCCGTTCGATCGAGATATCTTTTTCCTGATCTTCAGCCACAGTTTCTGCTTTATTTATGATTTCCACATAATCATTTTCAGGAGTTACTATAATCTCAGCCGGCTCTCCTTTTGTATTAGAAGGATGCGCTTCAACGATGACTGTCCCCGCATCATAATCCTCATTTGGCGACACGGTGAGTGCCGATATTTGCGCGGCCGTATAATTGGTTTCATCGTTCCAGGAGATATCCTCGGATAAGCGGATATCGTCATACCACGTATCATCTGCAATCAGATCCCCAGTAATCTGGCGGATCCCTTTTTCTTTCAGCGACTGAGCCATCGCTTCAAGATCCTCTGCCATTAACGTAGGATCACCTTTCCCTTTCAAATAAAGGTCGCCCTGAAGCATTTTACCGTTACCCTTCCTTTCACCGTCTGCTAATACCTCTGTTGTAAACGTATAATCCGTCCCCAGTGTTTCAAGGGCAGCAGCCCCCGTCAGAAGCTTCATGTTAGAAGCAGGCTTTAACCGAAGATCCCCGTCATTTTCATAAATCAATTCACCGGTTTCCGCCGAGCGTACACTGACACCCGCAAGCGCACCATTCAATTTTTCATCCGTCAAGATCACATTGAGCTTATCGGATAGAGCGGCATTCTCGTAAAAAGCGCTCACCTGGGGCTCTTCATAGGATGGGTAAGGGATGAACATCAAAAACACAGCAAAGAAAAGGACAATCATTTGTTTGCTTTTAATCGATAGCATAAGTATGTATTTTCCTCCTTGAATAATTTGGTAACTTTAACAATAGCAAAAGATACAGAAAATTTTAACAATTTTATGTCGAATCCATAGAAAACAGCCCAATAGTTGCATTTAAAAAAACTCGCTTCTTCCATACATAGTATGAAGCAAGGTTTTATTTATATGAGGCTGCCAGAGCATGAGAAATACAAGACAAGCATAAAAATTGAAATCTCAGTTTCGAGGTTTTATAATGAGTTCTGTTAAATCATTACGATCACTACAACATGGAGGGACTTTTTTAAATGAACGTATTAGTAATAAAAGCGAACAACCGTCCTGATGGAATCTCTACAAAAATGTACGAGACGTTTCTTGAGAATATAAAAGGCAATGAAGAAATCAACGTAAGCACGTATGACGTATTCGAGGAAGACACTCCTTATTTTGGCCAGGAGCTATTCAGCGCATTAGGCAAGCAGCACGAAGGTGTTGCCTTAACAGACGTAGAGCAGCGTCTGCTGGATGCCAAGCAAAAAGCGAAAGATGCCGTAAGTGCCGCTGACGTCATTGTCGTTGCCTTCCCGCTTTGGAACTTCACCATTCCGGCGAAGCTGCAGACATTCATTGATTATCTTGCAGAAGCCGGCTTTAGCTTCAAATATACAGAAGACGGCCTGAAGCCGCTTATGGATGACAAACGCGTCATTCTATTGAACGCGCGCGGCGGTGTTTACTCTGATCCATCCATGGCGCCAATGGAAATGTCCCTAAACTATATGCGCAATGTATTCGGCGGACTGTTCGGTATGCAGGTTAAAGATGAAGTGGTCATCGAAGGCCATAACGCACAGCCGGACAAAGCAGAAGAAATCGTTCAGCAAGGTCTTGAAAAAGTAGCGGAATCTGCTAAAAACCTTTCTTACCAAAACGCTTAAATAAAAAGCCTGATCCTAATCAAGGATCAGGCTTTTCTTGTGGAGAAATCTCATGCTTTTAGACGACCGACTTTTCTTTCGAAGGATCGCGCAAAGGGCTCCGGGAAACGGATCGCTTTCCATGGGCGTACGGTGAGCTTCCTTAAGGCTTCGCCTTGCGGGGATCTCACCCTGCACGTTCCTCCCATAGGAGTCTCCCCGTTTCCCTTCGCCCTTATCCTGACAAGTTTTTCTCTCTCGTTCTATTTGCTCTTTTCCTGGGGTCTAAGCTTTTAAGAATGCAGGGTACCAGGTGAAGAGTCGTGGGATTCCTCTTCACGCAAGGGCAGGATTCCATTCACCTTTTCGCTTGTAATGGGGAGGTAAGCACCGAGACTCCTACGGGAGACGCAAGACTGGCAAGACCCCACAGGGCTTAAAAGCCCGAGGAGACTTGCCGTCTTCCCCGTGGAAAGCGAGGTGCTTCCCGACGCATTCGTCCCCTTTATGACCAATGGAATCCCGATTACCACGCTAGAGGAAATCAAGGTCTGATAGAGGGCAATTTTAATAAAAAGCGGGCGGCGTGGGGTTTCTGGAGGAGGATTGGGCGGCAGAAGGCTAACCATGACAATTAGGTTTTACTTTTTGGTATGATGGTAACAAAAAGGAGTCACAGCCATGGAACTGACTGAGCAATTAGGGCGGGAAATTATCTCGCGCTTATCCAAATACATAGATGTGCCGATCAACCTCATGAACGCCCGCGGAAAAATTGTCGCAAGCACTGATCCAGAGCGCGTCGGTCAGCTGCATGGCGGGGCGCGTGCCGTCATCGAAGCTAAGAATGCGCAAATCATTACAGAGAAAGACGTTGATCATTTTTCTAATGCGAAATCAGGAGTCAACTTACCGATCTTCCACCGCGGGGAGCTGGCAGGAGTCGTCGGTCTGACCGGAAACCCCGATCACGTCATGCAGGCCGCACGAATGACGCAAGGCTCTGTAGAGATCACGCTTGAGCAAATGCATATGCAGAAGCAAGCTTTTTTCCTGGAGCGGCAGTGGAACCAGTGGCTGCAGCAGCTGCTTCATCCGGTCAAAGTCAACCTTGAGGAATTAGAGCGGGAAGCGAAGTATACCCTCCAAGTAGATGTGCACAAACAGTGGCAGGTGGTCATTTATCAATCACAGAACGCTTTTGAACTGGCTGATAAAATCCGCCCTCTCCTGGAAAACTATGACCCTCTCTTCATTTTGCCTTACCAGGAAAACACGGTCGTCGTTCCCCTTCCCTTTGAGGGTGAGCGTCTGTTAATCCCTAACCTTGAAGGTGTGTACATCGGGGCTGGACAGCCTGGATATTCAATCGAAGGCATCCGACAGTCCTGCAAGCAGGCGCGTGAAGCAATTGAACTTGCCGGAGAAAAAGGGAAAGTTATAGAAAGCGAGTCGATTAAAACCGAGCGGCTCCTTTATCATTTGGATCCGGACGTTTTTCGTGAAGTTACTGATCCCTACGTCCAGCGTCTTCAAAAGCTCGATCCGTCCTATCTAGAGACGCTGGAGCACTTTTTCGAGAATGACTTAAAGATGAACCAAACCGCAGAGGTTCTGCACATTCATCGAAATACATTGATTTACCGTTTGGATCAGCTGAGTAAAAAAGTGGGTCTTGATCCGAGAGTTTTTAATGAAGCGATTCTATTGAAAAGTATTTTAACGAAGAGATAGAGTACGATTGAAAACCCTCTTAGGCATAGGAAGTAATTGCTGCAAATAGAGGTCAATCGCCATTTTCACCTTATATCTGCTAAAAAGAACAAAGGCTCGAAGCGCCCTGGTAGACACGAAACGCATAAGCAAAACGGCCGGAGGAAGGTGTCCTTCCCTTTGATTGCTTATGACGCGAGTGTCTGGGTGCTGGAGCTGGATGTCGCTCTTTTAAACATATAGATCCACAGCTTGGAATTTTATAATTTCCTAGACAACGAAAGATTCCTTACGTTTGATTTACCGTAAGGAATCTATTTGTATGATCTAGCCATGAATATTCCCAATTAACCAGCTTCTAGGATGGTAGAAACCGACAGGAATTTGAAGGAGAGTCGTTTGATCTAAATTTTCCAGTTCATAAATTTGATCACATCCATTCACATCAAATCCCAGTAAAGGATGACCGTTCATCCCAAGCGCGCTGGCCGTTAACAATAATCGCTGAAGGAGCATGCCCGCTTCCATGTGCTGCACTCGGTATCCTCTGTACCCAAGCTCTGTTTTGTAGTGATTCCGTTCTCCCACGATATGAAGGCACATCGGCACCTGGTGCAGATTAACGTTATCGAGTGTCATCCCTGCCTGCAGGGCCATGCGAAAATCTCCCTTTTTTATTTGTATTAAGGAATGAGAGGTGTCGTCATACAGGTAGGCTCCATCAGGTAATCCTTCAACATTATGAAAACACCCATAAACCGAGATACGGGGGGTCTGCCCCTTTCCTCGATCCAGATCATTATCAAATGCCTTCGAATCCACCGTTTCCTTTAGAAGCGAAGCGAGCTGCATCAGATTGATTCCTTTTTCTATGAAGTCCATTCCTGGAGAATACCGGCTCCGGGAAACATGAGCTAAATCATAGTTTAACCTCTTCACTTCCGGCAAAATGAACCTTTGAATGTTGTCCTTCTTCTCTTTGTTTTTATTCAATTGCCGGAATTCCCCAGGCGTGGCCAACATCGAGTGTTGATTCATTTTCAATATTTCAGGATATTCAAGGACTCTTTCTGACCTCTGGTAGTGGCGGGTGCTGATTTCCGGGATTTCTTCACACAATGCGGATGCAGCTATTTCTCTAAACTTCCCCTCAGGTTTGGTTAATCCTTTATGTTCTGATATAGGAATGACCGCATAGGTGCTTTCCTCCTGATCATTTAGCCCGAGCAAGTGATTGATGGCTTGATCAAGAAATTGAAAATGAACCTTTGATGAAAAACCGAAACTTTTGCCAACCATAAGCAGCTGACCGATGAGTGCGCCCGCATCCAGTCCTTGCAGGCGGTAGGAAAAGTTGTTGTATTTAAAAAAGTTCTTCCAAAACATCGTTGTAATGATCGCAGCCCCAAAACAGTCCGACATCTCACAGCGGCTTCCAAGAGCGTTCGTCAAATAAGCATCAAAATTCCCTTCTCGCAGCAATAAAACACGGTGGTGAGCGACATCATAATGATAGATCCCGTCCGGCAGTTCTTCTATTTTAAGATATATATACAATTCATTGGGGTATAAGGCTCCCCCCGATGGCACGAACCGGCGGAATGAATGAATGGTCTCGACTGATTTTCCGTCCTCCATGGGAGGGAGTGCCGTCTGGCTAAATTGAGTGATTCCAAATACGTACCAGAGAAAATAACTCATTTCCTCTACATCAAGCCTTGAGGTCAAGGACTGGTCTTGCAAAGAAAGCGGAAGATCGTGGGCCAGGGGAGCCTCCGGCAAATCGCGGTAGATTTTAAAGGGAAGGGGAGCATCTTCCCAATCTGCTTCCCAGCCCGGCGGGATCACCCGGTCACTTTGAAAATGTAAATGGTGTAAGAACAAGTCAAGATCCATCACGTACCTCCCTTTCGAAATTAAGGAAATGGATGCGGATAGGGATTGAGGTCGTCTAGCGTTAGGATCCGATTGACATAACCGAGTTCTTTTGGAACTTTTAAAACCCTGTCTAAGCCTGTCACGCGCCTCAGGTGATGGCCAAATGTCATCGGAAGCATTCCTGGAATCAGCACCTTTACGCAATGCAGTCCATTTCGTCTAATTTCGGAAGTCGTTTGGTCAACCACAATGACGTCCCGCTTTAATTGGCGGAACACCTCCAGCACATGATTCAAATCTTCGGTGAGATCAGGATGACTTCGTTTACAAGGAAAGGCATCAGCAAATGTCTGCATCGGATGATTTTGATTGAATAAAAATTGAAGGCGCTCTTCAGCTTCAGGAAGCCCGTATACCATCCCGTGATCATCCATTTTTTTCACAAGAGATGAATCATGGAGCATTTTTAAGTACTTCTCTTTGTTCTTTTTAAACTCTTTATTCAAAGGCGCGATCATTCCGATACTCTCAAATATGGCACTTTTCACTGCTCTTACCGGGTCGAGATGAGCTCCGGCAGCGCAGATAAGGTTCAGGGCATCAGGATCAGATGTCCGGTTCTTTATGATGGTCATTATGCACGGAATGCCGTGTTCCATGGTTGCGTTGTATAGATAAAGATTATAACCGCCTGCCTCCAGCATACGGTCGATCAGCAAATGCAGCTCTATGTCATTGGAAGAGTAAGGGTCAATACGACGAAGAGGGAGCTGGGCATACCAGGACATCAGAAATGAATCACGTTCGAGCACTTCCATAATCCCGTGGAAAATCGCTTCTTCCCTGCTTCCTCCTATCGCACAACCATTCGAGGTTTCAAACACAATCCCATCCCCGCACCCCATGCTATAATAAGCCAGCAGTTCCGGAACTAAGATGGGAGCTTTATTTAATAGCGAATACCCCCACACCCAATTCATTTTTTTATCCGGGTCAAAGGCGGTGAAAGGGAAACCCTCTTTCGCATATTGTTCGTTTGCGTGAACCCCTGCCTCAAGAGGATGAAGGGCCGAATCGAGGTTGCGGTAGCTGTCATATACAACCGTTCGTTTTCCCTTAGGAGCAATACCGCAAGACCGTTCCAGCCCTTCTAAAATGGCTGTCATTTCACTGATGGCATAGGAATCTGTCCGGCCGGCCGACCCTTCATTCCCGTTCATTAAAGGAAGGTTGACAATCACATCGGCAAACGGCGTTTCAAAATCGATCATTTTATTATTTAAAAGACCGGTGCGCGGATCGAGGTAATCCTTTGAAAGGAAGGTGCCCAGCTCCTTCATCGATCGGCATCGATAACTATCTTCACTGATCTTCATACTTGGCTCAAGCGATATCACGGCACGAGAAGGGGCATCTTCTACGAAAGGGCTGCACACAGAACACATGGACTCCGGCAGAATGAAGTGCCTGGAGCTCTCCAGCGTCCTCATGTTGACCAAACTCATATGCCCTTCTAATTGAGCCGGCTTTCCGTTCATCACACGATGGACTTCATTTAATATAAGGTGAGCTATATGCAGCAGGCCGGTTTGAGAAACCCATTCATCCTCTTTGATCTCCTGATCCTCGGTTAACACCTGCTGGATCTTCCATAGATCCTGACGATCGCTCGCAGCCATCATCCTTCTCGCATCTGCACATTGAGAACACCCTTCACTCCCGGAGCGGACCAATGGCCCAATCAGCCCTTCACCAAACGCCACAAAACCCCGCAGCCAATCGATGCCACACTCAAAGGCGGCCTCTTCAGCTTTTTGGTGTATCGATGGATCCCAAGAATCACCTAAAACGAGGAGCAATTTCGTCCCTTTAGGCAATGGCTCCTCTAAATCAGAAAGCCGGGTCAGCTCATAGTGAGAAGTCAGTTCCTTAACTACAAGTTCCAGTAACAAGCCTTTTCCTACTGCCGTAATTAAAGAACTCACTTCTTCTCCCCCTCTCCCACCAACACTCCATAAATGTTTATAACTCCATCACTTTCAAAAGAGTCCAGCAGCACTTTAACAAAGGAGAGCTCCTTGTTATTTTCTTCCAGTCGCTTAATCACAGAACGAATGACCTCACTCTTGTCTTTTGATTCATAGGCAGGAATATCAATGAATTCCACAGGCTTTTCTGCAAATGAAAGTCTTGAAGAAGAGGCGGCTTGATGGAGTATCGAAGTGTTTTTAGTTTGTTCATGCATAAGAACAAGAAGTAACGCCTCACGCAAAGCCATCGCCTGATTAAATCCGACACATCCCCGCCAATGATTTTCCTCCGTTTTAAACCACACCACAGGAAAACCAAAGGCATCTTCTCCTAAGGCCAGCTCAGGAATTTTCTTCATCGTAGTTAAAGCCTGCCAATAATAGCGACAAAGCTTATCGTTCACTTTATTTAACATGATCTTCGATACGTTTTCTGTTCCGTGTTGAGCTTGCTTCTTCCATTCGTTTTCTATCGTTTTCTGCACAGCCCGGCTGACGGCTTCCATAACTGTTTCCCCAGCTCCCAGATGGAGAGTGGCTGGCAGGTCCTGCCTTCCATCCATTTGGGATGAGAGTGATGCTAAGATTTCATTCGTTAAAGGCTTCACATATTGCTCAATACCAGTCAATCCCGCTTCTCGTCTCGCTTCCTCGTGAGACATAGCACCAGTCACAAGGCTTGTGGTTAGTGCGGATGGGCCTTCTGCTTTTACGTCCACCACTTGAATTTTACATTGAGATAGAGGCAGTTGGTTAAGGTCGTCTTCATCCCATCGGTAAAAGATGCCAAGCGGGCTTGCGGTTAGCTCACTAAAGTAGTAAAGCAATTCCTTACCATCTCTTTTACCTTCATTCTTACTTATCTCATGCAGGGCGTCATCCACTCTTACTGCTGATATCTTCCCTGTTACGAGAGGATGAGGCTTAAAAGGATGCCATCTGCCTTCCAGGGTTTCCATGTTAAGCAGGTACATGTGGCTGGTGTGATGGGCTTCTTTCACCCCCGCCAGCTTTTTAAACAATTCAAATACGATGACATTTGTAAGCATCGCCTCCGCCGGCGATGAAGAGGGCTGAGAGTCTTCCAGTACATCTTGGGGGAGGCTCCGCCATGCGGATTCCCAGCAGCTGCTGGAATCAATACTTACAAATGGCCCCGCGATTCCGAACCCGCCATGACATATAGACGGTATAAATAATTTATTTTTTACCTGGCAGGCATGAAGGATGCTTCCCAGTTCCTCGATCCTGCCTTCTTGTGATACATAGACAACAGCGTCAAAGGCTTCGACTTGATCTTCCCAGGAAATGAGCTCTTTCTCGTCTTTGAATAACACTTCAATCGATACATCAGGATCCGCCTTTTTGGCCGATGCCTCTAATTCTAACAACCTCCGACAGCTCGTTTTCTCCCGATCTGTAATGAAAGTATGGAAGCTGGCCATACCAGATTGAAGCAGAGCTGAAACCAGCCCAATGATCATCGTTCCTTCACCAATGGCTAGTATCTTTTGCTCACGGTATTGTTGGAAACGGTACGCAGCAGAATCTCCAAAACTCTCTAAAAACTCAATTTGGGAAGAGAATTTTTTCACAATATGCTCTTTTAAAACGTGGGGACGATCTTTACTTACATCTCGAAGGAATCCGTTCGTATATAAGGCATCGGTAATTTCATAAACCCGGTCACGGTAAAGCGGGGGTAATCCCTCCGTCAAGCTTGCCAGCGAATACTCTCCGTTGAGCATTGGGATAAGCTTTTCCACCCATTGATGAATCGTACTTCCTTCCATACGAAAGGAACCTGAATTGTTCCTAAAATAAACACTTCCATTTGATTCCGGCATGAAAAAAGTACCCCTCTTTACCTTCAAACGCATAGAAGGTCTAACATTTGCCATGTCACTCCTCCTTACCAACTGAGCTGACTTCCTACTCCGATTCTATGTATTTCACTTCGTCCTATATGTCTGGACACCAAAGAAGAACCCCTGCCGGAAATTCCAACAGAGGAAAAGAAAGAAGATCTGCCTGCCTAACCCAGGACGGCCGGACGCTTTAGCGTCCACCGCAGCGTCCGCCGCAACGTCCACAGCCGCCGCATCCTGCGCAGCGCGCACAACCGCCACAGCCCGCACAACGTGCACAACGCGCACAGCCCCCGCAGCCGCCACAGCCCCCACATCCCGCACAACCGAAACAGCTAAAGCATCCAAAACAACCGCCAAACCCTATTCCAATACACAAGCGAGCGTTATTTTCATAAGGGTTTGCCTGCTCACTCGGAACTAATTGTTGAGCGTGAAATTCTCCGACATCTAAATTTTGAAGTTGATTTTGAAATTCATTCACCTTGGTAACCTCCATTGTAAGTCAGCTTTATGAGTGTCTAATTCACTGTCCTTATCGACCCTCAGCACAACACTTTCTCCAACAAACTATGAACGAGGCCTGGGTATTGTTCCTAATTTAAGGAAGATATGATGCTGCAGGAAGAGTATTTCCAGCTCAATCATGCGAAAGAAAAAATTTTTTCTGGCTTGTCCTCAGCGGAGACTTGCTTAGCCTTAATTCAGCTGCAAGGTGAATAATTTCCACTCCGGGCAACCAACTTATATACAAAGGAGGAAGATTTTTATGCCGAACGACTCACAAAATACTCATTCTCAAGTTTCACCTCATCCAGACGGAAAAAGAGAAGGTGTCATAAACGATTCCAAAGGCTCACAGATGGGTGTAACAACAGATACAAAGCGTTCCTTTAAAGGGAGAGAGAAGGAATTGAACTTACAGCCTGATGAAAAAATGCGAGAGTTTAAAGAAAATATGGAGAACGTAATGGATGATGATTCATAGCCTTGACTGAACCGTTATGAGGATAACGGACCTGCCGAATCACGAGTTACTTTTTTAAAAAATAGCTCTGTTAAAGTTTAGTGTTGATATTAGCCCAAAAAATGACTTCCATAAAATTGGAAGTCATTTTGAGATATATTGGCTTATTCAACTATAGTCCCCCTTTTTATGAAGACTCATGTTTAAAATAAGATACTCTTAAATGAAACCTATACTCCTTCTATTACTGGAATTTGCGAAGATATTCCTATTCAAATCTTACAAAATTATTTTGGTTATCTAATTTATTGAATTCCATTTTCATATCAGACGTTTAGCCTGAATTAAACTAGCTTTTTGATTATTTTCGCTGGATTTCCTCCGACTACCACATTATCCGGCACATCTTTAACTAAAACAGCTCCAGATGCTATTACAGAATTGTTTCCGACCGACACTCCTGGGTTAATGACTGCTTTTCCTCCAATCCATACGTTATCACCAATAGTCACCGGTTTTGTATATTCAATTTCAGTTATTCGTTCTTCGGCACTTACTGGGTGAGTATTCGTATAAATATGTACACCTGGGGCTAACATGCAATTTTTTCCTATGGTTACTCGTCCTCCATCTAAAATTGTACAGTCAAAGTTAGCATAAAAATTCTCCCCAACATGAATGTTATATCCATAATCACAACGAAATGTTGATTCTACGTATATCCGTTCTCCTGTTGAACCAAACAACTCTTTTAATAAAGAAATACGTTCTTCTTCCTCAGCTTCACTTATCTCATTGAAGGAGCGCACGAGAAACCTCGTTTTTGTTCTGTCTTTCGCCAATTCTCTATCGCTTGGATGATATAAATCTCCGCTTAGCATCTTTTCTTTTTCAGTTTTCATTTTTTGTCTCCTATCTTCATCATTTAACATTAAATTAGTGAGCATTACCTCGAGTTTAAATCTTTCACAACCCGCCTGTAAGTGGAAAGCTATCTCTATATTAAATAATTGCCCTTTAATTGAACACTCAGTATCAAAATATCTCCCCATTCATTTAAATACTAAAGAATAAGTTTGTTCCCTCTTCCCAAATAATAAGCATCGGACCCTATAGAAGGTTCTTTGTTTGCAAACGGATTAACCAAATGTTTCTGAATATAATATAGTGATTTAAACCTTGGCTTTTTTATACAAGAAACCTAATATCATTAAAATAGCCTTGAAGCATATTCCTCTCTGCTTCAAGGCCACTCATAATGTCTACCGTTTGCAATAAATGTGAAGTATAGAAACAGGTATAGAAGAAAAAAACAGGTAAGGGTACCCTTCCTAAGCTATGAAATTAACCTTTTTTTGATATTATTAGAAGGACTTCTGCATCATTCCTTAACTTTTGCTAAAAGAGTTTCATATGGGGAAAGCACCCTATCCTTATAGGAAACTGCTTGATCTGTATGGTTCATAATAAATTGATATTCTTCTCCATTCACTTTTCTACTATATACTTCTACGCCTCGCGGGGAATCTTCAAACGCTATATTATGCTTGGTCACAATATGCTTGACAAGTTTTCGAAGTCCTTCTATTTCAAGCCCTCCTCCAATATAGACAGCTTCTCCGTGTCCATATGAATTTCTTGTAGCTGCAGCATATTCTTTATAGAAGAAGTCACTATATCGATAGAGTACTTCAGCACCCTCTGGAACTATAAGGTCTCGCCATATAGCCATATGGCTTTCTTCTTCGGAAAGATCGTGTTCCCCTTTTACAGAGAGACGATGTTCTGCCGTTAACGATTCTATTTCTTCCACCCGTATTCCCGCCAAATCTGCAACTGGGCCCGGTAAAGGTTGACCGAAATAAATGGTATTATCCTTATCCTTTAAGCCCGCTCGGAATGAGAAGATTACCGTTCCACCTGCTTTCGCAAATTCTTTTAAACGGTTTGCTAAAGCTTCATCTAACACTTGCATTGCTGGAACTAATAACACTTTATAATTTGAAAAATCGCGATCCGCAGGTATTACATCAAGTTTGGTATTTAAATCATAGAAAGGGTGATAGAGACGCATTAACTCCTGTTTAAAATCAAAATCTTTACTTTGGATTTGGGAACGCCAAGCCCAGATATTATCGTAATCGTATAGTACGGCAACATCCGCTTCAATTGGAGCTTCTAATAGGTGCTCGTAATTACTCATCGTTTGAAAAACTTCTTGTGCTTCACGATACTTACGGCCATATTGGTTGTCATGGTCTACCACACCATAGCAGAATTGCTCCGCACCTCTCGTCATCCCACGCCAGCGAAAATAAAGCATATTAGAACAGCCATGAGCAAATGCCTGATAGGACCATAGTTTTGCTTGATTTGGACGGGGAAGATAGCCAATAACATCATGACCTTGAGCTCCAATTAATTCCTCTACAATCCAGAAATTTTGATCTTTTAATCCCCTGTTAAAATCAAGGGACATCGCTATTTCTGCTGGAGGAATAGGCTGCTCTAACCCTCCCCACACAGGATAGTTGTCATAGGAAACAAAGTCCATTGGCTTTAAATTCTCCTCATGATCAAACCACTTATTAAAAAAATCGCCAGTTGTATTTGTTGTTATTTCTTGATGAGTACCTTTTTCTTCACGAACTATTTCCGTCATCTCATGAGCAAAACTGTTAAGAGAATACGAACGAAAACGCGCCCAATCTAACTTCAAACTAGGGTTATGCGTGGTAATCGTGGGGGTTGGAGCAGGGATTTCGTTAAAGTCGTTGTAGCATTGCCCCCAGAAAATAGTCCCCCATCGTTCATTGAGTTCTTGAATATCGTTATATTTTCCCCTTAAGAATGTTTGGAATGCTTCTCTGCATGGCCCGCAGTAACATTCGTCACTCCCTTCATGCCCAAACTCATTATCGATTTGCCATACGACAATCGCTTTTTCATTTGCATAATGCTTAACTAACTCACGAGTAATACGAGCACTGTATTGACGATACACATCTGAATTGAAGCAATATTGACGTCTTCCTCCAAACTCTCTTACTGTCCCACACTCATCTTCTGATAGAATAGACGGATATTTTTTAGCCAGCCAGGCGGGAAAAATTGCTGTAGGTGTCCCAAACATAACATTAAGATTATAAGCTTTAGCCCGTTCAATCACGTTATCGAAAAATGAGAAATCAAATTCTCCTTCTTTAGGCTCCATTAGATGCCAAGCGAACTCCCCAATACGAATCATGTTCGCTCCTAGATTTTTAATACCGCTAAGATCTTCTTCCATTTGACTGGAAGACCAGTGCTCTGGATAATAATCCACTCCAAAATAGCTCATTTATAAACCCCCTGCTTTTATAGTAATGTCCAACTGTCTGCCAGTCTTTTATAAAATCCCTACTGGTGAGAGTAGTGTATAGATAATAACCATTGCTACGGTAGCTGCAATTCCAACCGGATATACCAGCTTCCATGGCTGCATATCTACTTTTGATTTTTCTTCCAGATAAAAATCTTCATTTCTTGGATAAAGTTTTCCTATGATTAACATAAGAGTTGAGCATATAACGAATAAAATACCCAAGATGTGAAGGAAATGTAACCCAGTATCCCATACTAATTGAGTTGTTGCGTAAGTAGAGATAAATACAAACAGTGATACTTTCGCTGCAATGGCTGGCACTCGTTTTGTTAGATAACCCACAATCATAATCGTTAAGATAGGCACGTTATAAAATCCATTGACCATCTGCAGGTATTGGAAAAACCCTTGGGGTACCAAATCGATTAATGGAGCAATACAGATAGCGAATAAAGCAATGGCCGTACCAAAATATTTACCTTTACGAACAACTTCTTTATCTGTTGCATTTGGATTTATATATGGCTTGTATATATTTAAAGCAATTAATGTAACTGATGAGTTTAATGCTGAGTTAAAAGAAGAAAGGATAGCACCAAATAATACAGCTGCAAAAAAGCCTACTAAAGGTGTTGGCAATATCTCATGAACAAGTCTTGGATAAGCATCTGTTGGTTCTAGATCAGGACCAAACATATTGAAAGCGATAATCCCAGGTAAAATTAGAAAAACCGGACCCAGCAATTTTAAGAAGGCCGCAATCAAAACTCCTTTTTGCCCTTCTTTCAAACTTTTAGCTGAAATGGCACGTTGCATAATATGTTGAGCAGTACCCCAATAAAACAGGTTAACGAGCAGCATCCCTGTAAACATTGTGCTAAATGGTACGGGGCTCTTTGAATCCCCAATGGAATTCATCTTCTCAGGTGAATCTTGGAGGATAGTGGAGAAGCCAGCATTAATCGACCCATCACCAAGAACGAATAACCCAATAAGCGGAATCATTAAGCCGCCAATTAAAAGCCCAATACCATTAATCGAATCTGAAACGGCAACCGCTTTCAAACCACCAAAAATTGCGTAAATAGAACCAACAATACCTATAGCTAATACAGTAAGATATAAAGCTGGCATTCTGCCTATGCCAAGAGCTTCTGGAATGTTGAATAATCCATTAATGGCAACTGCTCCAGAATATAAAATAGGCGGTAACAGATTAAATACATATCCAAATAAAAATAAAATGGTTACAATTTGCTTTGTGCCAAAATCATAACGGTCTTCCAGAAAGTCAGGAATGGTTGTGATTCCGCCTTTTAAGTATCTTGGTAAAAGGAAAAACGCAACAATTACTAACGCAATAGCAGAACCTACTTCCCACCCCATGACAGCAATGGTGTCCGAATATCCTTGGGCGTTTAACCCAATTAATTGTTCCGTTGACAAGTTGGTTAACATTAAAGAACCTGCAATAGTCCATGCACCTAAGCTTCTACCCCCTAAAAAATAACCATCCTGCGAATTTAAATCTTCTTTTCTCGTAATATAATAGGAAATTAGAGCAACTAAACCGGTGAAAAATAAAAAAGACACGATTGCAAAAAGATTCATATTTTTTCACTCCTTATTAATGAGATGTAAGCTTTCTTTTATGTACACAAGCTCGGGTTTTCCTAATAAACGAATTCAACGCTGCCTAAATACATTTGATTGTTCCTATCGAATCACACAATTTCTAAACCAACTTCATTTATCCTTTCGTTTTGTCGCGCTTACAAAAACTTGAATTCGCTTACAAATTATTTTGTAAATTAATTTAATTAACTTAACTATTTGATAAAGTAACATATGTGATAATCTTTGAAAAGCTTTTTTTAATTTTATGACGATTTTCAACTCTAATTTTCTAATAGGTTAGTCATTCCTTATTTTATAACTTTTTTCAGGTTCGGAAGCCTCTCATTTTATAAATGATCACAACAAGTCCCTCCATTGTAACTATGAATCAAACATTTTATGTAACTATAATGTTGAACACCTTTCTTAAATTAATTTACTTTGTGTCGGTTATACTATATATGAATGGTGCAAAAGGACCTACGATGTGATAAAGACCCTTGGTGCGAATTTTTCCGTCACATTCGAATGGATAGACAGCCATACCATTATCAAATGCATAGGTTTTAAAGGCACGCCAAGCATCGGTGCATAACACTTTCTCATTTGAAAGTCTATGACCGATGGCTTTGTCTAATTGTTCTTTTGTCAAACAACCCAATCCTAAGTCTGCGAGAAGGGAACTTTGTCACTAAAAAATAAGAAGAAATTTTGAGGAAAATTTTAGAAGATTAGACGGCAGAAGAAAATTATTCCATGTTATAATAGCCCCATGTAATAGAATAGGGAACTCAAGGGTGGTCGGCATTCATCCCCACAAGAAAGGGGGTAGTGCCAATGACAGTATTTGAAGCACTTATGTTCGCTGTTGCGTTCGCAACACTGATCATCAGCATACTGTCTTTTAACCATAAAAAATAATCCACCCTTGAGTTAACCGGCTCAGGTGGATTATTGTCCATCTCATGTCGATCCCCCTTGGAGGGAACCATTCTATTACACGACCGTAGATGTTACCAGCATCTGCGGTCTTTTTTAATATATATTATTTCTAAACTAATTATACCACAAACTTACAGATAAGAAACAGCGTCGAAAAAACGCCTGGCTAAAAATCATATCCGACTTGTGCAAATGCACAAGAATACGCTTGCATTTTTGGTGCTTTTATCAATTGTTCTCTGGCTGGATTTGCTTTTGAATGATAAGTAAGTATTTATGGGAGGGATCGTTGATGAAAGTTGTATTTGCACCAGATTCATTTAAAGGGAGCCTCTCTTCTATTGAAGTCACCCAAACGATGGCTCATGCTTTTCAATCGGTAAACAAAGAAATCACTACAATTTCTAAACCGATGGCAGACGGCGGTGAAGGAACACTTGAAGCCCTGTCAAAAGCGACAAACCACGAGAAAGTTTCCTTCTCCTGCAGGGGACCGCTCGGGGAAGATTCAGAAAGCTGGTATATCCGGCTTGATGATGAGCGTGCGGTAATTGAAGGAGCAAACATTGCCGGTCTGCCGCTTGTGCCGAAGGATAAGCAGAATCCTGATCTTACCACGACGTACGGACTTGGAGAAGCGATCCGGCACGCCTTAGACAACGGCCAGCGTGACTTAATGGTCGCGATCGGCGGCAGTTCGACGAATGACGGCGGACTTGGGATGCTGCAGGCACTTGGGATGAAAGCTTTTGATCAGAACGGCCAGGAAGCCGGCATCTTCGGAAGAGATCTTTTTCAGATCGAGCACGTAGACCTCTCTTCCCTCGATCCGCGTCTAAAAGAGACGTCGATTCGAATTGCGTGTGATGTCGACAATCCGTTAACAGGGACTCGGGGAGCAAGCCACGTGTATGGTCCGCAAAAAGGAGCCACCGAGCAGCAGGTACGCCATTATGATCAAGCCCTTGAGACATACGGCCGGCTGATTGAAAAAGAACTCGGCCAGGATTTAATGGAAGTCCCTGGAGCCGGAGCGGCTGGTGGACTTGGTTTTGCTTTTCTAACGATGGGAGCGAAATTAGAGTCTGGAGCAAAGCTCGTGGCTGAAGCGATCGATCTGCGTGCTTCGATCGAGGAAGCGGACTACGTGCTGACAGGGGAAGGCCAGAGTGATGAGCAGACTTTATATGGAAAAGCTCCAGGCTATGTTGCCGAGCTGGCTCAAGAATTCCAAAAGCCTGTGATCCTGCTGTCAGGAGGAATCAGCGGAGATTATGAGAAGCTGAATGAGCTTTTTACAAGCTGCTTTTCCATTGTTCCCGGGCCAAGCTCGCTCGATCAATGTATAGAAAACGCAGAGCATAACTTGTATCAGGCTACGCAGCAAATCGCCCGACTGATTTTAAGATAAGCTCTGCTTCGTTTAGCAGCCGAAGTGGTAAGAGAATACCGTCAGCCTCCTGCGGAAAGCGAATGGTAATATCTACCACAGGTTACATCATAAACAGAACAGGCTTTTTTGGTCGCTGATCTCCTGCCAAATCCTGTATAATATAACCAAATTCAACAAAAGGAGTCGATCCCATGTCTATCCGAGTAAGCACGGAGCATTTCGTTTATGCTATGGACAAAGAGAACAAGCCCGCTGTCACCGTTCAATCGGGCGAGCAGATTGTTGTGGATACATACGATTGCTTTGAGAACCAAATCAAGTCAGAAACGACACCGATTGATGCGATTGACTGGAACCGTATCAACCCGGCAACTGGCCCTGTGTATGTAGAAGGTGCGGAGCCTGGCGATGTTCTAAAAGTGCATATTGATGATATCGAGCTCGGGGAACGAGGAGTCATGGTCACAGGGCCACAGCTCGGTGTGATGGGCCACCGGATGACGGAATTCCAGGCGAAGATCATTCCTATTCAGGATGACCAAGCGATTTTTAATGAAAAACTCGCACTGCCTTTAAATCCAATGATCGGCGTGATTGGCGTTGCCCCTGAAGGCGAAGGCATCAACTGCGGTACTCCCGGCGCACACGGCGGGAATATGGATACAAAGTTGATCACAACCGGAGCAGCGCTGTACTTCCCTGTTTATCAAAAAGGCGCTCTGTTTTCGCTGGGTGATCTTCACGCCGCTATGGGTGACGGTGAAATCAGTGTATCCGGTATTGAGATCCCAGCTAAAGTAACGGCAACATTAGACGTGATTAAAGGACAACCGATCGAATATCCATTCCTGCAAAATGAAGAAGGCTTAGCTGTTCTCGTATCCAAGAAAACGCTGGATGAAGCTGCCGATACGGCGGTTGAGCTGATGATCGACTACCTGCAGCCTAAGACAGATCTATCTCTATCAGAAATCACGATGCTGATGAGCGCTGTTGGACAGGTAGAGGTCAGCCAGGTGGTCGACCCGCTGAAAACGGCAAGATTTTTCGTACCTAAGATTGTGCTGGATGCTTATCACATCAAGGTATTTGAATAAAAAAAGAGCCGGCGCTGGCCGGCTTTTTCTTATTCAGGAAACATCTCACAGCGGAATGCCATCCGTCTCGATTTTAAGGGATCTCCGGCTTAATCTCTCTCGCTTTCTCCACTGCATTTCGATGAATAAACCTCAACTGAAATCCTCTTTTCTGATAGAACTTCAATGCATTTAAGTTATCATTCGTTGTGATCAGCCAGACTCTCTGACAGTCACCACAATGCTCCTTCACTTTTTCAATCAGCGCCGTTCCAACGCCGGCGTTTTCCAGTGTGCTGAGTGACAATCTCACACTCGACGTTAACGACCTGGTAAGTCAGCAGCCCTGCTATTTCCCCGTCCACTTTAAGCGATTACCCTTTCAACTGGTCCGTTAAAACTTTCTCCCGAAGCCTGACCACATACGGCGCATGCCAATGATCAAGGATGAATGTTTGGATCAGCTCACGGTCAGCTATTTTTCTAACTTCAATATTCAATAGGCTCTCACCCCTTTTACTCCTTTTACATAGATTAAACCATATACAGGACAGGAGGCACTTGTTTGATTGATTTTAGATCCTTTTCCGGAACCGTCACCATGATCAGCGACTTTGCGATGGGACCCAATGATGAAGGCGGAGGGTGTTATAAATTCGTCACTGTTGAAAATGAAGCTGGGGCTGTCGTCCATTTTGTCGTCTCCCCTGCCACTTACTTTGTCGATCATGCCATGGTGCACACGGGAGACAGAGTGACTGGATACTATGATGGAAATGCACCCGTTATCCTCATTTATCCCCCACAATACCAGGCGTTGATCATGGTCAAAGACAGCCCTTATCAAAATGTAAAAGTGGATGATTTCAACAGCCAGCTGGTGAGCCGGGACAGCCAATTAAAATTGAACCTCGCTCCTTATACGCAGCTTCTGCTTCCAAATGGGCAGGCTTTCACAGGGAATCCGGGCAATCGCAGCCTTATTGTCATCTACGGCCCAAGCACGAAAAGCATTCCAGCTCAAACCACTCCTTATCGAATCATCGTCTGGTGCGGGTAATAACAAAGGAAGTGACGATATGACCGACTTCGATCCGCAGAAACTGTCTGTTGAGTTCAGAGAAGGCGTGACCCCAACCTCACCTATAAGGCCGAGACGCTACACCCTGACCCATTCTGATTATACCGCAGAGCTTTTTTTAACAATTGGACCGAAATACGCCTTTGATAAACTGAACCCGATGAGAGATGAAGTGCTCGGGGAATGGGCCCAGACGGGGAGAAGCTATAATTACTGGGTCTATATTTATGTAGATGGCGAAGGCCCGTTTCATAAAGATACCGTCACCTTGCGCAATTATGTCTTCCGACGTGAACTGCCGCTGGCTTTACAAGCGATCAGGTACGGAGACCGAGAATTTTTTGCCGCCCACCCCGGGTTCGACACTTTACCGATCATCGTCTATTTTATTTCTGTCAGCCCTCAGTTTAATAAAAAAGAATTCTGGGGAACTTTTGCTAAGTACCAGTATTCTGAAGAGTAAAGGAACTTCTTTTATCCCGGAAGTTCCTTTTCTTAATCAATGAATGCCCCCTATTTATGGATTCATGTTCCTTGTTTAATGCTACCGCCACCTTATACAGCTGATTACCATAATATTCAAATCATAAAGCTAAGGGTTAAGACAAAGACATCCGTACACAATAAGAACAGCTTACATATTAAAGGACGTGTAGAGTTATGGATTTTTTACAAGCCCAAGAGACCCTTTCTTCAGTAGAATGGATTCTTCGAGCGGTTATTGCCTTTATCTTTCTCGTTATTGTCGCACGCGTGCTAGGGCAGAGGGCGATTTCTCAATTAAGACTGCTTGATTTTGTCCTCGCCTTAGTTATCGGAAATATCATTGCCCACCCCTTATCCGATGAAGGACTGGGCCTCAAAGGATCGATGATCACCACCCTCGTGCTCGTGAGCCTTTATCTATGCGGCATTTTTATGATTTTAAAATGGCGCTGGTTCCGCAGACTGGTCACGAACGCTCCTATTCCTGTTGTCCGAAATGGTGAAATCCTTTTCTCCGGATTGAAAAAAGCGCGGATCTCTTTAGATGTGCTTTTAGAAGAACTGCGGGAAGAGAAAGTGAGAGATGTAAAAAACGTTGGGCTTGCCACCTGGGAAGCCGACGGGAAACTGTCTGTCTTTCTCGACCCTAAATACGAACCTGTAACACCCGCATCGTTCCAAATGGTAACAGAACCGTTTGATCTGCCGAGAACGATTATTAAAGAGGGAAAGTTTCTAAAAGAAGAGTTGAAATCTGTACAGAAGGATGAAGACTGGGTGATCTCGCAGCTTAAATCGCAATTTAAGACGGACTTGAAGGATGTACTGCTGGCGACGATAGATGGAAGGGATCAGCTGCAGGTGTTCTATTATCGATAGGAAGCTTCAAGCTTCTGCTTTTTTCTTTAAAAGCGCACTTCCTTGTTCCTATAAAAAAATGCCTGCCCCCAAAATTAATGGAGGACAGGCACTTTCACTTTTTCATTAAATACTTTTTTTATACTGAGAATCATCGATAGACTTGCTCTTTTCACTTAAACCAAGCGCCTTAGCTGTGGAAGCATGAATCTCCCGAATAAGCTCTGGATGCTCGGATAACTTCTTGCCATAAGAAGGAATCATCTCTTTGATCTTCGGTTCCCATTCTTTAATGTGCTGCGGGAAGCATCTTTCCATGACTTCAAGCATGACGGAAACAGCGGTCGAAGCGCCTGGAGACGCGCCTAGCAAGGCAGCGATCGAGCCGTCAGCTGCCGTCACCACTTCAGTACCGAACTGAAGAGTTCCTTTGCCGCCGTCTTTCGTATCCTTAATGACCTGCACGCGCTGGCCGGCTGTAACTAGATCCCAGTCTTCGCTTTTCGCGTTCGGGATGAACTTACGCAGCTCTTCCATGCGCTTTTCTTTGGATTGAATGACCTGCTCAATCAGGTATTTGGTTAACGAGGCGTTCTTTACGCCTGCGGCTACCATGGTCACGAGGTTATCCTTTTTAACAGATGTAATTAAATCGAGCAAGGATCCCGTTTTTAAGAACTTCGGTGAGAAGCCGGCAAATGGTCCAAACAGCAGGGACGATTTTCCGTCGATTAATCGTGTGTCTAAGTGCGGCACGGACATTGGCGGAGCTCCAACCTCTGCTTTCCCGTACACTTTGGCATGATGCTCTTTAACAACATCCGGATTATTACACACCATAAATTGGCCGCTTATCGGGAATCCTCCAATATGCTTGGATTCCGGAATACCGGTTTTTTGCAGCAGATGCAGACTTCCGCCTCCGCCGCCGATAAAGACGAAGTTAGCCGTGTGATATTCGACTTTATCGTTCTTTAGATCCTGGACTTTGACTTCCCATGCCCCATCGCTGGTCCGTGTAATATCCTTCACACTATGCTTGTAGTTGATCTCAAGGTTTTCCCTCTCTAAATGGTCAAACATTTTACGCGTCAGAACTCCGAAGTTAACATCCGTTCCAGCGTCAATTTTTGTTGCCGCAATCGGTTCCTTCACTTCTCGTTCGTTCATGATCAGTGGAATCCATTCCTTCAGCTTCTCCGGGTCATCGGTGAATTCCATGTCCTGAAACAAGGGATTGTTAGACATCGTGTTGAAACGCTTTCTTAGGAACTCGACGTTTTGTGCCCCTCGTACAAAACTTAAGTGAGGGAGACGCAAGATGAATTCCCGAGGGTTCTCGATCATCTTACGTTTCACAAGGTAGGACCAGAACTGCTGGGATTCCTGAAATTGTTCATTTACTTTAATCGCTTTCGTCATATCGATGGAGCCGTCCGGCTGCTCTTTCGTGTAGTTCAGCTCGCATAATGCCGCGTGTCCGGTTCCTGCATTATTCCATACGTTTGAGCTTTCTTCACCTGCACTGCCGAGCCTTTCAAACACACGAACCTTCCAATCGGGCGCCAGTTCTTTCAACAGCGACCCTAACGTTGCACTCATAATTCCTGCACCTATTAAAATAACGTCTGTTTTACTGTGTTGTTTACTCATTTCCCTTTCAAACTCCCTATATTTACAGAAAGAAATGTAACAAGGATAGACCTGGTTACACTTCCTTCCAAATATTTTAACCTAAGCCCAGTTTATCATTATAATCACAAAAATTAAAATATTTATATGAATCTTACAGCTTACAGAAGCACCGCCCCGCTTTTGGTATAAAAGCACCCCTCCCATTTCTATATTCGAAAGAAATCGGAGGGGTGTACGTACATTTCCTTAATCAAAGCGCCTTAGCTTGCTTTCCTCTCAGACGCTGCATTGGCATTTTTATAGAAGTTGTAAAAGTAATCATTCGTCTCAGAAACAATCACTTTCCAAAGAAGAAGAAGAGCGATTAAGTTTGGAATCATCATTAACGCATTGGCCATATCAGCAAAGGCCCATACCGTTGCCAGGTTCGCAATTGTCCCAACGCCACATGCGGCTATGTACACGAAGCGATAACCAGCAATTCCTTTAGGACCCGCTATATATTCGAAGCACTTCTCTCCATATACATACCAGCCGACAATCGTTGAGAAACCGAAGAAAATAACGGAGAGGGAAACAATATACTCCCCAATGATACCAAGCGCAGAGCCAAAGGCTGCACCTGTCAGCGCCCCGCCTTCAAGCGACGCGTCATGCGCTACACCGGAGATGTCCCCGCCTGATGGATCCCAGAAGCCCGTAATAATAAGTGTTAACCCTGTCATCGTACATACAACAATCGTTACGATAAACGTACCCGTCATAGCTACAAGTGCCTGCTTAACAGGGTGGTCGGCTCTCGCATTCCCTGCGATTAATGCCGCGGTACCAAGACCGGCTTCGTTTGAGAAAATCCCGCGGGCAACACCATTTCGAATCGCCTCCGCTACGACAATCCCAAGGAAACCGCTGGCCGCTGCCACAGGATTAAACGCATAATGAAAGATTAATTCAAAGGCTGGAATAATCATGTCATAGTTTAAGATAAGTATTAAAAGAGCACCGCCAATATAAAGAAACGCCATAATCGGCACAAAGAAGCTGGCCACCGCACTAATTCTTTGAATCCCGCCAAAAACAATGAAGCTGACAAGAACAATTAAGATTAACCCAGTCATCCAATTGGACATCCCAAAGCTTGTGCTTGTTACATCAGCAATGGTATTGGATTGCACACTGTTTCCGATACCTAAAGCGGCAAAGGCTCCAAATAAGGCAAAAGCGATCGCTAACCATTTAAACTTCCGGCCGAGCCCTCGCTCGATATAATACATCGGACCACTTGAATATTCACCATTCGCATTTTTTACACGGTATTTAACAGCAAGTAACGCTTCCCCGTACTTTGTAGCCATACCGAGCAAACCGACAATCCACATCCAGAAGATAGCTCCAGGACCGCCAAGTGTGATCGCTGTAGCTACCCCCGCGATGTTCCCGTTTCCAATGGTTGCCGCAAGAGCCGTCATTAGTGCCTTAAAGTGACTGACATCTCCTTCAGCCGAGGCATCTTTATCATCTTCTTTACCAAACCCAATCTTAAACGCAT
Organism: Halobacillus sp. Marseille-Q1614; assembly: GCF_902809865.1. NCBI lineage: Bacteria > Bacillati > Bacillota > Bacilli > Caryophanales > Bacillaceae > Halobacillus > Halobacillus sp. Marseille-Q1614. The sequence continues at coordinate 3,294,905 of NZ_CADDWH010000001.1, read as the reverse complement.
AAAGCAGCCGTTTAAACTGCAGCCCTTTTAAGACAATGGTTAAAAATAAGCCCGTCCCAAATAATAAAATCAAGCTTGGCGGACCCCATAGTACATTATTAATCTTCCCTAGTATATCTAAGATGTCCATAAAATCCCTCCAAATGATAGCGTTCACAAATATATTTCTTAGCTCACCTATGCTATTCTAGCATGGTGGTAAACTTTATGTGTATGTAAATCTGCACAAATTGAAAGCGTTTCACTTGTGCAATGTTAACAAAACAAAAAGATTTTCTTCTATAAAAGAGGGAGTTTTTAAAATGAACGATAAACGCCAGCAAATCTTCCATGAACCATTTGATACCCTTGAAGAATTTGTTGATGCCATCAGTGAGCATCTGGAATGTCCGGTAACGATCGAGGACGCTAATCACCACCTGCTTGCCTACAGCTCACATGACGATCAGACGGATTCCGCGAGAGTTCGAACCATCATCGGGCGTCGTGTGCCTGAGCAGGTGATTAATCGTTTTTGGAAGGAAGGAGTCATCCCGACTCTTAACCAAAGCGATGAACCCCAGGTTATTTCTGAAATCAATGATATTGGTCTTGGAAACCGTGTGGCGGTCTCCATTCGCCAGAACAAGGAAGTTCTCGGTTATATATGGGTACTTGAAGTAGGCCGAAGCCTTAGTGATCAAGACCTGGCTGACTTAACATTTTTCGCCGGCAAAGCGAAAAGCCTTCTTCTCCAGCTTAAGAAACAAAGATCCAGGAAGGAAAAGAATCATCAGGAACTGCTGTGGCAGATTCTCACGGGAGATCTTCGCGACCACCAGCCGATCGCCGACCAGCTGTCCAGAATAGGCATAAATACAAATAGGGCGTTAGGAATTATCGTCTTTACATTCCCTGAGCTCGATCGTGAACTTTATAAGAAATTAATTTATGCCGCAAAAACGATTCAAAAAATGGATATCTTAATTCAGACACTCGATGACAACCGGCTCGTTTTCCTTGTTTCGCCATTCTCTCAGGAGAATGAGATGGAGGAAACAAAAGAGTTTATCTATACATTCAAACGGCAGATAAATGAACGTTTCGGGATTTCCGATCTGGATTCTGGAAGCGGATATATGTACGAAAACTATACGTTCATTAAGAGAAGCTATGAGGAGGCCGTTAAGGTTGCCTCTCTAAAGAAGACATTCTATAAAGAACTTTCTCATGTGAACCTCTACCATGAACTGGGGATTTTCCGTTATATTGACCTTTTGAAAAAATACGACGAAGTACAGGACATGCCTCCAAACCCAGCGATTCAAAGGCTATCCGCTTACGATCAGGAAAACCGGACGAATTTGCTGGAATCTCTTGAGGCGATCTTAGAGAAGGATGGCAATATGAATGCGGCCGCTAAGTCTCTTCACTGCCACGTCAATACACTCAATTACCGTCTAAAAAGAATCCAGGAGCTGACATCCATCCAGCTTAAGGACCCTGTTCAAAAGCTTGGACTATATTTGGACATCAAACTATCGAACCAAAGGTAAGCTTAGACCGTTTGTTTAATTTAACAAACAAACGCTTACATTTTTTAATGTTATACACAATGTGCTTTTCCTTATAGGGATATATACTGAGGTTATAATATATAAATCCCTTTTGAGGAGGACGACAGCATGATTATTGGTATTCCAAAGGAAATTAAGAACAACGAAAATAGGGTAGCGATTACGCCGGCGGGTGTAGTAGCACTGACAAAGAGCGGACATGACATTATTATTGAGCAGGGCGCAGGAATCGGCAGCGGCTTTGAAGATGCGGATTACTCATCAGCAGGTGCAACGATCATTCCTGAAGCTAAGGACGTATGGGGCCAGGCGGAAATGGTAATGAAGGTAAAAGAGCCGCTAAGCTCTGAATATGGCTACTTCCGCGAAGGATTAATCCTCTTCACCTACTTACACTTAGCGGCAGAACCAGCGCTTACGAAAGCGCTTGTAGACAGCGGGGTTACGGCAATTGCCTATGAAACAGTAGAAGTAAACCGTACCCTTCCATTACTTACTCCGATGAGTGAAGTAGCCGGACGCATGGCCTCACAAATCGGTGCGCAGTTCCTTGAGAAATCTAAAGGCGGAAAAGGAATCCTGCTTTCAGGGATTCCAGGGGTAAAACGTGCCAAAGTAACGATCATCGGCGGCGGTGTCGTTGGAACAAACGCGGCGAAGCTCGCTGTTGGACTTGGTGCTGACGTAACCATCATTGACCTTAGCGCAGACCGCCTTCGCCAGCTGGATGATCAGTTTGGCCGTGACATACAGACACTGATGTCCAACCCGTTAAATATCGCTGAAGCTGTAAAAGAGTCTGACCTTGTGATCGGGGCTGTTCTTATCCCGGGTGCTAAAGCTCCTAAGCTCGTAACCGAAGATATGATCAAGTCGATGTCAGCTGGATCTGTTGTCGTAGACGTTGCGATTGATCAGGGCGGTATTATCGAAACCGTCGATAAGATTACAACTCACGATAACCCAACGTATACGAAGCATGGTGTCGTTCATTACGCGGTGGCTAACATGCCTGGCGCTGTACCAAGAACTTCTACGATCGGTTTAACAAACGTAACGATCCCTTACGCCCAGCAGATTGCCAACAAAGGCGTTGTCAAAGCGATTGAAGAAAACCCGGCACTAGCGCTTGGTTTAAACACAGCGAACGGTTCTGTTACTTACAGCGCTGTCGCCCGCGACCTTGGATATGAATTAGCTTCTGTAGAAGAAGCTCTTTCCAAAAGTACGGTAGCTTCTGTTTAATTTATAATTAAAAGGCACCCAACTCTATTAATTGGAGATGGGTGCCTTTTTTATTTAAAGAAGATTAAGGGTGAAAGGAGCTATTGAGCGGCGGTCGATCACCTGCGAAAGAAGAAGAGATATATTCCGACCTGTCCCGACATTTCCCGGGAAATATTTCTACATTCGTAAAACGGTTTTCAAATCCTGAAGCTTTGCTAATGAGCGCTTTGACGAACGAAAGGCGCTTCCTTTATAAATAACTCAGCTGCTTAATCGACTTGCTCTCACTCCGTATAGGGTCACTTTTATGTAATACCTCATCGATATCGCTATCCGCTCCGTACAGCTTTTGAAAAAATTTCAAGTAAGCGGCAGGCGCTAAGCTCTCATACCGGATGCCGCTTACTCAGCGATTAAAAGCTGAAATAACTGCTTCCCTAATCACACTGGATAGCGGACATGTCCCCCACGTTGGAGTTGGAAATAAAACTGACGGAACCATACTTTATCGCTCTCTATTTTACCTGCATTTCCGTTTAAGTGACTTCTGCCTATTGGCTATTAAATTATCAATCTCTCTTTCTTCATTTCACCAAGGACCTCATCTATACAATGTTCGATCGATACAAATTTTCTTTTGATATCTTGTACAGTTTCCCGAATCGTTAAGGCTTCTATTGGAAGAGACATAACTAGTAATTTAGAGTTTTTACGCTTTACGGAAAGACCTTGCTTTCTGGCTTTCTCATATAACCTTTGGCCAAATTCATTTTTATTTTCTATAAACTTATCGTACTCAGCCAGCTTGCTAATTTTCCGATGAGGGGCATATGGAGAGGTTTCAAACCGGACGCCTATCTCTTTTATATTACTATGCTGATTCAACAAATTGACATAAGTATCTACATGAACATAAAACGTTTGGGCGAGTCCAGTTTCTTGGTATGGCTTGTTACTTTTCCAATGCTGCTTCGAAATGAGAAATAAAAAGTTACTTCGTCCAGCTCCTCCTGTTACTCCCCAGTCTAAAATAAGCTCTTTGTTAAACTTGAACGCTTCAAATAATATAGTTTGCCAGCCTATTTTACGCTGGTTTCTATCCAATTCAATCGAATTCAGGCTTTCACATGGATGATTCAGAGGCACATAGAAATGATGGAGTTTAGTTTGAAAATCTTTAAACAGCTGCTTAAGCGTCTCATTATGTAAAAGCCAATTGCCTTGTAAAAATATCCGATATGTTAAAAACTTAAAGGTAGAGTTTTTCGGTTGAACCGTTGTATCTAAAGCTAAGAAGATAAAATGAAATTTACACTCCTCTTTGGAGACCTTATATTTTTTAGCAATCTCACTTCTTGCCCCACACGACTCATACCTATTGGTTTGTTCATTACCTTCTGAAGCAGCCATTTTATTTTCTATTATAATGAATTCCACCTTATCTTTTGTTATCACACGAATGACAAGGTCAGGAGTGCCAATATTTTTTCCTAGTCCCACACGTACATCTATATGAAAAGAGGCGTTCTCTTTTATTGGGATCTTCGCTTCATTTAAAAACCTTTTTAAAAACTCATTAGAGCTCTTAAAACAGTTCATTAGAAAATCTGAAATCGTGTCCTCTCTATAAAAGACATTTAATGCCTCAAAAATATTCACTGTCATTCCCCTTATCATTAATAAATTCTAATATACTGGCCAGCTTCCTATCACAACCCTCCCTCATTCTTCAGCACCCCTGCCAGCTCATGTAACCGATCCCGATTCTGGATATGGTACTGGTGCCCTTGCTTTTTCAAATACCCTTTCTCACAGAACTGGGACAATACGTGCAGTAAGTGTCTGTAGGAGACGCCTAGAAAATCACAGACCGTAACATGCTTCTCCTTATAGACCTCTCCATCAGCGGTCTGCAGGATAAAATCGGCCAGCCGGTTTTCGAGCGGGAAGGAGAGACTTTGCGAGTACTTCTCCGCCATTTTACCGGCTTTAATACTTAAGAACTTCGTCAGCTCGCGAAGAAATTTCGTATCCTCAAGCAGCTGTTCACGGAAGCGGTGAAGAGGAATCGCAAAGCAGATGGTCTTCGTGGAGGTTTCGACCCCTTTTGTGTAGTATATCTCATTGACGAGCTCCATTTCACCGATATATTCATCGGCATTAATAAAATTGATCAGGGAGCTCTTGCCGTTTTGGTACGTCACATAGATTTTCGCTTTTCCCTCCACCACGTAAAATAAATAGTCCGGGCGCATGCCTTCCCGGATGATCCATTCATCCCGCTCGTATTCATGGACTTCGATAAACTCTTCAATCGGAAATGAGAACAAATGGGAAATTGAGTACTTCTTTAAATAGTTCAGCCTTGCCTGCTTGTTGATTTTTTTCATTTTTATCCACCCAAACTATGAGATTTCTCATATTATTGTATGTTTCTTCCTGATATGATGCAATCATTGGAGGAATCGACATGAACACACATCGCTGGATGAGCAGACAATTTTTTAGTTTCTATTTAACGTGGGGGATATTCCTGCCTTATTTTACAGGGTGGATGATCCATACGAAGGGAATGACGGTGTCTGAGGCAAGCTTAATTATGAGCTTAGGACTGGTGATCCGCGGTCTCTCCACCTTATTCGTCTTTCCTCAATTATCAGAGAAATTCAGCAGTAAAACATTACTGAACGGAATGACCATCGGCACATTTATGGCCCTGCTGCTATCTATTCCGGCCAATTCGTTTACGAGCTTACTTGTCGTCGTTTTATTTTTACACTTTTTCTACCCTACCCTGATGCCTGCCTTAGATACCGCGGCCGGCGTACTTGTGCAGCATAGGCAGCTGCGGGATTACGGAAAGAGCCGCTCGTGGGGCTCGATCGGATTCGTTGTCGGCGGGATGATCCTTACCCTCTTTACCGGGAGATTTGGCGATGAAGTGATTTTATGGGCCCTGCTGACCGGGCTATTTGCCTTCCTATGTCTAGGAGTCTTACGCGCCCCTGATGTTTTATCTGAAAAGCCACAAGCCGATGAGACCCATAAAGGCGGCCTGCTTCAGTTATTTAAGGTGAAGCATTTCGGCATCGTGCTGATTGTCGTCATCTTACTGCAAGCGGCCCACGCTTCTTATTACAACTATGGCTATATCTATTTACAGGAAATCGAGGCACCGACCTACTTAATTGGCGCGATCATTAACATCGCCGTTATTGCTGAAATCATATTTTTCATTATGGCCGACAAGGCCTTTCGCAGCTTCTCACCAGGCTCGCTGCTGATCCTTGCCGCCCTTGGATCCACGATACGCTGGATTCTAGTATTTGCTTTTCCAAACGTTGCGGTCTTCTCGATCTCGCAGGTGCTGCATGCCTGCTCATTTGCGATGGGGCATTACGCGTTCATGCAGTACTTAATCAAAAACATTGCGCCTGCGGAGATTCCGAAGGCACAAGGGATCTACTCAGCCTTGGCGCTTAGCTGGAGCACAGCTGTATTTACTATTTTCGGTGGATTCTTATATGAGATTGAGCCTGGGTATGCATTCTTAGGAATGATCGTATGTACGATTCCATCGCTGCTGGTGGCTTTGGTTTATAAAAAGTTGGAGAGAAAAAGAGAGCTCGAAGCTGAGATGGTGGGGTAAGTGGTACTCCTATATGCTTCTATTTAAAAAAGACCCCTCTTAGCAACAGGGTAGCTGAACCGTATAGGGAATCTAATTCAACGAGATCATAAAACGCGTTTAGTTCTTTTAAGTAATTCATAGTCATCTCTCCTCTTTTAAAAATGGCATAAAAATGCCCCTCACTTCTATAATCGAAAGAAGGATGAGGGGAGGTGACGTTGTTTTAAAATTTTTAATCGATAGAAAAACTTTTTCCATTCTACTAGCTTTATACCAGCCGCTTGACCACTCCATTTAACGGGGTAAGCACTTCGTCTTTATTTGTGGTACGGTTCTCCCCGATTAATCTTAAACGCCCGATACACCTGCTCCACCAGCATCAACCGCATCAGCTGATGAGGAAACGTCATCTTCGAAAAAGACAGTCCATAATCACTGCGCTGCAGCACCTCATCACTGAGACCCAGTGATCCTCCAATTACAAACGCTACCTTGCTCTTTCCATACGTCGCCAGGTCATCGAGCTGCTTGGCGAGTTTTTCAGAAGTCAGCTGCTTGCCTTCAATCTCCAGCGTAATGACGTGTGTATCCGGCTGGATTTTGGCGAGAATTCGCTCGCCTTCCTTCTGTTTCACTTCCAGCATTTGCGCTTCACTTAGGTTTTCGGGTGCTTTTTCATCGGGGACTTCGACGATATCGACCTTGGCATAGGGGGCCAGGCGTTTAATGTATTCGTTGATGCCCTGCTTTAAGTATTTTTCTTTTAGTTTTCCGACCGAGATAATGGTAATTTTCATAAGAGAATCCTCCAGATTGTCATTCTGCTTCCATTTTATCATGAATGGTCGTTTTTTTATGAGGTTCTCTCCCGATGATTTGGGGTATGAGAAGGATACAGTTTTTCAATCAGGAGGTTTTACGATGAGAATTGGAATTGTTGGGTTAGGTGATATCGCTCAGAAAGCGTACTTGCCTGTGCTTTCTCAAAAGGAAGGGATTGAGCTTGTGCTTTGTACGAGAAATAAAGAGACGCTGGATCGTTTGGCGGATAAGTATCGCATCATGGAGAAGGTTGAGTCCGTCGATGGCCTGATGGCTAAGCAGGTGGATGCGGTGTTTATCAGTGCAGCGACAGAGGCTCATGCGGAGATTGTGGAGGAGCTGCTTGAGCATGGGATCCATGTATACATAGATAAGCCGATCTCTTTGAATTTCAAGGAGACGCAGCGAATCGTCGAGCTGGCGCGTGAAACTGGCAGGATTGCGATAGTCGGCTTTAACCGCCGGTTTATTTCGGCTGTGAATGAGCTTAAGGGGCATGGGAAGCCGAACCTGCTGATCATGCAGAAGAACCGCTTCGATGCGGCAGATGAGCCGAGGCGGTTTGTCGTTGAAGATTTCGTCCATGTTGTGGACACGCTCCGGTTTTTAATGGACACGGAAGTGAAGGAAATAAAGGTGGATTTCCTGCTGGATGGGGAGCTTCTTGATCAGCTGGTCGTTCAGCTGATCGGCGAGGGCTGTCAGGCGCTTGGCATTATGAACCGTAATGGCGGCGTGACCGAGGAGATCATTGAATATACGGCTGGCCATCATAAATACGTCGTCGATAACCTGACAGAAACGACGCACTATCACAATAAGGACGAGAATCTTTCCACGTATGGCGGCTGGGAGCCTACGCTATCGAAGCGGGGCTTTTACCAAATTGTTGATCACTTTCTTGATTGTGTGAAGCATGATAAAATACCGGATCCGTCGATTGAGGATTCGCTGACCACCCATGAAATCTGTGAGGAGATCGTCCAGCAGATTGACCGGCATGCTTAAGGCTTTGTTATGATTCTTTTTCAATCTCATTACAACAGCCTCAGCCATTGAAAAATATGTTAGGATTCCTTCTATATTGTACCTTTATGACCAATCTTTACTATTTAAAGGAAGTGTCGACATCATGAAAAAATTCTCGTGGCTGCTGTTAGCGGCATTACTTACGATTCTTCTGGCGGCTTGTTCAGAAGAGACTTCGACCTCTGATCAGAAGGCAGAGGAAGCTCCTAAAAAAGAAAGTGAACCGGAACAGAAGGAGGAGCCGGATCCGCCCTATCAAGCGCTAGAGCCGTCTGAAGATGCGGTCCCTTTAAAGGAGAGCCTGTCTGAGGAGGAGCTTAAAAATATGCCGGAGCAGCAGCTCGCCTTAGGCGGCGAACCTGAGCGTGCCGTCCCTGCCGGTGAGACGCTGGCTAAGGATATGGAAGATCAGACGACCGGCCCGCTTAAAGACCATCGGCTCGTTGCCTATTACGGCACCCCTCAATCAGAAAATATGGGAATTCTCGGCACAATGGAGCCGGAGGAGTTTATGAAGCAGCTGAAAGAACAGGCGCAGGCCTACTCGGATGCCGATCCCAAGCGTCCGGCCGTTCCAACGATTGAACTGATTACAACGATGGCCCACCGAGTTCCAGGGCCGGATGGAAATTACGTGACTAAGCTTTCGGATGAAAAAATCGAGGAGTATGTAAAACTCGCGGAGAAGCATGATGCCATCGTTCTTCTCGATATCCAGCTCGGGACAGATACCGTCATGAACCAGGTGAAGAGCATTGAGAAATGGCTCAAGCACCCGAACGTCCACCTGGCGATCGATACCGAATTCCAGGTCGATGAAGGCGAAGTTCCGGGAGAAGATCTCGGCCAGGTCGATGGACAGGAGGTGCAGGAAGCCGTCGAATATGTTTCCAAGCTGACCGAGGAAAACGACTTGCCCGATAAGTTCGTGCTCGTCCACCAGTTCACAGAGCATGTGCTGACGAATAAAGATGCGATTCAGCCGACCGACAACGTGGAAGTCGCCCTCAATTTTGACGGCTGGGGATCCTCCACCGACAAAATGGCGCTGTACAAAAAGTATGTGCGCGATAAGCCTTCCCAGTATGGCGGCTTTAAGGTTTTCTATGATAAAGATGAGCCTGTCATGACACCGGAAGAAGTCGTGAAGCTCGATCCGAGCCCGGCCATTGTCAATTATCAATAAAATGAGTGCCTGTTCCTTTGATGAGGAACAGGCACTTTTTTTAACAAATATTTTTGGGTGAGTTAGCTGAGACTAAAGGGACGAAAGCCTGATCAGGACGAGGAGGAAGGGTATGTTTGAGGCGAGAACAATTGGAATGATGATCAACAAAAAAAGCAGCGATGTCTACGGCTTCGTAAGGGAACCGATGAATTTGGCAGCCTGGGCGAATTCTTTTTGTGTGTCGGTGGCGCAGAAAAAGAAGGACTGGTACGTCGAGTCGGGTGATGGTACGGCTCGTGTGCAGTTTGAGACAGAGAATTCTTATGGGGTGCTGGATTTTACGCTGAGATTGGTTAATGGGGAGGAATTATATTATCCGATGCGGGTGGTGCCTCATAAGGATCGCTGTGAGGTAATGCTGACGATTTTTCGGCTTCCTGAGGTGTCTGAGGAGAATTTTTTATTGGATGGGGCGATGGCGGCAAATGATCTGCGTCAGTTGAAAGAGACGCTGGAGTCGATATAGCATCGGCCGCTCGCCCCGATTCATTTTAGCTTGGATTCAGGGTGCCGATATAGGCGTGGGTGCCTGCAATTTCTTCAACCTTCTCTTCGAATGTTTCGAGGTCTCTTCCAATCTGCAGGGTGTCTCCGAGGTAGTGGTTGATTTCCCGATAACAGCCTTTTTCATCTTGAACGGATGTCATGCAGTAGGGGTGGTCAGCGGCAGAGTGTCGATCTCCTTGAATGTACTGATAGGACATATAGTTAAAGTCTTCGATCAGCTCTTGCAGCTGCTCGACTTGTTCGTCGGTGAGGCTCCACGTGTGGTGGCCTTCCTTTTGAACAAATTGCTGTCCTTCCCAGTCGACTTCTCCTTCGCTTGAAATGCTGATTTTGTAAACAGGGGACTCTCCTTCGCACGGTGTGCGTTCGAGAGTGATGGTTTTAAACAATTGATCCGCCTCCTTGAGTTGGAATTTAAATACTCTCACATTTGTTATGTTAACGCATCTGTCAGAAAAGTCAAAAATGGATGCGCTTACCAGGAAGAGGTCAGCGGGTTTGTGGACTTTCTTAACAGAGTTTCGCAATGTGACTAGAGAGTCTAATTGACTTAAAAAACAAAAACCACGGCATACACCGTGGCTTTCTTATAGCAAAAACCGATAGCCCACGCCCCAGATCGTATCAATAAACTTAGGCTTCGAAGGGTCGTCTTCTATTTTCTCGCGAATCCTCCTCACATGGACAGTCACCGTCGTGTTATCGCCCAATGCATCAAACCCCCAGATCCGCTCAAATAAATCGTCTTTGCTGAACACACGATTCGGGTGAAGCGCCATAAATACGAGCAGGTCGTACTCTTTCGCTGTGAGTGTCTTTTCTTCCCCATTGACAAAAACTCTCCGCGACGTCCGGTCAATATGAAGTCCTCTCACTCTGATATCCTTCTCGGTGTCTTCCTTTTTCACAAGCCGCTTATACCTTGCCAGGTGGGCTTTGACGCGGGCGACGAGCTCGTTTGGGCTAAAGGGCTTGACGATGTAATCATCGGCGCCGAGACCAAGACCTCTCACCTTATCGATATCATCGGTTTTGGCGGTGATCATCAGAATCGGAATCTCTTTTTCCTTCCTCACTTTTTTACAAATCTCAAACCCGCTTGTACCCGGCAGCATTAAATCAAGCAGAAGGAGATCGTATTCGGCGTCTAATGCTTTCTTAAGGCCGGCGGCTCCGTCTGCTTCAATATCAACCGCGAACCCGTTCATTTCCAAGTAATCGCGTTCGAGCTCGGCAATCTCACGCTCATCTTCAATAATGAGGATCCTCTCCACTAATTCCCCTCCTCCCATTTTTCCAGCGTAAAGGCCACCTTCGTTCCTTTCCCTTGATCGCTTTTCGCTTTGATTTGGCCGCCGTGCTCCTCGACGATCTTTTTCACGATGGCAAGACCTAGTCCGCTGCCGCCGGCGGACGCGCTTCTCGCTGGATCCGCCCTATAAAACTGTTCAAAAATATGCGGCAGGTCTCCTCTTGGAATTCCCTTGCCATTATCGCCTATGACCGCCTTGATGTGATCATTGACTTCCTTAATCTCCACCTGCAGTATCTTCTCGTCTTTATCCATATTTTTTAGACTGTTATGGATGATGTTTGTGACGACACGGTTGAGCTGTTCCCAGTCGGCCTTTACGAAGAAGGTCTGCTTCTCCTTAGGCCAAAGCTCTACCTTCACATCCGTATGAAGCCTGATCTCCTCTAAGTAATCCTCAAAGTAAGCATACAGATCCACTTTTTCAAAATGAAACGGGACGCGGTTCACATCAAGCTTGGAGTAGTGGAACAGCTCATCGATCAAGTGGTCCATCTCGTTCGCTTTCTTATAAATCGTATCGATATACCGCTCCTGCTTCTCCGGCGTGTCGGCGACGCCGTCCCGGATGCCTTCTACATACCCCTTAATGGAAGTAATCGGTGTCTTCAGGTCATGCGAGATACTTGCGATCAGCTCCTTGCGGCCGGCTTCATATTTTTTCTGGAGCTCTTCGGCTTCCTGCAGCTTCCTTCTCATCGCTTCAAAGCTCTCAGCCAGCTCCCCGAGTTCATCGCTGCGGTCGGCCTCGATCTCAAAGTTGAGCTCTCCATTGGCGATTCGCTTTGTCGCTTCTGAGAGCTGTCTCACGGGCTTAATGATCGTTTTGGACACATAGTAGGTCAACAGCCCGTTCGTCACGATCAGGATGATGATAATGCCGATAAAACGGATTTGCGTGAACCTCTCAAGGCTGCTCCCTGGATCTAAGTTCAATATACGAAACATAATGAGGCCTAAGAAGATTTCCATAAGTATAAGGGCAGCAATCGGTAAAACAATCATAGCCAGATTAGATAATAGTAATCTCTTTCGAATCGACACAGCCGTTCACCTGCTTTCTTTTATGGCGTTTGAGATGGAGAGGAAAATGACGAGACTCCTGCGGAAAAACGGCCTGCCGAGACCCCGGAACGAAGTGAGGAGGCTTGGCCGGTCGTCCGCGGAAAGCGAGTTAATTTCCTGACATTCAAACTCTCTCTCCATTCTAAAACCCAATTCTAAACTTTTTCTTAACTACCAGTATAGGTTTTTTCGGCAGGATTTAATAAATATTTAAGAATCCAATAAGAGTTTAGTTAGAAATGATTTCTATGATAGAGACAGCAAAGGAGTGAAGGACAATGAACCGCCGGCGTGATTGCTGCTGGTCTTAAGAAAAGTGATGAACTAAGGAGGAGAAACATATGAGAGAGAAGTTTACATTTGGCTTTATTACGGGTCATTTATGGGTTCAGCTGATTATGCTAGGCAGTATTTTTTTACAAACGTTTATGGTGTATCCTAATATTTTTTACAACATTCCGCATTCCTTCGAGATTGGGATGGAATTCATGGCGGTGGCTGCGCCGAACACGTACTTTCCGCCGCTTGGCTTCTTAAGCATTTTAACGGGATTGGTGGCGGTCGTGCTGGCATGGCGCCACAAACACGCCCGCTGCTGGGTGCTCGCAAGTATGCTGATGATTGTCGCAGAAGGAGCCGCTTCGGTGATTTTTGAATGGCCGCGCAATGAGATGATGTTCATTGAAGGAGCGAACATTCACAGTGTGGAATTTTTAAAACAAACCGCTCGGGAGTTCCTGGTCGTGCACGTCTTTCGTGTGCTGTGTAACATCGCCGGGTCGATTCTCATCTTTGTCGGCTTCCTGAAATACTACCGCAAGCGTCTGGTCGCATAAGGGGTATCCTCCTTTTTCCAATTTTTTATATTTTTCAGGATCATTTTCTTAGAAAATAGGGTATCAGTTGGGTGAAGGAGTTGCTTGCTTATGTATGAATCTAAAACCGTAAGTGTGTCGATAAATCGGCCGATGGAGGAAGTCTATCGCTTCGTGCATGAGCCTATGAATCTGGCGGCGTGGGCGAAGTCGTTCTGCCTGGCTGTCGCAAAAAAAGACGGCGACTGGATCGTGGAAACCGAGGATGGCTGGGCGAAGGTCCAGTTTGTTGAAAAAAATTCGTATGGCGTGCTCGACCATTATGTGACGATGGGATCAGGCGGGGAGATTTTAAATCCGATGCGGGTCGTGCCAAACGGGCTGGGCTGTGAAGTGATGTTTACGCTGTTTCAGCTGCCGGAGGTGTCAGAGGAAGATTTCTTATTAGATGCGGTGCTGGTGTCAAAGGATCTCCAGCTTTTAAAAGAAACGATGGAATTATAAAAAGAGTCAGCTCGCGCGTGGGAGCTGACTCTTTTCTTTTGGAACCATACGGGCGAAAGGCCCGCTTCTTCCTTTATTTAGTTCGCAAGCGCTGCCTGCTGAAGGACTTTACTTTCTGTTTCATCCTCTTTTTGCAGGTCATCGAAGGAATAGATGCCTTCGATATAAATTTGGTGCCAGATCATGAACATCAGCACTGTCCAGATCTTGCGGGAGTAGTCGCCGCGCTGCTGTACGTGGGCTTCCAGCAGATCGCGGACGAATTGTTTGTTAATCAAGTAGTCGGTCGGGCTGCTGTTGATCAGATCCTTCGCCCAGTCGTACAGCTCGTTTCTTAACCAGTGGCGGATCGGCACTGGGAAGCCGAGCTTCTTACGGTCAAGCACGTGATCGGGCACGATGCCGCGGGCGGCTTTTCTAAGGATCGATTTCGTTGTACCGTCAGCGATGGTGCTGCCCACAGACAGTTCGCGCGCCACGTGAAAGACTTCTTTATCTAAGAACGGTACGCGGAGCTCCAGAGAGTTGGCCATTGTCATTTTATCGGCTTTTAGTAAGATGTCGCCGCGCAGCCATGTATGAATATCCACGTACTGCATTTGGTGAGTCGGGTGATATTCATGGGCCGTTTCGTACATCCGCTTCGTAATGGACTGATACGGATATTCCTTCGCATAATTCGTAAGCAGGCGCTGCTTGTCGGCTTCTTCAAACATTTTTGCATTGCCGATGTAGCGGTCTTTCAGCGGTGTTGTCCCGCGCTCAAGCAGACTCTTGCCGCGCACGCCTTCAGGAAGCACGCGGGCAACCTGGTGTAAGGCTTTTTTCAAAAGCCCCGGCATGGAGTGGAACGCTTTTAACGATTCCGGCTCGCGGTAAATGTTATATCCGCCAAACAGCTCATCCGCGCCTTCCCCGGAAAGCACAACCGTGACGTGCTTGCGGGCTTCACGGGCTACGAAGTAAAGCGGGACACAGGCTGGATCTGCTAATGGATCGTCCATGTGCCACATGATTTTCGGAAGCTTACTTACATACTCATCGGCTGTAATTAAATAATCGTGGTTCTCGACGTTAAGAGCCGCCGCTGTTTCCTTGGCTACATCCACCTCAGAATAGCCTTCGCGCTCAAAACCGACGGAGAAGGTTTTAATATTCGGATTAAACTGACGGGCGATCGATACGATTAAGGACGAGTCGATGCCGCCGGATAGAAATGATCCTACCGGCACGTCACTGCGCATATGCACATCAACAGAATCAAACAGAACATCCTGAATACGCTTGATCTGGCGCGCTTCATCAGAGATGGTCGGCTGGAACGCCGCGTGGAAATAGCGCTCCATTTGAAGCGGCTCGTTTGGCTTTTTCACAAAGTAGTGTCCTGGTTCTACCTTATGTACGCCTTCTGTCATCGTCAGCGGCTCAGGGACGTACTGGTAGCTTAAATAATGCTGCAGTGCGAGCGGAGATACATCATTCATGCTCTCACTCAGTGATTTTTTCTCTGAAGCAAAAGCGATTTCATCCGCTGTTTCATAATAATAAAGCGGCTTGATGCCGAATGGATCGCGCGCTCCGTATAATTCCTTCTGCTGTTTATCCCAGATCAGGATACTGAACATGCCGCGTAAATCTTTAAAGGCTTCTTCTTTTTTATCCTGGAAAAGAACAGCGATGACCTCGGTATCGGATTCTGTATTGAACGTATAGCCTTTTTCGATTAATTGCTGGCGCAGCTCGACATAGTTGTAAATCTCGCCGTTAAAAACCATCCAGAAGCGCTCGTCTTCAAACATAAACGGCTGGTGGCCGCTTTCAATGTCAATAATGCTTAAGCGGCGGAACCCTAAAGCAATATGCTCATCATAATAATATCCCTCATCGTCAGGACCACGGTGCTTAATCCAATTATTGTTCTCTACAAACAACTGTCGATCTTGAGCAGATAATTTTCCTTGATTGTGCAAAATACCGATAAATCCGCACATAGTTTATTTCCCCTTTGTCATTAATTTCTCCCCTGATATGTTGAAAGGCTCACTTTTCTTTTTATATTGTGAGGTTCTTCATTTTAGACGTGTTATTCTTACGGGTTCCCTACAGTTTCAAAGGTTTCCAGCATCAAATCAAAGCGGACGCCGTGTCCTTCCTTAAGCTTCTAAGCTGTTTAAAGACAAATAGATTTCCGTGTTGCTCATGGGTCACATAGTACTTCTCCATCTTCGTATCCCACTGCTGGCTCCCTGGTTCGGCTTCACTGGCTACAACGATTGAACCTTCGATTGGTTTCGTTACTTCCTGATCTAAAATCACCCGGTACTTTCCTGCTTTTCTGTTGATGTACCCGATTTTGGCATAAGATTATTTTCATTCTGAATTATTTTGATAAATAGTAAGGTTAACCAATAAAACAAAGGAAAATAGCCGATACAAGACGCGCTTGTACCGGCCGTTATTTTCATTATAAAACCCTGTAATTTATTGTCAACATGCTTTAAGTGGTTTCTTTCCTTTATTTCTTATTTTTCCCATGAGGCTTTTTTAGGTAGGAATATCCATTTATCTGATGACATGATAAGGTCTGTTCTCTAAGTCAGGAAAAGTGTCCCTTACCAACGGTCCGTACGTCCGCTTTCAAGGCACTAAAAAAGCTGCTTTAGCTACACGCTTTTATTCCTGCTCTTTCAGTTGAACAAGCTGTTGTTCCAGATATTCTGCATCTTTCGTGCCGAGACTGCTCATAATGTTTTGAAAAATAACATCCCTCGTCTGGATCGGCATCTGTGTCACATCATTTTGAGACACAAAGCTCAATAAGGTCCGTGCGAGCTTTTGATAAAAGTCATGATCTGCATTGCCGCCAGGATAATACTGCTGGCTCTGGGCCAAATCCGATGTCATCCGATTGAGCGAAAAAGCCAGGGCTCTGATTTCTCCATCAGAGGCGTCTTCATCTCCAATGAGGACAGCCAGTTCGGTCGCAAGTCCTCTCATGGCAGTAACATCGTTCCTTTTAATATCCGTGAGCTCTGCTTCGTGCGATTGATATTGGTAATAATTAAAACCTAAACTAATGATCAATAAAGCTGCTACAATGATCAGCCAGCGCCTTTTCATCATTGGCCCCCTCACACTCGTCTTTTATTTATAGTATATCTAAAAAATTGACAATCATGGGCGGGATTCCCGAAAATCTGAGAAAATTAACGCTTTCCTTACAAAAGAGCATCTGATCACTGTTCATCCGGGCTTAAAAAACACTGTTATTTACTTGAATCGCTGAAGCTGCTGCCGCTCGCTCTTTCGCGGCCTCACGGGAAGGTCGATGCTGGCCCATAACTTAATCGAAATTCCTGATTTAGAGCTCCCCTCTCGAAAACCATGCTGCGGGGGTCTCGGTTTATTCGTTTTTTGCACAGGTGTCCCGCAGTATTTGCTTCTGCTTAACCATAGGGAAATTTCCTTTAAAGCGCTAATCGATGAATGCGGTCAATGACAGTTTGAATATCCTCGCGGCTCACATCAAAATGAGTCACAAAACGGACAGTTTCCGGTCCAAACGGTACAGCCAGAATGTCATTTTTCTTCAGTATTTCTAAAAACTCTTCCGCCGTCTCCCCTCGTCCTGCTGTATTAACGAGCACGATATTCGTATCCACTTGATTTTCAATCGTCAAACCCGGCATCTCTGCTAATCGATCAGCCAAGGCTTTAGCATTTTCGTGATCCTCTACTAAGCGGTCTGCCATCTCCGTCAGGGCGATATATCCAGGTTCAGCGATGACGCCGACCTGGCGCAGTCCGCCGCCGAGTCTTTTTCGCCACTTTCTTGCTTTGCGAATGAAATCCGCCGAACCTGTGATGATGGATCCAACCGGGGCGCCAAGACCTTTTGATAAACAGAATTGCACCGTATCCGCTTGTGCGGCATAATGGTCAATAGACACGCCGGAAGCAGCTGCTGCATTAAATAATCGCGCTCCATCCAAATGAACGGGAATGCCATATTCACGGGCGACGCCGTAGATCGCCTGCATATTTTCTAAAGGCACGATGGCGCCGCCTGCTTTGTTGTGCGTATTTTCTATACAAATCATGCCGGTTTCAGGGAAATGAATGTCATCGGGGCGAATCGCTGCTTCTACTTCTTTCGGATCCATCGCTCCCCGATTTCCCTGGATCGTCCGCGGCTGCACGCCGGCCAGCGCAGACATGGAGGCCCCTTCATATAGAAAAAGGTGAGCATCCGCTTCAAGCAGCACTTCATCACCCGTATTACAGTGGGTGAGGGCAGCGATCTGATTGCCTTGCGTTCCGCTCGTTACAAAGAGCGCCGCTTCTTTTCCAAGCATCCCTGCCGCTTTTTCTTCTAATTTAATTACACTTGGATCTTCCGTGTAGACATCGTCTCCCACTTCGGCATCAAATGCGGCCTGCCTCATTCTTAATGTGGGCTTTGTCACCGTATCACTTCGTAAATCTATCATATGTATTCCTCCTTGATGATTTAATTGTACGTAACTGTGGATAACTATACAAAATTTTCTAAAAAGGAGCAAAAAGTAACTCTCGATAGCCGTTAGTATGTAAGAGTAGAAAGGTGTCGCTTCTTGTCTAGAATTGCTGATTTATGTAGAAGAGGTCTGGGGAAAAACTGTGTACATGTGGGTAACTTGACTAACGACTTGAGTTACCCACAATTATCCACAGACTTATGCACAGTACTTGTGACTTTTGGTCTATGCACAAGTTATTCAAACCTATAAACAGGTTATCCACAAAAATATGCACATATGCACAATTTGAGGTGCGTATCTTGTATTTCGTATGTATGTTCGCTACCATATGTGCTCCTTATCCAGAGAACTATTCACATGGTGTGGATAAAAAATCAGGACTTTTGGATAAGCATACTTCCTCACAAAAATAAGCTGTCGAGAAATTCTCGACAGCCTTTCATTATGCTATGAACAACATTTATTCCTGCGTTGCCAGTGTAACGGTCGTTGTATTCGGCTCACCGTCACGGTAATACGTAATCTCCAGTTCATCACCAGGATCTTTTTTGTCGTACAAATACTTACGCAAATCAATAATATCATTGACCGGCTCACCGTCGAGCTCTGTAATGACATCGAGCGGTTCAAGTCCTGCTTTAGCCGCCGGAGACATTTGAGAGACGCTGCGGATATATAAGCCGCCTTCCACTTCTTCCGGAAGATTTAAGGTGGACTCCCATTCAGAGGACGGTACTTCATTTAATCCGTAAGCTTCAACTCCAATAAATGCGCGGGTCACCTGTCCGCTCTTCTCTAATTCTTCTATGATAGGCATGGCCGAATCAATCGGGATGGCAAAGCCGATTCCTTCAACAGAGGACTGGGCCACTTTCATCGAGTTAATGCCAATCAGCTGTCCCTTAATATTGATAAGGGCACCCCCGCTGTTCCCCGGGTTAATGGCGGCATCGGTCTGAATAACTTCTGCCTGCCAGTCTTCCTGGCCGTCATTGTTAAAGTCCTGTGGAATCGCGCGCTGCGTCCCGCTGATAATTCCTTTAGTCACAGATCCGGCAAAGCGCAGACCTAACGGGTTCCCTATGGCAATCGCCGGTTCGCCGACTTTCAAGGGTTCAGAGGAGCCAATCTCAGCAACCTTCGTTACATCTTCACTCGACATTTTAAGTACAGCTAAATCCGTAAATACGTCTCCGCCGATTAACTCAGCCGGTATTCTCGTGTCGTCAAAGAGAACCACTTCAATTTCACTGGCCCCTTCGATGACGTGGTTGTTCGTGACAACGTAAGCCGTGTCTCCTTCTGTTTTATAAATGACGCCGGAGCCTTCGCCTGCCTGGGCAGGATTATTTTGGCTGTTCCAAAAGTCCGACTGGTTCTGAAGGTTTACCACACCCACGACGGAGGGGGTTACTTCTTCTACGACTTCTGTAATCTGGGTATTCACGTCGTATTCCACCTGTTCGCTTCTGGTGGTGGAGTCCTCATCTATGGATTCGCTTTCTTCATCGGGAACGGTAATGTTATAAGGAAGTAAATTAGTCTGAACCAGCGCCGGTAACGCGAGCAGCACAAGAACAGCTCCAAGTACAAGGCCAATTACGGTTGGCATCATGTACCGGCGGCGGTTCTTTTGCTGCCTGGTGGCTGGTGAATGATCGTCGTAGTAGCCCACGGCTATCACCTGTCCTTTCTTGTCTTCTACCTTATTGTTACCTTAAACCTTTTATTTTAAAACTATTTAAACTTTATAGAGAGGAGTGGCCGTCACTGGATCGGTATCGTGAAGCTCAATCCGGCGTCCAATTTCAAATCCCCGTTCCTCCAATACGTTCTTAACCGACATTCTCGCTAAGTCCTTCATATTGTTATCTAAACTTAAGTGGGCGAGGTAGACCCGCTTTGTGCAGTCATCTAAAATATCCGTCAGCGCAAGCGCACAGTCTTCATTGGATACGTGCCCCGAATCCCCGAGAATCCTGCGCTTTATATTCCATGGATAGCGGCCCATGCGCAGCATACTGACGTCATGATTGGATTCAAACACAAGCGCGTCTGATGCTTCGACGGTTTTCTTAATCCGTTCTGATACATAGCCGAGATCGGTCACAAGAGAAACCTTCTTCCCATCTTTACAGAAGGTATAAAACATCGGATCTGCCGCGTCATGCGAGACGGCAAATGATTCGACGTCGATCCCGCCGAAGTTTTGGGTCTCTTCCATATTGAAATGGAACTTCTGATCGAGCGACAGCTTGCCCAGGTGGCTTTCCATCGCATTCCACGTTTTCTCATTCGCATAGATCGGCAAATTATAGCGGCGGGCCATAATGCCAAGCCCTTTAATATGATCACTATGCTCATGAGTAACGAGGATGCGGGATAAATCGCTCGGGTTGACTTGAATCTGTTCCAAAAGCCCTTCGATTTTTTTCCCGCTCAGCCCCGCATCTACTAGAATTTTTTCCTCTCCCGACTCTATATAAAAGGCATTGCCTGTACTGCCTGAAGCGAGCACACTAAATTGCATCGTCATTACATGTCACTCCATTTTTTATCTAGTCACTCATACCTGGCTGGTCATCGTCGTCATTGTCCGTATCTGTTTCCTGATTAGAAAATACGTCCTGTTCATTTTCATCTATAATTTCCTGAAAGGACTGCATCGTATCTCGAATAAATCTTTCTTCCTCAATACTTAAAATCTGCCCCTCAACAGCAAGCGCGTTGACAAAGTGATCCTCTTGCCCGTTGACGGTCACTTTCCACGTCGGCGCAAACACCTGCAGAGGGTCAAGGTTAGCTGCTGAGTGATAACCCATGGTCATGCTCGTTACCTCGTCCCCGGAGGTAATCATCCCGTCACCAAACAGAATTTGAATCACATCCGTTGGACTGAGCAGCTCTTCTTCAATGTTTTCTTCCGATTCTCCAGGTTCAAGAATGGTTGCTTTATATCCGGTCATTTCTCCATTGGCTACGTCTATTATCAATACCCCGGCAGAGTTATAGTAAATCGTATTCGAGTTGGAAGTTTGGAAAAATAAGATCTTATCTCTATCCTGGTTCCATCCCCAATAGGAATACTGGCTGCTAAACGGGACATGATCACTGACTACTTCTGAAACGTTATCAACATCAACGGAAACAGGGTCATCCAATGTGGAAACGAGAAGCTCGCCGCCATAAACCCGGATGTCCTGGTCGTTAATCTTTCGGATCTGCTCAAGGCGGGCATCCGAAAACTTTCCAGGAGAGGCCGTTAACGAGGCGACTTCCGGAGTTTCATCAGGAACATCATCCGCAATCGTAATATCCTCGTCTCTGTAACTTTCTACCAGAGTGGAATCTTGAATGGTTCCTACATCCTCGGCCTTCTCCTGTTTGGTTAGAAACTGCTGAAGAAGGAAGAGGTCCAAAATGAGAAAGCTGATGATAAACAAGGTTTTAATTTGTCCCCATTGCATTTGGATCTCCTCCTTCCGTCAGCTCGGTAATTTCCTTCCAACGGCCGTTCTCCAATACGAACCAGGCCGGAACGAGTTCATAGACTTGATAGCCCTGCACCTGCGGCTCAATTCGATAGCCGACCTGAATATCTTCAATTAAGCGGAGGCTGTACTGGTTCGAATTCTCAAGAAATGAAATCACGTTTTCCCCGGACGTTAATTGTTCCGTCTGGTTTGGACTTTGATAATAAGCTTCAAAATCAAGAAGCGGGCGCATATACCGCTGCACGGTTTGCTCCTCAAATTCCAGCTCGATTTTGTGGATATCATCTGAGCTTTCGAGCAGTGGATAGTTATCAAAATACATATTGAATTGAACGGTTGAGTTCGCTGGAGACGGGCTGAATTGGTTCAGCCTGAACGTATCCGTCCATCCTTCATGGCCGTTAATAAAGTTCACACTTTCTTCTAACACATCGTAAGAGCTTAATGTTGACTGCACTTCCGTATCATTCGGCACAAGATCGACATATTCCATTCGTTTTCCCTGTGCAAAAACTTCGAGACGGCGGTAGTAGTCGGTTAATCGCTGCTCAGTTGATGATGTTGAAGTATTTTTTACAGCGGCCGGATTAGGGAAAAGCTCATTTTGCAGCGGCAAAATTTCGATTCTCTTCGGCTGCACGAGATCTTTTTCGACAGATACAGGCCCTTTCGGAAGATAAATCGGGCGCTGATCTTCCTTCTTAAAGGCCACCTGATCGGTTAACTGGCTCTCCTCATTAGATGCTGCCTTAAGCCTGCTGGCATCATCCTCTGAGATCGTCGCTCTGAAGGAAGAAGCGTCAGGGCGGTCTGAGGTGAAAAAGACTTCGGCCCCGCCATTCTCTCTAAACACAAAGAACATGCGGTTAAATTCACCCGGCGGTACGCCCTGGCTTTCATCTTCAAGGGTGAAAAGTCCCGGCATGGCCTGGCTTGGGATTTCCGTTGGGAATGTCACTTCCACCATAGAGCCGTCGTGTTCTGGAATGCCGGCATCTTCAATTTGAATTAAATCTCTCATCGTCCACTCCTGCAGTTCATTAAATGTAACCGTCACATTCTCCGGATCACTAAAAGCGTAATGGAGTCCGTTTCTATGAAAAATGAACTTATTGGGAGCGATTAAAGATGAGATCTCCACTTCTTCTCCATTAATACTCGTTTCATCAATAACTCCATCTTCATTTTCCAAACTGTCATAGTTCGGCTGATACGTCCATAAAGCTACTGTTAAGAGCAGGCTGAACATAATTAACAGGACGAGAATGATCGTTTTTATCGTTTCTACTTTCATTTTCGCTTCCTCCGCTTCTGGTTAATGAGCGGAAGTGTAAAGAATATAGTGGTCCCTTTGCCTTCTTTACTGTGCGCCCATATTTGACCATGATGAGCTTCGATTATTTCCCGGGAAATAGCGAGGCCAAGTCCGGTTCCGCCCATTTCCCGCGACCGGGCTTTGTCGACGCGGTAAAAGCGATCAAATATTTTGTCCACGGTGTTCGAAGGCATGCCTAACCCCTGGTCTGAGATGCTGACCAGTAATTGTTTTTTCTTAGATTCGGCTCGAAACGTAATCGTTCCGCCCTCTGGCGAATATTTAACCGCATTCGATATGATATTGTCGAGCACCTGCGTAATCTTATCTTTATCAATCCAGACGAAGAGTTCCTGTTCGGAGAGCTCCCGTTTGAAAGTAATATTCTCATGGCGGTGCATGTCGAAACGGTCGATCACATGATGGAAATGGCCGACAAACTCGACTTTTTCCTTAAACAGCCCGGTATCTTTCCGATCCATTTTCGACAATTGCAATAAATCGTTCACGAGACGGATCATGCGGTCGGTCTCATTCTGGGCCACCCCGAGAAATTGAGGGGCGATCTCTTTATCTTCCCATGCTCCATCCGTGAGTGCTTCTAGGTAGCTTCGCATCGTCGTCAGCGGCGTGCGCAGCTCGTGCGATACATTGGAAACGAACTCACGGCGTTCCTCGGCTACTCTCTCCTGCTCTGTTACATCACTCAACACGGTAATAAAGCCGTTCATTTCTTCATTTTCGTCTTCTACGACTGAGAAATTGGCTTTAATGAGCAGCTGCTGATCATCACTGCTTAAGTCAATAATCATCGATCCAACGGTTTCAATTTCCGATATTTCATTCATTTGATCGGTTAAATCGAGAATATCGATCAGCGACTGTCCCTGCACTTCTTCAAAGCTTTGGCCGATCAGCTTAGAAGCCGGTGCGTTCATAAGCGTAATCGCCCCTAGACGGTCTGTCGCGATAACGCCATCCGACATATTTGAAAGGACCGAGCTTAGTTTCCTTCGCTCGCCTTCTGTCGTAGCCTGGGAGAGCTTGAGCTTATCATTTAAGTCATTGAATGTTACACCCAGCTGGCCGATCTCATCATTACCATGTACGGTAACTTTTTGTGAAAAGTCCCCGGTGGCCATGATTTGCGCCTGCCTTCTCATCTCGGATAAAGGCTTCGTAATCGTCCGTGCCATAAGTATGCCTAAAAGGGCGGTAACCGTAATCGCTAAAAGTGTTCCTTGAGCAAATATGGAATTTATTTCCTGCAATTGGTTGTAAATATTACTCATGTCTGCTTCAAAATAAACAGCGGCGTATATCTCATCGCCATTACTGGCGGTGACAGGGATAGCTCCTACCCAGAGGCGGTCACCGCTCACCGGGTGCTGCATAATTTCCGGATCGGTATTTCCATAGATAAGAGCGCGCAGCACCTTGGCATCATTCGTCTTTTTACCGACATCTGAATAAGTAAAATCGCCGCCATCGGTCGCAATGATACGGCTGCTGCTGTTAACAACCTGAAGCTTATGAATATCGTTTTCATCAAAATCATTGATCAAACTCTGTACATCTGACTGCAGGGAGGGGTCGGATTCTCCCCGTTCGGTCTCAAAAGTGTTCTGTAAACTATACGTGAGAGACCGCATCCGCCCCTCAATCGATTCTTCGAAGTTCGCCTCCAGCTGATCTTCAAGTTTTCCAACGAAATAGGAACCAATCACCTGGATTCCTAGCAGAAGAAGCAGTATATAAACCAGGGTCAGCTTCAGCCGTACCGACTGAAAAAATCCTACCTTTTTCATTCCACCCACTGCCCTAGTCCTGTTCAGGATTTCTTAAGTAATACCCTACCCCGCGGCGAGTCACAATCCAAACAGGATTACTTGGGCTCTCCTCAATTTTCTCACGAAGGCGGCGGACGGTTACATCGACCGTACGAACATCGCCATAGTAATCATAACCCCATACCGTCTCAAGAAGATGCTCACGGGTCATCACCTGTCCAATATGACGGGCTAAGTAATGAAGCAGCTCAAATTCACGATGAGTCAGTTCAATGTACGAACCATCGCGGGTAACGGTATAAGCATCGGGGTGGATCGCTAAACGGCCGATCGTAATATCCTTCGTCTGCCGGCCAGGCTCTTCCGGTTCCTGCTGGTGCCGGCGAAGGTTCGCCTTCACACGGGCGATGAGCTCACGGTTGCTGAACGGCTTCGTTACGTAATCGTCAGCCCCCATTTCGAGGCCTAGTACTTTATCAATCTCTGCATCTTTAGCCGTCAGCATAATGATCGGCATTGTATGATTTTTTCTTACTTCCCGGCACACTTCATTTCCATCTTTATTCGGAAGCATAATGTCGAGTAAGATCAATTCAGGCTTTTCGTCATTAGCCTTGCGGATCGCTTCATCTCCGTCATAGGCACAAACAACCTCATATCCCTCTTTTTCTAAGTTAAATTTCAATATATCTGCAATTGGCTTTTCATCGTCTACTACTAATATTTTCTGCGCCATTTAAAAGTCACATCCTTTTCATCAACTTTGCGCTTTCACTTTATTTTAACTTATTTCAACGAAAAAGTCTTATACTGCCAAAACAAAACAGCAGCTGCTATGAATAGTGCCATAGCAGCTGCTGTTTTACAAGTGATCCATTGGATTTATCAATGAACCGTTCTTATGAATTTCAAAATGCAGGTGGACGCCAGTCGAACGACCAGTTGTCCCCATTTGTCCTATGGAGGAACCTTTTTCCACTACATCTCCGACATTCACACTAATGGATTTCAGATGAGCATATGTCGTTCTATACCCATTGTTATGATCAATAACTACTTTGTTTCCATATGCTCCATCTCTTCCGGCAGAAACAACTTTTCCGTTATCCGCTGCCCGGATGGTACGATCACTGACGCCGGCGATATCGATCCCTTTATGGAAGGATCCCCAGCGTTCTCCCTGTTTACTCGTAATCGAACCGCCTACAGCCGGCCAGCCGAAATTACCTGTTCCTTTGGAAGGAATAACCTTTGTGCCTTTCAATACGATTTCTTTCACGGGCTCTTTTATCTCTTTCTCTTTAATAATGCCCTCGTCCGTCGTGCGATCATTTATCTTTGTTTTATAATAATGTACTTCTTTTTCGCCGTCTTTACCTTTTTGTTTAACTTTCTCTGTACCCTTTTCAAGCTCGTCGGTTTCGACCACTTCCGTTTTATAAGGGATTTTCTTTGTCTTTTTTCCCTCTTCTTTAATTAAAACTTCCGTTAAAGGGCCTGTGTTCATGACTTTAATCTCCTGGCTCGTATCAAGAACTTCTTTCTCTTCAAGCTGTGGATTCATTTCAAGCAGGTCGTCCTGTGAGAGGTCATATTGATAAGCTATTTCTTGAATAGCCTGCCCTTTTTCTGCTTGATGAACTTTCTCTTCATTCATTCCCTCTTCTAGAAGGTCAGCCGCTTTCTCAACTTTGATGATGTCCTCAGGCTCCACGACTTTCTCTACATGTTCAACTTCTTCGGTAAGCTTTACATTGATAATCGTAGATTCCTCAATTTCAGGATTTTCTCCAGCTTCTTTTCGTTCTTCCACTTCTTTTAAAGCTTCCTCATCGACAAATTTCTCTTTATATTCTTGTACGACAGATTCAGCTTTCTCTTCATTAGGAAGAAATCCAACGGTTTCCCCGTCTACTTGGAGTCCTACAGCTTCGACACCGATCTTTATCTCTTTATCTAATCTGTCAATGGTCTCTGCTGGGTCAAAATCCGGAGTAAACTTTTTCTCTGGAAAAAATCGAACATCATTCATATAAGTTATCTCGTAATCTTCATGCTTTTCCTGTTCTTCATCTAAGCGTTGGTTCATGTGCTCCTGCACTTTTTGTTTACTATCTACGATGCCTACAGGTTTATCACCTACGTAAACGTGGTATATAGTTTCTACACTCCCCTCGGCATAAGCCGTACCAAAACTTAAACTAATCACAAGGAAAGCAATGGCGGCAGCCTTTTTCCATAGGCCGGTCGTCTCTTTCACTTGTCTTCCCCCTACCTTTTACTCAGTCTGTCTCATTTTCTGTATATTTGTCTTTTTCTCGTATTTTTTGGCACTTTATAAATTTAACATAGGAAAAATACTGTGTGGGCTATATGAAAGCGATGTAAATAATTTATAATATTCTTTCCAAAATACTCATGTAAAAGTTT
The DNA here is from genome assembly GCF_902809865.1 of Halobacillus sp. Marseille-Q1614. Lineage (NCBI taxonomy): Bacteria > Bacillati > Bacillota > Bacilli > Caryophanales > Bacillaceae > Halobacillus > Halobacillus sp. Marseille-Q1614. The sequence continues at coordinate 3,267,660 of NZ_CADDWH010000001.1, read as the reverse complement.
ACTTAATACACGATATGTGTAATTTTGCTCTCTAAATTGGTTGAATATTCATAATAGATTACAAGGTTATTACATAAGATTTTGAAAAAAGCTGGATGTGCTGGATGGGATTTCTTTAAAACTATGGAAAAAGGAAGTCTCCAGATTTCTTATAGTGCTTCAGTTTTGATCCACAGTCAATAGAAACGGGCCCGGGAAAACGACTCGCTTTCCATGGGCGAACGGTGAGCTTCCTCGGGCTTTGCCCTCCGGGATCTCACCCTGTTCTGTTATCCCATAGGAGGCTCACCGTTTCCCCTGGCCCTTTACCGTAATAGGTTTCAGGATATAAAGTTCCTTTTTTTCAATAATTTCTTGAGGAGGGCTGGGAAATTGCGAGACTCCTGCAGGGAGATAGAGCCAAGGGCGAGACCCCCGAAGTGAAACGAGGAGGCTCGGCGGCTCCCCGCGGAAAGCGAGTGATTTTCCAGCCTCCTTTTCTCTATTCTTAGGAAAAGGAACACATTGTTTCCCTCTACATATCAAATAAAAAAAAGCGCCTGCTAAAATAGCAGACGCTTTTTTGGAGTGGCTCGGGACGGAATCGAACCGCCGACACACGGATTTTCAGTCCGTTGCTCTACCGACTGAGCTACCGAGCCATGTTAAGATTAAAATTTTCTAGTTTGTTTTCGCTCTGTATCTTGTTTCGATGCAGATTCGAAGATGTTCTGTGCTCGTCTCGTTGCAAGTACATTCGGTGAAGCGTACGCTCCTCGCAAAGCCTGCGATGAAGCTTGTTCAGGAAGTTTTACGGCTTCTCTACCGACTGATCTGCCGAGCCATAATAAAAATTAAGTGGCGGTCCGGACGGGACTCGAACCCGCGACCTCCTGCGTGACAGGCAGGCATTCTAACCAACTGAACTACCGGACCACTGAATGATATTCTTCTTTACCGCAACGAAGAATATCATACCATACACTCAAAAGATGACGCAATAGATTTTTTAAAACTCGCTGTGATTTTCGAGCCTGCTTACTAGATCGCGGGCATCCGCGGACTCTATTAACAGCTTTCTGTGATCGTAAGAGACGAATCCTGCTTCTATGGAATGATCGATTAAGTCCATCAGCGGCGTATAATAGTTTTTGATATTAAAAATTCCAATCGGCTTTACGTGCAGGCCGATCTGTGCCCATGTGATTGTTTCAAACAGTTCCTCAAACGTCCCAAAACCGCCGGGCAGTGCGATGAACCCGTCAGCGAGCTCACTCATCTTTTCTTTGCGCTGGTGCATGGTGTCTACTTCTATAAACGTTGTCACGCCGCTGTGAACGATTTCTTTTTCAAAAAGAGGGGTAGGCATAACACCTGTTACCTGGCCGCCTGCTTCAAGGATTGAGTCAGCGAGCTTCCCCATAAGGCCGCTTTTCGCCCCGCCGTAAACGAGCTCGATCTTTTTCTCAGCAAAAGCTCTTCCTAATTGTTCAGCCTGCGCGGCAAAATCAGGGTCGTGTCCCGCACTTGATCCAGCAAATACACTAATTCTCTTCATGGCTGATCCTCCTTCTCGTATCTATTTTTTATCCAAATTGAACAAAAATAAACACGCCTTCCTCACATTCAGGAAGACGTGATGTAATTTTTTATAGTGGGCTGTATACGCTTCTTACGATATTCGTCTGGGAGCGGTCGGGCCCTACAGAAAAGATAGAAAGCGGAATTCCTGTTAACTGAGAGACGCGTTCCACATAATGTCTGGCGTTTGGCGGAAGCTCGTGTAGAGATTTTACACCTGTGATGTCTTCGCTCCAGCCTGGCATTTCTTCGTATACCGGCTCACATTCAGCCAGTACTTTAAGGCTTGCCGGGAACTCTTCCATAATTTCGCCTTTATATTTATAGGCTGTACATATTTTCAGAGTTTCAATACCTGTTAGAACATCGATTGAGTTCAGCGACAGGTCGGTAATTCCGCTCACGCGGCGCGCATGGCGTACAACAACGCTGTCGAACCAGCCGACGCGGCGCGGACGCCCTGTTGTCGTTCCGTATTCGTTTCCGACCTCGCGGATCTTATCGCCTGTTTCATCGTTAAGCTCTGTTGGGAAAGGGCCATCGCCGACACGAGTCGTATACGCTTTGGATACGCCAACGACGTGCTTAATTTTTGATGGGCCGACACCTGATCCAATCGTTACACCTCCGGCAATCGGGTTGGAGGAGGTAACAAACGGATACGTTCCCTGGTCGATATCCAGCATAACCCCTTGGGCTCCTTCAAAAAGAACACGGCGGCCATCGTCTAAATTATTGTTTAGAACAACAGAAGTATCGCACACATACTTTGCGATTTCCTGTCCATATTCATAGTATTCGTCTAAGATTTCTTCAACTGTAAATAAAGCTGTCTCATAAACTTTTTCAAATAAACGGTTTTTCTCCGCCAGATTTTGCTCGAGCTTCTCAGCAAAGCTCTCTTTATCCAGCAGGTCAGCAATTCTAATCCCCGTACGAGCGGCTTTATCCATGTACGCAGGGCCGATTCCTTTTTTCGTCGTACCGATCTTATTTGCTCCTTTGTCTTCTTCCTGAAGCTCATCCAGCTTCAAGTGATAAGGAAGGATGACATGAGCGCGGTTGCTGATCCGCAGGTTATCCGTAGATACCCCTTTATCGTGTAAGTATTTAATTTCTTCAAGCAAGGCTTTAGGATCAATAACCATTCCATTTCCGAGTACACATTCTTTGTCATTGAAAAAGATCCCGGATGGAATCAGGTGCAATTTGTAAGTAACTCCGTCAAATTTAATCGTATGGCCGGCGTTATTTCCGCCCTGATAACGAGCGACAACCTCGGCATTCTGTGACAAAAAGTCAGTGATTTTACCTTTACCTTCGTCCCCCCACTGGGTTCCGACAACTACTACTGAAGACATAAGGCACCTCCGCCTATTTAATTTACTTCTAAATGATTTCCACCGTCAGTTTACCAATTATACGCCACTGAGTCAATGCGAAAGACGAACATTAACATTATAAATAGGAAAAATGTTCGATTATTATCTGTGCAGATATTACTTGCATTTACTTACTTTTACTTATATCACTTGAAAAAATCATCATAATTACTTACAATAACTTATATAATATGATCAAGAAGGTGCTAAATCGTGTATCAAGAGGAACGATTAATTGAAATACAAAGCTTTTTAAATAAAGAACGTCGTATCTCCGTGGAGAAAATCTGTGAGCTGTTTGGTGTTTCTCGTGATACCGCCCGCCGTGACCTCGTGAAGCTTGAGGAACAGCGAGCGGTTGTAAGGACGCGGGGCGGAGCGATTCTCCCTTCCCAGCCCCATGAAGTGAAAGACTATTCCAATCGGCTGCAGACCTTTTCAAAAGAGAAGCTGGAAATCGGACGTAAAGCGGCTTCCCTTATAGGTAAAGGGGATAACATCATCCTTGATGCTTCAACAACCGTACAGTCGTGCGCAAGCCAGCTTGAGACGGAGTGTACCGTGATTACGAACTCGATCAACATTGCGGACATTCTATCGAGCCAGCCGTATGCGCATATTCACCTGCTCGGCGGACAGCTGGAGAAGCAGCATCGTTTTCTGTATGGAGCATCTGTCATTGAGCGGCTCTCTGCTTACTACGTCGATCATGCGTTTATCGGTGTTGTCGGAATCTCAGAAAACGGCTTAACGCTCGCTCACGAAGAAGACGGCATGGTGAAGCGTAAAATGATCCAGCAGGCGAAGCAGGTGAGTGTGCTCGCTGACCATACAAAAATAGGGGTTACTGATTTTTATCAATACGCCACACTTGAAGATGTTGATCTATTAATTACCGATAAAATTCCTAGTGAAGAATTTCAGGAGCTGCTCACGAAGCATCAAGTCGAGCTGCTGGTGACCGAGGAGGAATCTTAAGATGAAAATAATTGCGATTGATTTAGACGGGACGTTACTAAACCACAACAGTGAGATCAGCAAGGAAAACGCGGACGCCATTAAGGAAGCTCAAGGCCACGGCGTAGAAGTGGTGGTAGCTACAGGTCGAGCGGAATTTGATGTGCGCCAGGTTTTTTCTAAAACGGATATAAATACATGGGTAATCGGCGCCAACGGGGCGACGATTCACACGCCGGAGCGGAAGCTGTTTGATTCAGTGCCGCTTCCTCCTAACCACGCAGAAGATATTTTAGAGTGGCTGGAGCGTAAGGAATTCTATTATGAGGTATTCAGCGATGAAGCGATCTTAACTCCGGAAAACGGACGCCGGCTGTTGGAGATCGAACTCGACCGTTTAAAAACGGCGAACCCTCAGACCGATATGAAGACACTTTATCATTCAATGGAAAAACAATTTGGCCAGACCGGGTTTGCCCATGTGAAGACCTATCAGGAGATCATTCAGTCTAAAGAACGGCTTTATAATATTCTCGCTTTCTCATTTGATGAAGAAAAACGGGCCGAAGGATGGCGCCGCTTTGAAGGGATGGAAGAACTGACGCTTGTCAGTTCCGGCCTTCATAATTTTGAGCTTGAGCACAAAGAGGCCTCCAAAGGGCTGGCTCTTCAAAAGCTGGCCCGGCATTTTGGAATTGAGATGGAGGATACAGCCGCTATCGGAGACAGTCCGAATGACTTATCGATGATTCAGATGGCGGGTAAATCCGCTGCTATGGCAAACGGGCGTGACCCTGTGATTGAGGCAAGTGATTTTATTACGAAGTCCAACGATGATCATGGCGTCGCGTATGCCATTCACCGCTGGCTAAAAGAAGATTCATCCACCCATCCGGCGTAACTCCTTATTAGGAGGCGTGACGGAGGGTGATGAAATAGAAAAAGACTGAGCGCCGGGCGCTCAGTCTTTTTGTTGTTGGTTGGCTGCTGTTGGGATAAGTGCTAACGCGGCAGAGAGAGCATATGGGTACCAGGTACCGAAATGCTAGTTAGCGCTAAGCGGTATATTGATTTTCGGTACCTGGTACCATTTTTCCGTCTACCGTCTTTTCACCCGCTAAGCGGGCGGAACATCGGCATCGCTGTACCGGTGATCCAAGTCCACGAACTTGTTGTACTCTTTTACGAAAGCGAGCGATACGGTGCCGACCGGTCCGTTACGCTGCTTAGCTAAAATGATTTCAATAATGTTCTGGTTTTCTGATTCCTGGTCATAGTAATCGTCACGGTACAGGAAGCCGACGATATCGGCGTCCTGCTCAATAGATCCGGATTCACGTAAGTCTGACATCATCGGACGCTTGTCCTGACGGGATTCTACCCCACGGGACAGCTGGGATAAGGCGATAAGCGGAACATTAAGCTCACGAGCCAGCCCTTTTAAGGAACGGGAGATCTCAGATACTTCCTGCTGGCGGTTTTCCTTGGAATTCACACTTCCCTGGATAAGCTGCAGGTAATCGATCAGGATCATGCCGAGTCCGTGCTCCTGTTTTAAACGGCGGCACTTGGAACGGATTTCACTGACGCGGATCCCCGGTGTATCGTCAATGTAAATCCCGGCGTTAGACAAGCTCCCCATCGCCATCGTCAGCTTGTTCCAGTCTTCGGCTTCCATACTCCCTGTCCGCAGACGCTGGGCATCGATATTGCCTTCCGCACACAGCATACGGGATACGAGCTGGTCTGCTCCCATCTCGAGACTGAAGATGGCCACATTTTCGTCTGAGTTAACAGCGACGTTCTGAGCGATGTTTAAAGCGAACGCCGTTTTACCCATCGATGGACGGGCAGCAATGATGATTAAATCATTACGCTGAAACCCTGAAGTGATATGGTCTAAATCACGATAGCCTGTGGGAATTCCCGTAACGTTTCCATCGCTGTTATGCAGATTCTCAATGTTGTCATAAACGTCGATCAGCACGTCTTTAATATTTTTAAAAGCGCTCGAGTTCTTACGCTGAGATACTTCTAGAATATCTTTCTCTGCGGAATTTAAGACGTCTTCAATGTTTTCCTCTTCCGCAAATCCGCTCGTTACAATATTCGTCGCTGTGCGAATCAGACCGCGAAGGGTAGACTTTTCGCTGACGATTTTCGTGTAATAGGTAATGTTGGCTGCGGTAGGTACAGAGTTGGCTATATCACTTAAATAGGAAACCCCGCCTACTTCCTCCAACACTTTGTTGTTCGCCAAAGCGGATGTTACGGTTACCAGGTCAATCGGCTCCCCGCGGTCGGAGAGAGTGAGCATCACTTCAAAGATGCGCTGGTGGCTGGCCCGGTAAAAATCTTCCGGGAGCAAAAATTCTGCGGCTGTCGACATCGCATCAGGTTCCAAAAAGACCGCACCTAAGACCGCCTGCTCGGCTTCTATATTATGAGGCGGTGTCCGGTCATTAAATAATTCACTCACTAGCTGTTTCCTCCCCTAAAGATGTGAAAAGGACCCCCATTTACTGTTCTTCCACGTGCACACGGATCGTTCCTGTCACTTCATTGTGAAGCTTTACAGGGACATTCGTATATCCTAAATTACGAATCGGTTCATCGAGTTCGATTTTACGTTTATCAATTTTAATATTATGGGATTTCTTCAGCTGTTCCGCGATCTGCTTGCTCGTAATGGATCCAAACAGGCGGCCGCCATCCCCTGATTTAGCCGCCAGCTTCACTTCAAGGCCGGCGAGCTTATCTTTAAGCTGTTCGGCTTCTTTTTTCTCATTTTCTGCCTGCTGCTCGTGTTTGGCGTCTTTCGCCTGCTGAGCTTTAAGGTTACCGCTTGTCGCTTCTACCGCTAAGTTATTTTTTAAAAGGTAGTTGCGCGCATAGCCGTCAGAGACATTTTTAATTTCGCCTTTCTTGCCTTTCCCTTTAACGTCTGATGTGAAAATTACTTTCATTCTTCGTCTCCTCCTTCAAAGTACTCATCTATAATATCTTGCAGTAATAATCGTGCATCTTCAATCGTTGTGTCTTCCAGCTGCGTCGCCGCATTGGTTAAGTGGCCGCCGCCATTCATACGTTCCATAATCACCTGAACGTTGACGTCCCCAAGCGAGCGGGCGCTGATTCCGACACGGCCATCCTTGCGCTCTGAGATAACGAAGGAACATACGATTCCCGTCATTGTAAGCAGAGTATCAGCCGCTTGCGCGATAATGACCGGTCCGAAGATCTCCCCGGGCTTCGCTGCGGCAATCGCAATGCCGTCCCGGTAAACGTCCGCTTTTTCAATCAGGCGGCTTCGTTTAACGTATACATCAAGGTCTTCTTTCATGAACTTCTGGACAAGCACCGTGTCTGCCCCTTTAGAACGAAGATAAGAGGCGGCATCAAATGTACGTGAACCCGTCCTTAAGGTAAAGGCCTTCGTATCTACAATAATCCCTGAGAGCAGAGAGGTGGCTTCAAGCATAGACAGCTTCAGCTTCTTCGGCTGATACTCTAACAGCTCTGTCACAAGCTCCGCTGTAGAAGAAGCATACGGCTCCATATACACAAGCGTGGGGTCAGATATGAATTCCTCTGCCCGGCGGTGGTGGTCAATGACGACGACATGCTCTGTCTTCGTCAGCAGCTTATCTTCCATTACGAGAGAAGGTTTGTGCGTATCCACAATAACAAGCAGAGTTTCGTTTGTCACGAGCTCGATCGCATCCTCTGGTGTAATAAAATGCGACCAGAGTTCTTCATCCTTTTCGATTTCCTCAATCATCCGCCCTACCCCTGTATCAATATCATCAGGGTCCAGCACAATCGCCGCTTTTTTGTCATTCGCCTGGGCGATTTTTAAAATACCGATCGAAGCACCGATCGCATCCATATCCGGTGCTTTGTGGCCCATGATCAACACGCGCTCACTGTTCTGCACCAATTCCTTCATCGCATGGGAAATTACACGGGCACGGACACGCGTTCTTTTTTCCATTGGGTTGGTTTTACCGCCGTAGAAGCGGACCTTGCCGCTCTCATCCTTGATCGCGACCTGATCACCGCCGCGGCCCAAGGCTAAATCAAGACTGGACTGTGCCAGTTCTCCAAGCTCAGGAAGGCTGACAGGACCTACACCGACACCAAAGCTTAAGGTAAGCGGTACATTTTGATCGGTGATCAGTTCACGGACTTCGTCGAGAATCTCAAACTTCGATTTCTCAAGCCGCTGCAAAATCTCCTGGTTTAAAACGGCCAAAAACCGTTCTTGAGACGTCCGCTTCAAGTAGATCCCGTAGTTCTCCGCCCATTTATTTAAAATCGACGTAACTTGCGAGTTTATCTGGCTTTTCGCCGTATCATCCATTCCCTGCGTAATTTCCTCATAGTTATCAAGGAAAATGATAGAAAGAACGGTTTGTTCATTTTTATATAAGTTGTGAATTTTCGTCTGGTTCGTGCGGTCAAAGAAGTAGAGAAGCCTTTCATCTCTTTTTACAAGAGCCTGCAGCTGATAATCATCGATTTCAAGCCATACTTCTCCATGATCCTCTTTAATATGGGGAATTAAATCCTCCGACAGATCGTTTAATGATTCACCCACAATGGTGTCCTTCCTGGTGAACTTATTCATATAAGGGTTTGCCCACTCTACCTTATAGTTTTCGCTGTAAAGAACGATGCCGATAGGCATTTCTAAAAGCGCCTCTTCGCCTACCTTTTTGACCCGGTAGGAAAGAGTCGATATATATTCTTCTGTTTCATTGATCATATTCTGTTCGGTCCGCACACTATAGAAAATCGAACCTGCCAGCAAGAGAGTCATCGTTAATCCAAGCACCCATTGGTAGTACCAAATGAAGCTTAGAAGTGCGATGGAAATCACATAGATAACCCATAAATGACCACTCATTGTTGGTTTTTTAATGAAATTCGGCATAGTTCATTCAGCTCCTGCCATCGTTTACGAAAACTACTTCTTCGGCTCTAAGCGCTGCCTTAGAGAGAAACCTATATCAATTATACCTAATATTCGTACAAGATACATTAGAATTGTCGGGAAAAGTAAGGAACCGACAATTGCCAGGACCGGCAAAGCTTTCGATTTTTCTTTGACGTCCACATAATAAAACAAAAAAGCAAAGCCTTGCAGCACCAAAAATGTTCCAGTTAATGTATACACATTAATCGCTGCCAAATACCAAATGTTATTACTTTCTGCAAACACATATGTGAAGATCAGCGCGAAAAAGTAATACCATAATACGGATACAGGAAGGTTAAAGTTACGAACTGCGGGAAATTGAAACTTTTTACCCTCTACACGGTTGATCACCTTATAGCTCACCCATTGACTCACAAAGGCGAACAGAATGCCCATGATCGCTAATATACTTGGCAGGTAGTCAGGCAGTGCCCGTATCTGCTCTTCAAATCCTTCGAGCTGCTGCTGGACTTCTTCACCGCTGCCAAGAGCTCCCATCATGTTTTCAGACATGGAGAATGCTTCATCAAGAGCCGTCTGGATCTCTTCCATCCAGTTCAGCCCAAAGAACAGCTGGGTAACCAGATAAACGCTGAGAAGGCCGATAATAAACCCTAACGAGCCGGCCGCCCATGTTTCGTAAGCGGAGCGTTTATTGTGCATGGCGCCTCCTACAAATAAGCCGCCGACTCCAGCGAGAAGCGTGATCGGCAGTGAAAAGACGGTCGCGAAAATCAAAGTGAAGATCGTCGAGGCGGTCATCATTAAAATCCCAGGCTTCCACCCATGGCGGTAGCTGTAAAAAATAAACGGTATTGGTAATATAAACAATAGAAACGAGCCGATAAACCCGGGGGTAAATAGAATTATCAACAACAATAGCAGATAAGCCCCGGTCATTAAAGCCCCTTCTGTAATTTTTCTCGTATCATACATCATTTAGTGCACCTCGCCCTAACGTAACTATGCTAACTTAACTAGTTTAACATAGGCGCGCCATGTCTTTCTTCCCTTAAGTATTTAAGGGATGATTTTTGTCTGAATTTCATGAGTCTGGTATGATTAATGAAATATTCAGAACAATAGGAGGCTTTTCATGCGCACTGATTATCATGTTCACATGGCAGAAACCGGAGATCTATCCGTCGACTACTTACGCACTTATATCGAAAAAGCTAAACAGGAGGGCATTGAAGAGCTCGGTATTTCCGAGCATGCCTACTTTTTTGAAGAAACCCGGCCGATCCTATCCAATCCATGGGTAGAAAACCGCCGAACGCTTCAGTTTGAAACCTATCAAAAAATGTTTGATGAAGCGAACGAAGCCGGACTTCCGATTAAAATGGGAATTGAAATGGATTATATGCCGGGAAAAGAAGAGGAAATGAAAGCCTTTATCGATGCCCATCCTTTTGACTACGTCATCGGATCCGTCCACTGGATTGACGAATGGGGGATTGATCTGGCCATCTACCGCGACGAATACGAACAAAGAGATTTAAAAGAAGTCTACCGCCAGTATTTTGACAGAGTCGTCACACTCGCTGAATCCGGCCTGTTTGACTTTGTCGGACATATTGATGTGATTAAAGTCTTCGGCTATAAGCCCGATGACCGTGAATTTTTACTAGAACAGTATGAAAGAGCAGCAGAGGCACTCGCTGCAACAGACACCTGCATCGAAATCAGCACAGCGGGTATCCGTAAGCCTGTTGGCGAAATGTACCCGGACCCCGAGCTGCTTCGGATCTGTAAGGAAAAAGGGATCGGCATCGTTCTCTGCTCTGATGCTCATAAACCGGATCACTTAGGCTATGAGTATGGTCAGGCGATCGATTTTGCCCGCTCTGCCGGTTATGAGGAAGTAAATGTGTTTACCCAGCGAAAAAGGGAAACAAAGAAATTAGGATAAACGAAAACACCCGCTACCTTGTTTAGACAAGAGCGGGTGTTTTTTTGCTGTGTAAGAGCGGGGACCCGCTCGTCTTTAAGCGGACTACTTTTCTGAGCCTCCTCGCGAAACCTGCGCTGAGGGCTCTCGGATCGATTCACAGATCTACCAAAAAAGGCAGACCTATCACGGCCTGCCTTTTTCATAGTTAAAGTGTTAAACATTGAACTTGTTTAATATTTTGAACGCCTTGCAATTGTTCCTGACAGTCTTCCTCGACTGCTTTATCGACGGTTAACACCATCACTGCGTCTCCACCTTGGTGAGCACGACCCACCTGCATCGTGGCAATGTTAACGTGGTGATCCGCCAGCAGGCTTCCTACGCGTCCGATCGCACCAGGCTGGTCATTGTGGTGAATGACAATCAGATGGCCGCTGGGAACAACATCAATGGAGTATTCATCCAGCTTCACGATTCGCGCACCCAGCCCATTGAGCAAAGTACCTGAGATGGTGCGTTTTTCCTTGTCGGTTTCTATCTCAATGGTGACAAGGTTCGTAAATCCTTTCGTGGAAGTAGATTTCTGCTCATTGATGACAATCCCTTTATCGGATGCCGTTTTATAAGCATTGACGTCATTGACACGGCTGCCAATATAGCGTTTTAACAGACCTTTTACTGAAATCCTGGTAAGCGGCGTTGTTTCTACTTCTAACAGATCTCCAGAGTAATAGACGGTCACTTTCTCAAGAGCTCCCTCGGCGACATTAGAAATAAAGCTTCCAAGCTTCTCCGCTAGGTCAAAGTAAGGAGACAGCTTCTCCATCATCTCTGGAGAAACAGATGGCATGTTTACCGGATGCTTCACGGTGCTGCCGCGCAAAAGCTCCATAATGTCATAGCTTACATCTGTAGCGACATTTTCCTGTGCCTCAATGGTACTCGCTCCTAGGTGAGGGGTTGCAATCACTTCATCTAAAGATAGAAGCGGGTGGTCGATGGCAGGCTCTTCCTCAAACACGTCAAGCGCCGCTCCGGCAATTTTGCCATTTTGGATCGCCTCATACAAAGCATCTTCTTCAACTATTCCGCCACGTGCACAGTTGAGGATACGTGCGCCCGGCTTCATAAGCTGAATAGCCTCTTTGTTAATAAGGTGCTTCGTTTTTTCAATCAGCGGTGTATGAACCGTTAAGAAGTCAGCCTGCTGAAGGACTTCTTCAAGCGTACCGTGCTGAACACCGATTTTTTCTGCTTTTTCTTCGGTTAAAAACGGGTCAAAAGCGATGACCTTCATACGGTGTCCTTTCGCGCGGTGAGCCACCTCGCGGCCAATTCGTCCAAATCCGACGATACCAATTGTTTTATTTTTCAGCTCGACCCCTACGAATTTCTTACGTTCCCAGCGGTTTTGCTTTAGCTGGTGATACGCCTGCGGGATGTTACGTGCAAGCGACATCAGCATCGCCATCGTATGCTCAGCCGTAGAGATCGTGTTTCCATCAGGTGCATTCACAACGACAACCCCATGGTCTGTCGCTGCATCAAGATCTATATTATCGACTCCCACACCGGCGCGTCCGATAATTTTAAGGTTGGGAGCATTTTCGATTAATTCACGGGTTACCTGTGTCTGGCTTCGTACAATCAGCGCATCGCTGATTTTTAATTCCTTCAATAATTCTTCATAACTTAAGGATGAATCCATAACAGCTTCTATATCTGCTGCTTCAAGCAGCGGTTTAATTCCATCTTCACTTAAAGGGTCACTAATAAGAACGCGATACATCTTTGTCCATCTCCCTTGTTGCTTGTATATAAGCTTTTTGCGCGGCAGCTGATCCAGCTCCCGGCTCGAAATTATGTCCTAAACGCTGCAGTACGAGTTCAAGAATGCTGATATATTGAAGCACAGTTGTCGGCCTGGAGTATCCCATATGCCCGATACGGAAGATTTCTCCTTTAAGATGTTTCTGGCCGCCCGCTGTCATTAAGCCAAATTCCTGATTGGCTGTTTTTCTAAATTGTTCTGCTTCAAACGTCTCTGGCTTAACAGAAGTGACAGTTGTAGAAGCGGACTTATCTTCCACAAATAATGGAAGGTCCATTGCACGGCAGGCTGCCCGCGTCATTTCCATCATGATCTTATGACGATTATGGACTTGCTCAAGCCCTTCTTCTTCTATTAAACGTAAAACCTCCTGCAGACCAAATAAGAGGGACAAAGCAGGAGTGAAAGGTGTCTGGCCGTTATCAAGACTCTTCTTATAGCTTCTGAGGTCTAAATAAAATCTCGGCCTAGGGTTATTGTCGATCACTTTCCAGGCGGCTTCACTAACCGCTGCAAAAGCTAACCCCGCCGGAAGCATCATCGCTTTTTGAGACCCTGAAACTAAGAGATCGATTCCAGAACCGTCCATATCAAGCGGAGCTCCTCCGATCGACGACACCCCATCTACGATAACCAATGCTTCACTAAGCTCATGGACTTTTTTCGCAAGCTCTTCTACAGGGTGCATGACACCAGTGGAAGTCTCACAGTGTGTGACGAAAACGGCTTTGACATTTGGAGTCGATTTCAGCTGTTCTTCTATCGTTCCAATCTCTACCGCTTCCCCCCATTCTACATCGATACGGTGGACATTCAATTCATACGTTTCACAAATTTTTGCAAAACGGTCACCAAAGGCTCCAGCTACGACAACGACAACTTCATCACCAGGTTCTGTCGTGTTAACGACGGCTGCTTCAAGAACAGATGTCCCGCTGCTCGACAGTACAAGCACATCCCCTGAAGTTCCAAAAATTGGCTTCAATCTTGGTGCAATATCTTCCAACAACTCTTTACATTTCTGCCCCCTGTGACCGATCATCGGCTGATTCATCGCCCGGTTCACACTGGGCGGAATCGGAGTCGGTCCAGGAATCTGAAGCAGTTCCCATTCACGATTCATCTCTATATGTCCCTCCTGTACATCCTACACGCACAATTATTCCTATACGGTAGAAAAGTAATGATATTATCCTATCCTACCAAATGAACCGTTATTGTCAATCGAATTTGAATGTTCTATTAAATTAGTTTTTTTCTTATTTTTCTATCTTCCTATTAATGAAAGTTTTTTGTTTTATCAGTATAATTAGAAAGGTATCTATTTTTAGAAAATTAACACATTTAGGGGGAGATTTATTTGAAAAACCAGAAAAGCCTATGGGTATTGTTTACCCTGCTAGTTACGCTGTTTCTAGCGGCCTGCAGCGGGGGAGACAGCAACTCAGGCGACAGCGGCGAGGGAGAAGCGGAAGGCTCTGAAAGCGGGTCAGCACAGGAGATTACCGTATCTGCCAAAAGTGATATAGCCACCATGGATCCATCCCTTATTACAGATTCCGTATCCTTTCAGTGGGCCGGAGAAACATTAGAAGGCCTATACCGATTAGACAAAGACGGAAACCTATCGGAAGGAATTGCAACGAACAGTTCTGTCAGCGATGATGGACTCACATGGACATTTGAGCTGCGTGAGGATGCCGAATGGTCAAACGGTGATCCAGTTACAGCCAATGACTTTGTTTATGCCTGGCAGCGAGCTGTAGACCCTGAGACTGGCTCAGAGTACGGCCCATACTTTTTAGGCGGCGTTATCAAGAATGCGGAAGCCATTGCTAATGGTGAAGCAGAAGTAGACGAGCTTGGAGCGAAAGCTGCTGACGATTATACATTAGAGGTAGAACTTGAAAAACCTATACCATACTTTGAATCCATGACCGTATTCGGTACTTTCATGCCGATTAACGAGAAGTTTGCCGAAGAACAAGGCGATAAATTCGGGACAGAAGCTGAAGCTACTCTTTCTAACGGACCATTTGAAATGACTGAGTGGAATTCAGGAGAAGGATGGACCGTTGAAAAGAACGATTCGTATTGGGATGCGGATACGGTTCAGCTGGATAAAATCAATGCCCAGATCATTAAAGAAATTTCCACAGGTGTTAACTTATACGAATCCGGCCAGCTTGACCAAACCGAGCTGAATGCTGAATTTGTAGATGAATATTCTACAACAGAAGATTTCAATGTAGCTGAGAAACCATACCTTTATTTCTTTAAATTTAATCAAGAAGCAAATGAAGCACTAGCTAATGTTAACGTACGTAAAGCTATTTCCATGGCGATTGACAGAGAATCCCTTGTCGACGTTATTTTAAATGATGGCTCTGTACCAGCTGAAGGGTATGTTCCATCGAACTTTGTAAATATGCCAGATAGTGAAGAAGATTTCCGAGATGCTCAAGGGCCTCTTGTTAAAACTGACGTTGAACAAGCCAAGGAACTTTGGGCGACTGCTTTAGAAGAGCTGGGTACAGACTCTGTTGAAATCGAACTTCTTGGCGATGATACAGGAACTTCTAAAAACGTGCTGGCTTATTACAAAGATCAGCTTGAAACCAACCTCGAAGGCTTAACGATTAATTTAATGGAAGTGCCATTTAACGAGCGGGTAGAGCGCGACCAGAACTCAGAATTTGAAATTGAAGCCGCTACTTGGGGTCCGGATTACGTAGACCCTAACACGTACTTAAACATGTACCTTACTGGCGGACAAAATAATAACATGAACTATTCTAGTGATGAATACGATGAACTAATCGAAAAAGCGAACAATGAATATGCGCAGGATCCTCAAAAGCGCTTTGAAACATTCCTAGAAGCAGAACGCCTTCTTTTGGAAGAAGATGCAGCGGTAGCTCCTATGTATCAAGATTCTAAAGCACAGCTGTTTAGACCTTCTATTAAAGGAGTATTTACAACAGCTACAGGACCAGAGCTTGAATTCAAGTGGGCTTCCGTAGAAGAATAATAAAAAGCAGCAGCTGATAGGTCAGCTGCTGCTTTTTTTGTATTATAGAGAAAGGAATTTTCCGCTTACTGAAACTAGAGCTAAGAGGGCCGGGAAATCGCTCGCTTTCCGCAGGGAGCCGCCGAGCCTCCTCGTTTCACTTCGGGGTCTCGTCTTTGGCTCTATCTCCCTGCAGGAGTCTTACAATTTCCCAGCCTCTTAACCGTTGATAGTGTAAACGGAACGCCCAATCTTTTCGTGAAGTTCATGGCGATCAAGCTCTCTCAAGCTTCAGTTTATACTTCATTAAGTGCCGGGGGAAACGGCGAGACTCTGATGGGATAACAGAACAGGGTGAGATCCCGGAGGGCAAAAGCCCGAGGAAGCTCACCGTTCGCCCATGGAAAGCGAGCTGTTACACCCCGGCCCGTTACTCTATTAAAGGCAAACTGAAAAGCGATCCGTTTCCTGAAGCCTTAGAATGGCCTCGGCTGCTCCCCGCAAAAAAGCAAGGCCACTCCTGCTGCATGCCTTCGATTTCTAAATCTCCTGCTTAGGACCGAAGAATTCAAAGTTGATTCGTTCTTCAGGAATTCCCCATTCCTTCAGCATATGGTTTACAGCTTTCATGAATCCTGTCGGTCCGCAGAAGTAAAAGTCCGCACTGCCTGGTGCGATGCTGCGCAGCCACTCAAGTTCAATAACTCCTTCTTTATCAGCTGTTCCATTTTCCAAAGGCTCACTGTAAATCACTTTAGACTGGCACGATTTCATTCTTTCTGCAGCCTGTCTCACATCTTCTTTAAAGGCATGAACGTCTTCATTTTGAGCAGCATGAATGAAGTAAACATCGCGGTCTGTCTCTACGTCCTTCATTCGTTGCAGCATGCTCATCATAGGCGTAAGGCCGACACCTCCGCTGATTAGAACTAATGGGGCATCTGAATCTTCTTCTAAGAAGAAGTCTCCTGCCGGCGCTGTAATCGGCAGAATATCGCCTTCTTTGAGCTCCTGATGCAGGTAATTGGAAACCACTCCATCCGGGTTATCCTCAAGGCCGTCTTCACGCTTTACACTGATCCGGTAATAACCTTTGTCAGGGGCGTCTGATAAGCTGTATTGGCGAAGGTGCGTAAACTTCTCACCTGGAATATCTATTTTCACCGTGATGTACTGTCCCGGGCGGAATGAAGCAATCGGCTTGCCATCCTCTGCTTTTAAATAGAAGGAGGTAATGACATTGCTTTCCTGCACTTTTTTGTCGATCGTAAAGTTTCTAAAGCCGCTCCATCCACCTGTCTGGCCTTCTGCATCTTTATATTTAGCAGCTTCTACATCGATAAAGGCTTGAGCAATTACTCCATACGCCTCTTCCCAAGCTTCCATAATATCCGGTGTCGCTGCATCCTGAAGGACTTCTTTAATCGCAATTAATAAGTATTTTCCAACAATCGGATAGTGTTCAGGTCTTACATTTAAACTGCGGTGTTTTTCTGCAATCTGATTTACAGCCGGAAAGATCTCACTTAAATTATCGATATGAGCAGCGGCGGCATACACAGCTCCAGCTAACGCTTTAGACTGGCGGCCGGCTCTCTGGTTCGTCATGTTGAATATGTTTTTCAGCTCTGGATGGGCTTCAAATAATCTTTGGTAGAAATGTTTAGTAATCGCTTCCCCGTGCTCCGCTAAAACAGGCACAGTCGCTTTAACAGTTTCAATTGTTTTTTGGTCTAACGTATATGGACTTTCCGTTCTCATTTTGAAAAACTCCTTTATAAAAGATGTATTTCATTTACTCCTTTATTATAAAACATATGATTCCTAAAGCAATATTTAAAATACATCTTTTGTGACAAAATAAGAAACAATAAAGGAAAGACTGCTATGATAGGGGAAACAGATGCAAAGACACATCTTTCTTCCTATGGTAGAATGTTAGTTAATCACATACCTAAATGAGGGTCGAAATTTATGAGGCTAAAAAAATATACCGATTATGCACTGCGTGTGCTCATTTATACAGCAACAAAACCAAGTGATGAACTCTCGAGCAAAAAAGAAATATCGGATGTCTTTCATATTTCCGAAAACCATCTTGGGAAGATCATTCATCAGTTAAATAAGCTGGGTTATATCGATACAATTAGAGGAAGAAGCGGAGGTGTTAAGCTCGCGAAGAACCCTGAAGAAATAAATATCGGGATGGTCGTTAAAGCGATGGAAGACGACTTTTATTTACTCGAATGCTTTAACAGCTCGGAGAATTACTGTGTAATTACTCCGGCCTGTAAGCTAAAACACCTTCTCAATGAAGCGCTGGGGGCGTTCCTGAACGTACTTGATCAATATACGCTCGCGGATCTGCTTCAAAATAAAGATGAACTAAGAGAGTTAATGGATATTAAATAAAAGATGTTATTGGAAAGCGATGGCGAAAATTATAATTCCTCTTTTAAACATATATATCCACAGCTTGGAATTTTATAATTTCCTGGACAATAAAAAAGCCGCAAAGTCTTTGAAAGACTTCGCGGCTTTTTTTAGGCCTGTCTTACTCAGCAGAGTAAGGCAGTAGAGCCATTTGACGAGAGCGTTTGATCGCTTTTGTCAATTTACGCTGATATTTTGCAGAAGTTCCAGTTACTCGACGAGGAAGAATTTTTCCACGGTCGGAAATGAAACGTCTTAGCAAATCAGTATCTTTGTAATCGATGTGTGTAATTCCATTCGCTGTGAAGAAACACACCTTTTTACGTTTACCGCGTCCACGACGTGCCATATGGCATTCCCTCCTTACATAATTTTAGAATGGTAAATCATCATCTGAAATATCGATAGGTTCCCCTTTGTCTGCGAAAGGGTCATCATTATTATTGTTATTATTAAAGTTATTGTTAGACGGTTGATTCTGATTTGGCTGGAATCCTGAACCTTGCTGGCCTCCTCCACCTTGGGAAGAACCACCTTTGGATTCTAGGAACTGTACGCTGTCCGCAACTACTTCTGTTACAAACACACGCTTGCCTTCCTGGTTGTCGAAACTGCGAGACTGTAAACGTCCATCAACACCGACAAGACTACCTTTACTCATAAAGTTGGCGAGGTTTTCAGCTGCACGTCTCCAAACGACACAATTGATAAAGTCCGCGTCACGATCTCCAGAATTGCTGGAGAATGGACGGTTAACCGCAATCGTAAAGTTGGCTACAGCTACTCCGTTTGGCGTATAGCGTAAATCCGGATCCCTCGTTAATCTGCCGACCAAAACGACACGATTTAACATCAGAACCACTCCTTATTGATCATCTTCGCGTACAGCGATATGACGAATTAAATCATCAGAAAACTTCGCTTGACGGTCGAATTCATTGATTGCTTCAGAATCGCCGTTGAAGTTAACTGTTACGTAGATGCCATCACGATAGTCGTTAATTTCGTATGCAAGACGACGCTTACCTACTTCTTTAACTTCTTCGATTTCCGCACCGTTATCTGTTAGAATTCCGCTGAAACGTTCAATAACTGATGTCTTAGCTTCCTCCTCGATATCTGGGCGGATGATGTACATAATTTCGTATTTTCTCATCCGTATTCACCTCCTTATGGACTTAGCGGCTCCTTTCGTTAAAAGGAGCAAGGAGTAATCTTAACTATAATTACTCACAATGTTGTATTATATCAAAAGTCTATTAGAAATACAATAGCTAACGGAGAGATCCTCGCTTATACGTTAAAACGGAAATGAATAACGTCGCCATCCTTCACTAAATAGTCTTTACCTTCTAAACGGACACGGCCGCGGTCACGGGCAGCACCCATCGTACCGGCCTCTGTTAAATCTTCATAGGATACGGTCTCTGCGCGGATAAAGCCGCGTTCAAAGTCTGTATGAATAATTCCGGCACACTGAGGAGCCGTCATGCCTTCTTTAAATGTCCAAGCTCTTACTTCCTGCTCGCCGGCTGTGAAATACGTAGCCAGTCCAAGAAGGTTATACGTCGCTTTAATCAATTGATCCAAGCCGGACTCTGCAATTCCGAGATCCTCAAGGAATTCCTGCTTCTCTTCACCGTCAAGCTCAGCGATCTCTGCTTCAATTTTCGCACAGACGACGATCACTTCGGCGTTTTCATTAGCAGCAAATTCTCGGATCTGCTTCACTTTTTCATTATCTTCTTCGCCAATTTCGTCTTCACTAACATTCGCTACGTAAAGAATCGGTTTTGAAGTTAATAGATGAAGACCTTTTACAATCTTCTGCTGGTCACTTGAGAATTCAACAGCACGGGCCGGCTGTTCATTTTCTAATGCATCCTTCACTTTTTCAAGCACAGTCTGCTCTGCAACGGCGTCCTTGTCTTTCTGACGGGCCATTTTCGCCACGCGGTCCATACGCTTCGTCACTGTCTCAAGGTCAGCTAAGATCAGCTCAAGGTTAATAGTTTCGATATCAGAGATCGGATCCACCTGTCCTGAAACGTGTGTAATATTTTCATCGTCAAACGCGCGGACGACATGACAAATCGCATCCACCTGGCGAATGTGGGAAAGGAACTGGTTCCCTAAACCTTCACCCTTACTCGCCCCTTTTACAATACCGGCAATATCGGTAAATTCAAAAGCTGTCGGTACGGTCTTCTTCGGGTTGACAAGCTCCGTCAATTTCTGCAGACGGGCGTCCGGAACTTCCACGATCCCTACATTAGGGTCAATGGTCGCAAACGGATAGTTGGCAGACAGCGCACCTGCCTGTGTAATCGCGTTAAATAAAGTAGATTTGCCCACGTTCGGCAGACCTACGATTCCTGCTGTTAATGCCATATAAAATTCCACTCCTTAAGGATTTACATACATGTATGTTGGTCATACCAATTATAGATACTCTATCAGAAAATAACAACCTTGCCATAAATAAAAGAACAAGCACACGGGTGCGCTTGTTCTCTTATTTCTTTATAGCAAAATTATAAAATTGAAGGTCTTCTCATTATTAAAAATGCAAAGATTACTCATTATGTGTTTCGAGCACCTTTTTCATTTTAGCTTCAAACTTTTTCCTTGGAATCATAACACTGTGGCCGCAGCCTTCACATTTAATGCGAATATCGGCTCCCATACGAATGATCTTCCATCGGTTCTCTCCACACGGGTGGGCTTTTTTCATTTGAACAACATCATTTAATTCGTAGGTCTTTTCCGCCATACCTCGTTCCTCCTGTTAATCTTTCATTCGTCGATGGTCCTGTGAATTTGGTTCCTCATGGCGTGAATACATAACCATCCGAGGGAATGGAATCTCAATGCCTTCCTTGTCTAGTCGGTTTTTCACTTCTTTTCGTAAGGCACGTCCTATGGCCCAGTGCTCCATCGGATAAGTTTCTCCAATAATTCGCATCACAATATCTGAGTTTCCTAAATTCTGAACACCTAATAACTCAGGAGTAGCTACAAGTTCCTCGTAACGGTCTGGCATTTCCTCTAACAATTCTAATATTACTTTTTCCGCGCGGTCAATATCGCCTTCGTAAGCAATACTAACGTCAACGACCGCGATACTGTTATGAATCGAGTAGTTTGTGACCTGAGTGATATTACCATTTGGAAGAATATGAATCTCGCCTGTCCAGCTTTTAATTTTGGATATACGCAGCCCAATCTCCTCTACAAAGCCTTCCGCACCAGAAGCCATGACATAGTCACCTACGGAAAACTGGTCTTCAAAGATTATAAAGAATCCGCTGATTACGTCGCGCACAAGGTTCTGTGCACCAAAACCTATCGCAAGCCCGGCAATCCCGGCACCGGCGAGTAATGCGCCAATATCAAGCGTAAAGGTTTCGAGAATCATAATAAAAGCCGAAAAATAAACAATATAGCTTAATGTATTAATAACCAGCTTTTTCAGGGTTGCTTCTCTTCGCGCGGTAATCGAGAAAGGCCCCTGCCTTCTTTGGGCAAAGAACTGGGAAACAACGCGCTGTCCAACTTTTATAATAATGAAAGAAATGATCAGGATCAATACTATTTTTAAAGCGCCTCTACCAACGGCAAGCCAAAGTTCAGGCCCTGTTATAAATTGAAATATATTTTCGCTTTCCTGCACAACCTCATCTACCACAGCTATTCCCCTGCCTCTTTTGTGTTTGAGATTATTTTAACAGGTTTTCAGCTGGTTTTAAATCGATGAGTGACCGGGTAGAGAAGCAAAGCTGTTAAAATATACAAATTTAACACGCCATATAAAGGATATAAGTATTGAATTAATGTAGAGAAACCGAAAGAAGTAAAGGGAAGCATCACGGCAATGAGCGCAAATGCTATGATCCACAGCGGCTGTTTCCAATATTCCCTGAATCTCGTAACGAGCCCGAACGTTCCCGAGGCCGCCGTTGTAAAAATCGCAATCCACATGACAATAGACATAAACACCATCATGGAATAAGGGTAATGCTTCAATATGGCAAATAGCGGGATTTCATACAATAGAATTTCTTCTGATATTTGAATCAGGCTGCTGTTATAAAGAAATGAGATACTTCCTAGTAAAAATCCGCTTCCTATACTTGCCACCCACACTTCACGCCGACTCTTCATCCGGCTGCCTACCGCTCCAAGAACTGCTACTAACGGAAGGACATTAAGCGCGGTGAAAGGAAAGGCTGCCATCCAATTGGCAGTATCGCCGATATGCTCAAATAAAGAAAGCTTCTGATCTGTTATGAACAGAAAAAGAATCAACAGGAGCCCGACAATTAAAACAGGCAGCACGAGAGCATTCATAATAACGAGTCCTTTTACATCCCAGACAAAAAGCAGGATTAACGGAAGAGCGATTACTAATACACCCACTCGGTAGGAAATATCATAAGCCTGTAGTGTGGCTCCGCTCCCAGCCAGCATGACAATCGTCGTCGTGAATAAATAAAAAATGATCATCCAGTCGTACACACCGGTCAGGTGCCGGCCTACAATCGTCCTAAGTACAGGCAGATAGTGCATCGACTGCTGTTTATAGCTTATGCTCATCACAGATCCGCAGCAGACCATAAACATCACCGTAAATAAGAGGATGGCTAAGCTGCTGTCTTGTCCAAAAAACTGCCATAGCTCTCTTCCCGACGCATACCCCGCTCCAATCGTTGTCCCTATAATCAAGAAGATCCACTTAACCCCTGCCATCATCTAGAACCGCTCCCCCACCCGAAGTATTTTGCTACGTATAGAACGCCGATTTCCTTTATATACTGTTACTAATATGTGTGTGGAGGAGAAGCTATGAGTATGAAGGACAAGTTTACAAAAACAGACCTGCGTTTTCCTGCCGATGATCCTCATATCATCAACAGCCTGAGTGAGCATCTGCACAATACGTTACCTTATGAAGAGAAAGTCATCATCATCTGCATTGGCACCGATCGTTCAACAGGAGATGCTCTTGGTCCATTAGTAGGCTCGATGCTATCCGAACAGCAGCTGCAGACCTTCCACGTATATGGAACACTTGAAGAGCCTGTCCATGCACTAAACTTAAAAGATACACTATCAGCCATTGAAACTATGCACGCCAGCCATACAGTCTTAGCGATAGACGCCTGCCTCGGCAAAAAGACTTCGATCGGCCACATCGTCTTTGGAGAAGGGGCTCTCACGCCAGGAGCTGCCTTGAAGAAAGATCTGCCGGCAGTCGGAGATTATCATATCAGCGGGATGGTCAATGTCGGAGGGTTTATGGAATATGCCGTTTTACAGAACACACGCCTGCACGTCGTAATGAACATGGCAGCGAAAATAGCCGCTGCCTTAAAGGTGACGGAGAAAAAGAGAATCAGCGCAAAACTAAAACAGCCGCCGCGCACATTTATAACCTCAAAAAAAGAGCAGCGTTAGCTACGCTGCTCTTTCAGCTTGTTGGGAAACGATTCCTTTGGGGTTTGGAATAAAGCTTCTTCCTCCATGAGATTTACAAAATGTTTTCGTTCCGTTTTCTCTCTTCAACTTAAGGGGTCTGGTAACTTGCGAGACTCCTGCAGGGTGAAAGAGCCAGGGGCGAGACCCCCGAAGTGAAAACGAGGAGGCTCGACGGCTCCCCGCGGAAAGTGAGTAATTTCCCGGACCCCTTGGTTCCATTTTTCATAAACGGAACACGCTTTTTTTATCCTAGACATTGCTCCTGCAAAAAACGGACGATCCGATCCCGCGCAGAATAGGTTTCTCGGCGTTAGTCCACTAAAAAGCGAGGTGGTTCCCGTCCCATTAGTCCCCTTTTTAAGGCCAATGGTATCCTACTTTAAAACCACTGCGCTGCATATAAGACAAACCCCACCATAACTAAAGAAGGCAGCAGGTTAGCTACCCTGATCTTCGTCAGCTTAAGTAAATTCAAACCAATCGCTACAATCAGAAGGCCCCCGGTAGCGGTCATTTCTGTAATAAACAGGTCGAGCATATCCCGAGGGATCCAGCGGTTGATCTGTGTGGCTAGTAAAGCAATCGACCCTTCATATAAAACGACGGGAATGACAGAAAAGATCACACCAATACCTAACGTTGAGGTAAGGACTAAAGCGACAAATCCGTCAATAATCGCTTTGGTGATCAGGATCTCATGATCGTTGCGAAGCCCGCCGTCCAAAGCACCGATTACAGCAAGCGCCCCGATGACAAAAATAAGCGAAGCCGTAATAAAGCCCTGCGCAATTGTGGACTTCTGCTCGGGTGATGAAAATTTTCTTTCAATCCAGCGTCCTATGTACTCCAGCCGTTCTTCTAAATGGAGCGCCTCTCCGACAATCGCTCCCGATAATAAACTCAATAACACGATAACAATATTGTCTGTTTCAAACCCCATCTGCATACCGATAAGCATAACAGCAAGGCCGACACCGCTCATTACGGTCTCTTTAAAGCGTTCCGGAATTTTTGTGAAAAATAGACCAAGCAGTGTACCAACGATAATACATACTCCATTAACAATTGTGCCTAATAACGCCATCCTTTACATCTCCAATGCGTGTTTCACGTGAAACCTAACAACAGAAAAGGCCCGGCTGCTTGC
Source organism: Halobacillus sp. Marseille-Q1614 (assembly GCF_902809865.1). Taxonomy (NCBI): domain Bacteria; kingdom Bacillati; phylum Bacillota; class Bacilli; order Caryophanales; family Bacillaceae; genus Halobacillus; species Halobacillus sp. Marseille-Q1614. The sequence goes on along the minus strand of NZ_CADDWH010000001.1, from coordinate 3,242,987 downwards.
TCACCCGGCCTTTCCTCTATTTATTATGTTCCATCCAGTTTAGTATCCGCTCCAAATCTTCCTGATCGGAAAATTCGATTTCGATCTTGCCTTTTCTCTTGCCTTTATGAATCGTGACTCCCGTGCCTAAGCGTTCTTTCAGCGTTTCTTCCCGCTCTTTTATGAAGATATCTTTTTCCGCCGGCTTCTTTTTCTGGCGGGGCTTCCGTTCGTTCAGCTCAACAATCAGCTTTTCCACCTGCCGGACATTTAATTTATCCCGCTCAATTTTTTCTACAACCAATGTTATCTTATCTTCGTTTTTCAAGCCTAAAAGTGCCCGTCCATGACCCATGGACAGAGTTCCTTGGTTAATCTTTTCGATCACTTCTGGTGAGAGATTTAAAAGGCGGACGAGATTGGCGATATGAGATCGGCTTTTGCCAAGCCTTTTTGAAAGCTCGTCCTGAGTCATTCCAAGCTTCACCATTAAGTTCTGATAAGCTTGAGCTTCTTCAACCGGCGTAAGATTCTCCCTTTGAAGGTTCTCCAGCAGCGCGACTTCCATCATCTGATTATCCGTCATTTCCCTAACGATGACAGGAACCGTCTCAAGTCCAGCCTGTTTAGCCGCACGATACCTTCGCTCTCCGGCGATCAGCTCATACCCTTTAATACTTTTTCTTACAATCAGCGGCTGGAGAATACCATGTTCCTTGATCGAGTTCGCCAGCTCCTCAAGGGCTTCTTCTGTAAAGTACTTACGAGGCTGATAAGGGTTTGGCCTGCATTCTCTCACCTTTACTTCTTCCAACTGTTCGTCGTCCTTGGCATTTAAATCGGTAAACAGCGAATTTAACCCTTTACCTAACCCTCTCGCCATTTGCTACCACTTCCTTCGCTAGTTCTAAATAGACTTCTGCCCCTCGAGACTTTGCATCATACAAAATAATCGGCTTTCCATGACTCGGCGCTTCACTCAAACGGACATTGCGGGGAATAATTGATTGATAGACTCGTTCCTGAAAATACTTTTTCACTTCATCAATTACCTGAATTCCTAAGTTGGTGCGGGCGTCAAGCATCGTTAAAAGCACACCTTCGATCATCAGGTTTTTATTCAAATGCTTTTGGACCAATCGGATGGTATTAAGCAGCTGACTTAACCCTTCTAACGCGTAATACTCACATTGGACAGGGATCAAGACAGAATCAGAAGCCGTTAATGAATTAATGGTCAACAGCCCTAAAGAAGGAGGACAATCGATAATGACATAATCGTAGTCTCCTTTTACTTCATCAATCGCCTGTTTTAGACGAACTTCGCGGGAAATCGTAGGAACGAGTTCAATCTCGGCTCCTGCTAATTGAATGGTAGCCGGGATGGTCTCTAAATTCTCTACCATCGTTGTGGTACGTACATCTTCTGCGCTCACACTACCGACCAGCACATCATAGATGCATTGATCGACGGTTCCTTTCTCCACTCCTACCCCGCTCGTCGCATTGCCCTGCGGGTCGATATCCACGAGGAGAACTTTATGATTTAAATATGCTAAGCATGCACTTAAGTTGACGGCTGTGGTGGTTTTCCCTACGCCTCCCTTTTGGTTAGCTACGGAAATCACTTTACCCATGCTGTCACCTGCCTTTTTGTTTGGAGTACCGGCCAAGGCCAGAATGACTGTCCGCTTTTAAAAACACCCATCTAAACATAGGAAGATGGGTGAGAGAAGTCTTAAGTTCTATGGTTTTTTCTTCGGAATCTTTATCGTAAATTGATAGTAGTCTTCGTGGTCTTCTTCATTCGTTTCCAAGTCGACTCCCGTATCTGTAACCATATCAAGAGACTGGCGGATCGTATTCATGGCAATTCTCATATCTTTGTTAACCCCTTTAAGCCTCGGCTTTCTTTTCTTAGGGGTTGTATCTTGCATTTTCTTAATCCGTTCTTCTGTCTGCTTTACATTCAGCTGTCTTTCGATGATTTCCTGCAGCAGCTTCTCCTGCTTTTCCTCATCTTTTAAAGCAATTAATGCTCTCGCATGGCGTTCAGTGATTTCTTTAGTCATGACAGCCATTTGAACAGATTCCGGCAGCTTTAGAAGTCTCAGCTTGTTAGCCACAGTCGATTGGCTTTTTCCTAAACGCTGAGCCAGCCCTTCCTGGGTTAACTCATGAATTTCAAGCAGTCGGGCATAAGCCGCAGCTTCTTCAATAACCGTCAGCTCTTCACGCTGAAGGTTCTCGATTAAAGCTACAGAAGCCGTTTGGGCATCATCCATATCTCGAATAATCGCGGGGATCGTTTCCCATTCAAGAGTCTGAACGGCACGCCATCTGCGCTCCCCTGCAATTAACTCATACTGTTCTTCATTTAGTCGACGTACGACAATCGGTTGAATCATCCCATGTGTATGTAACGTCTGGGCGAGTTCATTGATTTTTTCCTCGTTGAAAATGGCTCTTGGCTGATAGCGGTTTGGTTGAACGCGATCAACAGGAACTTGAATGACTTCGTCTGGATTATATTCTTCTTGTTCGACTTGTTCTTCTCTCTCATCATGCTCTGAATCCGACTTGTCGCCCAGTCCGAACAGACGGCTAAAAGGATGTAACACGATCAAACACCACCTTTTTGCGATCAGGCACACAGCTGTTTCACGTGGAACATTCACAGCCAATAGAAAAAAGCGCCGCAGGCTAAATAGCTGCTGCGCATTCGTAATGCCTTTTTACTCTTAACTTATTTTATCATATTTTCCCTATTAAAGTATCGAGGAAGCGCAATATTTAATAGTTCACTTTTCGACAGTATTTTATAAATTATGAAACTCGTTTATATTATAATAGTTATTTTATAGATTTTCGACCATTTCGAGAGATAAATAGATGTCCAATTTCTTGAAATCTTTTAACCCTCTTATTTACAGCATATATTCAGCGGGCCTCCCAGCGAAACCCAACGAACTGCATACGTTCACACACTTGAATCACAGGTACTTTCTTCAGCACTCGCACACCATCAGGACATTCCCATCCAGATCAGTAAACTTAAACCAGTGACCGTTCTCCACATCTGTTAACAGATTCATCTGTTTCTCTTTCATAAACTGATAGGCCCCTTCAATATCTTTGGTATTAAAATGAAAAGCCGGCACTTTAAAAGTCGCCTCTTCTGCATAAATTTTACTGTCGAGCACAATTCCTGTACCTTTCATAGGTAGGACATAGAGGTGGCCGTGAAGCACCTCGCCATCAGCCGGCACACCTAATAGATCACAGTACCAATCCCGTGCCTTTTCCACATCTTTTACAGGAATAAAAACAGTCCCCAGTTCATTTAAGAGAGGATTCATTGATCAAGCCCCTTTTCGTTTTTAGGAATTTAAAGCTTCTTCGCCATCACCGTCCGCTGTTCGGTGAATCCAAGCTTTTCGTATAAAGCACGCGCATGGTTGCCTGCATACACGACGAGCCGCACTGACGTCATGCCCTGCAGCTTCAGCTCTCTTAAGGCACTATCCATTAAAGCCCTGGCATACCCCTTTCCTCTATATTCTTTTCTCAAAAATAAATCGTAGATAAATCCCACTTTCTCCCCAGAAAATCTGTCGTCCTGCTGGCCGTACACGACCCAGCCGACCACCTGGCCTTCTTCGGTGACCACCTGGATCTGGCCATCCTGGCTTAACACATCCTGCATCATCCGGGAAGCCTTGTCCTGATCCACTTCATAATAACCGCGCGATCCTTCTTCAAGCGATTCCTGCACTCTTGGAAGGATTTCATTGATTTCTTCTGTCGTCGCATGCGTTATATTCATATAGACGTTTCACTCCTTTGCCAGGTTTTACGTTAGGCCGCTTCTTTTTCTGATGATAAATCTAATGAGGGGTGTAAGTAAAATATTGAGGCGGCTGCCGCTAATATTCCCCCTAATAAAATCGTAAAAGTCGTACTGGCTGCTTCTGAAAAAACCCCGGAAAATAATGCAGCGACTGGCATCGACAGCCAGCTGATCAGCCGACTCGTGGCCTGGACACGGCCTAACAGACGGGCCGGGGTTAATTTTTGCCGGATCGTGATAATACAAGGACTTTGAATGGAAGCCGCCAAAGTACCGATGGCATTCATTAATAGCAGCGACCAGTAAGAGTGGGTCAGGCTGAAACCAATGATCGAAAGGCCGCCGAGAAAAGAAGCGGTAAACAGGATCTGACGGTAACTCCACTTTTTCTTAAGAAATGGTGAGAGGAAGGCCCCGCAAATCGCCGATGCCCCTCCCGCTGACAGTAGCCAGCCGATAGAGGCAGCGCTCAGTCCCACAGTATCCTTCATATGAAAAACCATCATCGTAAGAAACAGTGTGGTGCCGAAAATGGAAATAAGCATGGCAATATTAGTGTAGAAAATCGGTTTAATCTTATAAACGTGAGTGAAACCTTCTTTCATTTCCCGCCACATGTTTTTCCTTTTAGACGCGTGCGGACGAATCGGCAGGGTCAGAAGGGCGGCTAAAGCGAGAAAAAAGCTTAAGCTGTTAATGAGTAACGCATAGCCCGGATGGTACATGCTGACGATGATCCCGCCTAATCCAGGACCAATAAGGACAGCCGCCTGAAACAAGCCGCCGTTTACCGCATTGGCTTTTTCAAGGTCGTGTTCCCTTACGAGAGCAGGTATCGACGCAAACTGGGCCGTATTATACAGCTGGCTTAACACACCCATACCAAAAGCGCCTGTATACAGCTGCCACATCTGCAACTGATCAAACACATACAGGAATCCGATCAGGCCAATCAGTGTGCCCCTTCCTATATCACAAACGATTAAAAGAAGCTTTCTATGATAACGGTCGGCTAAAACACCGAGCAGAGGCTGAAGCAGAATGGGCAGCCGTTCTAAAAAGGCAACAATCCCCATGGCGAGCGGAGATCCGGTTAAGGATAAGACAACGAAAGGCAAAGCCAAAAAGTAAATCTGGTCGCCTATAAAAGATACGACACTTCCGCCAATTAAACGAAAGACAGGGAAATTCTTTTTCCAGGGAGGCGGCTGATCGACCCTATTATTCATAGGTCTCTCCATCTAAAAATTGCTGAAGCTCATGAGGCAGCGTATCGAGCGTATGGGGAACCAGCCGGTACGTCTGCCGGTTATTCTCTATAACTCGGGCGGATTTTAACATTTTTAAATGGTGGTGAACGGTCGTTTTGCCTATTCCCATCAAATCCGTTAACTCCTGAAGGGACTTCTCCCCTTCTGTCATATACTTGAGGATTTTCAATCGGTTTTCATCCCCAAGCGCTTTATATTTCTGAACGAGAAATTGACTGGGGGTGTAGGCGTCGCTTCCTTCCATGCTCTGGTTTGAGACCGGATAATAAAAAACCTTCTTTCCGTTTAGATCAGCTTCTAAATTCCACGGACGATACGTTTGATGAGGGATGAGCACCACTTCATACACACTTGGCTCCGGGCTATACTGAATCCCTCCGGTTGCCCATTTCACAAAGCTTTCCGGATCGATCTTTTGAAGCATTCGCTGCTTGTCTTTTATATCTTTTTGAAGAACTTTTTCAATCTTCTCTTCCTGCGGCCGTACCATTTCCTCGTACCATAACGTCATGACTTCAACGAGATGTTCTTTTAAATGATCCGTGTCCGTTGATGTAATAAAAGAAATATACGGGGAGTAAAAAGGATGATCCGCCGTTTCTTTCTGCCACATTTGGATGGAAGACTTATCGCCGTTTGCTGCTTTCTTGCGGTCTTCCTCATGCTCATACCCCAAATAAGGAAGACATACAAAGCGAAGTTGTTCGGCATTTAGGCTGTTAATGTAAGAAGTGAATGAGTTCAGTGAGGAAAAAGTGTCTTGATGCAGGAGCTGCAGGAGAGCTTTCCACGTGTTATGTACTTCCACATCGTTTAACTGTTTCTGCAGAGTGTGATTGGCCTTTTTTCTAATCGCTTGTAACGGCCGTTCTAATGTATCAATTAAAGGAGTATTCGTAACTGCCGCTATGCTAAGCGCACACTCATACAAAAGCGAGCAATCGAATGTAATTCGATACGTTTCTCTCTTTTTATAAGTTGATTTGATAATGTCCATACGATCATCCTTTCTATTTCCTCTGCTGATTAGGCTGAGGCCCATCCTGGTACCAGGTACCCTCGGTAAGTGGTACTACTCCTTATCATCATATTATATTTTTAGAATTTAATATCCAGTATAATTAGAATACTATAACTAATTTACATAATTTTCAACTCTAGTGGAACAATGAACACATACAACTTAGAGTTAGGGTGTGTAAATGATGGAAGCAGGCAGCCATAGCTACCAAGCAGGAGATATCGTATATGTAATTTATCGCAATCCCCATACTTATAATGTCGCGAACGTCCAGAAAGCGGCAGTCGTCCACAATCCCGAGCGTCCGGGAGAACTTGCCCTGTTTTTATATGAAACGTATTATCCGCTCGACGCCGGAATCGCCGTCTACCCTTCTGAAAAAGAGGCAGAGATGGCGTTTGAGGAGAGTTTCGGCTCTACTTATGAGGGGGGACTGGAATGGTAAAGCCGTTCGTTCCTCAGCTCGTCTATATCGAGCCTCGGGCGCTTGAGTATCCGCTTGGGCAGAGGCTTAAGAAGAAATTTGAAGACATGGATATAGAAATTAGGGAAACGACCTCCCATAACCAGGTGAGAAACCTGCCGGGAGAAAATGATTTTCAAAAATACCGGGTCGCTAAATCAACACTCGTAGTGGGCGTTCGAAAAACATTGAAATTTGATACGTCCAAGCCGTCAGCCGAGTACGCGATTCCTTTTGCTACAGGATGCATGGGCCATTGCCATTACTGCTACTTACAGACGACGATGGGAAGCAAGCCGTATATCCGAACCTATGTGAATACAGATGAAATCTTCGAGTCCGCCGAGCAGTATATGAGAGAACGTGCGCCGCAGGAAACGAGGTTTGAAGCTTCGTGTACGTCAGATATCGTAGGGGTTGATCATTTAACCCATACACTCAAAGAGGCAATTGAATACTTTGGGAAATCCGAGCACGGCCGCCTGCGGTTCGTGACCAAGTTTGCTCATGTCGATCATTTGCTTGATGCCGATCATAACGGGAGAACGAGATTTCGCTTCAGCTTAAACGCAGATTATGTCATTAAATTTTTAGAACCGGGCACGTCGCGTCTAAATGAACGAATTGAAGCTGCGGTTAAAGTCGCAGAAGCTGGTTACCCGCTTGGATTTATCATCGCTCCGATTTACCTGTACGATGACTGGAAAAAAGGATACCGCGAGCTTTTTGAACAGCTGGATGCTAAACTGCCGCCTCACGCTGTAAAAGATTTAACGTTCGAATTGATTCAGCACCGCTTTACCAAACCAGCCAAACGCGTCATTCAGAAAAACTACCCAATGACGAAGCTTGAAATGGACGAAGAGAAGCGCCAGTACAAGTGGGGACGTTATGGAATTGGCAAGTATGTTTATAAAAAGGATGAGCAGAGCGAGATGAAGGAAACACTTGGAGGATATATTGAACAATTCTTCCCTGAAGCTTCTTTAGAATATTTCACATAAAAAAATCCCCTTTCTTTTTGAAAAGGGGATTTCTCTTTTATTTAGTTAATTGGAGTTTTCGTAACTGTATGGTCCGTATCGTTATCATCATCTTTGCTGCTGCCTGATTCTGTAGAAGCAGCGGCTTCATCTTTAGCGGAGTCCGTCAGCTCTTCTTTCGCTTCTTTTACTTTGTCGCCGACATCCTTCAGCTCTTCACCGGCTTCTTTAGCTGTGGAGACGATTTCCTGGGATTCTTCTGTTACATCTTCTACTTTTTCTTTAATGTCTTTTCCTTGCTCATCTAAGATCTTCTGGATTTTATTCAGCGCTTCTTTTGTAATGGAGGCCGTTTTTTGAATTCGCTGCATTAAATCATTCTTAGCTCCAGATGGATCTGACTTCACATCAGCGACATATTGGCTGACAGAATTCTTCGTGGAGGAGGATTTCTCTTTAACTTTATTACGAGCTGATGGAGTGGCTAGAACGGCAATACCTCCAGCTAAAGCTCCAGCAGTAATCGCTAATGTTAATTTACCCTTCTTTGACTTCTTCTCTTCTGTTTGTGCTCTTAGTGTTGTTTCTGGTGTTTGTGTTTGGTTAGACATAATGCTCTCCTTCCGATTCCAATATGGGAATCTATCTGTTTTTTTTGTTAAACTTGCGTAATTGCATCTTTTCTTGCCTCTGACTTTAAACTTTGTTTCTTTCGCTGAATGCCCTGGTACCTCTGCTTTCCTTTTTCATTCAGCTTGTCTGTTTTCTGATTATATTTATCCTTTACATAGCCTTTCGTCGATTGACGAATTGAAGGATCATCAGGTGCAATTTTTGAACGTAATAAGGCGCCGCCCAAAAAACTTATAAGAAAAATAACTGCTGCAATGAGGTTATTGGGCTGTTTACGTTCTTTAATCGTGTGGCTCATGCTTTCTTACTCGCCGCTGCTGCTTCTTTTAAAGCTTTTCTTTTTTGCGTGAGATAATAACCAAGGGCTACGGCGCCATAGAGCCCGCTTACATCTCTTTCTTTCACTTTGGCTTCGCCTGTTGATGTACTCTTCTTCATGGATTTTGTAACATCCACTAGTGAGGAAGTTAACTTTCGGGAAGATTCTCCAATGTCACCCACAATGTAAAACAGCGGGCTGAGGGCACGAATTTTCACATTTACATCAGCTAATGTATCATTACTATTGTTTAACACTTCAACCGTCTGCGCCATTACCTCATCAAGCTGCTCGGGAAGCTTTTCTACTGTTCGGTCGACACCTTTTAAGACATTAGCCAGATTATTTAATGCTTTCATTAGAAAAATCGATACGATCGCGAATGCGATGCCTATGATCAATACTCCAATACCTAATAGATCCATTTCAAAACCTCTTTTCCTTTAGTTTCTTTTGCTATCTTGATGGGCTGTCTACCGTTTGTTTTCTTAATTTCCATTTTGTGTATAGATTAATGGCTGTATCTCCCCATCGCATAAAGTGTGCGATATTGTCAGAATGTCGATGAGATTCCTTATTCATGCTCTGTGCGAGAACGTTCATCGTATCATTCACATTCCCAACTGTTGTGCCGACATTCTGGAGTGAATCAAACAAGCTGTCCAGGGATTCACTTTTATGTTGGACATCCACAGCGAGAGAATTGGATTTTTGCAGTAATTGCTCTGATTCTTTTGTAATTCCGTCAACTTTGCTCTCCACACTTTCTAAAGTGCCGGCCACTCGTTCCATCGTCTGGGAAGCAGCTTTTAGAACTTTTACGACAAAAATGGTGAGGACAGCAAAGGATACTGCAATGATTAGTAAACTGATTGCCGTTAGGGACATGTTGATCATTCCTCCTTATATGGAAAAGATACCCTCATCTTAAGGGACGAAACGTAAAAAATGCTTGAAATTAAGGATTAAACTAAGATTATTTAAAGTAGTAATACCTTTATTTTGTATTACCCTCTGCTGGTGCAGTTAAATCTGATACTTTTTCCTTAGTTGGTGTTTTTCCTCCTTGAGTCGTTAAAATGACGCCGGCGATGACTATACAGGTCCCCACAATATGCATCGGCCTAATCGCTTCGTCCAGCCAGAGAGAAGCTCCGGCCATGGTAAAGACGGGCAGCAAATTCAAGAAGATCGATGCTTTAGAAGCACTTAATAAATCGACCGCACGGTTATAAAAAATTAAGGCGATGAAAGACGGGAAAATCCCTAGGTACAATAAACCGGCCAAATAGGCGGGCTGAGTAATGGTTGGAAAGCCAACAAGCAGCCATTCAATCAAAACAGCAGGAAAAAGTACCACTAACGCAACACCGGTGATGACGAGCACAGCCGCGTAAGGAGGGAAGCGGAACATGTGGAGCTTGACGATGACCGAATAAAACGCCCACGATAAAATCGCTCCAATCATGATCAGATCTCCCACATTCCACTCAATCTGGCTTAAATTAAGGAACCGGCCGTCCAGGATCACCCATACAGCCCCGGCGAGAGATAAAATAACGCCCAGCCACTGAACACGGAGTAATTTTTCTTTTAATATCACTAAACTCAAAATAACCGTAACCGCTGGTATCGCTGACTCCAAAATCGCCACATTAGTTGAAGACGTAAATTGCAAGGACCCATAAATAAAGGTATTAAATAAAGCAATGCCGGAAAGGGACAGCAGTAAGACCGCTCTTTTGTTTTCCAAAAACACGGACTTATTCTTCCAGGCACTTCGATACCCGATCGGAAGTAATACGATAAAGGCAATTAACAAACGAAAAAAAGTAATAGTAAACGGAGGCAGGTCATTGATCGCCTTCCCCACTAAAATATTTCCCGCGTACATAATGACTACTAAGGTCATCAAAATATAAGGATACATAAGCGCCTCCCCCTCTTCTTCTGCGAAGCTTCTTTATATGTAAGTATGACACAAAAAAGAAGCGGCCGTGTACCGCTTCTTACTAAACTTATTCTTCTTCAGATGAAATTCTGCCTAGAAAGAAGCCATCCACCTGTTCGAGTTTGCCTCGCCAGTAAAAGTCCCCTTCAGCTGGTGTTGAATCAGCATCTCCGTTAAAGATCCGCGTGTTTTTCAAATGAATATAAGAAACGCTTTTTGAATTCTCTTTGGCTGATTGACCCGCTTGACTCAGCTTTTCGCCAATCGCTTGAGAAACATCGTTCCCTTCATCAAAAACAGAGGAAATGGAATTTAAATATTCCTCTGCTGACATCGTAGTACCTGAAATTAAAGCTCCATTCACATTAAGGGTAATATCTAATGAAAAGTCATAATTATTTGCTGCTTTCACAAACGTCTGCAGAACATCGTCCATTTTAAAGCCTCCTTTTATGCCCTTTAAACTCTATTTTTTTGTGTCATCATTATTAGAGAGAGTGGTTTTTTTCTTTTGCTTTCCGTTTGACTTCGAATTATTATTGGACTTATTATTCGTGTTCATTTTTGGCGAATTTCCTTTTGAATTGCCATTGCTTTTAGACTTGTTGGAAGAACTCTTAGTTGTGGAATTAGAGTCGGACTTATTGGACTTTTTCTGCTTGTTGGAATTCTGCTGCTGATCTGTTTCCTCTTCTTCATTGTCCTCGTCGTCTTCGTCATCGTCGTCTTCATCTTTATCATCACTGGATTTCTTGTCTTTTTGAGCTTTAGAGGATTTCTCATTAGTTTCGGTCTCTGTTTCAGGCTCTGCTTCTACGGTAGCAGCAACCTCTTCACTAGCGTCTTCCTGGTCTTCCTCATCTTCATCGTCTTCTTCTTCATCAGACAGCTTATTTTCCTGCTTCTTCGAAGATTTTTTGTCCTTCTTGCCAGAGTCTTTCTCTTTCGATGCAGCCGCTTCTTCACTTGCATCTTCCTGGTCTTCTTCATCTACATCGTCTTCTTCATCGGACTGTTTGTTTTCCTGCTTCTTCGAAGATTTTTTGCCTTTTTTGCCAGAATCTTTCTCTTTCGATGCAGCTGCTTCTTCGCTTGCATCTTCCTGGTCTTCTTCCTCATCTACATCGTCTTCATCAGATTCAGACTCTTTCTCTTCACTTTCATCATCTTCAGAGTCAGAATCTTCTTCCATAGATGCCGCTGCCTCATCACTAGCGTCATCTTCTTCCTGGTCCTCCGCCTGGTCGTCAGTCTCTTCATTCTCCTCCTGCTCACCTTGCGGCTGGCCATCAAAGTACTCTTCTTCTTCCTCCTCTTGCATGTTTAACTCTTCATTTACGTCTTCAGAGGAGTCTTCTTCCTCCTGCCTGTTCTTTTTCTTCAGTTTGCCAGCCGTACTTTTTGTCTTGCTGGCTGCATCTTTTGTTTTTTCTTTCGTTTTAATTTTAGCTTTTCTAAAGCTTTCACTAGCTTTTACGCCAGCTGCTTTCCCTTTATCCTTTAAGGAAGTCCCTGATTCTTCCTCCTTGCCTTCTTGATCTTGATCGGAACTGTCTGACTTGCGCGGTTTCATAAAAATTCCAGCCGCTGTTCCGACAAGACCTCCTACGATTGCTCTAGCGAACATTCCTCTTTTATTGTTTGATTTCTCTCCCATTACTCTTCACTCCTCCAAAATTTTATACGAATCGGTTATTTGATCGTCCTGTGTTTTTTTCCAATTGTTCGATACGCTTCTGCAGTTCTTTATTCTCTTTCTCAAGCTGCTCGTTATTTTGCTCAGCTGCTTTAGAATTCAGGTATGGATCGGTTTCCCACCAGTCCATGCCAATTTCTTTTGCTTTATCTACTGAAGCTACAATAAGCCGAATTTTAATTGTGAGGAGTTCGACATCGGCAATTCCCACTCGGATATCCCCTGCGATAACTACTCCTTTATCAAGGACGGTTTCTAAAACGTCCACTAGGCTTGATGACTGTGTTGGATGTTCTACTGCCATAATTGACCTTCCTTTCTATAGTAAGTTTCCAAGAGGACCAAGGTCGATGTTTAAATCCTCATCATCCAGGTCAAAAATCTCTTTCAGCTCATCCATCTTCACTTCTAAGTTCATCAGGGCGAGGCCCAGGTTTTCAATTTCTTCTTCTGTTAATGTGCCTCCATCTACTCGGCGGATGGCATGCCGTTCGACAAGCTGCCTTAACAGCTCGATGACAGTTAAAACGAGCTGCGCTAGACCTTGTTCGGCACCTTGAGGATCGAGATTAATTCTTCCGCTTTTGGGAGGCTGATGCTTAAGACTGCTCTGTGACATAAGTTAAATCCTCCTTCTCTTGATCAAATCGCTTCGAAGATATCGAGTCCGTGTCCATTTTTGCCTGCACGAGGGTTTCGACAGATGAGATGAGCACACGCAAGTCGAGATACACTAGATCAATTCCAGCAATTGAAATAATAAGATCTCCCTTAATCGCTACTCCTTTATCGAGGACCGTATCAAGAATATCGATTAGGCCAACTTCTTTGTTTTTAAAGTCTTCTCTATACGACATTGCTTACTCCTCGCTTTGCAATAGATTTACGAAGTGATACGCCGGCCACGGACCAGTGACTTCAAGGATATAACCGGAATCTTTATGCTTTTCACTGGCTTCTGAAATTAACCCTAGAAAATTCTCTACATCCTTCAGTGGAACAAGATAAGCACTGTTCCAGCACATATCTTCTTCTCTTCCTGTGACATCACGCTTCCAATTCTTCTTTACAGTATCCTGTATGCTCCACTCAATTAATTGACCGTGAAGGTCGGAACCAAACTGAGCTTCCTCTTTTTCGGCTTCCTGCTCTATATATTGATCAAGTTTTCTTGTTTCTAAATATTGGCGCCCTTTTGACATCTGGGCGATTTCTTCTTTCTTTTCTTTTATATTCAAATTGTGATCGGCGACCAGTTTCGTTAACTTTTCGCGATCACAATATATTTTCAAGTTCCATTCTTCTTTTCCATCAAGCTGCTCTATTAGTGTCAGCATTTGTGATTTATAATCATCTATCATCTTTGCCAGGCTGTTTTCGCTCTGGTAAATCGTACAAAATTTCATCGGTATAATGGTTTTTTCTTCATTAAGCTTCATTAACATTTCATGGTGATGGAAGGCTTTTTTCTGAACCCATTCCATCTGGTTTGTTTTCTCTTCTAAGACTTCTTCCCCGTATTCTGACTCATCCACATGACAGACGACTGCTGACAACTCACCAAATTCCTTTAAATGAACCTCGTGTTCGTCATCGATTCCTTTCATTGAAGAGAAAGGATCCGCCCCATCCAGTGGTGACTTGATAATGCCGTATAAATAAATGAATTTACCCATAATCGCCATTCTCCCCTGTAATTTATCTCTTCGTTAAATCCTGCCACTGTTCCATCTCCAGTCTCTTGGCAGTTTCATATCGCTGCAGCAGTTCTTCTTCCTGTTCCTTATAGACTTCCTCTGAGACTTCCTCTAGCTCATACATCATTTGCAGGTGTATGAGCTTTTGCTGAATATGCTCCAAATCATAATACTCTTTATCCACTTCTTCTTTGACATGTTCCCCGACTTTCTTCAGCAGGCTGATGGGCGAAGTGAATAATTTAAAAATCATGTCGGTTCCTCCACCTTTAACTTAATATTGATAAAGTTATACGCCGGCCATGGACCGGTATATTTGAAATCGACTTTTTCCTGCCATTTATCGTGAAGTTCATTAACTTTCGCATCAAATTGATCTTCTTTTTCACGATCGATCAGATACGAGCCGTTCAACAGCATTTTTTCACCGATTGGATCATTAGCTTTAGCGGATGCTGAAAGCTTAAGCAGCGGCTCATGAATATCACGTTCGATTTCTTCCTGGAGGGAAGTGAAGAATTTACGAGCCATTTCCCCTAACTGAATACGGTCGAAATAGCCGGCATCCTTCGATTTTTGGGACACCTGGTTTTTCTGCTTCATCACTTTTTCATTGTGAGAAATCTGTTCTTCGAGCCATTCTTTCTTACCGACTACTTTTAGGCCAACCTCGATTTTATTCTTAATTTCCGGGAACAGCTTAGACAGCTGCGGATAAAGATTTTCCAACAGAACTTCGACATCTTCCGAGGAATTGAAAACATTTCCAAAACTAATCGGAACTACTGTGTCGGATACTTCCATTACGCTGGAGATAACCTGCTGGTGAAGCATTAGGTTATCTTTATTCGGGTGATAAATCTTCATCGGCACTTCAGCCGCAATCATTGCCGCATCCTGATAATGAATCGTGAAAATTTCGCGGGTTTCACCTTCAAATTCAATGGGTTCAAACTCTGGTTTTTCATTGGTCTGAATACTGCAAAAAATATAAATTCCTGTTTCCTGATCCATGTGCAAATCCCCCTATACCTTTCTGCATTCATCTAAAATCTTTTCTTTTAATTCATCAAATGACTCTGAATACTGTGTGCAGACTTGCAGCGGATAAAGTGTAATATCAAGACAAATATCCTGAAATTCCTCATTGCTTCCATTTACTTTAATGTTATATCTTTGAACGACTTCCGCTATCATCAGCGAAGCCCGTAAGCTTAAATTGTCTTCCCCATCGGCTCCTTCACATATTCCCCGTACACCGTTTATGAACCCTACAATTTTTTCCGCTTTTTCCTGACTGATGGCAGTCCTGCTGCTGACAACCGCAATTTCCGCTTCTTCATCCATCGAATGAAGAGACAGCGTAATCATTCGGTCAAGCAGTGCATCCTGTGATTGATAAACCCCTGCATATTCGGCAGGATTACTCGTAAAAATAATCGAAAAATCCGGATGGACATCAATATAGGATTCTGTCCGCTTCGTGCCGTAAAGGGGAAGAATGCCTTCTTCTAATATCGAAAGAAATAAATTGTTAGTTTCCGGCTGAGATCGGGTAAATTCGTCATAGACGACCGTGTATCCTTCTTTTACAGCTTCGTACAGACGGCCGTTCACCCATTCTTCAGAAACGTTTTCCTCAATCTTATGAACGGTTCTGACAAAATTATCGTTAAGCTTCTTACGCCGGTAACCGGTATATGCTCCAATTAAGTCCTCATTTGATAAGTCCTTATTTCCATTAATCAAAAGGACAGGACGATTGCGTTTTTTAGCAAGATGGAGGGCAAGTGTAGTCTTCCCTATCCCTGATGGTCCTGTATAATGAACCGGATATCCGGCAGCTAAATACCTTTGAGACCGTTTAATCAGGCTTTTAAAATAGGGATGGTCGTACACGTTTTGCTGCGTTTTAGACGTCAGCCTGGTGGGTTTTAATGTTGTCATGCTCTCCCCTCCCTATATCATTGTTCCTGCTCTTCCAAATCACTGCGGAATCTTAAGCTGATTCGGTTAAATTCTTCAACTTCTTTATCACTGTCTATCATCACTTCATATAAACCAATCATTTCATCATGCGCGTACTTGCGCATATATTCTCTTTCTTCGATAACTTCTACAAGTACCCGCCAGCCTTCATCCTCTTCCCGCTTTTTTACGGAAATGATTTTATGAGGCGGAGCAATATGCTCTCTAAAAAAATCCGTCACATTGTCCATAATTTTCATAAGCTAATCCCTCACTATCCTAAACATTAAATGAGAGGACTAGAGGTTGAACTCCAGCCCTCTTTTTTGTTTAAATATTAAATTGGGCACGTTCATTTTGCTGAGACTGCTGAGAAGGTCTAGAATACTCCTGGTCGCTTAAGCGGCCGCCCAGTCCTTCTTCTTCCACTTCATCGCGAAGAAGTCCAACGGCTTCAGCGTAGCGTAACCAAGTATCCACACTGGCAATTACCACTCTTGCTTCAATGGTGATTAATTCAATACCTACTACTGAAATACGAGCATAAGCATCAATTACAATCCCTTTATCCAAAATACGGTCAATTACCTCTGCTAAACTTGAACTATCTGTTGACTTTTGAATAGCCATCTTTCATCATGCTCCTTTCAATAATTAATCAAAATAACCTTTAATATGAGAGGCTCCTTTAATATCATTAGAGCCTTTGACTTGGTCATAACTCTTCAGGCTGCTTACACCCTTAATATCGGTGCTGTTTTTGACTTTTGATTTGTCTTTCTTATTATCAGAAGGCGCATTCCCGCTTATTTTCTCCTGTACTTCCTCGCCGGATTCCTTAAAAGATTTGACGCCTTCTCTAAATTCAAGCAGGTTTTCCTGCATTTTCTCTTTAGCATCCTGTGCTTTACTGTGAACTTTATCGGCATTTTCTTCTTTCTTCTCTTCAAGGTTATCCCTTAGCTTGCCTGCCCCAGATTGAATCTGCTTTTTAAACTGCTTCTTAACTTGATCGCTCATTTCATCTTTTACTTCATCTTCTGCATATTCTTTAGCTTCTGCCGGGTCATCTGCTTTTTTTGCTACTCGTTTAACTCGGGGCCATTGTTTTTTGACGGCTCTGGCTGACTTTTTAACACCCCCTTCAACTTTCTCAAAAATATTATCGGATGAATCGTCGTGTTGATTTTCCTTACGACTCATGTTCATCACCTACTTTTTTTCAAGCATTCAAGCTTTGGGCTTTTAATCAAAATTCCCACGTACAGAAACTTAAAACCTATATTAGAAATGTTTTGTTTAAATTAGTAGATATTTCACATCTCAAGGCATAGTTCATCCATACCCTTTTTTACTAGGGACTTAAACCGTATAAGACGTATGGATTAAATTGTCATAAAGCCCTTTTTCAACATAATAATTACAACTTCCATAGTTTGAAAATTTGCCCAGGTGGAATGAAACGTCTAGGGACAAATTACAAGGAGGAATTTATATATGAGCCGCATGGATAGACAAACAGATGGACAGCCGGGACAGGTACAGAATAGACAGCCTGGCTATGAAAGCGAAATGGATCCACTGCCGCTTCAGGCGGATGAGGATTATACAAGTGGAAATAAATTAAAAGGAAAAGTTGCTTTAATTACAGGAGGCGACAGCGGAATCGGACGTTCGGTCGCGATTGGATATGCGAAAGAAGGGGCAGACGTCGCGATTTCCTATTTAGATGAACATGAAGATGCACAATATACGAAGGAAAAAATAGAAGCGGAAGGCCGGCGCGCTATTTTAATTCCAGGCGACGTGGGCGAAGAATCTGTGTGCCGCGACGCCGTAGAGCAGACGGTAAATGAGCTTGGCAAATTGGATATTCTCGTGAATAACGCAGCCGAGCAGCATCCAACAGGAGATCTTACAGAGATCTCTGCTGAGCAGCTGGAACGAACATTTAAAACCAATATTTATTCTGTGTTCTACATGACAAAAGCTGCTATCCCGCACTTAGAGCGTGGAAGTGCCATCATTAATACAGCTTCTGTTAACCCTTATAAAGGAAATCCACAGCTTGTCGATTATACGTCAACAAAAGGTGCTGTCGTTGCCTTTACGAGATCGATGGCTGCACAGTTAGTCGAAAAAGGCATCCGAGTCAACGGCGTAGCGCCAGGTCCTATCTGGACACCGCTCATTCCGGCTTCCTTTGACGATGAAAAAGTTGAAGAATTCGGCACGGAAACTCCAATGGGACGTCCAGGCCAGCCTGTAGAACATGTCGGAAGCTATGTATTGCTTGCTTCAGATGATTCCACTTATATTACCGGACAGTTCATTCATATTAACGGCGGCATGCTGATGACCAGCTAAATAAATATGAGAAAAAGGGATCTGAGCATTCTCAGATCCCTTTTATTTGCTTTTTCTTTTAAATACATACGATAATTCATTTACACAGATTCTATTCTTTATGAGGATTGGCTCGCTTCCCTTAACGAAACCTCCTCGCTGCGGGGTCTCGGCCGCCCGTTTTTAAGCAGGAGTCTCGCCATTTCCCTCTTTTATTTAAATACAATATAGGAAAGAAAAGGTGAAAAAAATGCCGGAAGGACCAGAAATACGACGTGCTGCGGATGATGTGGAAAAAGCCATCACCGGAAAACCTGTACTTGATATCTTTTTTGCTTTTGATCATTTAAAGGACTACGAGTCATTATTGAAAAGCGCGAACATCCTTAAAGTAGAAACAAAAGGAAAGGCGATGCTGATCTGCTTTGATAACGGCTATACTGTTTACTCGCATAACCAGCTGTATGGAAAATGGTATATACGCAATGCTCATAATTATCCGAAGACGAACCGCCAGCTTCGCTTTGCTATCCATAATGAGGAAAAATCTGCGCTCCTTTACAGCGCTTCAGATATAGAGGTACTGAGGAATGAAGAAGTAGAAATCCACCCATTTATCGCTAAAGTCGGTCCCGACCTTTTAAATGACTATGTGACAGCCGATGAACTTGTTGAGCGATTTAAAAGCTCGCGTTTCCGCCGCAGAAGGTGGACAGCACTTCTGTTAGACCAGGCTTTTATTGCGGGAGTTGGCAACTACTTAAGAAGCGAAATTTTATTTGTCGCGGGCATTCATCCCGATTTAAGGCCAATGGATTGCACAGACCAGCAGTTAAAAAAAGCGGCTGTGGCCTGCATTGAGCTGATGTGGCGTTCTTATGAGCATAAAGGTATTACCACTGATATTGAATTAGCTGAACGCCTGAAAGCCAAAGGGGCAAAGCGTTATGAATATCGACACTGGGTGTTTAACCGTGAAGGCAAACCCTGCCGCATCGACGGGTCAGAAATCATTAAATTTAAAGCAGGATCCCGCCGCTGTTATTACTGTCCGACGTGTCAATCGAAGGAATCATAAAAAATATGTTCTGCGTGTATACCGTCCTGCAGCGTAATCTTTCCAAATGAGAAGCGCGGCAGTCTGCGTTTATCTGTCGCAGATCCCGGGTTGAACAGCATCGTTTTTTTCACATATCTCAGCAGCGGCAAATGGGAGTGGCCGAATATGATGATGTCGAGCTCTTCTCCTTCAAATTCTTCCACTACACGTTTTTCGGTCGTCTTTTTTTCTCCATGACCATGGACTAAGCCAATTCGATATCCATTAAGCTCGAGAATTTGCCGACGGGGGAGGAGCTCTTGAATGTCCGGTCCATCAATATTGCCGTAAACCCCCACGACTTCTCCGTACTCCTGGAACTGTTCATACACTTCCGGAGTCTGCCAATCCCCGGCATGGATAATAAGATCGGCTTTTTGTAATTCCTGAACCAGCTTTTCGGGCAGCTGTTTCGCTTTTTTCGGCATATGCGTATCTGCTAGGATGACTAGCTGCATTTTGATCTCCTCCTGCTTGTTTTTTAACTCTGGTAAAGCGAGTTGTTTCCCCTGACCGTTTCTTTATTAACGTTAAACGTAAACGACGAGTTCTTTCAATAAAAAAGCTGCCTAAAATTAGGCAGCTTATTGAATAGGTTCTTTATTTGGTGTACCCGCTTTACGCGGGTATTTTTTAGGTGTTTTACGGCGTTTTTCAATCAGAGCAATATTACGCTCGCTGCCCTCCTCAGGCAGTTCAAACGTATGCACCTCTTGAACTTCACCGCCGACTGTCTGAATCGCGATTTGCGCATCTTCCATTTCCTCAGCAAGGTTCGGTCCTTTCATCGCCATGAAGATCCCGCCCTTGGCTGTAAGCGGAAGACAGAGCTCGCTTAGTACGGACATTCTTGCCACAGCGCGAGCCATGACAAGGTCGTAGCCTTCGCGGAATTTAGGGTTTTTACCGAAATTCTCTGCGCGGTCATGATAAAAAGCGACATCTTTCAATCCTAATTCATGGGCTAAGTGGTTCAAAAAGGTGATTCGCTTCTTTAATGAATCGACAATCGTAACTTTCAAATCCGGAAATGCGATCTTGAGCGGAAGGCTGGGGAAACCAGCGCCCGCTCCTACATCGCAAATCCTAAGCGGTTTTGAAAAGTCGTGATAGAAAGCAGCCGTTAAGGAGTCATAGAAGTGCTTTAAATACACTCCCTCTTCATCAGTGATGGCTGTAAGATTCATTTTTTCATTCCACTCTACTAAAATCTCAAAGTATTTGTGGAATTGGCCCTGCTGTTTTTCGTCTAATTCGATTCCTTGTTCTTTTAACGCCTGGAGAAAGGTATTTCTATCCATAAGTCCGTCCTTTCTTTACTCGCCTGATACTTTTGCAATTTTCCCTTGTTCGATATAAACGAGCAGAATAGAAACATCCGCTGGGTTTACACCAGATACACGGGAAGCCTGACCAACAGACAGCGGACGAACTTTTTTCAAACGTTCGCGTGCTTCCGTTGCCAGTCCATTAATTTGATCGTAATCAATGTCTTCTGGGATGGTTTTGGAATCCATTTTGCGCATACGGTCGATTTGATCAAGTGCTTTTTTAATATATCCTGCGTATTTGATTTGGATTTCCACTTGTTCTTTTACATCATCAGCAACTGCTTTGTCACTTGGTGCCACTTTATCAATCGCTTCATATTTCATTTCCGGACGGCGCAGAAGATCAGAGGCACGAATGGCATCTTTCAGCGGGCTTCCTCCAGCTTCCTCAATCGCGGCCTGCACCTCTTCGGTCGGTTTTAAAATAAGATTGCTCAAGCGCTCTTTCTCTTCTTCAATCAGACGTTTCTTCTCTTGGAAACGCGCATAACGCTCATCAGAGATCGTTCCAATACGGTGGCCGATTTCAGTCAATCTTAAATCAGCATTATCGTGACGAAGCATTAAGCGGAACTCAGCTCGAGATGTGAGCAGACGGTATGGCTCATCAGTTCCTTTCGTTACAAGGTCATCGATCATAACACCGATATAGCCTTGCGAACGGTCAAGAATCAGCGGCTCTAAGTCCAGCGCTTTGGCTGCCGCATTGATTCCGGCCATGATCCCTTGTCCTGCCGCTTCTTCATACCCGGAAGTTCCGTTAAGCTGACCAGCAGTAAACAAGCCGCTGATTTTCTTCGTTTCAAGTGTCGGCCACAGCGTTGTCGGAACGACAGAATCGTATTCAATGGCGTAGCCGGCACGCATAATTTCCGCATTTTCAAGTCCTGGCACGGTCTCCATCATTTGTTTCTGGATATATTCTGGAAGAGATGTTGACATCCCTTGTACATATACCTCTTCTGTGTCGCGTCCTTCAGGCTCAAGGAAAATCTGGTGGCGCGGCTTATCATTAAAGCGGACAATTTTATCTTCAATAGATGGGCAGTAACGCGGTCCTGTCCCTTTTATCATTCCTGAGTACATCGCAGACAGACCCAGGTTATCATTAATAATCTGGTGTGTTTTTTCGTTCGTATAAGTCAGCCAGCAAGGAATTTGGTCGGTAATAAACTCAGTCGTTTCATAGGAAAAGAAACGAGGCTCCTCTTCTCCGGGCTGAATTTCTGTTTTGGAATAATCAATCGTACGGCTGTTTACACGCATTGGTGTACCTGTTTTAAAGCGGACCATTTCGATACCAAGCTCTTCCAGCTGCTCAGAAAGAGAAACTGAAGTTCTTTGGTTGTTTGGACCACTTTCATAAGACAAGTCGCCAATAATAACGCGCCCGCGCATAAAGGTTCCTGTTGTTACGATAACCGTCGGCGCATAGTAAGCCGCTTTAGTTTCCGTTACAACACCTTTTATTTGATCATCTTCCACGAGAAGTTTCTCTACCATTCCCTGGCGAAGCGTCAAGTTTTCCTGGTTTTCAAGCACGCGTTTCATTTCTTTAATATATAGAGGTTTATCGGCTTGAGCACGGAGCGCACGCACAGCCGGTCCTTTTCTTGTATTTAACAGGCGCATTTGGATATGAGTTTTGTCGATAACTTTACCCATCGCACCACCAAGTGCGTCAATTTCACGTACAACAATTCCTTTTGCCGGCCCGCCAATAGACGGGTTACACGGCATAAAAGCAACCAAATCCAAATTCAGTGTCAGCATCAGGGTTTTTGCCCCGCGTTTCGCAGCGGCAAGCCCAGCTTCCACTCCAGCATGACCGGCACCAATAACAATTACATCGTAATGCCCTGCATCGTAAGTCATTTTGGTTGTCTCTCCTTTTATTTATTATAGTTATTTCCCTAAGCAAAACTGTGCGAACAGCTGATCAATTAAACTTTCATGGACTGCGTCTCCTATAATCTCGCCGAGCAGCTCCCATGTACGGGTTACATCGATTTGAACGACATCGATCGGCACTCCCATTTCCATGCCTTCCTGCGCGTCCTCTAACGCCTGCTTCGCCTGTTTTAACAGCTGAACATGGCGGACGTTGGAGACATAGGTCATATCGCCTGTGTCCAAATCCCCTTCAAAAAACGTGTCAGCGATGGCATTTTCAAGCTGATCAATGCCTTCCTCGCGAATAAGGGCTGTCGAAATCACCGGATGATCGCCTGCCAGCCTTTTAACTTCCTCAAGGTCCAGCTTCTGATCGAGGTCCATCTTATTTACAATGACGATGATATTCATATCGTTTACAGCTTCAAAAAGCTTCCGATCCTCGTCAGTGAGTTCATCTCCATAGTTTAACACAAGGAGGATCAGATCGGCTTCTTTTAATACTTGGCGGGAACGCTCGACTCCAATACGTTCCACGATATCTTCCGTTTCACGAATCCCGGCTGTATCTATTAATCGTATAGGCACTCCGCGCACGTTCACATATTCTTCAATTACATCACGCGTTGTACCTGGAATTTCTGTAACAATTGCTTTATTTTCATGCACAAGGGCATTCATCAGAGAAGATTTTCCTACGTTTGGACGTCCAATGATTGCTGTACCTAATCCTTCACGTAAAATTTTCCCCTGGCGAGCGGTTTCCAGAAGTTTTTCGATTTCGGTGTGAACCTCTCTCGTCTTCTCACGCATCATTTCATTCGACATCTCTTCGACGTCATCGTATTCAGGATAATCGATGTTAACCTCAACATGCGCAAGGGTTTCCAGAAGTTTTTGACGAAGTTCCTGGATAAGGTGAGATAGGCGTCCATCCATTTGTTTTAAAGCCACACTCATCGCGCGGTCCGTTTTGGCACGAATCAAATCCATGACGGCTTCCGCCTGTGAAAGATCGATCCTTCCATTCATAAACGCCCGCTTCGTAAATTCGCCTGGTTCAGCTAAACGAGCACCGCTGGCCAGTACAATTTCTAAAACGCGGTTAACGGAAACTAAGCCTCCGTGGCAGTTAATTTCAACGACATCTTCTCTCGTAAACGTCTTCGGGGCACGCATGACAGAAACCATGACTTCTTCTGCAACCTCCCCGGAATCAGGGTCAATCAATTTTCCATAATGCATCGTATGAGAAGCTGCTTGATTTAAATCTTTTCCCCTAAAAAGGCTGGCTGCAATCTCAACAGCCTCCGGACCGCTTAATCGTACAATAGCGATTGCCCCTTCGCCCATTGGAGTCGATATGGCAGTAATCGTATCCATTTCCACACGCGGTCACCTCCTTAAATTTTTAATTAATATATAGTTATCCACAAGGGTATAAATTTTAAACTCACTAACATAACAGATTAACACATAAAAGGGCAGTTTGGGAAGGGGTTGGATGAATTATCCACATGTTAATAACTTTTCAACTCCAAATGGAATGTTAATTTGCAAAATAAAAAGAGAGCCGCTCGCTTTCCGCAGGAATCTCAAATGTTGTACGATTCCTCTTCTTACCGCTATAAAATTCCTTCCCACTCATAAGCAGAGCCGAATATAAAACAAAAAATACCCCTGTCTATTAAAGACAGGAGTATTCATTCTTTCATTTATCGAACAGGATGGATGACGATATGGCGTTTTGGATCATTGCCCGCTGAATCAGTCTCGACTTTTGAATTATTCTGCAGAGCAGAGTGGATCACCTTTCTTTCATAAGAAGGCATCGGCTCTAAATGAATAGATTCTCCCGTTCTTACAGCTTTTTCTGCTAAACGGTTCGCCAAGGTTTCTAACGTTTCTCTTCTTCTCGCGCGGTAATTTTCCGCATCTAAGAGAACCGTATAAAATTGATCTGATTCACGATTGACTGCCAGTTGAACAAGATATTGCAGAGAATTAAGGGTTTGTCCACGTTTACCAATTAACATGGCAATTTTCTCGCCTGCTAATTCCATAAATAAATGTCGTCCATCTACTTTAGTTGCAACTTCGACAGGCGCCCCCATTTGTGCTGCTACTTCTTTAACAAATGATTCGGCGTCCTGCACAGGATCTTTTACAATAGAGACTTTCACAATAGCTGGTTTAGTACCAAAAACTCCTAGAAAACCTTTTTTTCCTTCATCAATGACTTCAACGTTTACTTGGTCCTTTGATGTTTGTAACTGATCTAGTGCTGATTGGACCGCTTCATCAATTGTAGTGCCGGTAGCAGTCATCTGCTTCACTTGCTCGCGCCTCCTGTCTCCTCTTTCATCATTGGCTTACGGATAAACAATGTTTGCAGGATCATCACGATGTTACCTACGATCCAGTAAACAGCTAATGCTGATGGGAAAAAGAATGCAAATGTACCGATCATTAACGGCATGATGTAAAGCATCATCTGCATTTGCGGGTTCTGAGCTGCTGAATTTCCAGCCATCATCAGCTTCTGCTGCAGGAATGTAGTCGCTGCAGTCAAGATGGCCAGGAATGGATCAGGTGATCCCAGCTCCATCCATAGGAAACTATGGGTTTGAATCGTTTCTGTACGCATGATTGCATGATAAAAACCAATTAATACCGGCATCTGAACGATGATCGGCAGACATCCGGCCAGGGGATTTACACCATTTTTTTGGAAAAGCTGCATCGTCTCCTGTTGAAGCTTCTGCTGAGACTGAGCATCTTTAGAGCTGTATTTTTGACGAAGCTCTTGTAATTGCGGCTGAATCTCCTGCATCGCTTTGGAGCTTTTCAGCTGCTTTACGTTTAACGGAAGCAAGATTAACCGAATAATAATCGTAACGATAATGATCGATAATCCATAGCTGCCGTTAGTAGAATCGGCAAAAAATTGAAGAGTTTGTGATAACGGATAAACTACATATTCATTCCAAAAACCTGTACTTTCCGGAGTGATCTCTTGGTTGACTTCCATACACCCGGTTAAGAAGGTCAGCATACCTGTCATAGCAAGTAATGCTATCCATTTATTACGCAACGTACTTCCTCCTTACACTTTCACATTTCACTATAGAATAGTGTAGCACTTTTCTATAGGACGTGCCTATATAAATTGTCAGTTTCGCATCTTCTTGTCGAGAAGCCTTGATTTATATAAAACATGAGTCAAGCTGCTCTTTATTTCATGAAACCCCATCTGCTGGGTCGGTTTTCTGGCAATGATGACGAAATCGTAGTCTGGCTTGATTTGATTTTCTAATTCGTGAAAAGCTTGTCTTAAGTATCGTTTGATTTGATTTCTCATGACGGCGTGCCCAATCTTCTTACTTACCGATAAGCCGATTCGAAAGTGCGGCTGATCTTTCTTTTTTAAATAATAAAGAACAAGCTGACGATTGGCGAACGACTCACCATGTTGAAAAACCTCTTGAAACTCATCATTCTTTTTAATTCGGTAAGTTTTCTTCATGGAATCAAGCTCCCTAAAAAAATAAAAAGCGAAAACGCCTCAATCATACTTTAACTAGAAAAAAGACCACTGATTAATTTCAGTGGCCTATGCTGATAATACTTTTCTTCCTTTGCGGCGGCGGCGAGCAAGAACACTGCGACCATTCTTTGTGCTCATTCTTTTACGGAAGCCGTGTACTTTCTTGCGCTTACGATTATTTGGTTGAAATGTGCGTTTCATTATATATACACCTCCTGAGGAAAATTCCTATCGAATACATAAACAGAGTTCTAAAAGGCAGTCCCGATAATTATAATCAATCTGTGAATTTGTGTCAATGGCTTCTTTCTTATTAGTCTTAATTGCTGTGGTTGATATTTATTAAGGTTTTCGTTTACGAAGGATGGAGAAAGGGGGCTGGGAAATCACTCGCTTTCCGCGGGGAGCCGTCGAGCCACCTCGTTTTACTTCGGGGTCTCGCCCCTGGCTCTTTCTCCCTGCAGGAGTCTCGCAATTTCCCAGCCTCCATAACCGTTAAGAGTGGAAACGGAACGCTATATCTTTGTGTAAAGCTCATGAAAGAAGACACTCTCTCTTCCTTGGTTCCGTCTCTTTCTGATTACGGTAAAGGGTTTGGGGAAACGGTGAGACTCCTAGGGGATTACAGAACAGGGCGAGATCCCGGGGGGCTTTGCCTGAGGAAGCTCACCGTTCGCCCATGGAAAGCGAATCTGTGAACGGCACAAGCTTCTCTCCTTAGCCCCTTGAGAAACAGCGATATTCATTTGGTCCTTTCTCCAATTATCGCAAAGGAACACTCATTTGAAGTTTCATTACTCAATTATCAGCTTATTTTTCCCTCATATTTTTCTAACTTTTTAGGATTCTTGTTTATTTTTAATAGGAAAGAAAGGTCCCTCCAGTTATATAACAGATGCTGTTACATAACACACCAAAGCCTATGAAATTCTCTTTTTTAGTGAACAATAACATCCCTTGTGTATAATTAAAATGACCAAATCAGACTATCCACAACAAATATCGACAAGTTAATCACAAAATCTAGTACTGTGGAAAAAATCTATCTACAACGTGTGGTGTCTGTGGATAAGTTGTTTAAAGACATTGCGTGAACCTATTTTATCTGGTATTATATTTGTGTTTAACCCTGGATGATTAAAAAACGCGATTAAAATTATTCACAGGTTGTGGATAACGTGTGGACATTTAGTAACACGGTTGTTTAAAGGTTTATCAACATGTGTGTGGATAATGAAAATAACCTGTCTGAATGACTAGATTGGTAGGGAAAGCTCGTCCACAATCCTGGAAGTTAAAATTGCATATATGCGTTGCACAAATATTGTACAAACACCTTTCGATCTTTTGATTACGTTCGAAAAAGAGAACGAAAGGCTTTTTTGTTTTCCTTTTTAGGGAGAAAGGGGTGAAATTTTGGAGAACATACACGAATTGTGGGACAACACGCTGGAGAAGATGAAAGAAAAAATTAGCAAACCTAGCTTTGAAACATGGCTCAAAGCTACAAAAGCTGACTCTCTGCAAGAAAATACATTAACAATCGTAGCTCCAAATGAATTTGCCAGAGACTGGCTGGAAAACCAGTATGAAGGATTAATAAGAGAAACATTGAGTGAAGTTACAGGGGCAGATCTTGATACTAGGTTTATCATTCCAGAAACGAAAGATGATTCCCTCGAGGATGTAAAGCTTTCCGATAAGAAGATGCCTAATATGAAAAATAACGGCAGCGAAGAATCTCCCCAAAGTATGCTGAATTCCAAGTATACGTTCGACACGTTTGTAATTGGATCAGGCAACCGATTCGCTCATGCCGCTTCATTAGCAGTCGCAGAAGCCCCGGCTAAAGCGTATAACCCGCTGTTTATCTACGGGGGAGTCGGCCTTGGAAAAACCCACCTCATGCATGCCATAGGACACTATGTTCTGGATCATAATCCAAATGCGAAGGTGGTCTATTTATCTTCAGAAAAATTCACGAATGAATTCATTAACTCGATTCGAGACAACAAAGCTGTCAATTTTCGCAATAAATACCGAAGTGTCGACGTTCTTCTAATAGATGATATTCAGTTCCTTGCAGGAAAAGAACAAACGCAGGAAGAATTTTTCCATACATTTAATACACTTCATGAAGAAAGTAAACAGATTGTGATCTCAAGTGACCGGCCGCCTAAGGAAATTCCAACCCTTGAGGACCGCCTGCGCTCTCGATTTGAATGGGGACTCATTACTGATATCACGCCTCCTGATTTAGAAACGAGGATCGCCATACTAAGGAAGAAGGCTAAAGCAGAAGGGCTTGATATCCCTAATGAAGTCATGCTTTATATTGCCAATCAAATCGATACCAACATTCGTGAATTAGAAGGCGCATTAATTCGTGTTGTCGCTTACTCATCCTTAATTAACCACGATATTAATGCATCACTGGCGGCTGAAGCCTTAAAAGACATTATTCCAAGCTCTAAGCCTCGAGTGATTACGATAGAAGCGATTCAAGAAATGGTAGGCGAGAAGTATAATGTGCGCCTGGAGGATTTCCCTGCCAAAAAACGTACCAAATCTATCGCCTTTCCACGCCAGATAGCTATGTATCTATCAAGAGAGCTGACAGATTTCTCTCTTCCTAAGATTGGTGAAGAATTCGGGGGACGAGATCATACAACAGTGATTCACGCCCATGAAAAAATCTCTAAAATGATTGCAACAGATCAACAGCTGCAAAAAGAACTCGATGAAATTACTGAACAGTTAAAAGCTTAAGCTGAATAGTGTGGATAATCGAACCACTTGCATCAACAGGCTATCCACATGTGGACAACTTCTTCTAACAGGAGGAAATGCCGGTTATCCACAAATTCACAGGCCCTATTACTTCTATTACTACTTTTTTAAATAATAATTAATATATACAGGAGGAATAACTCCCATGAAATTTACGATACAAAGAGATCAATTAATGGAAAGTGTCCAAAATGTAATGAAAGCCATCTCTTCAAGAACGACAATTCCAATTTTGACAGGAATTAAAGTAGAAGCTACGACAGAAGGAGTAAAGCTGACAGGAAGTGATTCAGATATTACTATTGAATCTTATATTCCTGCAGAAGAAGACGGAATCGTATATGTAGAAAACATTGAACCTGGAAGTATCGTTCTTCAGGCGAAGTATTTCCCTGATATCGTACGTAAGCTCCCGCAAAAAAATGTGGATATTGAAAGTGATGATAAACGAAATGTCACGATTAAATCAGGCAAAGCTGAATTCCACTTAAATGGACAAGATGCAGAAGAATATCCGCAGCTGCCTCAATTACATACTGAGGACAGTTTTGAACTTCCAACTGATCTTCTGAAAAACTTAATTCGCCAGACCGTTTTTGCTGTCTCCTCATCAGAAACTCGCCCAATCCTAACAGGTGTACATGTGCAGCTTGTAGATGAGCAGCTTCACTTTACGGCTACAGACAGCCACCGTTTAGCTTCAAGGAAAATCCCTTTAAAGCGTGAGGGACAAGGAGAAATACCTGCAGTCGTTATCCCTGGAAAGAGCTTAACGGAGCTGAATAAGATTCTTGACGATTCTGATGAACCAATTGAAATCAGCTTAACGGAAAACCAAGTCCTGTTTAGAACGAAGCATCTATACTTCCTGTCTCGTTTATTGGACGGCAACTACCCGGAAACGTCTCGCTTAATTCCGGACCAGAGCAAAACGGTAGTAAAGATCGATACAAAAGAGCTGCTTCAGTCCATTGACCGTGCCTCCCTGCTTGCGAAAGAGAACCGAAACAATGTCGTTCGATTGATTACACAGGAGGGCAACCAGATTGAAATTAACGGAAACTCCCCGGAAGTAGGAAATGTAGTAGAAGAAGTCATAGCGGATTCTATCGAAGGAGAAGAGCTTAAGATCTCCTTTAGTGCGAAGTACATGATGGATGCCCTGAAGGCCGTAAACTATGACCAGGTTAAAATAGAGTTTACAGGCGCTATGCGTCCATTCCTAATCCGCCCGGTAGATGATGAACAGATTTTACAATTAATCCTGCCGGTAAGAACGTATTAATTAATCTTTGAACGGGAGGGAATCTCGTAGATTCCCTCTTTTAAAAAATAAACAGAGCTGATTATTTAAAAAAAGCCGTTATGATCGAAAATCATAGCGGTTTTTATGTTTTTGCCGAGAAATTGCATACATTTTTACCGTTTTGTGTTATATTCTATAGTTTGCTTTCCATTAAGCGATATCTTTAGTAAAATAGAGAGATAAGACAAACCATGAAAAATAGGGTGAATTTATGAGTGAACGCATTGAAATAAATACAGAATACATTCCACTCGGACAATTTCTAAAGTTAAGCAATATTGTCGAATCCGGTGGAATGGTGAAGATCTTTTTAGCTGAATTTGATGTTTACGTAAATGGTGAGCGGGAGCAGAGACGTGGACGAAAGCTTTACCTGGGAGATGTTGTAGAAATTCCTGAGTTTGGAGTTTTTGAAGTCGTACGTGAAGAATAGGCGGCTTCTTTAAATTCTATGCACATTCAAGAGCTCTCGTTAAGGTCATATCGAAACTATGACCAGCTCTCCTTAACCTTTGACCATACCATTAACGTTATTATTGGTGAAAACGCCCAGGGTAAGACCAATTTAATGGAAGCTATCTACGCTTTAGCTTTTACCCGTTCCCATAGGACCCCTCGTGATAAAGAACTCATTCAATGGGACGCAGAGTATGCTAAAATAAAAGGTAGTGTGTTTAAACGCAATCGCCGTTTTCCTCTGGAAATCGTCTTTTCCAAGAAGGGGAAGAAGGCGAAGCTCAATCATATAGAGCAAAAAAGACTGAGCGACTATATTGGCGCGCTGAATGTCGTTATGTTTGCACCTGAGGATTTAAACCTGGTAAAAGGCAGTCCTCAGGTGCGTCGTCGGTTTATTGATATGGAAATAGGCCAGATCCAACCGCGATACATCTATCATCTGGGACAATTTCAAAAGGTCCTGAAGCAGAGGAACCACTTACTGAAGGAATTACAGCGAAAACCATCAGCTGATCGAACGATGCTCCATGTGCTGACAGATCAGTTGATTGAGCATGCCGGAACGATAGTTGAGCGGCGGTTTAAGTTTCTTCGGCTCCTGCGGTCGTGGGCTGCTCCGATTCACAAAGGCATCAGCCGTAATCTGGAAGTACTCGAAATTGCCTATGATGCTAGTGTCAAAGTATCAGAGGATATGGATTTGGAAACAATAAGAACAAGGTTTGAAGAAAAGTTCCGTGAGATCGAATCTAAAGAGGTCGAACGAGGGACAACGTTAGCCGGCCCCCATCGGGATGATTTAGTCTTTTTCGTCAATGGAAAGGATGTTCAGACCTATGGATCTCAAGGGCAGCAGCGGACCACCGCTCTCTCTTTAAAACTAGCGGAAATTGAGCTGATTCACAGCGAGGTAGGAGAATATCCGATCCTGCTTTTAGATGATGTGCTTAGTGAACTCGATGATTATCGGCAGTCCCACCTGCTTCATACGATTCAGGGGAAGGTCCAAACCTTTGTATCAACGACAAGCATTGAAGGAATTGAGCATGAAGCCCTCAGAGAGGCGGAAATCTTTCACGTCGCTGACGGCACTATAGATGGTTAAGAAATGAGGTGGCAATTTGTTCATACACATTGGGGATGACCACGTCATCCATTCCAAAGATGTGGTAAGTATCATAGATCATACGCTATTAAGCTCTTCTTCAATCATAGAGGAAATGATATTTAACCAGCGAAAAAATAAAAAAGTAGTAGAATCTGAGGAACATGAACCTAAAGCAATTGTCATTACGAAAGATTATATTTATTTTAGTCCTTTATCGGTTTACACATTGAAAAAACGCGCGAATATGATGTCGACTTTAAATAGAATAGAAGATTATACAGAGGATTTTGAGCAATAATTTTATATCCTTTAGAAATGTAGGTGAAGTACCATGAAAGAAGAAATTTTACAGGAACAGCAGGCCTATGATGAGAATCAGATACAGGTGCTTGAGGGCTTAGAAGCTGTTCGAAAGCGGCCGGGAATGTACATTGGGTCTACGAACGAAAAAGGTCTTCATCACCTCGTATGGGAGATTGTCGATAACAGTATCGATGAAGCAATGGCAGGACACTGTGATCAGATCCAAGTGGTGATCGAAGAGGATAACAGCATTACCGTCATCGATAATGGACGCGGAGTGCCGGTCGGAATGCATGAGAAGCAGGGACGCCCGGCGGTTGAAGTTATTATGACCGTACTTCATGCCGGCGGTAAATTCGGCGGCGGCGGTTATAAAGTATCCGGCGGTCTGCACGGTGTAGGGGCATCTGTAGTAAACGCTCTTTCATCTAAATTAGAAATTTACGTTCACCGTGACGGGAAAGTTCACTATCAGGAATACCACCGCGGAGTTCCTCAGGCGGATCTGAAAGTCATCGGGGATACTGATATTACTGGAACGCGAATTACTTTCACTCCTGACATTGAGATTTTCAGTGAAACCCAGGAGTACAACTACGATACATTAGCCAGCCGTATTCGTGAGCTAGCTTTTCTAAATAAAGGTTTAACCATTACGCTGGAAGATAAACGCAGTGACCGCGAAACGCAGAAATTTTTCTATGAAGGCGGAATACTTTCTTACGTGGAGCATATGAACCGTACGCGTGACCCAATCCATGAAGCTCTGTTCATTGAAGATGAGCAGGCTGGTATTTCGATTGAAATTGCGATGCAGTATAACGACGGGTTCGCGAGCAACATCTATTCGTATGCCAACAACATTCATACGTATGAAGGGGGAACCCACGAATCAGGCTTTAAGACAGGACTGACTCGTGTCATCAACGACTACGCACGTAAAAACAACATGTTTAAGGAAACTGATCCGAACTTAACCGGTGACGACGTTCGTGAAGGTTTAACAGCGATCATTTCCATTAAGCACCCGAACCCTCAGTTTGAAGGACAGACGAAAACTAAGCTTGGCAACAGTGAAGCCCGTACAATTACAGATTCCCTTTTCTCTGAAGCTCTATCAAGATTCATGTTTGAAAATCCGGATATGGCGAAGAAAGTCGTAGAAAAAGGACTTATGGCATCACGCGCCCGCATGGCTGCCAAAAAAGCACGTGAGTTGACACGCCGTAAGAATGCGTTAGAGGTTTCCAACCTGCCCGGCAAATTAGCGGACTGTTCTTCTAAAGATGCGAAAATTTCCGAGCTTTACATCGTTGAGGGTGACTCAGCCGGCGGCTCTGCCAAACAGGGGCGAGACCGTCATTTCCAGGCCATTCTGCCGCTGAGAGGTAAGATCATTAACGTAGAAAAAGCTCGATTAGATAAAATTTTATCGAATAATGAAGTCCGTACGATTATTACGGCTCTCGGTACAGGAATTGGGGAAGAATTCGATATCTCCAAAGCCCGCTACCATAAAATCGTGATTATGACAGATGCCGATGTAGACGGAGCTCACATTCGTACACTACTGCTTACCTTCTTCTATCGTTATATGCGTCCATTGATTGAACATGGATATATCTATATTGCCCAGCCGCCGCTTTATCAGATTAAGCAAGGCAAGTCTGTTAACTACACGTACAGTGACAAGCAGCTGGATGCCATCCTTAAGGAAATGCCGGCATCGCCAAAACCAAATGTTCAGAGATACAAAGGTCTTGGTGAAATGAATCCTGAGCAATTATGGGAAACAACAATGGACCCAGAAACGCGGACTCTCCTTCAGGTAAATCTTGAAGATGCCATGAGCGCCGATGAGACGTTCGATATTTTAATGGGAGATAAAGTCGAACCACGAAGAAACTTTATACAAGAAAACGCCCAATACGTGAAAAACTTAGATATATAAGAAAGTGTAAGCGCACTGGTAACTAGGAGGTAATTGGAATGGTTGATCAACCTGAACGCCCTCGCGTAGAGGAAGTTAATATAAGCAATGAAATGAGAACTTCCTTTCTAGATTATGCGATGAGTGTAATCGTAGCTCGTGCACTTCCAGACGTACGCGATGGTCTAAAACCGGTACACCGACGAATTTTATACGCCATGCACGACTTAGGCATGCACTCTGATAAAGCTTATAAGAAATCCGCACGTATCGTAGGGGAAGTAATTGGTAAGTATCACCCGCACGGTGATTCAGCCGTTTACGATACGATGGTCCGCATGGCCCAGGATTTTGCTTATCGATACATGCTTGTCGACGGTCACGGTAACTTTGGTTCTGTGGATGGAGACTCCGCAGCAGCCATGCGTTATACTGAGGCCCGCATGTCCAAGATTTCGATGGAAATTTTGCGTGATATCAACAAAGACACTATAGATTATGGCGATAACTACGATGGTACGGAAAAAGAACCGCTCGTCCTTCCGTCCAGGTTCCCTAACCTTCTTGTTAATGGAGGAGCGGGGATCGCTGTAGGTATGGCGACCAATATTCCTCCTCATCAGCTCGGAGAAGTCATCGACGGGGTTCTCGCGGTAAGTAAGAATCCGGACATTACGATCCAGGAGCTAATGGAAGAATATATTTACGGACCAGACTTTCCGACCCATGGGCAGATTCTTGGACTTAGCGGTATAAGAAAAGCCTATGAAACTGGGAAAGGCTCTATTACCATTCGGGCAAAAGTTGACATTGAAGAACAGGCCAATGGGAAATCGACATTGATTGTGACTGAGCTTCCTTACCAGGTGAACAAGGCCCGTCTTGTTGAAAAAATTGCTGAACTGGCACGTGATAAGAAGATCGACGGCATAACGGACTTAAGAGATGAATCCGATCGTAACGGAATGCGTGTAGTAATTGAACTCCGCCGAGACGCTAATCCAAACGTGCTGTTAAATAACCTATACAAAATGACGGCCTTACAGACGACGTTTGGCATCAATATGCTCGCTTTAGTCGACGGCCAGCCTAAAGTATTGAACTTAAAGCAGTGTCTTGTACACTATTTGGAACACCAAAAAGTCGTAATCAAGCGCCGTACCGCTTATGAGCTTCGTAAAGCAGAAGCAAGAGCACACATTTTAGAAGGTTTGCGTATTGCCCTTGATCACCTTGATGAGGTAATCAAGCTGATACGTGCTTCTCAAACCACTGAAATCGCCCGCACCGGGTTGATTGAGCGCTTTGGTCTTTCAGAGAAGCAGGCACAGGCGATCCTTGATATGCGTCTGCAGCGCCTGACAGGCTTAGAGCGTGAGAAGATTGAAGAAGAATATCAGGAATTAATCAAACTGATTGCTGAATTAAAAGCCATTTTAGCGGATGAAGAAAAAGTTCTTGAAATCATCCGTGAAGAGCTTCTTGAGGTGAAAGAACAGTATAACGATGAGCGCCGTACAGAAATCGTGCTTGGCGGAACTGATTTCATTGAGGATGAAGATTTGATTCCTGAAGAAACAGTAATCGTTACTTTAACTCACCAGGGCTATATTAAACGACTTCCAGCCAGCACATACCGTTCCCAGCGAAGGGGAGGACGAGGCGTACAGGGCATGGGTACCCATGAAGAAGATTTCGTCGAACACTTACTGTCGACCTCTACCCATAATACGCTGCTGTTCTTCTCCAACAAAGGGAAGGTTTACAAAGCGAAAGGCTATGAAGTCCCTGAATTCAGCCGTACAGCTAAAGGAATTCCAATCATAAATATGCTGGAAGTTGACCGAGATGAGTGGATTAATGCCGTAATCGCTGTCGAAGACTTTGTCGATGACTGGTACTTCGTCTTCACAACGAGAAATGGTATTACGAAGCGGACAAGCATTTCACAGTTCGCCAACATCCGCCGCGGCGGTCTTATCGCTCTTGGCCTTCGCGAGGACGATGAGCTGATCTCTGTTAAGCTGACAGACGGCGATAGAGACATTATGATTGGTACGAGCAATGGATATGTCATTCGCTTTAACGAGTCGCAGATCCGTACGATGGGCCGTACAGCTGCCGGGGTAAAAGGAATCTCCCTGCGTGAAGATGATAAAGTCGTATCTATGGAAATCATTGATAACAGCCTTCAGGTCTTAACCGTTACAAGCAAAGGTTTCGGTAAGCGAACACCGGCCGAAGACTATCGTCTGACGAACCGCGGCGGTAAAGGGATTATTACTTGTAACCTTACGGAGAAAAACGGCCATGTCGTTGCTACCAAAGCTGTAACCGGTGAAGAGGATGTTATGATTATTACCGCACAGGGTGTGCTTATTCGAATGCCTGTTGAAAGTATTTCCGAAACAGGACGTAACACTCAAGGTGTCCGGTTAATCCGTCTTCAGGAAGAAGAAGAAGTGGCGACCGTTGCTCGGATCGAATCTGAGAAAGAAGAAGAAGAGATCATTGAAGAAGCAATTGAAGCTGCAGAATCTGCGGACGAAGGTACGGTTTCAACAGAAACAGATATCGCTGACGATTTAAATACAGAAGAAGAATAAAATAATTAAGCCGCTCTCTAATTTAAAAGGAGAGCGGCGTTTTATTTGTTTCTTAGATATTCCGTTTCTTGGACTCTCACCATTTCCCATGCTCTTTCTCATTTTTGGGAAGAGAGAAAAGACTGGTCCGTTTACTGTGAAAAGAGAAAAGCGGCTGAGAAATAGCTCGCTTTCCGCGGGGAGCCGGTGAGCTAGCTCGTTTCACTCGCGGATCTCACCCTGGCTCTATCTCCCTGCAGGAGTCTCGCCATTTCTCAGCTGCTTTATCGGTAGTAGTTGAAACGGAACGCTATAGATTCATTAAGCTCTCTAATGGAAAAGCTCTCTTACCCATGGTTCCGTTACTCTAAAAACCATAAAGGACCAGGGAAAAAGCGAGACTCCAATGGGAGGAAAGAACAGGGTGAGATCCCGGAAGGCAAAGCCTGAAGAAGCTCACCGTTCGCCCATGGAAAGCGAGTCTTTTCCCTGGCCCGCTTTTCTTATTGAAGGCAAGCGGGGACCCAGTTCACTTAGTTACCTGCTAATTGGAACATTCCTTCCCCTTATGCAAATTGAAAAGAAGCAAGTTAACTCCTAATGAATTTCATACTCATACAGCCATGAAGAAATAAGCTCGGGGATTTCTTCAGGCATTTTCTCAAGGTAATGCTTAATAAATACATAGTCTTCCCGGTCCCGCAGCTGCTCCATTTCGCCCCACCATTCATCTTCATAACGCACGAGCATACTCAAATTATAAAGCACTGCAAATTCAGCAATTAATTTAGGGAAAGGTGCAGAGGTTTCAGTTGTCATTGATTTAAATTTAAAGATCGGCTTCATGAAAGGAAGCGGCTCTAACAGCTCACTCATCGAAACTTTAGACGGGAGATCTTCCATTTGAAACAGACACTTCGCAGCATAAGGAAACAGCCCGTGCGGCTGAATCCGGATTTCATCCTCCAAAAACCGGTAGTGCTGCTTCTTTCGTTTTCTAGTAGAGAGCCCGTGTGCCAGCACTTTAACAGAGGATGGGTAAGTAGGGTCGACGGTTAGTATGCAGCTTTTTAAAAAATGGGTCAGGCTGTAATAATAGAGAAGCGGCTGAACGCTGATAGGAGTATGTTTCGCTGCAGTAAAATATTCTTCTCCAAGGCTGAGCCCATACATAAATCGCTCGACGTTTTGGTAAGCTAAGGTTTTAGCATCGTCTGCCTGTAGCTTCTCATATTGGCCGTGAAGATAACTGCGGGCATGGGATGCAGCCTTTAAGTAGGTAAGGAAGGCATGTCTTTCATCCATCTAAATAGGGCTCCTTTCCTATTTTTTACAACGAGGAAGATGTTTTTTGTTCTTGAAAAAGGCAGATCATTGTCGTATTGTAAATAACAATAAGAAAGTGACAAAAACCATTACCCACTTACTTTACCCACATTTATCTAAACTATTTAAGGAGAGGATCAAGCATGCGAGAGGACAAGTTTACTAAAGAAGGACTAACGTTTGATGATGTTCTTTTGCTTCCTGCCAAGTCGGATGTATTGCCGCGGGACGTATCGCTGGCTACAGAGTTGTCTCCGACTCTGAAGCTGAATATGCCGATTATGAGCGCAGGAATGGACACGGTTACGGAAGCCCCGATGGCGATTGGAATGGCACGTCAAGGCGGATTAGGCGTCATTCACAAAAACATGTCGATCGAAGAACAAGCGGAGCACGTTGATCGTGTGAAGCGTTCAGAGAGCGGCGTCATTACTAATCCTTTTTTCCTGACACCTGAGCACCAGGTTTATGATGCGGAACACCTTATGGGCAAATTCCGTATTTCCGGTGTGCCGATTGTAGACAACGTGGAGGATCAGAAGCTTGTAGGAATCATTACAAACCGTGATTTAAGATTTATGGATGATTACTCTCGTGCAATCAGTGAAGTAATGACGAAGGATAACTTAGTCACAGCCCCTGTCGGCACTACCCTTGATGAAGCCGAAAAGATACTTCAGGAATATAAAATCGAGAAGCTGCCAATGGTAGACAATGAAGGTGTGCTCAAAGGGCTGATCACGATTAAAGATATTGAGAAAGTCATCGAGTTTCCACTGGCTGCTAAAGATGAGCAGGGCCGGCTGCTTGTAGCTGCTGCAGTTGGAGTAACTGCTGATGCGATGACTAGAATCGATAAACTGGTTGAAGCAAACGTGGACGCACTTGTTGTCGACACTGCTCACGGTCATTCTCAAGGAGTTATTGATCAGGTGAAGCGGATCCGTGATAAGTACCCGAACGTTAATATCATTGCTGGAAACGTAGCGACTCCAGAAGCGACGCGCGAGCTGATTGAAGCGGGCGCAGATGTGGTTAAAGTAGGAATTGGACCCGGTTCTATTTGTACGACAAGAGTCGTTGCCGGGGTAGGAGTTCCGCAAATTACAGCTGTTAACGACTGTGCGATGGAAGCTTCTAAACACAATATTCCTGTCATTGCCGACGGCGGCATTAAATATTCAGGAGATATCGTAAAAGCGATAGCTGCCGGAGCTCACGCTGTGATGCTCGGAAGCCTTCTTGCCGGGGTAACAGAAAGCCCGGGAGAAACGGAAATCTTCCAAGGCCGCCGCTTTAAAGTTTACCGCGGCATGGGATCTGTCGGAGCAATGGAATCCGGATCAAAAGACCGTTACTTCCAAAATGAATCTGAGTCGAAGAAGCTTGTCCCTGAAGGAATTGAAGGCCGCATGCCTTATAAAGGACCACTCAGCGACTCCATTCACCAGCTCCTTGGCGGTCTTCGTTCAGGTATGGGCTACTGCGGAACAAAAGGAATTGAAGAACTTCGCAATGACGCCAAGTTCACGAGGATTACAGGTGCCGGCTTAAGAGAAAGCCACCCGCA
This sequence comes from Halobacillus sp. Marseille-Q1614, assembly GCF_902809865.1. Taxonomy (NCBI): domain Bacteria; kingdom Bacillati; phylum Bacillota; class Bacilli; order Caryophanales; family Bacillaceae; genus Halobacillus; species Halobacillus sp. Marseille-Q1614. The sequence continues at coordinate 3,203,563 of NZ_CADDWH010000001.1, read as the reverse complement.
TGATGTGCAGATTACGAAAGAAGCACCAAACTACTCCGTTTGACCCGGGAAATAAACAGTAGACAGGGACTTTTCCCTGTCTATTTTTTTATGGAGCCATATGGTAGAATAACAAAGATGCATATTATATTCCGTGGAGGTTGAGAGATTTGAAACAAAGATTACGCGCATCGTGGGCCTTGGGGATGGCCTTTGTTTTATGCATGATAACGGTTTTTGGAAGTCCTGAAACTACATATGCGAAAACCGTAGAGATCAAAGCAGATTCTGCTATTCTAGTAGATGCTGATTCAGGCAAAATTTTGTACGAGAAAGATTCTGATTTAACATTACCTCCAGCAAGTATGGCGAAGATGATGACGGAATATCTCGTATTAGAAGCGATCGAATCAGGAGATATTACCTGGGAAACTACAACTCAAATAAGTGATTATCCATATAGCATATCAGCGAATGCTTCTTTTTCCGGAGTAGGTTTAACGCAGGGTCAGGATTATACGGTACGTGAGTTATATGAAGCAATGGCGATTAATTCCGATAACGCTACTTCTATAGCATTAGCAGAATTAATCGCAGGTTCTGAAAGCGAATTTGTTAAAATGATGAATGAAAAAGCAGAAGAGCTCGGTATGCCGGATTACCAATTCGTGAACGCTACAGGTCTTGAAAACAGAGACCTGGATGGGAATCATCCGGAAGGTACCGATCCCGACGGAACCAACTTGCTGTCTGCGCGTTCAGCAGCAATCTTAGCTTATCACCTCGTCAATGACTATCCAGAAGCCCTGGAAATCTCATCAATTACGGACACTACTTTTGATGGACAGACAATTATTAACTACAACTGGATGCTTCCAGAGATGCCTGGTTATTTAGCTCAGTTCGGTTATGAAGGCCTGGATGGATTAAAGACGGGCTTTACTGATTTAGCCGGCTACTGCTTTACAGGTACAGCCGAGCGTGACGGCCAGCGCCTCATCTCTGTAGTGATGAAGACAGAAAGTGAAGAAGCACGTTTTGAAGAAACTAAAAAACTTCTCAATTACGGTTTTGAGCAATTTGAACAAAAAGAATTGTTTTCTGCGGGCCATCAAGTTGACCAAAACTCAACAGTAGAGGTTTCTAAAGGAAAAGAATCCACGGTAGAGCTGGAAACAGCTGCTCCCATTACGGCTCCAGTTAAAAAAGGCGAAGAAGATCAATATGAGGTTAAAGTGAATTTATCCGAAAAAGCCTTAGATAAAAACGGTAACCTGGAAGCTCCGTTTGATAAAGGACATAAAGTCGGTACAGCAGAGTTAGTCTATAATGGAGAAGAGTCTTATGATGATCTTCAGACAGGGGAACCCTTACGTACAGAAGTCGATGTCGTAACGACTTCAGGTGTTGAAAAAGCCAACTGGTTTATGCTGACGATCGGCGCCATCGGTGACTTTTTTGGAGATATTTTCAATAATGCCGTAGATATGGTAAACGGCTGGTTCTAAGCTGAAAAAATCCAATGTAGATGGTAGGATTTAGCGCATGAATGAGGTACAATAGATTTTAGGAAAAATGATTGATGGAAATAAAGCTCGACAATATATAAACAACTCAGGGAGGAATTACTCATGTCTCAAACAGGTACTGATCGCGTAAAACGCGGAATGGCAGAAATGCAAAAAGGCGGCGTTATCATGGACGTCGTAAATGCTGAACAAGCAAAAATCGCAGAAGAAGCAGGCGCTGTAGCCGTTATGGCCCTAGAACGAGTTCCATCTGATATTCGTGCTGCCGGCGGAGTTGCCCGTATGGCAGATCCAACGATTGTAGAAGAAGTAATGAATGCTGTTTCCATCCCAGTTATGGCTAAAGCACGTATCGGCCACATTACAGAAGCCCGTGTTTTAGAATCTATGGGTGTAGACTATATCGATGAGAGTGAAGTACTGACTCCAGCTGATGAAATCTATCACATTAAAAAAGATGAATATACAGTTCCATTCGTATGCGGCTGCCGTAACTTAGGCGAAGCAACCCGCCGTATCCGTGAAGGTGCGTCTATGCTCCGTACAAAAGGTGAACCAGGTACAGGCAACATCGTAGAAGCCGTAAGCCACATGCGTCAGGTGCAATCTCAAATCCGTCAGCTTCAAAGCATGTCTGAAGATGAAGTTATGGTATATGCTAAAGAAAATGGCGCACCATTTGATCTTCTGCTTGAAATTCGTGAAGAAGGACGTCTTCCAGTCGTAAACTTCGCAGCAGGCGGAATCGCTACACCAGCTGACGCATCCCTAATGATGCAATTAGGAGCTGACGGCGTATTCGTTGGATCCGGTATCTTCAAGTCAGACAACCCAGCAAAATTCGCACGTGCGATTGTTGAAGCGACCACACACTATGATGACTATAAATTAATCGCTGAAATTTCAAAAGGCCTGGGAACAGCTATGAAAGGCATTGAAATGAACACCCTAACTCCAGACCAGCGCATGCAGGACAGATCTCAATAAAGTAGAAAAGCGGAAGTGACCGTTTAGACACGAAACGTATAAGCAAAACGCCAAAGGGAAGTGATCCTCCTTCCCGGCGGAGGGTTGCTTATGCCGCGAGTGTCTGGTCACTGCAGCTGGACACCAAGAAAAGCGGAAGTGACCGTTTAGACACGAAACGCATAAGCAGAACGCCAAAGGGAAGTGATCCTCCTTCCCGGCGGAGGGTTGCTTATGCCGCGAGTGTCTGGTCACTGCAGCTGGACACCAAGAAAAGCGGAAGTGACCAGTTTAGACACGACACGCATAAAAAAAGCGGACCCATCCGCTAATTCAGACAAGCATAAATAAAAGGAGAAATGCATCATGACTACGATTGGCGTTTTGGGACTTCAAGGTGCTTTTCGTGAACATATCCGTTCCGTAGAAGCATCAGGAGCCAAAGGTGTTATCGTCAAAAGAGTGGAACAGCTTGAAGAAGTTGATGGTTTAATCATCCCGGGCGGGGAAAGCACAACCATCCGCCGTTTAATCGATAAATATAATTTCCTTGAGCCGATCCGTCAGTTCGGAAAACAAGGAAAACCTGTTTTCGGAACGTGCGCAGGGCTGATCCTGCTAGCTTCTGAAATCGACGGTTCTTACGATGTTCACTTAGGATTAATGGATATTCGCGTACGCCGCAATGCTTTTGGCCGTCAGCGGGAAAGCTTTGAAGCTCCTCTTGATATTAAAGGAGTCGCCGATCAGTATAATGCAGTCTTTATTCGTGCACCCTATATCGAAGGCGTAGGGGAAAACACAGAAGTGCTTGCGACGTATAATGGGAACATTGTAGCCGCTCAGCAGGGTCATTTGCTGGCATGTTCTTTCCACCCTGAGTTAACAGATGACCATAGAATTACAGAGCATTTTGTAAAAATGGTGGAAATGTCTAAAAAATCCCTTGCATCTTAATCGCAGATCGTCTATATTTATGTGCAAGAACAAATAAGCTAACACGTTGATAGGAAATAGTAGCTATTCTTTCTTTCTAAAGAGAGTCAGTGGCTGGTGTGAACTGATGAAGAAAAGTAGTGAATCCATCCTTGAGTTGTTTGCCTGAACTCTTTTAGTAGGGCAAATCGGTACTCGCCGTTAGGAGTGAAGCCGGGAGATCAAGTATCTCCAACCAGGGTGGTATCGCGGGAATTTATAACCAAGCTCTCGTCCCTTTATTTAATAAGGGGGCGGGGGTTTTTTAATTTTTAGGACCTTTTCAAAGGTTATTGTGGGAAAGGAAATTTGTGAGACTCCTGCGTGAGAAAATGGGCGGGCAAGACCCCGAAGTATGCGGGGAGGCTTAACCGTTCGTCCGCGGAAAGCGAGTGAATTTCCTGCTTACACAACGTAACAAGCCACTTTATTTAAAAGGAGGAAGCTTATATGCTGGATTTAAAATTTTTACGCCAGAATTTTGAAGAAGTAAAACAAAAGCTCCAAAAACGAGGAGAAGATTTATCCGAGCTTGATGCTTTTGAAGAATTGGATGTGAGACGACGGGAGCTTATCCAAGAATCAGAAGAGCTGAAAGCCCGCCGCAATGACGTTTCCAAAGAAATTTCTCAATTGAAAAGGAACAAGCAGGACGCCGATGATAAAATTAAAGAAATGCGTGAAGTAGGGGACCGCATTAAAGAATTAGACGGTGAGCTTAAGCAGGTGGAAGAACGCCTGGATACGATGCTCTTATCCATCCCTAACATTCCAGACGAGAGTGTTCCTGTCGGAGAAGATGAAGACGACAACATTGAAGCCCGCAAGTGGGGAGAGATTCCAGCGTTTGACTTTGAAGCCAAAGCTCACTGGGATGTAGCCGCTGATTTAGATATTGTAGATTTTGAAAGAGCTGCAAAAGTTACTGGAAGCCGTTTTGTCTTTTATAAAGGTTTAGGCGCACGCTTAGAACGCGCTTTACTTAACTTTATGATGGATCTCCACGCGGATGAGCATGGCTATCAGGAAATGCTTCCGCCGCAAATGGTAAACCGTACGTCAATGACAGGTACAGGACAGCTGCCTAAATTCGAAGAGGACGCTTTTAAGATCGAAGACTGGGATTACTTCCTCGTACCGACAGCTGAAGTGCCGGTTACAAACTATCATCGTGAAGAAATATTAAAAGCCGAAGACCTGCCGCAGAAATTCGTAGCCTTCAGCACCAACTTCCGTTCTGAAGCTGGATCTGCAGGACGTGACACTAGAGGGCTGATCCGCCAGCACCAGTTCAATAAAGTAGAGCTTGTACAGCTGGTCAAACCGGAAGACTCTTATGAAGTACTAGAAGCTTTAACAGGACACGCTGAGAAGGTTCTACAGCTGCTTAAACTGCCTTACAGGGTTATGAGTATGTGTACAGGCGATTTAGGCTTCACAGCCGCTAAAAAGTACGATATCGAAGTGTGGATTCCAAGCAATGATACGTACCGCGAAATCAGCTCCTGCTCTAATTTTGAAGATTTCCAGGCGCGCCGGGCAGGCATCCGTTTCCGACGCGAAGAAAAAGGCAAGCCTGAATTCGTCCATACACTCAATGGTTCCGGTCTTGCCATCGGCCGTACTGTTGCAGCCATTTTGGAAAACTACCAGCAGGAAGATGGATCTGTCGTTATTCCTGAAGTCCTTCGTCCCTATATGGGGGGAAAAGAAGTTATTAAATAACTGATAACAAAAGTCCGGGCTTAGGCTCGGGCTTTTTCTTTGTGTATCAAAGGTTGGTTCCGTTTGTTTTAATGTATAGAGCCGGGCCGGGGGAACAACTCGCTTTCCATGGGCGAACGGTGAGCTTCCTCGGGCTTTTAGCCCTCCGGGATCTCACCCTGTTCTTTCCTCCCATAGGAGTCTCGCCGTTTCCCCCGGCCCTTTACGGTATTAAGAATGGAACTTTAAGAAGAGTACTAAATTCATTATCTTTACCAAAAGTTTTAGCGTTGCGTTTCCACTACAAAAAGGTAAGGGGCTTAAGAAATGGCGGGACTCCTGCAGGGAGATGGAGCAAAGGTGGGATCCGCGAGTGGAACGATCTAGCTCACCTGCTCCCCGCTTCACTTCTAAATAAACGCAACAGTCCATTATTTTTTGAGCAAAAGAAAAATCACAAAAAAATCGACAAAATTATTGACGAATAAATCTGACCATGATATATTATCTATTGTCGGTCACACGGAGGAGTACCCAAGTCCGGCTGAAGGGAGCGGTCTTGAAAACCGCCAGGGGCTTCACGGCCCGCGGGGGTTCGAATCCCTCCTCCTCCGCCATTTAATCTTTTTAAATGAACGCGCATAATAATTGGAGATTATAGAACACGAAACCGCTGCTTAATGCAGCGGTTTTTTCTATACAAAAGGCTCTGTAATATACAGAAAAAGCAAGCGGGGCTCATGGGCGGGCAAGCCCGTGAAGCGTGGTTTTTTCAATGAGGATCCCTTTTTCATGAAGGTCCATATTAACAATTAACAGAGTCATGCAAAAAAAAGTCCCCTCTGGACAAAAACCAGAGGGGACTTTTATTAAGTTAAAAGACGGCTTGACCGCCATTTGCGGGACTGCTGGATAAAGTGTCCGATCTTCTGTAAGATCGGCTCTATGCTCGCTTCATCGTTAAGCAGATCATAATCTGCAATGTTTAAGCGAAGCACAGGGCAGGAATTGAAATTATCAATCCAGTTGTCATAACGGTTGTACATCTCTTTCCAATAATCAATTGGCGTCTGCTGCTCCATCGCGCGTCCACGTTCCTGGATACGTTCGATGATATCATCAAACGAGCCTTCCAAATAGATTAGTAAATCAGGATGGGGGAAATAAGGTGTCATCACCATAGCATCAAAAAGGTTGGTGTACGTATTATAGTCCGTTTCAGACATCGTGCCTTTTTCATAGTGCATTTTTGCGAAAATGCCTGTATCCTCGTAAATCGAACGGTCCTGGACAAAGCCTCCGCCATACTCAAAGATTTTCTTCTGCTCTTTAAAACGTTCTGCTAAGAAGTAAATCTGAAGGTGAAAGCTCCAGCGTTCAAAGTCGTTATAAAATTTATCTAAATACGGATTCGTCTCTACTTTTTCTAAAGATGTTCTAAAGTTAAGGGCATTTGCCAGTGAGTGGGTCATAGTAGACTTTCCAACTCCTACTGTGCCCGCGATCGTGATTACACTGTCATGCGGGATGCCGTGGCGTTCTCTTGCGTTCATTTGATGACTTCTCCTTTATTTAAATGATCTCTTACTTGTGACATGATATAATCTAAATCCTGCTGATGCCTGACAAAGTCCAGTTCATCTCCATTGATGCGGACAACAGGGATCTCCGGGTGAGCCGCTTCAAAATGGCTCATGAAATCCTCATAGTCCTGGGACAGCTGCTCCAAATACGAAGGCTGAATGTTCTCTTCCACTTCTCGATTGCGCATCCGGATGCGTTCAAGCAGTGTATCAAGACTGGCCTGCAGGTATACTACAATATTTGGCTTTGGCATATCACGGGTAAGAATATCAAAGATCTGCGAATATTTATCAAATTGATCCTGCCTCAGCGTCCGGCGGGCAAAGATCATATTTTTAGAGATATGGTAATCAGCAACGACAGGCTTGCCTTGCTTTAAGTAATATTGATCAATGTCTTCCAGCTGTTTCACACGGTTACACAGGAAGAACATTTCCGTCTGAAAACTCCATTCATCAATATTCTCATAAAATTTGCCTAAAAACGGGTTCTCCTCAACGATTTCCTTTAGCAGATGAAAATCAAACTGGGAGGCAAGCTTTTTAGACAGAGACGTTTTACCCACTCCAATTGGTCCTTCTACGGCAATAAAAGGTAATGGTCCCATCTCTTCTCCTCCTTACAGGTTAAAACAAAATTCGATTCCTTTTGACAGACAGATACCATTTTACCACACCGGGGATAAGGAAGTAACAGATCGACCGGGATTTTTGAAGGAAAATTCCTTTTCAAGCGGCGGCAAATTTTGTATAATATGATTCATGTGCCCCCGTAGCTCAGGGGATAGAGCATCGGTTTCCTAAACCGTGTGTCGCAGGTTCGAATCCTGCCGGGGGCGTTACCTAAAATGGGAAATCAAAAGAACACTCGCCTTATTAATAAAATGGCGGGTGTTTTTTATTTGTCCATAGATCCCCCAATTAAGAGAAAGAGATAATATGGAAAATGAAGTCAGGAAAAATTTCCTCACCACAAGATGAACGCCATCACGTCCCATAGATTTCTTCGTATTCTACTACTATAGGAAGAGTGCCATTTCCTCGTCCTACTTCTTTCTTGCAGCAGGGAGGTGTTTCCTGTGGAAAATGAGTTAATGAACCAAGTGTTATTGTTTGCAACCTTAATTAGTCCCTTTGCTGTGGGGCTGGTTGAAGTCTTGAAAAGGACAATAGATCTTCCAAAGAACTATATTCCGCTGATCAGCTTAGCGACAGGGCTGGTGCTCGGGGCTTTAGCCTATCCACTGACTGATATGGAACTCATGCTGCGTTTATGGGCGGGAGCCGGGGCCGGATTATCTGGCACGGGCCTTTTTGAAATTGTGAATCGTAGGGAAGGGTATACGAAATCTTCTAAAAAAGAGAAGTAAACCTAACGATCCGACTCTTTCTATTTTATTAAGCTGAACTTCTGGTTCAGCTTTTTTTATATCAGTATGGAAATAGACCCGCTCGCTTTTAAGCGGACGAACGCCTGAGCCTTATCGCCAAACCCACACTAGGGGGTCTCTATTTCGCTTACCATTCTAAAGAATGTCGTCTCACAAGCCTTTATATTAAGTAAATAATGATAGTTAATTCTCTATCTTCCCCAGGTAAACTATAAAAACATAAGAAAATCCCTCACCATCAATAGGCAAGGGATTATTCATTCTTTAGTGTTTTCGTGACACCCCACACTTTATCGTAATCCTCGTAATCATTAACAGCTATATCTAGATCATGAAAATAACGATGGAGCTGAATAACTTTTTCTCTAAAGTCAGGTGTAGTAGTTAAGGAAGCTGCTAATTCATTGATTGACTGAATGTCTTCGGTGTTGATCTGATCGGTAGAATGGCTTTTTAAATATCGCTGAATCAGATCAGCGAACTCCAAATGCAAGTCTTCATCCAAGCCTTCGTCTCTTCCCCAGCCTAATGTTTGATTATAAAAATTATGGGCTTCGGCTACAAATTCCTGGACTGATCCTTCAAAACTCATTTCTTTGGTCTCTGAATTACCTTCACCATGAGATGTGTTTTCTGATTTGAAAGTTTCTTCGATCTTCTGGAGGCTGGCTTCTTCGCTTCTATCATTTGTATATTTCATAATAGAGAAAACCGCGGTCCCTATTAACAGAAGGACAATTATAATAACACCTATTGACCATTTCCATACAGTGCTCAATTGATTTCCTCCTTTATAATAGAAACTGGTTGTACGTTTTCATTAATTTGATCTTTATCTTCGTCATAATAGATATCGGCTACAAATAAATAAGCGACAACAAGACCAATGAGTATCATAACAATGGAAAGAGCGATTACTAACCATTGAATAGTCTTTTTTATGTAGGTCTTCTTCACCCGGGACACCTCCGACAAATCAACCTGCCTTCTATAAGAGTAACGAATACACAAGTTATTATCAATACTTTCCAAAACAGGAAGACTTATACACCAAGCCTTCCGTTGTGAATAGGCAATATCCGGTCTCCCAGTTTTTCGGCTTCCTGTTTATCATGGGTGACCAATATGACGGGTATGTTCCAGGAGGAAGTAACGGTAAGCAAAGCATGATGTGAATCTTCTTTCGTCTGCTCATCTAAAGAAGAAAAAGGCTCATCCAGAAGCAAAACACTGGGCTGAGCAGCTAAACAGCGGGCTAAGGCCACTCTTTGTTTCTCTCCTCCAGATATTTCATGGGGGTATTTTAAGGAAAGGTGGCTGATTTTAAGAGAATACATCAATTCTTCTGCAAGTTTAGTATCTTCAGTGCCGAATAAAATGTTTTTTTGTACTTTCATATGAGGAAATAAAGCATAGTCCTGAAATACATAGCCTGTTTTTCTGTGTTGTATGGGAACGTTCACTTTCTTATTTTTATAAAGAGCTCTTCCATCCAGAGTGATTTCCCCATTGTCCGGAGAGGTTAGACCGGCAATGATGTTCAATATCGTTGTCTTCCCCGAACCGGAAGGGCCGAATAAGACTACGGTTTCATTACGTGCCTGGAAGGAAACATCCAATATAAAATTAGACAGCTTCTTTTGAATCGATACATTCAGCATAATCGTCTTCCTTTACTTATTATTTCCCTGGAAATAAAATACGTTTTTCTTGCTCCACCAGTTGAGCCATAATATCGAACTGAAACCGAGCGCCACGATAATGATCACCCACAGCCTGGCATCGTCCATTCGACCTGATTCAACAGCAAAGTAAATCGCCAGAGGAATCGTGTCTGTTTTTCCAGGAATATATCCTGCTATCATAAGAGTCGCCCCGAATTCCCCTAAAGCACGTGCGAAGGTGAGGACGGTTCCAGCCAAAAGGCCTGGCCACGCTAACGGAAAGGATACTTTAAAAAACACTTTCCACTTGGAAGCCCCTAACGTGTAGGCGGCTTTTTCAACCATAGGATCATATGTCTGAAAGGCCGCTGTGGCACTCTGATACATAAGCGGAAACGAAACAACGATCGCCGCTATTACCGCTCCAAGCCATGAAAAAACAGTCTGTATACCGAACCATTCCATCAGTAAACTTCCGATAGGACCGTTGTTCCCAAATAAATAGAGCAGGCCAAAACCAACAACGGTCGGCGGCAAAACCATAGGAAGTAAAATGACTGATTCGACAATACTTTTCCCGGGAAATGATTGCCGCGAGATAAGCCTTGCAAGCAGGATTCCGATGATAAAAACGATTAGTGTAGCTATTCCTGCAGTTTGTAAAGACAGAATTAAAGGTGATAAGTTCATAGAAATCGTTCCATTCTTTTATTGATAAAAGCCGTAAGTCCGTAAAATATCCTGGGCTTCCTCACTGTTTAGGTAATCGACAAATTTCTCAGCTTCTTCCGGATGGCTGCTTGACGTTGTGATCGCCGCTGGATAGATAATCGGATCGTGAATTTCTTCACTAACCTCTGCTAAAACTTCGACTTGATCTGAAATCTTGGCATCACTTTGATAAACTATTCCATAATCCGCGTTCCCTGAAGCGACGTAAGTAACCGTCTGGCGGGCATCATTAGAATAAACAAAATGACCGTTCCATGCTTCCCATTTTCCGATGGATTGTATGGACTGCTTCGCGTATCGGCCGATAGGGGCGCTCTCTGGTTCGCCAATCGCTATTTGATCATTTGGACCAAGCTGTAAATTTTCTAAAGCAGATACGTTTGCTTGTTTTTCTTTTGGTGCAATAAGAACGAGCTTATTTCCTGCTATATTGTTTAGGCTGTCTGCTTTAATATGCTCATTCTTTAGCAGCCAGTCTGTCCACCGTTCGTTAGCGGAAATATAAATATCGACAGGCGCTCCCCGGTGGATTTGCTGTGCCAGTTTGCCAGAACTGCTAGTATTGAGGGAAAACGACAAATCAGAATCCTTTTCTTCATATGTATTTATGATCTCTTCCATCGCTTCCTGAAGACTCGAAGCTGCGGAAATAGTGAGATTCACTTCAGCCTTTTGCTCGTTGGACGTGGAACACGCAGTAAGTATGAACAAGAAAATGAAACATAAAGGGAAAGTTTTCGTAAACATAATAGATGCTCCTAATAATGGGTTACATCAAATTATATGGGTCTCTGACTTTTTAGTAAAATAATAACAAGGTGAGGTAGCCTTCTATGAAACTACAAATTATTATCAGCTTAATTTTAGCATTTATATTAACGCAGGCGCCGATTGTTGGAAAATACTTCGCAATGGTCAATACGATGATTCATGAAACGGGCCATTCGCTTATGGCGTTAATTACCGGTGGAAATGTGAAGAATATCTCTCTATTTCCTAACACTTCCGGAGTGACGATGACTGGGCACTCCTCGTGGGGGAGCCAGTTCTTAACCAGTTTGTCCGGCTATTTATTCGCTTCTTTTATGAGCTATTTATTTTTTTATCTGATTACTAAAGGGAACTATCGCTGGATGGTTTATCTTTTGCTCGGCTTTTTAGTAATTAACTTGATCTTCTGGGTGAGAAACGGATACGGGATTTTTTGGATCATTACGTTTGGAGCAGCGTTTATTTGGCTGTTACGCTCCGGAAATCAGACATTGATTCAATACGTGCTCGTATTTATCGCTTCCCTTGTACTGATCGAAGCGGTAACCAGCGCATTTGAAATTATGTGGCTGAGCTTCTTCTCTCCACACCAGGCCGGTGACGCAGCGAACCTGGCCCGATTAACCGGTTTTATCCCTGCTTTACTGTGGGGTGTGTTATTTTTTGTCCAGGCCCTTTATTTTGCCTGGATTTCCCTGCAAAGAGTTTTTCTCGTGTAGAAATTATTTTTCATCGGAAAAAATCCGCTATAGCCCTTACTTTCATTTAGTTCCTACATATTGTAGTAAAGAAAGTTATGAGAGGGGGTTAGATGATGAGCGGTGGATACGGCGGAGGTTTCGCCTTACTAGTTGTTTTGTTCATTTTGTTGATTATCATCGGTGCGGCATACGTAGGCGGTGGCTACGGATTTTAGAAAGCGGGGAATTCTCCTCGCTTTTTATTTTGTACATAATAAAGTTTTACTCAAGATAATAAGGGTATATAGAAAACAGACGAATTGTGAGACTTTTGGAGGGGACAAGATGAATTTAAAGGAAAGACTTGTAAGCCATGGATATGATAATATTGATATTTTATTAATTGATGAGGAGAAGAACCAGGAGACGGTGCCAGGTATCTCCCTCAATAAAGTAACAGATTTAGAGTATAAGCTTTATCTGGAGCCGGACTCCTTAAAGTATGATCTCGATAAGGACAATCCTTATTTTACGGCCCGGCAGAAAAGTGAAGAAGGGGCTTCAAAAGAAGTCAAAGGGTTTATATTGGAATGGTAAAAAGTCTCTTTCTTAAAAGAGGCTTTTTTTTATTACTTCTTGTTCCTCTTTCTTCTTTCTCTGCGATCAGCCCAGCCTCCTACCATCAGCAGGATTCCAGAGACGAAGAGCATGGCGGCAACCATTGGATTGCTGATCGTTACAGCCAGTATAAGAGCGGCGATTATGTTCGCGATCCCTACTGCCCCTAAGATATAAAACATTTGATTTTCTTTTTTCATAGGCTGTACCTCCTTTTTGTTAATTATAACGAAAGCGCGTCCTGAAATGAAACCAGCGCGTTCATTGGTTTATAAAATGGAAAGAAGAGGAACAACTCTTGTGTAACAAAGTATTCAAGGAGGAATTTCTTTTGATTACCCATCAATTATATATCAATGGTGAATATACCGAATCCAGCGGGAATGAATGGTTGGATATTTTGAACCCATCTACTGAAGAAGTTATCTCACGTACACCAAAAGGAACAAAAGAAGACGTGGATCGTGCTGTTCAAGCAGCCTTTGAGGCCCAAAAAGGCTGGGAACACACTCCCAATATTGAAAGAGGTAAGATTGTGCGTGAATTAGGAGATCAGATGGAAGAGAATCGGGCTACATTCATTGAGCTTCTTCAGCAGGAGCAGGGGAAAGATTATGAACTGGCCAGCGGTGAAGTCGACCTGGCGATAGATTTTTTCCGTTATATGTCGGAATGGGCACGCCGTATTGAAGGAGATGTCGTACCGAGTGACCGTCCGAATGAGCACATCTATATCCATAAAAAACCAATCGGTGTTGTAGCAGGAATTGTGCCTTGGAACTTCCCTGTGTTTATATTAGCGAGAAAAGTAGCTACAGCTTTAGTTACAGGCTGCACGATTGTGTTAAAGCCGAGTCAGCAGACTCCAAATACAGCTATGGAATTTACAAAGCTGATCGATAAAATGGATGAGCTGCCAAAAGGGGTCTATAATGTAGTGACAGGTACGGGCTCTGAAATTGGAAACGCACTGGCTTCCCACAAAAACGTAGCGATGATTTCTATGACAGGAAGTGTCGCAGCAGGTACGAAAGTGATGGAAGCAGCCGCTCAAAATATTACAAAAGTTAACCTGGAACTTGGAGGTAAAGCGCCGGCGATTGTTACAGCCAATGCGGATTTAGACGTTGCGGTTGAAAGCATTCAGACTTCCCGCCTTGCGAACAACGGCCAAGCCTGCACGAATGCGGAGAGAGTGTACGTCCATGAAAGCATTGCGGATGAGTTTGTGGACCGCTTAAGAGAATCATTTGAACAGCTGAAAATAGGGGATCCAAATGAGAATAAAGACGTCGATGTCGGCCCGCTTGTCAGCCAGGACCGTTTAGAAGAAGTAGAAAGTATGGTGGAAGAAGCGGTAGGAGCAGGTGCTGTGGTCGTTACTGGCGGAGAGCGTGCTGATGTGGAAAAAGGTTATTTCTACAAACCGACGATTATAAAAAATGTCGAACAGGATTCTCCGATTATGCAGGAAGAAATATTCGGTCCTGTTATTCCGATCACTACGTATAAGACGCTGGATGAAGCGATTGAAAAAGGCAATGATACGGAATTTGGACTTTCCTCATCGGTTTATACAGATGACTTAAATGAAGCGATGCGCGTAGTAGACGAGCTAAAATTTGGAGAAACGTTTGTAAACCGTGAGAATTTTGAGGCCGTACAAGGATATCATGCCGGCATGCGCAAGTCAGGACTTGGCGGTACCGACGGAAAATACGGTATGGAAGATTTCCTCGCCACTCAGGTTGTTTATATGCAGTTTAAAAAAGATAAGCAATAAAACAATCCCCTCCTTTAATAGGAGGGGATTACATATTACCGGTTATCAATAGTTTCCGGATACATATCGTGATTCATCATCCGGTAGTCGGCCATTTTTTCGTATTTCGTTCCCGGTTTTCCATAGTTGCAGTAAGGGTCAATGGAGATGCCGCCTCTAGGCGTGAATTTACCCCATACTTCAATGTAGCGCGGATCCATTAATTCAATAAGATCGTTCATCATAGTATTCACGCTGTCTTCGTGGAAATCCCCGTGGTTGCGGAAGCTGAAAAGGTAAAGTTTTAGTGATTTACTTTCTACCATTTTGACATCAGGGATGTAGCTGATATAGATTGTCGCAAAATCGGGCTGGCCTGTTTTAGGACATAACGTCGTAAACTCAGGACAGTTGAATTTTACAAAGTAATCACGGTTTGGGTGCTGGTTGTCGAATGTTTCTAATGCTGCTGGGTTATATTCAAATGAATATTCATTGTTCTGACTGCCCAAAAGGGTTAAGTCAGTTAATTGGTCGTCTTTGCGGCCTGGCATGTTCATTCCTCCTGTTATTAAAAAATGGGGCAGGTTTGATTGAAAGTGAGCAGATTCAAAGCCCATTTAGAGTGCAAGTAAATCCAATAAAAAACCGCCTCCCTAAGGAAGCGGTGAATCTTGCGTTTCGCTTTTAGCCTTAGTTTTTTATAGAGGGTTTATTGCTAAGAACCTCTTTTGTATGAGCAAGTTCATTATAGGTAGTAGAACGTGTAAAAGTCAATCACAGAGGGTGGAATAAGAACTAATTATGTAAAAAATTAGTTCTTTCACTTTAAAAGTGAAGCGTTTTCTACTAAAATAAGAAGTAATTCACGAAATATTTCGAATAAAATTGTAGAAAACAGCTCTGTATTTGTAGAATAAGCAGGGCTATTTTCAGGATTTGTGAGAAACCGTTTACAAAAATCTTATATGAGGTGATTCAATGGATATGCAGCCAATCACAGCAAGAGCGGGAAAACACAACTTAGAAAATTATGAAGAAATGTACAAGAACTTTAAATGGGATGAAGTCAAAACGGAATTCAGCTGGAGTGAGACAGGGAAAGTCAACATTGCTTATGAAGCAGTAGATAAGCATGCCGAGAATCCGGACAAAAAGGATCAGGCGGCCCTGATTTATACAGCTCCTAATCGTGAAGAAGTGTTAACATTTGACCAATTGAAGCGTCAAAGTAATCAATTTGCTAACGTATTAAAGAAACATGATGTAAAAAAAGGCGACCGTGTCTTTTTATTTATGCATAGAAGCCCGGAGTTTTACGCTTCCTTCCTTGGAATATTAAAAACTGGTGCTATCGCCGGTCCGCTGTTTGAAGCATTTATGGAGCAGGCCGTCCGTGACCGCCTTGAAGACAGTGAGGCCAGCGTACTTATTACGACTCCGGATTTATTAGAGCGTGTCCCTCAGGAAGAGCTTCCTAACTTAGAGAAAATCATCCTTGTCGGTGCGTCTGATCCAGGAAAGCACATCAGCTATGATGAAGAGATGGCGTTTGCATCTGAAGAATTTGAGATTGAGTGGGTAGATCTTGAAGATGGAATGCTTCTGCACTATACGTCAGGCTCTACAGGTAAGCCAAAAGGGGTTTATCATGTCCACAATGCGATGCTGCAGCACTACCAGACAGGTAAATGGGTGCTGGATTTAAAAGAAGATGATGTGTACTGGTGTACAGCTGACCCAGGATGGGTAACTGGAACTAGTTATGGAATATTTGCTCCTTGGCTTAATGGTGTCACTAACGTGGTTCGCGGAGGACGCTTCAGCCCGGATGATTGGTATGGCACAATTGCCAATCAGAAGGTAAGCGTATGGTACTCTGCCCCGACAGCATTTAGAAAAATGCTGAGCGCCGGAGAAGAAACGGCTAAGCAGCATGATCTGTCCTCCTTAAGACACATTCTTAGCGTCGGAGAGCCGCTTAATCCGGAAGTTATTACTTGGGGGCTTAAAGCCTTTGATTTGAGAATTCATGATACGTGGTGGATGACAGAGACAGGCGGTATGCTGATCTGTAACTATCCAGCTGTAGATATCCGACCTGGTTCTATGGGTAAACCTTTCCCTGGAATTGTAGCGTCGATCGTAGATAATGAAGGAAATGAACTTCCTGCCAATCAGATGGGGAACCTGGCGATTCGTGAAGGCTGGCCTTCCATGATGAGAGCCGTTTGGAACAACCCTGGTAAATACGAAAGCTATTTCATTAATGGCTGGTATGTATCTGGTGACAGCGCCTATAAAGATGAAGAAGGGTATTTCTGGTTCCAGGGTCGTTTAGATGATGTAATTAACACATCCGGTGAGCGAGTCGGCCCATTTGAAGTCGAAAGTAAGCTGATTGAACATGAAGCCGTTGCTGAAGCTGGTGTAATCGGGAAGCCTGACCCTGAAAGAGGGGAAATCATCAAAGCGTTCATTACGCTTCGTGATGGATATAGCGAGTCAGATGAACTTCTCGAAGAAATTCGCCAGTTCGTGAAAAAAGGATTGAGTGCTCACGCAGCGCCGCGGGAAATTGAAATTAGGGATACGATTCCTAAAACACGAAGCGGTAAGATTATGCGTCGTCTCCTCAAGTCCTGGGAGCTTGGGCTGCCGACAGGAGATACATCTACACTCGAAGAATAAGACTAAGCGCACAGCTTCTTACGCTGTGCGCTTTCTTTTTGTCTAGGAAATTATAAAATTCCAAGCTGTGGATATATGTGTTTAAAAGAGCAACATCCAGCTCCAGCGCCCAGACACTCGCGTCATAAGTAATCCGGCCTGCTAAAAGGGAAGGCCGCCTTCCTCCGGCCGTTTTGCTTATGCGTTTCGTGTCTACCAGGGCACTTTAAGCCTTTGTTCTGTCGTTTCACGTGAAACATATCGCGATTATCCTATCCCTCGTTTGTGCTAATATAGAAATTACATAGGAAAAAGCTGCGCTAGACATCAGGATTTTGAACATAATAGAAGGAGCAGCGCCAAAAGGAAGTGAAGAACTTGTCGAAACCATTATACGACGTCATTGGGATTGGGATTGGTCCATATAATTTAGGACTGGCCGCATTATTGGATCAGACCGACTTAAAAGGAATATTTTTTGATGAAACTCCAGAATTCAACTGGCACCCGGGAATGCTTATCGAAAAGATGGACTTACAGGTGCCGTTTATTGCCGATTTAGCTACATTTGCAGACCCTAAAAGCCCTTATACATTTATGAACTACTTATATGAACATAATCGGATGTTTCCTTTTTTCTTTCATCAGCATTTTAAAATTCCGCGACAGGAATACAACGATTACCTACAGTGGGTCGCCGGACAGCTGGATGACATTTATTTCCATCATCAGGTCATTGATGTGATTGATCATCCGGAAGCTTTTTATGAAGTGGTTACGAAAGAGATCGATACGGGAAGAAGAAAAAGCCATTTTGCTAAGCACGTGGTCATGGGAACAGGAAGCAAACCGCTTATTCTTGATGGAATGGATGGCCTGCCAGAAGAAGATGTCATTCACACGAGCCGTTATATGTATGAAAGGGAACAGCTGCTTCACGCAAAAGATGTAACCGTGGTAGGTTCCGGGCAGAGTGCGTTAGAAATATTATTAGATTTGTTAGAAGAACAAAGACGTAATGATATGAAACTGACGCTGCTTTCAAGAACAGGCGGGCTGTTTCAACTGGATCAGGCGAAGTTTGCCCAGGAGTTTTTCACCCCGGAATATGTCGATTATTATCATTCATTAAGCTTTGAGCAGAGGCAGAAAAACCTGGAGACGCTTGGCGCACTGCGAAAAGGAATTGACCCTGATACCCTGACCCGTCTTTATACGAACTTGTACCACAAAACCGCCGGAGGACAGGACAGCCGCGTGACGATTAATCCTATGACCGAGGTGAAATCGATCGAGAAAAGCAGCAGCGGGTATAAGCTTCACTGTGAACAATGGCAGGAGGAACTGGAATATACGTATCAGACGGAGAAAGTGATTTTGGCGACTGGGTATAAGCCGCATATCCCTGAATGGTTTATGGAACGATTTAAAGACAAGATCGAATGGGATGATGAAAAAGCGTATAAAGTCACCCGTGATTACCAGCTCGTTTTTAAAGAACCGCGCAGCCGCCACTTTTTCACACTGACGAATCTCGTTCCTTCTCATGGAGCAGGGGCAACGAATTTAGGATTATCTGTTCAGCGGAATGTGCATATTATTAATACGATTGCTGGTAAAGAGTTGTACAAAAACCAGGAGCAGACCGCATTTCAGACTTTTTCTATGCAAAATTACACGTAAAAGGTGGCCGTATTGAAATGTTTAATTTTGCCACATGGGGGAACATAACTTCTGTGACTTTATTAAACAAATCAATCAAGGAGTGGTACCGATATGAGTAAGATTGCATGTGTTATGACTTCCATGTTTGAAGATGTAGAGTATACTCAGCCTGCCGACGCTTTTTCAACACAAGGCCATGAAATAACTACTATTGAATGGGAAGCGGGTAAAGAAGTTAAAGGTAAACAGGGAGAAACAACTGTAACGATTGATAAATCCATTGATGATGTACAGCCGCAGGATTTTGATGCGCTGTTTATTCCAGGTGGATTCTCTCCGGATCAGCTGCGCGGGGATGAGAAATTTGTTAAATTTGCAAAGCACTTTATGGATGAGAAAAAGCCTGTATTTGCTATCTGTCACGGACCACAACTGTTAATTACAGCAAAAACATTAGAAGGCCGTACAGCCACCGGCTTCAAATCGATTGCTGTCGATATGGAGTATGCCGGAGTGAACTTTAAAGACGAGGAAGTTGTCGTATGCGGGGATCAGCTTGTCACAAGCCGCCAGCCTGATGATCTTCCAGCCTTTAACAGTGAAGCTCTAAAACTGTTAAATAAATAAAGCTGTCCTATCCTATAAGGAAGAAAGCCGCTAAGGATCAGCCTCCTTGGCGGCTTTTGTTTATAGAGTAAAGTTCAACTATAATATAATTATTACGAGTTTTAGCAGGGGTGTTATCGATGATTGTAAACGAGCAGGAGAACCACTTTTTAATGATTGCTCAGCATGATCATGCATTGGTTTCCGGAGAGATCGTCCTTCACTGGAGGAATAAGTTCTTGCTTCGTTCTAAACTGCGTGAAGAAGCTGACTGGGCGATTTCCCAGCATGACCGGGCGTGGATTCCTCTGGATCAATCGCCGTTATGGAATGATGAGAAGCAGCGGCCTTATTCCTTTGTCGATTATCCAGTCGAAGAAAAATTGAAGGCTTATCAGCAGGGGATTCAAGAAGTCGCTGATCGGTCTTATTATGCAGGGATTTTGTGCAGCAATCACTATCAGTCGTTTTTTTCAAAAGACAGTGACGACCCATTGGTTCTTCGTTTTCTTAAAGAAGAAGAAGAGCGGTGCCGCAAACTGGCTAAAAAGATGAAGATGGAGGTCCCGCCGGATATTTATCAGCTCCACTTTGATCGGCTTCAGTTTTGTGATGATATATCTCTTTATGTGTGTATGCAGGAGCCCGGTATTGATAAAGAAGATGAAATCAAATGGTTTAAAAATGGATTCCGCCAGAAATTTGATGGAGCTCCAAACGGAATTATGCCTAAATGGCCGGATCCAATGCACGTAACACTCGATCCATTTCCATTTGAGCATCCGTTTAATGTACGCATCCCATACCGCCTGGTCAACAAAGAAGATATTAAAAACAAAGGCCTTACCGATGCTTACCAGGAAGCAGACGTCCATGAGCGGGAAGTAAGGTTTATTCCCGAGTAAGATAAAAAGACAGCCCTGGTATAAAAGGCTGTCTTTTTAAGTTTACTCATTTTTTACGATATTGAATTGGCTGTTTAAAAGTTCCCAGTTTTGCGGGAAGGAGAGCCCGAGCTTCCAGTAGCTAATGCCTTTTAAATTCAATTCCCTGATTAAATCAAACTTCGCCTGAATCGAACGGGCATCTTCAAACCATACTTCATGCTCTTTTCCTTCTCCATCGGTGTATGTGAAAAACGGGGCTTGAGCTTTCTGGTCATAAGAGATCGCTACATTATTTTCACGTGCGATTTGAATGGCTTGCTGAGGACTGATGGCTCTTGCGAATTCGCCCCCTGGTACAAAAGGCAAGGTCCAGTCGTAGCCATATAAATTCTGGCCGAGTAAGATTTTTTCAGGCGGTATAACGGTCACGGCATAGTCGACGACTTTTCGTACCTGATCAATTGGAGAAACAGCCATTGGAGGACCGCCGCTGTAGCCCCACTCATATGTCATTAATACAACAAAGTCTACGATCTCCCCGTGTGCTGCGTAATCGTGGGCTTCATACCACTGCCCCACCTGTTCGCCGCTCGTTTTAGGGGCCAGGGCCGTAGATAAAAGCAGTCCTTCGCTTGAAAGCCGCTGTTTCGCTTTTCTTAAAAATTGATTATAATTTTCTCCTAAGTCAGCGGGCAGGAATTCAAGGTCAAAGTGAATGTCGAGAAACCCGACCTGCTTGGCTGTCTGGACAATATTGTCGAGCAGGTTGTTCTGGAACTGTTCATCGGTTAAAATCTGCCGGCCGAGCTCATCACTGAAACCTTCATCTGTTAAGTTAGTGACCACCATCATTAAAGCCGCTCCGTTAGCCTGTGCAATTTGTTTGAAATCATCGAGTGGAGGCGCCTGCAGGGAAGCATCTGTTTGAATCCGGTAACTAAAAGGAGCCAAGTAACTTAAATAAGGAGCCCTTCTTTGAGCCGCTGTCTGCAAGGCTTCTGAAACTTCCCCTCCAAAAGGCTCGATATAGGCATTTGTGGTAATATCGGTCTTAGGAGCCTGTGGAATATAAAGTCTGAAACCGACAGGCAGTACAGCTCCCGGCTGCAGCTGATTCACCTGGATCAGCTGTTCCACAGTGGTGCCGAATCTTCTTGCAACCTCGAATAAGCTGTCACCGGGCTGAACAAAATAAAACTGGCCGATAATCGGAATGACGAGCGCCTGGCCAATGACTAAATTGCCGGGGGTCTCCAGCTCGTTTGCTTCAATAATACTATTTGGTGTCGTTTCATATAGGTTAGCAATGGAATAAACAGATTCACCCTGTGCGACTACATGGATCTGCATGTAAGACACTCCTTCCTCAACTATAATGAATATATGAAACGTCTCCGTTCATTTATACGAAATCGATGAAAAAAGGGAGGAGGATTTTATGAAAGAAAAAGATCAATCTTATATGAAATTAGCGATAGAAGAAGCCAAAAAGGCCCAGGCGATCGGTGAAGTTCCCATTGGAGCGGTGATTGTACATAATGATGAAGTCATTGCCAGCGGGTATAACCTGAGAGAATCTTCCCAGCTGGCCTCATCCCATGCAGAATTTATAGCGATTGAAAAAGCAAATCGGGCGATCGGAAGCTGGAGGCTTGAAGACTGCACGTTATATGTGACGCTTGAACCTTGCCCGATGTGTGCGGGGGCGATTGTTCAATCACGGATTCCAAGAGTGGTGTATGGGGCCGCGGATCCTAAAGCCGGCTGTGCCGGGACGTTAATGAATTTGCTTGTAGAAGAGCGGTTTAACCACCAGTGCGACGTGACCGCCGGAGTAATGGAGGAAGAATGCGGCGGATTGCTGACTTCTTTTTTCAAAGAACTGAGGGAAAAGAAGAAAAGGAAATGAAATGGTAATTATTTATAAAATCTTATGATTGCATTTTTCGATAAAACTCGCTATACTTAGAAATACCGTGCTAAGCGGGGAATTAGCGGTGCCCTGTACTCGCAATCCGCTACAGCGAGGCCGAATTCCCACTCGAGGTGAATCGATTTCGAGGTCTGCCTCATGAGAGTGGTGTTGACACTCAGGTCCTGCGCAACGAGAACCAGTGAACCCTGTCAGATCCGGAAGGAAGCAGCAGTAAGCTGACCATCTCGTGTGCCGCGGGAGTGCCTGGGTCGAGCCATGAACATGAGTAACGCTCGGGGTCGATTCATCGACAGTGGGTGCACGGTATACATATGAGAAGTGAGAACCGTTATGACTTTCGTTCATAGCGGTTCTTTTTTATAGGTTCTGTTATGTAATCCTGGTGATTGGTATGGAATTCGTCTCTTTTAAGCTCAATCAATGAAAATTAACAGAGTCTTTCTTATGGTTCACTCCATTCCTACATTCGGTTATAATAGATGAGAGACTAAAAAGGGAGAGCGGTTGTATGAGCTATCAAGCACTTTATCGTGTTTGGCGCCCGAGAAATTTTGAAGATGTCGTAGGCCAGACCCATATTACCCGTACATTGCAAAACGCAATGGAACAAGACAAGTTCTCACATGCTTATTTGTTCTCCGGGCCTCGCGGTACCGGTAAAACGAGTGCGGCGAAAATCTTTGCCAAAGCCGTAAACTGTGAGAAGGCGCCCGTCAAGGAGCCATGCAACGAATGCTCGGCTTGTCTTGGAATCCAGGATGGCAGCATTTCGGATGTCATTGAAATTGATGCGGCTTCCAATAATGGTGTCGAGCAAATACGGGAAATTAGAGACAAAGTAAAATATGCCCCTAGTGCTGTTTCTTATAAAGTGTACATTATCGATGAAGTACATATGCTTTCCATGGGAGCTTTTAATGCCCTTTTAAAAACATTAGAAGAACCCCCGAAGCATGTGATTTTCATTTTAGCAACGACAGAGCCGCACAAAATTCCGCTGACGATCATTTCTCGATGCCAGCGATTTGATTTTAAACGAATCACCCAGCAGGCCATGGTCGATCGGATGGAAAAAATCATGGCAGCTGAAGAAATAAATGTTGCCAGAGAAGCATTGGAAATCGTAGCTCTCTCCGCAGAGGGGGGAATGCGTGACGCTTTAAGCCTTTTAGACCAGGCAATCTCTTACAGTGAAGATGAGGTTAGCGTTGAAGATGTACTGGCCGTCACTGGTTCGGTTTCTCAAGCGAAACTGTCGGAAGTCATCCAGGCTTTAAATGGCCAGAGAGTTAATGACGCTTTGTCGGCGATCGATGAATTAATTCAGCAGGGTAAAGATCCAGGAAGGTTTGTATTTGATCTTATCTACTACTTGCGGGATCTGCTTTTATTCCAAAGTGCTCCTGACCTGGAACATCATTTAGAGCGTGCGATCCCTGATGAAATGTTAAGGAGTTTAGCAGAAGAGCTCAAGGCTTCATGGATTCAGCAGACGATCCGTGAGTTAAATAAGTGCCAGCAGGAAATGAAATGGACAACCAGTCCAAAAGTGTTTATTGAAATCGCCATTTTAAATATTGCCGATACCCAGCCGGCTTCATCAGGCGGAGCCGATTCTGAAGCTGTTAAGCAGCTGTCGCAAAAACTTTCACAGCTCGAACAGGAATTAGCTAGGCTAAAAGCAAACCCGCCGGCTGCTCAAGGTTCCGCAGATCAGGAACCACCGAAGCAGAAGCGTACACCTGCAAGATCGGGAAGAAACGGGTATAATGTTCCGTATGAACGGATTCGCATTGTGTTAAGTGAAGCTTCTAAAGAGGATCTCGTCCAAGTGCAGAATCAGTGGCCGAACTTCATGGAGCGGTTGAAACAAACAAACGCTCCCGCGCATGCTACGCTGTTAAACAGCAAACCAAGTGCTGCATCCCCGCAGGCTTTAATTTTAGCGTTCCGTTACGATATTCACTGTTCTTTAGCGCTTGAACATCAGCAGACGATTGAACCGCTGCTCGCGGAATTCATAGGAAAGCCGCTGACGATCATTCCGATTCCATTTGAAAAATGGCAGGAGCTGCGTGAAGAATATGTAAGAAAACAAAAAAATAATAAAGATCAAGAAGGAGAATCATCTGCAGCTGAGGAAGAAGGAGAAGAAGATCCTTTAATCTCAGAAGCGAGAAAGCTGGCCGGTGACGATCTAATTGAAATTCAAGATTAAGGTAGATAATTAAAGGAGGAATTTACCATGCGTGGTGGAGGAAACATGAACAATATGATGAAACAAATGCAGAAAATGCAGAAGAAAATGATGAAGGCTCAGGAAGAGCTTTATGAAATGACATTTGAAGCTACAGCCGGAGGCGGAATGGTTAAGGTTACCGCAAACGGGAAAAAAGAAATTACAGATGTTGAAATCAACGAAGAAGTAGTAGATCCAGATGATGTGGAAATGCTTCAGGATTTGATTATAACAGCGACGAACGATGTTATTCGTCAAGTAGACGATAAAACTAATGATACTATGGGACAATTCACGAAAGGTATGCCTGGAGGAATGTTCTAGGAGGAATTTTCATGTATTACCCGGAACCAATATCAAAGCTGATTGATAGTTTTACAAAGCTGCCAGGGATCGGACCTAAAACAGCTGTCCGCCTGGCTTTTTTTGTTCTCGAGATGGAAGAGGACGATGTATTAGAATTTGGCAGATCGCTCGTTAATGCCAAACGGGAGTTAACCCACTGTTCGAATTGCGGTCATATTACCGACCAGGATCCCTGCTCGATCTGCCAGGATGAATCACGCGACCAGAGCATCATCTGTGTCGTTCAGGATCCTAAAGATGTCATCGCCATGGAGAAAATGAAAGAATTCAGCGGGAAGTACCATGTCCTGCATGGGGCGATTTCTCCAATGGACGGCATCGGACCTGAAGATATCAATGTAGCAAGCTTAATTAACCGGTTAAAAGACGAAGAGGTTGAAGAACTGATTCTGGCGACGAACCCGAATATAGAAGGGGAAGCTACAGCGATGTACATTTCCCGGCTGGTGAAGCCGTCAGGAATCCGAATGACGAGGATCGCTCATGGTCTTCCAGTCGGCGGAGATTTGGAATATGCGGATGAGGTTACTTTATCGAAAGCCCTGGAAGGTCGACGAGATTTATAAAAAGGGTGATGGGCCGTGTTAACGAAGAGGAAGTCCAAGAAGAAATCTTTAGACCAGCAGCTCTTAATGGATATAAAAAAGTTAAAGCATGACTGGGAGACGCTTGAAAATATTATTGAACATAGTATTGAACCCAGTGAAGAAGGCCTGCTTGATTTGTCATTGGCTAAAGCGAAGTATTTTTATTTGCTGAGGGAAGCCAGATATAGAAAGATTAATGCACTTTCCTGAAGAATAAGAATATCCCCTTGTTCATTCACATAACTTTGTATTAAGAAAAGTTATTTTTGGACAGGGGGTTTTTTATGGATCCGGTGCTCGTTATTCTTCTATTGGCTTTGGCGATTCCTCTACTTTTAATTGTAGGAATGCCGGCTTCCCCAATTAAGTGGTTAGGACAAGCTTTTATGAAAGTGGTTATTGCGGTCGTCTTATTGTTTTTTATTAATTTATTTGGAGCGGAGTTTGGTCTTCACATTCCTATAAACGGTTTTACGACGATTGCTTCGGCTTTATTAGGAATACCAGGTATCTTGTCATTAGTAGCGATTCATATATGGGTATTTTAAGAAGGCGGGGTCCTCTGAGGGCTCGGTCTTTTTTATTCCATTTGTGAGGATTGTAACCTGGTACATAGATGAAAGAGAACATGACTTAATGTAAAACTTCTGGTGTGCCGGCATCGAACGGCCCCATAGCATTTGAGCCTGCGGAGAGAGCAGGTTCCTCTTTTTAAAAACTCAACATTGCCCCTTTTAAAAAAACATGAATAAATTTCATGAAAAGTGTTGCATTCATTTTTTAGCCATGGTATATTATTTCTTGTCGCCATAAACAAACGCGACACAGAAAAAAATATCTCGAAAAAAGTTATTGACTTAAATGACTCATCGTGATATATTAATTAAGTCGCTGTTTTAAGGCGAAGCAACATTTTGATCTTTGAAAACTGAACGAACCAACCAGTACGTCAATTTATTCTTTCTATTATATAGAGAGAATTCAAACAAGCACATTCGGTGTGCAAATGAGCAAGTCAAACTACTTTTATGGAGAGTTTGATCCTGGCTCAGGACGAACGCTGGCGGCGTGCCTAATACATGCAAGTCGAGCGCAGGAAGTTAACTGATCCCCTTCGGGGGTGACGTTAGTGGAATGAGCGGCGGACGGGTGAGTAACACGTGGGCAACCTGCCTGTAAGACCGGAATAACCCCGGGAAACCGGGGCTAATGCCGGGTAATCTCCTCCCTCGCATGAGGGAAGAGTAAAAGATGGCTTTCTGAGCTATCGCTTACAGATGGGCCCGCGGCGCATTAGCTAGTTGGTGAGGTAACGGCTCACCAAGGCGACGATGCGTAGCCGACCTGAGAGGGTGATCGGCCACACTGGGACTGAGACACGGCCCAGACTCCTACGGGAGGCAGCAGTAGGGAATCTTCCGCAATGGACGAAAGTCTGACGGAGCAACGCCGCGTGAACGATGAAGGTCTTCGGATCGTAAAGTTCTGTTGCGAGGGAAGAACAAGTACCGTGCGAATAGAGCGGTACCTTGACGGTACCTCGCGAGAAAGCCCCGGCTAACTACGTGCCAGCAGCCGCGGTAATACGTAGGGGGCAAGCGTTGTCCGGAATTATTGGGCGTAAAGCGCGCGCAGGCGGTTCCTTAAGTCTGATGTGAAAGCCCACGGCTCAACCGTGGAGGGTCATTGGAAACTGGGGAACTTGAGGACAGAAGAGGAGAGTGGAATTCCACGTGTAGCGGTGAAATGCGTAGATATGTGGAGGAACACCAGTGGCGAAGGCGACTCTCTGGTCTGTTTCTGACGCTGAGGTGCGAAAGCGTGGGTAGCAAACAGGATTAAATACCCTGGTAGTCCACGCCGTAAACGATGAGTTCTAGTTGTTATGAGGCTTCCACCCCTTAGTGCTGAAGTTAACGCATTAAGCCCTCCGCCTGGTTAGTACGGCCACAAGGCTGAAATTCAAATGAATTGACGGGTTCCCTCACAATCCGTGGAGCATGTGGTTTAATTCGAATCAACGCTAAGACCCTTCCCAGGTCTTTACATCCTTGGACCACCCTAGAGATAGGGTCTTCCCTTCGGGGACCAAGTGACAGGTGGTGCATGGTTGTCGTCAGCTCGTGTCGTGAGATGTTGGGTTAAGTCCCGCAACGAGCGCAACCCCTAATCTTAGTTGCCAGCATTGAGTTGGGCACTCTAAGGTGACTGCCGGTGACAAACCGGAGGAAGGCGGGGATGACGTCAAATCATCATGCCCCTTATGACCTGGGCTACACACGTGCTACAATGGATGGTACAAAGGGCAGCGAAGCCGCGAGGTGTAGCAAATCCCATAAAACCATTCTCAGTTCGGATTGCAGGCTGCAACTCGCCTGCATGAAGCCGGAATCGCTAGTAATCGCGGATCAGAATGCCGCGGTGAATACGTTCCCGGGCCTTGTACACACCGCCCGTCACACCACGAGAGTTGGCAACACCCGAAGTCGGTGAGGTAACCTTTATGGAGCCAGCCGCCGAAGGTGGGGCCAATGATTGGGGTGAAGTCGTAACAAGGTAGCCGTATCGGAAGGTGCGGCTGGATCACCTCCTTTCTAAGGATAAAAGGAACGGCTTTTTAGCCGTCTCCTTCGGAGGACGTACATGGTTGGTTGTTCAGTTTTGAGAGATCAAAGGATCTTCTCAATGTGAACCTTGAAAACTGGATAAGATTTGACAAGACATCAAACCAAAGTAAGAAACGTCTTTTCACGACGATTTAAAAGTTAAGTGAATAAGGGCGCACGGTGGATGCCTTGGCACTAGGAGCCGATGAAGGACGGGACTAACACCGAAATGCCTGGGGGAGCTGTAAGTAAGCTTTGATCCCAGGATCTCCGAATGGGGAAACCCGCTGTTCGTAATGGAACAGTATCCATAACTGAATACATAGGTTATGGAAGGCAGACCCGGGGAACTGAAACATCTCATTACCCGGAGGAAGAGAAAGCAAACGCGATTTCCCAAGTAGCGGCGAGCGAAACGGAATCAGCCCAAACCAGAAAGCTTGCTTTCTGGGGTTGTAGGACACTCCTTTGGAGTTACCAAGAGAGAGGATAGACGAAGTGATCTGGAAAGATCCGCCATAGAGGGTAACAGCCCTGTACTCGACATCCTTTCTCCTCCGGAGTGTATCCTGAGTACGGCGGAACACGAGGAATTCCGTCGGAATCCGGGAGGACCATCTCCCAAGGCTAAATACTCCCTAGTGACCGATAGCGAACCAGTACCGTGAGGGAAAGGTGAAAAGCACCCCGGAAGGGGAGTGAAAGAGAACCTGAAACCGTGTGCCTACAAGTAGTCGGAGCCCATTCATGGGTGACGGCGTGCCTTTTGTAGAATGAACCGGCGAGTTACGACCGTATGCAAGGTTAAGCTGATGAGAAGCGGAGCCGCAGCGAAAGCGAGTCTGAATAGGGCGATTTGAGTATGCGGTCGTAGACCCGAAACCGTGTGATCTACCCATGTCCAGGGTGAAGGTCAGGTAACACTGACTGGAGGCCCGAACCCACGCAAGTTGAAAATTGCGGGGATGAGGTGTGGGTAGGGGTGAAATGCCAATCGAACACGGAGATAGCTGGTTCTCTCCGAAATAGCTTTAGGGCTAGCCTCAGAATAGAAAGTCTTGGAGGTAGAGCACTGATTGGACGAGGGGCCCCTACCGGGTTACCGAATTCAGTCAAACTCCGAATGCCAATGACTTTGTTCTGGGAGTCAGACCATGGGTGATAAGGTTCATGGTCGAGAGGGGAACAGCCCAGACCGCCAGCTAAGGTCCCTAAGTGTGTGTTAAGTGGAAAAGGATGTGGAGTTGCTTAGACAACCAGGATGTTGGCTTAGAAGCAGCCATCATTGAAAGAGTGCGTAATAGCTCACTGGTCGAGTGACTCCGCGCCGAAAATATACCGGGGCTAAACACACCACCGAAGCTGCGGATTGATCCTGATGGATCAGTGGTAGGAGAGCGTTCTAAGGGCGGCGAAGTCAGACCGTAAGGACTGGTGGAGCGCTTAGAAGTGAGAATGCCGGTATGAGTAGCGAAAAAAGAGTGAGAATCTCTTTCACCGAAAGCCTAAGGTTTCCTGAGGAAGGCTCGTCCTCTCAGGGTTAGTCGGGACCTAAGCCGAGGCCGAAAGGCGTAGGCGATGGACAACAGGTGGATATTCCTGTACCGCCTCCTTTCCGTTTGAACGACGGGGGGACGCAGGAGGATAAGGAGTGCGCACGATTGGAAGAGTGCGTCCAAGCAGCAAGACGGTCGGATAGGCAAATCCGTCCGGCAACGTCAAGCTGTGATGGGGAGGGAAATAAAGTACCGAAGCTCCGGACTTCACACTGCCAAGAAAATCCTCTAGTGAGGAAAGAGGCGCCCGTACCGCAAACCAACACAGGTAGGCGAGGAGAGAATCCTAAGGTGAGCGGGAGAACTCTCGTTAAGGAACTCGGCAAAATGACCCCGTAACTTCGGGAGAAGGGGTGCTCCTCTGCCGAGGAGCCGCAGTGAAAAGGCCCAAGCGACTGTTTACCAAAAACACAGGTCTCTGCGAAGCCGTAAGGCGAAGTATAGGGGCTGACACCTGCCCGGTGCTGGAAGGTTAAGGGGATGCGTTAGCTTTTAGCGAAGCGTTGAACCGAAGCCCCAGTAAACGGCGGCCGTAACTATAACGGTCCTAAGGTAGCGAAATTCCTTGTCGGGTAAGTTCCGACCCGCACGAAAGGTGCAACGACTTGGGCACTGTCTCAACGAGAGACCCGGTGAAATTATACTATGCGTGAAGATGCGCATTACCCGCGACAGGACGGAAAGACCCCGTGGAGCTTTACTGTAGCCTGATATTGAATGTTGGTACAGCTTGTACAGGATAGGTGGGAGCCTGAGAAGCCGGAGCGCTAGCTTCGGTGGAGGCGCTGGTGGGATACCACCCTGGCTGTACGGACATTCTAACCCAGGACCGTGATCCGGTCCGGAGACAGTGTCAGGTGGGCAGTTTGACTGGGGCGGTCGCCTCCCAAAGAGTAACGGCGGCGCCCAAAGGTTCCCTCAGAATGGTTGGAAATCATTCGCAGAGTGTAAAGGCACAAGGGAGCTTGACTGCGAGACCTACAAGTCGAGCAGGGACGAAAGTCGGGCTTAGTGATCCGGCGGTACCGTATGGAAGGGCCGTCGCTCAACGGATAAAAGCTACCCCGGGGATAACAGGCTTATCTCCCCCAAGAGTCCACATCGACGGGGAGGTTTGGCACCTCGATGTCGGCTCATCGCATCCTGGGGCTGTAGTCGGTCCCAAGGGTTGGGCTGTTCGCCCATTAAAGCGGTACGCGAGCTGGGTTCAGAACGTCGTGAGACAGTTCGGTCCCTATCC
The DNA here is from genome assembly GCF_902809865.1 of Halobacillus sp. Marseille-Q1614. Lineage (NCBI taxonomy): Bacteria > Bacillati > Bacillota > Bacilli > Caryophanales > Bacillaceae > Halobacillus > Halobacillus sp. Marseille-Q1614. The sequence goes on along the minus strand of NZ_CADDWH010000001.1, from coordinate 3,172,851 downwards.
GTCGTGGGCGTTGGAAATCTGAAAGGAGCTGTCCTTAGTACGAGAGGACCGGGATGGACACACCGCTGGTGTACCAGTTGTTCCGCCAGGAGCATCGCTGGGTAGCTACGTGTGGACGGGATAAGTGCTGAAAGCATCTAAGCATGAAGCCCCCCTTGAGATGAGATTTCCCCTAACAATAAGTTAGTAAGATTCCTCAGAGACGATGAGGTCGATAGGTCCGAGGTGGACGCGTGGTGACACGTGGAGCTGACGGATACTAATCAATCGATGACTTAACTTTAAAAGAAAAGCGAAAACGCCTAGGCATTCCTTGGTTTGATTCCAATCAGTCTTATCCAGTTTTGAGGGTTTACCTCAATATAATAGATGAGGTGGCGATAGCGAAGAGGTCACACCTGTTCCCATGCCGAACACAGCAGTTAAGCTCTTCAGCGCCGATGGTAGTCGGGTATATCCCCGTGAGAGTAGGACGCTGCCTCGTCACAGATGAAACCTTAGAAGATATTCTTCTAAGGTTTTTTATTTTGTTGAATTTCCTTATTTTATTTTTTGGTGATTCATTTTTAGCGGGAATGGGCTGTTAAATGACGTTGTTGATATTGTATAGAAAGTTAGGGAAGTTGCGAGCAGTGCTCCCTTTTCTAAACCCAAACAAAAAACATACACGGTTTAATAGAAAAACTTTTAAAAATCTCGTATAAAGTTAATAGATTAGGAGATACTAGAGATAAACTTATTTCTCTAGGAGGCCGAATTGCTGTGAAAACACCTGAATGCTGCAGTATTTGTTCCAAAAAGACTGAAGACGGAATTCATCTATTAAGGGTATACATTTGCGGAGATTGTGAGAAAGAAATGCTAGAAACACCGGCAGATGACCCAAAATACCAATTCTTTATCGATCAAATGAATAAGGCTCACCGTACAGCGATCTATTCTTAATGCCGCTCCTATAGATAGGGGTGGCTTTTTTTCGTTTCTATCATGTAGCATAGACAATGAAACATAGAGAGAACGGGATGGATAATGATGAATAAACAAAACGAGACTCCTTTATTTGACCAGTTGAAGCGTCATGATCAAAAAGACAGCTTATCTTTTCATGTGCCGGGTCATAAGTTTGGAAAAGTTTTTGCAGAGAAGGGCATAGGTCCTTTTGAAAATATATTAAAGCTTGATGCGACAGAAATTAGCGGACTTGATGATTTACACGGAGCTGAAGGTGTCATTTTACATGCGAAGCAGCTGCTTAGCGATTACTATGGAAGCAAGTCCTCTTACTTTTTAGTGAATGGAAGCACTTCTGGAAATATAGCGGCCATTATGGCTTCTGTCCGTCCGGGAGAAAAGGTGCTCGTCCAGAGAAACAGTCATAAATCGGTCCTGCATGGGATTGAGCTGGCTGGTGCAGAACCGGTGTTTGTTATGCCAGAACATGAAGAAGCGACGGGACGTTATAGTAAGATAACGAAAGAAATGATTCATAAAGCATTAAAAGCCCACCCTGAGATTAAAGCGATCGTGTTAACGTATCCTGATTATTTTGGACGCACCTATCAAATTCAGGAGATTATTGAATACAGCCACGTTCAAAAGGTTCCGGTCATCGTTGATGAAGCACATGGTGTTCATTTTAAGCTGGGAGATCCTTTTCCATTATCATCGGTAGACTTAAAGGCCGATATCGTCATTCAATCCGCCCATAAGATGGCTCCCGCGATGACGATGGCGTCGTTCTTACATGTCCAGACAGAGCGAGTAGATCTTTCGAGGCTTGAGTACTGCCTGCAGATGCTCCAGTCGAGCAGCCCATCTTATCCGATCATGGCCAGCCTGGATTTGGCGAGGTATTTTTTAGCTGCTTTTACCGAGGAACAGAAAAGGGAGCTGCTCGAATTCATAGATGAGGTCCGGTCAGGATTAGCCCATTCGCCTTTATTTGAACTTCTGCCTTTAACTGAGCGGGACGACCCTCTGAAAATTACGTTAATTCCACATCCTTCGCTTTCAGGGTTTGAGCTTGCGGAGCAGTTAGAAAATGCCGGACTTTTTCCAGAAATGGCGACGGCAGACCAGGTTCTCTTTACCTTAGGGCTGACTCCTCATATCAATATAGAGGATTTAGAAAAAAGGCTTGAGACGCTGAATTGCCAATTAAAAATTCAGCCCGCTCATGATACAATTAAACGTAAGAATCTATCTATCCCTGCATTGCAGACGCTTGAGGTCAATTATCAGGACATGCAATATAAAACCCCAGTTTTTGTACCATGGAAGGAAGCCGCGGGCAGAATTTGCGCCAAGGCCATTATTCCTTATCCTCCAGGTATCCCGCTCGTTTTAAAAGGGGAGCGAGTGACTAAAGAGCATCATGAGCAGATCCTTTCCCTTCAGCAGGAGAAAGCGAGCTTTCAGAATAAAGATATAGAGCTGGGGATGTGGGTATTTTAAAGGAGAATGGTTTTTTTGAGTGGACTTTTTATTACGTTTGAAGGCGGAGACGGAGCCGGAAAAACGACAGTGTTAAATCAAATCAGCGATTGGCTTAAGGAGAGTGGATACTCGGTTCTTAAGACGAGAGAACCTGGCGGGATTCATATTGCCGAAAGCATTCGTGAGATTATATTAAATAAAGAACATACCACGATGGATGGGCGGACAGAAGCCCTTCTATATGCAGCGGCAAGGCGCCAGCATTTAGTGGAAAAAGTAATGCCTGCGCTTAATGAAGGTCAAGTGGTGTTATGTGATCGGTTTATCGATTCCAGCCTCGCTTATCAAGGATATGCACGGGGACTCGGCATTGACGAAGTATACCAGATCAATCAGTTTGCAATTGAGGGCTGTATGCCTGACGTGACGCTTTTCTTTGATATCCCGCCTGAAGAAGGATTGAAGAGAATCTCAGCTAACGATGAGCGTGAAAAGAACCGTCTGGATCTTGAAGCAGTTGATTTTCATGAACGTGTATATGAAGCTTATCAGCTGCTGCTTAGGAAGTACCCTGAGCGAATTCAATCAATCAATGCCCATCAGGACATAGAGGATGTAGAGGAAGCTGCTAAGGAAGTCCTTCGTCCCTTTTTACTAAAGGGAAAGTAATTTTGGTATAATAGTAAGAAAAACCAAGCAGGAGGAAGTTTCCTATGAAAATGATTATTGCAATCGTTCAAGATAAAGACAGTAATCGTTTAACGGACGCACTGGCCGATAACGATTTAAAGACGACAAAGTTATCGACGACCGGCGGTTTTCTGCGTGAAGGAAACACGACATTTATGATCGGCTGCGATGATAATCAAGTAGACGATGCGTTAGACATTATCCGTAAAAATTGCAGTCAGCGTGAGCAGATGGTAGCGCCTATCTCGCCTATGGGCGGGAATGCGGATTCCTATATTCCAAAACCAGTGAAAGTCGAAGTCGGCGGGGCCACGGTCTTTGTACTGCCTATTGACTCCTTCTTTCAGTTCTAAAGAGGTTCTTTATGAAGATTACGCAGGATATCCGAGCGCAGCTTGATGGATCGAAGCCAAATCGCTCTTCTTCTACAAAGGAAAGACAGAGCTTTGATACCGTTATCCAGTCGCAGTCGAAACAGCTGCAGGAAAAGCAGCATCACCGCTTAATGAACAATATCTCCGCTCAAGGAGATCGTGTCGCCCGGTCCCGCTCGTTTCGGGATCTGGCGAAATATAAAAGGCTGATTAAGGATTTTCTTGATGAGACCGTTACCTACGGTTTGAGCGTTAAACAAAGCCGCAGTTTTGATATCGACGGCCGCAGCCGCAAGCTGATGCTGTTTCGGGCGGTCGATGATCAGTTATCGGAACTGACGGAGGCTGTGATGGATCATGAGAAAAGATCAATTGATGTATTAAGAATCATTGGAGAGATTAAAGGACTATTAATTAATTTGTACACTTAAGGACGGAAACCGTATGACATGGAATGAAATGAGGGAGCTACAGCCGCTGGTAGCCCAAATGCTTGTAAACAGCTTTAAAAAAGATCGAATTTCTCATGCTTACTTATTCCAGGGTGATAAAGGAACAGGTAAGAAGGAGATGGGAACTTTATTTGCGAAAAGTATTTTCTGCAAAGAAAAGGACGGAGCCGAACCGTGCCAGCAATGCCGCGACTGCAGGCGTATCGATTCGGGCAACCACCCGGACCTGCACTGGATTTCCCCAGATGGACAATCGATTAAAAAAGATCAAATTCTCAATTTGCAAAAAGAATTTTCATATACAGGACTTGAGTCCAATCGAAAAGTTTATATCATTGCAGACGCTGATAAAATGACAACAAATGCTTCTAACCGCTTATTAAAGTTTCTCGAAGAGCCGAGCCGCCAGACTACGGCGATGCTTTTAACCGAAAACAGCCAGGCGATTCTTAATACGATTCGCTCCCGCTGTCAAATTCTGGCGTTTCAACCCTTGAATTCTGACCGAATTGTGCAACAATTAGAGGAGCAGGGAGTTTCTGCTTCCAATGCTAAAATGTTAGCTTCTTTGACAAATAATTTAAGTGAAGCTGATGAGTTATCCAACGATGAGTGGTTTGCTAATGCGCGAAAACTAGTGATACAATTAGTAGAAGTGCTTCTTAACAAACCACAAGAAGGACTCTTATTTATCAGCCACCAGTGGATGCCTCATTTTAAAGAGAGACAGCAGCTGCAGATGGGCTTGGACATTCTGATGCTTTGGTATCATGACCTTATTCACCACAATTTGGGCCGGGAACAAGCGATTGTTTTTACACAAGAGAAAGAAAAACGAAACCAGGCTGCATTGAGATGGTCCCGCCAATCTGTAACTAAAGCCCTGTCGCTTATTTTAGAGGCGAAACGAAAGATAGATCAAAACGTCCATCCGACTCTGGTGATGGAACAGCTTACACTTCAACTGCAGAGGTGATGATCAAGTGATAGAAGTTGTAGGTGTCCGATTCAAACAAGCGGGGAAAATATACTACTTTGATCCAGGCGACCTTCAAATGACGACTGAAGATTATGTCATTGTGGAAACTGTCCGTGGAATAGAGTTCGGAAAAATCGTAATCGCGAATAGATCAGTAGACGAAGAAGATGTGGTCCTGCCTTTGAAAAAGGTAATCCGCATAGCTGACGAAAAAGACAAGCTATCCGTCGATGAAAATAAGGAAAATTCCGAAGAAGCCTACCGTATGTGTGAGAAGAAGATACGTGAACATAAATTAGAAATGAATTTAGTCGATGTTGAATATACATTTGACCGGAAAAAAGTAATTTTTTACTTTACCGCCGATGGGCGTGTCGATTTCCGTACGCTCGTAAAAGATCTTGCTTCTGTCTTTAAAACGCGCATTGAGCTTAGGCAGATCGGTGTCCGTGATGAAGCGAAGATGCTTGGAGGCATAGGTCCGTGCGGCAGAATGCTTTGCTGCTCCACGTTCTTAGGAGATTTTGAACCGGTCTCCATTAAAATGGCAAAAGATCAGAACTTGTCATTAAACCCGGCAAAAATATCCGGTTTATGCGGCCGGCTAATGTGCTGTCTTAAATACGAAAATGATGAATACGAATCCGCAAAACGAGAGCTTCCTGATGTAGGGCAGAGCATCGCGACTTCCTACGGCAAAGGAAGAGTTGTCGGGCTTAACATGCTCGAGCGTTTAGTTCAGGTTGAGTTTAAAGAACAGGAACGTACACTAGAGTATTCCTTACAGGAGCTTATCGATGAGGGAGTCGTCCAAACCGAAGCCACAGAATGATGGGGTGGAGTCAACCGTGAATAAAAAGGCTATATTTGAACAAGTATCTCATTTAGAATCGCAAATTGGCGAGCTCTATGAGCAATTAGGTGATTTGAAAAAACAGCTGGCTCATTTACTCGAAGAAAATCAGCATTTATCGGTTGAAAATCATCATTTGCGTCAGCGTTTGGATAGAGAAAATGAACATTCTTCTCAAGGGAGCAGTTCAAGCGGGAAAAGCAAAGTCGTAGGAGAAGGCTATGATAACTTAGCCCGTCTTTATGAAGAAGGGTTTCATATTTGTAACCTTCACTTCGGCAGTCCGCGTGATGAGGATTGTTTGTTTTGTCTATCATTCTTAAATAAAAGTAAATAGTTTTCAGGCCCAAGCCTTTCCTTGCCCACCCGAGGAAGGGCTCTCTTTCTATTCGGCTTTCATTTAATTAAAATGAAAAGTGACACTCCTGCATAAAGTGGGCAAGTCTCCGCAGTCGAGGGACGAGCGGGGAAGGCTTGTCCGCTTAAAAGGGAGCGGTTCCCTTTTTTAATATAGAATAAAAGCCCTTGATTAAAATAAAGGAAGTGCAAGAGAATGGTTGAGTTAAAAGGTGATGAACGAATTGATTTTCTGTTAGCCGAGGAAAACATGCGGATTATACAGAGTGATCAAGTATTTGCTTTCTCTGTAGATGCTGTTTTACTTGCCAGGTTTACCTCTGTGCCGAGAACCCGGGGCAGAATCCTGGACCTGTGCACAGGAAACGGTGTCATTCCGCTGTTTTTATCGAGAAGATCTCAGGTTTCGATAACCGGAGTGGAGATTCAGGAAAGATTACATGATATGGCTGTCCGCAACGTAGAGCTGAATGATTTAAATGACCGTCTTGAGATGATCCACGGTGATTTAAAGGATATGCCCAAAGTCTTGGGAAACGGCCGATTTGATCTGGTCACCTGCAATCCACCTTATTTTCCTACACCGGCTCATGATAAAAGGAATGAAAACGAGCATTTAGCGATCGCACGCCATGAAATTTACTGCTCGCTTGAAGATGTGATTAAATCGTGCAGCCGCCTGACAAAGTCCGGAGGCAAAATTTCCTTAGTCCACCGTCCGGGCCGTCTGGCTGATATGATTGAGCTGTTTAGAAAATACCAAGTAGAGCCTAAACGCATTCAATTTGTTCATCCGAAGCGTGGAAAAGAAGCGAATGTCCTGCTGATTGAAGGAGCGCGTGACGGCAAGCCGGACTTAAAAATTCTTCCGCCGCTCTATACTCATAAGGATAATGGGGAATACAGCGATGAATTCAGGGAGATTTTATATGGAAAGTAAACACTACGTTTATATTATTCGCTGTAAGGATCATTCGTTATATACAGGCTATACCAATGACCTTGATGCCCGGCTTAAGAAGCATGCAGAAGGCAAGGGCGCGAAATATACGAGAGGCCGGGGCCCATTTGTATTAGAATACTGTGAGGCGTATGAGTCAAAGGGAGAAGCAATGCAGCAGGAATATAAAATTAAGCAGTTCTCCCGGGATCAAAAGGAAAAGTGGATTATTTCAAGCAATGGGGGCTCACTACATGAACATCCAAAAAAGCTATACAAAGCGTGAAGGCCAGGGGTCTCTTTATATCGTCCCTACACCTATAGGAAATTTAGAAGATATGACTTATCGTGCCGTTTCCATGTTACAGGAAGCGGACGCGATTGCTGCAGAGGATACGAGAAATACGAAAAAATTGTTAAACCATTTTGAGATTTCTACTCCGCTGATCAGCTATCATGAGCATAATAAGCAGACAAGAGGCCCACAGCTTTTACAGGATATAAAAGATGGACAGATGATTGCAGTTGTCAGCGATGCAGGAATGCCCGGCATATCGGATCCGGGAGCAGATTTAGTTCAGGAAGCCATAGAGGAAGACATCTCTGTTATTGTACTGCCGGGCTGTAATGCTGCACTTCCTGCCCTTGTCGGCTCAGGACTCCCGACTGAGCAATTTTATTTTTACGGCTTTCTGCCCAGAAAGAAAAAAGATCGGCAGGTTATTCTCGAATCCTTAACCAGTCAGGCGTCGACACTTATCTTTTACGAGTCTCCTCACCGCTTAAAGGAAATGCTTGGGCACCTCTATGAACAGTTCGGAAATCGCCAGGTCGCAATCGCCCGTGAGCTTACAAAAAGATACGAAGAATATGTAAGAGGCAGTCTTGAAGAAGTGCTGGAATGGGCAAAAGAAGGAGAAGTGCGTGGAGAATTCTGTGTGATCGTTGAAGGTGCACAGGAAGATGAGTCATCGGATCAATTCTGGTGGAGTCATCTCTCTACAAAAGAACACGTCGAATACTATATAGAGAAAAAGCAGCTGAAGCCTAAAGAAGCCATTAAACAAACTTCGGTGGACCGCAAAATGAAAAAGCGGGATGTCTATCAGGTGTATCATGTAGAATAAAAAAAGAGAGCCCTTACTGCGTGAAGCAGTAAGGGCTTTTTGCTGCGAGCATATGTCAAAGCGTAATTATAGTGATTTAATTAACCAGTTGTATATAGTCTCTTTATTTGTTTGTTAATTGGCCTTGAATTTCTTTTAGAAGCATTTGTGCGCCTTCTTGGCTTAAAACTAAGTTGCCGTTAGCCAGTTTCATATTATTGTCAGATACTTCCCCTGTAACGTGACAAGTCATATTCGGCTTATATTTCTTAAGTACAATGCGATCATCATCGACATAGATTTCCAGTGCGTCTTTTTCATTAATACCTAACGTTCTGCGAAGCTCGATCGGAATTACAACCCGACCTAGTTCGTCAACCTTACGTACAATACCTGTAGATTTCATCTTTTTTTCTCCCCTCAATCAAAAGTATTCGTCAAATATCGACATATGTCTCGCGTAATATAGTACCAACGTTTCCCAAACCTGTCAATTCACAATATTTCCAAAATCGATGGTAAAATTTAACGTCGGCAGAAGAATCAAGTTAGCAGCTGACAACTTAACAAGTATTGCAGGCGCTGGGCTCGACAAATTTCGTCATTCCAAAATTGGGGTAAATATCCATTGTCTATACACTTTAATTTTACCAGAAAATACCTCGCTAGGATATATAATAATTCGACGTTTTCGTCATTTTTTTGACAATTTCATCTTAGTTTCGGTATATTTTAGTGTTAGATATGGATATACAGAAATAAAAGCCAAATCATGGTACAATACCAAATAGAACTGCTCGAATTTAGGAGGGAAACATGATGTCAGAGGAAAAAAAGACATTTTATATTAGTACACCAATCTATTACCCAAGTGGTAATTTGCATATAGGTCATGCTTATACCACGGTAGCCGGGGACGCCATGGCACGTTATAAGCGACTTCGCGGATATGACGTCATGTATCTGACCGGAACAGATGAACATGGTCAAAAGATCCAGCGTAAAGCCGAAGAGGCCGGAGTAACGCCTCAGGCTTATGTGGACGACATCGTTGCGGGAATTAAGAACTTGTGGGATAAGCTCGATATTTCCTACAATGACTTCATTCGTACCACCCAGGACCGCCACAAAAAAGTCGTTGCTAAAATCTTCGATTACCTTCTCGAAAAAGGCGATATCTACTTAGATGAATACGAAGGATGGTACTGTACGCCGTGTGAATCCTTCTTTACAGAACGCCAGTTAGAGGACGGCCACTGTCCGGACTGCGGCGGACCTGTTGAAAAGGTAAAAGAAGAGTCTTACTTCTTTAAAATGAGCAAGTATGTCGACCAGCTGCTTAAGTTCTACGAGGAAAACCCGACATTCATCCAGCCTGAGAGCCGTAAAAATGAAATGATTAATAACTTTATTAAGCCGGGCCTTGAAGATCTTGCGGTTTCCCGTACGACTTTTGACTGGGGCGTCAAAGTACCTTCCAACGAGAAGCACGTCGTCTATGTATGGATTGACGCGCTGAGTAACTACATTTCTGCTCTTGGTTATGATAGTGATAATGATGAACTTTATCAGAAGTACTGGCCGGCCGATGTCCATTTAGTCGGAAAAGAAATTGTCCGGTTCCATACGATTTACTGGCCGATTATGCTGATGGCTCTTGACCTGCCGCTTCCTAAAAAGGTTTTTGCGCATGGATGGATCCTGATGAAAGACGGGAAGATGTCTAAATCAAAAGGAAACGTTGTTGACCCAGTACAATTAAGCGACCGCTATGGTCTTGATGCTCTTCGCTATTACCTTCTTCGTGAAGTACCGTTTGGATCTGACGGTGTTTTCACGCCGGAAGCATTTGTTGAGCGTACGAACTACGACTTGGCGAACGATTTAGGAAACCTGTTAAATCGTACAGTTGCGATGATCAGCAAGTACTTTGATGGTGAAATTCCTAAGCTTACATTATCTGAAGATGAGTATGATAAGAACTTAGAAGCGTTAGCAGCAGAAACTAAGACATCTGTTGAAAAATCGCTTGAAAACATGGAATTCTCTGTAGCGCTGGCCGATCTATGGAAGTTCGTCAGCCGCACAAACAAATATATTGATGAAACTCAGCCATGGGTGCTTGCGAAAGATGACGAGAAGAAGGAACGCCTTGGCAATGTTATGGCACACCTCGCTGAGTCACTGCGCCATATTGCTGTTATGCTTCAACCATTCTTAACAAGTACGCCTAAGCAGATATTCAGCCAGCTTGGTGTTACGGCTGAAGAATATAAGGCATGGGACAGCATTGCTGAATTTAAAGGTCTTCCTGAAGGTACAAGGGTACAAAAAGGAGATCCAATCTTCCCTCGTCTTGATGCAGAGGAAGAGGTACAGATCATCAAAGATATGATGAAGAAGCCTGCTCCCGCACCTGAAAAGAAAAAAGAAGATAAGAAAAATCAGGCAGAGGAAGTAACGATTGACGATTTCATGAAGCTTGATTTCCGTGTTGCTGAAGTGAAGAAAGTGGAAAAAGTGAAGAAGGCGGACAAGCTGCTGAAGCTTCAGCTCGACTTAGGTGAAGAGCAGCGTCAAGTTGTTTCAGGAATTGCCGAACATTATAATGAGGAGCAGCTGACGGGCAAGAAAGTCATCTGCATTACGAACCTGAAGCCTGTTAAGCTCAGAGGAGAACTCTCACAAGGCATGATTTTAGCAGGGGAAGACGATCAAGGTAAGCTGGCGTTAGCCTCAATTGATCAGTCCCTTCCAAACGGAACGAAAGTTAAATAACCAAAAAGGGGAAAAGCAGACATCCAAGCTTTTCCCTTTTTAAATTTTTGTGTTAGTGATGAGAGGGAATCGCGACACTACTGCTTAAAAAAACGGGTTGCCTGCGCACCCCAAAAGATTCCCTCATTACCCAACAGATTTTTAGGAGGAAAAGTAAAAATGCTATTTGATACGCATGTCCATTTAAACGCCGATCAGTTTGAAGACGACTTACAAGAAACCATTGATCGGGCACATGAAGCAGGAGTTCGTTATATGACGGTTGTCGGCTTTGACCGCAAAACGATTCCGCTTGCTATACAGATTGCACAAGAGAATGATCACATCTTTGCAGCAGTTGGCTGGCACCCTGTAGATGCCATTGATATGACACAGGAGGATCTGGAGTGGATTGAGAAGCTGTCTTCCCACCCGAAAGTCGTCGCTTTAGGGGAGATGGGCCTTGACTATCACTGGGATAAGTCACCGCCTGATGTCCAGAAAGAAGTGTTCCGCAAGCAGATTCAGCTTGCAAAAAAGGTGAAAATGCCGATCATTATTCATAACCGTGAAGCCACAGATGATATCGTGCAAATTTTAAAAGAAGAGAATGCAGCTGAAGTTGGCGGTATTATGCATTGTTACAGCGGTCCTGTTGAAACAGCCAAAGAATGTGTCGATATGAATTTCATGATCTCTTTAGGCGGTCCTGTTACATTTAAAAATGCCAAACTGCCAAAAGAAGTAGCCAAAGCAATCGACATCGAGCATTTACTTGTCGAAACGGACTGCCCCTTTTTAGCTCCGCATCCTAACCGCGGAAAACGCAATGAACCCGCCTATGTTACGCTTGTTGCTGAGCAGGTCGCGGAATTAAAAGGCTTGAGCTATGAAGAAGTTTGTGATCGGACCACAGAAAATGCTCTCCAATTTTTCCGAATTAAGTCATAAATTGCAGGACTTTGGAATCAATATTACAAATTTAAGACGAATTGTATAAGAATCGTAATGTAGCTGTTATGTTAATTGACAATTCAAAAGTGCATAATGTAAAGAGTCAGCAGGGTATATGCTGACTCTTTATTTATTTCGGATGAAAAACTTTTGACATATATTTTGAAATTCGTGGGGGAAAGGGATGAAGAAGGAACTATGAAGCTTTGGAATACTCTTCTATCTGTAATGAAATCAGGAATGTTATGGGCATGCTTAGGACTTATTGTTGCCCTGACTTTTATAACGTCTGTTACATATGAAGCTACAAAAGCGTCTGTTCAAGTAACACATAATGGTGATACGCAAATTATCCGTACTCATGCTGATTCTGTTGAAGATTTACTAACTGAACTGAATGTTACTCCAAAAGCTCATGACCTCATCTCCCACGAATTATCTGCCCCCGTTACTTATGGGATGGATGTAGAGTATACAGCTTCTACTCCAGTAAACCTTATGATAAACGATGAATCCCAAACCCTTTATACTACCGCTGATACTGTAGAGTTATTTTTAGAAGAGCAAGGGGTCGAATTAAAAGAACATGATGTCATTTCTCACAGTCAAGAATCTAAACTGATAGATAATATGGAGATTCAAATCGACCGTGCGATTGCAATTACGTTAAATGACGGCGGCGATGAAGAGAAATTATGGACAACCTCGGCTACAGTCGAAGAACTTCTGAATCAGGAAAATATCACATTAGATAAATTAGATGAACTCAAACTTTCTAAAGATGAAAAACTCTCGAATGATATGACGGTGTCTATTAAGCGCATTAAGAAAGTAACAGAAGTTGTCGAAGAAGAGATTGAATATAAAGTTGTAAAAGAGAAAGACGACTCGCTTCATAAGGGAGAAGAAAAAGTCCTTACCGCAGGGGAGCCTGGAAAAGTCAAAAAAGAATACGAAGTGCTCATCGTTAATGGCGAAGAGAAGGAACGTAAACTTGTAGAAGAAGACATTGAAAAAGAGAGTGTCGACGAAATCGTGGCCTTAGGTACGAAAGCAGAAGCTCCAAAGCGCCGTACTGTTGCACAAAAAGAGGACAAGCCGGCTATCGAAAGAACGTCTGCGAAAAAAGCCGAAGCCTCTGTACCTATTAAGTCAGAACCAAAAGAAGACAGCACAAAGACTTTCACGATGAATGCCACGGCTTATACAGCTGACTGTAAAGGCTGCACCGGTAAAACGGCGACAGGCATCGATCTGAAAGCTGACCCGGACAAAAAAGTGATCGCTGTTGATCCTGATGTAATCCCGCTTGGAAGCAAGGTTTGGGTAGAAGGATACGGTACAGCGGTTGCTGGCGATACAGGGGGAGCAATCGAGGGAAATAAGATCGATGTCTTTGTTCCTTCTAAGAGTGACGCAATAAACTATGGAGTACAGACGGTTGAAGTCAAAGTATTAGATTAAAGCGGGCAGAGGAATGCTTTCCTCTGCTTTTTTTCTATGTTTAAGTCGTGGTATGCTATGGAAGATTATTAAAAGCAAGTGATAATTGGAGGATGTACGGTGAAGATAAAAGAAGTCATAGTCGTCGAAGGCCGGGATGATACAGCACGAGTGCACCAGGCCGTGGAGGCTGACACGATTGAAACAAATGGTTCAGCAATAGATGAAGATGTATTGCTCCGTATTGAGCACGCCTACGAAAAGCGGGGTGTGATCGTTTTTACAGATCCTGATTATCCGGGGGAGAGAATCCGTCATATCGTCACAAGCCGTGTCCCGGGATGCAAGCACGCGTTTCTTCCAAAAGACCGGGCACGGGCAAAGCGGGACAAAGGAGTCGGGATTGAGCATGCGTCTTTAGAAGATATCCGCCAAGCACTCTCTGAAGTCTATGAACTGACTGACAGCCATGAGATAACGATAGAGAAAGAGGACTTAATTTATTACGGTCTGATCGGTGGACCAAAGGCTAATGAGCGCCGTAAAAAACTCGGAGCTCTCCTTCATATTGGGGAAACCAACGGAAAACAGCTGCTCAAACGTTTAAATATGTTTCAAATTACTATAAATCAGCTGGAAGAGGCAATGGAACAAATTGTGCAGGAGGAAAACAATGAAAAGTAAAGCGGTAGCAACACCGAAACGAACAAAAGAAATACTCGAAACGTACGGCTTTTCTTTTAAAAAGAGCTTAGGCCAGAATTTTTTAATTGACGTCAATATTTTGAAAAATATCATCGAGCATGCCGGCATTGACAAACAAGCTGGAGCGATTGAAATTGGACCGGGTATCGGAGCTTTGACCGAACAGCTGGCCGAGCACGCGGGAAAAGTAGTGGCCTTTGAGATTGACCAGCGCCTTATCCCTATTTTAGAAGACACGCTTTCAGACTATGATCACGTTAATATTATAAATCAGGACATATTAGAAGCCGATGTTATACAAGTTATGAAAGAGAATTTCGCAGAAGGACAGCCGGTCAAAGTAGTCGCGAACCTTCCCTACTACATCACGACACCGATCTTAATGAAGCTGTTAATGGACCGCCTGCCGGTAGACAGCATTACGGTCATGATCCAGAAAGAAGTAGCTGAACGAATGGCAGCTGGTCCAAATACGAAGAGCTATGGGTCTCTTTCCATTGCCGTTCAGTACTACACAGAAGCCGAAATAGCCATGAACGTGCCCAAGACTGTATTTATGCCTCAGCCTAACGTAGACTCCTCTGTGCTCCATTTAAAGATGAGAGCAGAGCCTCCGGTAAAAGTGGAAGATGAAGAATTTTTCTTCGACTTAGTTAAAGCAACCTTCGGGCAGAGAAGAAAAACATTAATGAACAACTTATCGAGACATTTTAAAAACGAAATGGATAAACAGGAAATCCGCACACGATTGGAAGCAGCCGAGATCGATCCAAGCCGCCGGGGAGAATCTTTAACGATGGAAGAATTCGCTGTCCTTGCCCGCAGCTTTTATAGAAAGTAACAGACCTCTTCCTTTTGCATAGGCTAATGTAGCGTATGTGTGAAGGTGGGATGCTGATGTTAACAAAGGGAGATCTAGTAACAAGGAAGTCATATAACCACGACGTCATCTTTCGGGTAAAGTCGATCGAAGATTCCTATGTTATTTTATTAGGGGAAAATGTACGTTTAGAAGTTGATGCACCTATAGAAGATTTAAAAAAAGTCTCAGGATCTGAATATCAAGAGCGAAAATCACATATTAATAAACAAGAGGCTTGTTCTTATCGCCTGTTTCGTCAGGATTATCGTCTTTTAAAAGAAAAAAGGGACATCGAAGCAAGCAGTGGATATTCGGAACCTGAAGAAGAGAAAGCCAATTATTTTCAGATTTCACCCCGCATTCTCCATATCGATGGCGACGCCTTGTTTTTAAAAAAGTGTGTTCAATTGTATGAACAGCTCGGTTTACAAGTACACGGACAGTATATTCAGGAAAAGAACATGCCTGAAGAAGTCCTGGCACTTGTAAGAAAAATTCAGCCGGAAATCGTTGTTTTAACCGGCCACGATGCTTATTCCAAGTCCAAGGGCTCCATCAAAAGCTTAGATGCCTATCGTCATTCAAAGTATTTTGTTGAAGCTGTCCGAAACTTACGTGAGCATTATCCTCATTTTGACCAGCTCGTCATTTTCGCTGGCGCCTGCCAATCCCATTTCGAATCTATAATTAAAGCAGGTGCAAATTTTGCCAGCTCCCCTGCACGCGTCAACATTCACGCCATTGACCCTGTCTATGTCGCCGCACGCGTCGCCTATACTTCATTTATGGATTACATTAATATCTGGGAAGTTGTCCGTAATACGATCAGCGGTGAAAAAGGGTTAGGAGGTCTACAAACGCGAGGGCTCTTACGAATTGGAATGCCTTACTCTGAGGATGTCGAAAATTAACGAATACAATCATTATCTGGGGAAACGCCGCAGCTTATGGCATGAGGGGATTTTTTATTTTATAAAATTAATAAATTAGCCCCTAATCTACAAATTATTATGTTGACATTGATTTTAACCTATTGGTATAATTAAATATTTTATTTGACTTTGTCCAGAAATGATGGTATATTAATCTTTAGTGAGGTGGAGTGTAGTGGCTAAAACGTTAGTAGAAATCAAACAATCCCTTGAGGGGCAAATTGGTAAACGTTTAACATTAAAAGCAAACGGTGGACGTCGTAAGACAATTGAACGCACAGGTGTTCTTGCAGAAACATACCCTGCGGTATTTATTGTTGAGTTAGACCAAGAAGAAAATGCTTTCGAACGTGTATCATATAGTTATGCAGATGTACTCACAGAGACAGTCGAACTTAGCTTCGACGATTTATCAACAATGGCTATGGAACAGTAACCAAAAAGGTTACTGTTTTTTTGTTTTTTGGGGTACCAGGTACCGGTAGAGCGACAGCGGCGGATCAGCTGAAACGCCGGAAGAGAGCAGGTTGGTACCAGGTACCGAAACTCTTGTTGAGCTCAGAGCCTCTTATATAGCTATTCGGTACCTGGTATCATGAGAGCCACAACCGAGAAATAGTTGAAATGCCTCAGTTACCGAATACTTCCTCACATCTTTTCCCTGCTGACTGCGAATAATAAACGTGTCGTAGCTAGCTATGGCGAAAGGAGCTGAATACGATGGGGCGCAGAAGAAGCATGATGTCCGATTCGTTGAAAGAGGAAATCGCAAAAGAGCTTGGATTTTACGACAAGGTTCAAAAAGAGGGCTGGGGCGGAATTACGACCCGTGACGCTGGGAACATGGTAAAACGTGCGATCCAGATGGCCGAAGAACAGATGATGAACAACAACCAAAAGTAAGTAATGACCGCTCAGCTGTTTGGCTGAGCGGTTTTTTAGGCGTTTAAAAGCTGGCCTAGGCTGGATTTTTCGCAAAAATCGGTGCTGATCGCTAAAAAAGAACAAACGTCAAAAAGCCATGCAAGAACACCGATAAGCCGTCCAGCCCACTTCTCAATCTCGGCCCCTGGCTACAGCTCAGCAAAAAGTCCCAAACCAGCGCGCCGCCGCCTATCCTCGTCACCAAAGCCTCCACACGAACATTTTTTATGATACAATGCTGAAAGAAGATTACGCGCCTTGAGGAGGTGTAGGTATGGTTGTATTAGAAAAAGCGCCGGCTAAAATCAACCTGTCTCTTGATGTGTTACATAAACGTACGGATGGTTACCACGAGGTTGAGATGGTCATGACGACTGTTGACCTGGCCGATCGCATTGAATTATCGCTGTTATCCGGCGGTAAGATTAAAATAGAATCGGAGAGTCGATTTGTTCCAAATGATGAACGAAACTTAGCCTACCGGGCTGCTCAGTTAATGCAGAAGCATTTTCAAATAAAGCAGGGAGTTTATATCTTCCTGGAAAAAAATATACCCGTAGCTGCGGGTCTTGCAGGGGGAAGCAGTGATGCGGCTGCGGTCCTGAGAGGGCTGAATAAGCTGTGGAATATTAATGCGAGTATCGATACGCTGGCAGAGCTTGGGGCGCAGATCGGCTCTGATGTCTCGTTCTGTGTGTATGGAGGTACAGCGGTAGCCCGCGGACGCGGGGAGAAGATTGAGGAGCTTCCAGCACCGCCTCCTTGCTGGGTGGTACTAGCTAAGCCCGCCATTGGGGTATCGACTCAGTCCATCTATCAGAAGCTCAATATTCAAAAAGCCGAGCATCCTGATACGCAGGCGATGATCGATGCGCTTCATAGGGGAAGCTTTGAAGATATTTGCGCCCAGGTGTCAAACACGTTAGAAGGTGTAACGACAAAGCTCCATCCTGAAGTGGACCAGATTAAAGAAAAGATGAAGCAGGCCGGGGCAGAGGCCGTGCTAATGAGTGGAAGCGGTCCGACTGTATTTGCTTTAGTGTCGCAGGACGCGAAGGTTCACCGGATTTATAACAGCCTGAAAGGGTTTTGTCCGGAGGTTTATATGGTCAGAATGTTAGGAACAAGAGAAACCACTTGAAAAAAACCGTACAAATCTGATATATTTAAAGATAATATTCGGATTTTGAGGTGTCTTTCATGAAAAGAAGCGAACGACTGGTGGCGATGACTCATTATGTTCTAGATCAGCCAAGGCGGCTGATATCTCTGCCTTTTTTATCAGAAAAATATGAAGCAGCTAAATCCTCTATCAGCGAAGATTTAGCGATTATTAATAAAATGTTTCAAAATGAAGGGATTGGTCATCTGGAGACAGTCTCCGGAGCGGCAGGAGGAGTAAAATATATTCCCGCTTTTTCAGAGGATTTCAGCAAGTCCTTTGTAAAAGAGCTTTGCGATCGACTGGAGGATCCGGAGCGGATTCTTCCGGGCGGCTATTTGTTTATGAGTGATTTGTTAGGGGAGCCTGAAACGGTAAGAAACATCGGGCGTCTCTTAGCTTCAGCTTTTGCGGACAAGGAAATAGATGCTGTAATGACCGTGGCGACAAAAGGCATCCCGTTAGCCTATGCCGTTGCCTCATACTTGAATGTCCCGGTTGTCATCGTTAGACGCGATCCAAAAGTCACCGAAGGATCTACAGTAAGCATTAATTATGTTTCGGGTTCGACGAGAAAGATTCAGACGATGGTCTTAACGAAACGCTCGCTGGCTGAAGGATCAAAAGTATGTATTATCGACGACTTTATGAAAGCCGGTGGAACGATTAACGGAATGAGAAGCCTGCTGAAGGAATTCAATGCAGAAGTCGCTGGTATCGGTGTTCTTGCGGAAGCGGAAGATGAAGAAGAGGATCGTGTCGTAGACGATTACGTGTCGATTGTGCAGATTATGAACGTTGATAACCGTCAGCCGAAAATTGAAATTCATCCAGGAAACCTTTTCAAAAATTAATATTTATTTTAGAGAGCCTTTATCCTTAGATAAAGGCTTTTTTTGAGTAAAAAGCCTTATATAATTAGAATTTTACATATCTTTTAAATTTTTTTGTGAAATTAGCAGGATTTTCATTTTGTTGTGTGGAATTGGTTTAATAAGTTCTTTTTGGGGAAAAGGTGGTGAACTTTAATGGAAGTAACTGACGTAAGACTGCGACGCGTAAATACCGAAGGAAGAATGCGAGCAATTGCTTCTATTACCTTGGATCAGGAGTTTGTTGTCCATGACATAAGGGTGATTGATGGCAACAACGGCTTGTTTGTAGCTATGCCTAGCAAGCGCACTCCTGATGGTGAATTCCGTGATATCGCCCATCCAATCAACTCAGGGACACGCGGCAAGATTCAGGAAGCAGTGCTTGAAGAGTATCACAATGTAGGTGAAGCGGAATCAGAAGTTGAATTTGAAGAAGCAGGTGCTTCTTAATTTAAGAGTCTTTAAAAAAGGAAGTCAGACCTTCAAGGGGGGTCCGGCTTCCTTTTTGTTTTGAGCTGCTGTTAAAAAGATGGTTGGATGATTTGGAGCACGAAATTCCTGCTTTAAAAATGGACGGCCTGCGGACCCCGGAGTGAGGTCGAGATCGAGGATGCCCTGATAAAAAAGAAGTTCGATTAAGTTCTGTACGTCCTCAAAAGACATGTCTTTTTCTGCGGTGGACGTGAAATCAGCGAGTTCTTTGTCTGCTGCCATCGAGCGAGCTCACGTCTTGTGGGACCGCAAAAAGCGAGCAGTCTCCCTATAATAATTAAAAGAGCTTTGGAAATAGCCTGGGACCTTACAATGGCAATAGGTACATGTTGAAATCATATTGGTTTTAAGATATTATTCATAATGGATAAATAGGATGGAGGTTCCTTCATGACCCAAAAATATGCAGTAGTTTTAGCCGCTGGCCAAGGTACCCGTATGAAGTCAAAACTGTATAAAGTTTTGCATCCAGTTTGCGGGAAGCCTATGGTTCAACACGTGGTTGATCAACTTAATAAATTACAGCTTGATGAATTAATAACTGTTGTCGGTTATGGTGCTGAAAAAGTACAAGACCAGCTCGGAAAAGACAGTCATTATGTGATCCAGGAGGAACAGCTTGGAACAGGTCATGCTGTTCAGCAGGCGGAAAGCATTTTGGCAGGAAAGCAGGGTGTTACGATAGTTGCTTGTGGTGACACTCCTTTATTAACAGATGAGACCCTTCAAAACATGATCGATCATCATGTGGAAAAAGAGGCGAAAGCAACTATTCTTACGGCGCATGCCGAGGATCCGACAGGCTACGGCCGTGTCATTCGCGGTGGAAATGGCCAAGTGAAGCGGATTGTTGAGCAAAAGGATGCCTCTGAGGAAGAGCAGGCCGTACAGGAAATCAATACAGGAACGTATTGCTTTGACAATGAGCTGCTTTTTGAATCCTTACAGAATGTTTCCAATGACAATGCACAGGGAGAATATTACCTTCCAGACGTCATTCAGATTCTAAAAGATCAGGGTGAGGTCGTAAGTGCGTATCAAACGACCGACTTCTCTGAGGCATTAGGAGTAAATGACCGAGTTGCTTTGGCCAAGGCTGAAAAATTGATGAAGCAGAGAATTAATGAAGCTCATATGCGTAATGGAGTTACGATTGTTGATCCTGCACAGACGTACATCGGACCTGACGTAACGATTGGACAGGATGTTACGATCTATCCTGGTTCAGTTATTGAAGGGCCCACAATTATAGAAGATGATGTAACTGTCGGACCTCACTCCACGATTACGAACTGTTCTGTCGGTGCAGGCACAGTAGTTAAGCAAAGTGTAGCAGCAGACAGCCGTATTGGAGAGCGGGTTCAGATTGGGCCATTCGCTCATATTCGTCCTGATTCTTCATTAGGAAATGATGTTAAAGTCGGCAATTTTGTAGAAATTAAGAAAGCATCGTTTGGAGATGGAAGCAAAGCTTCACACTTAAGCTACATTGGAGATGCAGAAGTGGGGAGCGGAGTGAATGTCGGTTGTGGTACAATTACTGTGAACTATGATGGTGCCAATAAACATTTGACGACTATTGAGGATGAGGCCTTTATCGGCTGTAATTCGAACTTAATCGCTCCAGTTACAGTAGGCAAAGGAGCTTATGTAGCGGCTGGATCCACCATTAATCAAGATGTACCAGCAGATGCATTATCTATCGCTCGATCTCGTCAAACGAATAAAGAAGGCTACGCTAGTAAAATGCAGCCGAATAAAAAAGATTAACGGAGGGTTCATCCATGGCAACTGGATATAAGGATTCTAAATTGAAAGTCTTCTCTCTCAATTCTAATCCTGAGCTGGCAAAAGAAATTGCGGAGAATATCGGCACCGACCTAGGTAAGTGTACGGTAACAAGCTTTAGTGACGGAGAGATTCAAATCAACATCGACGAAAGTATTCGTGGGTGTGACGTATATGTCGTACAGTCGACATGTGCACCGGTCAATCAGCACATTATGGAATTGCTTATTATGATTGATGCTTTAAAACGAGCCTCAGCTCGTACGATTAACATCGTAATGCCTTATTATGGGTATGCGCGTCAGGATCGTAAGGCACGTGCCCGTGAACCAATCACTGCCAAGCTTGTAGCTAACCTGCTTGAGACAGCGGGCGCAACCCGTGTCATTATGCTGGACCTGCACGCACCGCAAATTCAAGGATTCTTCGATATGCCGATTGATCACCTTGTTGGTGTACCAATTCTTTCCGATTATTTTGAGTCAAAGAATTTTGATGATGTCGTTGTTGTTTCCCCTGACCATGGAGGGGTAACGAGAGCCCGTAAAATGGCCGATCGATTAAAAGCTCCTATCGCTATTATCGATAAGCGCCGGCCAAGGCCAAATGTGGCTGAGGTGATGAATATTGTCGGTAATATCGAAGGTAAAACAGCGATTATGATTGATGATATCATCGACACTGCGGGTACGATCACTCTTGCTGCTAACGCTTTAGTGGAAAATGGCGCGAAAAATGTGTATGCTTGCTGTACACACCCTGTACTGTCAGGCCCAGCGATTGAGCGCATCGACAACTCCAGGATTAAAGAGCTTGTCGTAACAAACACCATTCCACTAGGTGAAGAAAAAGCAATTGATAAAATTACCCAGCTTTCCGTTGCTCCGTTAATCAGTGAAGCAATTATCCGTGTCCACGAACGTCAATCAGTAAGTATTTTGTTTGATTAATTAGTTTATTGTAATAAAAAATGTTTAATTTCTATCAGAGTTGGGAACCAGAATAAAATAGATGGTTAATTAACTGGAGGAGATTATTGTGGCTATTACATTAAAAGCAGATCAAAGAAAAGACCTTAAACAATCAGTAACAAGAGGATTGCGTCAGGAAGGTAATGTTCCTGGAGTAGTCTATGGTAAAGATAAAGAACCAGTTAACGTATCGGTTAACAGCATTGAATTATTGAAAACCGTACGTGATGAAGGTAAGAATGCGATCATTTCCCTTGATATTGACGGCGGCTCTACTGTAGATGTTATGCTGCACGAGTATCAAATTGATCCATTAAAAGATGAACTTCTTCATGCGGACTTCTACATTGTAAACATGTCCGAAGAGATGGATGTTGAAGTACCTGTACACCTAGAGGGTGAAGCTGCAGGTGCAAAAGAAGGCGGAGTTGTTCAGCAGCCGCTTTATGAATTGGCAATCAGAGCTAAGCCGCGCGATATCCCTGAAGAGATCGTTGTTGACGTATCCGAGCTAAACATCGGTGACAGTGTTATGGTTAGTGACCTGAAGGAATCTCGTAATTATGAAATCACAGAAGATGAAAATACGACGATTGTTTCTGTTACTCCACCGGAAGAAATGCCGGAAGAACCAGAGCTTGATAACGCTGACGAAGAGCCGGAGGTTGTCGGTGAAGAAGAAGGTTCTGACGACGATCAGCAGCAGGATAACGAAGAAAAAGAAGATAAAGAAAATAAAGAGTAATAAAGAGATATATACAAAGAGGGGCGTAGCCGAGGGTTGCGCCCTTTTTTGTGGATGAACCAACATTTAGACAATTTTTTTCAGATAGATTTGTTATAATGGAACGAATATGAATAGACAAAGGAAGATTTCGAAATGAAGTGCATTGTAGGCCTCGGAAATCCAGGGAAAAAATATGAAAAAACCCGCCATAATATCGGGTTTATGGTTATTGATGAACTGGCAAAGCTAAACAATTGGAGCCTTTCTCAGGAGAAGTTCAAAGGGAAATACACAATTGAACATGTGGCAGGTGAAAAGGTTCTATTGCTGCAGCCGCAAACATATATGAATTTATCGGGAGAATCTTTGCGTTTATTCATGGATTACTATGACATCCCTGAAGAAGACGTACTCGTCATCTATGATGATTTAGATTTACCAACAGGCCGTATACGCCTGCGTCAAAAGGGCGGGCATGGCGGACATAACGGAATTCGCAGCATTATTGACCAGCTAGGAACGAAAGAGTTCAAACGTTTGCGAGTAGGGGTGGGACGACCATCTGTCCCAATGTCTGTCGTTGACTATGTGCTCGGTACTTTTGATAAAGAACAGCAGGCAGCAGTTGATGAGTCTATCCAGCAGTCAGTGAAAGCCTGTGAAGCCTGGCTTTCCAAACCATTCCTGGAAGTCATGAACGATTACAACGCTAAGTAAAATAGTATAAGTGGTATTTGAGCCGGTAACACTAGATACATGAAACCTTTAGAGGAGATGTGTATCTATGCAAATTCACTATAATTGCCGGCATTGTCAGCGCCAAGTAGGAAAGTTGGACCGTGAACGCGTCGAAATTTCTGAGCTTGGCTTAGAGTGTTTAAACGAAGAGGATCATAAGGAAATGATTACGTATGATGCGCAGGGCAACATGAAGATTAAGACAATCTGTGATTCCTGTGAACGGTCGTTACAGCAGAATCCTCACTATCATGAACTAGACTTTTTTATTCACTAAACTAGGAAGCTCCTCCTTTAGCGGGCTTTCCTAGTTCCGGAGGAGTTAAAGATGCAAGGTATAAAAAATTATTTACAGCCCCATGACGATGTGCGATCTGTTATTGATGGTTTTGAAGCAGGAATGAAAGAACAAATGGTGGCCGGGCTGTCAGGTGCCTCGCGCAGCCTGCTCGTCTCGATTCTTAAAGAGTCGCTGGATCGTCCGATCATAATAGTGACTCACCAGCTCATTCAAGCTCAGCAAATTTATGATGATATGTTGGAACTATCAGAAGACAACGAAGTCCATCTCTATCCGGTCAACGAATTAATTGCTTCAGAAATAGCAGTAGCCAGCCCTGAGCTCAGAAGCCAGAGAATCGATGCATTAAGCCAGTGGCTGAACCAGAAGACAGGCGTTCTGATTGCTCCTGTCTCTGCATTAAAAAGAATCATGCCGCCTAAATCCTATTGGGAGCATAACCTGCTCCCTTTTCGTGTTGGTGAAGATATTGAATTAGAGACGTATTTAGAACGCTTCGTTCAGATGGGCTATGAACGAGTAGATATGGTAGCAAGTCCGGGAGAATTTTCAGTCCGTGGAGGAATTATTGATGTTTATCCGTTAACCGCGGAGTTTCCTTATCGTATTGAACTGTTTGATACAGAAGTTGATTCGATTCGAACGTTTGATTCAGAAACCCAGCGTTCCCATGAAAAGTTAAAAGAAGTCAGCATCGGTCCTGCGACGGAGCTGCTGCTGACGAGCGAAGATTTTTCAAGGGCTGCAGACAAGCTGGAAGGAGCTCTCAGTGAATCTCTCAAGAAGCTATCTAAAAGCGAAGCGAAGGAGACGTTAAACGCTCATATCGAGAGAGATATAGACCGTTTAAGAGACGCCGAGCGTTTTCAGGAGCTGTATAAGTATATTGGCTATTTTTACGAAGAGCCGGTAAGCCTGCTGGATTATCTGCCTGAGAACGGGCTGATGGTATTAGATGAGATGAGCCGGATTAATGAAACGGCCGGGCGCCTCGACCATGAAGAAGCCGAATGGTACAACAGCCTGCTTGAAGTTAATCAGCTGGTTCGCGGTCTTCGTATTTCCTTTGACTGGCATGACACGTGGGCAAAGATGAAGCAGCCTAAGCTTTATTTATCCGTCTTTATGCGTCATATACCAAACACCCAGCCGCAAAACATTGTAAATATATCAACTCGCCAAATGCAGCAGTTCCATGGACAGATGAATTTATTGAAAAGTGAAATGGAACGCTGGGCGAAGCAGGGTTACAGTGTCATTGTGTTAGCTTCTGACGATACGAGAGCAGAGAAGGTTCATTCTGTTCTGCTTGATTATGGAATGGAAGCGTCTGTAGTTAAAGCATCCGTTACATTGCCTGTAAAAACCCCTGTGGTCCTTAAGGGGAACATCAGCAGCGGGTTTGAATGGCCGCTTCATAAGCTCGCGGTCTTAACGGAAAAAGAACTGTTTAAGAAGCGTACAGCTAAGCCGAAGCGAAAACAGAAGATGACGAATGCTGAGCGGATTAAAAACTACCAGGAGTTAAAAGTCGGCGACTATGTCGTTCACACCAACCATGGAATTGGTAAATATATCGGTATTGAAACATTGAAAGTCGGAGACACCCATAAGGATTTCCTTATGGTAAAATACTCCGGCAATGATAAGCTTTTCGTGCCGATTGATCAGATTGATCTTATCCAAAAGTATGTCGGTTCAGAAGGTAAAGAGCCAAAAGTATATAAACTGGGCGGCAGCGAGTGGACGAAGGTGAAACGCAAAGTCCAGTCATCCGTTGAAGATATTGCAGATGATTTGATCCAGCTGTATGCCGAGCGTGAAGCCTCCAAAGGGTTTGCTTTTTCAAAAGATGGTGAGATGCAGCGCGATTTCGAAGCTGCCTTTCCTTATGAGGAAACCGAGGACCAGGTACGATGTATAGAAGAGATTAAAGAAGACATGCAGCGGATCCGCCCGATGGACCGCCTGCTGTGTGGTGACGTAGGATATGGCAAAACAGAGGTTGCGATCCGTGCGGCATTTAAAGCAGTGGAAAACGGAAAGCAGGTTGCTCTGCTCGTCCCTACGACGATCCTTGCCCAGCAGCACTTCGAGACCCTGCAGGAACGATTCCAGGATTTTGGCATTAATATCGGACTTTTAAGCCGTTTTAGAACGAAAAAGCAGCAAAAAGAAACGACGGACCGGCTCCGTAAAGGACTTGTCGATATTGTCGTCGGTACGCACCGAATTCTGTCCAAAGACATTCAGTTTAAAGACTTGGGCTTATTGATTGTCGATGAAGAACAGCGGTTTGGCGTGAAGCATAAGGAAAAAATTAAGCAGCTGAAGTCTAATGTCGATGTCCTGACGTTAACGGCTACACCGATCCCAAGAACGCTGCACATGTCGATGCTTGGAGTCCGTGATCTGTCGGTGATCGAAACTCCGCCGGAAAACAGATTCCCGATTCAGACGTATGTGCTTGAGTATAACCCTGTCTTTATGAGAGAGGCTGTCGAGCGGGAAATGGCTCGGGGAGGCCAGGTTTTCTTCCTGTTTAACCGTGTAGAAAATATCGAGCGCATGTCTCAGGAGATCTCGGCCCTTGTACCTGAAGCGAGAGTAGCGTTTGCTCATGGGCAGATGAATGAGACTGAGCTTGAAAATGTGATGTTTTCCTTCTTGGAAGGAGAGTTCGATGTCCTTGTAAGCACGACGATTATCGAAACAGGTGTCGATATACCAAACGTTAATACGCTGATCGTTTATGACGCTGACAGAATGGGCCTCAGCCAGCTTTATCAGCTGCGTGGAAGAGTCGGACGTTCGAACCGGGTGGCCTATGCGTACTTTACCTATCAGAAAGATAAAGTGCTGACAGAGGTGGCCGAAAAGCGTCTGCAGGCGATTAAGGAATTCACCGAGTTAGGTTCGGGGTTTAAGATTGCCATGCGCGACCTCTCGATCCGGGGAGCCGGTAATCTGTTAGGCGCCCAGCAGCACGGATTTATCGATTCCGTTGGTTTTGACATGTACTCTCAAATGTTAAAAGATGCGATTGAAGCGAAAAGGCAAGGGAAAGAGCCGGAAGCCATCCAGCCTTTCCAAACCGAACTTGATCTGAAAATCGATGCCTATATTCCGGATGAGTATATTTCTGATGAAAAACAAAAAATCGATATGTATAAACAATTCCAGGCGATTGAATCGATCGAAGATATTCACGATATCCGCGATGAATTGATTGATCGTTTCGGGGACTATCCTGAAGAGGTAGAGAACTTGATTACGGTTTCCTCTCTTAAATATTTTGCAAAGAAAGCTCGTATTGAATCTATTTCAGAGAAGAAGAGAAAAATGGTACTGCTGATGGAAACTTCGCAAAGCCAGACAATTGACGGAGCTAAACTATTCGAATATGCGAATAAATTTGGCCGGATGATTCAGCTTGGTACTGAGGACAATCAGTTAAAAGTAACATTTACGTGGGATCGGAAAACTGAGCTGAAACGCTATGCAATGGTGGAAGAGTTCCTTCAGACACTGCCTGAATTAACCCGTGAAGCAACAAGTGTTTGATCATCCTTATTAAGATAGGCTGGGAAATGGCTCGCTTTACGTGGTATCACTGCGTGTGACAGGATAGAAACCCAGAAGCGGCATTCGATGCAGCTTAAGATTAATAAACAAGCGCTCCCTTTAAATAAGAGGGCGCTTGTTTATTTTCCAAAATGCTCAATTAACCTCTGTTTTTCTTATTTTTTTATGAATAGGTTTTTTTTGGTGTATCATACTATATTTATCACCCGTTATTCTGCATGCGCTTTTCAACAGGATAATTAAGGATAGATCACCAAGAAAGGGAGGCAGCATTGGAATGAAAGCAACTGGTATTGTACGTCGTATCGATGATCTAGGACGTGTCGTAATTCCTAAAGAAATTCGCCGCACACTTCGCATCAGGGAGGGAGATCCTCTTGAAATATTTGTAGATCGCGAAGGTGAAGTTATCTTAAAGAAATATTCTCCTATTAATGAATTAGGCGATTTTGCAAAAGAATATGCAGAGGCTTTATATGATTCACTAAACGTTCCTGTACTTATCTGTGACCGTGATGAGTTTATTGCGGTAGCTGGAGAGTCTAAAAAGTCTTACTTAAACCGCCAAATTGGTCAGACAGTAGAGCAGGTAATGGATAAGCGGACCGAAGTATCTGAAAAGCATCCGCAGCCAATTGAGTTAGTTCGCGATCAAGAAGTGGACGTTATCTCTTATATTATTTATCCTATTATCGCGCAGGGTGATCCGATAGGCTGTGTAGCCGTCTTTAATAAAGAGGGTTCTCCAATCGACGAAAATTACAGTAAAGCCATTCAAACAGCCGCACAGTTTCTTGCCAAGCAGATGGAGTAAGGGAAAAGCCAGGTCTATCAAGAGATCTGGCTTCTTTTGTGCTATAATGGGGGAACTTATTACGCTAGGTGGAAGGATCGGTCATGGAACATTCTAACGCGTCCCATCGATTGGTGAAGGGGGCATTTTTACTTACACTCTCGGGGCTGGCCGGCAAAATTTTAAGTGCAGGCTATCGCATCCCCTTACAGAACATTGCGGGAGATGTAGGGTTTTATATTTATCAGCAGGTCTATCCCATCTTGGGAATGGCTTTAATATTGTCACTATACGGATTTCCTGTAGCGATCTCACGGCTTGTCTCTGACTTACATGAAGAAGGGATGAAGTTGTCGATACAGGCTTTTTACATACCAATTTTCTCGTGGGTCCTTGCTATTTGCGGGATTATATTTCTTACAGGTTTCACGCAGGCCGAACAGATTGCTCAAATCATGGGCGATGAACAACTTGTTCCATCGCTGCGGGGAGCATTTTGTGTGTTTTTATTTATACCTTTTACCTCAGTTCTAAGAGGTGTATTTCAAGGAAAAGGAATAATGGAACCGACGGCTGTTTCCCAAGTGACGGAACAGACAGTAAGGGTCATCGTGATTATCGCAACGGCGCTGTATGCTTCACGGACAGGCGAGCTTTACGATATCGGTGTAGGTGGTGCATGGTCTTCCATTTTAGGAACGTTAGCCGCTGCCATTGTATTATGGGTCCTCTGGCTTCGTCAGGAAAAACCTCCGTTTGCCGAATCCCATAAATCGAAGGTGTCCTACGTACGGCCGATTTTATTCTACGGGCTGTTTATTTCGTTAAATTATATGCTTCTGCTGTTTTTCCAGTTTGTCGACTCCCTTTCTCTCGTTTCTTATTTAGAAAGAGCAGGCTTTAGGGTTGAGGAAGCTAGAGTGGCAAAAGGGGTATTTGACCGCGGCCAGCCGCTTATTCAATTAGGTACTGTATTGGCTTCGTCTCTGGCATTAGCCCTCGTGCCTTCAGTAACGAGGAAAAGGCTGCAGAAGGATCCGCTCCAGGTACAAAAATATATCTTTGGCGCTGTGAAATACAGTTTATTAGTGGCCGCAGGGGCAGCAGCTGGATTAATTGTGCTGTTTCCCGCTGTGAACTCTTTGTTATTTCAGGATACAGCAGGCACGGATTCATTACGGATCTTAATGGTGGTCATTATTTTCAGTTCACTGGCGATTACTTTAAGTTCTGTGCTGCAAGGGCTCGGCTTCACAGGACATACAGCCTTTGTTATCCTGTTGGCTGTTTTCATGAAAGCCGGTCTGAATATATCCTTGATTCCTCTGTTTAAAGAGTCAGGGGCAGCGATCGGTTCTATAGGAGCAGCTGCGTTTGTCACGGGAGCTTATTTACTTTTACTTAATCGTGACTTTCCACTTAAGCATTGGAGCCGTCTGCCGTGGAAAGGAATGGCTGGAGCTTTATCTGGGATGGTATTATTTCTAATCGTATTGTCTCCTTTGCTTGCGTTTGTTGAACACCGGCTGGCTCTTCTCGTTTCCCTATTAATTATGATCGGGTCTGGAGCAGCTGTTTACCTCATCCTGCTGATTTGGCTGGGGGCGCTTGAGCAAAAGGAACTGGAGTCTCTCCCTTTTAGAGACTGGCTCGTGAAATTATTACCGAAAGGAAGGGAATTATGAATAAAATTACTGTGATTGGTTTAGGGGCTGGAGATCTTGATCAGCTTTCCCTCGGTGTTTACCGAAAGCTCAAAAGTCATTCAGACAACATATTCGTACGGACACTCGATCATCCAGCGGTTAAGGCGCTCGATGAGGAAGGAGTGACTTTTCGAAGCTTTGATAAGGTCTATGAACAGAACGACCAGTTTGAACAAGTGTACGAAAGCATCGTTCAAACGCTCATAGAAAAAGCTTCAACACAGGATGTCATGTACGCTGTTCCCGGGCATCCAATGCTGGCAGAACGGACAGTCCAGCTGCTGCTGGAAAGGGAAGACCTGGAAGTAGAGCTTCAAGGAGGTCACAGCTATCTCGATGACGTATTTACAGCACTAAAAATAGATCCGATCGAAGGTTTCCAGTTTATCGATGCGACGGCTTTTAAACGCGAAGAGCTGCAGTTTCAAAATCATATCGTATTTTGCCAGGTGTATGATGCTATGATCGCCTCAGAGGTAAAGCTTACCTTGCTTGAAGATCTGTCTCCTAAGCACCCGGCAGTGGTCGTAAGAGCGGCTGGAAGCAGGGAAGAAGAGGTTATACACGTGACGCTGGAAGAATTGGACCGTGCGGTTAAAGTCGATAACTTAACGAGTGTCTATATCGCACCAGCAGACAAGGAAAAGCTGAATCACCAGTTTTTCCGGTTAAGAGAAGTTATCAGGGATTTGCGCGGACCGGGCGGCTGCCCATGGGACCAGAAACAAACCCACGAATCTTTAAGAAAGTATTTGATTGAGGAAGCGTATGAATTTATAGACGCGGTGAATCGCCTGGACGATGAGCACATGGTCGAAGAACTCGGAGATGTACTCCTGCAGGTGATGCTTCACAATCAAATTGGTGAGGACGACGGCTTTTTTACAATCGATGATGTCATACAATCGGTGACAGATAAAATGATTCGCAGGCATCCCCACGTATTTGGAGAGGTGCAGGCCGAGGATGCCGAACAAGTCTTAGCCAATTGGGAGGAGATTAAGAAACAGGAAAAAGGAGATCAGCAGCCTGAATCTAAGCTCGATGATGTGCCCCAAAGCTTTCCTGCCATGCTGCAGGCTGAAGAATTACAGAAAAAAGCAGCCAAAGTAGGATTTGATTGGGATGATGTCGAATCTGTAAAAGATAAAGTAGAAGAAGAATGGGAAGAATTTCTGGAAGCTCAGAAGAAGAATGACTTTGAGGAGATGGAAAAGGAATTTGGAGACTGGTTATTTGCAATTGTAAACTTGGCGCGTCATTATAAGATTAACGGGGAAACCGCCCTTCAGCGGACGAACCAGAAGTTTCGAAGCAGATTTTCTTCGATGGAAAAACAAGCCGTTCAAGCTGGAAAAATTCTAAACGATTATACACTAGATGAACTTGAAGAATTATGGGTAAAAGCGAAACTTAACAATAAAGGAGAGTAACGATGCGGTTAGATAAATTTTTGAAGAATTCACGATTAATCAAGCGTCGTACATTAGCCAAAGAAGTAGCCGACCAGGGCAGGATTAAAATAAACGGAAATGCCAGTAAAGCGGCAACAAATGTAGCTGTCGGTGATGAGCTGGTCATTCAATTCGGGCAGAAAATCCTGACGATTGAAGTGAAATCGCTCAAAGAAAATGTGAAAAAAGATGAAGCTGCGATGCTTTATGAAATTAAAAAAGAAGAGCCTGTGAACAGTTAAAGCGAAGAAGCCGTCTTGCCATAATGGGAGGCGGTGTTTTTATAGGCTATATAGGGGAGCCTGCTAGAGAAAACCACGCTGTGGCGTCTCGGATCGCCCTTTTTTTAAGCGGAAGTCTCGCAGCACTCCTTGTTTTTCTATCTCAGTTCAACGATTAACGTCTTTTTGTAACTGGGCGCGTTCTATTTCAAGCCTTTTTCTCATAGCTTGTACTAGAGAAGGAGGCTTTTGAAAATGGAATATTACGATAAAAATATGAGTGGCAGCAACAGACAGCAGCCAGAGCATAATGTGAAAATATGGAGCCGTCGAAACGTCGAGATTACAGGGGTTAAAGAAGTGGACAGCTTCGACAGCGAAGAGTTTCTTTTACAGACTAATATGGGGTACTTAGTGATCCGCGGGGAGAACCTGCAGATGAAAAACCTGAACTTAGATGACGGAGAGGTGGCTATTAAAGGACGAGTCTATGAGATGACATATTTAGATGAGAACCACGGGGAGAAAGCTAAAGGGTTATTTAGCAAGCTGTTCAAATGACGCTGACGACACAGTTTATGACGATGATCTCTATGCTGGCCGGCGGGGTGTATATTGGGGCTGCAATAGACACCTTCAACCGTCTTTTTCGTAACAGAAATCAAAGAAGCTGGCTAGAATTTCTGTGGCAGCCTGCCTTTTGGATCTCCCAGGCTGCCTTTCTTTTTTATATCCTGTATCTCGTCAATTTTGGAGAAATCCGTGTATATGTTTTTGTAGCGATTTTATGCGGTTATTCAGCGTACAGGGCATTGTTTCAAAACTTGTATCAGAAAACGCTTGAGTTGAGCATCAGGCTTGTGACCGCACTTTTTAGACTAATTAAGCGGATTTTACGCATATTAATCTACCTGCCTGTCGTGGGTGTGCTGATCCTCTTGAAAAATGTCGGTTTTTTGGTTTATCGTATATTATATAAGGGTATTTATATAGTGCTTCTTGTCGTTTTTACTCCGTTAATGCTGGTTTTTCGGATGATTTGGAGGCTATTACCGGAAAAAATTCAAAATTACTTGCACAAAGGAGCAGGATTTTGGGTTAAGATAAAGAATACATTAAGTAATAAATGGAAAAAGAAAAACGATTAGCCAAAGCGCCTTTACAAGCGCTTGAGCTACGCGTGACCGAGGAGGTCTAATTACATGGCAGAAAAAGAGTCCGTCGCCCGCTTAGATTCTACATACATGAAACACTACGATGCGCAGATGGAACGGCACAATCGAAAAAAGAAACGCTTGATTCGCCGCATCATGTTATTTAGCCTTTTAGTCGTTATATTCGCTGGCTCTATGACTTATTACCATTTCCAGCAGCGGGTGCTTCATGCTGAAAAAGTAGAAGAGTACCAGAAGCTGCAGGCAGAGATGGATCAACTGAAGCTGGAAGAGAAGAACCTGAAGGAAGAGATTGAATTGTTGAACAATGAAGAATATGTCCTGCAAATCGCTCGTTCGAATTATTTCTTCTCCAAAGATAACGAAATTATCTTTAAAATGCCAAATGATGATCCTTCGTATTGACACCTTTTTGAAAACCTATATATAATAGATAAGAAGGATATTTTTATCGAAATCTAAGGAGGAGCATTTTTTTTATGTCAATTGAAGTAGGCAGCAAGCTACAAGGTAAGGTAACTGGTATCACTAATTTTGGAGCGTTCGTGGAGCTTCCAGACGGCAAGACGGGTCTTGTTCACATTAGTGAAGTTGCCGACAACTATGTCAAAGACATTAATGAACACCTTAGCCAAGGTGACCAAGTTGACGTTAAGGTAATTAATGTCGGAGACGATGGTAAGATTGGCTTATCCATTAAAAAAGCAAAAGAGAACTATGGTCGTCGTGCACCTAAGAAGCCTCGTAAACCAGTAGAGTCATTCGAACAGAAAATGAATAACTTTCTGAAGGATAGCGAAGACCGCTTAGCATCACTGAAGAAGCAAACCGAGACCAAACGTGGGGGTCGAGGTGCTAAAAGAGGATAGCTTGCTGTCTAAGACAATGAGTAAAAGATGCACGTTTATATAAAAGCAGATCAGGAACTTTCCTGATCTGCTTTTTCTATTTTAGATGAAAT
Source organism: Halobacillus sp. Marseille-Q1614 (assembly GCF_902809865.1). Classification (NCBI taxonomy): domain Bacteria; kingdom Bacillati; phylum Bacillota; class Bacilli; order Caryophanales; family Bacillaceae; genus Halobacillus; species Halobacillus sp. Marseille-Q1614. The sequence continues at coordinate 3,139,138 of NZ_CADDWH010000001.1, read as the reverse complement.
CCTGCCATACCATTTATAAAGGGCTTTTACATAATGTTAAACCAGCGTCTAACGGCTGCCTCTCCTCTTAGTATAAAATGTCGTATAACAGGGCCTATAAATAAACAAAGAACTTCCGGCTGCTGTAAGTTCTTTGTTAAATCAAGCGATAAAAGTAAAGATAGCTGTAGTTGCAATGCCCCGTAACCCCTGGCTGCCGAACAGTTATCTCACAGTTGAATGCCATTTAGATAATAGTCATACAGTGATACAAAAGCACCTGGGAACCCCGCAGTGTAGGAGATTGTACAAATTAAACAAAAAAAGCAGGAGGAAGTTAATTAACTTCCTCCTGCTTTTTTAGGATGACCCGTACGGGATTCGAACCCGTGTTACCGCCGTGAAAGGGCGGTGTCTTAACCGCTTGACCAACGGGCCTTGCTATGTAGTTTCTAATGTCGTGACCATTCCAGTTGCTTGTCTTATCCGTTTCGTGTCTGAGCAAGCCCCTTCGACACTTGTTAGTCATCCGGCTTCATGGCTTAGATGCTCGCGACATAAGTCAATCATCTGAATGTTCCAAGTGCAGGAACATTACAGCTGCTTGTCTTATGCGAGTCGCATCTGATCAAAGCCATTGACGCACTTGTTAGTAGCGGCGGAGGGGATCGAACCCCCGACCTCACGGGTATGAACCGTACGCTCTAGCCAGCTGAGCTACACCGCCATGTTGTTTCGAGCACAAGAAATATAGTACACCATGAAAAAAAACATGTCAACAGAAAATAAAATTGTGAGATTACTCTGTCAATTTCGATAGGTTATCATTGGGGATTTTGGAAGAGTACTCTACCCTTAGGGTGTGAATTTGTAGAATCAACCTAATTATGTAGGAAATCCATCGAAAGTTTTGTTACGGCACTTCTGTTCTTTTGACAAAATGATCTTTTTGCGTGTGGTTTAATAGGTCTAACAATAAAGGAGTGGTGATATGTTAGGTACTTTAACGAAGAGGCAAAGTAGACAAGCGGTATGGAAGGAGTCGGCTCTAAACAAGGGGATGGAGCGGGCTGCTTTAACATCTTTAACATTTTTAGCGAACAAAGGCGTGTTCCATATGGCGCTGAGCTTATTACTGGGACGTGCTGTAATCCTTTCTTCTATGGCCCCGTTTGGAGTGGCATTCTTAGCGGTGATCTGGTGGTTCAAACGTCCGTTAATTGTTCCCGCGACTGTGATGATGGCGATCGGGGCTTCTACATACAGCTATGGACATGCTGGATTTATTTTAGGAGCGTCTGTATCTATCTTATTACTAAGCGTCTTGTTAAAACAGGTAAACCATCCCCAGAGGTGGCTGCCGCTCATTGCCGCATTTGCCAGTCTTATACCGCGGACCGCCAGCCTGGCCTTCCTTGATAGGTGGCAGTTATACGAAATCTTCCTGGTGTTAGCGGAAGGGGTTCTAACATTTATTCTTGTTCTCATCTTTATGCAGAGCCTGCCGCTTTTATCACCACAGCGTTATCATCCGACATTAACGAATGAAGAGATTGTTTGTTTCATTATATTATTAGCATCTGTACTTACGGGAATGATAGGTTTTCAAGTTCAAGATGTCGCTATGGTCGATATCTTTTCAAGGTATCTCGTTATTTTAATTGCCTATATAGCGGGGGCAGCGATCGGATCTACGGTGGGGGTCGTAACCGGTCTTGTTCTCGGTTTGTCGCAAGTTGATCACTTATATCATATGAGTCTGCTCGCCTTTTCTGGGTTGCTGGGGGGGTTATTAAAAGAGGGCAATAAACTGGGGGTAAGTGCAGGGCTTTTTGTAAGTACCATTTTAATGGGTTTTTATACAGGTGGCAGTTTAACGGCTTCCATGTGGGCATCGTTTTTCGCGATTGTTCTGTTCTTACTGACGCCGGATAAGTGGGTGAAGCGGCTGTCCCGCTACGTTCCGGGAACAGATGAGCATAGTCAGGAGCAACAGAAGTACTTACAAAAGGTAAGAGATGTAACGGCTGTTCGTGTGGGGAAGTTTTCCGATGTGTTTGAAGCCCTGTCTAAAAGCTTTCATCTTACAGATCGATCAAAGGAGGAGGATACCGATTCCCAGGAAATTGATTATTTCCTGAGCCATGTAACGGAGAAAACGTGCCAGGCGTGCTTCAAAAAGGAGAAGTGTTGGATTAATCAGTTCGATGAGACTCACAATCTCATGACAGATCTAATGATGGAAATCGATGAAAAAGATGATGTGGGGAGGATGATGCGTAAAAGCGTCGACCAATATTGTGTGAAGTCGCAAAAACTGGTAGATACGATGAAACATGAACTATCTTTTTACCATGCGAATAAGCAGTTAAAACAGCAGGTCAGGGAAAGCCGGCGTTTCGTGGCAGAGCAGCTGCACGGCGTTTCGGAGGTTATGAATAATTTTGCAAAGGAAATTGTAAAGGAGAGGGAGCACCACGAACAAAAAGAACGGATGATTCACCAGGCCTTAGAAAGAATGGGACTTAAGGTGGCTAAGCTTGAAATTTATACGTTGGACTCAGGGAATATTGACTTGGAAATTATCATCGAGATTGATCAGTACCGGGGAGAGGGAGCCAAGATCATTGCTCCGCTGCTGTCGGATATTTTAAAAGAAACGATCGTTGTGACGATGGAAGATATCTCACCTTATCCAAATGGAAGGTGTTTAATGAATTTTGGATCAGCGAAGCATTATACGATCGAATCGGGTGTCGCTCATGCGGCGAAAGGGGGAGGATTTATTTCAGGAGACAGTTATACAATGATGGAATTAGGAAGAGGGAAGTACGCACTGGCGATCAGTGACGGTATGGGGAATGGGGAACGAGCTCATGAAGAGAGTGTGGAAACGCTGCGGCTGTTAAAACAAATCTTGCAGTCTGGCATTCAGGAATCCGTAGCGATCCAGTCCATCAATTCGGTACTCTCATTACGCAGCAATGATGAAATATTTTCTACCTTGGATTTGGCGATTGTCGATCTTCATAAGGCCACTTCCAAGTTTATAAAAATAGGCAGTACTCCTAGTTTTATTAAAAGGGGAGAACAAGTCTTTTCCATAGAATCGAGCAACTTGCCGATGGGAATCATCCGTGATGTCGATGTAGATACGACAAGTGAGCAGCTGAAAGCGGGCGATCTTCTGATCATGGTGAGTGATGGAATACTCGAAGGTCAGAAACATGTAGAGAATGTAGAGTTCTGGTTTAAGAGAAAGGTTCGCGAAATTGACCATGACGATCCGCAGGAGGTGGCGGATATTTTATTAGAGGAGGTTATTCGTACTCAATCGGGAGATATTGACGATGATATGACGATTCTAGTAGCGCGTCTTGATCATTATATTCCGGAATGGTCGGCCATTCCTTTTGAGAAAAAACAGGCATAGATTTAGGTATATTCCCTTTCTTTTTCGGCGAAAATGAGAATAACGAAAAAGGAGGGAATATCTATGAAAGCAGGACGACTGAAACAAATTTTATTAATAACGGACGGATGCTCAAATTACGGGGAGGACCCTGTGGCGGTAGCGGGATTAGCTAGAAACCAGGGGGTAACGGTTAACGTCATCGGAGTGCTTGATGACCGCCAGGAGCCGCAGGGGCTGCAGGAAGTAGAGTCGATTGCAGAAGCGGGCGGCGGCGTCAGCCAGATTGTTTATCAAAAAAGCCTTTCAGAAACTGTGCAGATGGTCACTAAACAGGCCATGACGCAGACGATCCAGGGGGTTGTAAATAAAGAGCTCGAACAAATTCTGGGAGAAAGGAAAACGATTGAAGAACTTCCTCCTGATCAGCGGGGAGAAGTCGTGGAAATTGTAGACGACCTCGGAGAAACATGTGATTTAGAAGTCCTTGTTTTAGTAGATTCCAGTGCCAGCATGCACCATAAGCTTCCGACGGTAAAAGAAGCTTTAGCGGATTTATCATTAAGCTTGAATGCGAGAACAGGATCGAATCAATTCAGCGTCTATTCTTTCCCTGATCCAAAACATACGATCAAGCAGAGGATAGATTGGACGACAGAGCTCAACGCGATACATGGGTTATTTTCAAAGCTTGACAGCGGTGGATACACGCCGACAGGTCCTGCCATAAAAGAAGCCCTTTACGCGTTTACAAATAAGTCGTTGAAGAGAAACGGCCTAGACAAGGAAGATCCTTATGAAGAAACAGGCTTTTAATTTACGTGCTGGAACAGCGATACGAGGCAAATGGAATCACCATGTTTATCAAATTATAAAACCACTTGGCGACGGAGCATGCGGGGTTGTTTATCTTTGTCAAAAAAATGGGGTCAAGTATGCCCTTAAAGTAGGCACGGACAGCTCACGATTAATGCTTGAAGTAAATATGTTAAAGAAATTCAGTAAGGTCCAAGGGGTGAAGCTTGGGCCTTCTTTTGTTGACGTCGATGACTGGGTGGATCCCACGCAGCAGACATATCCCTTTTATGTGATGGAATATATCGACGGCGTTCCATTAAATGATTTTCTAACCGGTAAGAAAAAAGAATGGGTCGGATTAATAGCTATGCAGCTGCTCAGTGATCTAGAGCATCTGCATAGCGCCGGGTATGTATTTGGGGATTTAAAAACAGATAACCTGCTTGTTTCCTCTTCCCGGGTGCAGTGGATTGACGTAGGCGGCGTAACAGCGGCCGGACGGGCGATTAAAGAGTATACCGAGTTTTATGACCGCGGGTACTGGGGTTACGGGTCAAGAAGGGCAGAGCCTTCTTATGATTTGTTTGCCACTACGATGATTATGCTCGAAACCGTATATCCAAAAAGGTTTGAATCTCAGAAGGATCCGCAAAAAACATTGAACGACCGTTTAAAGCAGGCACCTCTGCCTTCAGCCTATAAGCAGCTGATACTTGACTGCTGGAAAGGTAAGTATCATTCAGCTGTCGAGATGAAAGAGGCCCTCGGACAAATTTTAATGAAACGCGTGCAGACTCCCAAGCGGACGACGAGAAAAAGGGTTCAAAATGATGCTTCCGAATGGGGAGAAATGCTTGGCGTCGGCTTTATTGCTGTGGCCTGTTATGGTATTTCCATGTGGAACTTCTGGTTTTAAGTGAATGCTTTGCAGGGGGAGGGTTGAGAGTGGTAGGATAGGGGAAGATAGGTGGGTGAGGACTATGCGTGGAACCGTCCATTCCTTTATAAAAAAGCACAATTTGGTGAAACGGAATCAAACGATCGTTGTTGCGGTTTCCGGCGGTCCTGATTCGCTCGCACTATTACATTTTTTTATTCGATTAAAAGAAGACTATCAGCTGCGCATTATTGCTGCATCCGTGGATCATGGACTGCGGGGAGAAGATTCTTTAGAAGACGTGCGCTATGTTAAGGAAGCTGCTCATAAGTGGGGCGCTGAATTTTATGGAACTTCCGTCGATGTTCCTGCGTATAAGAAAGAAGCAGGAATAGGGACACAGGAAGCGGCCAGAGATCTGCGTTACCAATTCCTTGCTAAAGTTATGGACGAGACCGGTGCAGATCAGCTGGCGTTAGGCCATCACGGCGATGATCAGGCAGAGACGATGCTTATGCAGCTTACCCGCAGTGCGCTGCCAGAAGCCGTTCACGGCATGCCTGTTAAACGTCCGTTTGCTAATGGCTGGATTATTCGGCCTTTTCTTTGTCTTTCAAAAGCGGAGATTCAGCAATATTGTGAGCAAAACGGTTTAAAGCCGCGGATAGATGCTTCCAATGAAGATACAGAGTATACGCGGAACGCTTTTCGAAAACATGTGCTGCCTTTTTTAAAGGAGATAAATCCGAAACTCCATGAACATATGCAGCATATGAGTGAACGTGTGACAGAAGATCGAACTTTTATGAAAAGTGAAGCAGAGAAGGTGCTTAAAAACGTTGATATGACAGGCGGTAAAGGCGGGCATGTCCATTTTTCAAAAACGACGTTTCAAAAGTTTCCCCTTGCTTTACAAAGGACTGCCTTTCATCTAATATTAAACTATCTGTATGGTAATCAAATTGAAGAAATCTCCTTTATCCATGAGGAGATGTTTTTTCACCTTTTACAAGAACAAAAACCTAATGCATCATTAGATTTCCCGAGAGAACTCAGGGTAATCCGCGCGTATGACGCCATTACTTTTACGTTTAGCCAATCTAAGGAAGAAACGGCGTTTCATGCATCACTTTACATAGGGAAGCAAGTGACACTTCCGGATGGTTCAATGATTTCCCTGGAGGCTGCTGACAGCAGTGAGGAAAGTGGTAAGTATGTCTATACTTGTGATTCAAATCACGTAACCCTTCCTCTTATTGTGAGGACGCGCCGGCCAGGGGATCGGATAAAGCTTAGAGGAATGAATGGCTCAAAGAAGGTAAAAGATATTTTTATCGATCAAAAGATCCCCGCTCAGGAACGGGATACTTGGCCGCTTGTTACTGATCTTGATGGTCAGGTCCTATGGCTTGTTGGGTTGAGAAAAGGTGAAGGGTGTACTAGGAACCCTTCCGGTACATGGCTTCGATTACAATATAAAAATAACTGAGAAACGTAGGAGGAGCTTTCATGCACAACGAAATTGAGAAGATCTTAATTTCTGAAGAAGAGATTCAGGCGAAATGTAAAGAACTTGGAGAACAGCTGTCAAAAGAATATGACGGCCGCTTCCCATTAGCTATCGGTGTTTTAAAAGGGGCTATGCCGTTTATGGGCGATCTTTTAAAGAGAATCGATACACATCTGGAAATGGATTTCATGGACGTATCCAGCTACAGCGGCATGAGATCAAGCGGAGAAGTAAAGATTGTTAAAGACCTGGATACCCAAGTAGAGGGAAGAGATCTTTTAATCATCGAAGATATTATCGACAGCGGCTTAACGCTTAGTTATTTAGTTGACCTTTTTAAGTATCGTAAAGCCAAGTCAATCAAGATTGTGACACTGCTTGATAAGCCTGATGGAAGAACGTCACACATCAAGGCAGATACGGTGGGCTTTGAAGTGCCGGATGAGTTCGTAGTCGGTTATGGACTGGATTATAACGAGAAGTACCGCAATCTTCCTTATATCGGTATCTTAAAACCGGAAGTGTATGGTGGGTAATGAGCATTTCTACTATATATAATTCCAACGTACTTAAGTCAAGGGGTATTAGTTGTGTATTAAGTTTTTCATATGATAGTATTTACTATAGTTTTTCTCGTTTGGGAGGAGGTAGGCAATGAATCGGATTTTTCGGAATACAATATTTTACTTACTTATCTTCCTCGTAGTAATCGGCGTAGTCGGTCTATTTAGAGGTCAAGGTGAGCCAGAACAAACGTTAAATGTAAATGAATTCTATGATAGATTAAACAGTGGTGAAATTGAAGAAATGACGCTTCAGCCTGTCAACGGTGTTATGCAGATCACAGGTTCTCTTGTTGGCGCAGAAGAGGGTGAAACATTCACCGCGAAGCTGCCTGCCAACGAACAGGTGATTTCTGATGTAACCCAGCAGGCACAGGATCAGAGTATTTTAACAGTGGAAGAAGAAGAACAGCCGAGTGTATGGGTGACCGTACTTACTTCCATCATTCCGTTTGTGATTATCTTTATCTTGTTTATCTTCTTACTTAACCAGGCACAGGGCGGCGGAAGTCGTGTGATGAACTTTGGTAAGAGTAAGGCAAAGATGTACAGTGAAGAGAAGAAAAAAGTACGCTTTAAAGACGTTGCCGGAGCGGATGAGGAGAAACAGGAGCTTGTGGAAGTTGTTGACTTCTTAAAAGACCCTCGTAAATTCTCAGCTGTCGGTGCCCGCATTCCTAAAGGGGTGCTGCTGGTAGGCCCTCCGGGTACTGGTAAAACTTTGCTGGCAAGAGCGGTTGCCGGTGAGGCGGGAGTTCCGTTCTTCTCAATCAGTGGTTCAGACTTCGTTGAGATGTTCGTAGGGGTCGGTGCTTCCCGTGTTCGTGACTTATTTGAAAATGCGAAGAAAAATTCTCCGTGTATCATCTTCATCGATGAGATCGATGCCGTTGGTCGTCAGCGTGGCGCCGGTCTTGGCGGTGGACATGATGAACGTGAGCAGACGCTTAACCAATTGCTGGTTGAGATGGATGGTTTCGGCGCTAATGAGGGAATCATTATGATCGCTGCAACGAACCGTCCGGATATTCTTGACCCGGCATTGCTTCGTCCAGGACGTTTTGACCGTCAAATTACGGTTGACCGCCCAGACGTAAAAGGCCGTCAAGCGGTACTTGGCGTTCATGCTAAAGATAAGCCGTTAGCGGAAAATGTTGACTTGAAGACGATTGCTCTAAGAACTCCAGGGTTCTCAGGGGCCGATCTTGAGAACTTGCTAAACGAAGCAGCGCTTGTAGCTGCTCGTTCAGACAGTAAGAGCATTGAAATGGTTCACGTCGATGAAGCGATTGACCGTGTTATCGCTGGCCCGGCTAAGAAGAGCCGCGTAATTTCTAAGAAAGAGCGCGACATTGTGGCCCACCACGAAAGTGGACATACGGTTATCGGTATGGTCCTTGATGATGCAGACATGGTTCATAAGGTTACGATTGTACCTCGCGGCCAGGCCGGAGGTTATGCGGTCATGCTTCCGCGTGAAGACCGGTACTTTATGACGAAACCGGAGCTGCTTGATAAGATTACGGGACTGTTAGGCGGGCGAGTAGCTGAGGAGATTATGTTTGGGGAAGTATCTACAGGTGCTCACAACGACTTCCAGCGTGCGACTTCGATTGCCCGTAAGATGGTTACTGAATACGGCATGAGTGAAAAGCTTGGACCGCTTCAGTTCGGACAGAATAGTGGCGGACAAGTGTTCCTTGGCCGTGACATTCAAAATGAACAAAACTATAGTGATCAAATCGCTTATGATATTGATACAGAAGTTCAGAAGTTCATTAACGACTCTTACGCAAGAGCGAAACAGATTTTAACTGAAAACAAAGACAAGCTTGAGTTAATCGCTCAAACGTTGTTGGAAATCGAAACACTCGATGCAACCCAAATCGAGTCCCTGTTTAAGAAAGGGCGGCTTCCGACAGATGAAGAACTTGAGGAAATTGCGATTAAAAACAATAAACAGCTTAAGGCGAATCGAGAAGAGCAGAAACAAATCGATGAGCTTCAAGCAAACAACGAGAACGTTCGTGTGAACTTGAAATCCAAGGAAGAGGAAGAGAAGCGCCAGACACCTTCTACTCCGGATGACAAGCAGAAAGACACTTCTACTGAAGCTGATTCAAAGGAAGATAATACGAATCGCAAACCGGAAGATCGTCAATAATTAATGAAGCCACATTTCCCGGGAAATGTGGCTTTTCCTTTGGAAAATTGAAGATTCGAGAGCGAAATCCCCCATGTAATTGTGATATGATGGAAGCCGAAGGAAACGAAACAGGAGGCTTTTTGTATGAACTTCGTGCTTGATGTCGGAAATACAAACACAGTATTAGGCGTATTTGATGATAATCAGTTAAAATATCAATGGCGTGTTAAAACAGATCGCCATAAAACCGAAGATGAATATGGTATGTTAATAAAGTCGCTTTTCGAGCATGAAGGGTTAACGTTCCGGGATATTAGTGGTGTAATTATCTCATCCGTTGTACCTCCCATCATGTTTGCGCTGGAGGGCATGTCCCGTTACTATTTTAATAAAGAACCTATGGTGATCGGGGGTGATAATGTCAATCATGGATTGAAGATGAAGTATCCAAACCCGGGTGAAATTGGAGCAGACCGTATCGTTAATGCAGTAGGGGCTCTTGAAGATTTTGATTCCTCTTTGATCATTATCGACTTCGGGACAGCGACCACTTATTGTTATATTAATGAAAATGCAGAATATATGGGAGGAGCCATCGCCCCGGGTATTAACATCTCTATGGAAGCTTTGTATGCAAAAGCAGCCAAGCTGCCTAAAATTGAAATAAAAAATCCGGACAGCGTGGTCGGGTCTTCTACGGTAGAAGCGATGCAGTCCGGAGTGTTTTATGGATATATTGGCCAGGTCGATGAGCTGGTAAGAAGAATGAAAGAGAATGCGGCTGTCGAACCAACGGTCATTGCTACAGGGGGATTGGCGTCGCTGATAGCGGATCAGTCAAGTACGATTGATGTAGTCGACCCTTATTTAACGCTTAAAGGCTTGAATAAAATTTATCAAAAGAATAAAGATAATAAAGTATTTAAAGGAGAAGGATAATATATGGCAGATTATTTAGTGCGTGCTATGGGTTTTAACGGACAGGTTCGTGCTTACGCAATTTCTTCTACAGAAACTGTCGAAGAAGCGCGCCGCAGACAGGATACGTGGGCCACTGCTTCTGCTGCGCTCGGACGGACACTTACTATCAGTGTAATGATGGGGGCTATGTTAAAAGGGGAAGATAAGCTTACCGTAAAAATCGAAGGAGACGGCCCAATTGGTGCAATTATTGCTGATGCCAATTCAAAAGGACAGGTCCGCGGCTATTTGAAAAATCCTCATGTCGATTTCGATTTAAATAAAAAAGGCAAACTGGATGTGGCTAAAGCTGTCGGAACGAGCGGAACGTTAAGCATAGTAAAAGATTTAGGAATGAGAGATCATTTTACAGGACAGGTGCCGATTGTATCCGGTGAAGTAAGTGAAGACTTTACGTATTACTTTGCTAATTCTGAACAGGTGCCTTCTGCTGTAGGAGCAGGAGTCCTTGTGAATACCGACCACACCATTCTTGCGGCCGGCGGATTTATCGTGCAAATGATGCCGGGAGCCGATGAAGATACAACTGCGGAAATTGAGAAGCGCCTGAGTGAAATAGAACCTATCTCGAAAATGGTGCAGGATGGCAAGACACCAGAGCAGATTTTAGAAGCGGTGCTTGGTGAAGGAAATGTTCAGTTCCTTGACACGATGCCCGTAGAATTTAAGTGCCACTGCTCAAGAGAACGTGTGGAAATGGCAATCTCAAGCCTTGGGGACGATGAAATTCAGCGGATGATTGAAGAAGACCATGGCGCAGAAGCCAAGTGTCATTTCTGTAATGAGGATTATCATTTTGACATTAAGGCCTTAAAGCAGCTGCAATCAAGTCCATCATAAGAACAAAGCGGGATTTCCTGCTTTGTTCTTTTTTTAACTTTTGGTTTTTTAAGGAAAAGAGGGAACTTGCTCGCTTTTAAGCGGGCAAACGGACAAACCCCCTGCTTAAAAACTCGACCGCCCGTTAAGTCCCGCTAATTTCCTTTACATCATCCTCACCAATTTTATAATAAAATGATTGAAATGTTTGACAATGAGATAGTGATTGCGTACTCTTGTATTAAATCCTATTAAAATCCTTGGTATTAGGAGTGAAATGATGAGAATAGCTAACAATGTAAGTGAATTAGTGGGACAAACCCCAATGGTGAAATTGAACGGCAGTGCTGATCAGGACTCAGCTGACATCTACTTAAAGCTGGAGTATATGAACCCGGGCAGCTCTGTTAAAGATCGTATCGCCTTATCTATGATTGAGGCAGCCGAGGAATCAGGCGACCTTAAAGATGGAGATACAATTGTAGAGCCGACAAGCGGAAATACGGGGATCGGACTTGCGATGATCGCTGCGGCGAAAGGGTATAAAACCGTCCTTGTTATGCCTGATACAATGAGTCAGGAGCGCCGTAATCTGCTGCGTGCTTATGGAGCTGAGCTCGTTTTAACTCCAGGAGCGGAAGGTATGAAAGGTGCAATTAAGAAAGCCACTGAACTTAAGGAACAGCATGGATATTTTATGCCGCAGCAGTTTAATAACGAAGCAAACGTAAAAGTTCACGCAGAAACAACAGGACCTGAAATCGTTGAGCAAACGGGCGGTCAGCTGGATGCCTTTGTATCCGGGATCGGAACAGGTGGAACGATTACAGGTGCAGGTAAAGTTTTAAAAGAAAAATATCCGGATCTTAAGATTTATGCTATCGAGCCGGATGCTTCTCCGGTATTGTCCGGAGGAAATCCTGGCCCGCACAAAATTCAGGGAATCGGTGCTGGATTTGTACCAGGGATTCTGGACACTGAAATTTACGATGAAGTCCGCCAAGTATCTACAGAAGAAGCTTATGCGGCCGCTCGTGAAGCAGCGAGAAAAGACGGGATTTTAGGTGGAGTTTCATCTGGAGCTGCCATTCATGTTGCGAAGCAGGTAGCTAAAGAATTAGGAAAAGGTAAGAAAGTAGTCGCTGTGATTCCGAGTAATGGTGAGCGTTACCTCTCTACTCCTTTATACCAATTTGAAGAAGAGTAAAATATAAACTGTGCTCTGTCATAGGAGCACAGTTTTTGCGTTTGAAGAGAAAGATGCGGGGGTTGAACTTTTTAAAAAATACAGCCAAGGGCTACGGGAAATGGCTCGCTTTCCATGGGAGTACGGTGAGCTTCCTCGGGCTTTGCCCTCCGGGATCTCCCCCTGTACTTCCTCCCATCGGAGTCTCCCCATTTCCCTCAGCTTTTCCTTCCCCAATCCCATACACCTTTTACGGCCAATGGAACCCACAGCTGCTGCATGTAACTGGAAACTTAGCAAGAAAAAATATGTAAGACTTTTTCAAAAGCCTGTAAACCTGTGTTCTGTAATGGGAGCACAGTTTTTTTATGGGGAAATTCTACCTTGATGAAAGAATCTGCAATATGTTGTAAAATGGAAGGCGAACGATGACGAAAAGAGGGTTACAAAATGAACGGTATACTTAAGACATCTTCTCATACTTATAACCTCACAGAGCAGACGCTCGTGATGGGAATTTTAAATATTACACCTGATTCTTTTTCCGATGGAGGAAAATACGACAGCGTAAAGAAAGCTGTCCGACATACGAGACAAATGAAGGAAGACGGTGCTCATATTATTGACGTTGGCGGTGAATCGACACGGCCGGGACATAAGCCAGTTTCAGAACAAGAAGAATTGGACCGGGTTCTACCAGTGATAGAGGCGGTTAAAAAAGAAACAGATCTTCCTGTTTCCATTGATACGTATAAAGCTGAAGTAGCCAGGCAGGCTGTAGAGGCAGGTGCGGACATCATTAATGATGTATGGGGCGCGAAAAGAGAGCCTGAAATCGCGAATGTGGCTGCTGAACATCAGGTTCCGATTATATTGATGCACAACAGAGACAATAAGGATTACACTTCTTTAATTTCGGATATGAAGGATGACCTTCGGGAAAGCATTAACATCGCCAAGTCTGCAGGTGTTCCTGTTGAAAATATCATCCTTGATCCAGGAGTTGGTTTTGCAAAAACTCCAGAACATAACCTGCAGGTCATGCGGGAGCTGGAGAAGTTTCAGCAGCTTGGCTATCCGCTGCTTCTAGGAACATCACGGAAATCTTTTATCGGTTTAACGCTTGACCTTCCTGAAGATGAACGAATGGAAGGTACAGGAGCAACTGTTTGCTATGGAATCTCAAAAGGGGCTCATATCGTGCGGGTTCATGATGTAAAACCAATCGCCAGGATGACTAAAATGATGGACGCTATGATGGGAAGGGGATAATAATGGATCAGATTCACTTGAATGGAATGGAGTTTTGGGGATATCACGGACTTTTTCCTGAAGAAAACAAGCTTGGCCAAAGGTTTTATGTCGATTTAAAACTGGAGCTCGACCTCAAGCCTGCTTCAAATTCAGACGATATGAACCAGTCGATTGATTACGGAGCCATTTATGAAGAAACGAAAAAAATCGTTGAAGGGGAAGCGAAAAATTTAGTTGAAACGGTAGCTGAAGAGATTGCTGATGTCCTATTAGAGCAATTCACGCTTCTTGATGCGTGCCATGTAAAAGTCACGAAGCCGGACCCTCCAATCCCAGGTCACTATCAGTCAGTAGCTATTGATATTTACCGGAGCCGTAAAGGATGAACAGCGTATATATTGCACTCGGCTCAAATCTTGATAACCGAATCGAGTATTTAACCGAAGCGGTCACCCTGCTTGATCACCATGATGGAATTAACGTAGTCAGGCAGTCATCGATTTATGAAACGGCACCTGTAGGTTATATTGAACAAAACGACTTTTTAAACATGGTTCTTGAAGCGCGTACCACCTTGCAGCCGCTTGAACTGCTTGATTACTGTCAGTTTATTGAAAAGGAGCTAGGGCGCAAAAGGGTTATTAAATGGGGGCCGCGCACAATAGACCTTGACATTTTGGCCTATAATCAAGAAAATATGAAAGATGAGCGTTTAACAATACCACACCCACATTTGCAGGAAAGAGCGTTTGTACTTGTTCCTCTTGCGGAGCTGGATCCGAATTTATATATCCCATCCGTAAAACAGGAAGCCGGAGTTCTTTTAAACAAGCTTCCCAAAGAGGAAGTCGAAAGTATTCAAGTGTGGATAGAGAAGTAGTTGGACTGTCGGTTAAGCTTTTATATATAAATAGTATGTATTATGGAAATGCGTAAGCACGCTTCATGGTATTTCAAAGGATTGAAAGGAAACGGCCGCGTACGTAACCGTATCAATGCTGCTGAGACAAGAGAAGAGATGCTGGGCATCCTTTATGAGTTTGCAGCAGACATCGAAGAAAAGATGAAGGTTTCCTAAGTATAGAAGCGTTGACACCGAGATAGGACTTTTCTATACTAAACGATAGTTAGCATACTGCCAGTGCCTGCTGGCAGTTTTTATTATTCGAGCGTTATTTTAAATCGATAAATATTTTAAATGAATGGAGTGATGATCATGTCCGAAGAACTCAATGACCAGATGCAGGTGAGACGGGAGAAGTTAAACTCCTATAAAGAGAGAGGTCTCGATCCTTTCGGCAGCAAATTTGAGCGTACAGCACTTGCCGAAGAGTTAAGGTCTCAATACGATGAGTTTTCCAAAGAAGAGCTTGAAGAGAAGCTGGCACAAGTAACGGTAGCCGGCCGTATCATGACAAAGCGTGGAAAAGGAAAAGCCGGTTTTGCTCATATTCAGGACTTAAGCGGTCAAATTCAGTTATATGTACGTAAAGATGCTATCGGTGAAGAAGCCTATGAAATCTTTAAATCAGCGGACATCGGAGACATCGTTGGTGTGTCAGGGGAGATGTTTAAAACAAACGTAGGAGAGCTTTCCGTTAAAGCCAGCCAGTTTGAAATTTTAACAAAATCTCTTCGACCTCTTCCAGAGAAATTCCACGGCCTAAAAGATGTAGAACAGCGCTACCGTCAGCGTTACTTAGATTTAATTACAAACCCTGAAAGCAGGGATACCTTTGTGCTGCGAAGTAAAATCATTCAATCAATGCGCCGTTATTTGGACAACCTTGGCTTCCTTGAAGTGGAAACTCCAATGATGCACAGCATCCCTGGCGGAGCTTCTGCCCGTCCGTTTGTTACGCATCATAACGCCCTGGATATGGAGCTTTATATGCGTATTGCGATTGAGCTTCACTTGAAGAGACTAATCGTCGGCGGCATGGAAAAAGTATATGAAATCGGCCGTGTCTTCCGTAATGAAGGGATATCCACCCGTCACAATCCGGAATTTACTATGATTGAGTTATATGAAGCCTACGCTGACTACCACGACATCATGAGCTTAACTGAAGAACTGATTGCTCATATTGCTAAAGATGTACTTGGCACTTCCAAAGTTGACTACAATGGAGAAGAAATTGATCTCGAGCCTGAATGGACTCGTCTTCATATGGTAGACGCTGTTAAAGAATATACAGGAGTCGACTTCTGGCGGGAAATGTCAGATGACGAAGCAAAAGCCTTAGCAAAAGAGCACGACATCGAGATTCAGGATACGATGTCCTTTGGTCATATTGTTAATGAATTCTTTGAACAAAAAGTGGAAGAAAAACTGATCCAGCCTACTTTTGTTTACGGACACCCAATTGAAATCTCTCCATTAGCGAAAAAGAACCCGGAAGATCCGCGCTTTACGGATCGATTCGAGTTATTTATCGTAGGCCGCGAGCATGCGAATGCATTTTCTGAGTTAAACGATCCAATTGATCAGCGGGAGCGTTTTGAAGGTCAGTTAAAAGAGCGTGAAGAAGGAAACGATGAAGCACACTTAATGGATGAAGATTTCTTAGAATCATTAGAATACGGAATGCCGCCAACCGGAGGATTAGGTATTGGCGTGGACCGTTTAGTTATGCTTCTGACGAATTCCGCTTCTATTCGAGATGTATTACTATTCCCGCAGATGAGAAAGCGCGGCGAATCCTAAAGATATGCAATGCCTCTAATTTTGAGATTAGGGGCTTTTTTTATACAAAAAAACGATGAATCGTCAGAAAATACTTTTATTTAAAATAAGGCTTGATGTAGTCTTATAACCGTGGTATATTAATAAACGTCGCATCGAGAGCGGCACAGCAAACGATAAAAACTCAATTATAAAAACGAAAAAAGTTGTTGACTTAAACAAGTTATCGTGGTATATTAATTGAGTCGCTGTTTTAAAGCGAAACGACATTTTGATCTTTGAAAACTGAACGAACCAACCAGTACGTCAATTTATTCTTTCTATTATATAGAGAGAATTCAAACAAGCACATTCGGTGTGCAAATGAGCAAGTCAAACTACTTTTATGGAGAGTTTGATCCTGGCTCAGGACGAACGCTGGCGGCGTGCCTAATACATGCAAGTCGAGCGCAGGAAGTTAACTGATCCCCTTCGGGGGTGACGTTAGTGGAATGAGCGGCGGACGGGTGAGTAACACGTGGGCAACCTGCCTGTAAGACCGGAATAACCCCGGGAAACCGGGGCTAATGCCGGGTAATCTCCTCCCTCGCATGAGGGAAGAGTAAAAGATGGCTTTCTGAGCTATCGCTTACAGATGGGCCCGCGGCGCATTAGCTAGTTGGTGAGGTAACGGCTCACCAAGGCGACGATGCGTAGCCGACCTGAGAGGGTGATCGGCCACACTGGGACTGAGACACGGCCCAGACTCCTACGGGAGGCAGCAGTAGGGAATCTTCCGCAATGGACGAAAGTCTGACGGAGCAACGCCGCGTGAACGATGAAGGTCTTCGGATCGTAAAGTTCTGTTGCGAGGGAAGAACAAGTACCGTGCGAATAGAGCGGTACCTTGACGGTACCTCGCGAGAAAGCCCCGGCTAACTACGTGCCAGCAGCCGCGGTAATACGTAGGGGGCAAGCGTTGTCCGGAATTATTGGGCGTAAAGCGCGCGCAGGCGGTTCCTTAAGTCTGATGTGAAAGCCCACGGCTCAACCGTGGAGGGTCATTGGAAACTGGGGAACTTGAGGACAGAAGAGGAGAGTGGAATTCCACGTGTAGCGGTGAAATGCGTAGATATGTGGAGGAACACCAGTGGCGAAGGCGACTCTCTGGTCTGTTTCTGACGCTGAGGTGCGAAAGCGTGGGTAGCAAACAGGATTAGATACCCTGGTAGTCCACGCCGTAAACGATGAGTGCTAGGTGTTAGGGGGCTTCCACCCCTTAGTGCTGAAGTTAACGCATTAAGCACTCCGCCTGGGGAGTACGGCCGCAAGGCTGAAACTCAAAGGAATTGACGGGGGCCCGCACAAGCGGTGGAGCATGTGGTTTAATTCGAAGCAACGCGAAGAACCTTACCAGGTCTTGACATCCTTGGACCACCCTAGAGATAGGGTCTTCCCTTCGGGGACCAAGTGACAGGTGGTGCATGGTTGTCGTCAGCTCGTGTCGTGAGATGTTGGGTTAAGTCCCGCAACGAGCGCAACCCCTAATCTTAGTTGCCAGCATTGAGTTGGGCACTCTAAGGTGACTGCCGGTGACAAACCGGAGGAAGGCGGGGATGACGTCAAATCATCATGCCCCTTATGACCTGGGCTACACACGTGCTACAATGGATGGTACAAAGGGCAGCGAAGCCGCGAGGTGTAGCAAATCCCATAAAACCATTCTCAGTTCGGATTGCAGGCTGCAACTCGCCTGCATGAAGCCGGAATCGCTAGTAATCGCGGATCAGAATGCCGCGGTGAATACGTTCCCGGGCCTTGTACACACCGCCCGTCACACCACGAGAGTTGGCAACACCCGAAGTCGGTGAGGTAACCTTTATGGAGCCAGCCGCCGAAGGTGGGGCCAATGATTGGGGTGAAGTCGTAACAAGGTAGCCGTATCGGAAGGTGCGGCTGGATCACCTCCTTTCTAAGGATAAAAGGAACGGCTTTTTAGCCGTCTCCTTCGGAGGACGTACATGGTTGGTTGTTCAGTTTTGAGAGATCAAAGGATCTTCTCAATGTGAACCTTGAAAACTGGATAAGATTTGACAAGACATCAAACCAAAGTAAGAAACGTCTTTTCACGACGATTTAAAAGTTAAGTGAATAAGGGCGCACGGTGGATGCCTTGGCACTAGGAGCCGATGAAGGACGGGACTAACACCGAAATGCCTGGGGGAGCTGTAAGTAAGCTTTGATCCCAGGATCTCCGAATGGGGAAACCCGCTGTTCGTAATGGAACAGTATCCATAACTGAATACATAGGTTATGGAAGGCAGACCCGGGGAACTGAAACATCTCATTACCCGGAGGAAGAGAAAGCAAACGCGATTTCCCAAGTAGCGGCGAGCGAAACGGAATCAGCCCAAACCAGAAAGCTTGCTTTCTGGGGTTGTAGGACACTCCTTTGGAGTTACCAAGAGAGAGGATAGACGAAGTGATCTGGAAAGATCCGCCATAGAGGGTAACAGCCCTGTACTCGACATCCTTTCTCCTCCGGAGTGTATCCTGAGTACGGCGGAACACGAGGAATTCCGTCGGAATCCGGGAGGACCATCTCCCAAGGCTAAATACTCCCTAGTGACCGATAGCGAACCAGTACCGTGAGGGAAAGGTGAAAAGCACCCCGGAAGGGGAGTGAAAGAGAACCTGAAACCGTGTGCCTACAAGTAGTCGGAGCCCATTCATGGGTGACGGCGTGCCTTTTGTAGAATGAACCGGCGAGTTACGACCGTATGCAAGGTTAAGCTGATGAGAAGCGGAGCCGCAGCGAAAGCGAGTCTGAATAGGGCGATTTGAGTATGCGGTCGTAGACCCGAAACCGTGTGATCTACCCATGTCCAGGGTGAAGGTCAGGTAACACTGACTGGAGGCCCGAACCCACGCAAGTTGAAAATTGCGGGGATGAGGTGTGGGTAGGGGTGAAATGCCAATCGAACACGGAGATAGCTGGTTCTCTCCGAAATAGCTTTAGGGCTAGCCTCAGAATAGAAAGTCTTGGAGGTAGAGCACTGATTGGACGAGGGGCCCCTACCGGGTTACCGAATTCAGTCAAACTCCGAATGCCAATGACTTTGTTCTGGGAGTCAGACCATGGGTGATAAGGTTCATGGTCGAGAGGGGAACAGCCCAGACCGCCAGCTAAGGTCCCTAAGTGTGTGTTAAGTGGAAAAGGATGTGGAGTTGCTTAGACAACCAGGATGTTGGCTTAGAAGCAGCCATCATTGAAAGAGTGCGTAATAGCTCACTGGTCGAGTGACTCCGCGCCGAAAATATACCGGGGCTAAACACACCACCGAAGCTGCGGATTGATCCTGATGGATCAGTGGTAGGAGAGCGTTCTAAGGGCGGCGAAGTCAGACCGTAAGGACTGGTGGAGCGCTTAGAAGTGAGAATGCCGGTATGAGTAGCGAAAAAAGAGTGAGAATCTCTTTCACCGAAAGCCTAAGGTTTCCTGAGGAAGGCTCGTCCTCTCAGGGTTAGTCGGGACCTAAGCCGAGGCCGAAAGGCGTAGGCGATGGACAACAGGTGGATATTCCTGTACCGCCTCCTTTCCGTTTGAACGACGGGGGGACGCAGGAGGATAAGGAGTGCGCACGATTGGAAGAGTGCGTCCAAGCAGCAAGACGGTCGGATAGGCAAATCCGTCCGGCAACGTCAAGCTGTGATGGGGAGGGAAATAAAGTACCGAAGCTCCGGACTTCACACTGCCAAGAAAATCCTCTAGTGAGGAAAGAGGCGCCCGTACCGCAAACCAACACAGGTAGGCGAGGAGAGAATCCTAAGGTGAGCGGGAGAACTCTCGTTAAGGAACTCGGCAAAATGACCCCGTAACTTCGGGAGAAGGGGTGCTCCTCTGCCGAGGAGCCGCAGTGAAAAGGCCCAAGCGACTGTTTACCAAAAACACAGGTCTCTGCGAAGCCGTAAGGCGAAGTATAGGGGCTGACACCTGCCCGGTGCTGGAAGGTTAAGGGGATGCGTTAGCTTTTAGCGAAGCGTTGAACCGAAGCCCCAGTAAACGGCGGCCGTAACTATAACGGTCCTAAGGTAGCGAAATTCCTTGTCGGGTAAGTTCCGACCCGCACGAAAGGTGCAACGACTTGGGCACTGTCTCAACGAGAGACCCGGTGAAATTATACTATGCGTGAAGATGCGCATTACCCGCGACAGGACGGAAAGACCCCGTGGAGCTTTACTGTAGCCTGATATTGAATGTTGGTACAGCTTGTACAGGATAGGTGGGAGCCTGAGAAGCCGGAGCGCTAGCTTCGGTGGAGGCGCTGGTGGGATACCACCCTGGCTGTACGGACATTCTAACCCAGGACCGTGATCCGGTCCGGAGACAGTGTCAGGTGGGCAGTTTGACTGGGGCGGTCGCCTCCCAAAGAGTAACGGAGGCGCCCAAAGGTTCCCTCAGAATGGTTGGAAATCATTCGCAGAGTGTAAAGGCACAAGGGAGCTTGACTGCGAGACCTACAAGTCGAGCAGGGACGAAAGTCGGGCTTAGTGATCCGGCGGTACCGTATGGAAGGGCCGTCGCTCAACGGATAAAAGCTACCCCGGGGATAACAGGCTTATCTCCCCCAAGAGTCCACATCGACGGGGAGGTTTGGCACCTCGATGTCGGCTCATCGCATCCTGGGGCTGTAGTCGGTCCCAAGGGTTGGGCTGTTCGCCCATTAAAGCGGTACGCGAGCTGGGTTCAGAACGTCGTGAGACAGTTCGGTCCCTATCCGTCGTGGGCGTTGGAAATCTGAAAGGAGCTGTCCTTAGTACGAGAGGACCGGGATGGACACACCGCTGGTGTACCAGTTGTTCCGCCAGGAGCATCGCTGGGTAGCTACGTGTGGACGGGATAAGTGCTGAAAGCATCTAAGCATGAAGCCCCCCTTGAGATGAGATTTCCCCTAACAATAAGTTAGTAAGATTCCTCAGAGACGATGAGGTCGATAGGTCCGAGGTGGACGCGTGGTGACACGTGGAGCTGACGGATACTAATCAATCGATGACTTAACTTTAAAAGAAAAGCGAAAACGCCTAGGCGTTGCAGCTACAAATTATGACGGTTTGATTCCAATCAGTCTTATCCAGTTTTGAGGGTTTACTAAAAAGTTTTAAAATAACCCTTGATATTTTCTCAAAAGGACAATATAATATATCTTGTCCCTAAAAAATAAGGTTTGGTGGCGATAGCGAAGAGGTCACACCTGTTCCCATGCCGAACACAGCAGTTAAGCTCTTCAGCGCCGATGGTAGTCGGGTATATCCCCGTGAGAGTAGGACGCTGCCATACCTTACATAATCCGGAGGATTAGCTCAGCTGGGAGAGCACTTGCCTTACAAGCAAGGGGTCGCAGGTTCGAGCCCTGCATCCTCCACCATTTAGCCGGCCTAGCTCAATTGGTAGAGCAACTGACTTGTAATCAGTAGGTTGGGGGTTCAAGTCCTCTGGCCGGCACCATTTTGTCCAAGCTTTTTATTAAGAGCCATTAGCTCAGTTGGTAGAGCATCTGACTTTTAATCAGAGGGTCGGAGGTTCGAGCCCTCCATGGCTCACCATTTATTAGCGGGTGTGGTGGAATTGGCAGACACGCTAGATTTAGGATCTAGTGCTTCACGGCGTGGGGGTTCAAGTCCCTCCACCCGCATTATACGCGGAAGTAGTTCAGTGGTAGAACACCACCTTGCCAAGGTGGGGGTCGCGGGTTCGAATCCCGTCTTCCGCTCCATTATACTTATTGCAGATGAATAGTATATAAACCTTACTTGCAAGTGTCGTGCCGGGGTGGCGGAATTGGCAGACGCACAGGACTTAAAATCCTGCGGTGGGTTTCCACCGTGCCGGTTCGAGTCCGGCCCTCGGCACCATAATTTAATTTGCGCCCGTAGCTCAATTGGATAGAGCGTCTGACTACGGATCAGAAGGTTAGGGGTTCGACTCCTCTCGGGCGCGCCATTTACTTACGGGAAGTAGCTCAGCTTGGTAGAGCACTTGGTTTGGGACCAAGGGGTCGCAGGTTCGAATCCTGTCTTCCCGACCATTCTTATCATAATAAGGGGCCTTAGCTCAGCTGGGAGAGCGCCT
The DNA here is from genome assembly GCF_902809865.1 of Halobacillus sp. Marseille-Q1614. Lineage (NCBI taxonomy): Bacteria > Bacillati > Bacillota > Bacilli > Caryophanales > Bacillaceae > Halobacillus > Halobacillus sp. Marseille-Q1614. The sequence goes on along the minus strand of NZ_CADDWH010000001.1, from coordinate 3,116,818 downwards.
GCTTTGCACGCAGGAGGTCAGCGGTTCGATCCCGCTAGGCTCCACCATTTAATTTTGATCTTTGAAAACTGAACGAACCAACCAGTACGTCAATTTATTCTTTCTATTATATAGAGAGAATTCAAACAAGCACATTCGGTGTGCAAATGAGCAAGTCAAACTACTTTTATGGAGAGTTTGATCCTGGCTCAGGACGAACGCTGGCGGCGTGCCTAATACATGCAAGTCGAGCGCAGGAAGTTAACTGATCCCCTTCGGGGGTGACGTTAGTGGAATGAGCGGCGGACGGGTGAGTAACACGTGGGCAACCTGCCTGTAAGACCGGAATAACCCCGGGAAACCGGGGCTAATGCCGGGTAATCTCCTCCCTCGCATGAGGGAAGAGTAAAAGATGGCTTTCTGAGCTATCGCTTACAGATGGGCCCGCGGCGCATTAGCTAGTTGGTGAGGTAACGGCTCACCAAGGCGACGATGCGTAGCCGACCTGAGAGGGTGATCGGCCACACTGGGACTGAGACACGGCCCAGACTCCTACGGGAGGCAGCAGTAGGGAATCTTCCGCAATGGACGAAAGTCTGACGGAGCAACGCCGCGTGAACGATGAAGGTCTTCGGATCGTAAAGTTCTGTTGCGAGGGAAGAACAAGTACCGTGCGAATAGAGCGGTACCTTGACGGTACCTCGCGAGAAAGCCCCGGCTAACTACGTGCCAGCAGCCGCGGTAATACGTAGGGGGCAAGCGTTGTCCGGAATTATTGGGCGTAAAGCGCGCGCAGGCGGTTCCTTAAGTCTGATGTGAAAGCCCACGGCTCAACCGTGGAGGGTCATTGGAAACTGGGGAACTTGAGGACAGAAGAGGAGAGTGGAATTCCACGTGTAGCGGTGAAATGCGTAGATATGTGGAGGAACACCAGTGGCGAAGGCGACTCTCTGGTCTGTTTCTGACGCTGAGGTGCGAAAGCGTGGGTAGCAAACAGGATTAGATACCCTGGTAGTCCACGCCGTAAACGATGAGTGCTAGGTGTTAGGGGGCTTCCACCCCTTAGTGCTGAAGTTAACGCATTAAGCACTCCGCCTGGGGAGTACGGCCGCAAGGCTGAAACTCAAAGGAATTGACGGGGGCCCGCACAAGCGGTGGAGCATGTGGTTTAATTCGAAGCAACGCGAAGAACCTTACCAGGTCTTGACATCCTTGGACCACCCTAGAGATAGGGTCTTCCCTTCGGGGACCAAGTGACAGGTGGTGCATGGTTGTCGTCAGCTCGTGTCGTGAGATGTTGGGTTAAGTCCCGCAACGAGCGCAACCCCTAATCTTAGTTGCCAGCATTGAGTTGGGCACTCTAAGGTGACTGCCGGTGACAAACCGGAGGAAGGCGGGGATGACGTCAAATCATCATGCCCCTTATGACCTGGGCTACACACGTGCTACAATGGATGGTACAAAGGGCAGCGAAGCCGCGAGGTGTAGCAAATCCCATAAAACCATTCTCAGTTCGGATTGCAGGCTGCAACTCGCCTGCATGAAGCCGGAATCGCTAGTAATCGCGGATCAGAATGCCGCGGTGAATACGTTCCCGGGCCTTGTACACACCGCCCGTCACACCACGAGAGTTGGCAACACCCGAAGTCGGTGAGGTAACCTTTATGGAGCCAGCCGCCGAAGGTGGGGCCAATGATTGGGGTGAAGTCGTAACAAGGTAGCCGTATCGGAAGGTGCGGCTGGATCACCTCCTTTCTAAGGATAAAAGGAACGGCTTTTTAGCCGTCTCCTTCGGAGGACGTACATGGTTGGTTGTTCAGTTTTGAGAGATCAAAGGATCTTCTCAATGTGAACCTTGAAAACTGGATAAGATTTGACAAGACATCAAACCAAAGTAAGAAACGTCTTTTCACGACGATTTAAAAGTTAAGTGAATAAGGGCGCACGGTGGATGCCTTGGCACTAGGAGCCGATGAAGGACGGGACTAACACCGAAATGCCTGGGGGAGCTGTAAGTAAGCTTTGATCCCAGGATCTCCGAATGGGGAAACCCGCTGTTCGTAATGGAACAGTATCCATAACTGAATACATAGGTTATGGAAGGCAGACCCGGGGAACTGAAACATCTCATTACCCGGAGGAAGAGAAAGCAAACGCGATTTCCCAAGTAGCGGCGAGCGAAACGGAATCAGCCCAAACCAGAAAGCTTGCTTTCTGGGGTTGTAGGACACTCCTTTGGAGTTACCAAGAGAGAGGATAGACGAAGTGATCTGGAAAGATCCGCCATAGAGGGTAACAGCCCTGTACTCGACATCCTTTCTCCTCCGGAGTGTATCCTGAGTACGGCGGAACACGAGGAATTCCGTCGGAATCCGGGAGGACCATCTCCCAAGGCTAAATACTCCCTAGTGACCGATAGCGAACCAGTACCGTGAGGGAAAGGTGAAAAGCACCCCGGAAGGGGAGTGAAAGAGAACCTGAAACCGTGTGCCTACAAGTAGTCGGAGCCCATTCATGGGTGACGGCGTGCCTTTTGTAGAATGAACCGGCGAGTTACGACCGTATGCAAGGTTAAGCTGATGAGAAGCGGAGCCGCAGCGAAAGCGAGTCTGAATAGGGCGATTTGAGTATGCGGTCGTAGACCCGAAACCGTGTGATCTACCCATGTCCAGGGTGAAGGTCAGGTAACACTGACTGGAGGCCCGAACCCACGCAAGTTGAAAATTGCGGGGATGAGGTGTGGGTAGGGGTGAAATGCCAATCGAACACGGAGATAGCTGGTTCTCTCCGAAATAGCTTTAGGGCTAGCCTCAGAATAGAAAGTCTTGGAGGTAGAGCACTGATTGGACGAGGGGCCCCTACCGGGTTACCGAATTCAGTCAAACTCCGAATGCCAATGACTTTGTTCTGGGAGTCAGACCATGGGTGATAAGGTTCATGGTCGAGAGGGGAACAGCCCAGACCGCCAGCTAAGGTCCCTAAGTGTGTGTTAAGTGGAAAAGGATGTGGAGTTGCTTAGACAACCAGGATGTTGGCTTAGAAGCAGCCATCATTGAAAGAGTGCGTAATAGCTCACTGGTCGAGTGACTCCGCGCCGAAAATATACCGGGGCTAAACACACCACCGAAGCTGCGGATTGATCCTGATGGATCAGTGGTAGGAGAGCGTTCTAAGGGCGGCGAAGTCAGACCGTAAGGACTGGTGGAGCGCTTAGAAGTGAGAATGCCGGTATGAGTAGCGAAAAAAGAGTGAGAATCTCTTTCACCGAAAGCCTAAGGTTTCCTGAGGAAGGCTCGTCCTCTCAGGGTTAGTCGGGACCTAAGCCGAGGCCGAAAGGCGTAGGCGATGGACAACAGGTGGATATTCCTGTACCGCCTCCTTTCCGTTTGAACGACGGGGGGACGCAGGAGGATAAGGAGTGCGCACGATTGGAAGAGTGCGTCCAAGCAGCAAGACGGTCGGATAGGCAAATCCGTCCGGCAACGTCAAGCTGTGATGGGGAGGGAAATAAAGTACCGAAGCTCCGGACTTCACACTGCCAAGAAAATCCTCTAGTGAGGAAAGAGGCGCCCGTACCGCAAACCAACACAGGTAGGCGAGGAGAGAATCCTAAGGTGAGCGGGAGAACTCTCGTTAAGGAACTCGGCAAAATGACCCCGTAACTTCGGGAGAAGGGGTGCTCCTCTGCCGAGGAGCCGCAGTGAAAAGGCCCAAGCGACTGTTTACCAAAAACACAGGTCTCTGCGAAGCCGTAAGGCGAAGTATAGGGGCTGACACCTGCCCGGTGCTGGAAGGTTAAGGGGATGCGTTAGCTTTTAGCGAAGCGTTGAACCGAAGCCCCAGTAAACGGCGGCCGTAACTATAACGGTCCTAAGGTAGCGAAATTCCTTGTCGGGTAAGTTCCGACCCGCACGAAAGGTGCAACGACTTGGGCACTGTCTCAACGAGAGACCCGGTGAAATTATACTATGCGTGAAGATGCGCATTACCCGCGACAGGACGGAAAGACCCCGTGGAGCTTTACTGTAGCCTGATATTGAATGTTGGTACAGCTTGTACAGGATAGGTGGGAGCCTGAGAAGCCGGAGCGCTAGCTTCGGTGGAGGCGCTGGTGGGATACCACCCTGGCTGTACGGACATTCTAACCCAGGACCGTGATCCGGTCCGGAGACAGTGTCAGGTGGGCAGTTTGACTGGGGCGGTCGCCTCCCAAAGAGTAACGGAGGCGCCCAAAGGTTCCCTCAGAATGGTTGGAAATCATTCGCAGAGTGTAAAGGCACAAGGGAGCTTGACTGCGAGACCTACAAGTCGAGCAGGGACGAAAGTCGGGCTTAGTGATCCGGCGGTACCGTATGGAAGGGCCGTCGCTCAACGGATAAAAGCTACCCCGGGGATAACAGGCTTATCTCCCCCAAGAGTCCACATCGACGGGGAGGTTTGGCACCTCGATGTCGGCTCATCGCATCCTGGGGCTGTAGTCGGTCCCAAGGGTTGGGCTGTTCGCCCATTAAAGCGGTACGCGAGCTGGGTTCAGAACGTCGTGAGACAGTTCGGTCCCTATCCGTCGTGGGCGTTGGAAATCTGAAAGGAGCTGTCCTTAGTACGAGAGGACCGGGATGGACACACCGCTGGTGTACCAGTTGTTCCGCCAGGAGCATCGCTGGGTAGCTACGTGTGGACGGGATAAGTGCTGAAAGCATCTAAGCATGAAGCCCCCCTTGAGATGAGATTTCCCCTAACAATAAGTTAGTAAGATTCCTCAGAGACGATGAGGTCGATAGGTCCGAGGTGGACGCGTGGTGACACGTGGAGCTGACGGATACTAATCAATCGATGACTTAACTTTAAAAGAAAAGCGAAAACGCCTAGGCGTTGCAGCTACAAATTATGACGGTTTGATTCCAATCAGTCTTATCCAGTTTTGAGGGTTTACCTCCATATAATAGATGAGGTGGCGATAGCGAAGAGGTCACACCTGTTCCCATGCCGAACACAGCAGTTAAGCTCTTCAGCGCCGATGGTAGTCGGGTATATCCCCGTGAGAGTAGGACGCTGCCTCGTCAATGATTAAGAAACCGAAAGCATAAGCTTTCGGTTTTTTTGATATATTTATTAATAGGACCCTTAGAAATAAAGAAAGGTGGGGGAATCATGGATCAAACTTATATGTGGTTGGAGGATCTAGATATATTTTTTATAAGATTAATGGCGGCTCTAGTTTTATCAGGAATTATTGGGTTTGAACGTGAGCTGAAAAATCATTCTGCCGGTTTTCGTACCCATATCTTAGTAGGAATGGGTTCCTGTTTGATGATGCTGCTCTCCATTTATGGATTTGAATCTTTTATCGAAGAATATGATAATGTGAGGTTTGATCCTGCCCGTATCCCTTCCTATGTTATCAGTGGTATTGGTTTCTTAGGAGCAGGGACCATTATTGTAAACGGCATGACCATCCGCGGACTGACGACAGCCGCTTCAATTTGGACAGTCGCCGGACTTGGGCTGGTCGTCGGAGCCGGTATGTATGGTGTGGCAATTGTAGCCACCGCCCTTGTGCTGTTAAGTCTAATCTTCTTAAACAATATTGAAAGAAAATATGTAAGCCATTATTTTAAAAATTCGTATGTCGTGGTAGTGGAAGACGATGCGAAAGTCAGTGATATCTTAACCATTTTTGATGATGAAAACCTTGTGGTGAAAAAAGTCGAAATTCAAAAGGGGAACAACCATCGTAAAAAAATCTTTATTCACGCGGACCGCAGCCAGAAATACGACGAAGCCGGTCTAATTGAGAAGCTTTCAAGCATTCCCCGGGTAGTCCAAGTCTCTAGTAAAAGATAGTTAAAGCTATGCGACATAATTCGCATAGCTTTTTTGTTTTAGGAAGGGGAAAATTAGGGAAAGATTACTCTTGTACATGAAAACATTATAGTTGCGTATGCAGTAAAAATGAGTATAATAAAATTAAGGTCAAAGATAGTCAAAGTCAAAAGAGGAGGAGGGAAAATGCGGAATATATCTGACATCATTGAAGAGCATCTAAAGAAGATTTTAGATGAAAATCATCACGGAAGTATTGAAATTAAACGGAGTGAAATCGCTGAAAAATTTCAATGTGTGCCTTCTCAAATCAATTACGTGATTAAAACCCGCTTCACTGTGGAAAAGGGCTATATAGTTGAAAGTAAACGCGGAGGCGGCGGCTATATTCGAATCCGCCGTGTCCAGCATCGATCCGAGTCACAAATGATTGATGATATTATTAAGCTGGTTCAGCCGGAAGTATCTCAATCTGTTTCACTCGATATTATCGATCGTTTACTTGAAAATGATAGCATAAACGAACGTGAAGCGAATATCATGGCAAGCGTGATGGAGCGTGAGGTTCTTGCATTCCCACTTCCTCTAAGGGATGAGCTCCGTTCTCGAATTCTGACAGCGATGCTTTTCACCCTTAAGTACAAAAGCTAGGTGAGGAGGTAGATCATATGGATTGCCAAAGATGCCATAAGCGCCCTGCAACGGTTCATTTAACCCAGGTTATTAACGGCGAGAAATCAGAAATTCATGTGTGCGAGCACTGTGCCAAAGAAAAGGGTTATATGAATGAAAAGGAAGACAACTTTACTCTTACTGACTTATTATCCGGTTTATTTAATCACGATCATCAATTTTCATTTAAAGGTCAGCAATCTAAACCTTATGAGAAACAGTCTGTACAGCTGAAATGTCCAAACTGCGGGTTAACCTACCAGCAATTTGCGAAAATTGGAAAGTTTGGGTGTGCGGATTGTTATAAAACTTTTGATGAACGTTTGGATCCTATATTTAAGCGAGTTCATAGTGGAAATGCCCATCACCACGGGAAGATACCTAAACGAGAAGCCGGCCACCTGCACTTGAAAAAACAGGTGGACCAGCTAAGAGCAGAGCTTCGTGGGATGATTGAACAGGAAGAATTCGAACAAGCCGCTCAATTACGAGATCAGATTCGGTCCCTGGAACAACAACTTCATCAAGAGAAAGGGGATGGAGAATAATGTCACTTGGACAATTTATGAATGAAGCAATCAGCCCCTGGATGAACCAGGAAGGCCCGGACAGTGACATTGTTCTAAGCAGTCGAATTCGTCTGGCCCGTAACCTTCAGAAGTATCCGTTCCCTATCATTGCAGCAGAGGAACGCCTGGAGGAAGTACTGAACATTTTTAAAGAAGAGTTTGCGGGACAGTCATTTAGAGATTATAAGAATTTCGAAGTCGTGGAAATGAGTGATTTGCAGCCGATTGAAAGAAGAGTACTTGTGGAGAAGCATTTAGTCAGTCCGCATTTAATCGATCAATCGAAGCATTCGGCATCATTGATTTCTCAAAATGAACAAGTGTCAATCATGATAAATGAAGAAGATCACATACGAATACAGCTTTATTTTCCTGGCTTTCAGCTGGACCGGGCATTAGAACAGGCCTCTCAGTTAGATGACTGGCTTGAAGAAAAAGTGGATTATGCCTTTGATGAAAACAGAGGCTATTTAACGTCGTGCCCGACTAACGTTGGTACGGGAATGAGGGCTTCAGTGATGATGCACCTTCCTGCTTTAGTAATGACCCAGCAGATTACGCGCATGACGCCGGCAATTAACCAGCTGGGATTAGTCGTCCGCGGTATTTACGGTGAAGGAAGCGAAGCTCTTGGCAACTTGTTTCAAATTTCTAACCAGATTACGCTTGGGAAATCAGAAGAGGATATTGTGGAAGACTTGCACAGTGTGGTAAGACAACTGATTGATCAAGAAAGAAAAGCCCGTCAGACCTTAATGCAGCGGTCAGGAATCCAGCTTGAGGACAGAGTTTTTCGATCCTATGGTGTTTTGAAGCATAGTCGAATCATAGAGTCTAAAGAGGCAGCAAAATGCTTATCTGATCTTAGACTGGGAATCGATTTAGGGTTCATCGATGATATTCCAAAGACCATTTTGAATGAGCTTATGGTTTTAACACAGCCAGGGTTCCTTCAGCAATATGCACAAGAGTCTCTAACTCCGTCTGAGCGTGATATCCGTCGAGCTTCCCTGATTAGAGAAAGATTACAATTAGAAAAGAATGAATAAATAGTTAGGAGGTAATGTCCATGATGTTTGGGCGATTTACTGAAAGAGCACAAAAGGTACTAGCATTAGCGCAAGAAGAAGCGGTCCGATTAGGCCATAACAATATTGGCACTGAACACATCCTTCTTGGTCTTGTAAGTGAAGGTGAAGGCATTGCTGCAAAAGCTCTGAACGCTTTAGGATTAGAAGCCAGCAAGATCCAGGAGGAAGTTGAGAATCTAATTGGCAAAGGTGAAAAAGTATCTCAAACCATTCACTATACACCAAGAGCTAAAAAAGTAATCGAGCTTTCTATGGATGAAGCCCGCAAATTAGGCCACTCTTACGTAGGGACAGAGCACATCCTTCTTGGTTTAATTCGGGAAGGCGAAGGGGTAGCTGCCCGTGTGTTAAATAACCTCGGTGTCAGCTTAAATAAAGCGCGTCAGCAGGTTCTCCAGCTGCTTGGAAATAACGAATCAACCGGTGGAGGCAGCAACCGCAGAGGCGGTGGCGGCGGTGCACAGGCTGCTAATGCCAATACACCAACGCTTGATTCTCTAGCTCGTGATTTAACGGCGATTGCCAAAGAAGGCAACATCGATCCAGTGATCGGACGAAGCAAAGAGATCGAACGTGTGATTCAAGTATTAAGCCGCCGTACGAAAAATAACCCAGTGCTTGTCGGTGAGCCAGGTGTAGGTAAAACAGCGATCGCTGAGGGGCTTGCTCAGCAGATTATGAACAATGAAGTTCCAGAGATCCTGCGTGATAAACGCGTAATGACGCTTGATATGGGTACGGTTGTAGCAGGTACTAAATACCGTGGCGAATTCGAGGATCGTTTGAAAAAGGTTATGGAAGAAATCCGCCAGGCCGGTAATATTATCTTATTCATCGATGAGCTTCATACCTTGATCGGAGCAGGTGGAGCCGAAGGTGCGATAGATGCGTCTAACATCCTGAAACCTTCACTGGCCCGCGGTGAGCTTCAGTGTATTGGGGCAACGACTCTCGATGAGTATAAAAAATATATTGAAAAAGATGCTGCTCTTGAACGACGCTTCCAGCCAATTAAAGTTGACGAGCCATCCTTAGAAGAATCTGTTCAAATTCTTAAAGGACTGCGCGACCGTTATGAAGCGCACCACCGAGTAACGATTACGGATGATTCCATTGAGTCCGCTGTTCGTTTCTCTGACCGTTATATTACGGACCGCTTCCTGCCGGATAAAGCAATTGACTTAATTGATGAGGCTGCTTCTAAAGTACGTCTTCGTTCTTATACAGCGCCGCCAAACTTAAAAGAGCTTGAGCAGAAGCTTGAAGAAGTTCGTAAAGAGAAAGACGCTGCTGTTCAAAGCCAGGAATTTGAAAAAGCCGCTTCCTTACGGGACAGTGAGCAGCGTTTGCGTGATGAGCTTGATCAGACGAAAGACGAATGGAAAGAGAAGCAGGGTCAGGAAGATTCAGAAGTGACGGTAGAAGATATTGCTTCGATCGTATCTACCTGGACGGGAGTTCCTGTTTCTAAAATGACCAAAGATGAAAGTGAACGTCTGCTTCAGTTAGAAGATACTCTTCATAACCGTGTCATCGGCCAGGAAGAAGCGGTGAAGGCTATTTCCAAAGCGATTCGCCGGGCCCGTGCCGGTCTTAAGGATCCGAAACGGCCTATTGGTTCCTTTATCTTCTTGGGACCAACTGGTGTAGGTAAAACCGAGCTTGCCCGTGCACTGGCGGAAAGCATGTTCGGTGAGGAAGATGCGATGATTCGAATCGATATGTCTGAGTATATGGAAAAACACAGCACGTCCCGTCTTGTCGGTTCACCTCCAGGATATGTAGGCTATGATGAAGGCGGACAGCTGACAGAGAAAGTTCGAAACAAACCTTACTCTGTCATCCTGTTAGATGAAATTGAGAAGGCTCACCCTGAAGTCTTTAACATCTTGCTTCAAGTATTGGAAGACGGACGTCTTACAGATTCTAAAGGACGTGTTGTCGACTTTAGAAACACAGTCTTAATCATGACTTCAAACGTTGGGGCACATGAGCTGAAAAGCAATAAGTATCTTGGCTTCTCTATGGGTGATGAGGACCAGAACTACAAAGACATGAAGTCTAAAGTAACGGATGAGCTGAAAAAAGCATTCCGTCCGGAGTTCTTAAACCGTATTGACGAAACGATCGTCTTCCACTCTTTAGAGCGTCGCCACATGAAGGATATCGTTACACTGATGGCAGAACAATTGAGAAAGCGTCTGCTTGATCAGGATATCGACTTCACGCTCAGCGAAAAAGCGATCGAGCATATTGCGAAAGAAGGATTCGACCCAGAATACGGAGCACGTCCTCTTCGCCGCTCTATACAGAAAAACGTGGAAGACCTCTTGTCTGAAGAGCTGTTAAAAGAGAACATTCACAAAGGTCAAAAAGTAGAAATTGACCTGAATGATAACAAAGAATTTACGGTTCATACTCATCAGGAAGCGAAATAAGAGGCAAATTTGAATAAATTATGAACTATTTGAGGTCGGAAGGTGTATGCCTTCCGATTTTTTTATGATTCCGATATGCTTTTAGTAAGGTATTTTTAACTAAAATGATATGGTCATGAAACTTTTTCACAAGCCATATCGTTTATAATAAGGGAGAGGGAGAGAGCGCTTTTGGCGAAGAGAAAAACAAAGTTTGTCTGTCAGGAATGTGGATACGAAACTCCCAAGTGGATGGGTAAATGCCCGGGCTGTCAGCAGTGGAACACATTAGTGGAAGAAGCGGCGATGACCGGAAGCAATTCCCGCCACGTTTTTCAAACCAGTTCATCAGGTTCAGCAAAACCTGAAAAAATCACACAGATTAAATCAGAAAAAGAGCCGAGACTAAGAACGGATATGCCGGAATTAAACCGCGTGCTCGGGGGCGGTATCGTACCGGGGTCGCTGGTTTTAATCGGCGGTGATCCGGGTATTGGGAAGTCAACTTTATTACTTCAGGTTTCTGCTCAGATTGCGAATAAGCAATTGCCTGTTTTATATATATCAGGAGAAGAATCTACACGCCAGACGAAGCTCCGGGCGGAACGATTAGGTGTAGAATCAGACGAGCTTTACGTATTGTCTGAAACGAACCTCCAGGACGTGCTCACTCAAATCGATGTAATTAATCCTAAGTTTGTGATTATCGATTCGATTCAAACGATTTTTAAAGAGGACGTTACTTCCGCTCCAGGGAGCGTGTCACAGGTTCGTGAATGTACAAGTCATTTAATGCGTGTAGCGAAGAGTAAAGGTATTCCTATTTTCATTGTAGGTCATGTAACAAAAGAGGGGTCGATCGCAGGCCCGCGGTTACTTGAACATATGGTGGATGCTGTTTTATATTTCGAAGGAGAGAGGCACCATACATTTCGTATATTAAGAAGTGTGAAGAACCGTTTCGGGAGTACTCACGAAATGGGGATTTTTGAAATGAAGGAGAAGGGCTTAGAAGAGGTTCTGAACCCTTCGGAGATTTTTCTGGAAGAGAGGTCTCAAGGAGCAGCTGGATCGATTATAGTGGCTTCTATGGAAGGGACACGCCCTGTTTTAGTCGAGATCCAGGCGTTGATTTCTCCAACCTCGTTTGGAAACCCGCGGCGGATGGCTACAGGACTTGATCATAACCGTGTGCCCCTGCTCATGGCGGTATTGGAAAAAAGGGTCGGGCTGCTATTGCAAAATCAGGATGCTTACCTAAAAGTTGCTGGAGGCGTAAAGCTGGATGAACCAGCTGTTGATTTAGCGGTGGCCATCAGCATTGCCTCAAGTTTTCGCGATCAGCCTTCCAACCCCGATGACGTAGTTGTTGGCGAAGTGGGGCTGACGGGAGAGATCAGGCGGGTCTCCCGGATTGAACAGCGCGTTCAGGAAGCGGCTAAGCTTGGTTTTAAACGAGTCATTATACCTCAGAAGAATCTAGATGGATGGACACCTCCTTCAGGCATCCAGGTGATTGGTGTAAATACAGTACAGGAAGCTATGCAAATTACATTGGGGGATCGATAAATGGAAGCAAACAACGATAGGACAGGCGACATCGGAGAAATGCTTAAATTTGTAGCTCCCGGCACTCCTATTCGTGAAGGGATCGACAACGTTTTACGTGCTAAAACGGGTGGTCTTATCGTTATGGGTTATGCTAAAGAAGTGCAGGAGCTGGTAGACGGCGGGTTTCATATTCAGTCCCGATTTACTCCCGCTCACCTCTATGAACTGGCCAAGATGGATGGAGCGATCATCTTAAGCAATGAAGGCGAGGAGATCCTCTACGCGAATGCTCAGCTTATGCCGGATCCGGATATTTTATCGACGGAAACAGGCATGCGGCACCGTACAGCTGAACGGGTAGCAAAGCAGACGGGGCACTTAGTGATTGCTATTTCTCAAAGAAGAAATGTCATAACCCTTTATAAAGGGGCCGTCCGGTATTCGCTTAAAGATATAGGCGTTATTCTTACAAAAGCGAATCAGGCGATTCAGACGCTTGAGAAGTATAAGCTCGTACTCGATCAAAGCATTACCAACCTTGGGGCGATGGAATTTGAAAACATGGTTTCTTTCTCGGAAGTCATTCAAGTCGTCCATCGCGTGGAAATGGTGCTGAGAATTAAAAATGAAATCTTAAACTATGTCAATGAGCTCGGTAATGAAGGCAGACTGATTCAGCTCCAGCTTACAGAGCTCGTCTCTAATATTGAAGAAGAAGCGGCATTATTGATAAAGGATTACAGCAAGCGGGCGGAATATGAACCTGCTTATCTTTTAAATAAAATGCAGGAATCAGCCGGTACAGAGCTGCTGTCTGATGAACAGGTGCTTAAATTGTTAGGCTACTCCGTCCACGTAAAGCTTTCAGACCCTATTTATCCGAGAGGCTATCGGATCATGAATCGGATTCCTCGATTGCCCACGGTAATTATCGAACATTTAGTCCAAAGGTTCGGAGTACTGCATGAAGTTATGTCGGCCACTGTCAAAGAATTAGTCGAAGTTGACGGAGTGGGTGAAGTAAGGGCTAAGAAGATCTGCGAAGGCTTAGAGCGGATACAGGAACAGCTGTTTGTTGACCGGCATTTGTAATCATTTGACTTGTAGGTATTTAGTATGATACAATATTTTCCTTTTAATTGAAAAAAATTGTAATTTGTGCTAGTTTATATTCAAGATTTCTAACCTGGACGATTAATCGCCATTATGGTTGGTCATAATGATTTTAAGGAGGTGAGCAAGTGCTTAAAAGAATAGTTCAGTTATTTATTATCGTCACTGCCGGTACAATCGGTTATCTTTATATTCCCGAACTGTTTTCCTTAATGGATGTAACCTGGCAAAGCTGGATTCAATCAGTAGCTGGGGCAATTATAGGAGCACTTATTTTATTTTTATTAACTTTCTGGATTGTTGACTATATTGTCAATTTCCTAAGGTGGGTAGAGGATACACTGGTACGAGCCCCTGTGGCAGACTTGCTTTTTGGGAGCTTAGGATTAATTGTCGGTTTAATTATTGCTTATTTAATCAATAACATCCTGCAGGACATCGAAATCAAAGTCGTAAGCCAGGTTGTGCCGATTTTCATTACGATCTTATTAGGCTACTTCGGGTTTCAAGTCGGTTTTAAACGAAAAGATGAATTTTTAAATCTCTTAACACTTGCAAATAAAAAGGATAAGAAATCTTCAGATGATGAGTCTTCTCAAACTGTTCAAGTGGATCCGGCAATCATTCCAAAGCAGAAAATCTTAGATACGAGTGTCATTATTGACGGCCGTATTGCAGACATCTGTGAAACGCACTTTTTAGAAGGAACGGTTGTTATTCCGCAGTTCGTGCTGGAAGAGCTTCAACATATTGCAGATTCCTCAGATGGTCTTAAGAGAAACAGAGGCCGCCGGGGGCTGGATATTCTGAACCGTCTGCAGAAAGATCTTCCGGTCAAAGTCGAAATTTACGAAGGCGATTTTGAAGAAGTGCAGGAAGTTGACAGCAAGCTGGTGAAGCTGGCCAAGGTGATGGACGGTATTGTAGTGACAAACGACTTCAATCTGAATAAAGTGTGTGAGTTTCAGAATGTGCAGGTACTGAATATTAATGACCTTGCCAATGCAGTGAAGCCGGTCGTTTTACCAGGAGAAGAAATGTCAATCCAGGTAATCAAAGACGGGAAAGAGCAGAAGCAGGGAATTGGTTATTTAGATGATGGGACAATGATCGTCGTAGAAGAAGGTAAAGATTATATCGGAAAAACAATTGAAGTGATTGTAACGAGCGTCCTGCAGACTTCAGCGGGCCGTATGATTTTTGCTAAGCCAAAATCACTTGAAAAAGCTTTATAAAAACGGTATAACAAATAGAGATTAACAAAAGTGATAACTGCGTGTTATCGCTTTTGTTATTTCAAATACATTTAGGATGGTAGCTATGATTAATTATTCAGCAATTGTATTAGCGGCTGGCCAGGGCAAGCGGATGCTGGCCGGGCAAAACAAACAGTTCCTCATGATTAATGATCAGCCATTGATTATACATACATTAATTATTTTCTCTCAGGATCCTTGGTGTGAGAAAATCATTCTCGTGACCAATGAAAAAGAGCATGCTCAAATGCAAGAGGTGCTTAACGAATATCCGATTGAAAAGCAGATTCAGCTCGTTAACGGCGGAAAAGAGCGACAGGACAGTGTGTATGCCGGGCTTATGGCGCTGGCAGAAGAAAGTGATGATTCGCTTGTGTTTATTCATGACGGTGCCCGCCCGTTTGTGAAAAGAGATAACCTGCACAAATTAGCAGAGGTTGTAAGCAAAGAAGGAGCCGGACTGCTGGCTGTTCCGGTAACCGATACGATTAAACAAAAGGGAGAACAGCTCGTTACGCTTGATAGAAAGACGCTGTGGGCAGCTCAGACTCCGCAGGGGTTTCGCCGCACCCTTATTACAAATGCCCATCATCAGGCGCAGGAAGAGAATTTTTACGGAACCGATGATGCTTCATTAGTGGAACGATTAGGGGAGCCTGTCGCTGTTGTGGAAGGCAGCTACGACAATATTAAGCTGACCACTCCTGAGGATTTATCAAAAGCGAGGTCTTTTTTAACAGACCAGTATAAAGGAAAGGACGGTGGTTCGGATATGTTTCGGATTGGACAAGGCTTTGATGTGCACCAGTTAACAGAGGGGCGTCCATGCATCATTGGAGGCGTAGACATTCCTTATGAAAAAGGACTGCTGGGCCACTCGGATGCTGACGTTCTCCTTCACACAATTGCAGATGCCTGTTTAGGTGCAATTGGGGAAGGAGATATCGGCAGGCACTTCCCTGATACAGATGAGGCCTTTAAGGATGCCGATTCCGGAAAGCTGTTGCAGCATGTATGGAAACTTGTAAACGAGCAAGGCTTTGAGTTAGGCAACTTAGACTGTACAGTGATCGCCCAGGCACCCAAAATGGCGCCATATATCGAAGAGATCCGCAGCAATGTAGCTTCACTGTTAAACAGTGACCCAGGCCGGATCAATGTTAAAGCGACAACAACCGAGAAACTCGGATTTACCGGACGTAAAGAAGGAGTGGCGGCACAGGCTGTGGTTCTTTTGCAAAATAGTCAACAATCGTAACTTATTAATGATAAAATAGAAAAAGCTAAAAGAGAACGAAAAGGAGTTTTAAATATGAGTAACGAAGTAAGGGTGCGTTATGCGCCAAGCCCGACTGGTCATCTTCACATCGGAAATGCCCGTACGGCTCTGTTTAACTACCTGTATGCGAAAAATGCAGGCGGCAAGTTTATTATCCGCGTGGAAGATACAGATGCTAAGCGTAATGTGGAAGGCGGAGAACAAAGCCAGCTGAACTATTTGAAGTGGCTCGGCCTTGAGTGGGACGAAGGTGCTGATATTGGCGGCGAGTATGGTCCTTACCGTCAAATGGAGCGTCTTGATATCTATAACAAATATGTCGATGAGCTGTTAGAGCGAGGCCTTGCTTACAAGTGCTACGTTACGGAAGAAGAGCTTGAAGCGGAGCGGGAAGCGCAGATGGCCCGCGGCGAAGCGCCCAAGTATTCAGGAGCTCATCGTGATTTAACCGAAGAACAGATCCGTCAATTTGAAGAAGAAGGACGCCAGCCGAGCATTCGCCTTCGTGTACCTGAAGGAAAAACGTATACCTTTAATGATTTAGTGCGCGCCGATATTACGTTTGAATCTAGCGACTTTGGCGATTGGGTTATCGTTAAGAAGAACGGCACTCCGACTTATAACTTTGCCGTAGCTGTTGATGATCATCTGATGAAGATCAGTCACGTGCTTCGCGGTGAAGAGCATATCTCCAATACGCCGAAGCAGATGATGGTTTATGAAGCGTTCGGATGGGAAGCTCCGACATTTGGTCATATGACTTTAATTTTAAATGAAAATCGTAAAAAGCTTAGCAAACGGGACGAGCATATTCTGCAGTTTATTGAGCAGTACAAAAACCTCGGATATCTGCCGGAAGCGCTCTTTAACTTTATTACGCTGCTTGGCTGGTCTCCAGTCGGCGAGGAAGAGATCTTCACACAGAATCAGCTGATTGATATCTTTGATGCCGACCGTTTATCTACGTCACCGGCTATTTTTGATGCAGCGAAGCTGAAGTGGATGAACAACCAGTATATTAAAGCTGCTTCCCTTGAAAAAGTAGTGGATCTTACACTGCCTCACTTAATTCAGGCGGGCCGCGTTCTTGAAGATATGAGTGAGGAAGGGCGCGAATGGACGCACGAACTGATTTCTCTTTATCATGAGCAACTAAGCTACGGAGCGGAGATCGTTGAGCTGACGGATCTCTTTTTCAAGAAACAGATTCAGTACGATGAAGACGCTATGGAAGTGCTGAACGGCGAGCAGGTTCCTGAGGTGCTTTCTGTGTTTAAGGACAAGCTTGGCGAGTTAGAGGAGTGGACTCCTGAAAACATTAAGAAACAGATTAAAGCTGTCCAAAAAGAAACCGGGCATAAAGGCAAAAAACTGTTTATGCCAATTCGAGTAGCGACAACAGGCCAGACACATGGACCGGAACTTCCGAATGCGATTCGTCTACTCGGAGTGGAAACGATTAATTACCGGCTTGAAAATGCTTTAGAACAAATCCAAAGCTAAACTGTTCACAATTGGATCCTTTTATCATATAGTAGAGATACCTATATACGAAGCGTTGAAGAGGAGAAGTAAGGATTTAGCCCCTTACCCAGAGAGAATCACCATGGCTGAGAGTGATTTTAAGGGGAGGTTCTGAAATGCACCTCTGAGTCTTTGGCTGAATTACAGTAGGCTTAAGCGGCACCTGCCGTTATCGGGGATAAGTGGGGGATATATATTTCCCAAACAGAGTGGAACCGCGCTGAAGAAGCGTCTCTGTGCCAAAATGGCACGGAGGCGCTTTTTTTGTACCGTAATAGAAGAAGAAAGGGAGGATCAATGATGGGATGGTTTAAAATGTTCAAAGAAGATGTCGATGTCGTATTCGACCAGGATCCGGCCGCTCGTTCTTATTTAGAGGTGATTTTGACGTATTCTGGTCTGCACGCTACTTGGGCTCATCGGATTGCCCATGCTTTTTATAAACGAAAGTTCTTTTTTCTAGCCCGTTTGATCTCTCAAATCAGCCGCTTCTTCACAGGGATTGAAATTCATCCTGGCGCGAAGATTGGACGTCGTTTTTTTATCGACCATGGAATGGGGGTTGTCATCGGGGAAACGTGTGAAATCGGTGATAATGTTACCTTATTCCAGGGAGTTACGCTTGGTGGAACTGGAAAAGAAAAAGGAAAACGCCACCCGACCTTAAAGGATAACGCGCTCGTTGCGACAGGTGCTAAGGTGCTGGGCTCCATTACGATTGGGGAGAACTCCAAAGTCGGCGCCGGCTCTGTCGTTTTAAAAGACGTGCCTGATAACTCTACAGTTGTAGGGATTCCCGGCCATGTGGTTGTCCAGGACGGAAAGAAAGTGCAGTCCCGCGACCTCGACCACCACAAAATGCCGGATCCGGTTTACGATCGGTTAAACGAAATGCAGGAAGAAATCAAACAGCTATGCTTGCAATTAGACGAACAAGAAGGAGTGAAGCAAAATGAGCATTAAAATATATAATACTTTATCCCGCTCCAAAGAGACATTTACCCCGATTGAAGAGGGCAAAGTGAAGATGTATGTGTGCGGTCCTACCGTTTACAACTACATTCATATCGGGAATGCCCGCCCGGCGATCGTATTTGATACAGTAAGGCGCTACTTTGAATATAGAGGCTATGAGGTTAAGTATGTGCTTAACTTTACAGACGTTGATGATAAATTAATTAAAGCAGCCAACGAATTAGGAGAAGGTGTACCTGATATCGCCAATCGTTTTATCCAGGCCTATAAAGAGGATGTGGGAGCGCTTGGTGTTAAAGAAGCGGTTTACCACCCGAGAGTTACGGAAAATATGGACGAAATTATTTCCTTTATCCAAGGATTAATTGATAAAGGCCATGCTTATGCTTCAGAGGGAGACGTCTATTTCCGCACACGTTCTTTTGACGGCTACGGTAAACTGTCCCATCAATCCGTTGATGAACTGCGCTCAGGCGCCCGTATTGAAGTAGGGGAGAAAAAAGAAGACCCGCTTGATTTTACACTTTGGAAAGAAGCAAAAGGCGACGAAATTGCCTGGGACAGCCCATGGGGGAAAGGACGTCCGGGCTGGCATATTGAATGCTCCGCTATGGCGAAGAAATATCTTGGGGAAACGATTGATATTCATGCCGGAGGACAGGATTTAACGTTCCCTCACCACGAGAACGAAATTGCTCAATCTGAAGCCAATAACGGATCCTCTTTTGCGAAGTATTGGATGCATAATGGCTATATCAATATAGATAATGAGAAAATGTCGAAGTCGCTAGGCAACTTTGTATTGGCACATGATCTTGTGAAAAAACACGATCCTCAGGTCATTCGCTTCTTTATGCTGAGTGTGCAATACCGCCATCCTATTAACTTTAGTGATGAGCTGTTAGCGGGAGCGAAGAGCAGTTTTGATCGCATACGTAATGCGTATGAAAATTTAAAGCACCGTATGGAATCAAGCGTCAACCTTGCTGGCGACAATGAAAAATGGCTGAGCGAAATCACACAGCATAAGCAGCAGTTCATTAAAGAAATGGACGATGACTTCAATACAGCGAATGCTATTTCCGTTCTATTCGATCTGACGAAGTCGATCAACTTATATTTACAGTCTGAACAAACTCACACCGAAGTACTGCAGGCTTTTGAGCAGACACTTGAAGAGCTGATGAGTGTATTAGGCCTGAAAGTTTCTCAGGAAGAAGAGTTATTGGATGAGGAAGTAGATGCCTTAATCGAAGAAAGAAAGCAGGCGCGAAAAGAACGCAACTTTGCGCGCGCTGATGAAATTCGTGATGAATTAAAAGCACGTAACATCATCCTTGAAGATACATCACAAGGCACCCGCTGGAAGCGAGGGTAAACGTTATGGCCTCAACGGATGTAAAGCAGATGAAAAGCCTGGCCCTCGCTTATATGGGTGACAGTGTTTATGAATTATATGTCCGCCGCCATCTGATTGAAAAAGGAGAGGTTAAGCCGGATCAGCTGCATAAAGCAGCCGTTCAATTTGTTTCGGCTAAATCTCAGGCTCAAGTTGTACAGGCCTGGCAGGAAAATCAGATGCTGACAGAGGAAGAAGAGGGTGTGCTGCGCCGGGGCCGCAATGCTAAATCCGGCAGTGTCCCGAAGAATACAGATGTACAGACGTACCGGTACTCTACAGCGTTTGAAGCCGTCCTAGGCTTTCACTACTTATCAGGGCATGAGGACCGTCTGGAAGAATTAATAAAGAATGCTATACAACTTGTGGAAAAAAGGAGAGTTCAGCAATGAATGAAGAGTGGATTCTTGGAAAAAACAGCGTAATGGAAGCTATCAAATCAGGCCGCTCGATCAACAAGGTTTTCGTATCTGAACAGCTTCAGCCCCAGGCCGCCCGAAAAATCGAGCAGGCGGCCAAAGAACACGGTGTCCTTGTACAGAAAGCCCCTAAGAAAAAGATCGACCAGTTAGTCGACGGCAATCACCAGGGCGTGGTGGCAGCTGTTGCAGCCTATGAATACAGCGACATCGATGATCTCTTCGCCCGTGCCGAAGAGAAAGGGGAGGCTCCTTTTTTCCTGATTTTAGATGAAATCGAAGATCCTCATAATCTCGGCTCAATTTTACGTACGGCCGATGCAAGCGGAGCTCACGGTGTGATTATTCCAAAGCGGCGTTCCGTAGGACTGACCGCGACAGTGGCGAAGACATCTGTAGGAGCGATTGAGCACGTGCCGGTCGCCCGGGTGACCAACCTTTCCCGCACTATCGATGAACTGAAGGAACGATTCGTATGGGTTGTGGGCACAGAAGCGGAAGCGAAGGAAGATTACCGGGAGCTGGACGGGAAGATGCCTTTAGCTCTCGTTATTGGGAACGAAGGAAAAGGAATGAGCCGTTTAACGAGGGATAAGTGTGACTGGACAGTAAGGCTCCCGATGGCTGGAAAAGTATCGTCTCTTAATGCTTCTGTAGCTGCGTCACTCCTGATGTACGAAGTATATAGAAAGCGTCATCCCTTAGGGGAGTAAATGATGAATGTACTCATTGTCGACGGCTACAATATGATTGGGGCATGGCCCGAACTTCAGAAGCTTAAAGACAGAGACCTTGGACAGGCAAGGGACTTGCTGATAGAGATGATGGCCGAATATCGTGCCTATAAAGGAGATCGGGTCATCGTGGTATTCGACGCTTATCACGTAAGAGGCTTGGATAACAAACAGAAAAATTTTAAAATCGAAGTCATATATACGAAAGAAAATGAAACCGCGGATGAGCGGATTGAGAAGCTGGCCGGGCAGCTGAACGATATCAGGACTCAAGTATATGTCGCTACGTCAGATTATGCCGAACAGCGGACCATTTTTGCCCAAGGTGCTTTTCGTAAATCGGCGAGAGAATTATATATTGAAGTGAAAAATATTCAGCTGGAAATAAAAAAAGATGTAGAATCACATAAATCGATTCAAAATCAGCCCAAAATTCCGATAAATAAAGAGATAAGAGAGATTTTTGAGCAGTGGCGGAGGGGGCGTAAATAAAGAAAGGCTTGTTGACGCTTTTGAAACGCTTACTGTATAATATTTCTATATTTAGGTACCATGTCGGAGGGATCCTTTAGTGAGCAGCGGACAAACAAAGATAGGCATCGAAAAGGTAGATTTCAGTAGACTTGATGATGAAGAAATTATCGTACGGATCAATCTTGGCCAGGTTCAGGCACTGGATTTTTTAATTGATAAGTATAAGAATTTCGTGCGCGCCAAAGCGAGAACTTATTTCTTAATTGGGGCAGACCGGGAAGATATCGTTCAGGAGGGCATGATCGGACTCTATAAAGCCATTCGCGATTATCAGGGAGACAAGCTCTCATCGTTTAAAGCTTTTGCTGAATTATGTGTAACTCGTCAAATTATTACCGCTATTAAAACCGCTACCCGCCAAAAGCATATTCCACTTAACTCTTATGTTTCCCTGGACAAGCCTATTTTCGATGAAGAAGCAGACCGTACGTTATTGGACGTAATCGCTGGATCCAAAGCCATTGACCCTCAGGAACTGATGGTGAATAAAGAGAGATTCGGAGATATTGAAGAAAAAATTTCTGAGCTCCTGAGCGATCTGGAACAGCAGGTTCTTTCCCTTTATTTAGACGGAAAAAGCTATCAGGAAATCTCTGTAGAGTTAAATCGTCATGTGAAATCTATTGATAATGCGCTGCAGCGAGTAAAAAGAAAGCTTGAGAGATATATAGAGTTTAGTGAAACGACATAGCTTATGGCTAATTGACACTAACTTGTAAGCGTGCTACATTATTGGGAGTGAATTAAACCTCTACTAACGAGGGGACTGTCGATGAGAAAGAAAATTATTCTAGCATGTACTCAATGTTTAAGCCGCAATTATAGCACTCATATTAACCGCTCGAATCAGTCAGAACGTTTAGAAGTTCGCAAGTTTTGCAAAGCGTGTGGAGAACATACGCTGCACCGCGAGACAAAATAGAGGATGCAGCCGGTTGGCGCAAGTTTGGGGGTTGTTTGACATGTTTAAATTTTTTAAAAACGTATCTCGTGAAATGCGTAAAGTAAGCTGGCCCAGCGGCCGTGAGCTTTCCAAATACACGGTTACAGTACTGAGTACTGTTGCGTTTGTTGCAGTGTTCTTTGCTGTTGTAGATTTAGGAATTTCACAATTGCTTGAACTAATTCTGAGATAATAGTACAGTCTCATTTGTGATATAATAGATGAAAGTATTGTTAAAAAAACCCGTTTAACGGGTTTTTTCATGTTGGAAATCAATAATACGAATGATAAGGGAGGGAAGGACAAGCTGCTTGTCCTGTGTAAATGGAAAAAAGATGGTATGTGGTCCACACGTATTCAGGTTATGAAAACAAAGTGAAGGCCAACTTAGAAAAACGCGTTGAGTCTATGGGTATGGAAGATAAAATCTTCCGCGTTCTTGTGCCCGAGGATGAAGAGATGGAAATAAAGAACGGCAAGCGCAAAGTGAATAAGAAAAAGGTTTTCCCTGGTTATGTTATAGCAGAAATGGTTATGACAGACGATTCCTGGTATGTCGTTCGAAACACTCCAGGTGTTACTGGATTCGTAGGATCTACAGGTTCTGGCTCTAAACCTATCCCTCTCTTACCTGAAGAAGCAGATACAGTACTTAAGCGTATGGGTATGGCAGAGCCGACCGCCGCTCAAGTAGACTTCGAAGTCAAAGAGAGTGTGAAAGTGACAGACGGACCGTTTGCTAACTTCACAGGCACGATCGAAAATATCGATGCCGACAAACAGAAGGTAAAAGTTCACGTCAACATGTTCGGGCGTGAAACCCCGGTAGAATTAGATTTTTCACAGATTGAAAAATTATAAAGTTTGCTATGCCCCTTGCATTATGTAGAAATAGATGCTAAAATTCTTATGTTCTTTATGTGCCTCTCACCGAAGAGGTATTGATGCATAAATGCGATGAGTGGGAGGGGAAAACCCTATTACCACATCACGGACTTTAAGGAGGTGTGTCTCGTGGCTAAAAAAGTAATTAAAGTAGTAAAGCTACAGATTCCAGCAGGTAAAGCTAACCCAGCTCCACCGGTAGGACCGGCACTAGGACAAGCTGGTATTAATATCATGGGTTTCTGTAAAGAATTTAACGCTAAAACACAAGATCAAGCAGGAATGATTATTCCGGTTGAGATCTCTGTTTTTGAAGATCGTTCATTTACATTTGTTACAAAAACTCCACCAGCTGCTGTTCTTCTTAAGAAAGCAGCAGGAATCGAATCAGGTTCAGGTGAGCCTAACCGTAACAAGGTAGCTACTGTTAAACGCGATCAAGTAAAAGAAATCGCTGAAACAAAAATGCCTGACTTGAATGCTGCTGACGTTGAAGCTGCAATGCGCATGGTTGAAGGTACTGCACGCAGCATGGGAATCACTGTCGAAGACTAATCCCACAGCGTCGCTCTAAATGGAGTTGAAGGTTGCGAGTCAGGAGCGATCCTCGGTTCGCAACCTTTATTCGTGGGAGGTAAATCCGTTAAAACCACAAGAGGAGGAAATAGAAATGGCTAAAAAAAGCAAAAAGCAACAAGAACTTCAAAAGCTTGTTGACCGTACAAAAGCTTATGAAGTAAACGAAGCAATCAGCTTAGTAAAAGAAACAGCTAAAGCAGGCTTTGATGAAACAGTTGAAGCGGCTTTCCGTCTAGGGGTTGACCCTAAGAAAGCAGACCAGCAAATCCGTGGAGCTATGGTGCTTCCGCATGGAACAGGTAAAACTCAGCGCGTTCTTGTTTTCGCTAAAGGTGATAAAGCGAAAGAAGCAGAAGCTGCTGGAGCAGACTACGTAGGAGATCAAGACTTGATTAACAAAATTAATCAAGGATGGTTCGACTTTGACGTAGTTGTTGCAACACCTGACATGATGGCTGAAGTTGGTAAACTTGGTCGTGTGCTTGGACCAAAAGGTCTAATGCCAAACCCTAAAACAGGAACTGTAACTTTCGAAGTTGAAAAAGCAGTAAATGAAATCAAAGCTGGTAAAGTAGAATACCGCGTTGATAAAGCTGCAAACATTCACGTTCCAATCGGTAAAGCTTCTTTTGATCAGGAAAAACTTGTAGAAAACTTCAAAGCTCTTACAGAAACGTTAGTAAAAGTGAAGCCACAAGCTTCTAAAGGTACTTACGTGCGTAATGCGGCTGTATCTTCTACAATGGGACCTGGAATCAAAGTTGACGTTGCAAATTACGTGAAGTAATTATTTTATTGTTGACTTTCCGTTTCTAGTTACTTATAATTAGAAACGTTGTATAAATTGAATACGTTATACCGAAGACAGCAGGTGCGCAAGAGTGCTTAATTTCCTGCCGAGGTGTGTGAATAAACAGGACAGCTTTTAAACGACCTGTTCTGTCATACGTACCTCCATGTCTTCATGGAGGTACTTTTTATTTGAAAACACGGATCGGTATGATGAAAAGTCATTAGGAGGTGGAACGATGAGCAAAATTATCGAGCAAAAGCAGCAGGTTGTATCTGAGATCGCTGACAAGTTCCGTAATAGTAAATCTGCTGTATTAGTAGATTACCGCGGCCTGGATGTAGCGGAAGTTACTGAACTACGTGCTCAGCTGCGTGAAGCAGGCGTTGATTTTAAAGTGTACAAAAACACAATGACTCGCCGTGCGACTGCTGAAACTGATCTTACAGAACTTGATGAAATTCTAGTGGGACCTACTGCACTGGCATTCAGTGAAGATGATGCTGTATCCCCGGCAAAAGTTCTTAACAACTTTGCCAAAGATCACGACAACCTTGAACTTAAAGGCGGAGTGATCGAAGGGAAGGTTGCAACTCTTGAGCAAATCAAGGAACTTGCTACTCTTCCAAACTACGAAGGTCTTGTATCTATGTTCCTAAGCGTGATTCAAGCACCAGTTCGCAACTTCGCTTACGTTACAAAAGCCGTTGCAGAACAAAAAGAAGAAGAAGGCGCGTAAGCCCCGTTTTCGGTTAAATAAATTAATTTTAAATTCTAAGGAGGAAATTTCTCATGTCTAACGAACAAATTATCGAAGCGATTAAAGAAATGACAGTTCTTGAGCTTAACGATCTAGTTAAAGCTATTGAAGAAGAATTTGGTGTAACTGCTGCAGCTCCAGTTGCAGCTGGCGGTGCTGCTGCAGGTGGCGAAGCTGAAGAAGAGAAAACTGAGTTTGACGTAGTACTAGAATCTGCTGGAAGCTCTAAGATCAAAGTAGTTAAAGCAGTTCGCGAAATCACTGGTCTTGGTCTTAAAGATGCTAAAGATTTAGTTGATAAGGCTCCTGGCGCTATCAAAGAAGGCGTAGCTAAAGAAGAAGCTGAAGAAATCAAATCTAAGCTTGAAGAGGCTGGCGCTTCTGTAGAAGTTAAGTAATTTTGCATGATGAAGAAAAGCTCGCTGAACTATCGGCGGGCTTTCTTTTTCTTATTTTTCCTAAGAGGGTGTTCTAGATGTCTGAACATTATTATTCAAAAAGAACAGAGGCAAAAAGCGATGAAAAGACATGGTCTTTTACGCTGAGAGGAAACAAGCTGTCCTTTACAACGGATCATGCGGTTTTTTCCAAGAGTGAAGTAGACTTTGGATCTCGTGTTCTCATTGAATCCTTTGCTTTTAACGATTTGGAAGGGCCTGTTCTAGATCTCGGCTGCGGTTACGGACCTATTGGTTTATCGCTGGCCAAGGAACGCCAAGACAGGCAGGTCGTTATGGTAGATGTAAATGAAAGAGCTTTGGAATTAGCGAAAAAAAATGCCCGGCAAAACGGGATCGAGAACGTGACGATCAAGCCGAGTGACCGTTTTTCGAATCTCCAGGGTGAAACATTTGCAACTATTTTAACAAATCCTCCAATACGTGCAGGCAAGAAAGTGGTCCATTCAATGTTTGAAGAGGCGGAAGAATCCTTGCTGCCAGAAGGTGAGCTTTGGGTAGTTATTCAGAAGAAGCAGGGAGCACCATCTTCAAAAGATAAATTAGAAGAGTTATTTGGGGAAGTAGAAATAGTAACTAAGAATAAAGGCTACTATATTCTCAAAGCTAAAAAAGTTTGACGCCCCTTTTTGTGTGTGGTATTATTATAAAATGCCAACATGACTATTGTCATGTCAAGTCCTTTTTTCATATTTTTTGGTATAAATTTTTGAAAGCAGGATAGAATGGTAGATTATCCACGGAAAGTGAAATGAGGTTTTTGAGTGAAAACCCTTTTTCTTTTTTGTCTAACGTTAGAGAGAAATGAAGAAACACCATTCACCATTAAGGTGGATGTTTAGTTATAGCGCTTGTGGCAAGATCAACCGCAAGCCTGTTCGGCATGTCTTACGCCGAACGCTTTTTTCGTTATAAAAATGCTTGTTTGAAGGGGTGAATCAGTTGACAGGTCAACTAGTTCAATATGGACGACACCGCCAACGCAGAAGTTATGCACGTATCAGTGAGGTATTAGAATTACCCAATTTAATCGAGATTCAAACGGCTTCTTATGAGTGGTTCTTAGAAGAAGGTTTGAAGGAAATGTTCAAAGACATTTCTCCGATTGAGGATTTCACAGGTAATCTATCACTGGAGTTTATAGACTATAGCTTAGGCGAACCAAAGTATCCAGTCGATGAGTCAAAAGATCGAGACGTAACTTATAATGCACCACTTCGTGTGAAAGTTCGTCTTCTTAATAATGAAACAGGCGAAGTGAAAGAGCAAGAAGTATTTATGGGGGATTTCCCGTTAATGACAGACACAGGAACATTCGTCATTAATGGTGCCGAGCGAGTAATTGTATCCCAGCTTGTACGTTCACCGAGCGTCTATTTCAATAAAAAGATTGATAAAAACGGAAAACGCGGGTATACCGCAACCGTCATCCCTAACCGTGGGGCATGGTTGGAATTCGAAACGGATGCCAAAGACGTGGTTCACGTTCGAATCGACCGCACACGTAAACTTCCAATTACCGTATTGCTTCGTGCTCTAGGATTCGGTACCGATCAGGAGATTATTGATTTGATCGGTGAGAATGAGTACTTGAAAAATACGCTGGAGAAAGATAATACAGAAAACAGTGAGAAAGCATTGCTTGAAATCTATGAGCGCTTACGTCCTGGTGAGCCGCCGACAGTAGAGAATGCGAAGAGTTTGCTTGTTTCTCGTTTCTTTGATCCTAAGCGTTACGACCTGGCACGTGTAGGTCGTTATAAAATGAATAAAAAGCTTCACATTAAAGATCGTCTTTTCAATCAGACGCTTGCTGAAACGCTCGTGGATGAAGAGACAGGTGAAGTGCTTGCTGAAAAAGGCGCGAAAATCGACCGCCGTCTTTTAGATAGATTAATTCCGCATTTTGATAACGAGGAAGAGTCTATGGGGGAACGCACGCTAGACCCAGTTGACGGGGTGTTAGAAGACCCTATCCGCGTACAATCTGTGAAAATAGTAGACCCTACCGACCCGGAGGGAGAGCGTTCCATTAACGTTATTGGTAATGCGAACATCGACCGCGATGTAAAGAACATTGCTCCTTCTGATATTTTGTCTGCTATCAGTTATTTCTTTAACCTTCTTCATGATGTTGGAGGAACGGACGATATCGACCACTTAGGAAACCGTCGACTTCGTTCTGTAGGTGAATTGCTGCAAAATCAGTTCCGCATCGGGCTTTCCCGTATGGAGCGTGTGGTACGTGAGCGTATGTCCATTCAAGATACATCGTCCATTACCCCGCAGCAGTTAATTAATATCCGACCAGTTATAGCTTCCATCAAAGAGTTCTTCGGAAGCTCTCAGCTTTCTCAGTTCATGGATCAGACAAATCCTCTGGCTGAATTAACGCATAAGCGTCGTCTATCTGCTCTTGGACCCGGTGGTTTAACGCGTGAACGAGCTGGCTTTGAAGTTCGTGACGTACACTATTCTCACTATGGCCGTATGTGTCCGATCGAGACACCGGAAGGTCCAAACATCGGTTTGATTAACTCTCTTTCTTCTTATGCAAAGGTAAATGAGTTTGGCTTTATTGAAACTCCATACCGCCGTGTAGATCCTGAAACAGGAAAAGTTACAGCCCAGATCGACTATCTGACAGCCGATGAAGAGGACAACTATGTAGTGGCCCAGGCAAATGCGAGACTTGAAGAAGATGGATCGTTTACAGACGATGAAGTTATTGCCCGTTTCCGTGGGGAAAACACATTAGTCGGCCGAGACAGAATCGACTACATGGACGTTTCTCCTAAACAGGTAGTATCTGCAGCGACTGCATGTATTCCTTTCTTAGAGAACGATGATTCTAACCGTTCCCTGATGGGTGCGAACATGCAGAGACAGGCAGTACCATTGCTTAAGCCGGATGCTCCGCTTGTAGGTACAGGTATGGAGTATGTATCTGGTAAAGACTCCGGTGCCGCGGTTATCTGCCGTCATGACGGAGTAGTTGAGCGTGTAGAAGCTAAAGAAGTACACGTTCGCCGAGTTTCTGAGGTGGATGGAAGAGAAGTAGAAGGCGACCTTGATCGTTATCGTCTTCAGAAATTCATCCGTTCTAACCAGGGAAGCTGCTATAACCAGCGTCCAATTGTGGCTAAAGGCGACCGCGTAACGAAAGGCGAAATTTTAGCTGACGGTCCATCCATGGACATGGGTGAGCTGGCTCTTGGCCAAAACCCGCTTGTAGCGTTCATGACATGGGACGGTTATAACTACGAGGATGCGATCATTATGAGTGAGCGCCTTGTAAAGGATGACGTTTATACTTCTATTCATATTGAAGAGTATGAGTCTGAAGCTCGTGATACGAAGCTTGGACCTGAAGAAATCACTCGCGATATCCCTAATGTTGGGGAAGATGCACTTAAAGATCTGGATGAGCGCGGAATTATCCGCGTCGGTGCTGAAGTAAGTGACGGAGATCTGCTTGTAGGTAAAGTAACTCCTAAAGGTGTTACCGAGCTTTCTGCAGAAGAAAGACTGCTTCACGCGATCTTCGGTGAAAAAGCCCGTGAAGTAAGGGACACTTCCCTGCGCGTACCACACGGAGCAGGCGGGATCGTCTTGGATGTGAAGATCTTCAACCGTGAAGACGGAGATGAGCTTCCTCCAGGAGTTAACCAGCTGATCCGCGCATATATCGTTCAGAAGCGTAAAATCTCAGAAGGGGATAAGATGGCCGGCCGTCACGGAAACAAAGGTGTTATTTCGAAAATTCTTCCAGAAGAAGATATGCCTTTCCTTCCAGATGGAACACCGGTTGATATCATGCTTAACCCGCTGGGCGTACCTTCACGTATGAACATCGGACAAGTATTGGAGCTTCACTTAGGAATGGCTGCCCGTCAGCTTGGAACTCGCGTAGCGACACCGGTATTTGACGGAGCGCGTGAAGAAGATGTGTGGGCAACACTTCAAGAAGCAGGCATGGCCCGCGATGCGAAAACAATTCTTTACGATGGACGCACAGGCGAACCATTTGATAACAGAGTTTCTGTTGGTGTTATGTATATGATCAAGCTTGCACACATGGTTGATGACAAGCTTCACGCACGTTCAACAGGACCTTATTCACTCGTAACCCAGCAGCCATTAGGTGGTAAAGCACAATTTGGCGGACAGCGTTTCGGTGAGATGGAGGTATGGGCATTAGAAGCTTATGGTGCCGCTTATACTCTGCAGGAAATCTTAACAGTTAAATCCGATGACGTCGTCGGCCGTGTGAAAACATACGAGGCGATTGTTAAAGGGGATAACGTACCAGAACCTGGTGTACCGGAATCCTTTAAAGTTCTTATCAAAGAGCTTCAAAGTCTTGGTATGGACGTGAAGATTTTAAACAGTGCTGACGAAGAAATCGAAATGCGCGATATCGAAGAAGATCAAACCAATGAATCAGAAGAGATCAATCTCGAAGAACAATAAATTGTGATCTTGTCCAAAGCTTAGGGTAGAACCCGGAGACTAAAAGGGAGGTAGGCCCCTTGCTAGATGTAAATAAATTTGAGTATATGAAAATCGGTCTGGCTTCACCAGACAAGATTCGCTCTTGGTCTTATGGTGAGGTTAAGAAGCCCGAGACAATAAACTATCGTACGTTAAAACCAGAAAAAGACGGCTTATTCTGTGAAAGAATTTTCGGGCCGCAAAAAGACTGGGAATGTCACTGTGGAAAATACAAGCGTGTACGTTACAAAGGTGTCGTTTGTGACCGCTGTGGTGTAGAAGTAACGAAAGCTAAGGTACGTCGTGAGCGTATGGGGCACTTAGAATTAGCTGCCCCTGTCTCTCACATTTGGTACTTTAAAGGTATCCCAAGCCGTATGGGTCTTGTTCTCGACATGTCCCCGCGTGCTTTAGAAGAAGTTATTTACTTCGCTGCCTATATCGTTACAGATCCTGGAGAAACGGCTCTTGATAAGAAGCAGCTTCTTTCAGAAAAAGAGTACCGTACGTACCGTGAAAAATTCGGCCAGGGATTCCAGGCGGCGATGGGCGCTGAAGCGATCCGCAAGCTTCTTTATGACATTGACTTAGACGGTGAAGTAGAGACGTTAAAAGAAGAATTGAAAACGGCGCAAGGTCAACGCCGGACGCGTGCGATTAAGCGTCTGGAAGTTCTTGAATCATTCCGTAACTCAGGAAATGATCCATCATGGATGATCCTTGATGTGCTTCCGGTTATCCCACCAGAACTGCGCCCGATGGTTCAGCTGGATGGAGGACGTTTCGCTACATCCGACTTAAACGACCTATACCGTCGTGTCATCAACCGTAACAACCGCTTAAAGCGTCTGCTTGATCTTGGAGCCCCTACGATTATCGTGCAAAACGAGAAGCGTATGCTGCAAGAAGCTGTCGATGCTTTAATCGATAACGGGCGCCGCGGCCGTCCGGTTACAGGGCCAGGAAACCGTCCGCTTAAATCTCTTTCTCATATGCTGAAAGGGAAGCAGGGTCGTTTCCGTCAGAACCTTCTCGGTAAACGTGTCGACTACTCCGGCCGTTCCGTTATCGTTGTAGGTCCTAACCTGAAAATGTATCAATGTGGACTTCCAAAAGAGATGGCACTAGAGCTGTTCAAGCCTTTCGTAATGAAGGAGCTTGTATCCCGCGGACTGGCTCATAACATCAAGTCTGCGAAACGCAAGATTGAACGCATCCACCCAGAAGTATGGGATGTCCTTGAGGATGTAATTAAAGAACACCCTGTACTGCTTAACCGTGCACCAACATTGCACCGTTTAGGTATCCAGGCGTTCGAGCCTACGTTAGTAGAAGGACGCGCGATCCGTCTTCACCCGCTCGTATGTACAGCATATAACGCTGACTTTGATGGTGACCAAATGGCGGTACACGTTCCATTATCTTCAGAAGCACAGGCAGAAGCCCGTATTCTTATGCTGGCTGCTCAAAACATTCTTAACCCTAAGGATGGTAAGCCTGTTGTTACACCATCACAGGATATGGTACTGGGTAACTATTACCTGACTCTTGAACGTGAAGGTGCTATCGGAGAAGGAATGGTTGTTAAAGACTTGAACGAAGCGCTGATGGCTTATCAAAATGGATATGTTCACCTGCACACACGTGTAGCTGTTCAAGCCAGCTCTTTAAACAATGAGACGTTCACAGAAGCACAGAACAATCAGCTGTTAATCACATCGATTGGTAAGTTGATTTTCAATGAAATGCTTCCAAATTCATTCCCGTATATGAATGAACCGACTCAGGAAAACTTAGAAGTTAAAACTCCGGATCATTACTTTATCGAAAAAGGTACAGACGTGAGGAAAGAAATTGCCAGCCGCAAAGAAGTCCTTCCGTTTAAGAAAGGGATCCTTGGAGATATCATTGCCGAAGTATTTAAGCGTTTCTCTATCAGTGAAACCTCTAAAATGCTTGACCGCATGAAAGATCTTGGTTTTGCTTACTCTACGAAAGCCGGTATTACTGTCGGTGTATCTGACGTAGTTGTACTTCCTGAGAAGCAAGAGATTCTCGAAGAAGCACAGACTAAAGTAGATAAAGTGCTTAAGCAGTTCCGCCGCGGTTTAATTACAGAAGAAGAGCGTTATGACCGAGTGATTGAAATCTGGTCCGCATGTAAAGATACTATTCAAGACCTCTTAATGAAGTCCTTGAATCCGCGTAACCCAATCTTTATGATGAGTGATTCTGGAGCACGTGGTAATGCTTCTAACTTTACTCAGCTTGCTGGTATGCGTGGTCTGATGGCCAACCCGGCTGGACGTATCATCGAACTTCCGATCAAGTCCAGCTTCCGTGAAGGTCTGACGGTACTCGAGTACTTCATTTCCACTCACGGTGCCCGTAAAGGTCTTGCGGATACAGCCCTGAAGACAGCCGACTCAGGTTACTTGACTCGTCGTCTTGTAGACGTGGCACAAGATGTCATTGTGCGTGAAGACGATTGTGGTACAGACCGAGGACTGCCGGTTGCATCCTTAAGAGAAGGAACGGAAATGATCGAGCCGCTTATCGACCGATTAATTGGCCGTACGTCCTTCCAAACGATCAAGCATCCGGAAACCGGCCAAGTGCTGGCGACCCGCAACGAAGTTATTTTCGAAGATGCGGCTAAGCAGATTGTGGATGCAGGCATTGAGAAAGTAGTTATCCGCTCTGCCTTTACTTGCAACACGAAACACGGCGTATGTAAGAAGTGTTACGGACGTAACCTGGCAACAGGTGACGAGGTAGAAGTGGGAGAAGCTGTTGGTATAATCGCTGCTCAATCCATCGGTGAGCCAGGTACACAGTTAACGATGCGTACCTTCCACACAGGCGGGGTTGCAGGAGACGATATCACGCAGGGTCTTCCGCGTATCCAGGAGATCGTTGAAGCCCGTAATCCTAAAGGTCAAGCTGTTATCACAGAGATCGAAGGTACGGTTCACGAAATCAATGAAGTCAAAGAGAAGCAAGAAATTGTTGTACAAGGTAAGGTAGAAACTCGTTCCTATACAGCACCTTATGGTTCAAGGATGAAAGTTGCTATCGGCGATGAAGTGAAAGCCGGCGAGCCGCTGACTGAAGGTTCTATCGATCCGAAAGAACTCCTTACCGTTCAAGGTTTGGATGGGGTACAAGAGTATCTGCTGAAAGAAGTTCAAAAAGTTTACCGTATGCAAGGGGTTGAAATCTCCGATAAACACGTAGAAGTAATGGTGCGCCAGATGCTTCGTAAAGTCCGTGTACTCGATTCTGGAGATACAGATGTACTTCCAGGTTCACTCCTTGAAATTCACCAGTTTAAAGAAGCTAACCAGAAAGTGCTTATGGAAGGCGGCCAGCCGGCTGTCGGCCGACCAGTCATTCTTGGTATAACAAAAGCATCGCTTGAAACAGACAGCTTCCTGTCTGCGGCATCCTTCCAGGAGACAACTCGTGTCCTGACAGATGCAGCCATTAAAGGTAAGCGCGATGAGCTTCTTGGACTGAAAGAGAATGTAATCATCGGTAAGTTGGTTCCAGCTGGTACGGGAATGACACGTTACCGTACAATTAAAGCGGAATCTGAACAGCAGGAAGTACAGAAAGAAGCTGTGGAAGAAGTAACTCAGCCATAAACTTTCAATGAAAGTAATCAGAGGATAGGCCAGCGGAGCACCTTAATAGGAAACTAATTTTAAAATCCAGTTGACATGGGTTTTTCAGGGTGATACTATTATCAAGGTGCTTCCGTTTATCCTTGTTACTTTGGAGGATATGAAGATGTCTTATGAAAAAGTAGCACAGGCTAAATCAGATATAGTCATTGGAACGAAACAAACCCTTAAAGCCATGAAAAATGGTGAAGTGGTTGAAGTCATAACGGCCGATGATGCCGATCAGTCAATGACATCTAAAGTAGCAGTTCTTGCTGCGCAATTGAACATTCTGCATTCGAGGGTATCCTCGATGGAGGAACTGGGCAAAGCGTGCGGCATAGAAGTAGGTGCTGCGACAGTGGCGATAAAGCAATAAAGTTTTGGCGGTAAACGCGAAAGCTTTGTTTTTTGCCTTTTTATGAACCACCTGGATGTGTGGTATTAAAAAATGTTGAAGGGAGGATAACCAAATGCCAACAATTAATCAGCTAGTTCGTAAAGGACGCGTAAGCAAAACTAGGAAGTCTGACTCTCCAGCTTTGAACAAAGGCTACAACAGCTACAAAAAGCGCATGACAGATCAGTCTTCTCCACAAAAACGTGGGGTTTGCACACGTGTAGGTACGATGACTCCGAAGAAACCGAACTCCGCACTACGTAAGTATGCTCGTGTTCGTTTGACTAACCAAATCGAAGTTAACGCCTACATCCCTGGAATCGGACACAACCTGCAAGAGCACAGTGTTGTTCTTATCCGCGGTGGACGTGTTAAAGACTTACCAGGTGTGCGTTACCACATCGTTCGTGGTGCTCTTGATACTGCAAGCGTTGAAGGACGTATGCAAGGCCGTTCTAAATACGGAACTAAGAAGCCTAAGAAATAATAAATCTATGATATCGACTTAATAGGAAAGGAGGGGGACATATGCCACGTAAAGGACCAGTAGCTAAACGTGATGTGTTACCAGATCCGATGTATAACTCTAAGCTGGTTACTCGCTTAATTAACCAAATCATGGTTGACGGACAGCGCGGTAAAGCTCAGAAAATTCTTTATAAATCTTTTGAACTTGTTCAAGAACGCAGCGGCAACGACGCTATGGAAACTTTCGAACAAGCTATGAAAAACGTAATGCCTGTACTAGAAGTACGCGCGCGCCGTGTAGGTGGATCAAACTACCAAGTACCAGTTGAGGTGCGCCCGGAACGCCGTCAAGCTCTAGGCCTTCGTTTCATTGTTAACTATGCGCGTCTGCGCGGAGAGAAAACAATGGAAGAGCGTCTTGCGAATGAAATTCTAGATGCAGCTAACAACACCGGTGCAGCAGTTAAGCGCCGTGAAGATATGCACAAAATGGCAGAAGCGAACAAAGCATTCGCTCACTATCGTTGGTAATCTAAAACGAAATAATCTTTCAATCAGGAAGGAGAAAAAATCATGGCTAGAGAGTTCTCCTTGGAAAAGACTCGTAATATCGGGATCATGGCTCACATCGATGCCGGTAAAACGACAGCTACCGAGCGTATTCTTTTCTACACAGGACGTATCCACAAAATTGGCGAAACTCACGAAGGGGCTTCCCAAATGGACTGGATGGAGCAGGAACAAGAGCGCGGAATCACAATCACTTCCGCTGCCACTACTGCTCAGTGGAAAGATCACCGTATCAACATCATCGATACTCCAGGACACGTAGACTTCACAGTAGAAGTTGAGCGTTCCCTGCGTGTACTTGATGGATCTGTAGCTGTACTTGATGCTCAGTCTGGTGTAGAACCGCAAACTGAGACTGTATGGCGTCAGGCTACAACTTACGGTGTCCCACGTATTGTTTTCGTTAACAAAATGGATAAAATCGGTGCAGACTTTATCTATTCTTTAGGTACATTAAAAGACCGTCTAGGTGCTAATGCTGCAGCCGTGCAACTTCCGATCGGTGCAGAGGATGAATTCGAAGGAATCATCGACCTAGTTACTATGGAAGCTTTCTTCTACTTGGATGATCTTGGAACTCGTGCAGAAGCGCGTGAAATCCCTGATGAGTACAAAGAACAAGCTGAAGAGTATCGCACAATGCTTGTAGAAGCAGTTGCTGAACTTGATGAAGATTTAATGATGAAGTATTTAGAAGGGGAAGAGTTCACAAACGAAGAGTTAAAATCAGCGATCCGTGCTGCGACTCTAACTGTAGACTTCTACCCAGTATTCTGTGGTTCTGCCTTTAAAAACAAAGGGGTTCAACTTCTAATTGATGGAGTTATCGATTACCTTCCATCTCCATTAGATGTACCTCCGATTGAAGGACACGTTCCACAAACAGAGGAACAAGTCGTTCGTAAGCCTGACGATAATGAGCCATTCTCTGCTTTAGCATTTAAAGTAGCGACTGACCCTTATGTTGGTAAACTTACATTCTTCCGTGTGTATTCCGGAACATTAAACTCTGGTTCTTACGTGAAGAACTCTACGAAAGATAAGCGTGAGCGTGTAGGACGTATCCTGCAAATGCACGCCAACTCTCGTGAAGAGATCTCCACAGTATACGCTGGAGATATCGCTGGTGCTGTAGGTCTTAAAGACACTGGAACAGGTGACACTCTATGTGATGAGAAGAGTCTTGTTATTCTTGAATCTATGGAATTCCCTGAGCCGGTTATCTCTGTTGCGATTGAGCCTAAATCTAAAGCCGATCAAGACAAGATGTCTGTAGCACTTGGTAAACTTGCTGAAGAAGATCCAACGTTCCGTACTGAAACGAACGTAGAAACTGGTCAAACGATTATTGCTGGTATGGGTGAGCTTCACCTTGACATCATTGTTGACCGTATGCGTCGCGAGTTCAAAGTAGAAGCGAACATTGGTGCTCCACAAGTTGCTTACCGTGAAACATTCCGCGGCAGTGCGGAAGTTGAAGGTAAATTCGTTCGTCAGTCTGGCGGCCGTGGACAATTCGGTCACGTTTGGGTTAAATTTGAGCCAAACGAAGAAGGCGCTGGCTACGAATTCGTTAACAAAATCGTTGGTGGTGTAGTACCACGTGAATATATCCCATCTGTAGAGCAGGGAATCAAAGAATCTATGGAGAACGGTGTATTAGCCGGCTACCCAATGGTTGACATTAAGGCTACTCTTTATGATGGTTCTTACCACGATGTTGACTCTAACGAAATGGCCTTTAAAGTTGCCGCTTCTATGGCACTTAAAGAAGCAAAGAACAAGTGTAAGCCAGTTCTTCTAGAGCCGCTTATGAAAGTTGAAGTGGTTATCCCTGAAGAATACATGGGTGACATCATGGGTGACGTAACTTCCCGTCGTGGACGTGTAGAAGGTATGGAAACTCGTGGATCAGCTCAAGTGGTTAAAGCTTTCGTTCCACTTTCTGAAATGTTCGGTTACGCTACGGCTCTTCGTTCTAACACACAAGGCCGCGGAACTTACACTATGCACTTCGATCACTACGAGGAAGTTCCTAAGAGCATTTCTGAAGAAATTATCAAGAAAAATGCTGGTGAATAATTGATTTTTTTGATAAGTTAAAGTATAACTTGTATTGTAAGCATAGGGGGTTCGCCCCTCTGTGCTTCAAATAAAAATCAGTAATTTAAAATAACTTTTTGTTTTATTTAAAGGAGGAAATATAGAATGGGTAAAGAAAAATTCGACCGTTCCAAAGACCACGTAAATATTGGTACAATTGGTCACGTTGACCACGGTAAAACTACTCTAACTGCAGCAATCACTACTGTTCTTCACAAAAGATCTGGTGAAGGTTCTGCAATGGCATATGACATGATCGACGGAGCTCCTGAAGAGCGCGAGCGTGGAATCACAATCTCCACTGCACACGTTGAGTATGAAACTGAAAACCGTCACTATGCACACGTTGACTGCCCAGGTCACGCTGACTATGTTAAAAACATGATCACTGGTGCTGCACAAATGGACGGTGCCATCCTAGTTGTATCTGCAGCTGATGGTCCAATGCCACAAACTCGTGAGCACATTCTTCTTTCTCGTCAGGTTGGTGTACCTGCCATCGTTGTTTTCTTAAACAAAGTTGACATGGTAGATGACGAAGAGCTTCTAGAACTAGTTGAAATGGAAGTTCGTGACCTTCTTTCTGAGTACGACTTCGATGGTGACGATGTACCAGTAGTAAGCGGTTCTGCTCTTAAAGCACTTGAAGGTGACGAGAATTATGAGCAAGCAATCTATGACCTAATGGATGCTGTAGACCAATATATCCCTAACCCAGAGCGTGACGTAGACCAGCCATTCATGATGCCTGTTGAGGACGTATTCTCTATCACTGGCCGTGGTACAGTTGCAACTGGCCGTGTTGAGCGTGGACAAATCAAAGTTGGAGACGAAATCGAAATTATCGGTCTTGCTCCAGAAGCTAAGAAAACTACAATCACTGGTGTTGAAATGTTCCGTAAGCTTCTTGACTATGCTGAAGCTGGCGATAACATTGGTGCACTTCTTCGTGGTGTTAGCCGTGAAGATATCAACCGTGGACAAGTACTAGCTAAGCCTGGTACAATCACTCCACACACTAAGTTCCAAGCAGAAGTTTACGTTCTATCTAAAGATGAAGGTGGACGTCATACTCCATTCTTCTCAAACTACCGTCCACAGTTCTACTTCCGTACAACTGACGTAACTGGTGTTATCCAACTTCCAGAAGGCGTAGAGATGGTAATGCCTGGCGATAACGTAGAAATGACTGTAGAACTTATCTCTCCAATCGCAATCGAAGATGGAACTAAGTTCTCTATTCGTGAAGGCGGACGTACAGTAGGCGCTGGCGTTGTTGCTAAAATCACTGAATAATTTATAAAGCTATCTAGCTTTCAAACAAGCAGCTGCTCATTTTGAGCGCTGCTTGTTTTTTATTATGTTTGGCTCCGGGAGAAACGACCGCGAGTAGTCTTCACGTCCGGAGCCAAACATTTTCTAAATGTATAAAAGAAGAACTTCTTACTATATAATAGGAAGCCTTGTTTCTTTTAAGAAAAAAATATTTTATAAAAAAACAATCTAAAGTCTTGAGCTGGTTGAAAACTAAGTAAAAACCTAGTATAATTCTTTGAGGTGTTCATAGTTAAATAAATTTTGAATATCTCTTGCAATGACCGCATTTCTTCTATATAATAAGTAATGTTGGTCATAAAAGGCGATGATGCGAAAGGTTGTTGACACACCCGGCCCCTTTGCCATGGCGGGTGAGGTCGAGGAATTTTCGCGGAGAATGTCTATTTCTAAAATGGGCGAAGAAGGAGGGAAAATAATGGCAAAAGAAAAAATTCGTATTCGTTTAAAGGCGTATGATCACAGAGTTCTGGATCAGTCCGCTGAGAAAATCGTAGACACAGCGAAGCGCTCTGGTGCTAAGGTATCAGGTCCAATCCCGCTTCCAACTGAAAAGTCTATCTACACAGTACTTCGTGCAACTCACAAGTATAAAGATGCTCGTGAGCAGTTCGAAATGCGCACACACAAACGTTTAATCGACATTGTTAATCCAACGCCACAGACGGTTGATTCGCTAATGCGTCTTGATCTGCCATCTGGTGTGGATATCGAAATCAAACTATAAATTACTATGAAACAATAATAGGAGGTGTAACGGATGACGAAAGGAATCTTAGGAAAGAAAGTCGGAATGACTCAAATCTTCTCTGAAGATGGCGAGCTTATTCCAGTAACAGTAGTACAAGCTGAACCGAACGTTGTGTTACAAATGAAAACAACTGAGAATGACGGTTATGAAGCTATCCAGCTTGGATTTGCTGATGAAAAGTCTAACCGCTTGAAAAAAGCAGCTAAAGGCCATGCTGAAAAAGCAAACACAACACCTAAGCGCTACATTCGTGAATTCCGTAATACAAACCTTGATGACTACGAATTAGGTCAAGAGGTTAAGGTGGATATTTTCGAAGCAGGAGACACAGTTGATGTAACAGGAACTTCTAAAGGGAAAGGTTTCCAAGGTGTAATCAAGCGCCACAACCAATCCCGCGGCCCAATGAGCCACGGTTCCCGTTTCCACCGTCGTTCTGGTTCCATGGGGCAAGGTGCTGACCCATCTAAAGTATTCAAAGGTAAAGGCCTTGCAGGACAAATGGGTGGAGAAACAGTAACTCTACAAAACCTTGAAGTAGTGAAAGTGGACGCTGAGCGTAATCTGCTACTTATTAAAGGTAATGTTCCTGGCCCGAAAAAATCTTACGTTAAAGTTACGAGTGCAGTTAAGGCTAGCAAATAATTAAACGAAGGGAGGATATGTCATGCCTAAAGTAGCACTATTAAACCAAAGCGGCTCTAAAGTTGGAGATGTTGAACTGAATGACGCTGTTTTCGGTATTGAACCAAACACTCATGTTTTACATGAAGCAGTTGTTGCCCAGCAAGCATCCTTGCGTCAAGGCACACACAAAGTAAAAAACCGTTCGGAAGTACGTGGCGGTGGCCGTAAGCCGTGGCGCCAAAAAGGTACTGGACGTGCTCGTCAAGGTACTATTCGTGCGCCGCAGTGGGTAGGCGGTGGAACAGTATTCGGCCCTACACCACGCAGCTACAGCTACAAGCTGCCTAGAAAGGTTCGTCGTTTAGCACTTCAGTCTGCTTTCTCTTCTAAAGTACAAGAAGAAAACATCGTAGTACTTGAAGATCTTTCTCTGGAAGCACCAAAGACTAAAGAAGTTGCTAACATCCTTAAAGGTCTTGAAGTAAATGAGAAAGCTTTGATTGTTACAGCAGACAAGAATGAAAATGTCGTTCTTTCTTCTAACAACATTCCTACAGTTAAAGCTACTACAATTGATGAAGTAAGTGTGTTAGATTTACTAACGCATGACAAGCTTATCCTAACGAAGGAAGCAGCTGAAAAAGCAGGGGAGGTGCTCTCATAATGAAAGAACCACGCGATATTATTAAACGCCCTGTCATTACTGAACATTCTGCTGACCTTATGGGAGAAAAGAAATATACGTTTGAAGTGAGCACAAAAGCAAACAAGACAGAAATTAAAGACGCAGTAGAAGAAATCTTCGGCGTTAAGGTTGCTCGTGTGAACACTATGAACCTTAAAGGTAAGTTCAAGCGTATGGGTCGTCACGGTGGATACCGTTCAGACCGTAAGAAAGCAGTTATTACGTTGACTGAAGACAGTGAAGAACTAGAATTCTTTGAAGTATAAATAATAAATCCAAACATGTAAGGAGGGAAAAAAGATGGCGATTAAAAAGTTCCGACCTATTACTAACGGTCGTCGACACATGACAGTATCTGATTTCTCTGAGATCACTACTGATAAACCTGAACGCTCCCTAATTGCTCCGCTTCACAAACGTGGTGGACGTAACAACCAGGGAAGGCTGACAGTTCGTCATCAGGGCGGAGGTCACAAGCGTCAATACCGTATCATCGACTTTAAGCGCGACAAAGATGGAATACCTGGACGCGTTGCTACGATCGAATACGATCCAAACCGCTCCGCTAACATTGCACTGATCAACTACGTTGATGGTGAAAAACGTTATATCCTGGCTCCAAAAGGGCTGAAAGTAGGTAACGAAATTCTATCCGGTCAAGGTGCTGACATTAAAACAGGAAATGCTCTTCAGCTGAAAGACATCCCTGTAGGTACAATCGTACACAATGTTGAGCTTAAACCTGGACGTGG
This sequence comes from Halobacillus sp. Marseille-Q1614, assembly GCF_902809865.1. Lineage (NCBI taxonomy): Bacteria > Bacillati > Bacillota > Bacilli > Caryophanales > Bacillaceae > Halobacillus > Halobacillus sp. Marseille-Q1614. The sequence continues at coordinate 3,075,218 of NZ_CADDWH010000001.1, read as the reverse complement.
AGGACAGCTTGCTCGCTCTGCAGGTGCTTCTGCACAGATCCTTGGTCGTGAAGAAAAATACACTTTAGTACGCCTTACTTCCGGTGAAGTACGCTTAGTACTAAGCACTTGCCGTGCAACCATCGGTCAGGTAGGCAACATCGAGCACGAACTTATCAGCATTGGTAAAGCTGGTCGTTCCCGCTGGAAAGGCAAGCGCCCTACAGTTCGTGGTTCTGTAATGAACCCTAGCGATCACCCACACGGTGGTGGTGAAGGACGTGCACCAATCGGTCGACCTTCTCCAGTATCTCCATGGGGTCAGCCAACTCTTGGATACAAGACGCGCAAACGCAACAAGCCGTCTGATAAATATATCGTTCGTAGAAGAGGTAAAAAATAACGGGATTGAACGGCGGGCGATAAAACCCGTCTCTCAATCACGAAGGGAGGTTTATTCATGGGCCGCAGCCTGAAAAAAGGACCTTTTGTAGATGACCATTTAATGAAAAAGGTAGAGAAGTTGAACGAAGACAGTAAAAACCAGGTGATCAAAACTTGGTCTCGTCGTTCTACAATCTTCCCAAACTTTGTTGGACACACAATCGCAGTTTATGATGGACGCAAACACGTACCAGTATACGTGACAGAAGATATGGTAGGTCATAAACTTGGTGAATTCGCGCCATCCCGTACGTTCAAGGGACACTCTGGCGACGACAAGAAAACAAAACGCTAATGAAGAGAGGAGGCTACTCTAATGCAAGCTAAAGCAGTTGCTAAAACCGTTCGTATTGCTCCTCGTAAAGCTCGTCTAGTTATCGATTTAATCCGAGGAAAAAACGTTGGTGACGCGATCGCAACATTGCGCTTAACACAGCGCGGCGCTTCTCCTATCATCGAGAAAGTGCTAAAATCTGCGATTGCTAATGCTGAACACAATTATGAAATGGACACGGACAACTTATATGTTTCCGAAGCTTATGTAAATGAAGGCGTAACTCTTAAACGTTTCCGCCCTCGTGCGATGGGACGTGCAAGCCAAATCAACAAACGCACAAGCCACATTACAGTAGTGGTATCAGAAAAGAAGGAGGGATAATCAGTGGGTCAAAAAGTTAATCCGGTAGGTCTTCGTATTGGCGTTATCCGTGACTGGGAGTCCAAGTGGTACGCTGGCAAAGACTATGCTGACTTATTGCATGAAGATATTAAAATTCGTGAATATACTGAAAAACGTCTTAAAGATGCTGCCGTTTCTTCCATCGAAATCGAACGTGCAGCTAACCGTGTAAATATCACTATTCACACTGGTAAACCAGGAATGGTTATCGGTAAAGGCGGTTCTGAAGTCGAAGCACTTCGTAAATCTCTAAATGAACTAACTGGCAAACGTGTACACATCAACATCGTTGAGGTTAAAAAGCCAGACTTAAATGCTGCTCTTGTAGCTGATAACATCGCACGTCAATTGGAAAACCGTGTATCTTTCCGTCGTGCACAAAAACAAACGATCCAACGCGCAATGCGTGCAGGAGCGAAAGGTATTCGTACACAAGTATCTGGACGCCTGGGCGGTGCGGATATCGCTCGTGCTGAATATTACAGCGAAGGAACTGTACCACTTCACACACTTCGTGCAGACATCGACTATGGTACTGCAGAAGCTGACACAACTTACGGTAAGCTTGGTGTTAAAGTGTGGATCTATCGTGGAGAAGTCCTTCCAACGAAAAACCAGAAATAAGGAAGGGGGAAAAGCATTATGTTAATGCCTAAACGTGTGAAATATCGTCGTCAACACCGTGCAAGCTTAAAGGGTCGTGCAAAAGGCGGCACTACAGTAGCTTTCGGTGAATATGGTCTTCAAGCAATCGATCCTGCATGGATCACAGCCCGCCAAATCGAGGCAGCGCGTATCGCAATGACTCGTTACATGAAGCGTGGCGGTAAAGTATGGATTAAAATCTTCCCAGACAAGCCTTATACTGCTAAACCCCTAGAAGTACGTATGGGTTCCGGTAAAGGTGCTCCAGAAGGTTTCGTAGCTGTTGTGAAACCAGGGAAAATTTTGTTTGAAATTGCAGGTGTTTCTGAAGAAGTTGCACGCGAAGCGCTGCGTCTTGCTTCTCACAAACTGCCTATTAAAACTAAATTTGTAAAACGTGAAGAAATTGGTGGTGAAATCAATGAAGGCTAATGAAATCCGTGAATTAACCACTGCCGAAATTGAACAAAAAGTTAAGTCTCTTAAAGAAGAACTTTTCAACCTACGTTTCCAGCTAGCAACAGGTCAACTTGAGAACACTGCTCGCATTCGCGAAGTTCGCAAGTCTATCGCTCGGATGAAAACTGTTGCTCGCGAACGTGAACTAGGCGTAAATAACTAATAGTTGAGAGGAGGTCACCCTCACATGAGTGAACGTAACAATCGTAAAGTTTACACTGGCCGTGTAGTGTCTGACAAAATGGATAAGACAATTACTGTTTTAGTAGAAACTTATAAGTTCCACAAACTTTATGGCAAACGCGTAAAGTATTCTAAAAAATTCAAGACTCACGACGAAAACAATCAGGCTAAAAACGGAGATATCGTTCGTATTATGGAAACTCGTCCACTATCCGCAACGAAGCGTTTCCGCCTAATTGAAGTTGTAGAAGAGTCTGTTATTATCTAATATAGTTCGCTCGGAGAGATTCCGAAGGGAGGTTACAGTGTATGATTCAACAGGAGACTCGTTTGAAAGTAGCCGACAACTCTGGTGCACGTGAAATCCAAACTATTAAAGTATTGGGTGGATCTGGTCGCAAGACTGCTAACATTGGTGATATTATCACTGCTACTGTGAAACAAGCAACACCAGGGGGCGTTGTTAAAAAAGGTGAAGTTGTTCAAGCCGTAATTGTACGTTCTAAGAGCGGCATGCGTCGTAAAGACGGTTCTTATATCCGTTTTGACGAAAACGCAGCCGTAATTGTACGTGAAGATAAAGGTCCACGTGGTACTCGTATCTTTGGACCAGTTGCTCGTGAACTTCGTGATGCTAAATTCATGAAGATCGTATCATTAGCTCCAGAAGTATTATAAAAACTTGAAATGCCTTGTTAAGGAGGTGCGCGAAGCATGCACGTGAAAAAAGGTGACAAAGTGATGGTTATTTCCGGCAAGGACAAAGGGAAGCAGGGAACGATCCTTGAAGCTTACCCAAAGAAAGACCGTGTCCTTGTAGAAGGAATTAACGAAGTAAAGAAACACGCGAAGCCTTCACAAGATAACCCACAAGGTGGGATTCTTACTCAGGAAGCTCCGATTCACGTCTCAAACGTTATGCCGATTGACCCTAAATCCGGCGAACCTACTCGTGTAGGTTATAAAGTTGAAGACGGTAAGAAAGTTCGTATCGCGAAAAAATCTGGTGAAGCATTAGATAAATAATCCAGTTGTGAAAGGAGGGCCACATGATGAACGAACTTAAAAGAAAATATCAGGAAGAAATTGTGCCATCACTAATGAGCAAGTTTAACTATGACTCAGTGATGCAAGCACCTAAAGTTGAAAAGATCGTAATTAACATGGGTGTAGGTGATGCTGTACAAAATGCGAAAGCATTAGATTCAGCTGTGGAAGAACTATCTTTGATCTCTGGTCAGAAGCCAATGATCACTAAAGCCAAAAAATCAATTGCAGGTTTCCGTCTGCGTGAAGGAATGCCAATCGGTGCGAAGGTAACACTTCGTGGGGAAAGAATGTATGAATTCTTCCAAAAACTGATTGCTGTTTCACTTCCACGTGTTCGTGACTTCCGTGGAATCTCGAAAAAAGCTTTTGATGGTCGTGGAAATTACACGTTAGGTGTTAAAGAACAGTTGATTTTCCCAGAAATTAATTATGACAAAGTAGATAAAGTGCGTGGCATGGACATCGTTATCGTCACTACTGCTGACACTGACGAAGAATCACGTGAACTATTAGCTCAATTCGGTATGCCGTTTCAGAAGTAATGAGCTAACCATAAGGAGGGAAAATAGTGGCTAAAAAATCAATGGTCGCGAAGCAACAGCGCAAACAAAAGTTCAAAGTACGCGAATATACACGCTGTGAACGTTGCGGACGTCCTCATTCCGTACTACGCAAATTTAAACTTTGCCGTATTTGTTTCCGTGAACTTGCATATAAAGGACAAATCCCTGGTGTCAAAAAAGCCAGCTGGTAAAACCCTAGATAGGGAAGGAGGTATTTGAGTTATGACTATGACAGATCCAATTGCAGATATGCTTACACGTATTCGCAATGCGAATATGGTTCGTCACGAGAAGCTTGAACTTCCAGCTTCCAAAGTGAAAAAAGAAATTGCTGACATTCTTAAGCGCGAAGGTTTTGTTCGTGATTATGAGTTTGTTGAAGACAGCAAGCAAGGTGTACTTCGCATTTTCCTTAAATACGGTCAAAACGATGAGCGTGTAATTACTGGTGTTAAACGTATCAGTAAACCAGGATTGCGTGTTTATGCCAAAGCAGAAGAACTTCCGAAAGTTCTTAATGGCCTAGGCGTAGCCGTTGTTTCTACTTCAAAAGGTGTATTAACAGATAAAGAAGCTCGTGAACAAGCCATCGGCGGCGAAGTTCTAGCTTACGTTTGGTAATCGAATCAGATAAGACAGGAGGTGCAAAAGAATGTCTCGTGTAGGATTAAAATCATTAGAAATCCCTGAAGGTGTAGAAATCATTCAGGATAATCATACAATCACAGTTAAAGGCCCTAAAGGTGAATTAACTCGTACGTTCCATGAGGATATTACAGTGAAGGTTGAAGATAACGTTCTTACTGTTTCTCGCCCAAGCGATAAAAAAGAACATCGTGCTCTTCACGGTACTACTCGCAGCCTGATCGGCAACATGGTTGAGGGTGTATCTAAAGGATACGAGAAAAAACTTGAAATCATTGGTGTAGGTTACCGTGCGAACAAGCAAGGTGATACTGTAGTAATCAACGCAGGTTACTCTCACCCGGTTGAGGTTGAGAAGCGCGAAGGAATCGAAATCGAAGTTCCTTCTAATACGAAGTTAACTGTTAAAGGTATCGATAAAGAACTTGTAGGTGCTGTTGCTGCTAAGATTCGTGCGATTCGTCCTCCAGAGCCTTACAAAGGCAAAGGGATTCGTTATGAAAACGAACATGTACGCAGAAAAGAAGGTAAGACAGCTAAATAAGGTTCATAGGTAGGAAAAGAAAGGAGTGACCCTAATGATCACAAAGGCTGATAAAAACGCCGTGCGTAAGAAGCGTCATGCACGTGTTCGTTCTAACGTTGTCGGTACTGCGGAGCGCCCGCGTTTAAACGTATACCGTTCGAACAAACACATTTATGCACAACTAATTAATGATGAGAATCAAGTAACTGTTGCCAGCGCGTCTACAGCTGACAAAGAGTTAAACCTTGATAACACAGGTAATGTTGAAGCAGCTAAGCAGGTTGGTGAACTAGTAGCTAAGCGTGCGAAAGACAACGGCTATCAAGTTGTTGTGTTCGACCGTGGAGGTTACTTGTATCATGGACGTGTAAAAGCACTAGCAGATGCGGCTCGTGAAGCCGGACTAGAATTTTAATCGTTAAAGGAGGGACATACATGCTAACAACAAACATTGACCCTAGTAAACTAGATCTTGAAGAACGCGTAGTTACGATCAACCGTGTTGCAAAAGTAGTAAAAGGTGGACGTCGTTTCCGTTTTGCTGCGTTGGTTGTTGTCGGTGATAAAAATGGCCATGTTGGTTTCGGTACAGGTAAAGCACAAGAGGTACCTGATGCTATTAAAAAGGCTATTGATGATGCGAAGAAGAATTTGATTACTGTACCAATTAAAGATACGACGATTCCTCACGAAGTTACAGGACAATTCGGTGCTGGCAGCATTCTAATGAAGCCTGCTGCGGAAGGTACTGGAATTATCGCAGGTGGTCCTGTACGTGCTGTCCTTGAGCTATCAGGTGTTCAAGACATTCTTTCTAAGTCACTTGGTTCTAACACACCAATTAACATGGTGCGTGCGACACTAACAGGACTTAGCGAGCTTAAGCGTGCAGAAGATGTTGCCCGCCTTCGTGGGAAGTCCGTAGAAGAACTGTAGGATAAGGAGGGAAATGAAATGGCTAAAAAGTTAGAAGTTACCCTCACGCGCAGTGTTATTGGCAGACCACAAGATCAGCGTGCGACAGTTAAAGCACTTGGTCTAAGCAAGATCCGTCAATCTGTCGTCCTAGAAGATAACCCGGCGATCCGAGGTATGGCTAAAAAGGTATCTCACCTTGTATCCGTTAAAGAAGTATAAGTAAAGAACACTAAATAAGGAGGTGCTCGCATGAAACTGCATGAACTTAAACCAGTATCTGGATCCAACAAAAAGCGTAACCGTGTAGGTCGTGGAATGGCTTCTGGTAACGGTAAGACTTCAGGCCGTGGCCACAAAGGTCAAGGACAACGCTCTGGAAGCAAAACACGTCCAGGTTTCGAGGGTGGTCAAATGCCACTTTTCCAACGTTTACCGAAACGTGGATTCACGAACATTCACCGTAAAGAATTCGCTATTGTAAATCTTGATGCTCTTAACCGTTTTGACGAGGGCACTGAGGTTACTCCTGAGCTTCTACTTGAATCTGGTATTGTCAGCAAACAAAAAGCAGGCATTAAGGTTCTAGGTAAAGGTTCTGTTGAAAAGAAACTTACAGTGAAAGCTCATAAGTTCTCTGCTTCAGCTAAAGAAGCGATTGAAGCAGCGGGCGGTCAAACTGAGGTGATTTAATGTTCCGGACAATCTCCAATTTTATGCGCGTGGGTGATATTCGGCGGAAAATTGTCTTCACCTTATTAATGCTCGTTGTGTTTCGCTTAGGTACATTCATCCCTGTACCTTTTACTGATCAAGATGCCATTGACTTCATGGATGAACAAAATGCGTTCGGCTTCTTGAATACTTTTGGAGGCGGTGCATTGCAGAACTTCTCCATCTTTGCCATGGGGATTATGCCTTACATCACAGCCTCCATTATTATGCAGTTGTTACAGATGGATGTTGTTCCTAAATTTGCGGAATGGAAAAAGCAAGGTGAAGTGGGCCGTCGAAAATTAGCTCAGTTTACCCGCTACGGAACTATTGTTCTTGCCTTCATTCAGGCGATTGGAATGTCAATTGGTTTTAATGCTTTAGCCGGCGGTCAGCTGATCGCTGAGCCTGGGCCATTAAAATTTGCAATCATTGCTCTCGTGCTGACAGGCGGAACGGCTTTCCTAATGTGGCTTGGTGAGCAAATCACGTCTCACGGCGTTGGAAATGGTATTTCCATTCTGATTTTTGCCGGTATCGTTGCTGCGATCCCGACAGGAATCAATCAATTATATGACCAGTACATTGCTGGCGCAGGCGATGAATTGTTTCTAAACTTAGTGATTATTGCAATCATTGCTTTAGTTATCGTAGCTGTTGTAGTAGGAGTTATCTTTATACAACAAGCTTTACGTAAAATTCCGATTCAATATGCAAAGAAACTTGTTAACCGTTCGCCGGTGGGTGGACATTCCACGCACTTGCCGATTAAGGTTAATGCGGCCGGGGTAATTCCAGTAATCTTTGCCATCTCCTTCATTATTGCGCCGAGAACCGTTGCGGGTTTCTTCGAAGGCAATGAAGTGGCCTCAATGATTCAGTATATATTTGATTACCAGAACTGGCCTGGAATGATTATCTATGTAGCGTTAATCATTGCTTTCACTTACTTCTATACATTTGTTCAGGTGAACCCGGAACAAATGGCAGAGAATCTGAAAAAGCAAGGCGGGTATATCCCGGGGATTCGTCCTGGTGCAAACACGGAAACGTATTTAACACGAGTGATGTATCGCCTGACGTTCGTAGGGTCGATCTTCCTGGCAGCTGTCTCTATCCTTCCTATTATTCTTGGTTCACTGGCTAATCTGCCGCCAAGCGTACAAATTGGAGGAACAGGACTGCTCATCGTCGTAGGTGTTGCCCTTGAAATGATGAAGCAGCTAGAAAGTCAGCTGGTGAAACGCCACTACAAAGGGTTTATTAAATAAATAATGAAGCTAATGAATAGAGAGTGGAGGGAACACGTTGAATTTAATTCTGATGGGTCTTCCTGGTGCTGGTAAAGGCACCCAGGCAGAGAAGATAGTCGAAAAATATAACATCCCTCATATCTCAACTGGAGATATGTTCCGATTAGCTATCAAAGAAGAAACGCCGCTGGGTAAAGAAGCGAAGTCCTTCATGGACAAAGGTGAACTAGTTCCAGATGAAGTAACGATCGGCATTGTCCGCGAACGTTTAAGCAAACCAGATTGTGAAAAAGGCTTCTTGTTAGACGGCTTTCCTAGAACGATTGCCCAGGCGGAAGCCCTTGAAAATCTGTTAAGTGATATGGAAGAGTCAGTTGATTATGTGCTCCACATTGATGTCCCAAAAGACAAGCTTGTTGAACGCTTAACAGGCCGAAGAGTCTGCCCGACATGCGGTGCTACGTACCATGTAGTATTCAATCCTCCGAAAGAGGAAGGCAAATGTGACCATGATGGATCTGAACTTATCCAGCGCGAGGATGACCAGCCGGAAACCGTGAAAAAACGTTTAGAAGTAAACGTGGAACAGGCTCAGCCATTACTCGACTTCTATCAGGAAAAAGGGTATTTAGTCACTTTTGATGGTGATCGAAATATCGATCTAGTATTTGAAGATATCGACAAAAAGCTCGGAGGCTTGTAAGATGATCATTTGCAAAACACCACGGGAATTGGAAATTATGCGGGAAGCCGGCCGAATAGTCGCCTTAACGCACCAAGAATTGAAGAAAAACATCCAACCTGGTATAACTACTGGAGAGCTGGATAAAATAGCTGACCAGTTCATACGCAGCATGGATGCAATCCCTTCTTTTAAAGGTTATAATGGATTCCGTGGCAGTATTTGCGCATCGGTCAATGAAGAGCTCGTTCACGGCATTCCGGGAGACCGGGTGCTCAAGGATGGAGATATCATTAGTATCGATATTGGTGCGAAATACCAAGGCTATCATGGTGACTCGGCTTGGACCTATCCAGTCGGCACCGTAGATGAAAGCACGGCGGAATTGCTGAGAGTTACTGAAGAATCGTTATTCAAAGGGCTCGATGAAGCAAAGCCGAATGTGCGCCTTTCAAATATATCCCACGCCATTCAAAGCTGTGTGGAAGCAGAAGGCTTTTCTATCGTACGAGAGTACGTAGGCCACGGAGTGGGGCAGGATCTTCACGAAGATCCTCAAATCCCTCACTACGGACCGCCAAATAAAGGCCCACGCTTAAAGCCGGGGATGGTGCTGGCTGTAGAGCCAATGGTTAACGCAGGTTCACGCTATGTAAAGACACTGGGTGACCATTGGACGGTAGTGACACAAGATGGTAAGAAATGTGCGCATTTCGAACACACCATTGCGATTACGGAAGAAGGTTATGAAGTATTAACTACAACCTAAGTGAAGGTGATCGTGTTTGAAGGAATCTGAGTCGAGTCCGCAAATAGGTCAAGTTGTTCATATTGTTCAAGGACGGGAAGCAGGCCAGTATGCTGTGATCATTGATATTCTCGATGAACGGTTTTTACTGCTTGCTGACGGTGAGAAACGAAAGTATGATCGACCAAAGAAAAAGAATCTGCAGCACGTAGAGCTTTTGGATTTCGTTTCTCCTGAAGTCCAAAACAGCCTTCTGGAAACAGGTCGCGTCACAAATGGCAAGCTTCGATTTGCCGTATCAAAATATGTCAATGAAGAAGTGACTGATTTAGAGAAGGGAGATCAACTCGATGGCGAAAGACGATGTAATTGAGGTGGAAGGAACTATTGTTGAGACTCTGCCGAACGCACAATTCAAGGTGGAGCTTGAGAACGGACACACCGTTCTTGCGCACGTATCCGGTAAAATCCGCATGCACTTCATTCGTATTTTACCTGGAGACAAAGTAACGGTAGAACTTTCCCCGTATGATCTGACAAAAGGACGTATTACGTACCGTTATAAATAAATAACAGAGCTCCGTTATAAAAGGAGGTATGGATGATGAAGGTAAGACCTTCTGTAAAACCAATTTGCGAGAAATGCAAAGTTATCCGACGTAAAGGTAAAGTAATGGTTATCTGTGAAAACCCGAAACACAAACAAAAACAAGGTTAATTAAAAAGGAGGTGCACGTAGTCTATGGCACGTATAGCAGGTGTTGATATTCCTCGTGACAAACGAGTCGTAATATCTTTAACTTATATCTATGGTATTGGTACTTCACTGGCTAGTGACATTCTAGCTGAAGCTGGCGTTTCTGAAGATACTCGTGTACGCGATCTTACTGAAGATGAATTAGGTAAGATTCGTAAAGCTGTTGATCAGTACAACGTTGAAGGTGACCTTCGCCGTGAAAAATCTCTTAACATCAAGCGCTTGATTGAGATCGGTTCATACCGAGGCATCCGTCACCGTCGCGGACTTCCAGTTCGTGGTCAAAAGACTAAAAACAACTCTCGTACTCGTAAAGGTCCACGTCGTACGGTAGCTAATAAACGTAAGTAATAAGAAATAAAGGAGGTATATCTACATGGCACGTAAAGGAAACACTCGTAGTCGTAAGCGTCGCGTGAAAAAGAATATTGAGACTGGAGTAGCACACATCCGCTCAACTTTTAACAACACGATCGTATCGATCACCGACGTACAAGGTAACGTAATCACTTGGAGCAGTGCTGGAGCTCTTGGTTTCAAAGGTTCCCGTAAGTCTACTCCATTTGCTGCACAAATGGCTGCTGAAGCCGCTGCGAAAGACGCTATGGATAACGGAATGAAAACTCTAGAAGTTACTGTTAAAGGCCCTGGCGCTGGTCGTGAAGCAGCGATTCGTTCACTGCAAGCCGCAGGTCTTGAAATCACTGCAATTCGTGATGTAACTCCAGTACCACACAACGGTTGCCGTCCACCAAAACGTCGTCGCGTATAATAATTCTGTATAGAATTTGTAACCCTGTCTATAATGGGGTATGATAGCTTTTAAATAGCACCGCCATAGACAGTCTTATTGTAGTTGTCTCATTCGACTGCCTACCTGAGGAATTTCGGTTAGACATGGTGTCTAACCGGGGTTTCGACGTTTTGAAGGAGGGTTTTGTTTAAATGATCGAAATTGAAAAGCCAAAAATTGAACCGGTTGAGATCAGTAGTGATTCCACATTCGGTAAATTTGTCGTTGAACCGCTGGAGCGTGGATATGGTACAACACTAGGTAACTCCTTACGTCGTATTCTATTATCCTCATTACCTGGCTCAGCTGTTACATCTGTTCAAATTGACGGAGTACTCCATGAGTTCTCAACCATTGAAGGTGTCGTAGAAGATGTAACAACTGTCGTACTGAACCTAAAGAAACTAGCTTTGAAGATTTATTCCGATGAAGAGAAGACTTTAGAGATTGATGTACAAACAGAAGGTAAGGTAACTGCAGCAGATATTACGCATGATAGTGATGTAGAAGTTCTGAACCCAGATCTTCATATCGCTACTTTAGATAGCAATACGCCTTTGCGTATGCGTATTACCGCTGAACGTGGCCGTGGGTACCGCCCAGCTGAAGGTAATAATCACGATGATTTACCAATTGGCGTAATCCCTGTAGATTCCATCTTCACCCCTGTATCCCGCGTTACGTATCAAGTGGAGAATACTCGTATCGGACAAACTTCTAACTTCGACAAACTGACGTTAGATGTATGGACGGATGGAAGCATTCGTCCGGAAGAAGCGATCTCACTTGGAGCGAAAATCTATATGGAGCACCTCAACATCTTTGTCGGCCTAACTGATGAAGCTCAAAAAGCTGAAATCATGGTTGAAAAAGAAGAGGACCAAAAAGAAAAAGTTCTTGAGATGACGATCGAAGAGCTTGATTTGTCTGTTCGCTCTTATAACTGCTTGAAACGTGCCGGAATTAACACAGTTCAGGAACTTGCGAATAAGTCGGAAGACGACATGATGAAGGTTCGTAACCTTGGCCGTAAGTCTCTTGAAGAAGTGAAGCACAAGCTGGATGAGCTTGGATTAGGTTTAAGAAAAGAAGATTAATCGATAGATCACATCTAAGAGATTCCTATAAGGGAGGGATAATCTATGGCTAGAAAACTAGGACGTACAACTGATCAGCGTATGGCGCTTCTTCGCAACTTAGCGACAGACCTGATCATTCACGAACGTATTGAAACAACTGAAGCTAAAGCTAAAGAACTTCGCTCTGTTGTTGAAAAGATGATTACACTAGGTAAGCGCGGCGATCTTCATGCTCGTCGTCAAGCTGAGTCGTTCCTTTACAAAGCGGATGCGAACGAAGAAGGAGATCAAACAGCCCTTCAAAAGCTGTTCTCTGACATCGCACCACGCTACGAAGAACGCCAAGGTGGTTACACTCGTGTGCTTAAATTAGGCGAGCGTAAAGGTGACGGAGCTAAGATGGCAATTATCGAACTCGTTTAATGTCATCATGAAAATGGGTACTAAAGGGCAGGACTTAAATCTCATCGAGAGGTTAACTCCAGCCCTTTTTTTATTGCCCAAAAGAAAACGAGAAAGTGTCGCATCCTATCGGGAAATGGTGAATTTTATTTCCTGGGAAATAGCGACTGTGGAGGATAGCCTATGGAGAAAAGTGAGATTGAGTTTAGAAACGTTTCTTTTCGCTATCAGGAAGACGGCCCTTGGGTGCTGCGGAACGTAAGCTTTACGATCCATTCCAGTGAATGGGTCGCCGTTATTGGGCATAACGGTTCCGGGAAATCTACCATCGCTAAGCTGATGAATGGATTGTTATTTCCCCAAGAAGGCGAAATTTTTGTAAATGGAACGAAAGTAAGCAGAGAAACGGTTTGGGACGTCAGAAAGAATGTAGGAATGGTCTTTCAGAATCCTGACAACCAATTCGTAGGAACAACGGTCCGGGATGATGTAGCTTTTGGAATGGAGAACCATGGCCTGCCAAGGGAGCTTATGGTAGAAAGAATTAAAGAGAGTCTATCTGCTGTTAAGATGTTTGATTATGAACTACATGAGCCCCATCGTTTATCAGGAGGGCAGAAACAGCGCGTAGCCATTGCTAGCGTACTGGCTGTATCACCTAAATATATTATTTTAGATGAAGCGACAGCCATGCTGGATCCTAAAGGCAGAAAAGAAATCATGGACACGATTCTTGATGTGAAGCAGCAGCGGGACCTAGCCCTTATTACCATCACCCACGATCTTCAGGAAGTGACGCAGGCAGACCGGGTGATCGTTATGAACAACGGGGAAGTCTGGATGTCTTCCACACCAAGAGAGCTGTTTGCGAAAAAAGAGAAGTTAGTAGAAATTGGCTTGGATACTCCATTTGTTGCAAAACTGGCAGGAGAATTAAATGCTGCTGGTCTTTACCTATCACGTGAGCCACTTAATCACCAGGAGTTGTTGGAGGAACTATGGACATTACGTTCAAAAAGGTAAGCTATGTCTATCAGCCTGACAGTCCATTTGAACATAAAGCCCTTGATGATATTAATTTTTCTATTCGCTCAGGGTCATTCGTCGCTGTTATCGGCCATACAGGGTCAGGGAAATCAACCTTACTTCAGCATTTAAACGGCTTAATGCGCCCGACCAGCGGTAAAGTCACGGTCGGTCCTTATGTGCTTGAAGCAGGGGAGAAAAATAAACACCTTCGTGAACTCCGAGAGAAGGTAGGGATCGTTTTTCAGTACCCGGAGCATCAGCTGTTTGAAGAAACGGTAAGGAAAGATATCGCTTTTGGTCCTTCGAATTTTGGAGTAGAAGAAACTGAAATTGCCAAGCGTACAAAAGACGCGATTGAAGCCGTTCATTTAAATGATGATTTGCTGGAACGCTCACCGTTTGATCTCAGCGGAGGACAGATGAGACGCGTGGCCATTTCCGGTGTACTGGCCATGAACCCCGAAGTCATTGTGTTAGATGAGCCTACGGCCGGATTAGATCCGAGAGGGCAGAAAGAAATTATGGACATGTTTGCCCGTCTGCATAGGGAAAAAGGTTTGACGACAGTGTTAGTGACCCACAGTATGGAGGATGCCTTAACGTATGCTGACCATATTGTAATATTAAATAAAGGGACAGTGTACCGTCAGGGTGAGCCATTGGAAATTTTTAAAGATAAGGAATCACTGGATCAAGTGCAGCTGGATGTTCCCGAGGTCATCGAGTTTTTAAATAAGGCTGAAGAACAGTTTGGGGTGCAGATTCCATACAGAGGTCAATCCTTAACTGAATTAGCAAAGGAATTGGCTGAATGGGTGAAGGGAGGAAGCTTATCATGAGTAGTTCAATGATGATCGGTCAGTATATCCCCGGGCAGTCACCTATTCATAAGCTTGACCCACGTACGAAGATCGCTATCATATTCTTTTTTGTCGTAATCGTATTCTTTGCTAATTCTGTTATGAGTTATGGACTGCTGGCGCTTTTTGCTGTAGGAAGCGCGATTGCTACGAGAATTCGCCTTCCGTATATATTAAAAGGGCTGAAGCCTGTCTGGTTTTTAATCGCTTTTACCTTTCTTCTCCACCTGTTTGTCACGAAAGAGGGAGATGTCCTTTTTTCCATTGCAGGATGGGAGCTGTACGAGGGCGCGGTGATTCAAGGGGCTGCGATTTCTTTACGATTCTTTCTGCTGATCCTCGTCACCTCAATGCTGACTTTAACGACGACACCTATTGAAATTACAGACGCTATTGAAGAACTGTTAGGGCCGTTAAAAAAAGTTCGCTTTCCTGTTCATGAGCTGGCTTTGATGATGTCGATTTCGCTTCGATTTATTCCTACTTTAATGCAGGAAACTGAAAAAATCTCCAAGGCGCAGGCATCCAGGGGCGTAGACTTCCGTACAGGCTCATTTAAGGACCGTGTTAAGGCGATTATACCATTGCTGGTCCCTTTGTTTGTCAGTGCCTTTAAACGCGCTGAGGAGCTCGCTATGGCCATGGAAGCACGAGGCTATCGTGGAGGAGAAGGCCGGACGAAGTTAAGAGAGCTGCAAGTGGGCCGTATCGACTACATCGGATATATCGTGTTTATCCTGGTGGCGGCCGGAATGTTTTTAACGAGAAGCTAAGTGGAGGCAAAGCGTATGAAACGATTAAAATGCAGAGTGGAATACGATGGCACAAATTATGCCGGTTATCAGGTCCAGCCCAACGGAAATACCGTGCAGGCGGAAATTGAAAAAGCTCTGGCCTCTATGCATAAAGGGGAAAAAGTTAAAATAACCGCTTCCGGGCGGACCGACTCTGGGGTACACGCACGAGGCCAGGTCATTCACTTTGATACGCCGCTTCAAATTCCGGAGAGTAATTGGAAGCGGGCCTTAAATTCTATGATTCCAGCAGATATTCATATAGCCGAAGTAGAAGAAGCGGCCCCCGATTTCCACGCCCGCTATGATACAACAGGGAAAGAATATCGCTATTTCGTGTGGAATTATCGGGAGCCTGATCTGTTCCGACGCCACTTTTCTCATCATGAAAAAAGACCTCTTGATATAGAGGCGATAGATAGGGCCTGTTCCTTGATTGAAGGGGAGCACGACTTTACCACCTTCTGTTCCTCACGAACGGATGTAAAAGGAAGCAAAGTCCGGACGATTCATGAGGCGACGGTTGAGGTGCACGGATCGGAGCTTGTCTTTATTTTTAAAGGAAGCGGCTTTTTATACAACATGGTCCGTATTCTAGTAGGGACATTGCTGGAAGTAGGGCGGGGGGAACGGCAGCCGGAAGAAATGCTTGAGATGATCGAAGCGAGAAATCGGGAAGCGGCGGGGAAAACGGCTCCTCCGCATGGGCTGTTTTTGTGGAAGGTTGATTATTGATAATTCCTCCACTTTTCTGATGTCCAGTTCCAAGGGGCAGGTCTTCGCGACATAAGCAATCCGGCTGCGTGAAGAAAGACCGTTTTGCTTATGCGTACAGGCCTAAACGCTCGCCTCCACATTTCTGATGTCCAGTTCCAACGGCCAGACACTCGCGTCATAAGCAATATACCTGCATCATGAAAAACTACCCGATTACGGCATCTTGCTTATGCGTTTCGTGTCTACCAGGCCGTTTCCACTTTTCTTGGTGTCCAGTTCCAAGGGGCAGGACTTCGCGCCATAAGCAACCCCATTACGTGGCAACCCCCGCCACTGCATGGTTTTGCTTATGCGTTTCAGACCTAAGCGGCCCCTTTCCACTTTTCTTACAAAAAAACAACGTTTCCTTGTGTTTGCATCTTGACATCTTGGACAAGAGTGTTATATTATATTCTATGGCATTTTATTTCTATACCACGATTAGCCCCGGAAACTAATCGTATTGAGATAAATAACAAATGAGCTTTGTGAAGATAACAATTCAGGAGGGAAACCGATATGCGCACAACTTTCATGGCAAATGAAAACAACGTGGATCGCAAGTGGTACGTAGTGGATGCTGCAGGGCAAACGCTTGGCCGTCTAGCGAGCGAAGTTGCTGCGATCCTTCGCGGTAAGAACAAACCTACGTATACTCCACACGTTGATACTGGCGACCATGTCATCATTATCAATGCAGGACAGATTGAACTAACTGGTAACAAAATCAACGACAAGATTTATTACCGTCACTCAAATCACCCAGGTGGTTTGAAACAGCGTACAGCTAACGAAATGCGTACAAAATACCCTGAGCAAATGCTTGAGCTTGCTGTTAAAGGTATGCTGCCTAAAGGAAGCCTAGGACGCAAAATGGGCAAAAAACTTCATGTATATGCTGGATCTGAGCACAAGCATGAAGCACAACAACCAGAAGTTTACGAGCTTCGCGGATAATAAAAGGGAGGTAATTGAGAGTGGCACAAGTACAATATTACGGTACTGGACGTCGTAAAAAGTCAACAGCTCGTGTACGTCTTGTTCCTGGAACAGGACGCGTAGTTGTTAACAAGCGTGATGCTGAAGACTTTTTCCCATATGAAACACTTCGTACGATTCTGAAACAGCCTCTAGCTGTAACAGAAACTGAAGGTAACTATGATGTATATGTAAACGTAAATGGTGGAGGTTTCACTGGTCAAGCTGGTGCGATCCGTCACGGAATCGCTCGTGCTCTGCTTCAAGCAGACCCTGAATACCGCACACCACTTAAGCGCGCAGGACTTCTAACACGTGACGCACGTATGAAAGAGCGTAAGAAATACGGTCTTAAAGGTGCTCGTCGTGCTCCACAGTTCTCAAAACGTTAAGATATCAACGTTTCAAAGGCTCTCAGCTATTCAGCTTGAGAGTCTTTTTTATTGTCATCTGTTATTAGTTGTAAGGTTCTCTAAATCTTTGGGGATGTACGACAGACCGTTCTCGTAAAAACCTGAGGATACAGAATCTCTTAGGGGAGAATTTTCAATACGAAAAAAGCCTCGGGCTGATGTCAGCGCGAGGCTTTTCTATTATTTATAAAGTAAATAGTTTTCCCGTACTTCTTTAAATTCGATTAGTTCATCCTGCCACTGAGCCTGGATCTCTTCAACAGATTCTCCATTTTCAATTGCTTCGCGGACCCATCCGTTTCCGATCAGGTTATCGAAGAAGGAAATACCGCTGGCATTTTCTGCGCGGAAGGCAAAGTCTTCAGGGTACATATCATGGATCGTTTTCACAATGTGTAATCCTGTTTCAATGGGCTGGAAGGATTCTTTGTGCGTCACGTGAATCTGAATCCCGTTGCTTAGTTTGCCAGCATGCTTAGAGAAAGTAGGTGTAAACGATGCAGCGCGGAACATTACGCCTGGTAAGTTCAATTCATTCAATTCTGCTGCAAGTTCGGTACTGTTAATAAAAGGAGCACCGATCAGTTCAAAAGGCTGGGTTGTTCCACGTCCTTCAGAAACGTTTGTCCCTTCAATGAGTGCAGCCCCCGGGTAAACAAGCGCCGTTGTTGTTGTCGGCATATTTGGTGAAGGAGCTACAAATTGAAGTGGTGTGTCATCGTAATACATATTCCGTTTCCACTTATTCATTTCAACCACTGTCAGGTCAGCGCCAATCTCAAACTCTTCATTGAAAAATTTAGCCAGCTCACCTACAGTCATTCCATGGCGAAGTGGAATTTCATAATTTCCTACGAATGATTTATAAGGTTCTTCTAACACTGGTCCCTCAACTTTTTCTCCACCTAATGGGTTCGGACGGTCAAGAACAATAAAAGGGATGTCGTTTTCTTGAGCGGCTTCCATCGCGTAAGCCATTGTATAAATGTAAGTATAGAAGCGGGTTCCTACGTCCTGTATATCAAATAAAAGGACGTCGATATCTTCAAGCATCTCTGGAGTTGGCTTGCGTGTTTGGCCATAAAGGCTGTAAACCGGCAGCCCTGTATGTTCATCGATGTAGTATTCTACATATTCCCCGGCCTGCGCACTGCCACGGACACCATGCTCAGGACCGTAGAGGGCAGTCAGGTTAACATCAGGATCCTCATGAAGAAGGTCAACAATACTATTAAGATCTTTATCAACACCAGTAGGGTTAGTAATTAAGCCTACATTTTTCCCTTCAATTAATTCTTTTTCTTCTTCCAGCAGAACTTCTACACCAAGCTTAAAGTTTTTATCTTTTCCTTTCTGCTGTCCGTTGTTCCCGCTCTTATCTGCAAAAACAGCTGTAAACGTTGACAGTACAAGAACCAGTACGAGCAATCCGATCATTGATTTTTTCAAATGCTTCACTCCTTTTTATTTGGCTCTATTAAGTTTTAGAGGATGCTTAAGGAAAGGAATTTTTGAGAATCCTGCACAAGGCGATCCAACACACCAAAGTGTGGGTCTCGCGAGGAGGCCCGAGCGTTCGTCTGCAAAAAGCGAGTAAAATTCCTTTCCTTTGGTGAAATACCCAACATCATTTAACAGAGTCTTTTACTTAGGGATGGGGAGGAGGGATCCGCCCCTTCCCTTTAATAACTTAATCCGTGACCGAATTCATAAAGGGCTTTTCCATCTTCTCCAGGGATCGTTACCGGCAGCTGCCCTGTTGGATTGTTCTCACCAAAGATTGTCGCTGCTGTAGCGTCAAAGCTTACATCATTAAAACCGTATTGAGCGAGATAACTATCCACTTGCGGATAAGCCATCACGTCATATGGATTACGGATGCCGACCCCAATGACAGGAGCATCTGCTTCATTGATCAGCTGTTGCACTAATTGCATTTGAGAACTGCTTGGAGCACGGCCGGCCACATTATACGTATATGTTCCAACGATGATATGATCGGCTTCCTGTACTTGAGCAAGCTGATCATCATTTAAAGGCTGGGTCGATTTAATCAACTGCACATCATCTCGATAGGCAGAAATAGAGGTGTGCAGTCTGTCGATAAAGGTATTGCCGACAACGACAATCTTTCCATCCAAATTAAGCGGAAGGACATCATCGTTTTTCACAAGGGTTATGGAACGGTCAGAGGCTTCTTTTTCAATGGCCTGGTGTTCAGGCGACCCTACAGTGGCATTGGCTTCTGATAGGATCTCATCCATATTTGGCTGTGTTTCTTCTTTAAAAATTCCACGTTCTAATTTAAGGGTTAAAATTCTTTCGACCGATTGCTCAATGCGTTCTTCACTGATTTCACCAGATTTTACAGCGTCCAGAAGACCTTCAGCTACTTCTTCAAGACCAACAGGCATCAGGACGATATCTGTTCCTGCTTTTACAGCGCGGATGACCGCATCGACTGAACCGAAGTGGTCGGAGATGGCTTTCATATTTAAGGCATCGGTAATGATGAGGCCGTCATAACCCATTTCTTCACGCATAAGACCAGTCAGCACTTTTGGTGAAAGGGTCGCAGGAAGGGAAATTTCCGTACCATCCTTTTGGGAAATAACTTTCGTGTCATCGATTTTAGGGAACGTGACGTGAGCAGTCATAATTGCATCAATGTCAGCTTCCATAGCCTTTTGAAAAGGATAAAGTTCAACTTCCATCAGGCGTTCTTTATCATAAGGAACTTCAGGCAGGCCAAGGTGTGAATCAACTGCCGTATCCCCGTGACCCGGGAAGTGTTTCGCTGTTGCGGCTACTCCCGTACTTTGAAGGCCTTTTGTATAAGCGATTCCTAAATCAGCAACGAGTTCAGGATCTTCTCCAAAGGAGCGGGTGCCAATCACCGGGTTATCGGGATTATTGTTCACATCTAAAACCGGAGCGAGGTTCATATTAATACCTAGAGATTCCAGCTCTGATCCAATCGCTGTTCCGACATCTTCAGTGATTTCAGGAGAGCGGGTAGCACCGAGGGCCATGTTGCCAGGCATGTCGGTTCCGGATTGCAGACGAGTAACAATTCCGCCTTCCTGGTCAATCGCCATCAGCAGCCCCTGCTCTTGTGAAGCTTCCTGATAATCTGCGACGAGCTCAGCTGTCTGTTCTGTCGTCACCACGTTCTCACGGAAGAGAATGACGCCTCCTAAGTGATAGTCTTTAACGACCTGCTCGATTTCAGGAAGCATTTTTGTAACGTTTTTTCCTTCCCAGTTTCTAAAGTCTGGCATCAGCATCTGTCCGACTTTTTCTTCAAGCGTCATTCCTTCAATCGCATTATGAATAAGATCGTACTGATCACCTTTTTGTTTCACGAGGGCTGGTTCTCCCTGAGCGGGTTTATGGTCGACGGCGATTCGGTCTTTATTCTTTCCGTCACTAACCGAGATGAACGTACGACCGTTTTGACCGGTCAGGGTTACTGTGCCATCCTTATCAACCGTGGCGACGTTTTTGTTAGAAGACGACCAATTAAGGTTTTCTTCGACTTTTGTATAGTGGCCGTCCTCATATAGATTTAAAGCGGTGAGGTCAACTTCATTATTTTCAATTTCTTCGTGAACCTGTGCCGCGTTTTCTAAAAGAACGAGGTCTTTGACTTCAGCAGATGCCGCAGCCGTCTGTGGTGTAAAAGGGCTGATCAGCAGTACAGCAGCCGCTGTCAGGATAGCCGGCTTTCGAAATCTTTTCATTTAGCTCTCACTCCTTTTTTAGGGGCTTTTTTATAAGTATAAGGAGGAATCTGCTCATTTTTTAAGCGGCCTCACACTAGGCGGGGTCGTTAACTGCCTCCTCATAATTTCCTTCTTAATAAGACCTTTTCTCCCACTCTGTATCGAGCAGTTGAAGGTTTCCGTCTATATTCAAGTTTGTGATATACCAGCCTCGTCCATTCACGCTTCCGTCTGTGTCATAGCGGAAGCGGACGAAATTCGTACCTGCTGGTAGAGTAACTTTTTCCTCGCTCCACGCTACACTGCTGCCAGTGAAGGCTTCACGGACGGCTGTCCAGTTCTCACCGTCTTCAGATACCTCTACATGCCCAAGGTCATATCCATTCTCAAGGCGATACCATGTCTCAAAGGAGAGCTCCGTGGCTTTTTGGACATCCACTTTTGCAGTTAAGGAACGGTTTAATTGGTTTCCGTAGCCTGAGAACCAGGAAGGAGCAGGTGTGTCAACAGGAATGGCATCAGCGACCTGACGGGCAAATAATTGTCTAGTCGGATTAGTGGATACTGTATTTCTTGTCGGATGCACGCGGTTAGTCAATAGAATGGCGATCGTATCGTTATCCTGATTGACGACCATAGATGTTCCTGTATATCCGGTATGACCCATCGTTGAAGCTTCTGATAAAGCATCCATATACCATCCTTGGGACAGCTCCCAGCCAAGGCCGTGCTCATCGCCGGGGAATTCAGGAATCCTATTTTCGGTTAACAGCTTAACGGTTTCAGATTTTAGAATTTGTTTACCGCCATAACGGCCGTCATTTAAGTACATATGGCCGAGCTTTCCTAAGTCTTCGGCGGTAGAGAATACGCCTGCATGACCAGCTACTCCATCAAGCGACCAGGCATTTTCATCATGCACTTCTCCCCATACCAGTCCTCGTCCAATAGCTGCCTGATATTCTGTAGCTGCAATTCGTTCTTTTAATTTCTCAGGCGGATTGTACATCGTATCTTTCATTCTAAGGGGACCTGTAATGTTTTCGTATACGAACTCATCCAATCGCTGGCCTGACATCTTTTCGATCAGGGCGCCGAGTGTAATCATGTTCAAGTCGCTGTATGTGTATGTAGATCCAGGCGGGTTAGCCAATGGATACGCATAAACATATTCCAGGCGGTCTTCCCTGGTGTTACCTTTTGCGTATAAAGGCACCCATGCTGTAAAACCTGAAGTATGGGTCATCAGCTGTTCAATCGTAAGGTGTTCTTTTCCGTTTTGTGCAAACTCAGGGATATACTTAGCGACAGGGTCGTCCAACTGAAAATGTCCATCTTCATATAAAATCATGGCTGCGGTAGCGGTGAATATTTTACTTATAGAGGCTACATCAAAAATCGTATCTTTTTCCATGTGAAGGGGGTTGGGCACTTCGTTTCCTTGATCATCTTTGTAAAGCAGGGAATGGCCGTAAGCTTCATTCTGGACGATATGCCCTTTTCTGGCGACAAAAGTGACAGCGCCGGGAAGAGCACCTTCAGAAATGCTTGTTTCAATCACAGAGTCAATGGCATTAAGCGGTGCCTGCATCATGCCGGCTCCTCTAACAGATCCCGGGTGAAGCACGGGGGAAGATGGACCTGGGTTATTCCAAGAAAAAACAGGGTGGGGGTTCTCCTGGGTTTTCTTGTGAGCTCGATTTTCCATCGTTGGTTTTTTCAATTCGTCTGCTGTTACACTCCTTTCATCTGCTGGGGTAAACAGTAAAGAAGAGGCTAAGGCGGTGGATAATACTAAAAGAGCGCTTGTTTTTTTCATAAATTCCTCCTTTTATGTAAGGGCTTTCCCTGTTTATCCTCAATCATAGTTTTAAAAAATATAGTTGTCTATACCACTTAAGTAGCAAAATTATTAGAATATTGCAAAAATCGACGAAAAAGGGCTAGGACATTTGATACAGATCGAAAAGAATCATTCCAGTCAGAGGTATAATTCATAATCTTGTCCCATATATTGAGCTACAAGTGGAAGAAGTGGGAGTGGATCAATATGGGACGACGGTGGAAAACGGTCATATGGTTCGCGGCCGTATTATTGTGCGTGAGTTTAATATCTTTCCCTGTTCAGGAAGTGAAAGACACATGGCAGTCTTGGTCATCTCCTCTTTTTGGGAAAGTTATTGTCATTGACCCAGGACACGGCGGGCCAGACGGGGGAGCCAGAGGGGCGAATGGCACCGAAGAAAAGGACATTACCTTGCAGCTTTCAAAATATTTACGAGATTATTTGCAGCAAGCAGGAGCGATCGTTTATTTAACAAGAGATGAAGATAAAGATTTATCAACAGAGGGAGGAAGCTTATCGCAGCGTAAGTCGGAAGATATCCGTAAGAGAATGGAGCTTATTAACGACTCTAAAACCGACCTTTTTATCAGTCTGCACCTTAATGCGATACCTGCTTCGCAGTGGAGAGGGGCCCAGACATTCTACAACCCTAATCAGGAAGAGAGTAAGAAGTTAGCGAAATCGGTGCAGAAAGAGATTAAAGAAAACCTTAATAACACAAAAAGGGAAGCACTCGGGTTAAGAAATATTTATATTGTCGACCACGCGGATAATCCTGGTGTTTTAGTAGAAGCCGGATTTTTATCAAACCCTGATGAAAGAACGCTTCTTGAAAGCGAGGATTATCAGAGAAAAGTAGCAGCTTCCATCTATAAAGGCATTCTGCGTCACGAAGCGGATAAAGAATAATAAGGATCAAATGCATATCACTTAGAAAGCGTTTCATGTATGTTATACTTGCACTGTCGAAACATTTCTAAGGAAGGTGACGCACGTGCTGACACAAGAAAAGGTTCTGGAAATCCTTCACTCGATCGAGGATCCGTTTTTACATAAAACGTTAGAAGAAACCGGTGGAGTCGAAGAAATTAAGATAAAAGAAGAGAAGAATCATGTGAGCGTTAAGATATTAATAGCGAAGACGAATACAGCTGAGCAGATGGAGCTGCAGCAGAAAATCGTTAATGCATTAAAGAACGGCGGAGCGGCTACAGTAGGCCTGCGCTTTGATCAGCTCCCTGATGAGGTTATCGAAAAATTCCAGCCCGAAGCGGCCCAGGATGAGGGAGCTGCTCTCTTAGGAGCAGGCAGTGATACGAAATTCATTGCGATTGCCAGTGGTAAAGGCGGCGTAGGAAAGTCTACAGTAACCGTAAACCTGGCAGTGGCTTTAAAGCGTCTCGGTAAAAAAGTCGGGATTATTGATGCCGATATTTACGGGTTTAGTGTACCTGACATGATGGGTGTAGAAGAACGCCCGGTTGTTCGCGGCGAGAAGATTATTCCGGTAGAACGATTTGGTGTAAAGCTTGTCTCTATGGGCTTCTTCGTAGAGGACAACTCTCCGATTGTATGGCGTGGACCAATGCTTGGCAAAATGCTCACAAGCTTTTTTAAAGAGGTCGAATGGGGTGAATTAGATTATTTACTTCTTGATTTGCCGCCTGGAACAGGTGATGTAGCGATGGATCTGCATTCCTTGCTGCCTTCGTCCAAAGAAATTATTGTGACAACACCTCACCCAACAGCTGCGTTCGTTGCTGCTCGTGCCGGCCAAATGGCGATTAAAATGGAGCACGATATTCTGGGGGTCATCGAAAATATGTCTTATTTCGAAAGTAAAGAAACAGGAAATAAAGAATTTATCTTCGGCCGCGGCGGCGGAGTGAAGCTGGCCGAGCAGCTGAAAACAGATGTGCTAGGTCACATTCCTCTGCAGCAGCCTTATGAAGATGAAGATGTATTTGCACCTTCTGTTTATCAGGAAGACCATCCAATTGGGGTCGTTTATCGCAATATGGCTGCTAAGGTCATCAGTAAATATTAAAGAAAAAAACACGCAGTCAACTACGGCTGCGTGTTTTTTCTATTGCGAGGATTGGCCGGAGCTGCCTTGCTGTCCTCCGCCTTCTCCTTCTGTACCTTGTTCAGTGGACTGCTCTTGTCCTCCGCCTTCACCTTGACCTCCACCGCCGCTCTGCATATCTTCTGCAGCTTTAAGCAGGGTTTCGCTCATTTTCGCCTGAAAGACCGGGTTGTTTAAGGTTTCTTGAATGGTTTTTTCCAGGTGGGCCCTAAACTTCTGCCCTTGCATAACCTCAAGCATTTTTTCCATCATTTCAGGGTTCTGGTAAAGTTCGATTAAAGAAGACTGATATTCAGAGTCCTTCATAAGACCTTTCATTAAGCCTTCCTGTTCTTCCTGGACGACTTTACTGAACTCTTGCACAAAGGAAGGGTCGGAGAAAAGCTTGCTCCAAAACGCCTTGCCTTTTTCAGATAGCAAAGTTTCTTTAACGGCATTTTGCACATCTGCTGACTCTAAGGCCATTTCCTGCTTCATTTCCTCTTCAGAAAGGACTTCTTTTAAAGCTTTCTGCCCATCGTCAGTTTTTAATATATCAACCATCATATTTTTGGTGGTATCATAATCCGCTTGCTCGCTGGCACTTGAAGTGCCATTACATGCAGCTAACAGCATGACGAGGAGAATGGGACAAATGATTCGAAATCTGGACATGTGAATGTCCCCTTTCCATAAGTTATCCCTTACGTTTAATATGCAACATGTCACAAAAAATATTCGGGCCATTAAGGAAAAATACCTGGAATCATGGTAGAATACGTGTGGGAAGTATTAGCCAACAGGGGGAGAATTAACGTGAATAGTCGAAAATGGGTACGTCTGTTTTTAACGACGCTGTTAATCGGCGGAGTTTTAACGTTAGTATCCAGTTTTATAATTAAAAAAGAATCCTATGCTGCTGTTCTGCAGCCTTTTCAAATATTTGAACTGCTTGGATTATTATTATTTTTTTCAGGATTAGGATTTATATTCAGTGTAATCAGTCAAATGGGCTTCTTCGCTTATTTAACGATCCACCAATTTGGTAAAGGTTTATTTAAGAGAAGCTGGGGATTGATCCAATTATTTTTAATCGCATTTGTCATTTTTGATCTTATTTACTTTAGATATCAAGCGGCAGATAACGTGTCTGTGTGGCCTTATGTTTTTACATCCCTCGGTTTATTTGTAGTTTCTTTAGCGGTGGCGTGGAAAAAAACGCAGGAAACGAACCGACAGGCATTTGTACCCGCCTTATTTTTTATGGTCGTTGTAACGTCGGTCGAATGGGTGCCCGCTTTGCGAGCGGCTTCACCTGATTATGTATGGTTAATGATCATTCCGCTCGTTATCTGTAATGCATATCAGCTTTTAATTTTACATAGGCTTACGAGAGATCAGCCTGCTGCTAAATAGGAAAAAGAGAGCTGCCTTAAATAGGCAGCTCTCTTTATTAATTCACCTGTTCAATGGTTGTCTGGCTTCCGTTCACCAGTTCAGAGACCGTTACAAATTTAAGCTTTTTCTGCTTTAAGCCCGGCAGTAATACTTCAAGAGCTTTGTCGGTCTGCTTGACAGAATCAGAAGCGTGCAGAAGAATGATATCTCCTTTGCCGGTATCATTTAACACTTGATCAATGATTTTATTAGTGCCCGGGTTTTCCCAGTCTCTCGGGTTTACACTCCATTGGATCGCTTCTAGTTTTTCTTCTTCGATTACCTTTAACACTTCTTCATTGTATTTTCCGTGAGGCGGGCGGATCCAATGAACTTCTTCAAAACCGAGCTTTGCAAAAACCCCCTGAGCCTTTTCAATATCCTGGCGCACTTCGGCAGCTTCCTTGTCCATATAGCTTTCGTACGCATAGCCCATCATCGCAATTTCATGTTCTCCGTCGTGAATCGCTTTGACAATATCCGGGTGGCGCTCCGCCCATTCGCCGCTTAGAAAAAACGTGGCTTTTGTCTCATGTGCCTCTAAAGATTTTAAAATATCGTGCACTTTGTTGCTTCCCCAGCTGATATTGAAGGTTAAGGAAATAAACGGATGCTCTTCACTTCCTTGTGATAAAGCCCGCGGTTCACCATTATTCGAAAACACAGAAACCTGGCTTCGCTGGCCTACCCACATTAAAACGGCGCAAAACAAAGCAATAACTAC
Organism: Halobacillus sp. Marseille-Q1614; assembly: GCF_902809865.1. NCBI lineage: Bacteria > Bacillati > Bacillota > Bacilli > Caryophanales > Bacillaceae > Halobacillus > Halobacillus sp. Marseille-Q1614. The sequence goes on along the minus strand of NZ_CADDWH010000001.1, from coordinate 3,048,075 downwards.
TATGATTCCATAACGTTTAAACGACCCTATACGTTTTTTGTGAAATTTCACGCCCACGCACTCCTTTTTTCACCTATATGATTTATATCTATGAAAAACAGGACAACCTATGCTATAAATCCCGAAAAAAGGGTAAGAATAAAAAGAAGCTGTTGAACACTTAGGGAGGGTCTTGGATGTATGGTCTCATGATTACAAAGCAAGAGTACCAAGAGATAGAGTACTTATTAAGGCGGGAGATGGAAGAAATCACTCTTGACCTGGGGGATAACCGAATCGATCCTTCCATTAAGAACGCTATGGAAAAAAGGTATGAAGTTTTGTTCCGCCTTTTTCGAAGGTTTGCTTCTGGTGAAGAGTGCTTACACTATATGCCCAAGAAGAAAAAACAGAACTAATTTTATGTATTCATCATCAGGCAAAAGCCCGGGAGATTAACCTGGGCTTTTGTTTTGAAGAAAAATGGTTTAAGGATGGGGAAGGAGGGAAAAAGAAAAATCTAAAAAAGTTTATGAAAATGTATTGCGCTGAGTTTAAAATCTGTGCTATATTATTAATCGTTGTCAGGAAAGGGATTCACAAAAAAGTGTTTCTCCTAATCACTAAGAATTTAATTTTTCTTTAGAAAACATGTTGACTTATTCATGTAACCATGATAAATTAGTTCTTGTCGCTAAAAAGACATCGAAACAATTTGATCTTTGAAAACTGAACGAACCAATCAGTACGTCAATTTATTCTTTCTATTATATAGAGAGAATTCAAACAAGCACATTCGGTGTGCAAATGAGCAAGTCAAACTACTTTTATGGAGAGTTTGATCCTGGCTCAGGACGAACGCTGGCGGCGTGCCTAATACATGCAAGTCGAGCGCAGGAAGCTAACTGATCCCCTTCGGGGGTGACGTTAGTGGAATGAGCGGCGGACGGGTGAGTAACACGTGGGCAACCTGCCTGTAAGACCGGAATAACCCCGGGAAACCGGGGCTAATGCCGGGTAATCACCTCCCTCGCATGAGGGAAGAGTAAAAGATGGCTTTCTGAGCTATCGCTTACAGATGGGCCCGCGGCGCATTAGCTAGTTGGTGAGGTAACGGCTCACCAAGGCGACGATGCGTAGCCGACCTGAGAGGGTGATCGGCCACACTGGGACTGAGACACGGCCCAGACTCCTACGGGAGGCAGCAGTAGGGAATCTTCCGCAATGGACGAAAGTCTGACGGAGCAACGCCGCGTGAACGATGAAGGTCTTCGGATCGTAAAGTTCTGTTGCGAGGGAAGAACAAGTACCGTGCGAATAGAGCGGTACCTTGACGGTACCTCGCGAGAAAGCCCCGGCTAACTACGTGCCAGCAGCCGCGGTAATACGTAGGGGGCAAGCGTTGTCCGGAATTATTGGGCGTAAAGCGCGCGCAGGCGGTTCCTTAAGTCTGATGTGAAAGCCCACGGCTCAACCGTGGAGGGTCATTGGAAACGGGGGAACTTGAGGACAGAAGAGGAGAGTGGAATTCCACGTGTAGCGGTGAAATGCGTAGATATGTGGAGGAACACCAGTGGCGAAGGCGACTCTCTGGTCTGTTTCTGACGCTGAGGTGCGAAAGCGTGGGTAGCAAACAGGATTAGATACCCTGGTAGTCCACGCCGTAAACGATGAGTGCTAGGTGTTAGGGGGCTTCCACCCCTTAGTGCTGAAGTTAACGCATTAAGCACTCCGCCTGGGGAGTACGGCCGCAAGGCTGAAACTCAAAGGAATTGACGGGGGCCCGCACAAGCGGTGGAGCATGTGGTTTAATTCGAAGCAACGCGAAGAACCTTACCAGGTCTTGACATCCTTGGACCACCCTAGAGATAGGGTCTTCCCTTCGGGGACCAAGTGACAGGTGGTGCATGGTTGTCGTCAGCTCGTGTCGTGAGATGTTGGGTTAAGTCCCGCAACGAGCGCAACCCCTAATCTTAGTTGCCAGCATTGAGTTGGGCACTCTAAGGTGACTGCCGGTGACAAACCGGAGGAAGGCGGGGATGACGTCAAATCATCATGCCCCTTATGACCTGGGCTACACACGTGCTACAATGGATGGTACAAAGGGCAGCGAAGCCGCGAGGTGTAGCAAATCCCATAAAACCATTCTCAGTTCGGATTGCAGGCTGCAACTCGCCTGCATGAAGCCGGAATCGCTAGTAATCGCGGATCAGAATGCCGCGGTGAATACGTTCCCGGGCCTTGTACACACCGCCCGTCACACCACGAGAGTTGGCAACACCCGAAGTCGGTGAGGTAACCTTTATGGAGCCAGCCGCCGAAGGTGGGGCCAATGATTGGGGTGAAGTCGTAACAAGGTAGCCGTATCGGAAGGTGCGGCTGGATCACCTCCTTTCTAAGGATAAAAGGAACGGCTTTTTAGCCGTCTCCTTCGGAGGACGTACATGGTTGGTTGTTCAGTTTTGAGAGATCAAAATTAAATTATTGTAATGAATGGGCCTGTAGCTCAGCTGGTTAGAGCGCACGCCTGATAAGCGTGAGGTCGGTGGTTCGAGTCCACTCAGGCCCACCATTCATATACGGGGCCTTAGCTCAGCTGGGAGAGCGCCTGCTTTGCACGCAGGAGGTCAGCGGTTCGATCCCGCTAGGCTCCACCATATTACCTTTAAAACACAAAGTATTTCTTTTTGTGTTTTATAATCAACTGATCTTTTAGTTGTGAACCTTGAAAACTGGATAAGATTTGACAAGACATCAAACCAAAGTAAGAAACGTCTTTTCACGACGATTTAAAAGTTAAGTGAATAAGGGCGCACGGTGGATGCCTTGGCACTAGGAGCCGATGAAGGACGGGACTAACACCGAAATGCCTGGGGGAGCTGTAAGTAAGCTTTGATCCCAGGATCTCCGAATGGGGAAACCCGCTGTTCGTAATGGAACAGTATCCATAACTGAATACATAGGTTATGGAAGGCAGACCCGGGGAACTGAAACATCTCATTACCCGGAGGAAGAGAAAGCAAACGCGATTTCCCAAGTAGCGGCGAGCGAAACGGAATCAGCCCAAACCAGAAAGCTTGCTTTCTGGGGTTGTAGGACACTCCTTTGGAGTTACCAAGAGAGAGGATAGACGAAGTGATCTGGAAAGATCCGCCATAGAGGGTAACAGCCCTGTACTCGACATCCTTTCTCCTCCGGAGTGTATCCTGAGTACGGCGGAACACGAGGAATTCCGTCGGAATCCGGGAGGACCATCTCCCAAGGCTAAATACTCCCTAGTGACCGATAGCGAACCAGTACCGTGAGGGAAAGGTGAAAAGCACCCCGGAAGGGGAGTGAAAGAGAACCTGAAACCGTGTGCCTACAAGTAGTCGGAGCCCATTCATGGGTGACGGCGTGCCTTTTGTAGAATGAACCGGCGAGTTACGACCGTATGCAAGGTTAAGCTGATGAGAAGCGGAGCCGCAGCGAAAGCGAGTCTGAATAGGGCGATTTGAGTATGCGGTCGTAGACCCGAAACCGTGTGATCTACCCATGTCCAGGGTGAAGGTCAGGTAACACTGACTGGAGGCCCGAACCCACGCAAGTTGAAAATTGCGGGGATGAGGTGTGGGTAGGGGTGAAATGCCAATCGAACACGGAGATAGCTGGTTCTCTCCGAAATAGCTTTAGGGCTAGCCTCAGAATAGAAAGTCTTGGAGGTAGAGCACTGATTGGACGAGGGGCCCCTACCGGGTTACCGAATTCAGTCAAACTCCGAATGCCAATGACTTTGTTCTGGGAGTCAGACCATGGGTGATAAGGTTCATGGTCGAGAGGGGAACAGCCCAGACCGCCAGCTAAGGTCCCTAAGTGTGTGTTAAGTGGAAAAGGATGTGGAGTTGCTTAGACAACCAGGATGTTGGCTTAGAAGCAGCCATCATTGAAAGAGTGCGTAATAGCTCACTGGTCGAGTGACTCCGCGCCGAAAATATACCGGGGCTAAACACACCACCGAAGCTGCGGATTGATCCTGATGGATCAGTGGTAGGAGAGCGTTCTAAGGGCGGCGAAGTCAGACCGTAAGGACTGGTGGAGCGCTTAGAAGTGAGAATGCCGGTATGAGTAGCGAAAAAAGAGTGAGAATCTCTTTCACCGAAAGCCTAAGGTTTCCTGAGGAAGGCTCGTCCTCTCAGGGTTAGTCGGGACCTAAGCCGAGGCCGAAAGGCGTAGGCGATGGACAACAGGTGGATATTCCTGTACCGCCTCCTTTCCGTTTGAACGACGGGGGGACGCAGGAGGATAAGGAGTGCGCACGATTGGAAGAGTGCGTCCAAGCAGCAAGACGGTCGGATAGGCAAATCCGTCCGGCAACGTCAAGCTGTGATGGGGAGGGAAATAAAGTACCGAAGCTCCGGACTTCACACTGCCAAGAAAATCCTCTAGTGAGGAAAGAGGCGCCCGTACCGCAAACCAACACAGGTAGGCGAGGAGAGAATCCTAAGGTGAGCGGGAGAACTCTCGTTAAGGAACTCGGCAAAATGACCCCGTAACTTCGGGAGAAGGGGTGCTCCTCTGCCGAGGAGCCGCAGTGAAAAGGCCCAAGCGACTGTTTACCAAAAACACAGGTCTCTGCGAAGCCGTAAGGCGAAGTATAGGGGCTGACACCTGCCCGGTGCTGGAAGGTTAAGGGGATGCGTTAGCTTTTAGCGAAGCGTTGAACCGAAGCCCCAGTAAACGGCGGCCGTAACTATAACGGTCCTAAGGTAGCGAAATTCCTTGTCGGGTAAGTTCCGACCCGCACGAAAGGTGCAACGACTTGGGCACTGTCTCAACGAGAGACCCGGTGAAATTATACTATGCGTGAAGATGCGCATTACCCGCGACAGGACGGAAAGACCCCGTGGAGCTTTACTGTAGCCTGATATTGAATGTTGGTACAGCTTGTACAGGATAGGTGGGAGCCTGAGAAGCCGGAGCGCTAGCTTCGGTGGAGGCGCTGGTGGGATACCACCCTGGCTGTACGGACATTCTAACCCAGGACCGTGATCCGGTCCGGAGACAGTGTCAGGTGGGCAGTTTGACTGGGGCGGTCGCCTCCCAAAGAGTAACGGAGGCGCCCAAAGGTTCCCTCAGAATGGTTGGAAATCATTCGCAGAGTGTAAAGGCACAAGGGAGCTTGACTGCGAGACCTACAAGTCGAGCAGGGACGAAAGTCGGGCTTAGTGATCCGGCGGTACCGTATGGAAGGGCCGTCGCTCAACGGATAAAAGCTACCCCGGGGATAACAGGCTTATCTCCCCCAAGAGTCCACATCGACGGGGAGGTTTGGCACCTCGATGTCGGCTCATCGCATCCTGGGGCTGTAGTCGGTCCCAAGGGTTGGGCTGTTCGCCCATTAAAGCGGTACGCGAGCTGGGTTCAGAACGTCGTGAGACAGTTCGGTCCCTATCCGTCGTGGGCGTTGGAAATCTGAAAGGAGCTGTCCTTAGTACGAGAGGACCGGGATGGACACACCGCTGGTGTACCAGTTGTTCCGCCAGGAGCATCGCTGGGTAGCTACGTGTGGACGGGATAAGTGCTGAAAGCATCTAAGCATGAAGCCCCCCTTGAGATGAGATTTCCCCTAACAATAAGTTAGTAAGATTCCTCAGAGACGATGAGGTCGATAGGTCCGAGGTGGACGCGTGGTGACACGTGGAGCTGACGGATACTAATCAATCGATGACTTAACTTTAAAAGAAAAGCGAAAACGCCTAGGCGTTGCAGCTACAAATTATGACGGTTTGATTCCAATCAGTCTTATCCAGTTTTGAGGGTTTACCTCCATATAATAGATGAGGTGGCGATAGCGAAGAGGTCACACCTGTTCCCATGCCGAACACAGCAGTTAAGCTCTTCAGCGCCGATGGTAGTCGGGTATATCCCCGTGAGAGTAGGACGCTGCCTCATTAATAAGCTTCACTATTCCACAGTAGCTCAGTGGTAGAGCAATCGGCTGTTAACCGATCGGTCGTAGGTTCGAATCCTACCTGTGGAGCCACTTGCTTCCATAGCTCAGTGGTAGAGCACTTCCATGGTAAGGAAGGGGTCGCCGGTTCAAATCCGGCTGGAAGCTCTGAAGAAGAACATTTTTTTGGCCCGTTGGTCAAGCGGTTAAGACACCGCCCTTTCACGGCGGTAACACGGGTTCGAATCCCGTACGGGTCACCATTTGGAGGATTAGCTCAGCTGGGAGAGCACTTGCCTTACAAGCAAGGGGTCGCAGGTTCGAGCCCTGCATCCTCCACCATTTAGCCGGCCTAGCTCAATTGGTAGAGCAACTGACTTGTAATCAGTAGGTTGGGGGTTCAAGTCCTCTGGCCGGCACCATTGATTCCATTTTTGAATAGTGGAGGGATAGCGAAGTTGGCCAAACGCGGCGGACTGTAAATCCGCTCCCATCGGGTTCGTAGGTTCGAGTCCTACTCCCTCCACCATTTTATTTAAAAAGATGGAATAAATAAGTTGGATATGGTAATAATACTTAATGTCATCAATGGGCCATAGCCAAGCGGTAAGGCAACGGTTTTTGGTACCGTCATGCGCTGGTTCGAATCCAGCTGGCCCAGCCATTTTTTCAACTTACATCTAGCTTAAATAAGAGCTAGGTATTTTCTTGTGTTTAAATGATTTTTAATTTATGAAAACCACTTATTATTAAGGGCCATTAGCTCAGTTGGTAGAGCAAGCCAACCACATGAGTAAGCTTCCTGCAGGCTTGCGAGGAGTGCGGCATCACTGAATAAGCTTGCAACACGACGAGCATCGTCACTCAACAAACTTACGAGAACTTATTTTAATTACGAGCCATTAGCTCAGTTGGTAGAGCATCTGACTTTTAATCAGAGGGTCGGAGGTTCGAGCCCTCCATGGCTCACTTTTAATTTTCATCCGCACCTGAGTGCGGGAGTAGTTCAGTGGTAGAACACCACCTTGCCAAGGTGGGGGTCGCGGGTTCGAATCCCGTCTCCCGCTCCATTGTTCGGGGCCTTAGCTCAGCTGGGAGAGCGCCTGCTTTGCACGCAGGAGGTCAGCGGTTCGATCCCGCTAGGCTCCACCATACATAATCAGAATTACATCATTAGGCTGTCATCATTGAGATGTCAGCCTTTTTTTGTTAAGCAGTTTTTCTTAAGACAGCAGGAATAAAAAGGGGTGTTCCTATGAAAAAAGCTGTTTTTATCGACCGTGACGGTACACTTGGGGGAAGCAGCCAAATTGAATACCCAGGAAGCTTTACATTATATCCTGAAGTAAGAGAGCATCTCGAACTTTTAAAAAAGAACGGGTTTCTCGTATTTTCTTTTACCAATCAACCAGGGATCTCTAAAGGTAAATCAACAGAAAAGGCATTTAAATAGGAATTGCTGGGGTTTGGAATGGATAGTGTGCAGAAAGCCTAAAACCGGCATGATCGAGCAAGCCTGTAAAGATAATGAATTTAATCTCCAGGAAAGATGGGTGATTGGAGGTCGAATGAAGGACATACAGGCAGCCGAACAGGCTGGCACTAAAAGTACTAGTCTTAACAGGGGCAGGAAGTGAAGGTGCCGATTTCATAGAAAGACTCCGGAAATATTTCAAAAAATGATGATAGCTGATAGTCTGAACCATGCTATAAAAAAGGTGATTTCTCATTTATAACGTATATATATACACAATTTTGTCTAGTTGAGTCATTGGTATGAAAACGTCTACAATTAGATGAGATAGTAAAAGGAGGAATTTGGTATGGTTAAGCAAATCTCTATTGTAGGCGTACCTATGGATTTAGGACAGAGCCGCAGAGGTGTTGATATGGGTCCGAGTGCTATTCGCTATGCGGGGGTGTTGGAGCGCTTGGAGCAGTTAGAATTAGACATAGAAGATTTGGGAGATATTGAAATTTCCCGTCCTAAACGTCAAAAAGAGCAAAAAGAGGATAACTTAAGAAACCTTACAGAAGTCGCTGAAGGTAACCTGCGTTTAGCAGAAAAAGTGGATGCTGTTGTTCAAAAAGGTAATTTTCCATTAGTTCTTGGAGGAGATCACAGTATTGCAATGGGGACACTTGCAGGAATCTCAAAGCATTATAAGAGCTTAGGGGTTATTTGGTACGATGCTCATGGAGATTTAAATACGGGGGAAAGCTCGCCGTCTGGAAACATTCATGGGATGCCGCTGGCTGCAAGCTTAGGAATAGGGCATGAAAAGCTTACAAATATATTAGGATACTCACCTAAAGTAAAACCGGAGAACATTCTCATTATTGGAGCACGTTCTTTAGATGCCGGGGAAAAAGTATTAATAAAAGAAAAAGGTATAAAAGTATATAGTATGCATGAAGTAGATAAAATGGGAATGCCTGCCGTAATGAAAGAAGCAATAAATTATTTAAAGGATCGCACAGACGGGGTACATTTAAGTTTGGATTTAGATGGGCTTGACCCTAATGAAGCACCAGGTGTCGGAACACCGGTCCTTGGCGGGTTAAGCTATCGTGAGAGTCATTTAGCTATGGAAATGTTAGCTGAATCTCAAATGATCACATCTGCAGAGTTCGTTGAAGTCAATCCGATCCTTGATGAAAAGAACAAAACGGCCAACATGGCGGTAGGATTAATGGGTTCCCTGCTTGGTGAAAGTTTAAAATAAAAGGTATGCGTTAGGGCTTTTAATTCAGCAGCTGACCCTTTGGAAGGACGGTTGCTGGTCCTTTTTTTTCTCATATTCATTTAGCAGCCGATCTAATTTTGCACTTACATATACAACATGCTTAGATGTTAATGAATACTTCTTTGTCAGCCGGTTCATTTCATTTCTGCAATCCTCAATTTCATTTAACAGCTTTCTCTCCGCGTTCAATGTTTTCACCTCCCTTAGACCTCAATGGTCTTTCTATTACCTTTTTTTCTATATGATAAACATAATTTGTATGAATTTTGAAACCTTATTGCGGAACTATACGTATAGGTAACACCGCATAATCAGCGGAGGTATAGGATATGGAAAACATGATAAAGAAAAAAATTAAAGAGCTCAAAAAGGGCGATCCATCCGCATTTGAGGATATTGTTACCTTTTATCAGAACAAAGTGTATCATATCTGCTACCGAATGGTCGGTATTCCATCAGAGGCGGAAGATCTGGCCCAGGAAGCTTTTATACGGGCATATACGAATATAGACCGTTACGATGAGCGCCGTAAGTTCTCTACTTGGCTCTACCGCATTGCAACGAATCTCACAATTGACTGGCTGAGAAAAAGAAAGCCGGACTATTATCTTGATGCGGAAGTAAAAGGTACAGATGGACTGAATATGTACTCTCAGTTAGCAGTCGATCAAGCGCTTCCTGAAGAAGAAGTGGAAAGTCTGGAGCTTCAGAATTACATTCAGCGCGAAATGCTGGCCTTGCCTCCTAAATACAGAAGCGTTATTGTATTAAGGTATTTAGATGAACTGTCGCTGCAGGAAATTGCAGATGTACTGGAAATTCCGGTAGGGACGGTAAAGACAAGGGTGCACCGGGGCCGGGAAGCCTTGAGAAAAAGGCTTCGACATGTGTAAAGGAGTTGAGGGAATGAACTGCAAAAAGGAAGCTGTAGTACTTATGCATAAGTACTTGGATGGCGAACTAAATAAAGAAGAAGAACGACGACTGCGGGACCATCTCCAGGCTTGCCCATCGTGCCAGAGTCATTTTCATGAATTAAAACGATCCATTACTTTAATAAAAAGCACCGACTCTCTTCCTGCTCCGGAGAATTTTACGGCACAGGTCATGAATAACCTTCCTAAACAAAAGAAAAGAAAAAGCTATGTCCGTACTCTGCAAAGGCATCCGTTTATTACGGCTGCTGCGGTATTCTTTCTCCTGATGTTTAGCGGGATTTTATCCGTCTGGGAACAGGACCAGCAGATGACAGTTTCTAAACAAGAGAATCTTATCATTCAGGATGATACCGTCATTGTACCTGAGGGAGTAACGGTACAGGGGGACTTAGTTGTACGTAATGGAGATCTTAAAGTAGAAGGAAAGATCGATGGAGACGTAACGTTAATTAATGGAGATTTTATTACGGATGAACCCGAAGGCCCGCTGGCCAATGGTGAGAACTACCAGGCTTATGCCAGCGGCGAAATTAACGAAGTGAATCAAGTTTTTGAGTGGATGTGGTACCATACGAAAAACTTCATAACGGATGTTTTCTCCTTCGGTTCTGATTCTGAATAAATCAACTATGCATACCGCCATGCACATCATGGTGGTTTTATTTTTGTCTTCTCCATTTAATATTAGTAAAATTGGAAATATGGTATAATAAACAGGCTATGGCTTTTTATTAAAGTTGAATATCTTCAAAAGGAAGTGTAAGCATGCTTGATGGGGGATTTGAGTTTTTAGATCTATTTTTAATTGCTATTGATATTGCCCTTGTCTGGTTTGTTGTATATAAATTAATCATGCTTATCCAAGGCACAAAGGCCGTTCAGTTATTAAAAGGTATATTCATTGTCTTGGCTATATGGTTATTGAGTAATTTATTTGGACTGACCACACTGAGGTGGCTGATGTCACAAGCAATTACTTGGGGTTTCTTAGGAATCATTATATTATTCCAGCCCGAACTGCGACGGGCGCTTGAACAGTTGGGCCGAGGAAGCTTCTTCAGCCGGACGGGTGGAGAAGAAGAGGACGGCGAGAAGTCTCTTCAGGCGATTATTAAGTCGTGCAACTACATGGCTAAGCGGCGGATTGGTGCATTGATTACGATAGAAAGAGAAACCGGCATGGGGGATTATGTGGAAACAGGCATTCCTGTCGGCGGACATTTAACAAGTGAATTATTAACGAACATATTTATACCGAACACGCCGCTGCACGATGGAGCCGTAATACTTAAAGAAAACAAAATTGTAGCAGCCGCTTGTTATCTGCCATTGTCTGAAAGCCCGTTTATTTCTAAGGAATTAGGGACACGGCACCGTGCAGCTATGGGAATCAGTGAAGTCACTGATGCGGTAACCATTGTAGTATCTGAAGAAACAGGAGCGATTTCCTGTACGAAAAATGGAGAGCTGCACAGGCAGCTCGATCAGGAAACGCTGGAAGACATTTTACGAAGCGAGCTCGACTTTGGCGCTAAAAATCCTGCCTCTAAATCCTGGAACTGGAGGGGGAAAAAGAATGGATAATTTATTTAAAAATAAATGGGTTCTCCGAATTATTTCATTGCTTTTAGCTGTGCTCCTTTGGGTTTCCATCAATGTGGATGATAATATGGATTCTGATTCTCAATGGTTTAATGATACCACCTCTGAAAGAGAAGTCATGAACGACGTTCCTCTTGAGGTTCGATTTGATAACGACCAGTATGTTGTCAGCGGACTGCCGCAAAACGTAGTGGTTACTGTAGAAGGCCCCACCAGTTCACTGGCTCCGGTCGTCCGCCAGAGAAACTTTACGGCGTTTGTCGACCTCAATGATTTAGGACCGGGAACGCACGAAGTAGATGTTCAGCATTCCGGTATCTCCAATCAATTAAAAGTAAATATGGATCCTGAAGAAGTAGAAGTGACGATTGATCAAAAAGTAAATGAAGATTTTCCGATCAGTGTGGATTATATAAATGAACAGGAAATTTCTGATGAATATACGATTGGGGAAGCGGCACTTGATCCCCAGCAAGTAACGATTACTGGTTCAGCTGAAGCTATTGAGCGTGTAGCTTCTGTCAAAGCTATTATCGACGTCGGAGAGGCTGACGGTGACTTAGAGGCTCTCAAGGCTCCTGTAAAAGTATATGACGACCAGGGGAATGAGCTAAACGTACTTTTGGACCCTACCACTGTAGATGTATCAGTACCGATTCAGCGCTCAGAGAAAGAGGTGCCTGTCTCCTTTGAAGCAGAAGGCGACGCGGCTGACGGTGTAAGCATAGAATCAATCACCTCTGATACAACCAATGTAACGGTTATAGGACCTAACAGCGTTCTTGAAGAACTTGAGGAAATTGAAAACATTCCGGTTGATGTAGAAGGAATTACGGAAGATGAGACCGTGGAAATAGAAGTGCCGGTTCCTGAGGAAGCTTCAAGTGTTGATCCGGAAACAATTGAAGTGAATGTGGAAGTGGACCAGGCAGCAGACGCCCAGTAAAATAACAGATTCGGGCTCTTCCAGAAAAACAATTAAGAAGCGACAACGAAAGAGAGGTTTCAATTAATTATGGGTAAATATTTTGGTACAGATGGTGTAAGGGGAGTAGCGAATAAAGAACTTACTCCCGAACTGGCTTTTAAATTAGGACGCTATGGCGGATATGTTCTTACTAAAAATACAGAGCGTCCAAAGGTGCTTATCGGACGTGATACGCGTATTTCCGGGGAGATGTTAGAAGGCGCATTAGCTGCAGGTCTTCTCTCTATAGGAGCGGAAGTGATGCGCTTAGGCATTATTTCTACACCGGGTGTAGCTTATTTAACGAAAGCATTACAGGCGGAAGCGGGTATTATGATTTCAGCCTCCCATAACCCTGTAGAAGACAACGGGATCAAATTTTTCGGCCCCGACGGCTTTAAACTGACAGACGATCAGGAGTTAGAAATCGAAAAATTACTCGATGAACCTGGGGATAACCTCCCACGTCCTTCTGGAGAGGACCTTGGCCAGATTAATGACTATTTTGAAGGCGGCCAGAAGTATATGCAGCACCTGAAACAAACGGTCGATTTTGATTTTGATGGGCTACATATTGCTCTTGACTGTGCGCACGGGGCTACATCGTCTTTAGCCTCTCACCTTTTTGCGGATTTAGAAGCAGATATTTCATCGATCGGGTCTTCTCCTGATGGATTAAATATTAATAAAGAAGTAGGTTCTACTCATCCGGAAGCCTTACAGCAGCTGGTAAAAGAGAAAAACGCTGATATCGGATTAGCTTTTGATGGCGATGGCGACCGTCTAATCGCTGTTGATGAGAAAGGTTCCATTGTCGATGGCGACCGCATTATGTTCATCTGCGCGAAGCATATGAACGAAAAAGGGCTGCTGAACCACTCAACAGTTGTATCCACTGTAATGAGCAACCTTGGCTTCTATAAAGCAATTGAAGCTAATGGAATGAAGAGTGACAAAACAGCAGTGGGCGACCGTTATGTGATGGAAGAAATGCGCCGCGGCGGATACAACCTTGGTGGTGAGCAGTCCGGCCATATCATCTTCTTAGATCACAATACGACGGGAGACGGCATGCTTTCTGCTCTGCAGCTTGTGAACGTCATGAAAGAGACAGGCAAGCCGCTTTCAGAGCTGGCATCTGAGATGGAAAAATTCCCTCAAGTATTAATCAATGTACGAGTCATTGATAAGCAGGCTGTACAGACCCATCCGCGCATTCAGGAAGTAATTAAAGCGGTAGAAGGAGAAATGGGAGACAGCGGTCGCGTTCTTGTCCGTCCATCCGGTACAGAACCGCTTGTAAGAATCATGGCAGAAGCTCCAACCGAAGAAGAATGTGAAAAGTACGTGAATAAAGTAGTACAGGCTGTTGAAGAAGAATTAGGCATGAAAGAATAATGAATAAAGGCGCAGGCCGGGCACAAGCAGCCCTCCTGCGCATATTTTATTTAATATGAAAGAAATGTAAATGTTATTGACCCTAAAGCTTGGTTTCGGGTAAAATGAGGCATAGCTTCGAAAAAAGTGTTTAACCTTCAGTGTTTCGGGTTATATAAGTAGAGGCTTTATTCAAAGCATAAAAGGGAGGAAAGTAAGAACGGTATTTAATTAAAGCGCCAGGACTGTGCTGAGGGCACAGTTGACGAGGAGGAAGTTCATCGAGTGTTCGGCGGATGCTTCCCGGTTGCTGCACTTCAACCGCATGTTTGTATGTTAAACCAAAGAGGCGACTCTTTGTTCAAACCATACGAATAAAGTGTCAATAAAAAAACGTTAACGGGAAAGGGGCATGCAACGGCCCCTGTTAACTTTTACGCAGACCGTTGGATGCTCCTTTCTTGATTTTAGGAGGATACAATATATGTGTGGAATTGTAGGATATATCGGACAAGAGGATACGAAAGAGATTCTATTAAATGGTTTAGAAAAGCTTGAATATAGAGGGTACGACTCTGCAGGAATAGCAACTTTAAACGGCGGAGTAAAAATTTCTAAAGTAAAAGGACGCATCGCGACGCTTCGAGAAGCGGTGGATGAAAACATTCATTCAACGTTAGGAATCGGGCATACACGCTGGGCCACTCACGGTGCTCCAAGTAAAGAGAATGCTCACCCTCACCAAAGTGCATCTGGGCGCTTCACCATCGTACACAACGGCGTTATCGAAAACTACTTGGACGTGAAAAATGAGTATTTAGCCGATGTGGAACTGAAAAGTGAAACAGATACTGAAATCATTGTGCAGCTGATTGAAGTTTTAAATAACGAACTTCAGGATGTAGCCGCTGCTTTCCGTAAAGCTGTTAATCTTTTAACTGGTTCTTATGCGATTGCACTAATCGATGCTGAAGATGAAGAAACTATTTATGTAGCGAAAAATAAGAGTCCTTTACTCGTCGGCTTAGGAGAAGAATTCAACGCCGTAGCGAGTGACTCTATGGCTGCTCTTCATGTAACCGATCAGTTCCTTGAGTTAATGGATAAAGAAACTGTTCTTCTTCGTCGTGACGAAGTTATCATTCAAAATCCAAACGGAGAAAAGGTAACTCGTGAACCATTTAAAGCAGAGCTGGATGCGACTGATATTGAAAAAGGTACGTATCCTCACTTTATGCTGAAAGAAATCGACGAACAGCCATTTGTTATTCGTAAAATCATTCAGGAGTATCAAAACGAAAATGACGAAATTAAACTGGATCCTGAAATCCGCAAAGCTATGAAGGAATGTGACCGTATTTATATTATTGCGGCGGGCACAAGCTACCATGCTGGTCTTTTAGGTAAGCAGTTTATTGAAAAATTAGCGAACATTCCAGTAGAAGTGCATGTGGCTAGTGAGTTCTCTTACAACATGCCGCTGCTTTCTCAGAAGCCGTTATTTATCTATATTTCCCAAAGCGGCGAGACAGCTGACAGTCGTTCAGTACTCGTCCAGACGAAAGAACTTGGTCACCCGGCATTAACGATTACAAACGTACCAGGCTCCACCCTTTCCCGTGAAGCAGACTATACGCTGCACCTGCACGCAGGTCCAGAAATCGCAGTTGCTTCAACAAAAGCTTATACAGCTCAAATGGCTGTACTTGCTATCTTAGCTGTGGATACAGCCCGCGCCAAAGGTCTTGAATTAGACTTTGATCCGATGCAAGAGTTAGGAATTGTAGCAAACGCTATGGAAGCCCTGACTGACCAGAAAGAACAGCTTGAAGAACTGGCAGGAGAATACTTGCCGACGACACGCAACTGCTTCTTCATCGGACGCGGCATTGACTATTATGTAGGATTAGAAGGATCCTTAAAACTAAAAGAAATCTCCTATATCCAGGCAGAAGGATTTGCCGGCGGAGAATTAAAACACGGAACGATCGCTCTTATCGAAGAGGGTACGCCAGTGATCGCGCTTGCGACACAGAAGAACGTTAACTATTCCATTCGCGGTAACGTTCAGGAAGTAGTAGCACGCGGAGCAAACAGCATGATCATCAGTATGAAGGGGCTCGACAAAGACGGCGACGCCTTTGTAATCCCGCAGGTACACGATCTGCTGACACCGCTTGTTTCTGTGATTCCACTGCAGCTGATTTCTTACTATGCTGCGCTTCACCGTGACTGTGATGTTGATAAACCTCGTAACCTTGCGAAGAGTGTAACAGTAGAATAAATGAAAAAACGGAGGCCTAAACGGTCTCCGTTTTTTTATATAGCTCTTCATCCCCCGTAGTAATCTCTATACCAGTCCACAAACATACTTATACCTTTTTCAATAGAGGTCGAAGGCTTAAAGCCAAAGTCGTTTACCAGCTCATCGATATCCGCATACGTAGAAACCACATCTCCTTCCTGCAGGGGTAGAAATTCCAGCCTGGCTTTTACACCAAGCTTATCTTCAATTACAGAGATGAATTTCATCAGCTCTACAGGCTGGTTATTGCCAATGTTATAAACTTTGTAAGGCGCATAGCTTGAGCCTGGGTCCGGAGATTTGCCATTCCAATTGGGGTTGGGGGCTGCCTTTTTTACGATGATTGGCGTAATACCTTCAATAATATCATCAATATAAGTAAAATCTCTCTGCATCTTACCATAATTAAATACTTTAATTGGTTTTCCATCGAGTATAGCTTTTGTAAAAATAAAATAGGCCATATCCGGTCGTCCCCACGGACCATAGACGGTAAAGAAGCGGAGGCCGGTCGTCGGCAGATTGTATAGATGGCTGTAAGTGTGGGCCATGAGTTCATTGGCTTTTTTTGTAGCGGCATACAAGCTTACGGGGTGGTCAACGTTATCACTTACAGAAAAGGGCAATTTGGTATTGGCTCCGTACACAGAGCTTGAGGAGGCGTAAATCAGGTGATTGATTTTATGGCGGCGGCACGCTTCCAGTATATTTAAGAACCCGACGATATTTGAGTCTATATAAGCCCTTGGATGCTCTAGGCTGTAGCGGACTCCTGCCTGGGCGGCTAAATCGACGACGACAGAGAACGTGTGCTGCTTAAAGAGCTCTTCTACCTGATCTTTATTCTGTCGGTCGATTTCTTGAAAAGTAAAGCGTGGATCTTTCAGCCAATTGAGACGGTCTTTCTTTAACTGAACATCATAGTAATCATTCAAGTTATCGATGCCCACGACAGCATGGCCATCCTGAAGCAGTCTTTTTGTAAGGTGAGCTCCGATAAAACCTGCAGCTCCTGTTACTAAAATCATAGATTCACCCTCTTCTGCTAAAGAAGTACTTTTTTTTATTACTATATGTCGGGAGGACTTGTTCGTATGTATGGCCCTGCACTGTATATGGAAGCAGGGCGTGTTACTGATCTGTGTCATCCTGGGGAGCCGGGGAGTTCGAGAGGATTAGAGAGGAATCATCGCCAAGTATTCCATTTATCGTATGTTGCTTTGAGTTTTTGCCGACAATTTTTGTTCTTTCTCCAAAGATGCTTTTTGAAATCTCATAAGGAATGTTTTTTAAACATGAATCTTTTAAAATAATGCTGTTATTAATACGGCATTTCTTAATCGTCGTATTTGGTTCAATAGAAACAAAAGGGCCAATTACCGAGTCTTTTATTTTACAGTTTTCCCCGATGACTACAGGGGGGATGATCACGGTGTTTTCTACGAGGTCATGATGATTGATATCTTCTTTTTTCTGAAGCATCCATTCATTCGCCTCCAGCCATCTGTCCATTGTCCCGACATCAAAGGCTGGTTTATGAGCTTTGACATAATTTATGGCATATCCTTGATTAATCATCCATTGAATAGCATCCGTAATCTCATATTCTCCTCTAGATGAAGGTGTTATCGAATGGATGGCTTTAAATATCAGCGGTGTAAAAATATATACCCCTATGACAGCAAGCTTTGATTTTGGCTTTTCAGGCTTTTCTACAAGATTTATAATTTTTTTCTTTTTAACTTCTGCGATCCCATAATCCTCAGGATTTTTCACTTTCGTCAGCATGATGCTTCCGTCTATGTTTTCCTTGTCAAATGATTCTTTTAAGTGCTGGAAGGGTTCGTCAATTAAGTTATCTCCAAGAAGGAGCACGAAAGATTCGGACCCTATAAAATCTTCAGCCTGACTGACAGCATGAGCAATGCCTTTAGGTTCATTTTGAACGATGTATCGAACCGTCAGATCATTCTCCAGATTTAAATGATCTTCAAACGTTTCCTGCTGTCCGGGTGGAATGACTAATCCTATTTCCCGTATGCCGATGTTGTAAAGCTGGAGAATTCCATATTGGATAACGGCCTGATTGGCTACAGGGAGCAGGGGTTTTGGTTTCGTATAAGATAGCGGCCGTAATCGGGTTCCTCTTCCGGCTGTTAAGATTAATCCTTTCATGGCTTCCTCCTTTCTAAATTTTCATTACTCATAACCTATCCCTTGATAATGAAAACCTAAGCTTTTTAAATAGACAGCGTCCAGCATGTTACGGCCGTCAAAGATAGAGCCATCCTTCATGAGGGAATGGATCTTCCCCCAGTCCAGTTCACCGTATTCTGGCCAGTCGGTGCAAATCACAATGAAGTCGCAGTCTTTGGCAGCGGCGTAAGCACTGGGAAATTGTTCAACTCCTTGATCCAGCCAATTCTTTGTAAGTTTCACAACTGGGTCGTGGACCTGAACCTGCGCTTTTTCCAGAAGGAGCTTCTCGATGGTAGAAAAGGAGACAGATTCCCTCGTATCATCCGTGTGTGGTTTGAACGAAAGCCCAAAGACAGCTGCTTTTTTCTTCTCCAGCGGGCCAACTTTCTGTTTGATTTTATCTATAAAATACTGAGGCTGGGACTGGTTGACTTTTTCTGCTTCTTGCAGGATGTGAAGCGGACAGCCGCTGTTCTCTGCAGTCCAGAGCAGCTCTTTTGTATCTTTAGGAAAACAGGAGCCGCCGTAGCCTAAGCCGGCTTGCAGGAAGGCGGGGCCAATTCTATGGTCAAGTCCCATTCCCTTGGAAACGTCCTGAATTTCGATCTTTTTTTGATCGCACAGCCGTGCGATTTCGTTAATAAAAGAAATTTTTGTGGCTAAAAAAGCATTCGATGCATACTTAATCATTTCAGCAGCTTGTGACGAAGTGGTTACGATGGGGCAGTGAAAGGCTTGATATAGTTTTGTCAAAGTGTGTAAGGCTTTACTGCTTTCACTTCCGATAACAATACGGTCAGGATTTAAAGCATCATGCAGGGCATTTCCTTCTCTTAGAAACTCCGGGTTCATAGCCGTATGAAGAAGAGAGGAATCCACACTGGATGATTGTACCCACTGCTCTAAATTCCTTGTGGTTCCTATAGGCACGGTGCTTTTAATTACGACGATCTTTTCGCTGGCTTTATAGCGGCCGATCATTTCGGCTGCCTTTTTAATATAACGGAGGTCTGCCTTCCCACTGCTTAATGAAGGAGTGCCTACCGTAATAAATATAATATCGTGGCCTTCGATCGCTTTTTGCGGATCCGTAGTGAAGAATAATTGTTTGTTTCGTATTCTTTCAACCATCATTTCCTGTAATTCCGGCTCATGAAAATATAGCTTACCCTCTTTTAGGGAGGAGATTTTCTCTTCATCAACATCGAATCCAGTTACTAGATGACCAGCCATGGCTAGAGCTGTACTCATCGTTGTCCCTACATATCCCATCCCTATGAATAAAATTTTCATTAAAGATTCTCCTCTTTGAAAACGATCATACTACCACTACTATATTGGCAATCTCGAAATGGGTAACGGCGAATAAAAGCCTATTTTCAGTTTTTTTCATTCCCTATCGTGACATTAGCCATTGCCCCATACGTTCTGTCAGGAACCGAATAAGATGATTTATATAGGAGGTGAAATCATGTCAGATCAAATCATAAAACCGTGGTTAGACGAGAATCCCTTAGAAGAAATGTACGTTCCTCAATATATCGTAGACATGGCTTATGAAGTGGCTGAATTCTACGATTTTACTGTTTACGGAATGACAGTTATGGCAACGAAAGATGAAAAAGGAGGAGCTATCTGGAAGTTAGACACAGATAAAGGCACATACAGCCTGAAGCTTCTGCATCGCACTCCGATCCACAGTAAGTTCAGCCTGGGCGCCCAGGAATATTTAGTTCAAGAGCAGAAAGCCAGGGTTCCTGCCATTATTCCAACGAAAAATGGAGAGAAGTATGTACTAAAGGGAGGGAAGTTATGGTTTGTGGCAGATTGGATCGATACTTTGTATCAGCTTCCTCAAGATCTGGAAGGTACAAAGCAGCTTTGTTATGCGCTGGGAGAGTTTCACAGACTATCTAAAGGCTATATCCCGCCCGCGGATGCACAAGTCGTTTCTCGTTTGAACCGATGGCCAAGAACGTATCAGCGAGTGGAGAAGAAAATGAACTGGTTTAGAGATATAGCGAACGCCTATATCGAAATGCCGGCAAGTGCAACGATTCTTTCTGTCATTGATATGTTTCAAGAACAAGCAAGGAAGGCGATCGAACGACTTGAGAATTCATCTTATGATAATATCATAGCTCGCGGTACAGAAGAGGTAGGGCTCGTTCACCAAGATTACGGCTGGTCAAACGCTCAAATGGCTGACGATGGTGTCTGGATCATTGATTTAGACGGAGTGTCTTATGATATTACAATTCGGGATTTAAGAAAGATGATTATAGACAGGATGCACGCTCTTGGGCAATGGGATATTCACTGGGCCCGGGAGATGATTCAGGCTTATCATGAAGCAAACCCAATTTCTGATGAAGTCTATGAGATGCTGCTGATCGACTTATCGCTGCCCAACTTATTTTATAAGAATATTAAATATATGGTGTATTCACCGACGACTTTTTTAAACGAAGAGCTTGAGCAAGAAGTCCAATCCATTATAAAACTAGAAGAATCTAAATGGTCAGTCCTCGAAGAACTGGCTAACGACAGGAAAGGAGGTTCATAAGGTTGAAGATTTTAATTATATGTACTGAAAAATTACCCGTCCCGGCTATTCGTGGAGGAGCGATTCAAACCTATATTGACGGTGCAGTGTCCATTTTAAAAAGGAATCATGATATCACGATCTTAGGAAGAAGTGATGAAGCACTCCCTAATGATGAAAGGAAAGATGGGATTCGTTATGTGCGGGTAGATGGAGGTTTATTAGAACCATACCGTGAAAATGTTGCGGACTTTCTAAGGAACTCCCCTGAAACTTATGAGCTGATTCATATTTTTAACAGGCCGCGCTTAGTAGGGGCTGTACGTGAGTTAGCGCCTGATTCGAAAATTGTATTAAGCATGCACAATGATATGTTTAAGCCGGAGAAGATTGACCGCGAAGAAGGAGCAGAGGCTGTCCGGAAGGTTGATAAAATTATTACGATCAGTAATTATATTGGTGACACGATCAAAGGGTTCTTTCCAGAAGCAGCCCCTAAGCTGCAGACTATTTATTCAGGCGTAGATTTGGACCGTTTCGTTCCGGTTTATTCAAGCCAGGCAAGAGAAATGAGAAACAGATTGCGGACAGAGCACAATTTAACAAATAAAAAAGTGATCCTGTACGCAGGCAGGCTTTCACCTAATAAAGGAATCGATGTCCTCGTCCGTGCCATCCCTGAATTGGCGAAGAAGAATGAAGATATCGCACTCGTAATTATGGGGAGTAAATGGTTTAGCGATGATGGGATTTCCGATTATATCGCGTACGTACGGGCGCTCGCTGAAAGGCTGCCAATCCCTGTAGTCCTCACAGGCTTTGTGTCACCCGATAAAATTCACGAATGGTTTGCCGCGGCTGATGTTTTTGTATGTACGTCCCAGTGGCAGGAGCCTCTGGCACGTGTGCATTACGAAGCTATGGCTGCTGGTCTGCCTATCGTTACTACGAATCGTGGAGGAAATAAGGAAGTCATTGACATTCATAAAAATGGTCTCGTCGTTGAAAATCCTCAGGATCCGGGAGAGTTTGTCCAGCATATTTCCTATCTTCTCTCCAACACTGGATTAAGGGAAGAGATGGGAAGATACGGGCGGGCGCTCGCTGAAAAACATTATTCCTGGGATCGGGTCGTTCAGGATATTTCACTAGTTTGGGAGCATGTAGAGCGTTCAGAAAGTGAGGAACAAATCGCGGCTGTAAATAGAGAGGAATTCTATTTAGAGTCAGCAGCTGATGAATTCGGTGAATCTTCATTTATTCCGCACTTGGATGAAGAAATGGAGGCAGCATCAGAGACAGGCGTCATGAGCTTTAAGTCCGCCTGTTTAATAATGTTGTATTTCTATTTAAAAGCGAAACGGATGAGGTAGTTCATGAAAAACCCCCAGGCGGTAGTAATCACCTGGGGGTTTATTAATTATTAAAGGTACTGTTTTAATGCCGGATTCATCGTCGCTTTTAAAGTGCTGATGCTGTGATCAAACTGCTGCTGTTCTTTAGCGGACAGTTTCATTTCAAGCACCTCACGGATACCTTGGCGGTTCACAATAGTTGGTACTCCGGCATAAACATCCTCGGCTCCATACTCGCCGTTAAGATGAGCACTTACGGTTAAAATACTGTTTTCATTACTCAGGATCGCTTTCGTAATTCGGACAAGGCTCATCGCAATCCCGTAATGGGTCGCTCCTTTTTTCTGAATGATCTGATAGGCCGCATCTCTTACATTTTCGAAGATATGATCGAGGTCCTTATCATGATAATCAGCTTTCGTTTCAATATATTTAGAAATTGGGACACCGCCGATAGTGGCATTGCTCCAGACTGGAAGCTCGGTATCACCGTGCTCGCCAATAATATAGGCATGCACATTTTGCGTAGCGACGTTGAAGTAGTCACTTAGCAGATAGCGGAACCGTGCGGTATCTAACGTAGTACCGCTGCCAATCACACGTTCTTTTGGCAGGCCGCTGAACACTTGAGTGGCTTGGGTTAGTATATCTACTGGGTTAGTAGCCACCAGGAAAATACCGTCAAATCCACTCTTCATCACGTCATCTACGATTCCCTTAAAGATTTTCATGTTTTTCTCTACAAGGTCAAGCCTGGTTTCCCCAGGTTTCTGGTTGGCTCCTGCACAGATACATACAATGTCTGCATCCAGGCAGTCGTTATAATCTCCATACCAAGTGTTTGTTGAGGAAGGGGAAAAGGCCTTCCCATGGTTAAGGTCCATCGCATCGCCGATCGCTTTTTCTTTATCTAAATCAATAATTACTAATTCTTCAATTACAGCCTGGTTAATTAAAGCAAAGGCATAGCTGCTTCCAACTAAACCTGCACCAATTAATACAACACGATTAACTTTTTCTTTTCTTGGACTATTCATTAACCGATCACTCCTATAGTAGGTTGGAAATCATTTCATGTCTATATTGTGCAATATTTCACAAAGTTTTTCAACCCCTTTTGCTAACATTTCTGTATTTACGAGAAAAAGAGAACATTCGGAAACAAGGGATCTTCAAAACTGAAGGCCGCCATTCCTAAAGCTCTTTCATTATTCCTTTGAAGTCAATATTCTGCCAGCCCAGATTAGGTGTAAACAATATTTTCCCCTGTTTGTCTACAGATCCTGGAACGCCGATGCCAATACCGGCAATATGGTATTCACTTGACGGTGCGGCAGCCGCCGCTCGATTTGCGAACCACGCGACACTAGCAGGCCATACATTTGAACATGAACTTCGTTATGCCCGTGTCAACAACCTGCTTGGCTCAGTAGATGCCAACCAGGGCCATCCCCTGCTGGGCTGGGATACCGATGATTTCCCGACGGACTTATATTCTACAACATTAGCCATGTATGAAATTATTAAAAATGGCGGCTTAGGCCGGGGCGGATTGAACTTTGATGCAAAAGTGCGTCGTGGATCGTTTACACGGGAAGACCTCTTCCTGGCTCATATTGCCGGTATGGATGCTTTCGCAGTAGGGCTGCGAGTAGCTCAGAAGCTGATCGATGATAAAGTTCTTGATGGAATTGTGGAAGATCGTTACAGCAGCTTCAAAGAGGGTATAGGAAAAGAAATTGTAGAAGGAACGACGGACCTTTATAAGCTTGAGCAGCATGCTTTGCAGCTTGATGAAATTAAGCATGAGTCCGGCCTTTTAGAGCTTATCAAATCAAACATCAACCAATATCTATTAAAAGCCTACGCAGGAGAGTAATCGTATGAAATATGTAATTGGGATTGATCTTGGGACTAGTGCCGTAAAGCTTTTACTAGTGAACCAAAAAGGAAAAATTGAACATGAAGTCTCCAAGTCCTATCACTGATTCAGGAGCAAAATGGTTACAGTGAACAGGATCCAAAAAACTGGGTGGATCAGACACTTGATGGATTAAAAGATTTAGTTCAGGAGTTTAACGGCCATGTGGAAGATATAGAAGGTATAAGTTTTTCCGGGCAGATGCACGGGCTTTTCCTTCTCGATGAAAACCATGAAGTTTTAAGGCCTGCGATTCTTTGGAATGATACGAGAACGACCGATCAGTGCCGGCAGATTTATGAAACGCTTGGAGAGAATAAGCTGCTTGAAATTACTAAAAACCCGGCACTTGAAGGCTTTACACTGCCGAAAATCTTATGGGTGCAGGAAAATGAACCGGAGATTTTTGAAAAAGCAAAGACGTTCCTACTGCCTAAAGACTATTTACGCTATAAGCTGACAGGACAGATTCACATGGATTATTCCGACGCTGCCGGCACTTTGTTGTTAGCTATCGAAGAAAATATGTGGAGTGAAGAAATCTGTGAAGCTTTTAATATCCCGGCTGCCCTATGCCCGCCGCTTGTAGCTTCTCATGAAAAAGTCGGTAACCTGTTGAATGCAGAAGAAATCGGGCTGCCTCAAGCTCCCAGCGTTTTCGCCGGCGGTGCCGACAATGCCTGCGGGGCCATCGGTTCAGGTATTTTAGATGTAGGAAAAACGCTGTGCAGCATTGGGACTTCAGGAGTCGTTCTTGCTTATGAGCAGGATCGTGATAAAGATTTCAATGGAAAAGTTCATTATTTTAATCATGGAGCTCCGGACGCTTACTATGCCATGGGAGTTACCCTGGCTGCGGGTTACAGTTTAAGCTGGTTTAAAGATGTGTTTGCAAAAAAAGAATCTTTTGAAGAGCTTGTAGCGGAAATTGCTTCTGTGCCTGCAGGATCGAACGGCTTACTGTTTACTCCTTACATAGTAGGTGAGCGGACGCCTCATGCGGATGCTTCCATCCGCGCCAGCTTTATTGGGATGGACAGCTCACATGAACGCAAGCATTTTGTGAGAGCTGTTATGGAAGGGATTACGTTTTCTCTCTATGAGTCAATCAGTATTCTCAGGAAAAGCGGCAAATTGATAGATACGATTGTCTCCACCGGGGGCGGGACGAAAAATAAGGATTGGCTTCAGATGCAGGCTGATATTTTTGGAGTAGAAGTCATGAAGCTCTCAAGTGAGCAGGGACCCGGCATGGGCGCTGCCATGCTGGCGGCTTACGGAAGCGGATGGTTTGATTCCCTAAAAGAATGTGCCGACGAATTTCTTGAGATAGGGCAGACGGTCAAACCAAATGAAGAAAATGTAAAAGCATATAGAGAGTTGTTTAGCATTTATCAAGAAGTCTATAATCAAACTGAATCGTTGAACTAGCAGCTCGCACCATATCGTTAACATTATAAAAGAAGAAGGCTGTACTCAAGTGGACAGCCTTCTTCTATAATAGGGAGGCGGGAGAAGAGTGAAATACAATCAATTTGGTAAAACGGATATGAAAATTAGTGAGTTGAGCTTTGGGACATGGGCAATTGGAGGAAACTGGGGAAAAACAGATGATCAGAAATCGCTAGAAGCCTTAGAATACGCGATGGATCAGGGTGTTAACTTTTTTGATACGGCTGATGTTTATGGAATGGGGCATAGTGAGGAACTCCTTGCTCAAGCGACCAAAGGAAAAGAAGACCAAGTCTACATAGCGACTAAATTTTGTCGTCAGGGAGACATTGAAGACCCGGCGAATTACTCAGAAGAAGCCGTTACCGAGTATGTAGAGAGAAGCCTCAAGCGGTTAAATCGAGATCAGATTGACTTATATCAAATCCACTGTCCTCCTTTTGAAATCATGAAAGAAGGTTCGGTTTTTGAAGTATTAGAGAAATTAAAAGACCGGGGAAAAATAAGGTATTACGGCGTGAGCGTCGAAACGGTAGAAGAAGGCCTGTTTGTACTTAATCACACAAATGCGAGTGCACTGCAGATTATCTTTAATATTTTCCGCCAAAAGCCCCTGGAGGAGCTGCTTCCTAAAGCTCAGGAAAAACAAGTGGGAATTCTTGCCCGCGTCCCTCTCGCCAGCGGACTGTTAACAGGGAAATTTAATGAAGACCATCAATTTGAAGAGAGTGATCACCGCCATTTTAATCGTAACGGTGATGCTTTTAACGTAGGGGAAACATTCGGAGGACTAGAATTTCAAAAAGGCGTAGAACTAAGCCGGAAACTGGAATGGATCGCTCAGGATAGAGGAAATATGACGAGAGCAGCTTTAAAGTGGATTATGCAGCAGGAAGCAATAACGAGCGTCATCCCGGGCTTTAAGAATGTCGGGCAGGTGGAAGATAACTTAAAAGCCATTGATGTTCCAAGTTTTACAGATAACGAATTAGCAAAATTAAAAAACTTTTATAAGGGTGAAGTTCATGAGCATATACGAGGAGTCTACTAATCCAAAGCTTGGCCGCAGTAAAATGAATCTTGAAGTAATAAAGTTAGGAGATGGGTGGAAGCATTATCATTTAAAGAACGAGAAGGGCATGGAGGTTTCCATCTTAAATTATGGCGGAATTATTACTCGTCTGCTCGCTCCGGATCGACATGGACAACTCGAGAATATCGTCCTTGGTTATAAGGATTTAAAAGATTATAAGTCCGATTCCAACTTTTTTGGTGCTCTTATTGGAAGAGTAGCCGGCCGAATCGAAAAGTCATCCTTCCAGTGGGAAGGCAAGAATTATCTGCTTGAGGCTAATGACGGTGCGAACCACCTTCATGGAGGCTCCCAAGGATTCCACCAAGTATTGTGGAACGCAGAACCTTTTCAAACTTCAAAAAGTGTCGGGTTAGTCCTCAGCCAGAGGTTCCTTGCAGAGCAGGATGGATATCCTGGTAATTTAACGGTGCGAATTACGTATTCACTGACGAATGACAATCAGTTGGTTATTGATTATCAGGCGAAGAGTGATCAAACGACACCATTGACGCTTACGAACCATTCTTATTTCAATTTAAGCGGTAGATTAAAGCGCACGGTACACAATCATGTCGTTACAATGAAAAGTGAACGATATGTAGAGTTAGACGAGCAGCTGATTCCAACGGGGAAAATCCTGAACGCTGAACAATCGTCATTTGATTTTCGTAGAGGTCGAAAGCTGAAAGAAGGTATTAGCTCTGAAGATAAGCAAAATCTGATAGCCGGCGGAGGCTACGATCACTATTTTATTTTCCAGGAGGCAGAAGAGGAAGTAATCGTTGTAACAGAAAAAGAGAGCGGGCGGCGCCTTACCATCCACACCGATCAGCCTGGTGTCGTGATGTATAGCGGGAATCAAATGAGTGATGAGCTTGAGCTGAGTGAAGGGAGTTCTAAGAAGCACTTAGGCGTCTGCTTTGAGACACAGGCTTCTCCTGCTTCTCTACATCACGAAGGGTTTCCATCTGTAGAATTAAAAGCTGATCAGCCTTATGCCAAGCAGACTATTTTTACTTTTGATACGTTTTAACAGACAGAGTGACCATACTGTCAGCTTGTAGAGAAATCTCATGCTTTTTAGACGACCGACTTTTCTTTCAAAGGATCGGATACAGCAAAGGGCACCGATTCGCTTTCCATGGGCGAAACGCTGAGCTGCCCTTAACTATTATGGGCAGCTCAGCGTTCAGTAAGAGAGAAATTCTGCTATCAAGGATTTTTTTTAAGAATTCATTCCATCTATCTAGAGTGAGCTGGGTGGAGGAGAGTCTTTTTCTGTCTTAAGAAACTTCCAAGGATCGAGGACCCTTCCACTCCTGCGGAAGAACGAGTGAGCCGAGATCGCCGAGCGTGGGTTTCGTGAGGAAGCTCGGGCGCTCGTCCGCGGAAAGGGAAGGGGGCTTCGCTCCTGGCGGCAAGAAAAAAGCTTGCGGAAAACCAGGGGTTTCTCCACACGCTGAGCCAGAGAATATCTCTGTCTTTTTAACCTATTTGTAGAAGGTATCAAATTTTTCCCATGTCTTCTCCAACTGATCCAATCGACCGGTAAGCTTTTCTTCTTTCGCTCTGCCAATATAATTGATCAACGCATTAATTAAGCTTAAAGGGGCCGTATAAGAATCAATGAACGACGGCATTTGAGTAGAAACCGTGAGAGCTGCTTCTGTTCCAGGAAGTAAAGGAGAAAAGGAATTATCCGTGATCGCTATCGTTTTAATGCCTTTCTCTTTAGCAAAAGAAAAGATATCAATGGTCTTTTTCGAATAACGAGAAAAACTGAGACCGATGACTAAGTCTTTCTCTGAAGCCTTAAGAAATTTTTCTGCCGCCTCATCTGCCGTTCTGATTAATTCAGCGTCCTCCATAATAAGGTGAAGGTAATGGTGCATAAACAGGCCTAACGACCGTGTGCTGCGGTTTGCCACAATATATATTTTTCGAGCATCAAGCATCAATTGTACAGACTTTTTAAAGGAAGCTAAATCAAGTTTTTCAAAAGATGATTGGATATTTGCGATATCATCCTGAAAGATTTCGTAAACTCCTTTTTCATCTTCCGTGTGGTAGATCTCATTAGACATTTTCATTCTTTCCTGGGCTGTTAACTGTGTGTGCATAGAGTCTTGCAAATATTGCTGAAGCTCATTGTAGCCGGAAAAACCAAGAGTTGTGGCAAAACGAAAAACAGTAGCATCACTCACCCCGGTAAGCTCGGCTAATTTCCCAACAGTAAAGAATGGAACGGTTGAGCGGTTATCTAAAATATAATTGGCTACCTTCAAATGAGATTTACTCATAGAGGGCCTTTTTTCTGCAATTGTCTGGTAAATATCTTTCATGGCTTTAACTCCTTAAGCTATGGTTTAGTACTTTTTTTAAAGCTTCTCTATGGGCAGCAACCGTCTGGTTAATGTCTTCTTCTGTATGAACGATCGATAGAGAGTATCGGTTTAACGGCTTAATATATACACCCTGGTTTAGCAGCTCATAGTCAATTTTTTTACGCAGATCGGTATCGGCCTGGTCCATATCACGATAATTCTTGATGGGATCGTCAGAAAGAACGATATTAAAAATACTTCCCATTCCTAAGGTCTGCATCGGAATATTAAAGCTCTCATATAATTGCTCAAGATCTTCTCTCAGCTTGCGGGTTATTGTAATTAAATCTTCCATCGTTTCCTCTTGTTCTAAGAGACGGATGGTCGCAAGCCCTGCGGTAAGGATGGTAGGGTGGCCATTATAAGTGCCGCTGTGAAATAGAACGTCCTGTTTAGAAGCGTCAGTTTTCCCGGCTGTTAAAATATCGCGTCCTTGATCGGGTGCGCTGACCATCATAATTTCTTTTTTACCTCCGACAGCCCCGATTGGAAAGCCGCCTCCAAGCACTTTTCCTAATGCTGTAATATCTGGTTTAACGCCGTATATCTCTTGAGCTCCGCCAAGACCTAATCTAAAGCCTGATTTGACTTCATCGAAAATAAGCAGAATTCCCAGTTCTTCTGAAATCGTACGTAAGCCTTCCATGAAATCCTGGTCAGCGGGAATGAACCCGCCCTGGACAGGTTCTAATACTATGGCCGACAATTCATCTGCATGTTCCCTCAATAATTTTTCAGCAGCTGGTAAATCATTAAATGGAAGGATCACTGTGTTCGCTGCGATTTCTTCCGGCATTCCGCTAGATTCGCTTATTGCATTCGGAGCTTCACGGCTGCCGGCTTGGTCTAACGGTGGATTGATGCTCACTAGACTTGATCATAACCTCCGTGATAGTGACCTTCAAACTTGGCAATTTTATTTTTTCCTGTGTAAGCGGCGGCCATTCGGATAGCCAGCAGCGTTGCTTCTAAACCGGAATTTGTGTAACGGACCATTTCAATACCAGGGTACAAATCAACAAGCTTTTCAGCCATTTTGGTCTCTAATCGATGGGGGGTGCCAAAGATAGTTGTGCCTGATTCTTTTAACTGTCTGGAAATTGCATCTAGTACATCGGGGTGCCCATGTCCTGCAATTAATGCTCCATAACATAGCAGATAGTCGACATACTCATTACCGTCTACATCATATAAACGACTGTCTGTGCCCTTCTCCATCATAAGTGGATAAGGCGGGAAGTGTTTAATATTGGCTGTTACTCCACCGGGAATGACGTCAGCAGCTTCTTTGTATAACTCAGCCGACTTTTTCGATTTCTGAGTAAATTGTTCATTTGGCATAATGAACCTCCTGTTGAAATGATTATTTCGTAGAATTATAACACGTGAAATATTTATTTCAACATGCACCTGGTTCTTTATTTATGAAGAATTATCTGTGATTAGATCAGCCCATAGTCCACCTTTCTATAAAAAACCTCAAAACGGGAACGTATGTTCTCTTTTTGGGTAGGATTCTAAAGAATAGTATGGTACAATAATAAGCAGATAATATTCCTTTTAGGGTGGTCGGCTAACCCCGTGATGTAAGGGGGTGATGCCTATTAGCATGTATGAAGTTCTGACAATCATGTTGACGTTTGGAACGTTTTTGATTGCATTGCTCGCATTGATCATTGAAATGATCAATAAAAAATAGACCTCCCTATTAACCTGACAGTTGATCGGGAGAGGCCTATTTTCGATGAATAGCTGATCCCCTGGGGGAATCATTATCTAGAGGTCGCAGTTGCAGCTGCGGCCTTTTTTATTGTATGTCCTTCTACATAGTATAATACCATGCTTATTACTTTTTTACCACAATCGTGTGGGTTTAAACAAAAAGGATCGTCGAATGACGATGCTTTCTCGAAAGTTCTTTTTTATTTAACAACCATTACAGGTGCTTTAATATATTTCATTAATTTATGGCTGACACTGCCGAGCATAAGAGTCTGAAACTTGTTTCTGCCGCGGCTTCCGACGACAACACAATCATAGGCTCTTTCATTCGCGTAAGAAATAATTGTTTCAGCAGGTTCACCATGCAGAATCATAATATTTGCTTCAATTCCATTAGATTCAATGTTTTGAATGGTTTCAAGAAATCTTTCTTTTCTTTTAATCGTCGCTGTATCCGCATCTCCGTACTTTAATATATCACTTTTCGAACCATCTCCATCTACAGAATAGACGAGTTCAATTTCTACTTGCTCTTTATAAGGATTCACCATTTTTATGGTTTGTTCGATGGCGCGCTGAGAATGCTCGGATCCATCAGTGGCCAGCAAAATTTTAGTAAACATACAAGTTCTCCTTTATAAAATTTTAGTGGCCCGCACTTTTAGAAACCCCGCCTAGTTTGTTTAAGAGGCGGGAGCTTTCTCCGTTTAACCCTTTAAACCTCACTTGAATTCCTTGCTGTTCAAATTTAGCTTCTAAGCTGTCTAAGGCTCCAATAGCTGAATCATCCCATAAATGAGACTGGGTGAGATCGATTTCGACTTCTTCTACATTATCTTTAAAATTGATAGAAGCTAAAAAGTCTGTAACTGAGGCAAAGAATAATTGGCCTTGTACATAATAAATTTTCTTTCTGCCTTCATTCACATACAGCTGCAGTACACGTACTTTAGAGATTTTTACGGCAAAGAAGATCATGCTCAGTACCACGCCTGCCAGAACGCCATATGCCAGGTTGTGGGTATAAACCACGGTGGCAACCGTTACAATCATAACGGCAGCGTCTGTTTTTGGAACACGATGAATGTTCGTTAAAGAACTCCAGTCAAATGTCCCAATGGAAACCATAATCATGACACCTGCTAATGCAGCCATAGGAATTTGTACTACTACGTTTCCCAGGGCAATAATTAAGAACATGAGAAATACACCTGCGACAAGTGCGGATAAACGCCCGCGGCCGCCGGACTTCACGTTAATAACCGATTGGCCGATCATCGCACAGCCGGCCATCCCGCCGAAGAAACCGGCGACGATGTTCGCCATACCCTGTCCGCGGCTTTCCTGATTTTTATTACTCTCTGTATCGGTCATATCATCAACGATAGATGCTGTTAACAATGACTCAAGTAAACCAACAATCGTAAGTGCCAGGGAGTAGGGTAATATGATCATTAATGTTTCCAAGTTTATTGGAATATTAGGAAGTGCAAAGATAGGAAGCGATTGAGTAAGCTCACCCATATCTCCTACATTTCGAACACCAGCGTTCATATATATCGCTATAAACGAAACTGCGATAATGGCAACTAAAGGCGATGGGATCGTCTTATTTACTAATGGAAATAAATAAATGATAGCTAATGTTATTCCTACTAATACATAGATAATCCATGTTTCATCTACAAAGTGCTGAAGCTGTGAAGTGAAGATTAAAATCGCCAGTGCATTTACAAAGCCGACCATTACGGATCTTGGAATGAATTTCATAAAACGGGCAAGCTTAAACACTCCAAATAAAATTTGCAGGACACCCGTCAGGATTGTAGCGGCGAGCATATATTCAAGTCCGTGCTCAGCTACAAGTGTAATCATGACTAGAGCCATGGCTCCAGTAGCAGCGGAGATCATGCCCGGACGCCCGCCGACAAAAGCAATTACCACAGCAATACAGAAGGAAGCATACAATCCTACCATAGGGTCCACACCAGCAATAATAGAGAAAGCAATTGCTTCAGGGATGAGTGCCAGTGCTACGACTATGCCTGCCAGGATATCTCCCTTCACATTACCAAACCATTGTTCTTTTAAGCTTGTTGTAAACATATTCAACCTCTTTCTTTTAAAAATATTCTTCGACTGCCGACTCTCACAGCAGCCGCTTTATAGACGTTCGCCTTGTTTCAATCGTTCAATACATTCGTTTAAGTCATCTTTCTTAACGCGCCAGTGACTTCCAATTTTGAAAGCTGGGATTGTGCCTTTTTGAACTAATTTATAAGTTGTCATCTCACTAAGCTGCAAATAGTCTGCCACCTGTGAAACTGTCATAATTTCGCGTTCCATTTTTATTCCTCCATAGAAACCCCTTATAAAAAAGGAGCAATCATTATAATGAGTTATAACCGACTATAATAGAATATAAGAGGGGTGAAGATAATGCAATGCCTTTTTTTCTATTAGATTAATACTAATAAACTTGAATTCGTTGAGGGATGTAAGGGGCAGCGCTTACAAAAATTTTTGGTTTTTCTTCATTTGAGAAAGCGGATGGATACGCTAAACTAGAAGTAAGACATAATTTGAGGAAGGTTTGATGGAGCAGAACCGTGAAATCATGACAATAGCCCAGGTAGCCGAGTATTTGCAAATTAGTGAAATGACCACATATAAACTCGTCCAAAATGGAAGAATTCCAGGCTTTAAGATTGGCAGCCATTGGAGGGTTAAAAAAGAGGATTTAAGTGTTCTTATTTCTAAATTAGAACATGGAGAAGAACTGTAACAAAAAAGCTGTCCCCGCCAATTGCGGGGACAGCTTTTTAATATTCTATTACTTCTGATCGCCGTTATTTTTCAACAATACTTTTAGTCCATTTCCCATATCCGAAGCTAAAACGTAGTTTCTATTTACATCTACGCCCCAGAAGTAAGCATCTTTAGGCTGATATTGTCCTGTTTGTACAGGATTAGCTGGATCAGTAATATCAACAGCAAATAATCCTCCGGCATAGTGGGACAGGTAAAGCGTGTTGCCCTGGACTTTCGGATCGTGTACTGTGTTGGCAAATGTAACGCCGTCCTCTACGTTATCGACTAAGTCCGTCTTAAACGTGCTTAATTCTTTCGGGTTGGTTGGATCTTTAATATCAAAGATTCTCGTATAGCCGTAAGATTCTTCATATCCCTCTTTAACAGGGTTATACACCTCTCTAGTTTCAATTAAGACATTGCCGCCTTGAGCTAAAGCAGCAGAGTGAGCGGCGCCTTGAACTTTAGGAGCATAATCTGTACGGCCTTGATATTTCACATCGTATGGATCGGAAATATCAAGGATAATTGTTCCTAAATCCCAGAAGGATAGCAGCGCTGTGTCCCCGTTATTGCTGGCCATGGCGCTGTGGTTAAATACAGGGCGTGTTTTTCCATCTGGAGAATTCCAGTGGTATCCGTTAAAGTCTTCTGAGACTTCCGGAAGAATACGAGGGTCAAATTCATAGATCGTTTTCGGTTCAGCTGGATTAGAGACGTCGACTAAAGCGAAGTCTTTTTCTTCTCCATGAGTGTAATAGTCAGCATAAGGGTTAGCTGATAAAACAAATGGTTTACCGTCTTGAATCGTTAAGTATAGTTCGTGAGTTCCAGGGACGCGCTTGTCCATTTCCCAGAATCCAAGCTTTTCAGGATTATGTGGATCGGAAACATCATAGAGGAGGAAACCGCCTTGAGAGGCCGGGTTACTTCTATCTAACTGCTGTACGCTGACTACCGCTAATTCCCCTTTAAATTCCGGAGTATTGACGGATTTTACAATGACTTTTTCCTGCCAGGTCCCAGGAATATCATCCGCAAATTTAGCTATTTCAACGGGATGGGAAGGATCTTTTAAATCAAAAATCCGTACTCCTCCCTCTCCGCCGGAAGCTGTATGGGTACCGACATAGGCATACCCTTTGTAAGCATACACGTCTGCTGTATTGTTTTGTACTCCGTCATATTTTTTTAATTGAACCGCAGCTGCTTCACTCCAGCTGGATAGATTTTTTGATCCTTCAATTTTCGGAATATCATTTAAGTCTGCTTCATGAGATCCTTTATTGATGCCTGTCCCATCAAGCATGTCATGGGCGAAAGCGGTGGGCGTAAATAGTGAGAAAGCGAGGGCTCCCGTCAGAGTTGTACGTAAGAGAAGCTTTTTGTTCATTTAATTTCCTCCAATTCAAATTGTTTCCATATAACGGTATCATAGGTCAGGTTTATAATCATTAATTTTCAGAAAAAATAATTCGAAACTCGTAATACTTTTGTGAAAACCTTATGTAAGATTACCCTGTCCAATCATTTTACACCCTTATTTCGACCTAATTAATCCGCAAAAAAAGAGGGAGGGCCCCCTCTCTTCCATTTAGTAGTAAGGATAGTACGGATAATAAGGATAAAACGGTGCCGCGTATGGATAGAGAGCAAGGGCCGTCAGCGCTGCTAATGGAAAAACGGCTCTTCTGAAACGACGGGCTCTCCAGCCTCCATAGCCATAAGGATAAAACTGTCTGCTTTCCCCGTTGGTTTCATTTCCGTTCTCATCGACCATGACTTCTTCCCCCATGAGAACAGTAACGTCATCATCATTTACATCCGTAATGATCCCATCAAACGAAGAACCGTCTTCCATAGAAACCATGACGTGATAAAATTTATGCTTGTTTACGTCCTCATGAGTAGGCTTTACTTGCGCGTTTTGATAATTATAGTTATTCCGTGCATCTATCATGCTCATCAACTCCTCAAAACCATGATACGCACCCAGTTCAGAAGTGTGACAACCGAATAGTTAATTAGTATTCCTTACAATTTTCCCCATCTTTTAGTACACTTGAAAGAAAAGAACATGAGGTGAAGTTATGGAAAAGAGAGCACCTATCGATTTAGGAAAGCGGATTCATTTAATTGACGGCTTTGATCTGGGAGTCCCTGGGCGGACAGGTACATATGTTATCGAAGAGGAGCAGTTGACGCTGGTTGAAACAGGACCGAGCATGTCAGTTCCGCGAATTTTGGAAGGGTTAAAAGATTTGAGTCTCGATGTGAAAGACGTCCGCTATATTATTTTAACTCATATCCATTTAGACCATGCCGGGGGAGCCGGACTGTTATTGAAAGAATGTCCGCAGGCAGAAGTCATTGTTCATCCGAGGGGAAGACGGCATATGGCGGACCCGTCCCGGTTGATTGAGGGTGCACGTGCGGTGTATGGGGATGATTTCGATCGTTTATTTGATCCGATTGTTCCTATTCCCGACGAAAAGCTGATCATTAAGGAGGATGACGGTGCACTGGAGATTGGGCCCGACTGTACGCTCTCATTTTTAGATACACCCGGTCATGCCAAACACCACATCGGAATTTATGACCCTGTAAGCAAAGGTGTGTTCACAGGAGATACAGCGGGTATTCGTTACCATCAAATAGAAGGCGTGACATTCTATTTACCTTCGACATCTCCGAATCAATTTGATCCTGAAGCTATGAAACAATCGATTGAGCGGATGAAGCAGCTGGAATTGGAGCGTGTCTATTTTGGTCATTTTGGAATGTCGGAAGAACCTGAAGCAGCTTTTGACCAGGTCGTTTCATGGATTCCGGACTTTTTATCGGCAGCGGAAGAAGCGATAGAACGTGAAGAAGGTGTAAAAGGAATAAAGGAACGCTTACAACATAAAATTTATACTTATCTTAAAGGCTATTCCATCGAGGATGACCATCCTGTTTATGAAGTCATTAACCTGGACATTGAAGTGTGTGCGATGGGATTGGCTGATTACTTTCATAAGCAAAGGGGCTGAGTCGCATGCCGGTTTACAAGTCCTATTTAGATGATATTTCGACGAGAAGGTGGTAATTATGATAAAAGCAGCGTTACTCAGTAAATGGCACGTTCATGCTGTTGATTATGCGAAACAGGCACAGGAGCAGCAGAATTTATCGATAGAAGCTGTTTGGGATGAAGAAAAAGAACGGGGAGATCAGTGGGCACAAGAGCTGGGAGTTCCTTTTGAGCCTGACTTAGAGACCGTCTTATTAAACTCGGAGATTGATGCTGTTATCGTAACTACTCCAACGATCAGCCATAAGGATGTGATCGTATCTGCCGCAAAGCACAAGAAGCATATTTTTACAGAGAAGGTACTGGCCTTAACGGTAGAAGAGTGTAATGAAATCTTAGCTGAAGTAGAAAAAGCGGGTGTTCAGCTGATGGTTTCTCTTCCGAGGCTGGTGGAGAGCTATTATTTATATGCACAGGAAGCTTTGGACAAAGGTTGGCTGGGGCAGCTTACAATGGTCCGCTGCCGAATGGCGCATAATGGTGCTGTCGCTTCCGCTGATCATCCAGACGGCTGGCTGCCTGCGCATTTTTATGAAAGAGAGCATACGGGAGGAGGAGCTTTTATTGACTTAGGAGCTCATCCCATTTATTTAGCGAATCGCCTGGCAGGAACCCCGCAAGCTGTAATGGCTAGACTGCAATCGGTTTTCCATCAGGACGTTGATGATCAGGCCGCAGTCATCGTGGATTATGAATCCGGAACCCTTGGGATCCTTGAAACAAGCTTCGTATCCGGGGGAAGTCCTTTCCAGCTGGAGCTGTACGGTACCGAAGGAAGTATACTTATTGAACAAAATGAATTACGTATTAAGAGCTCACATTTAAACACTAAGGACTGGGTGAAGCCGGAGGAAATGATGGAATCACTCCCAATGCCGCTCGTTCAGTGGGTGAACGCCATTGAAAAAGGGGAAGAGCCTACAATAACGAAAGAGGATGCCTTGAATTTAACACTAGTTAACGAAGGTGCAGCTCTTTCTGAAAAAGAAGGAAGAAGAGTAGATCTTCAGCCGATAAAAAACAGCCTCGCCAGATAAGAGGCCACTGAAAAACTGAAGATCTGTGAAAGGTAGAATTTTAAAAAGCGGTCTGTGTGGAATTTAATTTCCAAACAGACCGCTTTTCTTCTAATTTTAAGAGATTTGTGCCCTCTATTCCTTCATAAGATTAACGATTCATTTCACATTAGCAGTGAAAATCGCCATCGTACCTTAAATGCGCATGCCTTCGAGACCCGAAGATGAGACCACCTAACATCCGTGTCGATGCTTCAGTTCGCTATTCTTCGCTTCAATCTTATATCGTTCTTTAACCTTTTGCTTGAAGTTCTCACTGTTTTGAAAGGCGAGTTGACCCATATGTCCTTCTGATTTAGGCTGACCGAATAACTCTTGGTTTTGGCCCCAGGTTTATAACATCTTGAGACAGGCGTAATTCAGTCGAAGTCTCTCATCCTTGATGCGACGCACACCAGAGCTCGATACAATCAAACATTTTCTCAAGAAGTATTGCGTACCCGTTTTATCGTACTGACTTAAATTCACGGTCTAACATCGAATCCCTCACTTTTATGTATTACTCTCATTGTAGAACAAAGGCTTAAAGCGCCCTGGTAGACACGAAACGCATAAGCAAAACGGCCGGAGGAAGGTGGCCTTCCCTTCCGCAGGGCGGATGGCTTATGACGCGAGTGTCTAGGCGCTGGAGCTGGATGTCGCACTTTTAAACATATATATCCACGGCTTGGAATTTTATAATTTCCTAGACAACAAGAAAAAAGAGTGACTTTCTTTTATAAATCAAAGAAAATCACTCTTTTTAGATTGGCCTCTGTTGATACCACGATGAGCGTTCGGTGGTGACGCCTGCGGGAACAGCGCGAGTCGAAGATCCACTTGGTCAAGTGATCTTCTTGACCAAGTTAGCTGAGGCTGTGCCCGCGGCAAGCATCCACCGACAAGGGATTCGTGAGAATCAACAACAAACTTTAACAGCTCTTTTAGAGAAAGGACTTTTTCAGTGGACTCGCCACATAAGGCGGGCTGTTTTTTATTGATGGGCAAAGTTAGACTTAATCAGCTGTTCTGATACATTTAGAATCTCGGAATGATGAGGCTTGTAATCAGTGACCGTCTCATCCTGTTGAATGACAATACGCTCGCCGTAATCTCCCCTTAATAGAAAGACATCTTCATTGATATAGCGGTTGATGTTATGGCCGAGGGCGCTGCCGGCCAATGCATCTTCAGAAAAGCCAAACCAGTCGAGTAGAGTTGGAGCAGTATCGATTTGGCCCATCACATCATCTATGAGGAGCGGCTTTTGGATATCTGGATTCGAAACAATGAGTGGAACAGGAACATAATCAGTGCGCCACTGATCCTCCGTAATTTCTTCCCCTTTCCATGCTTCCACTTCCTGTTTAGATTCTCTAAACAAGCCATTATGGTCTCCATAGATGACGATAACAGTATCTTGAAGCCCGCCGTTTTCTTCCATCGCCTCCATAAATTCTCCTAAATAATGATCGGTATAGTGGATGCTTTCGAAATACTGCCCAAGATGAGAGCCTTTCATGTCATCAACATCGATCATTTTCTCTTCCTCAGGTATTATAAAAGGAGTATGGGAGGTTAACGTAATCAGACTGGCGACATAGGGCTTCTTCACAGTCTGCAAGTGATCCGCCGTCTGCTCAAAAAAAGCTTCATCACTAAGTCCCATTCCAATCGACTTTTCCTCAGCATGTTTATAATCGGTAATATCGTAGTATCGATCAAACCCCATCGAAGGATAGACGGCCTCCCGATTCCAGAAGGACCCCTCATCCCCGTGGAAAGCTGCCGCTGTATAGTCTTTTTCTTTAAATATTTTAGTGAGAGATGGATAATCAGCCCCCGGATAACGAAAGAATGTGCTTCCTTCTTTCAAAGGATAAAGGCTGTTTAATACGAGCAGTTCAGCGTCAGAGCTGTTTCCTTCTGCAGTTTGCGGATAATAGTTCGTAAAAGAAACGCCGCCTGACGCAAGCTTGTTTAAGTTCGGGGTAATTTCTTCACCATTAACCTTCTCTCCTAAGACAAACTGCTGAAGCGACTCAAATTGAATGAAAAGCAGATTTTTCCCTTCGAAAATACCAGGCATCATCAACGGTTCTTCCCGTGGAACCGCATAGTCTTCACTTGCCAGCAGTTCGTTAATGCTTTGTTTTTCATCCGCAGAAAGTTCAAGAAGCTGCTGTGAGGTAAGGAACTCCACCCAGTCGATCGCCTGGTGGCCAATCAAACCATAGTTACTTAAATGGGAATCGGCGGTGTATTTTTTAAACAACAAATCTCCTTTTCCACTTACTTGCATGGAAATCGGCTTTAAAGATAAAAAGATAAGAGAGAAGACAACGAGAACGCTAAATGGTTTAAAACTTCGTTCGCTAATAACCGGCCCCGACGTTCTAATATATCTTTCATAAAAGATCCATAAGGTTAAAAGAAAAGCGTCGATGAAAAAGACAATCTGCCAAAACGCCATTTGTTCGAAAATGCTTTCTGACATGCCTGAAAGATTGGAGCTCTGTAAAGTAACATAAGAAGAAAGCGGTGTCTGAAAATAATCCATATATAAATAAGATGACCAGCAATAGAAGCTGACAGCTAAGGAAATCAAGGCCCCGTACCAGAAATAATATTTTCTAAAAAGAAACATGATGCTGAAAACAAGGAGAGAGAAGCTCAGCGAGACGAGAAGGGCACCTTTTGACCAGTCAGACAGAAGATGATGACTGACGCTGGCAAGCTTGATAAAGGAAGCTAACGTAAAAATAGAAAACCAGATCATTCTTTTCATCGTGACACGTCCTTTTTTCTAGGTGGTTATAGTATGGGGGAAGAGATGGAAAATCATTCATAAATTTAGATGGGTATTCGATAATAAATGAGAATACAAGAGGCAAGGTCTGATAGAATGAATAGAGACTGATCAAAATGATTCTCACACAAGAAAAAATATAATATACTTAGTATGTGAAATACTTCACTAATGATTTTATAGTTAGGAGCTATACCATATGAAGCACCTCAGGGAAATAGCCTTTTCACAGCGGTCTGTTGTTATCACACTTGCGATTATGGCAGTGCTCATGGGCGCTGCGATCATCGGACAGGCTTATTACTTTGTTGCAGTGATCGAAGGTGTTTTTTTAAATAAAGCGTCATTTACATCTGTTCTTCCGCTGTTAGGAGGATTATTAGCTGTGCTTGCATTACGGGCCGTACTTATGTACGGTGCAGGACGTACAGGGATCAAGCTGGCTTCCAGGGCTAAAAACATGTTCAGGAAATCTTTATTAAATAAATATGCGAAAAATCCGGTCCAAGCTTCTATGCAGGGGCAGTCAGGGCGGAAAATCAGTGTGCTCATGGACGCCGCAGACGATGTCGACAGCTATTTCAGCAGCTACATTCCGCAAATGATACAAACCGCAATCGTTCCCTTCATGATCTTAATCGCTGTGTTTACGCAGCATTTATATTCCGGTTTAATTATGATCATCACAGCACCATTTATACCTTTTTTTATGGCGCTGATCGGAGTGATGACGAAGAAAAAATCAGACGAGCAGCTTGAGAAGATGGCTGCGTTCTCTGGCAGGTTCCTCGATACACTGCAAGGCTTAACAACCCTGAAGCTGTTTGGGAGAGCCCGGAAGCAGAGAGAGCTGATTGAAGAAAGCAGCCTTGGGTTTCGCGATGCCACGATGGAAGTGTTAAAAGTAGCGTTCGTTTCTTCTTTGATGCTTGAATTCATCTCCATGCTCAGCATCGGTTTAATTGCTATGGAAATCGCAATCCGCCTTGTCGTCTATGAAAATATTTCGTTTTTCTCTGCCTTTTTCATTCTCATTTTAGCGCCTGAATTTTACCAAGTGCTTAAGGATGCGGGGACCGCTTTTCATACAGGGCGCGGAAGCATCGTTGCTGCTCAAAAAATAACCGGAGAACTGGATAAGGAAACACAGACGCCAGCCTGGGGCAATGAATCGCTGAATACGAATGAACCACCGTCTATTGATTTATCACACGTAAGCTTTCGTTATAAAGAGGAAGGGTTTGCTTTACAGGCGATAAATGCCCATATCCCAGCTTACAGCCAAGTGGCCGTTGTCGGGCGGACAGGGTCTGGAAAAACGACATTGCTTCACTTGCTGGCTGGACTGGCGCCGTCTAAAGAGGGAGAAGTCCTTGTAAACGATCAGCCGCTCTCTTCCTACAGAGAAAGGGACTGGTTTGATCAGCTGAGCTACATTTCCCAGCATCCTTATTTATTCTCAGGGACGATTTCTGATAATATCGCGATCGGCTCTCGCGATGTAACGAGAGGGCAAGTGAAAGAAGCTGCAGAAAAAGCAGGGATAGCCTCAATGATTGAGTCCCTTGAAAAAGGATATGACACGCCAATTGGTGAAGCCGGACGCGGCCTTTCCGGCGGGGAAAAGCAGCGCGTGGCTTTAGCCCGTGCGTTCTTAAAGCGTCCATCTATCATCTTGTTTGATGAGCCGACAACAGGACTCGATCTATATACGGAAAAGGTTCTTCAGCAGTCGATGAAGGAGCTGGGCCGGTCATCAACAGTAATTACTGTAGCCCACCGCCTGCATACGATTCAGCAGGCTGATCAGATCTTTTTTTTAGAAGACGGGAAGCTGGCCGGTTTGGGCACACATGATGAATTAATCGCCAAAGTTCCCGAGTACCGCCAAATGGTTTCCGTCCAGCAAGGAGGGGAGGCGCGATGAAAGAATTAGGGATTGTTGTAAAGCTCGTAGTCCTCGAGAAAAAAGATATTTTTCTTTCGATCTTGTTTGGGTTTTTAGCAGGGATATCTGCTGTCGGCCTATTTGCCTCCAGCGGATACCTGATATCCCGGGCAGCATTTGCGCCTCCGCTGTATGCTTTAACCGTAGTCATTGCTGTCCTTAAGATGTTTGGTTTTATCCGGGCAGCAAGCCGTTATGGTGAACGGTATTTTTCCCATAGAGCCACATTTACGATTTTAAGTAATTTACGCGTTTCTTTTTATGAGAAATTAGAACCGCTTGCTCCAGGAATTCTGCAGAAGTATCGAAGCGGGGATCTGCTGTCACGGATTGTCGGAGATGTAGAAAGCCTGCAGAACTTTTTCTTAAGGGTGTTCTATCCGCCAATCGTTCTCATAATCGTGTTCTTAAGCACGATTTTCTTCACATCTTTTTATTCGTTTGGAATTGCTGCAGTGCTGCTTATCGGTTTATTGATTACCGGTTTTGTCGTGCCTGCACTGTTTGCCTTAAGGCAGAAACGGATTAATTCGCAGGTAAGGGAAAGCCGTGGAGCTCTCTCTACGGAAGCAGCCGAACTTCTATATGGATACCGTGATTTAAAGATCTACCAAAAGCTTGAACAAAAAGAAGAAGAATTGATGAATGCCGCCAAAGAATACGTCGGCGAACAGGAGCGTGAGGGCATACACTCCGTTCTCAGCCACTCAGTGAACACGATGGTGTCACTTGCTGTCTCCTGGGTAGTTCTCGGGCTGGGAGCATGGCTCGTTGCTGAAGGTGATCTAAACGGCATCTTTCTGGCCATGCTGGTAATGGTCTCACTGACGGTATTTGAAAATGCTACACCGATGGCGGTATTTCCGGTCCACTATGAAGACAGCCGCCGGGCTTCAGAACGCTTATTCTCGGTTGTTAAGGAAAAGCCGCAGCCGGAACCGAAATCTCGGGTCAGGCTTAAAACAGGAGAGGCACCATCGATCAAGCTGGAAAATGTATCCCTGTCATTTCCTGGAGAATCGAGAAGGGCACTCCGTAACATTAGACTGCAAATTGCTAAAGGCTCTAAAACGGCTATCGTGGGCGCGAGTGGTTCAGGGAAATCAACGCTGCTTCAAGCCTTGTTAAAAGTACAGCCAATCGAAGAAGGAGAAATCCTTTTAAGCGATATTTCTTTAGAAAAAGTAGAGCGCGAGGATCTTTGGGCACGTTCTAATGTCGTGCTGCAGGAAAATCACTTTTTCTACGGCAGCATAAGGGACAATTTGGAGATCGCTTCAGACGGACTGGGCGACGATGATTTAAAAGATGTGCTGAAAAAAGTGAAGCTCGACCACTTTTCCCTGAATGATGAAGTACTCGAACGTGGAGAGAACCTGTCAGGCGGAGAGAGGCAGCGTTTGGCCATTGCTCGTGCCCTCTTAAAAAGAGAGCGTTTATGGCTGCTTGATGAACCGACGTCGTCGGTGGACGCACTGACAGAAAGAGCGCTTTATGAAGAAGTTTTTACTCAGGCGCAGGATGATACCGTTATGCTTGTCAGTCACCGCCTCGCCGGTCTTGAAAGCATGGATCAGATTATCGTATTCGATCAGGGAGAGATAGTCGAAGCCGGTACGTTTGCTGAGCTGATGGCTCAAAGGGGTTATTTTTACCAGATGAAAGAAATTGAAAAGAGCGTGTTTTTATAAAAAGCAGGACGAATCATATTCGTTCTGCTTTTTTGTGTTGTGAATAGATTAGTTATAACGGGAGGGGGAAGAAGATGTATCCTCAATCTATACAGAGACGGCTGATCACCGTCAGCGGCGCAGGGAAAATGTCCGCTCAGCCGGATGTTGCAACCGTACAGCTCGGTGTAGTAACGAAGGGGAAGGATTTAACAAGAACTCAGCAGGAAAATGCACGGGTTATGACACAGGTAATCCAGGCTGTTGAAGGAACAGGTGTGCCGCGAAGTAATATCAGGACAGTCGATTATTCGATTCAGCCTCAGTATGACTATATAGAAGGGCAGCAGGTTTTTCGTGGATATGAAGTAAGAAATATTGTTTCCGTAACGATTGAAAATATAAACCAGACAGGAACAGTGATTGATACGGCGGTTCAAAATGGAGCGAATCAAGTAACAAATATCGAATTCTCTGTGCAGAATCCAGAAGCTCTGTATCAGGAGGCGCTCTCCAAAGCGTTAAAAGAGGCTTACAGGAAAGCTCAAACCATTGCTCAGACGATGAGGATGCAGCTTGATCCGTCTCCGATTAAAGTGGTGGAACGAAAGCAGGAAGGGGTAGTCCCTTTAGCTCAGACGGCAGTGTTTAGTGCGCCAACACC
Organism: Halobacillus sp. Marseille-Q1614; assembly: GCF_902809865.1. Lineage (NCBI taxonomy): Bacteria > Bacillati > Bacillota > Bacilli > Caryophanales > Bacillaceae > Halobacillus > Halobacillus sp. Marseille-Q1614. Next base: position 3,003,548 of record NZ_CADDWH010000001.1, on the reverse strand, counting down.
TATTGAACCTGGCCAGCTTGAGGTCGAAGCTTTTGTGGAAGTTCAATTTCAGGTTTATGTATAAAAAAGCCACAGATCATATCTGTGGCTTTTGAGTTCCGTTTTAGAAAAATGGGGAAGGACCTGGGGAAAGCGAGTGATTTCCCTGCCCCACTTCTCCATTCTTCGTCATTGGAACTAACTTTCTCTTACGATCTAAAGCTTTTTAACAGAGCTACCTATATAACGAGTCTCCGGGCTCGAGGATGGGGACTTCAATATCGACAGTGTCTGGATATTTAATACCTGCTCCTGTATTTAAAACAACAACCTGTTCATTTTCTTTGATCCAATTTTCCTTCCTTAACTGACGGGCTGCGAGGAAGGAAGCCGCACCTTCAGGACATACAAAAGATCCTTCTAACTGGGCAATTTGCTTCTGTTCTTCTAAAAGGTCTTTGTCATCCACGGCAATGGCACAGCCGTCTGTTTCATAAAGAGCGTCAAGGACAAGGAAATCACCAATTGCCTTAGGAACATTGATTCCAAAAGCAATGGTCTCTGAGTTTTCCCAGAAGCTTGATTCATGCTTGCCTTCTTTCCAGGCTTCAACGATCGGAGCACAGCCTTTAGATTGAACAGCGACAAGACGAGGAAGCTTCTGTTCCGGGGACACCCAGCCTAATTGCTGAAGTTCATTTAGTGCTTTATAAATGCCGATTAAGCCGACTCCTCCTCCAGTAGGATAGAGAATTACATCAGGCAGCTGCCAATTGAGCTGTTCAGCAATCTCAAGCCCCATCGTTTTCTTTCCTTCAATTCGGTAAGGCTCTTTTAAAGTAGAAACGTCATACATTCCTTTTTCTTCTGCCGCCTTGGCAATAATTTTTCCGGCATCACTAATTAAACCGTTCACCAGAAATAAATTCGCTCCTGATAAAGCACATTCATTTCGGGTAATACTCGGGGCGTCAATCGGCATGACGATCGTAGAGCTCATTCCGGCTCTCGCCGCATACAGAGACCAGGCGGCACCTGCATTTCCGTTAGTGGGCATAGCGAGCTCTTTTACATCCAATTCTTTGGCTTTGGAAACCCCAACAGCCGCTCCTCTTGCTTTAAAAGCTCCCGTTGGAATAATCCCCTCATCTTTCATCAGGAGATGAGGGATGTTCATATCTCCACCAAGTGATGGAAATTCAACGAGCGGAGTCATTCCTTCTCCGAGGCTGATTTTGTTTTCTTCACTTTTTACAGGAAGTAATTCATGGTAGCGCCATAAATCCGGCTGTCTATTAACAAGATCACCAGGGGCAAGCGCCTTTGAAAGCTCCTCAAGTTTATAGTCAACGAGCAGGGGAGAGCCGCAGGTACATAAGTGATTCTCCTCTTCTGTTGAATAAGTTTTTGAACATTTCGGGCAGTATAGATGGGAAACATAGCTATAATTCAATAGAATATCCTCCTCTATGTAATGATAATTTCAGCCTATCATAGATGTTTAAAGAATGTTGGTTAAACGTTTGTTTAATATGAAAAAGCTGCCTCCACTGAGGAAACAGCTCATTTACAGTTCTGCTTTTTCTCTTCTTTTACTTCTTTAATTTTTATCGTACAGCAAGGCTTTTCTTTTTTTGATCCAAAAATCTTTTTTAAAATGCTCATTTTTTCTTCCTCCCTTATATTGTTTCTGTTAAAGATGGGTGTAGCAGCGAATCTGCAAGACTCCAGCGTTCAAGAAAATAAAAGCCTTTATATGAGATAGAACAAGAATCCTGACATGGAAGCCATAAATAGTACAGAACCAATAAACGCGAATACCAGTTTCTTTTTAAAAAGGCTGTGGAGCATTGTTATTTCGGGAAGGCTGGCGCCCGCCGAACTAATCATAAGGGCCATTACAGGGCCAAGAGCCATCCCTTTAGCGAGCATAATTTGCGAAACAGGAATCATCGTAGATAACCTGATGTAAAGAGGAATTCCGGTCAGCGCTGCAATCGGAACAATCCACCAGTTTTCACCGCCCATATAAACAGCCATCCATTCAGCAGGAACGAAACCTTGAATAAAGGCTCCAATACCCGCTCCTAAAATGAGAAAGGGATAGACCGTCTTCATTAAGTTCCATGTTTCGTTCATGGCTGCCCTAATATTAAAACGTTTTTCCTCTTGAGGAGCATTCTCTACAATGACATTTTTTAATTGTTTTTCAAATCCCAGTGCACTTAAGGAGAACCCTATAATTATTGAAAATATTATGGTAAGGATCGTGTAGAAAAGACTGATTTTCCAGCCTAGTAAGTAAGTCATGAGCGTAAATATTGTCAGGTCTAGTACAGGGGAAGCGAACAAGAAAACCATGACGATCGAAAACTTCACATGATTGCGAAGCAGGTTCACTACAATAGGAATGGTAGAACAAGAGCAAAAAGGTGTGACAAAGGCGAACATGATTGCCGCACCAGCCTGAAGCAGCGGGTGACTGTGATTCATCAGCCGTTCCATTTTGTAATAAGGGATAACACCCTGTAGCAAGTTAATAACAAGTGATATTCCTATAAAGAGAATAGTGAGCTCAAGAGCAATGCTGATAAAGCTCAGAAAAACATCCATCATATTTTCACCTCCAATTAATCGATTTTTTTTGATTAATAAACCATGTTAGGACACTGCACATCCACACTCGCAGCATTTCGGCTGTTTTTTGGCAAACAGCACTTTAAGCGGGCTAAGGGAGAATCCAGAGCGCTGGTTAGATCTCCGATTATTTTGAATGGATTGGCGAATCTCTTCTCTGTGAAGCTTTAATAATTCATAATGCATCGTAATTCCTCCTTTCATCAAATTTTTTTGATTTATAGTTTAAAAAATTAATCCCGACGAAATAAGCAGCATAGCTCTTCAGACAGCAGATGGTTTAATTGTGAATGATTCAAGGTGTAATAACTCCACGTTCCTCTAGTTTCTTTTTCGATAAGCCCTGCGTCCATGAGGATTTTTAAGTGGTAAGAAAGCTTTGATTGAGGCAGTTCCATCGTATCTGCCAGGTCGCACACACAGACCTCTTTTTGCTGAGTTATTTCATGAAGGATTTGGAGTCTGCGCTGGTCAGATAGTGCTTTAAACTTCTTTTCGTATTCCGCAAAGGTTCTCTGCATGGAGATATCGGTTACTTGTATTTCTTTAGTCATGGCAGGTGTCTCCTTCATCAATGTTTTTTGATTAATATAAGTGTATGCCATTTATATCCATATTGCAACTAATAAATCAAAAAAATTGATTTACACATTTTTTATACTTTGATGGTTTACTTCAACATATAAGTATATTATTATATGTCTTGGTTATAGCTAAAAAAGAAATGAAAATATGATGCATTACACTTGCTTATATAAGCATATGCTTATATTGTGATAAGAGAGGTGAGGTTATGGAAAAAACAATCATCGATATTGAAACTGCAGCACAGACACTTAAACTGTTAGGAGATAAAACACGTTTAACGATTATCGGCCTCGTTAGTAATGGAGAGTGCTGTGTATGTGAGTTTGTTGAGGTTTTGAAAATGAGTCAGCCTTCTGTCAGTCAGCATTTACGAAAATTACGTGACGCTGGGCTGGTGAAGGAAAATCGAAGAGGTCAGTGGGTTTTTTACTCATTAAATAAAAATCACGAAACCTATCCGATCATTCAGCAAATCTTAGAGCAGATTCCAGATCAAATAAAAAAATTACGTGCATTAGAGGAAGCGGGATTACGCATCCAGTGCGATTAACAGGGGGATTCTTTTGAATTTAGCAATTGCAGCTTCAATTATATTTTTACTTACACTTATTTTAGTGATCTGGCAGCCGAAAAACTTAGGAATCGGCTGGTCAGCTTGCGGAGGAGCGATCATCGCTCTAATTGTCGGTGTCGTAGACTTTCAGGATGTTATCGCTGTAACCGACATCGTATGGAATGCCACACTTGCCTTTATTGCTATTATTATTATCTCGCTTATTCTTGATGAAATCGGCTTTTTTGAATGGGCCGCTCTTCATATGGCGAGAATCGCTAAAGGCAACGGAATGAAAATGTTCATTTATGTAACTTTACTGGGTGCAGTGGTCGCTGCATTATTTGCGAACGATGGAGCAGCATTAATATTAACTCCAATCGTTTTAGCTATGGTTAGGAATTTGAATTTTAAAGAAAAAATGATTCTTCCCTTTATCATGGCCAGCGGTTTTATCGCAGATACGACTTCACTTCCGCTGGTGGTCAGTAACCTTGTTAACATCGTTTCAGCTGACTTCTTTGGCATTGGTTTTGCCGAGTACGCGTCACGTATGATTGTTCCTAATTTCTTCTCATTAGGAGCCAGTATCCTTGTCTTATACATTTTCTTTAAGAAGGACATACCAAGTAATTACAACCTGAGCGATCTAAAAGAACCTAAACAGGCTTTGATGGACCATAAGATGTTCAGATTATCCTGGGGAGTTCTCGCAGTTCTGCTTATCGGATATTTTGCGAGCGAGCCGTTAGGAATTCCGGTTTCCATCATTGCAGGAGTCATCGCTATATTCTTCCTTATCATGGCACGCAGAAGTCCAGCCGTTGAGACAGCGGCAGTAATAAAGGGAGCCCCATGGGCAATCGTGTTTTTCTCTATTGGAATGTACGTCGTTGTTTATGGGCTTCGAAATGTCGGACTGACTAACGTACTGGCTGATGTGATTCAATATACAGCAGATCAGGGAATGTTCGCAGCTACTGTTTCCATGGGATTCATAGCTGCCATCCTCTCTTCGGTTATGAACAACATGCCGACTGTCATGATTGATGCTTTAGCGATTGCTGAGACGAATACATCCGGTACGATGAGAGAAGCATTAATTTACGCGAATGTGATCGGTTCTGATTTAGGACCGAAAATTACGCCGATTGGATCTTTAGCCACATTACTATGGCTTCATGTTCTTTCAACGAAAGGCGTTAAAATTTCCTGGGGATACTACTTCAAGATAGGAGTCATCCTCACGGTTCCAACACTGTTTATTACATTAGTCGGTCTCTATCTATGGCTGCTAATTATATAATTTAATTCAAAATATAAAAGGCTCTGGTCAACGTTGACGAAAAGGTAATCTGTGACACCTGCGAAAAAAACGGGCGGTACTACCCCTCAAGCGAGGGACGAGGCCTGTCCATTCGTCCGCTCAGGAAGTGAACAAATTACCAATAAATCGCAAGAAAGTTATCAGTGTCTAAATAAAAAGGAGAAATTTAATATGTCTAACAAACCAGTAGTTTACTTTCTATGCACAGGGAACTCTTGCCGCAGTCAAATGGCTGAAGGTTTCGGTAAGAAATATCTTGGAGACGAGTTCGAAGTCCTTTCAGCAGGAATTGAAGCACACGGCTTAAACCCTAATGCCGTTAAAGCGATGAATGAAGTAGATATTGATATTTCTGATCAAACTTCCGACATTATTGATCCTGATATCTTAAACAATGCTGCTTATGCTATTACGCTTTGCGGAGATGCCAACGATAAATGCCCGATGACACCGCCTCACGTTACGCGCTTCCACTGGGGGTTTGACGACCCAGCGAAAGCAGAGGGTACAGAAGAAGAAAAATGGGCCGTTTTCCAAAGAGTACGTGACCAAATCAGCGAGCGTATTCAGCAGTTTGCAAGAGACAAAGAATAAACGACAACAAAAGCCGGGAGATCCTCTCGGCTTTTATTTAAAAGGAGAGAAAGATATGAAGAAAATAGAAGTCTTTGATCCGGCTATGTGCTGTTCCACTGGCGTCTGCGGACCAAGTGTAGACCCTGAACTGACGAAAGTAGCCAGCAGTCTTGGCATTTTAGAAAAAAAGAACATTGAGGTTGCTCGTTATAACCTTTCAACAGAGCCTCAGAAGTTTGTTGAAAACCCTGTCGTCCGCAAACAGCTCGATGAAAGCGGGGAACAGGCTCTGCCTCTGATTTTAGTTGATGGAGAAGTTGCAAAAACGGGGGCTTATCCCAATGCTGAAGAATTCGCTGCATGGACAGGCCTCGAAAAATCAATTTTCTCACCACAACCGAAGACACAGTTTAACATATTAGACTAAGGAGCCTTCCTAATGTATAACGTGTTTGATCCAATGAAGTTGAATTATCCGCTCTTTCTTTTTTTTACGGGAAAGGGTGGAGTAGGAAAGACATCGACTGCCTGCGCGACAGCGGTTTCACTCGCTGATCAAGGAAAGACGGTATTGCTTATCAGCACCGATCCAGCTTCAAATTTACAGGATATCTTTGAAGAGAAGTTAACAAACGAGCGGCGTTTTTTAAAGAGTGTTCCACGGCTGGCCGTCGCTAATTTAGACCCTGAAGAAGCAGCTGAAGAGCACCGGGAAAAGTCGATTGGTCCGTATCGGGGACAGCTCCCGGATACTGTGATTGCTTCAATGGAAGAGCAGATGTCAGGAGCTTGTACAACTGAAATTGCCGCGTTTGATTCTTTTACAGCTTTTTTAAGTGATCCAAAGCTTCACGACCAATTCGACCACATTATTTTTGATACCGCCCCTACCGGCCACACGCTGCGGCTTTTACAGCTGCCGCAGGCTTGGTCAGGATTTATGGAGGAGAACCCTAACGGAGCCTCCTGCCTGGGTCCTATGTCGGCATTAGCGGGCAAAAAAAACATATATGAAAGAGCGGTAGCCAGCTTGAATGATCCGGAGAAGACAGTTCTGTTTATTGTGAGCCGGCCTGATGAATCGGCACTATATGAAGCTGAACGTTCTTCTAAGGAATTAAAAGAAATTGGAATTTCTAATCAAAAATTAATCATCAATGGTCTGATTTCCACTCCTCCTGTTGAGGGGGACGATGTTTCTAGAAGTTTCAGGGAAAAACAGCAAAGCGCTATGAGTTGTATCTCTGACCATTTAAAGTCACTGCCAACATTTAAACTCCCCTTTGCCCCACTTTCATTAAGTAGAGTAGACTCCTTAAGACAGTGGATAAGCGGCAATGTAACTGATCAAGAATTAGTGCCTGATTGGCATAAGCTCTCAGGTTCAACAATGCAGGATGTTATCGATGACTTTGCCAGCATGGAAAAAGGATTGATTTTTACGATGGGGAAAGGCGGCGTCGGCAAAACATCTGCTGCGGCAAGTATAGCTAAGGGACTCTGGAAGAAAGGCTTTTCTGTCCGGTTAACAACGACAGATCCTGCCGATCACCTCAGCCGCCTGTTTACTGATTTTGACGATGAACGTTTATCTGTCAGTCACATCGACCCTAAATTAGAGACAGAACGCTATAAGGATAAAGTACTGAAGGATTCGGGTAAGGAATTAAGTAAGGATGAAATAAAATATTTGCAGGAGGACTTAGATTCTCCCTGTACGGAGGAAATTGCCGTATTTCGGGCCTTTGCTGACGTTGTCGAACATTCTGAGGAAGAGTTTATCGTAATTGATACGGCGCCAACTGGGCATACTTTATTACTACTAGACGCTGCACAGTCGTATCATAAGGAAATTGAACGCACAACAGGCGAAGTTCCAACTTCCGTTAAAAAACTTCTGCCTACACTTCAGGATGAGAGCTATACAAAGATGTGCATTGTTTCATTGCCGGAGGCTACCCCTGTATATGAAGCTGAACGGCTGGAAACAGACCTGCGAAGAGCAGGGTTACATCCAAGCTGGTGGATTATGAACCAATGCTTATCGGCAGCGGACACCAATGATCATCTGCTGCAGGCGAAAGCCCAGGCAGAAAGTAAGTGGATTGAGCGGGTGACAAGCAGTAAACCACAAGCCGCTGTACTTCCTTGGGAAAAATCCCCTGTAGCAGAATCTATTCTTTAAATAAGGAGGAGATAAAAAATGAAACATCAAGCTATTATACTAGGTACAGGACCAGCTGGTTTAACAGCAGCTGTCTATTTAGCGAGAGCGAATATGCAGCCATTAGTGATTGAAGGACCAGAGCCGGGAGGACAATTAACATTAACAACAGAAGTAGAGAACTTTCCTGGCTTTCCTCATGGAATCATGGGCCCAGAGCTCATGGACAATATGAAAAAACAGGCTGAGCGTTTTGGCGCTGAATTTAAACGCGGCTGGGTAACCGATGTAAATGTAGACAAGAGACCTTTTAAGCTGACAGTAGACGGCATAGGAGAGCTCGAAACACAGACACTTATTATTTCTACAGGTGCGTCTGCCAAGCTGCTCGATATCCCTGGAGAAAAAGAAAACATCGGGAAAGGCGTAAGCACATGTGCGACCTGTGACGGTTTCTTCTTCCGCAATAAAAAAGTAGTTATCATTGGCGGAGGAGACTCAGCCATGGAGGAAGCGAACTTCCTTACAAAGTTTGCCGATGAAGTGCAGATCATTCACCGCCGTACAGAGCTGCGTGCATCTAAGATTATGCAGGATCGCGCGAAAGCCAATGAAAAGATTACGTGGGCTTTAAACAAAACGCCGGTTGAAATGGTTTCTGATGGTATGAAGATTACTGGTGTTAAAGTAAAAGATTCGGACAGCGGTGAAGAAGAGATTATTGAGACAGATGGCATATTCGTCGCTATCGGCCACAACCCAAATACCGAGTTCTTAAAAGGCCAGCTGGATATGGATGAGAAAGGCTACCTGCTGGTTGAACCAGGAACTACGAATACAAATATTCCAGGTGTTTTTGCTTGCGGTGATGTTCAGGATCAAAAATATCGCCAGGCGATTACTGCTGCAGGAACAGGATGTATGGCCGCTATGGACGCTGAACGTTTTCTTGAAGGGGAAGCGACCATTGACTGGAGCCAAAGTTTATCTTAATTCAAAAGAACCACAAATGCCGGGGGACCAGCATTTGTGGTCTTTTTTATATTAGCTCTGTTAAGTAAAGTTTTCAGGTAGGGAGTTTTTTTAAGACCCCTGGATAAAAAAGGAGGAGGCTGGCAAGACCCAGCAGCGAGCAGCTCTCTTTAAAACTAAAAAACAATTAAACAGGAAGTGAGGGTTTTTCAATTTCTAAAGATCAAAACCGAGAATTATAGGAAAATTCATACTAATTTGTATACTTTTACATAAAATTGCTGTAACATGACGAAGTAGAGGGATGGGAAAAATTTACTTAAGAAGGAGCTGAAGAATTTTGAAAAAGTTATTAATGGCTTTTTGCAGCGTAGCTTTCTTAGCAGGTATTTTTCTAGGTTCGGGTCCAGCTCTAGCAAGCCACGGAGATGTAGACAGAAATTGTGATGATTTTGATAACAAACAAGAAGTTATGGAATTCTGGGATTCCCACGGATACGATGAGAACAATGATCCGTCTGATTTAGACCGTGACAATGACAATCTTCCTTGTGAAACAACTCAGGGAGATTGGGATGAATATAACGCAAGTAAAGATTCTTCAGGTGACAGTTCTTCTGATGAGTCAAAAGACAATGAAGAAGCCGCCGGGTCTTCTGATGATGGAGATGGTACTTCAGCTGATGAAGGCGGAGAGCTTCCGAATACAGCCACCAGCAATCCATTGATGATGCTGGTGGGCGCTTTACTTCTAGGCACAGGCGGACTATTATTTATTCGCAAAAATAAATTGAGCTAAATATATAAACCATCCCTGGTAAAGGCAGGCTGCCCGTCGCAGTCTGTCTTTATTTTATCCCATCCGTTCGTCAAATGCCTTTTTATCTTGTAAAATGAAGGACAGATAAAACTTACTAATAGAAAAGGTGTTACATGTGAAGTCTTATATTGTTATAGGAGCCGGAGTCCTTGGCGCTTCTACTGCTTATCACTTAGCCAAAAAAGGAGCAGAAGTGACGGTAGTGGATCGTAAGGATATCGGCCAGGCTACAGACGCAGCGGCTGGAATTATCTGCCCATGGCTTTCCCAGCGTAAAAATAAAGCATGGTATGAGCTGGCCAAAGGAGGCGCGCGCTATTACCCGGAGCTTATCGAAGAATTAGAGGCGGCCGGTGAAACGGAAACTGGCTACAAACGAGTAGGTGCCCTGCGCCTTCATAAAGATGAAGACAAGCTTGAAGAAATGTATCAGAGAGCTTTAGAACGCCGCGAAGCAGCCCCGGAGATGGGGGAAATTAAACGCCTTTCTTCCGAACAGACAAATGAAATGTTTCCCGTATTAGACGAGGAGTATGGATCTGTTTTTATAAGCGGAGCGGCAAGGGTAGATGGGCGAGCGATTCGAGATGCGCTGGTTCGTGCAGCTAAGCACAAAGGAGTCCAATTTATTCAGGCAGACGCTTCTCTAAAAGTAGAGGATCATAAAGTAACTGGTGTCCATACTGAAGGAGGCCCCCTAGAAGCTGATGAAGTGATTGTAACCGCAGGGGCGTGGGCGAAAGATTTAGTCCTTCCTTTAGGTGAGGAATTCCTCGTATATCCGCAAAAAGCTCAAATTGTTCATTTGGAAATGCCGGATACGGATACTAGTGAATGGCCAGTCGTTATGCCGCCGACCAATAAATATTTGTTAACCTTCGATGACGGACGTGTGGTTGTGGGAGCGACCCATGAAACGAAGGAAAAATTCGATATACGTATAACAGCAGGAGGCCTTCACGAAATCTTTCATAAAGTATTAGCTGTGGCGCCAGGACTAGGGAGAGGAACCGTCCTTGAGACACGAATGGGTTTCAGGCCGTTCACCCCTAATTCCCTGCCTGTATTTGGGCGTCTAAGGGGTTATGAGGGGCTGTTTTTAGCCAACGGCCTTGGAGCTTCAGGCTTAACATCAGGACCTTATATCGGAGCGGAACTTGCCCGACTGGCTCTAGGTGAACAAACAGAGCTTGACCCGGATAACTATAAAATCGACCTGGCATTAGCCAAAAAATAAAGACACCCAGAGTCTCTTTATATTAAACACTGAAAGCGAAAGCCGCTTTGCATTTTAAAGAGATCAAACTTTTGAAAAAGACCAAAAAAAAGACACTCGAAAATGAGTGTCTTTTTTTAGTGCTGCAATTGTTTAATAAATTCTTTAGAAACAGCAACAGTGGATTGCGGATTTTGTCCGGTCACCAATTTACCGTCTACTTCAACATGCTCTGACCAGTTTGGAGCCGAATTAAAGACGGCCCCTAGCTCGCGAAGCCGGCTTTCCAATAAGAACGGCATATGCTGATCAAGCGTAGTATCTGCTTCTTCAGCATCTGTAAATGCGTTAATACGCTTGCCTTTTACCAGCGGTTCTCCATTGGATAGATGAGTTTCTGCAAAAGCAGAAGGTCCATGACAGACTGCTCCAATTACTTTATCCGATTCATAGAAATTACGAAGCAGTTCCTGCAGTTTTTCGTTTTGCGGGAAATCGAACATCGTGCCGTGTCCGCCTGGAAGGAATACAGCATCGAAGTCGTCAGCTGAAACGGAAGCAAGCGGCCGTGTATCTTCTAAATAAGGCTTCGTATCAAGTATTTCCTGAGGTTCGTCCTCGCTGACACTGTTAGGGTCAACAGGAGCCTGTCCTCCATCAGGGCTGGCCACTGTTATTTCATATCCGTGCTGCTTAAATTCGTTATAAGCCTCACCGAATTCAGAAAGCCAGATGCCAGTAGGCATATCTTCATTTATTTTTTCGTGATTTGTAACAACCATAAGAACTTTCTTGGCCATTTTTCATACCTCCTAAGCTCTATTTATCCTTCACGAAAAACTCATTCCCTCGACTTTAAAAGGTCAAACCTCGATTTATCTGTTCGTTTGTCCGGAAAGGTATTGAATGGCATCTTTATCAGAACGCACGGGGTGACGATATTCCTGCTGGTACTTTTCGTGTCCTTTACCAGTAATGATAATCCAGTCTCCGTGCTTACTCATCGACAGAGCTTCTTCTATCGCTGACGTTCGGTCAGGGATGACTCTTCCTTTTTCATTCCCATAATTCTTCTGCAGTTTGTACGTGGCATCTACCATATCACTGTAAGAGACTTCATTCAGGTCATCTAAAGTAAGGATATAGGAATCACTGATTTCTGCACTGATTCTAACCATTTCCTTCCTTTTTTCTTCATCTCTGTTTCCCCGGAATCCAAAAATATGGATTAAACGATTTTCCGTAGAGTCTAAAGCGGTCTGAAGACAGTTGAGGATAGCTTCTGCTGTGTGAGCATAATCAATCACAACAGATGCTCCATTGTTTAATTTATATATATTGAATCGTCCTTCCACACCAGGAAAGCTTTCAATCGATTTTATAATAAAAGCAGGCGGAAGAGAGAAACTTCTTCCTGTAATATAACTTAGAGCGGAGTTATACAAGTTATGAAACCCAGCAATTGGGGAGGGAAGTTTGTACCATTCTCCCTGATCATTAATTACAGCATTTGATGGAGGTGAAGGCTTGAGGTCTTTAATCTGATGATCTGCACCTTTGGACTGGCCAAAGGTTCTTACATTTACCCCGCTGGAAGACAATTCTTCCGCTAACCTTTCACCAAATTCATCATCATAGTTAATGAGGGCCGTACCATTTTCCTTCAGTTTGAGGAATAACTTTTTCTTTGCCTCAAAGTAATTTTCTAAAGAGCCGTGATAATCCAAATGTTCTGGGGAGAGATTCGTAAAGAGACAGGCATCGAACTCAATTCCTTCTAATCGAAACTCCGACAGCCCTTGAGAGGAAGCTTCCATAATAACGATATCGTCTGTACTTTTGTTGAGTAATTGGTTAATGACAAGAGAGCTTGGTGTTGTGTTAATCGTCTTATACTTTTCACCATTGATTACGTTTTGTATTGTCCCAATAAGGGAACAAGAATATCCCGTACTTTCAAAGATATGTCTCACCATATAGCTGGTTGTTGTCTTTCCATTTGTTCCGGTGATACCTATTAAAATCTTCTTGCGAGAAGGATAATTATAGAAGACAGCAGATAATTGGCCGAGAGCCTTTCGACTGTTAGCAACTTGTACATAAGGTACAGGGAAATTATCTTTCAGCTGCTTTCCGCCAATGATGACGGCTGCTCCTCTTTCAATTGCATCCTCAATAAAAAGGTGACCATCAGATTGATAACCTTTTATTGCAATAAAGGCACAGCCTTTTTCCACTTGAGTAGAATCATCCGTCAGCCCGCTGATTTCCAGGTTTAGGGAGGCTTGATCTATTTCATTTTCGACTTTTACGTTCTCTAAGAGGTCGTTTAACTTCATGGGAATATATTCACACCTTTATTTAGGTAAGGATTGTGCTAATCTAAATACTATCAAAATAAATAGCCTTCATGTTAATTTTTTTATAAGAAATATCTTTAATTCGAGACTGGTTAAGGTAAAAAGTGCCTTTTTAAAATAATGCGCAAAAGCTCATAATAAAGAGAGAAAGAAAGGCCGCTTTTTTACATAATGGCTCTGTTCACTATTAGTATGGACAGAGCTTGTGCAATAACACTCGTTCAAAAGAAACACGTGGGGGAATCATACGATGAATATGAATTTTAATCAATTAAAATCTTTTGGTATAGTAAAGTGTTTCGGTCCCAGTTCACAAACTGTGACTGGTTTAATGTTTCATTCTAAAAATATTCAAGAAGGGTCCATCTTTTTCTGCATAAATGGCGAGAATTCTGATGGTCATCTTTACGCAGAAGAAGCAATTAAAAGAGGGGCCAGTACCATCATAGGCGAACAAGAGAGAGAATTAGAGAAGTGGAGCAAAAGATATCCAGCGTGCTCTTTTTTGCTGGTCCAAAATGTTAGAAGGACGATGGCTTATTTGGCAAAGCATTTTTATAATTGTGCGGATGAGAAGCTGAAGACTATAGGAGTAACAGGGACAAATGGTAAGACGACTGTGTCTTCATATGTACGCTGTCTCCTTAACCTGCTTAAGATGCCGACAGGACTTATAGGGACGACAGGGATATGGACGTCTAAAGAAAAGGTAAGTTACAAAAAAAGCACGCCGACCACTCCAGAAGCGATCGATCTGCATCATATTTTTCATATGCTCGAAAGACAGGGAGACCAAGCTGTTTCAATGGAAGTGTCCTCGATTGCCCTTGATCAGCTGAGAGCAGAAGGCATTTATTACGATGTGGCCATCCATACAAATTTTTCAGAAGAACATTTAGAATATCATAGGACAATGGATCATTATAAAAACTGTAAACTTAAGTTATTTAAACAGGCGAAATGTGCCGTCGTTAATATCGATGATGAAGGCATGGCCGAGGACATTTTAGACATATTTGACGGTCCTCTTATAACTTATAGCCTCAAAGAATCGAGTGATGCTGATTTAAAGGCTTCAGGGGTTACGGTATCGGAAAAAGGGACAAGCTTTACGTTAGATTTTCTAGGCGAACGCTATCAGGTTTTCGTACCTGTGTTTGGCAATTACAACATTGCCAATGTCCTCTCCGCTGTAGGCACAGCGATTTTGCTTGGCCATCCGGTTAAACATATCATAGACGTGCTTCCGGAACTTCAAAGCCCGGAAGGTAGGTTCCAAGTAATCGAAGCGCCTAACAATGCAAAAATCATTTTAGACTACGCCCACACGCCGGTAGCTTTGAACCGTTTAGTAGAAGAAGTCAAGAAACTTAACTATAACCGGCTGATCGTCATGATTGCAGGGATTGGAATCAGAGATTTTAACAAGATGCCAAAAATGGCGGCAACGATTGATGGACAGGCTGATGAGGTGATCGTTACTGTTGATCATCCGGGTTACCATGACCCTCAGGTGATCATTGATCAGGTAATGAAGGGCTTTAAGGATCCTAAGGCTCCTAACATCCATTCTGCGCTTACACGGAAAGATGGCGTGTTAAAAGCATTGCTGCTAGCTGAAGAAAGAGACATTATTCTTTTGACAAGCGGCTGCATTAACAATGCTCAAATTGTTAAAGGAAAAGAAATTCCTCATTCAGATGAAGAGATTATTCACGGTCACTATTTACAATCATCATAAAAATTCGGTATTCTATTCCCTCTCCAGTAGGATGAAGCCCTGGTGGAGAGGGGCTGTTTGCGTGTATCTTCTCTTTTCTCCTGCCCATTACATTCAACTTTTTTATTTCATAACCTCATCCATTCCACCATAGTTGGATAGCATGAGAGGGAAACCCCCCTCTGTTTATTATGAAGAGAAAACCCGCTGTACGAGTTCACGGTAAGACATGAAGAATTCAGGGGTTTCCTGCGGCGGCATCCCGTCGAGCATATATTTATCAACCGACTGGTAATACCATTTTTGCATGTCATACCCTGCTTTAAAGAATCGCCATACTTCCTCCCCCAGCCTCTGCCTGTCGTTTTCTATAGAAGAAAGATTATCAAGCTTATCCGCAACAATTAAAAACTTCACCTCTTTATCTGACTGCTTGACGGTTTCAATCGTAAGGGATTTTCTCTCCAGCCAGGATTTCGTTTTATCTTCCGTATGGGAAGCGACAAGCCTGCGTACTTTGGCGCCGAACTCTCTTTCAATATCATCGATTTCATATGAAGTGTCTTCGACGACATCGTGCAAATAGCCGGCGCAAATAAGTTCCTTTGATGCCCCGGCTTCCTCTAAAGTCCGGGCTACACGTATGGGGTGTACAATGTAATCTTCATTGGAACTTTTACGCTTCTGTCCTCTGTGAGCGTGATCAGCAAATGATTGGGCTTTTTTTAAAATAGCGGCCATCTCCTTTCATTGGGCAGAATAGTTGTATCAGCGTTTTGTTGATTATAATATGGAACATAGAGTACGTATGAGCGAAAAGGGGAGTATAGGAAATGAAGACAATTGAAGTAACGGATTTACCTCCAGTAAACGACCAGTCCACCTTATTAGTCGTAGGAAAGTTTGATGGGCTCCATTTAGGACACCAGCAGCTTTTGAATGCGGCAAGATCTGCCCGCCAAGAAGGCGAGGAGATTTCGGTCTTAGGGTTTTCAGATCATCCACTTTGGGTGTTAAAAGGTGACTCCGACTACGAGAAGGCTTTATCTTCATTCCAGGATCGCCGTCAATTACTGGAGCAGGCCGGAGTGGATCGTTACTATCATGTTCATTTTACAAAGGAATATGCTCAATTAACCCCTGAACAATTCGTTCATGAACATTTAGGCCAGCTTCAGATCAGCCGTATTATTGTAGGCGAAGGCTTTAAATTTGGCAGAGGCCGAAATGCCGATACGGATGGTTTATCTAAGCTTTGCGAAAGGAACGGAATCGAGGTCACTGTTATACCTCACGTCACTTTTAACGGGGAAAAGGTGAGCAGCACGAAGATTCGCTCCCTCGTTACAAATGGAAATATGGAAGCTGCACAAGGTCTGCTCGGCCGCCCGTTTGAAATGACGGGGATTGTTGAAAAGGGTGAGCAGCTAGGCCGTGAACTTGGCTTTCCTACTTTAAACTTAGGGGATATTGAAGAATATGTCCAGCCATTTCCAGGCGTTTATTTAGGCGTAGTAGAGGTTCACCATGACTCAGCCAATGCCCACTATTATTCATTAATCAGTGCCGGGTACCGTCCCACTGTGAACGGAAAGACATATAAAGTGGAGGCCTACCTGCTTGATTTCTCAGGCGATCTGTATGGCAAAACGGTAACGGTAAAATATTTACGCTTTTTACGAGGAGAAGAGAACTTTAACGGGCTGGACGAGCTCGTCGATCATATGAAGCAAGACGAAAAGAATGCCAGGCGGATACTAGGGCTGGCCAACACAAGGTAAAGGAGCAGTGACATCATGGGGTAGTCGTAGTAGAAATTTGTGACAGCAACCTAATCAATGAACTGGATGTGGAATCAATCATTGAATCTGAATATCCAGACGTAGCCGTTTTGATGAATGAATGCCTATCCTTCTGCGGCCTTTGTGCCTTAAAACCGTATGCAATGGTCAATGGCACAAGGGTTTTTGGAAAAACCCCTGAAGAGGCTCTCGATAAAATCCGCCAAAAAATAGAAGAAGAACTTGCTTTCTATGCAGAATAGAAGTAGGCCGCAAAAACGGTCTATTTTTTTTGCTCAAGACTATGAAAGATGCGAATTAATTCTTTAATATCGCTGCTCGATAACTTTTCGAATCTTTCCTGCATATATTGGGCTCTCTTTTCATTAAGATGAGAGTATACTTCTTTTCCCTGAGTGGTTAACTCAAATACGACAACCCGGCGGTCCTGCCGGCTTCGGG
This sequence comes from Halobacillus sp. Marseille-Q1614, assembly GCF_902809865.1. NCBI lineage: Bacteria > Bacillati > Bacillota > Bacilli > Caryophanales > Bacillaceae > Halobacillus > Halobacillus sp. Marseille-Q1614. The sequence continues at coordinate 2,986,393 of NZ_CADDWH010000001.1, read as the reverse complement.
TTCTTGTAATCAGTTCTTTTTCTACCAGCCGGTTCATAATCGAAGTTGCGTGGCTGTTGGAAACGTTAAGCCCTGAGGCTAATTTAGATACGTTCTGTTCAATGTTCTCTTTAATGGCACCAAGAAAGGCGAGTTCACTGCTTGTAAACCCTTCACCTAACCGCGCGTTTAAGTCTCGCCTGTATCCTCTGATAAAAGTTCGAAAAATACCTTCTAGGTCAGTTATCAAAGCTAATTTGTCTTTATCGATCATAAAAAGGCCCCCTTCTAAGTCCTTCATTTTTACTATCGTAAACGTCGTTTCATAAATAGGCAAATCCCCATTTTCAAAAAAACAAATATAGCGTCGAACGAATGTCATTGTGTTTTCGTTCGACTTTATGTATTATAATTTTAAATCTTTAGCGTAAAATGGCGATTGTGTTGGAGGTAACCTGATGAATAAAACGTTAATCATGCAGTCAGATTTTGGGCTCAGCGATGGAGCCGTTAATGCCATGTATGGAGTAGCTCATTCTGTCGATCACGATCTTAAGATCTATGATTTGACGCATGACATTCCTCCTTTTGACATATGGGAGGCTTCTTACAGGCTTTGGCAAACGATTTCTTACTGGGCAGAAGGTACGGTTTTTGTTTCCGTTGTTGATCCAGGGGTAGGCTCTACGAGGAGAAGCATAGTCGTAAAGACAGGGGCCGGCCATTATGTCGTGACACCTGACAACGGATCACTCACTCACATTAATCGAACGGAGGGGATTGCAGAAGCAAGGGAGATTGATGAAACAGTGAACAGGCTGCCAAGATCCGGAGAGTCTTACACCTTTCACGGACGCGATATTTACGCCTTCACAGGAGCGCGTCTTGCGTCAGGTGTGATTACGTTCGAGGAAGTCGGGCCAAAACTGGATGTGAACAGCGTGGTCAGCCTTGCTGTGAAAGAACCACAGCTGAAACAGGATGAAACAGAAGGGATGATTGATGTTCTCGATGTGCGATTTGGTAACCTTTGGACAAACATCAGCCGGGATTTATTTAAACAAATCGATATTCCATATGGCGGGCAGGTTGAAGTGGAAATTCAGCATGGCGGCCGGTCCATTTATCAGAACATCATGACATTTGGGCGTTCTTTTGCCGATACTTATAAAGGGGAGCCGCTCGTTTACATTAATTCATTAGACAATATGGCGATTGCCATTAATCAAGGGTCCTTCGCCAAAGCTTACGGCATTCGGACAGGATCAAATTGGATTGTCATTTTTCGAAAAATAACAGATAAATAAAAGAAGAATAGGGATAGGTAGAGGTGAACTACATGCATCTTCGGCGGGCAGGTGTGCTGCTGCTTTTATTGATTGCCGGATGCTCAAGTCAGATTTCCGGCATGTCGTTGGATTCGACCGATTTTCAAGAGAAAGAAGTTGTAGATAAACAGGGGAAGCTGAAAAACATCCAGTATTTAGATGACTTTGTTAAAAGTGTGGAACAGGGAGAAGAAGCTGAAGTCCGAGTGACCAAGTACACCGTAGAAGGGGATCAGGTTTTTACACGCTTAAGCTATGAAGAAGACGTTATTAATTATGAGCATGATACCACTAAAGACGAATTCGGAACAAAGAAAGTAACCGAGAAAACATGTGAATCGATTTCCCGTGAAGAGAGGACAATCGAAACGGTATATGCCCTCGCCTGTGGTTCAACAGAAATTGATGTGCTGACCATTTCATACGACGCTGGCGAGCAGGACAGGTTTGACATTCAATTTGTTTATGATAAAGAGAACAGAGTCAAACTGGACACGATAGAACGGTCGTTATCTTTGCAAGCTGAGTCTGCCAGCATGAAGGAAAATAATTTTCACTTAACGAAGGAAGAACGTAACAGTCTTTATAAATTATTAATTATGGGTAATTTTTCAGGCGATAAAGATGTAACCAATGAATGCCGCGATCAGCCCGAATACTCTTTAAGAGTACTGATTAACGGAAATGAAAAACAGTATCAATGGTCATCCTGCGACAGCGGGGAAGACGTTGAAGAGATGACGGAAATGGCCGAAAGGATGGCCGCCGTTATAAAAGAAACTAAACAATATAAGCAGTTCTTTCAATAGACTCTCGCAAAAATAAGCGCGGGTTTTTTTATTGGCTTTTTTAATAGGTTTGATCATAGTGAGCAAAATAAGAGGAGTTAGGAAATGTCTATGCTAAACTACCACTGTAACCTTTTAAAAGAAAGGAAGAGATCTATAAAATGAGAACGTTTAAATTACATGACAAAGTAGAAATGCCCCAGCTTGGTTTTGGTGTATGGCAAGTCGAGGAAAAAGACGCTGTACCAGCCGTAACTAAAGCTATCGAAACGGGATACCGTTCCATTGATACGGCAGCCATTTATAAAAACGAACGCCAGGTAGGAGAAGCCATCGCAAAAAGCAGCGTGCCGCGTGAAGAGCTCTTCATTACAACAAAAGTGTGGAATGCAGATCAAGGCTACGAGGCTACGATTAAAGCGATGGACGAAAGCCTTGAAAAACTGGGATTAGATTATGTCGACCTTTATTTAATCCATTGGCCTACACCTGAATTCGATGACTATGTAGAAACTTATAAAGCTCTCGAGCAGCTGCAGAAGGACGGGAAAACACGAGCCATCGGAGTATGTAACTTTGAAATTGAACATCTTCAGCGCCTGATGGATGAATGTGACGTCACGCCTGCTATCAACCAGGTTGAATGCCACCCATATTTGGCTCAAAATGAACTTAAACAATTCTGCCGCGAAAATGGAATCCTGCTGGAAGCCTGGAGCCCGCTTATGCAGGGGGGAGAAGTTCTGAAAAATAATGCCGTTCAAGCGATTGCTGAGAAGCACGGCAAAACAACAGCGCAGGTTGTCATTCGCTGGCATATACAGAATGATACGGTGGTTATTCCTAAATCTATTACACCATCCCGAATTGAAGAGAACTTCGATGTCTTTGATTTCGAACTGCCAGAAGAAGATATGGCCCAGCTGAACCAGCTGGACAAAGGCGAGCGCAAAGGCCCGCACCCAAACGAAATGAATGTAAGATAATTAAGACGGAGAACGCTTTATGCGTTCTCTTTTTTTTATGATCCTGTTCTTGTTTGCCTGGATCACATTTAGGAGATGAACCACCTGCCGATTCTGCAATTTTATGAAGGTAATAGCATTCTTCTCTCGCCATATGATCAGCCATCAAGGATGAAAAATTACTTAACACTTCTGCAGAAATCTCCATTTCCTCTCCACTTCTTCATTCAAAGCTTGAAATGAATCGTGATTAGTTTTCAAATCCCCCCCAACGTTTTAAAATAAAATTCATTAAAATGTCGAGAATCGCCAAAAAGGGAGGAAGAACCGCTGAAAGAGCTTAGAATATCGCTAATAGAGATCTTCTAAAGCACTGCCAGTTATAAAACTTATGACAAAATAAATATTCCAGCCTTTATAGATTATGATCGTTTATAATAGAGTGAAACCGAAAAGGAGGTATAATAATGATAGTTAAGCCCCGCACTTATCCTCTTAAGTTAAGAAAGATCCAATCACTCCTCCGAAGACTCCCCAAGAGTCATTCCAAATATCCCTTTATTCAAAGTACTTATTCACGAAACTTAGCAGGTTACGAAGGTGAAAAGTCTATTGATTATTATTTGGACCTTTTGCCAGAGGAAGATTATCTTATTCTTAAAGACCTGCGAATCAAAGGTGAAAAACACTATTTTCAAATGGATACAATTTTGCTGACTTGCAAATATATTTTAATTCTCGAAGTTAAGAATTTTGCGGGAAGCCTTAATCTGAATCGCAATACTCACCAGATGATTCGAACTTACAATGGAGTGGAAGAAGCTTTTCCTGATCCAATTTTGCAGGTGGAAAGTCATGTGCAACAGCTCGACCGTTGGATTAATTACATACTAATATAAAGGTTCCAGTGGAAGGAATAGTACTTCTCACAAATAATAAGACATTTTTAAAGATCACTGGAGAGCATAATGAAAATAAAATAATTATGAGCGAGGGCTTAATCAATCGTATAAAAAATTTAGAGGAGAGAACCGCTATATGTGATAAAAGTGAAATTTCTAAGTTGGCTTATCTATTAAAGGATGAGCATGAAGAAAAGGAAATTGATATACTAGCTGCGCTGGGAATCAATAAGCATGAAATCTTAAAAGGAGTTCAGTGTCCCTCTTGTAATGGAGAAATGAGAAGGCATCGAAAGAGCTGGGAATGCAAGGATTGTAAGTGCAGGAACCAAGAGGCTCATAAAAAAGCTTTAGAAGACTATGCTTTATTATTTTCACCATATATAGAAAATCATGCAGCACGTGAATTTCTTTTGGTCGAATCTATCGATGTTGTTAAAAGAATCCTTATTAATTTGAACTCATGTAAAACCGGCGGTAAAAAATTCAGGTCCTACCAAATCCCTCTTTCTCCTCTCAAATAGGCTCCAACACTTTTAATCCTCTCATCTAAGGGAAACATAGCATTAGAATGTTTTTACGAAAAGGAGTTAATTAAATGATTGTCCGCTTCGGTTATGTGGCCAACGCTTTAAATTTATATGACGGATCCCCTTCAAAAACGATGACTTTTGCACGTTATCAAAAGCTTCCCAAACAGGAAAGGGCAGACCAGCTCGAACGTATCACCCGCACGAACCTGGAAAATACGATCAGGGCGCTGCATTATAATATCGGCCATGAGATTCCGCTCTATCGGTTCTCTTCGTCGATCGTTCCTTTAGCGACTCATGATGAAGTTGATTTTAATTATATCAATCCCTTTTCCAATGAGTACGAGACGATTAGACAGCTTGTAAAAAAGCATGGGCTGCGAGTCAGCTTTCACCCGAATCAATTCACTCTTTTCACGAGTGATCGAGCTCATGTGACGGAAAACGCTGTGAAGGATATGGAGTATCATTATCGGCTGCTTGAAGCGATGGGATTGCACAAGCAGAGTTATATTAATATTCATATCGGCGGTGCTTATGGTGATAAAACAAAGACTCTGGCTCGTTTTCATGAAAATTTAAAGCAGCTCCCGCCAATGATCAAAAGGCAGATGACATTAGAAAACGATGATAAAACTTATACGACAACGGAGACGCTGCAGGTGTGCGAGAAGGAAAATATTCCGATGATGTTTGATTATCACCATTATTTTGCCAACCATACAGAAAATGAATTTTTATCGGAACTCATGCCGAGGATTTTTAATACGTGGAAAGATTGTGACCATCCGCCGAAACTTCATATATCCTCGCCTAAATCGGAAAAAGAGCTGAGAAGCCATGCGGATTATGTTGAGATCGATTTTATAAAAGGTTTCTTAAAAAAGCTGAAGAAATTTGGGCAGGACGTGGATGTAATGATTGAAGCAAAACAAAAAGATCGTGCGCTGCTAAAATTGGTAGAGGAGATTGCAGCGATTAGAGGAGTGAAGCGTTTGAGTGGAGGAAGTGTAGAAATATAAACAGCCGTCGTGAATAGCCACGCCGGCTGTTGTCATCTTATTTAACAATAAATTCAAAGTTGCCCTCAAATTTCACATCTTTGCCCAGCAGGAGGCCGCCGGTTTCCATAGCAGCATTATACGTCATTCCATAAGCTTCGCGATTTACTTTTCCATTGACCTCAAAGCCGGCAACTGTGCTTCCGTCTAATGGGCTTTGGGAAGTTCCATTGTACTCTACTGTAAAAGTTTCTTCGTTCGTTTTGCCCTTTATCGTAAAGTCTCCTGTAACTTCATACTCATCGTCGGAAACTTTTTTAATAGATTTGCTTTTAAAAACCATGTTCGGATATTTATCGGCTTCAAAGAAATCCCCGGAGCGGAGATGTCCGTCACGGTCTTTGTTTCCAGTGTTAATCGCAGTAACCGGGATTGTTACTTTCACGCTGGCTGTTTCTAAATTTGTAAAGTCGCCATTAACCTCGACTTCAAAGTCTTCAAATTCACCCTTCGCTTTTGAAACCATCATATGCTTAATTTGAAAATCCAAAGTACTGTGTACTTTGTCTAGAACTAATGTTGACATTGAAATCTCTCCTCTTTGTTAGTTATAAAATAAAAACTGGTTACTTTATGTAAGTAATATAACCCACATTTATTTCGAAGTCAAGATATTAACCTAAAAAAACCGCTTATTAAAAAAGCGGGTGTCTGTAAATTAGTGAAGTATCCGCCGTGCTTCCCAGAATCGCTGGACCCCCGTAAATAATTCAACGGCAAAAAAGACCAAAGTGGTCCAGAACAAAATATTAGGGAAGAGCATCATAACACTAAAAAGCAGGAAGCCTTCCGTCCGTTCAGCTAAACCTGCTTGATAATAAAAGGATTTCATGCCTGCTTTCTCAGATACGGTCCCGACCACTAAAAAAATAGTCATCGAAATTACAATGGCCCCAGTTAATAATAGGAGCGGCCACATCACTTCCGGATAGACAATGGCGATGGCAAAAATAATTGATAATTCTACGACACGGTCAAAAGTGATATCCATAACGGTTCCAAATGGGGAGGTTTTCGTGCGGCGCGCCATGGTACCGTCGACAGCGTCGAGAAAGCCGGAGAACCACAATAAAAAAACGGCCAAAAGGGGCTGGCCCAATAGATAAGCGATGCTGGAAGAAACCCCGACAAAGAGGGCGGTGATAGTTATCTGATCAGGAGTTTTTCCTTTTTTTAAAAGCCAGCTGGCTGTTGTGTCGATTGAGGGTTGTACGAATTTGCGAGCATGGGTATCGAGCATATTTTACTTACCTACCTTCATGAAAAAGTATATCACGAATGGAGGGGGAAACATTAATCCCGCAGCTCCAGGAAGGAGTGCTGCGGGATCTTTTTTAGGCGCTGTCTTCTTCAACGAACAGCTCTACATCTCTCTTGTCTGTTTTCTTCTTCACCACTCGATTGACATAATCGTCTGTCAAAGCTGCAATTTCCTTGTGAAGGAAGAGCAGTGGAATAATATTTGAAAGCAGTACAAAAGCAAGAAGCAGATCGAGGAACTGCCATACAAACTGAAGTCCGCCTAATGCGCCGACAAAGACAGCAGCAATATAAACCATCCTCATTCCTACGGCAGCTTTTAAATTAAATAGGTATTCTGCCTGTTTTTCACCGTAAAAGATCAGTACTCCTATTGTTGTAATTACAAAGAAAATGAGGAATACCGTTACAAATATACTTCCAAATGTGTCGCCGAGCTCTGTAGCAAAAGCGACGTTGATCATGTTAGACGCCTCTGAAGGACCTATATCTCTCCAGGCTCCAGTTACAAGTACAACCAGGCCGGAAGCTGTACAGATGACAATGGTGTCAACAAAAACGCTGAATATCCCCCATAAAGCCTGGCGGGAAGGGTGGTCTGTTTTCGCAGCAGAGTGAGCAATAGGGGCTGTACCCAATCCAGCTTCATTGGAATAAAGGCCTCGGGCAATTCCCCAGCGCAAGGCTTGGGCAATACCGGCCCCTGCAAAACCTCCAGCTGCTGAAATTGGTGTGAAAGCATGTACAAAAATCATCTCGAATACGGCAGGAAGCTGGTCAAAGTTAACGCCGATTACATATAGGCATACGCCTAAATAAGTAAGTACCATAAACGGAACGAACTTATCGGTTACTTTACCAATTCTTTTAATTCCGCCAAACACTACTAAAGCAATCACCACACACATTACAATTCCGGTGATTTCAACTGGCCAGTCGAAAGCGCCGGCTGTCTGGGTGGCAATGGAGTTTGACTGTACCATCGTACTTGGAATTAATTCAATCATGAGGAAAAAAGCAAAAGCAGTGGAAACCCATTTCCAGCCGAGGGCTTTCTTTATGTAATATTGAGGCCCGCCGACCCATTCATTTTTATCATTCGTTTCTCTGTATTTTAAGCTTAGTAATATCTCGGAGTATTTTGTAGCCATCCCGATTAAGGCTACGACCCACATCCAAAATAAGGCGCCTGGGCCTCCTAAGGAAATGGCTACGGGAACACCTACAATGTTTGTGGCACCTGCTGTAGAGGCTAGAGCCGAGGTGAAAGCCTGAAAAGGAGTAATCGTTCCTGTCTGCTTGTCCTTTTTGAAGATCTGCCCGACCGTCTGCTTAAGGACATGGCCGAAGAAACGAAATTGAAAAAACTTAAGCCGGATGGTGAGAAAGATCCCGCCTGCAACCAGTATAAAAGCTAGTGGATAAGTCCATAAAAAATTTGATACATCTGCGATAATCTGCTGAAAAACTTCCAAGAAATTAGTCTCCTCTCTATCTGTCGATTATCCAATCTATTCCCTGTTCTGCATAAAATAAACAATTTAAAACTAAAGTAAACGAGAGTACTCAGGAAAAAGGATATAATTAACAAGTGAGGAGGTTATAAGTATTGATTATCCAACATGACCAATTCGATCAGCATAATATGAGTAAACTTGTAAAAGAGCCATTGTCCCGCGTTCAATTGCCGGATGTCGGCCCAAAGTAAAGCTGGTATCAGGAATTTAGCGCCGTTCAGCTTTTTTACTGTCGCTTCCATAGATCTATTACTCTGTGTATTTCATCAGGCAGGGAAGAGAGGGAAAAAAGATACCTACTTTAACATTAAGGAAACGAAAGAATTTTGATTAAAGTGGTGACAGAGGAACAGACTGACCAGATGCACGAAAGCAGCAATCCACACGAAAGAAATGCAGATGAACTTAAAAAGGCAGAAGATTACAGTTATATCCGCGAGTTTTATAGTCTTCCTAAATAAAAACATCCGGCAAAAAAGCCGGATATTTACAGACTGTCGAGAAAGTCTCAACAGTTTTTTCTAATGGAGTTTCCTGTTTAAGCTAGCGTGGTTAGCGGGATTCCATTGGCCAAAAAAAGGGGACTAATGGGTCGGGAACCACCTCGCTTTTAAGCGGGGAAGACGGCAAGCCTCCTCGGGCTTGGCGCCCTGTGGGGTCTTGCCAGCCTTGCGTGTCCCGCAGGAGTCTCGTTGCTTCCCTTCCCATAACGAGGAAAAAGGTAAATGGAATCCTGCCCTTGCGAGAAGAGGAATCAGCTGACCTTTCACCTGGGCCCTGCATCCTTAAGAGCTTAGACCCCGGGAAGAGAGCAAGGAAAGAAACACGTGATCGGGAGAGGGCGATGGGAAACGGTGAGACTCCTGTGGAAGGAACGTACAAGGTGAGATCCCGCAAGGCGAAAGCCTGAGGAAGCTCACCGTACGCCCACGGAAAGCGATACGTTTCCCGGAGCCCTTTGCTGTATCCGATCCTTTAAAAGAAAAGTCGGTTGTCTGCAACATGAGGTTTATTTACAAGCTGAAAGTATCCAGCAAAAAAGCCGGATGTTTATTTTATACTTCTGGCGTTGGAGTAGGTTTTGAGTAACCTTGCTCGTACTGTTTATCGATGTCTTCTCTAATCTCTTTTACGGACTTTCCATCCTGGTAATCAACGATTGATTGAGCGGCAATCTCAAGACATACGCCGCATTTTGTGCCGTGGTCATCCCAGACGAGCGAACCGTCTTCGCCGTTTTTATGCACGAAGCAGTCGTAGTTATCTCTATGGCCGACAGAATCTCCACAGCCGCAGTAGCAAGGGATTTGTTCTAGTAACTCTTTATGTTGAGAGACAGCCATATAGATATTTTGCATTTCTTCAGGTTTTTCTTCTAGAAAAGCAGGCATCACATCGGAGCCTGACGTTTCCTCGCGAATATCTCCACCAGCTGTCTCTTGGGCATGCCCTTCATGCTCTTCGGATGCCCCTCCTGAGGAATCCTCACTATTCTGGGAGCAGCCAATTAATAACGTCGATAAAAGTAAGCCAAATATGATAATTAAATTAGTTTTCATATATTCGCCTCCTAAGCTCTCTTTTCTATATTAGTAGGAAATGAAAGGAAGCTCAAGAGAGTTTAGCACTGTTCAAGGAATATACAAAATTACTTTCCAAAAGAGGACAGGAATTTTACACGATCTCCCATCGGAGGGACGCGGTCATCAACGAGCGCGATTTCGAGAATTGCGGGACCTGCCTGGTTTAATAATTTATAGACGGCGCTCTCATTTAAATCTTCCATGCTCTTAACACGAAAGCTAGGTATTCCCATCGTTTCTGCCAAAGAAGAGATAGCCACCGGCTCCTGGGAGAATCTTTGGTGGGCCCGCTTATACTGCAGGGCATGGCCATGGTGAACCATACCTAGCCGGGCATTGTTCATCACTACAAATAAAACAGGAATATCATATTCCTTTGCGGTCAGCAGCTCCATACCGTGCATGAAAAAGCAGCCGTCCCCGGTAATACACACAGTCGGGCAGTCTTCGTGTGCAAGTTTAGAACCAATGGCGCTTCCGATGCCGCTTCCCATCGCTCCGAAATGGACGTTAATATCAAAGCTGTCCGGGGCTGCTACATTCATATGGTGAATAACATATGCCATAAACTCTCCTATATCAATGGTGTAGCGTGTTTTCAGTGGGAGAAGCCGCTGCAGTTTTAACAGCACATTTCTCGTACTGTACTCTTCTGTAATCTCTTCTAATGAACGCTCAAATTCAGGAAGATCAGCACGCTGATAGCCGAGGTTTTTAACACCTTCAATAATGGAGGAGAGGATAATATCCATATCTCCCGATAAAGCCACGTCAGTTTCATAGCGGCGGTTAAAGACGGATTGGTCAAAATCGATTTGGATTAAAGTTCGGTTCTTCGTTATGTTCTGATTATAGTTATTGGTGGCCGTTTCTCCTAAACTAGATCCAGCTACAAGAACGGTATTAAAATCTCCTTCATTTATTAGCGAAGAAGCCGACTCGTGACCGGCAAAACCAAATATGCCTCGATACAGCGGGTGGTTATCTGGAATCAGACCTTTTGCCTGTGGAGAAGAAATAATCGGCCAATTAAGAAGCTCTGCCAATTCAATTAATTGATCTGCACATCCACGAATTCCCTGTCCCGCAAAAATAAAGCCTTTAGGGCTGTCGGTTAATTTCATGACAGCTTCGTAGAGCGGCCCATCTTCAGGGAGGAGAGGGGCTCGTTTTGGAAATGGCGGGATGATTTGGTCCTCCGCTTCACTTAATTGAACGTCAATCGGCATGGCAATATGTACAGGTCCTGGCACTCCTGAAATTGCGGTCTCAACAGCTTTATGAATTTCTTTAAGGAGATCCTCCGCCCGGTCGACTCTTTTGCTGTATTTCGTTACTGATTCAAAGATCGGATGAGCATCTAATTCCTGCGAGGCATTGTGTCCCATCGTATTTACAGGAACGGCTCCCGTTAAAAACAGTACAGGAAGATGCTCACGCATTGCATTAGCCGCTCCTGTTACGAGGTTTGTGCCTCCAGGACCGCTGCTTCCGATACAAACTGCGAGTTTTTTTGAGTATTTTGCGTAAGCGGCAGCCATGTAAGAAGCTGCTCCTTCGTGCTTAGTAACAATTGGAGTGATTTCCGGACTGTCGTATAACTCATCAAAAAAAGCATTTACAGAACCTGCAGGGATGCCGAAAATATACGAAATATCCCCGCTTTTTAAATATTCAACTACTGCCTTAACAGATTTCATAATTTCCCCTCTTTCATTCCACAACTAGCTGTATATTTTTTGAAGAACCTCTTCTGCTCGTATAGGTTTGCAGTAATAAAAGCCTTGAATCAAGTAACAGCCATGACTTGTTAAATAATCAAGCTGTTCCTGTGTTTCTACTCCTTCAGCAATGACGTTGAGCTGCAGACTGTTCGCTAACGTGATAATCGTATTTGTGATTGCCGCATTGTTAGGATTTTTCGGCAGATCATCTATAAATGTTTTATCAATTTTCAAAGTATCCACAGGGAAGTCTTTTAAGTAACCTAAAGAAGAGTAGCCTGTGCCAAAGTCATCAATGGAGATTTGAATACCAAGCTCTTTTAAACAATGGATCACGTTCAGCGTCTTCTCGGTGTTATGAATGATCAGATTTTCTGTTAATTCCAGTTCCAGCAGCTGAGGAGGGAGACTGGTTTGTTCAAGGATGGCTTTGACTTTGCTGACAATGTTCTCCTGGCTGAACTGCTGGGGAGAAAGGTTTACAGATACAGACAGCTTTGTATACCCCTTGTCGTGCCATGTCTTCATCTGCCGGCAGGCTTCATGAAGAATCCACTCGCCCATCTGGATAATGAGGCCTGTTTCCTCAGCGAGTGGTATAAAATCTTTAGGTTTCATTATGCCTCGTTGTGGATGGTTCCACCGAAGGAGCGCTTCTACACCAATCATTTCTTGTTTTAAATAATCATACTTCGGCTGATAGACCACCCGGAGCTGATGATTTTTTAAAGCTTTATACAGGTCGTTTTCCAGCTGGATGCTTTCTATGGTTCGATCCTCTAAGTTAGGATCGTAAAGCTGAAACTGGTTGCCTGATAGTTTCTTTGCGGTGTACATCGCAACGTCCGCGTGTTTAATAAGCTGTTCAGAAGTAGTTCCATTTTCCGGATATATACTAACTCCGATACTCGTTTTCACGGCAATTTCCTGCCCATTGATATGAAAAGGGTCAGAGAATACAGCCAGTACCGCTCTCGCACAATCTGTCACATCCTGCCTTGTGCGGATACTTGGAATTAAGATGATAAATTCATCTCCTCCCTGTCTGGAAACGGTTGTTTCTTTAGGAAGACTGCTCGTCAGCCGTTCCGCTATTTTCTTTAATACTCGATCGCCGAAGGTATGGCCAAAGGTATCATTAATCTTTTTAAACCGGTCGAGGTCTAAGAAAAGAACGCCCAGTGAACGCCCATAGGATTCTGCATAGTTTAGTGCCTGATGCAGACGATCTTGAAACAGCACACGGTTTGGAAGGTTGGTTACGCTGTCATAAAACGCGTGATATTTAATCTTTTCTTCCATTTGTCTTCGGCTGGTAATGTCTTTGAAAGTCACTACATAACCTACTGTCTCCTCATTCTCAATTTGAGATGTAATGACGAACTCTACTGGAAACTCACTGTTATCTTTCCTCAGGAAATAGTCTTCTTCGGCATCTTTATTTCTATCGTCTCTCCGTCTTGGCGAAAATAACCCTGAAGCATCTGACATGTTCTCTTTGAAAATGATATGGCATGGTTTTCCTATGAGCTCTTCCCGGCTTTCATAGTTAAGGAGTTTAATTGCCGAAGGATTGCAAAACGTTATGTTCCCTTGAAGGTCTAAGCCAAATATCCCTTCACCGGCAGAGTTTAAAATAAGTTCTTTTTCTCTTCCAATCTGTTTGACTTCTTTTACAACTCGCTGTAACTCTTTATTTTTATCGGTAAGTTCAGAAGTTCTTTCAGAGATGATAAATTCTTGTTTTTCAATATAAAGTAAGTAAGAAAGCACAGGTGCTGTAGCATCTGCTATGGATTCCGCCAGCTGCATAGCCGATTCTGGGTAACGATGCCCTTTTTCGTTCAAATTGACAATTGCGATCGTACCTAATACTTTTCCGGTAGCAATCAACGGAATCATATAGAGGCCTTTGATTCCAAACCTCCGGCAGGCTTCATGGTTGGGGCGCGGGTCGGACATGGTATCATCTATAAAAATGGATTGTTTCTTCGACAATACTTCCTGAAACACTAAATCTTTTTTAAAATCTACGGAGAGGTGATGGTGGGTCCGTTTCCAGTCTTCCTCGGTCCAATCACTGTCTTTACTTAAGCTGGCAGGGTTGATGTGGCTGTTGGCAACAGGGTCTAAGAGATGGGCTCCGATATTAGAGTTTCCGAGGACTTGTCCGATGTATTCAAAGCATTTATCCATGACTTCCTCAAGTGTGGAGCATAAAGAAAGTTCACGAGTAACATTGAGCAAAAGCTGTTTATCAGCGATGAGGGACTCTTTTCTAGTCAGGTTATTAGAGTTTCTCACGGCTACGGCTGCCATGTTTACGTAAGCTTTAATAGATTCGATTTCAGATGAAGTGAGGTTCATGGGGATTCCGTAATCAAATAAGAAGACCAGGCCGTACAATCCTTCTTCGTAGGCCATTGGCAAGACTAAGAGAGACTTGATGCCAAATGCCTCAACAGCCCGTGGATCAGGTCTTAAATCCTTAGAAGTATCAGGTATGTAAATGGCTTCTTTAGTGTCAATCACTTCTCGCGCCAGGTGGTCGTGGTCGGTATCGACTACGTGCATATCGAGAGTCATTCCATTTATTATCTCGGGTTTTCCTACATAGCCTCGAAAGGTCCCGTCGGCCTGGGGAAGATAGATTCCCACTGAATCACAGCGTACAATTTCTTCAGATATCGCTGTGACGACATGCTCCAGCACTTCTTTTAATTCCAGATTCGTATTAATAAGCTTGGTAATTTGAGCAAGCCGGGAATACCTTGTTTGTTCGTTTGCCATGGTGATTCCTCCATACTGCAAAATTGGATAAAGCGTAACAAGCTTCTTCCCATAAGTCCTATTATCTATTATATCGACAATTTAATCCAAAGAATGAGTATAAAATACATTTATACTCATTCTTTTTCCTATCATATCAAATTAATAAGAAACCCGGCACCAACACCTATTAAAACAATAGCCCAGGCAGGCACCTTAAAGTAATGCAGGCAGGCAAATAGAATAACAGCCAGTGCAAAATCTGCATTGGATTGGATAGAGCTTGTAATAACAGGGTCATAAAAGGCAGCGAGCAGGATACCTACCACGCTTGCATTTACTCCCATAAGCACACCTTGGAACTTGGCTTTCTTACGCAGTTCACTCAGGAAAGGAAGAGCTGCAATTAAGAATAAGAAAGAGGGTAAAAAGATACCTACAGTAGCGACGACTGCACCCGATATACCTTGGATCATCGTGCCGAGATAACTGGCAAACGTAAACAGAGGCCCCGGCACTGCTTGTGCCATCCCGTAACCTGCCAGGAATTCTCCGGCATCAAGCCATCCTGTCGGCACAACTTCCCGCTCAATCATAGGCAGGACGACGTGGCCTCCGCCAAATACTAGAGCACCAACCCGGAAAAAGGTATCAAACATTTGGACGAGCATATTTTCAGTTGTACGTGCCAATATAGGAAGGAAAGCCAGTAGGCTGGCTAGTATAGCTAGAGCAGCAGCCCCTGCTTTTTTAGAAAAGGTGACAGGGAAGGGTTCTGCTTTTGTATCTGCAATTTTGTGAAAAAGCTTAGCTCCGAGAAGGCCTGCTGCTAGAATAATAACAATCTGCACCCATGCAGAAGGATAAAGCAGCATTATAAATGCGGCAGCCAGAGCAATGGTAATCCGCGGCGTGTCCGGTGTCAGCTTTTTTCCTAATCCAATGAGGGCATGGAGAACTACGGCAGCGGCAACAACTTTTAAGCTTTGAATAAAGCCGGCGTCACTTAAATCAAAAGACTGATACATTAACGCAAACAGGACAAGAACTAAAATCGATGGAACGGTAAAGCCGATCCAGGAGACAATCCCTCCTAATAGTCCTGCCCGCAGCATGCCGATGGCTATTCCCACCTGGCTGCTTGCAGGGCCGGGAAGAAATTGGCAGAGTGCAATGATGTCAGCATAGGTTTTATCATCCAGCCACTTTTTTCTATCGACGTATTCGTCTTTAAAGTAAGCCAGATGGGCAACAGGTCCTCCAAAAGAAGTGAACCCCAGCTTAGTAGAAGCTAATAGAACTTCTTTTAGGGATCCTTTAGGTCTACTCATGTTCATTCCTCCAATCATCTTCTAAAACTTCCAGGGCGAGCTCCCTGACTTGCTGTTTTCCTTCTTCAAGAACTCGTTTCCCTTCTTCGGTGATCGTATAATACTTCCTCACCTTGCCATTAACAGTTTCTTCATACTTATGGAGAAGACCGTTTTTGTGCAGAGATTTAAGAGTAGGGTATAGTGTTCCAGGGCTGATATTATAGCCGTGGGAAGCTAATTCCTCCATAAGGTATGCTCCATAAATGGGCTCCACATCTGCGTGATAGAGGATATGGATCTTTATTGATCCTAAAAAAAAATCTCTCAGCATAGAACAGTCTCTCCTTTTATCAGAATCCGATATCAATATACGATAATGTTGAATTTAATGCAATAAAAAATACGCAAACTTCGACAAAGTTTACGTATTCTTTACATTTTATTAATTTGTTAGAGCTTCATGAACTTTATTTAATGTCATATCGTGAGCGATGACGCCGTCGATCGTCCAGTGGCTCGGCTCATTCATAGTATAAACTTGATCTTTTTCAACGGCAGGCACGTTCTTCCATACAGAACTGTTATTTAGTACTTCAAATCCTGCTTCGTTTTCTTCACCGATTAGAAAGACATGGTCAGCGTCAAGCTCACTAAGCTTTTCTAAAGCAATGGGGTTCCACTGTTCCTGCTGCTCTAAGTTTTTAATAAACTCAGGCTGAGTAAGACCAACTTTCTCATACAAAACTTCTGCTCCATATCGTGTGGATTCGAATACATAAAATTCCTCGCCCATCGTCCAAATGAAGGCGACAGATTCATCCCCCACTGCTTCTTCAAGGCTTTCTTTCATATCCGCTGCCTTTTGGTCAAATTCATTTAATGCTTGTTCAGCCTCCTCTTGCTTGTTTAAGATCTCTCCCATTTGTGTAAGCTGCTCTCTCCAGTGAGCATTTACTTCTTCTTCCATAACGTAAGTTGGCGCTATTTGCTGATAATCTTCATAAGAACCATTTTGCAAAGAAGAAGGGGAACTGAAAATTATTAAGCCCGGGTCAGCCTCTAAAGTCTGTTCTAATGGAAGATCCCAGCTGATTTTAGGAACGCCTTCCAGTTCAGGCTGCAAATAATCAAGAACATCTTCACCAATTGACCACTGAGCAGCTGGCTTAACTCCTAAAGCTGCTAGAGAATCTTCTAAGTATGGGGCAAGTACACGTTCCGGGTTTTCGGGGAGTTTCACTTCTCCAGAGGCATGTTCAAGGGTTCGTTCTGAGGAAGCTTCTTTAGTATCCCCGGAATCTCCAGAGCTGTTTGAATCCTCTCCATTACTGCAGGCTATCAGTGCAAGGATGGACAGAAGGCTGATAAACATCCATATTGTTCTTTTCATTATGACTTTCCTCCTATGAAATTGTCTTTAAATAATTCATCTGACGATAATGATAATCATTTTCACTAAAAGAGTCAAATTCTCCACTTCCAATAACTTAGCTTGAAGATTTATTTTTTGTGCCATATACTTAGATAGTGATAATCATTCTCAATTTGATGAGTACATAGTACTGTCTTTGGAAATAGAGAGGGCTGAAATAAAGTGAGGGCAGCGGAAGAGTCTCAAGTTCCTAAGCATTTAGGAAAAGCATCATTAATATTTTTACTAGCATCAATCGGACTTGTTTTATCTTTAGGATGGTCAGTAGCACTTGGTGCGGCTGATATTCGTTTATCAACGGTGTGGGAGGCAGTGGTTAATTTCAACCCAGAAGAGGCCAGCCATCAGGTGATCCAGGAACTGAGGCTTCCGAGGGCAATTGGTGCAGCATTAGTCGGGAGCTTTTTAGCCGTTTCAGGAGCTGTCATGCAAGGGCTTACGCGTAATCCTTTAGCCTCGCCTTCCATCATGGGAGTCACTCATGGCGCCGCGTTTGCTCTCATCGTGGCTTTAGTATTTTTTCCCTCCCTTTCTTTGTCCGGGATGACGTTTGCTTCTTTTATCGGGGCTGGTTTAGCGGTCGTTCTTGTCTTTGCTGTTGGTTCTTTCTCTTCAGGGGGATTGACTCCTGTGAAACTGGCTTTAGCAGGCGTAGCGATTGGCGGAATGCTTAGTTCTATAGCCACAGCCATTTCCATGCATTTTCAAGTAGCTAAGCAAATGAGCTTCTGGTATGCCGGCGGGTTAGCAAACACGGACTGGACTTCGGTAAAAATCCTGCTCGCAGCCGGGGCGGTAGGTCTAGTATTAGCTATAGCTATTTCTAAATCTATGACCGTTCTCAGCCTGGGGGAAGACACCTCTAAGGGGCTTGGACAAAATACATTTCTTATTAAAGTTCTGGGAGTCGTTGTTGTATTCGTTTTAGCAGGAGCGGCTGTGTCTATTGCGGGTACTGTCGGTTTTGTTGGACTGGTCATTCCTCATATTACAAGGTTCCTTGTCGGTGCGGATTATCGACTGATTATTCCGATATCTGCGATTCTGGGAGGAGGGCTGTTAGTACTTGCAGATACGGCGGCCCGGCTGGTTAATGCTCCTTTTGAAACGCCCGTTGGCGCTATTACCGCCTTTATCGGTGTACCTTTCTTCCTTTACTTAGCACGCGGCGGAGAAAGGAGCGGAGTATAATGACAAGCTTTAAAAAAATGACGGCCTGGTATCTCGGGCTTGGAATTTATATTGTCGCCGTTATGCTCATCAGCTTAAACCTTGGTGCCATTCAAATAAGTCCGAGTGAAGTCTTTCAAACTTTAATCGGACAAGGAAACAGCCGGCAGGAGCTCGTTCTCTTTGATTTTCGACTTCCCGGCATCGTAATCGCTCTATTAGTAGGAATGGCTTTAAGTGTTTCAGGTGCTATTTTACAGGGGGTAACACAAAATGACCTTGCCGAACCCGGTATTTTAGGAATTAATTCCGGAGCCGGATTTGCTGTCATTCTCTATATCTTCTTTTTTCAGTCATCCATGAACTCTTTAACCGGCTGGGGCATTTGTATGCTGCCTTTATTTGGCCTTGTCGGAGCTTTTTTTGCAGCAGTTCTCGTCTACTTTCTGGCCTGGAAACAAGGGGTTGAACCGATGAGGCTCGTATTAGTTGGAATTGGTGTGAATGCGGGCTTTAGTGCGGCACTTATTTTATTTCAAGTAAAAATGAACCCGCAGGATTTTATGCAGGCGATTGTCTGGCTTTCAGGCGATATTTGGAGTCCGAACTGGGGTTTTGTAATCGCAATAGCTCCCGGGATATTACTGCTGATTATATATGGAATAGCAAAATATGCGGCCTTAAATGTTTTAAACCTGGGCGATGATGTAGCCATGGGGCTGGGGGCAGGCGTTGAGAAAGAGCGCCGGGTTCTATTGTTTGTTGCTGTCAGCCTAGCAGGTTTATCTGTAGCAGCGGCCGGGGGAATCGCCTTTCTAGGTCTTGTCGCTCCTCATATTGCCCGAAGGATTGTCGGGCCGAAGCACCAGTATTTACTGCCGCTTTCGACTCTTATTGGAGCTGCAGTACTACTGACGGCTGATACGTTAGGAAGGAATCTATTAGCGCCATCAGAGATTCCAGTAGGGATTGTAGTAACCATAATAAGTACGCCTTACTTTATTTACTTACTAATGAAAACGAAATAAAGGAGAGAGAGCATATGAAAGAACAATTTGATCTGACCATTATAGGTGGGGGGACAACAGGCCTATATGCTGCTTTTTATGCAGGAATGCGCAACATGAAGACGAAAGTAATCGAGTATCAGCCAGGGCTGGGAGGAAAAGTCTCTTTTTTCTATCCGGAGAAAAAGATTTACGATGTCGGCGGTTTCTTAGGGGTCACAGGTGAAGAGCTTGTGCATAGAGTCGAAGAACAGGCTGGAAGCATAGAGCCTGAGATCGTCACAGATGAGAAAGTTAAATCCATAGAAAAACAGGTAGATGGATCATTTATTCTTCACTCAGAAGACGGAAACCAGCACCTCTCGAAAACGGTCATCGTTGCTTCCGGTTTAGGGACGTTTGATATGAAACCGCTGAATGTACCGCAGCTGGAGAAATATAATCAGAAATTCATTCATTACACGATCCAGAATATTAAACAATATGAAGGAAAGAAAGCAGTGGTTGTTTCTGACAGCCGTGTAGGCATTGATTGGGCTTTAGCTTTAGAAAAGATTGCAAAAGAAGTCCATATAATCAATCATAGTCAAGAATTTAAAGCCGTTTATGAGCAGGATGTTGAGAGACTGGAAGCTTCCTCTGTTCGTATTCATAGAAATACGAAAGTAAGCGGTCTTGAAGGATCGGAAACAGAATTAACAGGCGTTGTTCTTGAGAATAGAGAGCGCCTCGATGCTGAACACGTTTTAGTCTATGAAGGGTTAAAAATTGAAAAAAGCCTGTATCAGGAATGGGGACTAGAGACGGAAAAAGGGCGTATCCCTGTGGAGATGAATATGGGTACAAACATAGAAGGAATATTTGCTGCCGGTGATGCAGCGCTTTATCCTCATAAAACAATGCTGATCGCTTCAGGGTTTACGGAAGCGATGACGGCGGTTAATGCAGCCAAATCATATATCGATCCTAAATCCAAATCCCAAGTTTACAGCACGGTCATCTATAAACATTCTTAAATGGTCTAGCGGTTTACGCACCTGCTGAGTTGCCTTCTAATTAGTGAACTTTAAGGCGGAAAATACGGTCAGCCTCGTCTAACCGTATTTTTTTGATGCTCTTTCTTTAAAATTAGATACTCTTCATCTTCCCGGACAGTTATCCATTTTTCTTCAAATATCTCTGCCGACCTTGCTTTTTCATGATCGATCTCCCGCTCGTTTACTTCACCTTGGTCATTATACTTTTTACCGCCTTTATAGTTGGCATATCGACGGGACCTCGTATAGCCCATTTGAAGGAACTTCCGGGCCATATCCATTCCGACAAAGTCCCCGGCTTTCTTATAGTCCAAATACATTTGATAGATCTTGTCAGAAGATTTCTTGGCGATTTCTGGTGTTTTAAACCTCCAGTGCGGAAGGATTTCGCTCTTATAAGGCTCCACCAGCAGCACTCCCTGCTCTCCAAGTCCGACCCGGTAGAGCTCAGGTTTTTCTCTGAAATCCGTGTTTTCAAAGTCGATTGAGTAATCAAACCCCATCAGTGCTTATCCTTTATATTCTCAATACCGAACATATTCAGTTCCAAGTCTTTAGACAGCTTTTTAAGCAAGGCTCCACCTGCTGTGCTGTTTCCTTTACTGTCAATTGGAGGCGAAACAACACCAATTCCCATCACTCCAGGCACCGAGCCGATGATGCTGCCTGAAACCCCGCTTTTACATGGGAACCCGACTTCTACAGCATAATGACCAGAAGCGTTATACATACCAGACGTAAGCATAATGGCTTTAACCGTACGTAAATGCTGATCAGGAATAAGTTTATTTCCATCTGGATCATATCCACCGCGGGCGAGGAATAATCCGACTCTTGCAAAACCGGTACTGTTCATCATAATGGAATTCATTCGAAAATAAAGGTCCAGTGCGTCTTCGACATCGGTTACGAGAGTGCCGGTACTCTGGAGAAAATAAGCCAGCGACCGATTGCGGGCTCCATTATTTACTTCAGCTTCATAAACTTCTTCATCCATTTTGAGCTCATTGTTTTCTGTAATGTCTTTTAGAAAGTCAAGGTAACGGCTGAAACGATTCTCTACCGTCTGACCCTTTATAAGAGAAGCGACTGAAATCGCCCCGGCATTAACCATTGGATTAAAAGGCTTCTCATTAGCTGGCGATTCCAGTGACGAAATAGAATTAAAGAAATCTCCCATAGGCTCCATTCCCACGGTTTGAAAGACTCTATCTTTTCCAAAATCCTGCAGGGCGAGCATGAGCCCAATAATTTTCGATGTGCTCTGCATAGGAACGGTCTGATCGTATTCTCCTGCCCGATATATTTCAAAGTCCGGCGTAATAATGGTTACACCTAGCATATCTCTCATCTTTTCATCCATCCGGGGGATATCCGGCTTTATTTCTCCATTTGCGGCATAAGGCTTGCTGTCTTCGATTGCTTCTTCAAGGTATTGATTACTGAGTTTTTTCATAGCCGTTCCTCCTGTGATTAGTAGTTAAATGTACCCTTTAGAGGATATGACGTAAACGTAGGCAGCAACTAAAAAAAGTAAGAGCTCTGAGGAAGAGGCTCTTACTCTTGTTGTTTTAAGTATCGCTGATCCTTTAAGAAAAGTCTCCAAAACAGGTAGAAGGCCGGTATTAATATAGCAAATCCTGCGGCATGAACGATAAGCAGCTTATAAAAAACCGTTGTATTAGTAAACGTTTCTGCCACGGTAAGGTCAGGATAAATTAAGTACGGCAGGTGAGCAGAGCCATAAGCGTATATGGCAATTCCATACTGAATGATAATAAATACCATAGCCGTGCGGGAAAGTCCCTGCTTTTCGTTCCTCTTAATGAACAGCGAAGCATAGCCAAGAAGGAAGAACAGAATAGAAAGACCAAACCAAATAGGGGTTGATTTAATATTTTCAATCAGCCATGATGCTTCAGCCGGCATCGTCCCAATTGTTAAAACAGCAATGACAATGGATACAGGTCCGAGCCATAACGCATGTTTTCGGTACGTATGGTAGGCTGACCAGTCTTTCGCTTCTTTGGCATAATCCATGAGAAAAACAGCCGAGATAAAGAGTTCTGTTGTTAAGCCAAAGGCGATGTGCATATATAGCGTTGGATGGACGAGCAGCTTGCCGTATAGAAGCTGCGGAACTTCACCGTCCATCTTTACAAATCCTCCGAGTGTAATCGGGAGGATGCTGACCAGCAGTGCAGGGATGAGTAATCCTGTCACACCAGAAGTAATTCTTAAAATTTCTCGATAACGGTTCGTATGGTTCGCAAATACCATAAAGGTCGTACGTATTGTTAATAAAACCACACCTAAACCAACAGGGACTAATAGAAGGCTTCCCAGTATATTAGTCGCGAAAGGGAAAAAGCTGACAAGAGATACGACAAAAAGGACGAGAAACACGTTGGTTACTTCCCATGTAGGTGAAAGGAAGCGGTTGGCAATATTGGCCGCACTTGTCCGACTGTTATGTGTATAGACCATACCCCAGAACCCGGCCCCGAAGTCCATTGAACCGAGCATGGAATAGATGAACAGCAGGCTCCATAAGAGCGTAATGGCTAAAGTTGAGGGTTCCATATTGGCTGTCACTCTTTTCTATTTTTTATTAAGGAAGTTATGAATTTACTGCTAAATCCTTTTCAACGGGATTTCTTTTAAAGTAATATCTGAGAACAAACCCGGTAACGAACAGCAAAGTAACATACATCGTTAAAAAGGTTACAAACAAGATGCCGACACTGTTTGATTTGGTAGAAGCTTCATCGGTTCTCAGCACATCTGTAACCGTCCACGGCTGGCGGCCGATACAGCTGAAACACCAGCCGGCCTCAATCGCAATCATCGCCAAAGGTCCGCTTGCAACAAGAAGGGCGAGAATAAAGCCAGGAAAGTCCCTTTTTAACACATGTTTCCAAAAAAGCGCTAAAAAAGAGACAACAATCAGAAGGCTTCCAATTCCGACCATGATGTTAAAGAGAATATGGACGTACAGCGGCGGCCACAGCTCTTCAGGGTATTCGTTTAAACCAATCACTTCTGTATCGAACCGGTCGCCGGCTAAAAAGCTTAACGCATAGGGAATTTCAATCGCGTATTTTACCCTCTGTTCTTCCGCAGAGGCATATCCGCCGATAGAAAGAGGGGCATAACTTGTTGTTTCAAATAAACCTTCCGCAGCGGCCAGTTTTCTTGGATTCTCCTCGTGGAGCACTTGTGCTGCCTCATGGCCGTTAATCGCAGTCGCCAGGGACATAGCAGCACCAAAGTATAAAGCAATCATTAATGCTTTTTTATGATAGTGCCGTTCGTTTTGAGAAATATTCTTTTTCAATAATCGAATGCCTGCGATGGAAGCAATTAAAAAAGCGGCGGTCATGTAAGCAGACAGCGTAACGTGGATAGCCGTTACCGTGAAACTTGGGTTAAACACAGCCTCCCAAACATTGACGTTCGTAATGGTGCCATTCTCGGAAATATCAAACCCAGCCGGTGTATTCATCCAAGCATGTACATCAGTAATCAAAATGGCTGAAGCCGTTGCACCGATTGCCACGAGGGTAATGCTCAGGAATCTCAGACCTTGCGGCAGACGGTCGGCGGCGTATAAATAGATCGACATAAAAACGGCTTCAATGAGGAATGCGAAAATTTCAATTTGGAAAGGCAGCGAGATTACCTGTCCGACGATTTCCATGAAATTGGGGAACAGCAAAGACATCAGTACGGCCACAATCGTTCCTGATGTAATCGACACCGCTAATAAAATAGCAAAGCCTTTTGTCCAGCGGCGTGCCATAAGAGCATAATCTCTATCCTTTTTAAACCAGTACATAATCTCAGCCAGAATAATCATGACGGGAATTCCTACACCGATTGTTGCGTAAATGATGTGGAAAGCCATCGAAGAACCAAATAATACCCGGGCCATGGTTACTATATCCATAACGTCACCTCATAACTCACTTTATCTAGCATCAGCCTGTCCTTAAAAGAACCTAATTAAACACAAAAAACCTCCTTCAATAAAAAGGAGGTGATTATAAGTTATTTTGTACAGTGGACCATCCATTCATCAATTGAGAAATCAAGGATACGGCCGGAATCTTCGTTAATCTGAAAATACGACTTTACTTTAGGTGAGGCATTAAGGAAAAAATTCTTTACGTGTTTTACTTCATTGTGGGGCAGGGTTCGCTCGGCCCAGTCTTTAAAGGGGAGGGTCTTCTTACGGACGATTTCCTGTTTCACAGAAAGCCGGCTGTCTTGCATGAAGTCTTTCCATTCGGATACTTTTAACGCGCGGTGGTGACTGAAATCCCGCATTTTTTCAAAAGTATTATAAAATTTATCCAAGACATCGTCTTCAGGCGCAATATTATCGACCATTATGAAGGAACCGCCTGGCTTTAATACACGATGGACTTCTTGAATAAACCGGTCAGGGTTAGGGAAATGATGAGGCGCAATCCGGCAGGTTACAGCGTCAAAAGATTCTTCAATAAAAGGGAGCTGTTCTGCATCAGCAATGACATAATATACATTGGATAGCCGCTGAAGGTATTTAGCCGTATGGCTGAGCATGTCTTTCGTAAGATCGGCGGCTATGACGGCTTTCACATCAGGGCTTAATTGCTTAGCGACATGCCCGCCGCCTGTTGCAATATCTAAGACTGTCCATGAGGCTTGAGGATTCAGCCAGTCCGTAATCGCTTGTAAATCATTCTTATTCCTATGGGTTTCGCTCGTTACATAAGCTTCTTTATTTTTGGAAAAGGTCTGCTGGGCCTGCTTTTTAATCGGATCCATCATTATTCCTTCTTTCTGTACGAGTTATTTTTATTATATGAAAAATAAAGAGATAAGAGGAATACTGGTTTTTAATCGAAACTGATAAGCTATCCTTATCAATGAATAAAATAAGAAGAAAAAAATTCTTTTCTCGGTGGCGCAGGAAGTGAAGAAGACCGTGAGACTCCTGAGAAAAACCGGGTGATCCAAGACCAAGAGGAGTGGGCTTCACGAGGAGGGGCGGGCGTTCGTCCGGGGAAAGCGAAGCGGTCCTCACTCCCGGAGCAGGGTATGAAAAGTATTGAAGACCAAATAAATAAGGCTGTCGAGATTTGCTCGACAGCCTGAATCAGGTGATTTTATTTAATAGAAAAAGTTTCTCTTTCAAGCAGGTCTTCAGGTTTTTTACCAATGTTGTCCTGGTGGAAGTAATCTCTGATGACTCCATCATGGAGGTAGTTGGCAATCGATACGATACTCATTCCTTGATCCAGCGCGAGATAAGCATTTGTCACTTCGCCGGTTTCTACATTCACAGAGTCAAGGAAACCATACTTTCCATAGGTTCCAAGGTTCTTTAATGTTTTAATATTTTCAAAGGCTTCAAGCGGTGCGTATTCTAAAGCTAAAAAGGTGGCATGTGGAGTCACTGTTCCATCAGCTCCGTAACCTTCGTGGCCTAGAGGAGCCACTCCGAATTCTTTGTAGTTATCGGGAGTAGCTGCCGGAGACATTCCCCAGGCTTCGTATCCCTGCTCCTTCGCATATTCAATTTGAATATCGACATGACGCTGGTTATTTAACCCGAGGGCGTTTTTGCCTAGTTCTTTTTCTTTAAGGACCAGAGCTGGCATTAGAGCTTCAAACATGCTGCCACCCCAGCTTGGAACGTATTTTGTGTCATTATAGCTATAGTGTCCTTCAAATACTTCGATACCGTCATAAACTTCTGTATAACCTTCAGGTGTTTGTGACTGCCAATCCCACTCGGCTGGCATAGTACGATGCATTTTCCACCAGTGAGTTTTTGGCACGTCTTCTTTACCGATAGCTAAATAACTTGCGACACGGGGCTCTGTATAAAAAGCTCCGTAGTGGTGAGCTGTCATACTATCCGTAACGGCATCATAGCCTCCACGCATTTGGCCGACTTCCGTATCGTAAAGGGTGGAGTAGTCCATCTCTTCAACGATCTGGCTTGTTTGTTCATATAGTTCAGGGTAAGCCTGTCCTGCAACAATCAGTCCAGCAGACAGCCACCCATTATCAACTGTAGAGATAAACTGGCCCCAATCCGTCATGAGGGAGCCGTCATCCGTGTAATACCAGTTGTAGAAAAGCCCGTTCCATTTTTCCATATCTTCTAATGTATCTAAAGTAGTCTTAATCTTAGAAACAGCTTCTTCTTCTGTAAGTGTACCTGCTTCTTCAGCAGCAATTGTACTCATGAAATACATACCAATGTTTGTAGGGGAAGTGTGCTTGGCAGGGTCGATCTCACCGTTATCAGTTCGAACAGCATCGTATGTAAGACCGGTATTTTCGTCTGTGAATTCTTCAAAGTAGCGGTAAGTTTGTTTAGAAATGGCTTCAAGCTGTGTGGAAAGGGCCTTCTCTTTTCCTTTATCAGAGGGGTGAGCGAACGAAGCTGTACCAAATGAGCCCATGATAAGCAGCAGAACAGTAAGTGCAAGTAAAGTTTTTTTCAAATATAACACTCCTTTATATGAATTGGTGAAACGTTTCGAATTTAAGTATACAGGATAAAAATGTAAGCGTAAACATAATACAGGGTTAATATCTGAATTTTATAAAAAGATAGAATAGTAGTAGGTAAAAAAACCTGAAAGGAGATAGGGGAAATAGTTTGGAGATGAGCGGTTTCTGTGAAAACGATTCGATATACGGGATAATCTTTTTAAAAAGAAGTGAATTTGAATTCGTTCGCGTTAAAAAAACTCCGCTTAAAGGAAGCTAAAAAGTCCTCTCTAATCTAAAAGAGCTGTTAAAGTTTGTTGTTCCGAACCGCTTGTCGGTGGATGCTTGCCGCGGGCACGGCCTCAGCTAACTTGGTCAAGAAGATCACTTGACCAAGTGTACCTTCGGCTCGCGCTGTTCCCGCAGGTGTCACCACCGATCGCTCATCGTGTAATTAACAGAAGTCACTCTTTTTTCTTGCACAATGAAAGTAATAAATTTATGAAAGAATAGAGGGCACAAATCTCTTAAAATTAGAAGAAAAGCGGTCTGGAATTTAAATTCCAGACCGCTTTTAAAAATTCTACCTTTCACAGATCTTCGGTTTTTCAGTGGCCTCGCTTTAAGCGGAGTTTTTAATCAGCAGTATTGCTCGTATGCATTCTTAAGGTTTTGAGTAATTTCTTCGACTTCGTGATCTTCAATCTCTTCACGGGGAATAAAGTGAACGACCTGGCCCTTTTTCAATAAGGCAATAGAAGGGGAAGACGGCTCATACCCTTCAAAATATTCACGCACGCGGCTTGTCGCTTCGCGGTCCTGGCCGGCGAATACAGTTACCAGCTGGTCCGGCTTTTTCTCAAAGTTTAACGATTCGCGGGCGGAAGGGCGGGCAAGGCCTGCTGCACATCCACACACTGAATTAACGAAAACGAGGGCAGTTCCTTCTGTTGTGCTGATAAACTCATCAACTTCTTCCGGTGTGGTGAGCTCTGTGAAACCCGCGTTCGTCAGTTCTTCACGCATTGGCTGAGAGATCTCTTTCATATAAGCTTCATATGGATTCATAAAATGAACTCCTCCTGTTTATTTTTGTTTAGTCGCTTGAGTCATCTGGTGCCAGACGGAACCTTTGGCTTCCTCTCCGCCTTCAATTCTTTCAATCGCCATGTTGACCTGCAGGCGCACCTCAAATTCAGGATCATTACTGGCTTCTTTAAGTGCTGGCAAGGCTGTTTCGTCTCCTAATTCATAGAGAAACATAGCCGCCCGCCATCTGACTAATCGGTTCGGGTCTTTTAGCGTTTCGATAACCTTTGACATCGCTTCTTTAAACCCTAAATCAGATAAGCAGTCACCGGCTGTTCTGCGGACAGTTACTGTTTTATCCTCCAGAGCTTTATATAAAGAGGGAAGGACTTCTGGTTCTTCGATCATTCCCAGATAAGCTGTGGCTAAGCGGCGGATGGAAGCTTTTTCATCATCCAGTGCTTTATCCAGGACGGGAAGGTCCTCAATGGTCGGATCCATTCGATCAAGGGCGGCATACCTTACCTTCCAGTCCGGGTTGTCCATCGTTTCTAAAGACACCTTTATTTTTTTCGGTTCTGATGGCTCATTTAAATCTTGGTCAAACGCTTGTTTAACAAGCTCTTTCAGGCGTGCTTCGTCGTAGCTTGCTGAGAGCTCATCTTTCACTTGTTCTCCAATTTCTTCTGCATCTCCATAACGAGGGTTCTGCTCTACCCATTTTCGCTCCATAATCATGTTGGGAGAAGCTGGAGACGCTTCCATCGCTGCATCCATAAATCGTTCAGGAAGGCCGACACGTTTTTCTTCATCGCCTTCTTCAAGCTTAACCTGCATCGGGATTCCTCTAAACATTTGTACAAATACTTTTACTTCCCCAAAAGAATCATCGGGCGTTTGCTGATTTTCTGCTGGTTCTACATGTTGTTCGGAGCCAAACACGCCCCGTACTTTTGGAAGAATTTCTTCCCAGGCTGTTTTAGGGCTGCGCTCAAGCGCAATAAAGTCGGCGACATGGTATAAGCCTTTAACGCCGTCTATTTGAAAAAGTTCATGAACAAAGCCAGGAGCCCCGTTATCAACTTCCTCTTTTTTATAGTTGTGGGTTTCTCCTGCCGGCAGTTCTTCGTTTAAATTTATTTTCATTGAGTGCGGGCTCGGGGTTGGTTCAATTGAGACAATTTTCATGATAAATTCCCCCTTCCTTAAAGGATTTATTTAAATTTTATCAAAGAAAACCTTCTATATCCATTGATAGAATCAGTATTCTCTGTACCGGAATAAATATTAGCTGGAACCTTATTTTTAAAAAGGTGAAACGTAATTCATAATAAATCGTAAAATAGTTTGGAAACAGTTGAGCGAAGGAGCGGGTTAGATGTCGGAAGGCGTCATGCAGTTAAAAGGTCTGAAGAAGACAATTAAAGGAAAACCAATTATTAAAGGCTTGGATTTTGAAATATTCGAGGGAGAGGTGTTTGGGTTTCTTGGTCCTAATGGAGCTGGGAAGACGACGACCATTCGGATGATGGCCGGCCTGATAAGCATGACCGATGGGGACGTGATCATTAAAGGTCATAGTGTGAAAAAAGATTTTAAAAAAGCGATTCGTCATGTAGGAGGAATTGTAGAAAATCCGGAAATGTACCCGTTTATGAGCGGGTATAAAAATTTGGTTCATTACAGCCGGATGATCCCCGGTATTAGTAAAGGGCGAGTGGAAGAAGTGATTCGGCTGGTAGGGCTTGAAAACAGGATGAAGGAAAAAGTATCAAAATACTCTTTAGGAATGAGACAGCGGCTTGGAATAGCGCAGGCATTATTACATAATCCTTCGGTTCTTATTTTAGATGAGCCGACCAACGGACTTGATCCATCCGGAATCCGTGAGATCCGGTCCTATATTAGAAGGCTGGCAGAGGAGTCTGGAGTATCGGTGATTGTGTCCAGCCATATTTTATCTGAAATGGAAATGATGTGTGACCGTATCGGCATCATTAAAAATGGTGAACTAATTTCCATTCAGCCTGTTCATGAGGTGCTTGGGGAATCTGATCAGAAAGAAGTGATTATAGAGGCTTCGCCGGTTGAGGAAGCGGAAGAAATTTTTAGGAAAAAGGGCGGTAAGGTTCAAAGGCAGAAGAATGAATTGATCTTTACGGCTCAAAGGGAAGAAATCCCTCTTTATGTACAGGAAATGGTTAACCACAACATCAAAATATACAGCGTGACCGTAAGACGCTCGACGCTGGAAGATAAATTTCTTGATTTGATAGGAGAGGGTGCCATTGAATAATTTTTTCCAACTTATTCGAAATGAGCAGATGAAAACCTATTCCCAGATCTCTACGTGGGTGATGGTGATTATTTTAGCCGTGATTGTTATTGGGATGGGCGTATTATTTAAAGTCGGGGGAGAAATGTCAGAAGGTTCTCAGGTGGATGGTAACTGGGAAGAACAGCTGCAGACAGAGAATGAGCGGATGAAAAAGGAAAGTCAGGAAGATGAATTCATGGCCGGTTTCAACGCTGAGCAGATGGCGATTAATGAATATCGGTTAGAGAATGATATTCCTCCTACTGAATATAATGTCTGGGACTTTGTGCTGGAGAACCAGACAAACGTATCAATCATTAGTCTTTTTACAATAATAATTGCTGCTAGTATAATTGCAAACGAATTTAGATGGGGTACAATTAAATTGCTGCTTATACGTCCGATTTCTCGAACGAAAATTTTAGGCGCAAAATATGTATCTGTACTCCTATTTGCGATAAGCATGTTATTCTTTTTATATGCTATGGCATTCATCACAGGCGGACTGCTGTTTGGATTCTCGGGAGTCAGTGAACCTCATCTGTTCATAATGTCTGGAGAGGTTCAGGAAACCCCGCAGTTTCAGCATACGGTTTATGGGTACTTATTAAGCTCAGTGAACTTGGTGATGATGGCGACTTTTGCCTTTATGGTATCTGCCGTTTTCAGAAACAGTGCGCTGGCAATCGGGATAGCCATATTCCTCATGATGTCAGGAAATGCGATCGTAGCTTTCTTTGCATCAAAGGAATGGGCAAAATATATTCTCTTTGCCAATACCAATCTGACTCAGTTCTTCTCTGGAACACCGATGATTGATGGTTTGACGTTAGAGTTTTCTATTACGATGCTCGTCGTCTATTTTGTCATATTTCTTGGATTATCCTGGATTTTCTTTACGAAACGAGATGTATCAAACGCATAAAAGAAGAGGAGTGTTGTATTTATGAAGCGAACCGTGGAAATCGTTTTTTCTGTTATTGGGGCCGTTTTATACGGACTGGTAGCTGTTTTTGCTGGAATTATGGTTAACTTCAGCGGGGATCCGAGTCTGAGGGCGGAATTTCAAAGTATCTTATATTCAGATCCTAATGTGAATCCTGAAGAAATCCCGATTGATGAAGTGATGGCATTTATTGATATGGGAGCCTGGCTGATGCTTATTTCAGCGGTTGCAGGAATCATACTGGGAATAGTGAGTATTGTATTTCTGCGCGGTAATAAAAAGCCGAAAGCAGCTGGTATTATTCTGATAGTAAGTGGAGTGATCACGGCTTTCTCAACTATCGGTTTCGCTCTCTTTGCATCGATTGCCTATGTGGTCGCTGGCATTGTAGCACTTGTCCGTAAACCGAAACAGCCGGCAGCAGAAGTAACGAATGAATCCTATTAACTTCAAAAGCACTGGACACGCGTCCAGTGCTTTTTTTAATCCAATATGCGGTTCATTTCATCGACATTTGCGACTTCCCGGTTCGCGACATTTGAATGCTGGGGCATAAGTCCATCTCCGTTACAGACTTTGCACGTGTACTGCCATTCTTCATCATCCATTAAAAGGCCGCGGCCGTCACATGCTAAACATAACTCATCTCTGCTGGACATGTTTACCACTCCTTGAAGGGTCTGTAGTAGTAAGTTGGCCCGTTTTTTCCTAAATATACATACCGTCTTAAGGACTAGGTTACTTTAAAAGGATGAAGGGAAAGAAAACATTAATTGGAGGGAAGAGCATGACAGACAATGAAGAAAAAGAAGTTAATGACGGAAATTCAACAGGAAACGATTCAAGTCAGCCTGCCAGGCAGTTTTATCTGCCGTATCAGATCGTGGATGAATTTGGAGAGAAGGGGAGAGACCATCTTAATCAGGCATTTGGTGGTCAGTTCCTGCTTGCCTTATCAGCAGGTTCATTTATGACATTCGGAGCTGTTTTTTCAATTCTGCTTGCAGAGGGAGTAGATATTAAGGGCGTTTACTACCTTCTGTCCGGTTTAGGATTTGCGACAGGATATGCTCTCGTGTTCATTTCAGGAGCTGTTTTATTTACGGAGATTAACGTACTTCTGCCATCTTATTTATTTAATAAAGCCAATTTAATGAAGGTCAACATTTATAAATTTTGGGCGAGTGCCTATATTGGAAACATCATTGGTGCTTTAGCAGTAGCTGTCCTGATTCAAATGTCGGGATCGCTTAACTCTGAATTCTATACGGAGCTGTCATCTTATTTAGATAAAAAAATGAAATTCATGGATCACGGATTAAAAGGCTGGTTCGAAGTGTTGGTATCGGGAATTCTGGCCAACTGGCTCATAGGCATGGCAGCATTTCTTACCACGGCTGCCCGCGATATTACTGGTAAAATTCTTGGAACGACACTCCCGGTAATTTTATTTGTGGCTGGTAATTTCCAGCACAGTGCGGCAAATATGGGGTATTTCAGCATGGGAATTCTCGTATCTGACAAATACACTTGGTATGAATACTTATTCCTAAATCTTATCCCGGCAAGTATCGGAAACCTGATCGGGGGAGGCATCCTCGTATCCCTGTTGTTCTCTTACGCTTATAAAGATCATATATCTACGAGCTTAGGAAAAAAATCTTCATATAAAAAATAGGATGTTAAAAAGCCCTGCCTTTTGTTAAGGCAGGGCTTTTTGCAGCTGATAGAGAGATCGGATTTTTTCCAAAGACGAAAATCACTAGTTTTTATGCGTCCCCACAAGATGTGGGGGCGTTTTTTCGCGGGAGTCCAACGTAGTCGCTCCTGAGGAATCAAATGTCACGCCTCTATTTCCATAGACTGAGTCCTGATGTTTTACAATTCATATTCTGGCACTTTAAGGCCAAGTCCATCAGCTACACGCTGTCCGTATTCTGTGTCGGCTTTATAGAAGTGTTCAATTTGGCGAAGTTTAATCTCTTCTTTTTCTACTGGTTTCATGGACTCTACAATGTTTTTCACGAGACGCGATTTCTCGTCGCTGTCCAATAATCGATACAAGTCTCCAGCCTGCGTATAATGGTCACTTTCATCGTAGCGTACGCTATCGGCATAGCCAGATACTTCAAATGGTGCCGGCTTGCTGTTTGGATCTTCTACAGGACCTCCGTAGCTGTTCGGTTCATAGTTTGGCTTGCCGCCTCCGTTGTCATCAAAGCGCATGAAGCCGTCACGCTGATAGTTACTCACTTGAGTACGCGGGCGGTTAACCGGCATTGCTTCGTGGTTAGCTCCGAGACGGTAACGGTGCGCATCTGAGTAAACAAACAGACGTCCCTGAAGCATTTTATCTGGAGATGCTTCTATTCCTGGTACGAATCGGCCAGGAGAGAAAGCTGCCTGTTCCACTTCCGCGAAGTAATTCTTAAGATTCTGATCCGTCACCATGCGTCCAACCTCAATCAGCAGGTAGTCTTTTTGTGACCACACTTTTGTTACATCGAATGGGTCGAAACGGTAGGTGTTGGCATCTTCCAACGGCATGATTTGAACATAAACCGTCCAGGCAGGATAGTCCCTTTTTTCGATAGCTTTATACAAATCGCCTGTCTTATAGTCAGGGTTTTCCCCGGCAATTCTGTTCCCGGTCTCTTCATCCAGGTTCTTGATACCTTGTTCAGACTTAAAGTGATACTTCACCCATACAGAGCTGCTTTCCGTATTCGTCCACTTAAAGGTGTGGCTTCCTAAACCGTGCATATGACGGTAGGTAGCAGGGATGCCTCGGTCTGAATGAAGAATTGTGACCTGGTGAAGCGACTCAGGTGAAAGGGAGAAGAAATCCCACACAGCGTTAGGGTCCTTCATGTTGGTCGCCGGATTTCTCTTTTGAGTATGGATAAAATCAGGGAATTTAATGGCATCTCTTAGAAAGAAGACCGGTGTATTCTTTCCTACCAGGTCATAGTTTCCGTCTTCTGTATAACACTTAACAGCAAAACCGCGCGGGTCGCGGACTGTGTCAGCTGATCCTCTTTCCCCTGCTACGGTAGAGAACCTCGTAAATACAGGAATGCGTTTCCCTACTTCATTTAAAAATTTTGCTTTCGTATAGGGTGTTACATCATTTGTGACTTCAAAAAATCCGTGAGCTCCCGCACCTTTTGCGTGAACGACTCGCTCAGGGATGCGTTCTCTATTGAAATGAGCTAGTTTCTCCAATAAGTGGACATCTTGTATAAGTGTTGGTCCACGGGATCCTGCAGTGATGGAGTTCTGGTTGTCGCCAACAGGAGCACCTGAGCTATTTGTTAACTGGTCTCTTTTTTGTTTATCTGACATTATTGGTTCATCTCTCCATAAAATTAGTGTCAATAATGATTATAATATAAGTCTTATAAAAATAAATATTTATTTATATTAATTATAAAATAAATTCTATTTTAATTTGTGGTAATGTCGTGGTAATAACAATTTGGGGAGTGTTGGTTTCTTTTAAGGATATTCTAATAAAAAGTTATATAGTGGAAGGATAAGACCATTTGATATCAATTAAAGTGATATTTTATCAATTGGAAACAAAAAAGAACTCCCTTTGATAGAGGAGTTCTTCAGCTGACACTATTCAAATAATAAGATTTCCAGATCTTTATTATAAGTGTGGACTAGCATAGCATGCAGCTGGCCGCGGTGATGGTACATGTGAGCCAGGATTTCCAGCAGCCATTCATATCGGGTATAAGTAACACCCCACCAAGATGTAATTTCGGCAAACAAATGATCCTCTGTGTAGCTTTCATATTGGAACTTCAATTGGGCGAAGTGCTCAAACAGAGCGGCCGAAATCTCCTCAGTCGTCTGAAGAGAAATAGAATCATAGAATTTCTTCATTTCTTGTTCGGATAATCCTTCGGCAATCTTCCCATCGGCAGAAGGGATAATGGCGATGTGTTCTAAAAGTTCACCGATCGAGAACTTTCCTTCGGTGGGACGGAACTTTAAATCTTCTTCATTGAGCTGGCCTAAGATTTCTGATATAGACGCTACTACGATTTCTAATTGATGGAAAGCCATTTGACAGTAATTATTCATGTTATAACCTCATATAAAAATTTTGTTACTACACATATTCTTCATTAAATGCTCATTCCCCTCTGTCTTGTGAAAATCTGTAATAAATCGACAATATTCCCCGGGAAATATTGTTTATTTTGATATTACCCAACAAAAAACCTCCTTATCGAAAACGAAAAAGGAGGTTTGCTGACAGCATTAACACGAGTGAGGGAACTTGAAATAATTTTGAATGACGTCGAGTTCTGAGTAAGGAACTCTTTGATCTTTAATAATTTGATAACCGCCAAATCCGATGCCGGTTAATAACACAACGTCTCCTTTAGAAGCCAAACCTAAAGCATAATGGATGCCGTCTTCTCGATGAAGCTTGGTATGAATGTTAGGCGCTGCTGGGTTTTTGAACCCTTTTAATACATCCTGCACAACATCCCGTCTGTTTGAAAAACCAGGCTGATCTACACTGACTATAATTTCATCAGCTAAACCTTCGACTTCCTGTGCCATCAAGGGCCGCTTATTAGGGTCGCGCAGGCCAATGCCCGTTATCATGACAATAAGCTTACGGTGGGGACTTTGTCGTACCGCTTCAATAACGTGGGACAAGGCATCTGGGGTGTGGGCGTAGTCCAAAATAATTTTAAAAGGGGCAAGGTTATGAATGACCTGGTAACGCCCTTCAGGACTTTTAATTTTAAAAATAACTGAAAGGATATCTTCTATACTGAAACCAAGCTGAAAACTAGCTCCAATAGCCGCCAATAAATTAGACACATTATAATGGCCAAAAAGGGGAGCGTGTACGTAATACTTCTTGTTGTTAACCACGAGATTGAATGCTGTCCCATTGGCCGTAGTGTGGATGTCTTCTGCTTTTAAATCAGCATTTGACTGAATGCCATAAGTCAAAACAGGGCTTTGGGAGAACTTCAGGATGTCCTGGGACATTCCGGGATCATCCAGGTTTACGACAGCCCGTTTTGACTGGGAAAATAATTTAAGCTTCGCCTGCTTGTATTTTTCCATCGTACCGTGAAATTCCAAATGCTCAGGTGTAAGGTTGGTATGAACGGCAATGTCAAAATCAATCGATGCCAGGCGGTGCTGTTCAATCGCTATGGAAGTGGATTCTATTACAGCTGCCTGTATATTATTTTTGCAATAATAATCGAGCACACGTTGAAGGTCTGGGCTTTCAGGCGTAGTAGGGACTGTTTGTTTAAAATCTTTTTTCTCTTTATCGTCCCATATGCCGGCAGTTCCTATCGAGCCTGTCCGAAACGATAACGCATTCAATATAGAATAAACAAAAGAAGTAACAGTCGTCTTTCCGTTCGTGCCTGTAATTCCAATAGTGGCCAGCTTCTTAGAAGGGCTATCGTAAAAGTTGGAGGACAGTTCCGCAAGGGCAAGTTTACTATTTGTCACTGCTATAAACGTGACATCGGGGTAAATGGTGGATTTCTTATGTAGCAGTTCTTCTGATGTTCCAATAATTACAGAGGCACCTAGTGTAACAGCCTTTTCTATGAATTGATGTCCGTCGTGATGCTCTCCTATAATACATACAAAGGCAGAGCCGGGAATTACGTCTCTTGAATCATAAACAACTGAACTGACCAGCTTGGATGACGGGCCATATACAGGAGCATCCCACAGACCGGTAAAGTGATACATTTTTTTCTCCAAATCATCAATCCTTTATGCAGGTAAATTTTACTAGATAGATTCCCGTCTTTTCGACATATTAAACTACTAAAGTGTCATATCTTTAAAAAATATAATAAAAAAAGCCTCGCTCGGGAGGCTTTTCATTATTAATATACTTTTTCCTTTTGTTTCTCTGCAAATGGGATGAACTGTTCGACAACATTATCGATAAAATCAACAGTCTGCTTATCGGTTAACTGGCCGCCTTCATCCATTTTATGCTGAATGCCGCCGATAAGAATCTCGTTGCCCGGCAGCACATTGGCTCCCATACCAGGAGCATTTAAAATTTGGCGCAGCTGCATTTGCGCGCGCACTGTACCGAGAGCTCCCATTGTGGCACCAGCAATGAAAGTGGCTTTATTCGCCATTTCGCGGTCACCTCGAGAAAGCCAGTCCAGAGCATTCTTTAATACGCCAGGGATAGAATGGTTAAATTCAGGAGTTACGATTAAGAAGGCGTCTGCATCTGCTACAGCTGCTTTAAAACGCTGTACAGAAGCAGGGGCTACATTTTCGATGTCCTGATCATAAAAGGCGACGTCGCGGATGGGTACAATCTTAATATCTAAACGGTTTTTATAACGTTCCTGAATAAACTTCGTCAATTTCATGTTATACGATTCTTTGCGAATGCTGCCGACGAGAGCTGCTACTTTAATCATAAAACATACTCCTCCTCAAAATAACTGGTCATAACTATTATAATGGCGGACCAGGCTTACTTCTAATCATCTGCCTCATTCTAGTAGAGTATAGTAAACGAAAAGGCTGCCGAATTTTGTCAAAAAAATTGTTAAAAAAACTATTGCATAACCCTCTTTATAGGTCGTAAAATTTCCTTAAATTCCTTAGTTTTAGTGGAAAACACAGCGGGAATTGATTTATATACCAAGCAAAGGAGGGTTAACCATGACTATGCTTTATTCCAAGGCGCGTGAGCTGTTTGACCAGGATTATAAAAACAGCCCGGAAGCTAAGGAATCAGAACAGGCAGCTTCTCTAAAAGTGAAGCGCACGAAAAGCGGCAAACTTCTCATGCCTTTTCGCAAAAACAAGCGAAAATAAGACAAAGAAGTGGTGACGGTAGCTATGAGAATAAACAGAATAAACGGGAATAGGCCAATGGCCGTTCCGTGGATAAACGTCTTAACCTCTTGTTAGAGTTAAGGCGTTTATTTTATTTTGGATTGCCATAAAAAGTTTGAGGCCTGTTAAGGAGTGAAATGATAACCAAAAAAGGAGGCTCTTCATAATGTCTATTTTCTCTAATGAAGCATTATCAAATCAGCATATTCTTATTACCGGCGCGACTGGAGGTATCGGCTATCAGGCTGCCATTGAAGCCGTTCAAGCTGGTGCAAAGGTGACAATCACCGGCAGAAACGAAGAGAAGCTGGCCGGGCTTAGAGAGGAATGTTTAAAGAACAAAGAGGCTGAAGTCTTCGTTTATCCGTCCGACTTAAACAAAGCAGAAGGCCGCAGGAGCTTAATTAAAGAAGCCCAAAATCAATATGGACCAATGACCGGTCTCGTCAATTCTGCCGGCATCTCCGGTGGAGGCTCAATTGAAAATTTATCAGAAGAAGATTTGCGTAAAGTGATGGAGTTGAATTACTTCTCTACTGTTTTACTCACCCAGGAGGTCTATCCCCATATGAAAAAAGAAGGAAAGGGAGCCATCGTAAATATCTCGTCCTTATCAGGCTTACGAGGCACACACAGTAATATCGCCTACAGTGCATCAAAGTTTGCCGTTACAGGGTTTACTCAATCACTGGCCGTTGAAGCTATTGAACATAACATTCGAGTCAATGCCATCTGTCCGGGATTTGTGGAGACAGAAATGGGGAAGCAGGCGATTAAAAGAAAAGGTGAAAGAGAGGGCCGAAGCTATGAAGAGCAGCTGGAAACAGCGAAAAGCAGAATCCCATCAGGAAGGCTCAGTACACCTGAAGAAGTGGCCAGGTCGATCGTCTTTCTATTGTCAGATGCGGCGTCCAATATAGTAGGAGAATCCTTAAAGATATCTGGGGGAAGCGTCATGAGGTAACTCCGTGCTACAATAAAAGTAAATGTCATATGGGGGATTTATATGGCTTTAGACCGCTATTCTCGACAAGAACTTTTTACATCAATCGGAAAACTAGGACAGCAGAAGATTCGTGATAAACATGTGCTTATTATCGGAGCAGGTGCCCTTGGGACGAGCAATGCCGAGCAGCTTGCCCGGGCAGGCGCCGGGAAGCTGACAATTGTAGACCGCGATTATGTAGAATGGAGCAATCTTCAGCGTCAGCAGCTTTTTACAGAAAATGATGCCAAACAGAGGATGCCTAAAGCCGTAGCTGCCGAAAATAGGCTGAAAGACGTAAATTCTGATGTTATTTATCGATCCTATATTATGGATGTCCAGCGCGAAGAACTGGAAAGTTTAATTAAAGACGTTGATGTACTGCTTGATGCTACAGATAATTTCGACACAAGAATGCTGCTTAACGACGTTTGTCAGAAATATAATGTGCCGTGGGTGTATGGGGGCTGCGCAGGAAGCCACGGAATGAGCTACACGGTCGTTCCCGGCAAGACACCCTGCCTGAACTGCCTAATGGAAACTGTCCCTTTAGGAGGAGCCACTTGTGATACGGTGGGAGTGATCAGCCCGGTTGTGCAAATGGCTGCAGCCCACCAGGTGGCCGAGACGCTGAAGCTGCTTGTAGAAGATTATCAGTCTCTTTTTCAAAAGCTGATCGTTTTTGATATGTGGAAGCATTCGTATTCAGGCATTGCAGTGAATCATGCGAAAAAGGAGGATTGTCCTTCTTGCGGAGTAGAAGCGACGTATCCTTTTATGCAGCCGGCGAATCAGACGAAAGCTGCGGTTCTCTGCGGCAGGGATACTGTTCAAATACGCCCTCCCCGAAAAATGGAGCGCGATTTTAATAAGCTGAGAGAGAATCTTCCAGGAACCAATATTGAGGAGAACCCTTTTCTGCTGTCGTTTAAACAGGACGATTACCGGTTTGTCTTTTTTAAAGATGGACGGGTATTAGTTCATGGGACGAAGGATATAACAGCGGCACGCCGCCTTTATCATAAAATCGTAGGATAAGGGTAACGGGTTTTAGAAATAGACGAGAAGGGAAAACTCGTAGTATAGTTAATTAAAAGTAGGAGGTTCTAGAGCAATGGGAAGGCTAATTAAAAGGTTAATTAAATACGGTCCCATGGTCTATCCGTATATTAGAAAATTCATGAAAAAACGTCGTATGAAATAACGAAAACGCGTCTTCATTCAGGCGCGTTTTTACATATAGAAGACAGGTAAGGGAAGAAAGAGGGAATCATTATGGAAAAATGGGAATCCACTCCGCTCATTAGGTTCTTTGGGGGAAAGAATCTTCTTTACATATTAGGAGTTATTTTATTCATTGGTCTCAATCTATTTATTTACTCTCAAGTTTCGTTTATCTTTAAGCCTATTGTCGCTTTTTTTGAAACGATTGCTTTATCCGTAATATTTACCGTTGTCGTCTACTATTTATTGCGGCCGATTATCGGATTACTCGAAGGATTCAGGATTAAGCGGGTGTGGGGGATACTAATTACCCTCGCATTAGTCTCGGGATTAATTACACTATTGATCTTCTTAATTATTCCATTTCTTGAACGGCAGTTTTTAAGTCTAATCGAAGAGCTGCCGGAATACCTCATGGAGCTGGCCTACTCAATAGATCAGTGGATTAGGAATTCCATTTTTGCTAATTATTATAATGATTTGTTTGAAGATCTTGGCGGAACGCTTGATCAGGTATCTGATAACCTGTCTACTTACGTAGGGAATACACTTGAAGGTGTTACAAGCTTTATTACGACCCTTACTAATGTAGTTATTGCACTAGTGACACTTCCATTTATCCTGTTCTACTTATTAAAAGATGGAGAGAAATTCCCCAATATGCTTTTAAGAATTTTCCCTCCGAAGGTACGTCCTGAGCTTTTGAATGTTTTTAAAGGGATCGATCATCAGTTAAGTGCCTATATTCAAGGGCAGATTATCGTAAGCTTTTGTATTGGGGCCATGATGTATGTCGGATTCCTAATTATTGGGCTGGACTATGCATTGCTGCTGGCTGCAATAGCTAGTGTGACAAGTGTCGTTCCTTATTTAGGGCCGATGATCGCAATTACTCCGGCTCTCATTATTGCTATCGTTACTTCACCTTTTATGCTCGTGAAATTAGCAATAGTATGGACGGTTGTTCAGCTTCTGGAAGGTAAGTTTATTTCTCCGCAAATTATGGGGAAAAGGCTTCACATTCATCCCGTCACTATCATTTTTGTATTGCTTACAGCCGGCCATTTATTTGGGATTCTCGGTATTATTGTTGCGATTCCAGGTTATGCGATTATTAAAGTGGTTGTCGTGTATATGTTCCTATGGTTTAAGCGCCGGTTTAATAAATTTGCGGCACCTGATAATAAGTACAGCGAAACAGAATAAATAATAAGTACTGTCTAAGCCGGTCCTTTAAAGCTTGTAGAGAAACCTCGTGCCTTTTAAACGACCAACTTCCTTTCAAAGGATAAGATGCAGCGAAGGGCTCCGAGAAGCGGATCGCTTTCCAATGGGCGTACGGTGAGCTTCCTTAAGGCTTCGCCTTTTAGGGATCTCACCAATGGAATCCCTCCAACCACACTAGCTTTAACCGGAAATTCCATGAGAAAAACTGTTGAAATTCTCTCGACAGCCTGAAAAAGAAGTGCCATGCCGGCACTTCTTTTTTTATTAGTGTTATGAGAAAACCAATAAAGCTGTAACAGCTGACAGGACAATTGAAGTGGCTGTAACAGCCATTAGCGGCTTCCATGCCCGCTGTGTTAAATCATTAAGGCTGACATTCAAGCCAAGTCCCGCCATCGCCATCGTCAGAATAAATGAAGTAATACTGGAAGACAGATTTAAGAAGGAAGAAGCATTCGGCAAATATGGAGTAATGATGAAGCTTCCGATCAGGCTCATAACGATAAACCCTATTAAAAACCAGGGGAAAGGAATGCTGTGGTTCGCTGTGCTTTTATTTTTACGATGTTTCATAACCCAAATTAAAAGTAAGCTCAGAGGCACTAATAAAAAAACACGGCCCAGCTTAGCTAATAATGCCATGGCGAGACTGTCTTCCCCGCCGGCCTCGCCTGCTAATACCGCGTGAGCGACTTCATGTAAGCTTAATCCCGCCCACATTCCAAAAGCCTCTGCTTCGACCGGAAGAAAAGGACGGAGAAGGGTATACACAATGGCGAAAATGGTACCGATAATGGAAATGATTCCCGCACTTAGAGCGGTATCTCTTTCTTTAGCTTCTAATATAGGGGATACAGCTGCAATTGCCGAAGCACCGCAAACTCCTGTTCCTATACCTAACAATAAAGACAGTCCCCGATCAGCTTTCAGCCATTTCGCCAAGGCCATCATCAAGCCGATACTTAATATAATAACAAGTAAATCACGCATGATGAGGGTAACCCCTTCAGCTAAAATAAGGTTAATATTTAACTGCAGTCCAAATAATATAATAGCGGCACGCAGAAGCCGCTTGGCTGAAAATGTAGTGCCTGATTTTAAGACTTCAGGAAAACCGAAAAAGTGACGAAACAATACAGCTATAAAAATTGAAATGGCCAGAGGGCCGACTTGCTGCATACCAGGAAGTTTGGCGAGCAGGAATCCCAGTCCTGCAATTATAAATGTAAAAAACACTCCAGGAATAATTGAGTGGCGTTGAAGTAAAGATATACGCATGTTTTAACCTACTTTGATTTTATTATCTACATTCACTATACGAACGCTTAATCTATTAGTAAAATAGAACTTTATAATGGTGATGATTAATAATATTAATAATTGAGGTGTGACAATGGATATCGAGTCGTTACAAACCTATATTAAGGTAATAGAACTCAAAAGCTTCACAAAAGCTTCAAAGCATTTAAACCTGTCACAGCCGTCCGTAAGCTTTCACATAAAAAATTTAGAGGAATATTTTCAAACGACGTTAATTGACCGTTCGCCTAAAAGATTTCAGCCGACGCAAACAGGAGAAATCGTCTATGAACGGGCCAGGCAGATGCTCGGCATTCTTAAAAAAGCAAAAACAGAAGTAGAGGAGTATCATCACCAGTTAAGAGGAACGATCCGAATAGGGGCCAGTTATACGGTTGGAGAATATATTCTGCCTTCTTTATTAAAAGCTTTTGATGAAGCCTACCCAGCCGTAGATCTAATGGTGACGATTAGAAATACTGAGCAAATAAATCGGGGTATTCAGCATCACGAGTTAGACGTAGGGTTAGTCGAAGGGAAAGTGAACAAGAAAGAATTGTCTTCCTTTCCTTTTAAAGAAGATGAGATGGTGGTTGTGGTACCGGAAACCCACCCTTTGCGCTCAAAAAAGGAAATAACGTTTGATGATCTGCAAGACCATACATGGGTCAGCCGGGAAGAGGGATCTGGAACGAGAGCAGTGATGGAAGCTGTCTTGGAAAACTATAATATCAGTGCTGGAAAAATAATAACGATCGGAAGCAACCACGGCGTTATTCAAGGGGTTAAGCAGGGACTTGGACTTTCGGTTATTTCAAGAACCGTCGTCGAGCATTCCCATGCGGAATCTCTGATTCTTACTATTCCTTTTATCAAGTCGACTACACGCTTCTTCTCCTGTGTATTACCTGTGGATGAACGCGAAATTTCTAAGAATGTTACGGTTTTTATACACTTGCTTAAAGGCTTTATAAATCAAATGTAAAAAAACTGTGTAAATATGCTATTAATTGAATATAGGGAAAAGATTTAGGGTAAGGTTAGGTAGAGAAAAGTGAAACCTTTATTAAAAAAAACCGTATAGAAGATAGAGCTTGGTTTCTAGTCAATTTTAAATATATGAGGTGAAACTATGAAAAGCCTAGACCAGATAGTCGACTACTTAAAGACACTGGGCATTGAGGTCGAAAAGGTTTATAAAACACCAAAAGAAGAAACAAGATAGTCCCCCTAAATACACATATAGCAAGAGAAGGTATGCTGC
Source organism: Halobacillus sp. Marseille-Q1614 (assembly GCF_902809865.1). Lineage (NCBI taxonomy): Bacteria > Bacillati > Bacillota > Bacilli > Caryophanales > Bacillaceae > Halobacillus > Halobacillus sp. Marseille-Q1614. Next base: position 2,942,366 of record NZ_CADDWH010000001.1, on the reverse strand, counting down.
ATACAGCATACCTTCTCTTCACGCAGACTTATGGGATGTAATCTTAATAAATTGAGGGTGCCTGGCCTGGAAAATGGACCATATAAGTCCTAACAGAACAGGAATCAGCAGAAAGAGAAAAACGCTGCCGGCTCCGTAGTTTTTCGCAATCACTCCAAAGACCGGCCCGGTTATGACCACCGAGGTTTGATTACATAGCATACGAAGACTGGCCATGCGGCCGTGAAGCTCCTTTGGTGTGGCCATTTGCTGAACGGATTGAAGCAGAGCTCTTACAAAGGAAGTTCCCAGTCCAATGAGAAGAATGCCTAAGAAAGCAGCGGTTATGCTTTTTGTTATTCCCACAAAGAGCAGTCCTGCAGCGACGGCGGCCAGGGAATATACAGCTATATGATTCTCCATCCGCTTCCACCACCATGCACCGAGCAGTCCGGCTGCAATTCCACCTATTGAAAAAGTTATATCCAGAGCTCCGTAAATAATTGCCGATCGCTGTAAATACTCGCTCGTATAAACAGATAAAAAGCCTAAAGTTGTATGAAATGTCAGCTGGCCAAGCATAAGGGTAACGAGCAGCCCGTACATCATACGGTTCGCGTTTAAAAAGCTGAACCCTTCGCCAATTTCCGTTATGAATGATGTGTGTTTCTTCGAAAGGCGCCTTACCGGTGAATACTGCAGGAAAACGACAGCAGTTAAAGCACTACAATAAAATAGTATAACGACAGCCAAAGATAAAGGCATAGTTACGAAGGTTGACAATAAACCGCCGAGCGCCGCTCCTGCTAAGCTTCCGGAGATCGTTGCAGAACCGGATAGTGAGAAGATGTTTGGCAGTTCTTCTTCCTTGAACACTTCGGCTACTAATGCCTGCAGTGAAGGACGAAATAAAGAACCGCATGTCTGTAGCAGCATATGTGTCAGAATGACCCACCAGGGACTGAACCAGCTGAATACAAAGGATAGGAACAGCAGGCATAAGATGATCACACTTACTGAGCCAGAAATATTTGCTAACCATTTACGATTATGACGATCGACAAGCACTCCAAAAATTAAATTTGAAAAAATGCCAGGTATAAACCCGAAACTTACAAACAGCCCTGTATAAATCGCATCTTCGGTCCATTGGTACAAAAACCAGGTGACGAGGACAAAATACATCGCCCTCCCGCACTCATACAAAAAATAACCTGCCAGCAGCTTATAAGTATTCCATCGGTCCAACTGCCTCACCTCACGTGGTTCTCTCTATTTTCATCATACGTGAATTTCTGCGATAAAAATAATATTGTTTTATAATTAAAAGGGATAACAAAAAGTTATCGGGGGAGGGCTTTTTGTGAAAATTGAAGACTATCAATTAATTATACTGCTAAACCATTCTAAAACGATAAGAGCTGCCGCTAAGAAAGCTTTAATTTCTCAGCCTGCCATTACACAGCGTTTAAAATACATAGAAGAATACTTTGGCACGACCATATTTATACGTACGCCGAAACAGCTCATGTTAACCCCTGAAGGAGAAGCAATTGTAAAGCATGCCGGTGAGGTGCTTTCAAAAGAAGACCAGCTCACTCAGCAAATAGCTGAAATAAAAGATAAAGTGGCTGGTACTCTTTCGCTTGGAGTATCGTCGCTTGTAAGCCAGCATACTCTTCCTTCGATCTTGCGAATCTATACTCAGAAATTTCCGGATGTAAAAATTGATCTGGTTTCCGCGGTCAGTGCAGAAATCAAAAGCAAGGCAGCAGATTTTCACGTAATGATCGTTCGGGGAGAGCCATTAAAAGGACTCGCTTGTATCCCTCTATATAAAGATCCTTTATATATATTTGATACAGCAGAGATTACCGGTGCAAAAGAACGGCCTTTTATCGAATTCAAAGCAGACTATGAGTATCAGCAGTTAGTTGAATGCTGGCTCCATCAATCGTCAAACCTCAACATACGGCGTACAATGAAGGTGGACCATTTTGAAGTTGCAAAAAAGCTGATGGTCGAGGGGTTGGGGATGACGGTTCTTCCATGGAGCCTAGTAAGTGAAGATTTGATGCATCTCTATCATGCTCCTTTGATTGTTGATGGTTCTCCTGTTCATCGTCAGACGTGGGCATGTGTAAAGCCGGATTACAGGAGGCTGCCGCAGGTCGATGCCTTCCTGCATGTTTTAGAAAAAAGCTCTGCAGGTTGATGCTGTTTGATAGGCAAAAGCAGCTTTCGAGATGTAATAGAGAATTAATAATTAGATTGTTGGCAGTTTTTCACCATTCATTTTATTATTAAAATAATTACTTTTGTAGAAGGGATATTACATATGAAATATAAATCGGTAGATTATCTCAATGAAATCCAACAGAATGAGTTTATTAAGGCGGCGATTGATCATGTAGGAGCAGGGGTGGTCATTTCTGATCCCGAGCAGATTGATAACCCAATTATTTATATTAACAAAGGATTTGAAGACCTGACGGGATATGAACCAGAAGAAGTTCTAGGGATGAACTGCCGGTTTCTCCAAGGCAAGGATACGGATCTAAATGCAGTCAAAACCCTTAGGGAAAACTTGAAAGCCTCTAAACCTATCCAAATTGAATTATTGAATTATAAAAAAGATGGAACCCCTTTCTGGAATGATCTGCAAATCTTTCCTGTTTATATTGAGAAAATGGAGCAGAACTATTTTGTAGGAGTTCAAAAAGATATTACGAAGCGAATAGACGCTGAGAGCCTGGTGGGCCACTATACTTCTGAAGTGAAACGGCTGTCCACACCGATTGTACCTGTAGAAGACGATGTTTCCGTCCTTCCTTTGATTGGGAATGTTGATGAAGAACGAGTGCAGCAAATGCTCGAATTCGTCAGCCACCATGTGCAAGAGGTAAAAGAGGATTATATTATTCTGGATTTATCAGCCGTCCATACTTTTAACGAAAATATTCATATGGGGATTTACCAATTAGACCAATTGCTTACGCTTATGGGGACAACCTTGCTGATCACAGGGGTAAAACCTAATTTTGCACTGCAGAGCGCACCTTACGCTAACTTTGGCGAGCTTTCCCTGAAAAGCTACCCGACCGTTAAGCAGGCTTTACAGGAGATACGGTAAGACAAAAAAAACAGCCGCAGCACGCGGTTGTTTTTTTAAAAATAAGGTTTAACGGGAGCATAGTTGAATATTTATGATTATCCTGAGCAAATCATAACCTGGTTGTTGTCAGGATCATAGAGAGTGAAGAAAGAAAAGTCATCAAATTCCACCAGTCCTGAAGCGATCGATAAACCCTTTTCTTCTGCAGCTTTTAAAGAGTCCTCAATATCATTAGTATGGAAGTTGAACAAAGGATAAGGAAGAGGACTGAAGTCTTTTGGCGTTTCTTCAGGTCCCGCATCTATCGTAAGGCTTGTCGTTTTATTTAAAAGAAAAGTGTACACAGGCTTCACTATATCTTTTTCGTTAACTGGATGACCCAGCAATTCTGCATACCATAAGACGGAAACTTTTAAGTCGCTCGCATGAACAAACACGGTATTGATTTGTTTTTGGACGAGAGGTTTCAATGATTCCACTTCCTTTATATTTTTGGCTCTGTTAAAAGGTTTGATTATTAATTAGTATGGAAAGCTAACAGAGCTTATAAAAATTAGTTCGTTAATAATAAATAAAATCCTCTAGGTTCTTTGTTAGTTTTTGAAGGAACAGGGAATGGTTTGGGTATAATAAAAAGTCTAATTAGATTAAGGGAGTGAGCTGACATGAGTGATATGATTCGAGAATGGGTTAGAAACGAGAGACAAGAGCGGTTATACAAAAAAGCATCGGTCATAGCGGAAGAGGCTCGTTCCCATGTAGTTGAAACAGATCGGGATGCTGAATTTTCGCATCAGACATTAAAAGTAATGAAACAGGAAAAATATCCATCTTTAAGCCTTCCAGTCCAGCATGGCGGTGAGAGCTTATCCTTATATGAATTCTTATTCATGCAGGAGAAGATTGCCGAGGGAGACGGCTCAGCAGCTCTATCAATCGGCTGGCATTTAGGGATCATGATGGAACTGAGCCAGGAACGATTATGGAGTAAGGAGAATTTTCTTAGGCTGGCTAAAGATGTGGCAGAAAATCAGGCGGTTGTAAACAGAGCAGCTACAGAGCCAGCGACGGGAAGCCCGACAAGAGGCGGAATTCCTGAAACAAAGGCTGTTAAGAAAGATGATTGTTATATAGTATCCGGCAGGAAGACTTTTACATCCATTTCAGATCAACTCGATTATTATATCGTTTCTGCCTATGTTGAGGATCTTAAAGAGGTCGGCTGGTTTTTAATAGACCGCCACCAGCCTGGTGTTAAAACGGAAAAAACGTGGGATACGCTGGGAATGCGCGGAACAGCCAGCGATGATTTAGTATTGGACGAAGTGGAAGTCAACCAAGAAGACCTGGTTGAAATTAAAGGGAAAGCCAAGCCTATGCCTAAAGGGTGGCTTCTGCATATTCCTGCCTGCTATTTGGGAATTGCTACGGCAGCGCGGAATCATGCGGTTCAATTTGCCAAGGAATTTCAGCCGAACAGCTTAGATGCACCGATTTCAGAAGTAGGCCATATCCAGGACAAAATTGGCGAAATGGAATGGAAGCTGCTTCAGGCTCACAGCTTCTTATATACGACAGCCCGCAAATGGGATGAGGAGCCGGAACGGAGAGAACAAATGGGACCTGATTTAGCGGCTGTAAAATTAGCTGTAACTAATACTGCGAACGAGGTTGTCGATTTGGCGATGAGAATTGCAGGAGGGCGGGGATTATCGAAGCAGTACCCGTTTGAAAAACTATATCGTGACGTCCGTGCAGGACTGCACAATCCCCCGATGGATGATGCTGTACTTCGCATGCTCGCTGGAAAAGCTTTAAAATAATAAAAAGTCCCGAATTCATTTTAGAATCCGGGACTTTTTTTATTCAGCTAGTAAATCAGCAAAAGCTTTTGCATATGGCGGCAGGTCTGGCGGACGGCGGGCAGAAATGATATGGCCGTCCTGTACGACAGGCTCGTCAAACCATTCAGCTCCTGCATTTGTCATGTCATCTTTAATACCCGGAGTGCTGGTCACTTTGCGGCCTTCTAAAATTCCTGCAGAAATGAGCACCCATCCTGCATGACAAATTTGGCCGATCGGCTTCTTATGCTCGTCCATATGTTGAACCATATTCAGCACACTTTCATAACGGCGGAGCTTATCTGGAGACCAGCCGCCGGGAACAAGAATTCCATCATAGTTTTCCGGATTAATATCTTCAAATCCGTAGTCGGCTGTTGCCGGAACGCCGTACTTACCAGGATATTCTTCGCCCGCTTTTTCACCAACGAGGTGGACAGTCGCTCCTTCCTCTTGTAAGCGAAGCAGTGGATACCATAGCTCTAAATCTTCGAAGTCTTTACTTACAAGAGCAATGACTTTCTTATTTTGTAATCGCATCGTACAGCCTCCTTATTAATTTCTAATATTAAGTCTATCAAAGAGAAAGCTTCAAAGATACTATTTAGAAACCGCGATTACCCACCAAATCAGCAGTGGCTGAAGCAGCGGCCTGAGCCACAAAAAGACAAAATTTGTTTCCGTTCCCCATGGTGAAGGTGCACTTATAATGGCTGCATAGATGTTTGCCGGAAGGACAGCTATCAAAAAAACAGCCGTTGCGATCCCGGCGGCGCGCCTCGTTTGGGGAAAAACGAGCAGCAGGGCGAGCATCCATTCAATGATGCCGGTAATATAAACAATCTCAAGGCGCATCGGGACAAACGGCGGAATCATAGCAGCGAATCCTTCTTCGTATATGAAATGAGTGACCCCCGCTAAGAAAAATGAAGCGGCGAATACATATAAAGCGAATGTTTTAATAAACTTCATAGGTAATCTCCTTTAAAAATTTGAAACATTTTATAGAGACAGCCGTATAACGGCTGTAGGGAAAATCACGTAAAGAGCTGATGCCAAAAATAACAAAAAAGGTATAATAATAAATAAGTTTAGCATATTTTTTTACTCAAATTGAAACTATTGTAAGGAGTCGAATGCAATGAAAAATCGTTTTATTATAATTTTTACTGCTTTTTTAATGATGCTGACCGCTTTTATTCCCGGGGCTGTAGATGCGTCTACTGGAGACCAGGGAATCAATGAAAAACTCGGTCTTCCAATTGTAGTTTATGGAGAGGCTCTCTCAGATGCTCAAAAATCGGAAGTGACAGACCTGCTGGAAGTGGATCGGCATGAACAAGTCGATGAGTTTACGGTTACGGGGCAGGATATTGCTAATTACATTGGCGGCAACCCGAACTCAAATATGTACTCTTCCGTAAAGATCATTCATAAAGATGAAGAGAACCTTAACATTGAAATTGTAACACCCGATAATATAACAGAAGTAACGAAAGAAATGTATGCAAATGCTCTGCTTACGGCAGGGGTTGAGAATGCGGATGTAATGGTTGCCTCTTCTGTAAAAGTGAGCGGACATTCTGCGCTTACTGGAATTTATAAGGCTTATGATTCCAAGGGAGTTAAGCTTGATGAAGAACGGATGAAGATCGCCAATGAAGAACTGGACGTCGCCACTTCAATTGCCAAAGAAGGGGATGTCAGCGAGGATGAAATCAGCCAGCTTCTCACTGAAATTAAAAAGGATATCGCTGAGCAGAACCCTGCGACAAAAGAAGAGGTTCAACAGATTGTAGAAGAACAGATAAGCAATATGAATATTGAACTCAGCGAAGAGGACCGCCAGCGGTTAACCGATCTATTTAACCAAATGCGGGATTTAAACATCAACTTTGATGAAGTCCGCAATCAGCTCGATGATTTAACAGGACAAATTACTGATATTATTAATGACGAAGGCTTTTGGAACAAAGTATCCAATTCGATAAAAACCTTTTTTGACAGTTTAGCAGACTTTTTCCGCTCCATCCTTAATTAATAAACAGAATCACTCGTGATCAGAAGTTTTTAAGCTGTCGAGAAAGGCTCGACAGCTCTTTTTTTATTTCATTTATATCAATGATCACATGAGAAAAGAAAAGTTTCTCTAAAAGAGATTTTTTATTGGGATTCCATCTGTTTAATGTGGGCAAGGTAGCAATCGGCGGCTCTTTTATATCTTCCCGTCTTGTAAAGATGATCCGCTAGCTTTAAGTAAAGGGTATCCAATGGTTCCTGGTCATGATTCTGTTTAAAAAAATGAATGCATTTTTCTATACTTTTTTGATAGGTGTCTAAGTCGTTAGTTTTTTCGTAATAGTCGAGAAAAGCTTCCAGTAAATAATAATGATCTAAAGTCTGAGTCACCTCATCTTTTGCTTGATGAAATAACTGCTTGGCGTCCTCGAGACGGTCGAGTGTAAGGTAGGTCTTACAGAGCGAATGGTATGTGATTTGCTTCTGAGCCACGAGGCCTTCCTGTTCTTTAAGTTCCAGCGATTTTTCCAAATAGTCGCAGGCAGCTTCCTGCTTTCCGGCTTTTCGCATGACAATCCCTTTATTATGAAAAACCTGTGTCAACAGGCCTTGGCTATTTAGTTCAATCAGCCGGGCTTCCGCTTCGGATAAGGCTTCCATCGCCTGATCGAATTTCTCCTGATTTAAATAAATGACACCGATGAGATTATAGACCATAGAGACTTCATCCCGCTGACTTAAGGATTCATAATACTTGATCGCCAGTTGGCTGAACTCTTCCGCCTGCTGATAATCTTTGATCGCACTGGATAAGACAGCGATATTATAAGTTATCGCTGCTTTTACTGAAAGAGGCTGGCCATCTAGACGGAATTGCTTATAATGCCGCAGACTCGTCGTGAAATCTGAACTTTGATAATGGCGCATCCCCTGGCAATAATGATAGGCATTCTGAACGTAAGCAGGGGCTTTTTCTAAATGTTTGCCTTCCACGAAAGGCTGAACGAGTGTTTCATATGTACGGAGTGCTTCAGGGTACTGCTTGCTTTTGCAGTAATACGCACACTTCAGGAGGAGATAATATACTTCCTGGCTCACGTTTGATAAGTAATAGTAATAATTTTCTTCGAGTGTCTCAATTAAAGGAGCGGCTTTGCTTATGTCTGTAATGATAAACTGTTCCAGTTGTGTTAAAACATGCTGGACTTCAATATCTTCCTTTTCAAACCCCTTAAAGAAGGGCAGGGGAAGCTGCAGGGCTGCGGAAATAGCAGAAAGAGTAGCAGCTCCCGGTTTGCGATATCCGTTCTCAATTTTACTTAAGTGGGCAGCTGATACGGCAGCCCCGGCTATATCATTTAACCGTAGATTATTCTTTTTTCGATAAATGTTAATTCTCCGTCCGATATCCAACGATCATCACCTCATATTTCCATCATACAAAATTTGTCGGATTATTGTTAGGTCTAAAGTAACAAAAAAATCAGGGTATAGTAAAATTTTTCAACAAATCGACTTAGAAGGTTCCAGGTTCAAAAAAAATTGCTATTTTCTTAAGTGATAATAGGTCTAATACAAGATTTGTATTTTGTGGGAATATTGTACGATGTAAGAAAACGTAAATAAGTGGAGAAAAATAATAATGGAGTGGAAGATGTGATGGAAAGTAGACGGGATGAAAAATTAAACGAAATCGTGGAAAACTATTATGCTTCATTACTGCGTACGGCTTTTGGCTATGTAAAAAACATGATGACGGCTGAGGACATGGTTCAGGATGCTTTGCTGAAAGCCTATGACAAATTTCATTTGTTTCAGGAGGGGCAGAACCTGAAAGCCTGGGTCTTTAAAATTATGATTAACCACTGTAAGGATTATCTGCGGAGTTATGACAGCCGTAAAGTAACACCTTGGGAAGGCCATTGGCTTCAAAATACGATGGCTAATACGAAAGACCCTTTGGATATTATGCTCGAAAAAGAAGCACACTCCCATATTCATGAAGCAATATCCCATTTACGTCCAGGTTACCATGAATGTGTTCATCTCTATTATTTCAATAATTTGTCAGTGAAGCAAGTCTCCCATGTCCTTCATATGAATGAAAATACTTTAAAAACTAGAATGAAGAGGGCACGGGATTATTTAGGAGGAGAATTAAGTCTCTCCGTTGCCGCTAAATAACTGAACTCAAAAAAGCGAGCGTGTCTGCTCGCTTTTATAGTATGGAAATTTATTGTTCAGCCAGAATTTTGGCATCTTCGACGATCTTCTCATAAGGGACATTTGTATCGCCTTTATAGTGCTTCATCACTTTGCTGTCTTTGCTTACTAAGAAAAAAGATGAGCCATGCGTGACCTGATCGGCTCCTTCAGGTTTACTTACAATTGTACGAAAGCTTTCCTGCCCGTAAGCTTCAATTTCGTCCTGGGAATAACCTGTTACAAAAGACCATGTCTCAAGGTCAGCCCCGTGAGCGGTTGCAAACTCTTCAAGCTTTTCAGGGGTATCCACCTCAGGATCAACAGAGAATGAAACGAATTCTGCTTCGATTCCTTTTTCTTTAAACTTTTCTTGAAGCTGGGCCATATTTCTCGTCATCGGCGGACATACCGTTTCACAGGAAGTGAAAATAAAGTTAGCCATCCACACTTTGCCTTCCATTTCCTCGACAGAAAAATCCTCGCCAGATTGACTGGTCCCTTCAATATTACTGATTTCCCACTCGAGAGGATCCTCTAATTCTTTTTGTCCGCAGGCAGCAAGGAAAAGGAACGCTGCCATAACAAAAATAAGCTTTACTCCGCTATGTATATTCATAAGGTGCTCCTTCCAATTAAGTAATAAAGTAAATCCCTTTATAGTTTACGACTGAGAGAATCGAAGTGTCAATTTAGGAAGCGATTTCTTCCCTTTTTCCTCGCATGTGGTTCTATTTTGTGGAAACACTATATACCTGAATAGAAAGAAGGGATATAGGGTGCCAGTTTATATAAATAAAGACCATCAGCGAATGTTTTATGAAGAGATCGGAACAGGGGAAGTCCTGTTGTGTATCCATCCTCCAGGGATGGGAAGAAAAGTTTTCGTAAATCAGTATGAGTTATCTTCGACCTTTCGTCTTATCATTCCGGATTTAAGCGGCCATGGTGATTCGGATACTACAAAAATTGCTCCGGCCATTAGTGATTACTCCAGTGAGCTTTTAGACTTATTGGAGCACCTTCAGCTAAAAGAGGTAATTTTGTTTGGATATTCAGCGGGAGGGTCAATTGCTCAAGACTTTGCCTTAACTTTTCCAGACAGAGTCAAAGCGTTAATTCTTTCAGGTGCTTTTCCGAAAGTCGCTGTAAAATTATTAGAAGTGGAATTTAAAGCGGGGATGAGCTGGGTGAAACAGGACCCCGGATCACTGGCTAAATTACTGAGCTTTTCTCATTTCAAAAGCCCTGAAATTAGAGCTGAATTAGAACACCATATGTCTAAATCGGATCCTTTCGTCTGGTACCATTTTTATAATGAATCTTTGAAGTATGATTGCACGGACCGGCTCCAGGAGTTTAAGATGCCGCTGCTGCTTCTATATGGGAATCGCGCCAAGTGGATTAAATATCATGTAAAGTATTATCAAAGCTGCAGCGATCCTTCTCTGGTCATTGTGGATGGAGCCTTTCACCAACTTCCGGCAAGCCATGGACCGATCGTGAATCAGGCGATACGGGATTTCTACGAACGAACGTTTACGGCCATACAAAAAACGCACGGCCTTCTATGAGGTGTGCGTTTTTTGTTCCTCTTCATCAGAGTAATGGTCGATGATTGCCTGTCCTTCTTTGGGAACTCGGTTCTCTTCATCTTTTTCTTCATGCTCGGTAAATGCTTCATTTATTTTGGCAGGGTGTGAAAACAGTTCGGCTGCTTCGTTGGAAGTGGGCTCATTCTTATGCTTTTTGTCTTTTTCCATCGTAATCCTCCTATGTTATTTAGTTGTGTTATTAGTTTTCCTTAAAATTATGTTCCTAAACAAAAGAACGATATATGATAGACTGTTAATAATAAGTTAACTGGTGTTTTATTAAGCTCTGTTAGGTGGCTTTGTTGATGAGAAAAGGGAGAGCTGCTCGCTTTTAAGCGGACAAACGTCTGAGCCGCCTCGCAAAACGGGTCTTGGATCGCGCGTTTCTCAGCGGGAGTCTCGCAGATATCCTTACTTTTTTAAGAATTATTGCAACAATAGAATTAACTTAGCATGATACTACTAGAGAGGGTCCGGCTTCCTTTTACAAAGGTAACGGTTCGCTGAATCCCTTCTTAATCAACACCGACGATTAACAGAGCAAATAATCCTCTACAAAGAAATGGGTGGGCACATGGGAGAAAAATTAAAGATCTTTAGTGACTGGATGACGCCTGTTGGTGAAAAGGATCGAGACGAAGTCCACCGTGACGGGGATTGGCACGAAAGTTTTCACTGCTGGTTTTACAGGCATGATAAAGACGAAACCTTCCTTTATTTTCAGAAACGATCGGACACGAAGAAGGAATTCCCATGCTTGTACGACATAACCGCGGCAGGGCATATTCAGTGTACAGAAGGGCGGGTAGAAGGAGGTCTTCGGGAAATCAGTGAAGAGCTGGGGCTGCAGCTTAGTGAGAAAGATATAGATTATCACGGATTCTACAAAGAAGAGCTTCGTGTGAAAACTTTAAAAGACCGAGAAATCTGTCATATTTACCTATATGCTTATGATGAAGCGAAAACTTTAACGATGAATGAAGAAGTTACCGACGTAGTCAGAGTTAATTTAGAAGAGTTCTTAAGCATGATTTCCAAGAACGGAAAATTTGTAACGGCTGAGTCCCTATTTCATAAGGAATCTATCTTGATGGAAGCCGAAGATTTCTGTCCGCATGACTTTAATTATTATCAGCATATCATCCAGGCGATCATGAGCACGCGATAGTTTTTTCGTTGACATCATGGTTTGGTCGTATTATATACTGTGGAAAACATATAAAGGAGAGACAGCAATGACTAAATCTTTTCATACACAAGTCGTACATAACCAAATTGACCAGGAGAAAGCCTTAAATAGTAAATCCACTCCGATCTATCAGACGTCTGCCTTTTCTTTTCGGGATTTAGACCACTTGGAGAGCTACTATGCAGGAGAGACCCCATATTCTTATACGAGAGAAAACAACCCGAACACAGATGAGCTCGGTCGTACGGTAGCCAATCTTGAAGGAGCGCCTGCTGGAGCAGCCTCATCATCAGGAATCTCGGCAATTATGGCGGGGGGTCTGTCCGGTTCAGAAGCCGGAGATCATATTTTGACAGCCGGAGAGTTATAAGGCGGCACCCACCAGCCGATTTCAAAAAAAATTTTCGCTTTTTGAATTGAATACACGATGGTTTCTTTTGCAGATGAACAAGCGATAAAAGATGCCATTCAGCCAAACACGAAGCTATTGTATTCCGAATCGATCTCCAATCCATTTCTACGAGTAGAAAATATCGAAAAACTGGTTGCCATAGCTCAGCAGCACAGCCTGCGGACGATGATTGACAATACATTTGCTACTCCTTATTTACTGCAGCCTTATAAACAGGGAGTGGATATCGTTGTCCACAGTGCCACTAAATACATCGGCGGGCACAGTGACGTTACTTCAGGCGTGGTCATTGGCCATGAAGATCTTATGGCTAAAGCGAAAAGGAAAGTGATAGGGCTTGGTACTAACTTAAGTCCATTTGAAGCCTGGCTGACACAGCGCGGATCCAAAACGCTGGCGCTGAGAATGAGACAACAGGCAGCTAATGCGGGCCAGGTTGCCAGTAAGCTGAGCGAGAACAGCGGCGTAAAGCGAGTCTTTTACCCAGAAGAGGTTTCTGATCGTGGGAATGGGGCGATCGTTACGATTGAACTTAGTCATAATGCGGATGTAGAAACATTTTTCAAATCACTTGGGTGGATTAAACTTGCTCCGACACTTGCCGGTGTTGAGACAACTGTATCCTACCCAATCCGTACTTCACACCGTTCGCTTACGCCTGAAGAAAGGGAGAAGATCGGCATAAATGAATATGTGATTCGCTTGTCAATTGGGATAGAAGAAGCGGATGATATTATTGCCCAATTCAAAGAAGCAATTGAACATTCTGTTAAATAAATATTCGAAAAATTATTGACTTTAAAGCAGCTAATCCTTATAATTCATAAACATAACCAAATTAAATATTGAGATTACTCTTATCAAGAGCGGCAGAGGGACTAGGCCCTGTGAAGCCCGGCAACCTTCAAACATCGGTTTGAAAAGGTGCCAAATCCTACAGATCACGGATCTGAGAGATAAGAGGAGGACTTTTGTTATTAACAACCCCTCTTCTTATCGAAGAGGGGTTTTTTGCGTCTTTTGTAACACATGACATAACTAAAAACTAAGGAGGATTTTACTATGACAAACTCTTTTGAAAGCTATGATTTAGATACCATTTCCTTACATGGCGGTCAATCTCCGGACCCAACGACAGGTTCACGCGCCGTACCAATTTACCAGACAACATCTTACGTGTTTCATGATACTGATCATGCGCAAAGTTTATTTGCCTTAGATGAGCCGGGAAATATTTACTCTCGTATTGGCAACCCGACCGTGGATGTATTTGAGAAAAGGATGGCTTTGCTGGAGAACGGTGTAGCTTCAGTGGCTACAGCTTCTGGGATGTCCGCCATTTCTCTTTCGATCTTAAACCTGGCTGGAGCAGGTGATGAGATTGTGGCAGCGGCTAATTTGTACGGCGGAACGTATAATTTGTTCGCTAATACTTTGCCGAGATATGGCATTAAAGTAGTTTTCGTAGATCCTGAAGATCCTGAGAACTTCCGCAAAGCGATCAACGATAAAACAAAAGCAGTATTTGCTGAAACAATTGGTAACCCGAGCCTGCACGTGCTGGATTTCGAAAAAGTGGCTCAAGTTGCCCACGATAACGACATTCCGCTCATTGTCGATAACACGTTTGCAACCCCATATTCCTGCAAACCGCTTGAATGGGGAGCAGACATTGTCGTTCATTCGGCAACCAAATGGATTGGCGGCCACGGTACGACAATCGGAGGTGTCGTTATTGACGGAGGACGCTTTGACTGGAGCAACGGCAAGTTCCCAGTATTCACAGAACCAGATGAAAGCTACAATGGCATTCGCTATGCCGCTGACTTTGGGACATTAGCTTTTATTACAAAACTCCGTGTTCAATTACTTAGAGACTTGGGAGCATGCTTAAGCCCGCAGAACGCGTTCCAGCTTCTTCAAGGCTTAGAAACACTTCACTTAAGAGTAGAACGCCATAATGATAATGCGCTGGAAGTGGCTGAATATTTAAAAGCACATCCGGATGTAGACTGGGTATCCTACCCGGGATTAAAAGAGCACCCGGCTCATGATCTGGCTAAGAAATACTTAGAGGTCGGTTATGGATCAATTGTAAACTTCGGCATTAAAGGCGGCCGTGAAGCGGGTCGCCAAGTAATTAACAACATTTCACTCTGGTCTCACGTAGCGAATGTCGGTGATGCCAAATCTCTTATCATTCACCCGGCGTCCACTACCCACCAGCAGCTGTCTGTAGAAGATTTGGCAGCCAGCGGGGTAACCGAAGAATTAATCCGCTTATCTGTCGGAATTGAATCAGCTAAAGATTTAATCAATGACTTAAACCGCGCCATTGGCAAAGCAACAGGCAGAGAAGCTGATACAGCCATTACAGAAAATGATGAGGGTGTAATCAAGTGGGCCCTTAATTCTCCAAAGGTAACGGAAACCGTCGATGGAGAAGAGGTAACAAGACCAAAACGGCTCGCGATAGTCGGGCTTAGCGGCAAGCCGTCCCGACCAAGTCACCGTTTGGCCCGCAAAATGCAGCGTATGGGTTATCAAATCGTACCCGTCAATCCTCGAGAAGAAGAAGTGTTAGGGGAAAAAGCTTATCCTGACCTGCGCGCCATTCCTTTTAAAATTGATGTTGCCCAAATCTTCCGCAGTCCGGAAGCGGCCATTGAAATTGCTAAAGAAGCGGCCGAAGTGAAGCCAGAGGTATTTTGGCTGCAGGAAGGGGTCATTTCTCCGGAAGCAGCTAAAATTGCGAGCGATGCCGGTTTGCAGGTCATTCACAACCGCTGTACGTATAAAGAAGCACAACGCTTAAGAGGCACCATAGAAACTTATGCATGTGAGATATAAAACAGGAGGAAAGAATGAAAATTAAATCCTCCGTTACTATCTACTGTTCTGCTGCTTACAATTACGTTAATTGTCTGCTCAAACGCCGAAGAAGAAGGCGGCCTTGATAAAATCACACGCGAACGCGGTGACTCTTACTTAGCGGAATTAAAGCAGCTAGACTTTACAAAAGGGTAAGGAGGATCGTTTTAGATGACGGAAAAAGTTCTGCCGCCAAGAAAAGGAAGTTATAATGTCGGAATAGAATGGATGGAAGGCGAACCCTTCAGCTGGGAGCGCGTCCATCCGATGTTTACCTGGTTTGAAACAGGCAAAGTAAACATGGCGCATGAATGCGTGGACCGGCATGTGGAAGATGGAAAAGGTGAAAAAACGGCGCTTCACTATTTTTCTGAGGAGCTGGAAATTACTTTCACTTATCGTGAACTGCAGACAGAGGTGAATCGCTGGAGCAACGTGCTTCGTACCAAGGGCGTGAAAAAGGGCGATTTCGTATTTATTTTCCTTCCGAAGCATCCTTATTGTCATATTGCCATGCTGGCAGCCATTAAAATCGGTGCTGTTGTCGGTCCATTGTTCGAAGCTTTTATGGAAGAAGCCGTAAAAGACAGAATTAATGATTGTGAAGGAAAATATCTAATCACAAATTCTGATTTCCTGGATCGTGTGAAACGCGAGGAAATACCAAGTTTAAAAACTGTCTTTACGACTGATTTCGATACTGTCGGTTCAGATATTTCCATAACGAAAGAAGCGGAGGAAGTATCAGATCATGCCGAGACAGAATGGGTCGATCTTGAAGACGGTTTAAATATTCACTATACGAGCGGGTCGACAGGCAAACCGAAAGGCATTATCCACGCTCATCGAAATATGATCCAGCAGTACCAAACCGGCCGCTGGGTGCTCGATTTAAAGGAAGACGATGTTTATTGGTGTACCGCTCATCCCGGTTGGATAACGGGGACGGTTTATGGAGTATTTGCCCCGCTTTTAAACGGCGTAACGACGATCATTCACAGCAGCCGATTTTCCGCGGATAACTGGTATCAAATTCTTCAGGATGCCAAAGTCACGGTTTGGTACAGTGCTCCTACTGCTTTTCGTATGCTGATGGCAAAAGGGGATAAGGCTTTAAGAAGGTATGATCTGTCTTCACTTCGTCACATTTTAAGCGTCGGGGAACCGCTTAACCCTGAAGTGATTTACTGGGGAGAGCGCAACCTGAACTTAAGAATCCACGATACGTGGTGGATGACAGAAACAGGGGCCCAGCTGATCGCCAATCTGCCGACGAGAACAATTAAGCCGGGTTCGATGGGGCGCCCGATTCCTGGTATCGAAGTTTCTGTTTTAGATGAAGAAGGAGAAGAGTTGCTCGCTTATGAAACAGGCCACTTGGCGATTAAATCATCCTGGCCTTCTTTAATGAAGGAAGTATGGAAAAATAAAGAGAAGTTTCAGTCTTATTTTCCCCACGGAGAGGAATGGTACATTTCCGGAGACCTCGCCTATTTAGATGAAGACGGGTACGTATTTTTCCAGGGGCGCAGCGACGATATGATCAACTCCTCAGGAGAACGCATCGGCCCGTTTGAAGTAGAAAGCAAACTGATCGAGCACAAAGCTGTTAAAGAAGCAGGAGTCGTCGGCAAGCCTGACCCGATTCGAGGAGAAATTGTCAAAGCGTTTATCGCCTTAAATTCAGGTTTTGAAGAGAGCTCCGAGCTGCTAGAAGACATCCGGCTGTTTGTGAGAAAAGGACTGGCTGCTCATGCTGCACCAAAAGAAATTGAAGTAATTGATAAACTGCCCAAAACCCAGATTAGCGGAAAAGTGCTGAGAAGAGAATTGAAGAGAAGAGATATAGACCAAGCAGGCTGACAATGTTGTTGCCTGCTTTTTTTAGTTGTCTAGGAAATTATAAAATTCCAAGCTGTGGATATATATGTTTAAAAGAGCGACATCCAGCTCCAGCGCCCAGACACTCGCGTCATAAGCCATCCGGCCTGCGGAAGGGAAGGCCACCTTCCTTCGGCCGTTTTGCCTATGACGCGAGTGTCCACCAGGGCGCTTTAAGCCTTTGTTCGTTTAGCGGCCAAATTAAAAAAAGCGGCGAAGCTGAAACTGGAAAGGCAAGATTCTGGAAGCTAAAAGTCTTTTCGGTTTTTTTATAGCTTGTTCTTTCCTATGTGTGGGGTCCCTGTGATTTGGGTATACCTTTACTAGAGTTAATTGTAGAGAGGTGATTAAGGTGGCTTATTCTGTAACATTGCAAAAAATATTAATCTTCCTTGGTATAGGACTTACAATTGGAGCAGTCATTGGGTTCAGCGCTGTTCTTGGCTTTGGACTGGATGGATCTGTTTTTGTCATTTCCATGTTTCTCAGCATTTTAACCGTGTTTGCATCAGCTATGTACGCCGAGCTTTACCACATTCGTGAAGCGATTAATAAGCAGCGTCAGGAAGAAAGCCGGTTAAGGTAACCTGGTGTTCTGGGAGGCTCCTGCGGAACCAGCCTATTTTATAAAAATCGAGGCAATAAGCACAATTATGTATAGCAGAACGATCAGAGTCATCGTTAAATAGCTTAAGGCAGAGAGCCTTCTGAAGATAACAAAAAAGGTAGCAATGATGACGCTTGGGATAAAGATCCAATAAATCAATTCCATAAACTAAAGGCATCTCCTTCCTATATTTTCATCTTAAGGACATGACGTGCGTTTTACAAGTTTTTAAATGTGCAAGTCCTGTTTATTGAAGGGAAAGGGAAGGGTATATGATGTTAAGCAGCTATGAGGAGGGAAGAGCTCCAGAACGGCTTGCTCCATCTGGTAGATTCTTCTCTCTATCCTAATATAGGAATTTGTTTTATTAATGTGGAGGTGGATACATGAAAAAGAAGGCAATTATAATTGGCGGGGGATTAGGCGGAATGTCCACAGCCATCCGTTTAAGCGGGGATGGTTATGATGTGAAGCTTCTAGAGAAGAATAGTAATTTAGGCGGGAAGCTGAACCGAAGGGAAGGAAAAGGGTTTACATTTGATACCGGTCCTTCTATCTTAACGATGCCGTGGGTATTAGAACAGCTGTTTGAAAGTGTCCATCGTCGTCTGGAGGACTACATAAAGGTTGAGAGGGTAGAACCACAGTGGCGTACCTTTTATGAAGACGGGACTCAGCTTGATGTGACGAGTGACCTGCCGACAATGCTTGATGAAATGGCAAAAGTCACGGACCGTCCGAATCGCAGCTTGACTGATTTTCTGTCCTATTCGCAGGATATGTATGAGCTGTGTATGAAGAGTTTCTATAAATACAGCATTTCCGATCTGAAAGATTTAAAGAAACACCACTCGCTGAGTGAACTTTTGAAAATGGATCCTTTGAGTACAGTTGCTAAAGCGACTCATAAGCAATTTAATAATAAGTATTTAGAGCAGCTGTTTAACTTCTTTGTCATGTATGTAGGATCGAATCCTTATTCGGCACCTGCCATTCTCAATCAGCTTGTTTATGTGCAGCTCGGCCTTGGCATTCATTATGTGAAAGGCGGGATGTACCAAATTGCTGAAGGAATGAAGATGCTCATGGAGGAATTAAGAGTGGACATCCACTTGAACACACCTGTTGAGCAGCTGGTTGTAGAAGGAGAAAAAGTGACAGGAGTGCAGACGGAAGATGGAAATATCCACACGGCTGATGTCGTTGTATCCAATTTGGAAGCCATCCCGGCCTATCGTCAATTAGCACCAAAATCTTCTAAAGTTAAAAAAGAAAGAAAAGCCCTGGAGAAAGAATTTAAACCTACCGTATCCGGGCTTGTCCTGTTACTCGGTGTAAATAAGAGGTTTGAGAATCTTAAGCACCATAATTTCTTTTTCTCAGAAGACCCTGAAATAGAGTTCAAAGAAATTTTTGATAAGGGTGTGCCGGCAGATGATCCGACTGTCTATATTGGTATTTCATCACGCACGGACGGCACACAGGCACCGGCAGGCAAAGACAACTTGTTTGTTCTGACCCACGTGCCGCCATTGAAAAATGGTAAGCGTAAATCCCAGGATTGGGATCATTACCGCGAAGTTGTGCTTGATAAGCTTGAACGAATGGGAATGGAAGGTCTGAGGGATTCCATCGAATTCGAGCACCGCTTTACACCGGAAGATTTAGAGAGTCTCTATGGACCAAATGGCGGTTCTATTTATGGAATTGCATCGGATAAGAAAACAAATGGCGGATTTAAGATTCCTGCTAAGAGCCAGGTCTATGATAATTTGTATTTCGCAGGCGGAGCGACTCATCCCGGAGGCGGTGTCCCAATGGTGACACTTTCAGGGCAGCTTACCGCAGATCTGATTAAAGAACATATGCATATGGAAGTAGAAGTATAAGGGCCGGCCTAAAAGCTGGCCTTCTTTCCTGTGGCGGTTTAAAATTAAGGAGTTTTTAAATGAGTGTATGGTTAATATTTATGTTATTTATACTTTCTGGGATTGGAGCTTTCTTTGCAGCTTCACGTCTGGCGTATTTTGGAGATGCTGTAAAAGAAAAAACTACAGCAACTTCCGCATTTATGGGAATGCTGATTGGTGTGGCCATTTCCCTTCCAGAATTAACGTCAAGTGTGACATCCATTATTATCGACGCGCCCGACTTGGCTGTAGGGAATTTAGTAGGAAGTAACTTATTTAATATACTGGCTTTAGCTATATTTGATCTGGTTTATCGAAAGCATCAGATTATGACTCATGCGACGGTAGAGAGTAAGCTGTATGGCTGGCTTGTTATCCTTCTCACATTCATAGTGTTGTTGGGGCTTATACTCCCTGTTCCCGCACACCTGTTCAATGTTGGCTACACGTCGATTGGGGTTATTTTAATTTACGCAATCGCCACGAAATGGATTAATGAACGCACAGAATACAAAGGCAGAAAAATTAAAAGGAAGCCAAAAAGATACAAAGAACATTCTTTTAGGCAGTCAATCTGGCAATTTATTTTAGCGGCAGCTGCTATTATGGTTATGGGCAGTATTTTAACGATTACTGCTGAAGAAATTGCTACGATTACTGGGTTAGGTGCCTCGTTTGTCGGTTCGTTTTTAGTGGCGATTAGCACATCCTTACCTGATGCCGTCAGTGTGGGAACGGCTCTTAAAATGAGAAATTATAATTTAGCCATTAGTTCATTGCTGGGAAGTAACGCCTTTAACTTAATAATTTTAGCGTTCACCGATATCTTTTACATTAGAGGGCGGCTTTTGGAACAAGCAGGACCTTCTAACTTGATAACCGGTGGTGTTTCGATCGGTTTTATACTGCTGATCATCTATAGCATCAGCCGCCGGCGTGCTCAGCCTGCCTGGAGCTATATGCTTCCTTCCTCACTTATTGTAGTTTCCTACTTTGTCACGACGTATTTCGTTTTTGCGATGAGATAGCAGTGTGAAAATAATGAAATATAGATGGAGGTGGGAGTATGGAGCTGCCTGAAGACTTGTTAAATCAAGCGGAAGAAAAAATGAAAGACCTAAAAGTGGAAGGGTTTGTGCTGGGAGAAGGCAACCCTGAAGCAGATATTATGCTTGTCGGAGAAGCACCCGGGGAAAAAGAAGCAGTCGAAGGGGTCCCTTTTATTGGCCGGGCCGGAGATGAGCTTGATAAACAGCTCTACTATTTAGGTCTGAAAAGAGAAGATATTTATATTACAAGTGCTGTAAGGAGCCGGCCGTATAAATGGGTGGATACCACATCGAAGAAGAGTGAAACCGGACGAAGAAAAGCTAACCGGAAGCCGAATCAAAAGGAAATCATTGCTCATGCTCCTATTCTTGATTACCAGATTGAAAAGGCAGATCCTAAAGTCATTATTGCTTTAGGGGGAGTCGCTTTAGAGAGGCTGGCGGGAAAGGATTATAAAATCAGCCAGGTGCTAGGTGAAGTGATCAACACACCGGTTTTAAAGCTCGAGAACGATGAATTTAAGCCGACGGTAAAGAACTATGCGGTTTTTCCGCTTTATCACCCGGCGGCTGTTTTCTACAATCCAAAAATCAAAGAAGATATTTACGCCTCTCTCGATCGTCTAAAAGATTATTTATCGGAACAGAATATATAAAAAAAGCTGTGTAAACAAAGCCTTTCTAAGCTCTGTTTAACACAGCTTTTGTTTTTATTGGGCGATCGGGAGAGCTTCTTCTTTTTCAAAAACAAAATATCCCTGCTGGCTTATATTCCCGCTGCCGATACCTGTGCTCTGCCAGCTTTTAATGGCGACGATATGCTGTTCATCTTCGCCTTTCACTGCATAGATCGTTTCGTGCTGAGTGAATGGTATGAACTTCTGCGATTCAGAAGGTTTAGGCGTCGCAGTTCCGACTGGCTTATCGAGTTCGTCAGGCTGAACCTGTCTCCCGGTTTGAACGTAAAATTCATCATTATGAATAATATAGGTCTGCCTCACTATTGTCGAGGTATCTTTCGTATTTCCGCTCACCAGCTCAATCTTCTCTGCGGATTCTATATTCTGCGTCTGAAGGTCTTTCATCTCCATGTCAGCCGAACGCTGAGAGTTAAGGGTTACGTCAAAAGTCTCTGTATCTGATGGCTGGTTATAAAACTGAAAGGCAATCACAGCCAATATAGCCATAGCGGGGAAGGGGAGTGCCGTTTTTGCCCAGCTTGTCCGCGGTGTGGCGGGCTGGTTTTTAACTTGATGAATCATTTTATGAACTTCATGTTCACCCATTGGAACCTTTTCATATTTCACTTGATGATTCATCTTTTTTAACCGGTGATCCATCAGTTCATTCATAAGTAGACCCCCCTTCGGAAACTAGCTGTTCTTGTAAGATTTGCCTTGCTCTACGCAGTCTTGTTTTCACCGTATTGGGACTGACATTTAATAGTTGAGCCATATCCTTTACTTCAAATTCTTCAAAATAGTAGAGGATCACGACTTCCCGGTATTTATCTTCAAGCCTTAAAATATGTTCGAGAAGCTCCTCATCTTCGCTTTTATGAATGGTGTACTGCTCAGGTGTTTCATGTTGAGAGGGCAGGTTCTGAAAAACTTCCAGCCCTTTTTTAAAGACACGGCGGATGTAAGAGCTTTTCAGATGGTCCTTGCATAAATTTATCGTTATTTTGTAAAGCCACGTCTTTTCGCTGGATTGCTTTTTAAAGGAATCATATTTCTCGTAAGCTTTAATAAAGGCATCCTGTGTGATATCTTCTGCCAGCGAATGGTCTTTTACATAAGAGTAAGCCAGCCATTTTAAGTCATGGCTGTATGTTTTGATCCAATGCTCCACTTTTATCTCCAGGGAATGATCGCTGTCTTCTGTCGGCTGCTGCTTTCCGATTAATTTGTCCCACTTCATAAAATTAGACGACACTCCTCCCGGCGAGGTTTTCTTAATAATATTACTAGGATAACACGATTTTTTGAAAGTTTACGTAAAAAATCAGCTTACGCCCTGTGAAGGCTAAGCTGAATTGTTTTTTTTGTGATTAATTCGTTCATCACTTTAATCGTCTGCTGAAGTTCTTCAAAGGTGGTGGTCCTGCCAAAACTAATTCGAAAAAGCCCGTGAGCTTCTTCAGGGGTATATCCCATCGCTAAAAGGCTCTTTGGTGGCGCTGAATGTGAGGATTTACAGGCGCTTCCTGATGAAATTGCTATGCTTTTTTGGTTGCATGCAAGCATAACCCACTGGCCTTCGAGACCATCAGCCCTTAAAGCTAGATGATGAGGCAGGCGGTTATGACGATCTCCGATTAACATAAAGTGGCTTCTATTAAGACGAGCTAGAAACCAATCCTGCATTTCCTTCCATCTCTTATTTAAAGAAAAGGAGTCTTCATGCATGATCATAGCGGCCGATGTGAAAGCGGCAATTCCGGGACCATCAACTGTCCCTGATTTAAATCCATCCTGATGAATAATATCCGGATAGAGGCTCTTTCGTGATACAGTAGGGGAAATATAACAGCCTCCTGTATTTTTAGGACCATTAATTTTGTGGGATGAAAAAGAAAGTGCGTTTATGTTCCAACCTCTTACATCAATAGGTATTTTAGCGAATGTCTGCACGGCATCACTATGAAACAAACAATCTTTCTCTTTTAAAATTTTTCCTATCTCCTCAAGAGGCTGAAGGACACCCGTTTCGCTGCTGGCATGGCATATAGTTACTAAAATAGTGTCCGACCGAATTAGTTTATTAAGAGAAGTAATTGATATTTGTCCATTTGGATGGACTTCTGTCTCATCTACCTCAAATCCTGCATCTTTAAGCTTATCTAACGCCTGATATATGGATGGATGTTCAAGCGGAGAGGTAATAATATGTCTGCCGCGCTGTGCATTTCCATAAGCGAGGCTTAATATCGTGGAATGGTTACTGTCAGAACCTCCGCTCGTAAAAAAAATACCTTCTGTCTCTCCTTTGATAATGCCAGCAAGCTCTTCCTTACAATGCATAATTAATTGTCTCGCCGACTCTCCCTCATCATGCAGACTTTGTTCATTCCCAAAATATGTTCGAGCGGCTGTTACATAAGCTTCTATAGATTCCTCACTCATTGGAGTTGTAGCACAATGGTCGAGATAAATCATTTTACCCCTCATTTCCTAAATTGCTCACTTATTCGTTCAATATTTCACATAATATTAAATTTCTTCTTGCTCCTAGTTTAAAAGTATGTAAATATATATGTCAAGACTAATGTATATACACACAAAAGGGGATCGGAATGGAACCAAAAGTAATGGAAACAGAGGTTGTCATCATTGGAAGCGGAATTGCCGGTTTGCTGACAGCATTAGAATTGCCGGCAGAGAAAAAAGTTGTTTTAGTGACGAAGTCTGCTCTCGGTGCCGGGAACTCGAGCAAAGCACAGGGAGGAATAGCTGCAGCGCTTGGCCGCAATGATAGTGTAGAACTACACATTGAAGATACAGTGGAGGCCGGGCGTTATGTGAACGCTCGAAACATAGTGACAAATATACTTAAGCAGGCCCCACAAGTTATGGAAAAGTTAATATCACTCGGGGTAGCGTTTGATAAAAACAGGGGCGGTGAATTTGATCTAGCTAAAGAAGGTGCCCACAGCAGCCGCCGGATTTATCATGCGGGGGGAGACGCGACGGGCTGGCATATCATCGAGCAATTAAAAAAGAGAATCACGAAAAATGTCGAGGTGCTGGAGCTTTTTAACGCGTATGATCTTGTGATGAAAGAAGGCAGGTGTACTGGTGTAAGAGGGAAAAATAAAGAAGGGGAGCCTGTGGTCATTTTTGCCGATGCCACTATAGTTGCTGCAGGAGGGTGCGGCCAGCTGTATTCGATTACTTCTAATGCAGAAGAGTCAACAGGGGACGGCTTAGCGATGGCTTACCGAGCGGGTGCAAAGCTCGTCGATATGGAATACATGCAGTTTCATCCTACGATGCTCTTTGCTAGAGGGAGAGGAGCTGGGCTGTTATCTGAAGCAATTAGAGGAGAAGGCGGTATTTTAGTAGATGAATTCAACCATTCCATTATGAAAGATCGCCACCCCCTAAAAGACTTAGCTCCACGCTCGGTTACTTCATTGGCGGTCTACGAAAATTTGAAAAGCGGCAGAGAAGTATTTCTATCGATTAAAAATGTTCCGGATTTTCCCGAAAGGTTCCCGACGATTGCTGGACGAGTTCTGGCAGAAGGAATTAATCTGGCTGGAAATCTACTTCCGGTCCGCCCGGGCGCTCACTTTATGATGGGGGGGATTGCAGCAAATGAATGGGGAGAGACTTCCATTAAAGGTCTATATGCTATTGGGGAAGCTGCATGCACCGGCCTTCACGGCGCCAACCGGCTTGCCAGTAATTCTCTGTTGGAAGCCGCAGCTTCAGCTTTACTTTTGGGAAGCCGTTTAAAACACGAAGGTCTTTCAGTGGAAAAGGCAAGCCAAGTTCACTGGCCGCTCAGTTCAGTGCCGCCTATATTGCCAGAACTGGGTGAGCTGAAAGGGAGAATGGATGAGTGGGCAGGTATTGTTAAGACAAAGGAAAACTTACTCCAAATGAGAGAGTGGCTTGTGAACTTTCAACCTTATCTGCTGCGTTCTGCTTCTTTCGAGTTAACTGAAGAACAGCTGACAATTAAGAATATGCTGACTGTGGCTTGGATGGTCATAAATTCAGCATTGGAAAGGACAGAATCAAGAGGGGCTCATATACGGGCAGATTACCCGACAGAATCAGAAAAATGGTCCAGTCTATCAATCAATTGGGAAGGCGGATCGTTAAAGCCGTCTATAGAAAAGAAAAGGTCTGGGCATGAAAGGAACAGATACGATGAACCCGTTATTAATTAATGAAAAGCTGAGAAGTTTTTTTCTAGAGGATGTCGGGACAGGAGATGTAACGACGGAAGCTATTTTTTCCAGCCAACACACGTCTTCGGCAAGAGTGACTGCGAAAAGTGAAGGCTTATTTTGCGGAGGAGAAGTAATTAGAGAGGGATTCCGCCTCTTGGATAGTCAGGCAGAAATAACGATTTTTGTACAAGATGGTGAACTGATAACAAAAGGCCAAATCTTAGCAGAAATAAACGGAAGTACGGCCGCGATTTTAAGTGCTGAGCGCGTAATCCTTAATCTTATCCAGCGATTGAGCGGTATAGCATCGATGACTGCTCGGGCCGCAGCTTTATTGAACGATCCATCTATACGCATTTGTGATACGCGAAAAACAATACCCGGCCTAAGAATGTTTGATAAGTATGCTGTTAAGTGCGGCGGCGGGAGGAGTCATCGTTACGGACTTTATGATGCGGTAATGATTAAAGATAACCATATTTCAGCTGCCGGAAGTATTACCGAAGCGGTGAGGAAGGTAAAAGAATCAGCGGGCCATATGATTAAAATTGAAGTGGAAACGACAAGTGAGAGGGAAGTTAAAGAAGCGGTTGAAGCCGGCGCTGATGTCATCATGTTTGATAACTGCAAACCAGATGATATTAAAAATTGTACAGCTCTCGTCCCTGACGGCATTCAAACGGAGGCATCGGGAAATATAACTCTCAGCAATATAGTTTCATATAAAGGGTGCGGCGTTCATTATATTTCCCTTGGTAGTCTCACACATTCTGTCGAAGCAGCTGATATCAGCCTTTTAATAGAAAGCCCAAAACAGTAATTATTAAATTCAAGATAGAAAGGAAGTCATTACATGAAGGTCTTACAAAGCTTTCAGGCTCATACACTTCCTGAGCATATCCGCTCGATGAGTGAACAGGAGATGAAAAGACGGGTCTGGTCAATAAAAAGAAAGCTCGGAAAACGTCTATATATGCCAGGGCATTATTATCAAAAAGATGAAGTTATTCAATTTGCCGATGCGACCGGGGACTCGCTGCAGCTGGCAAAGGCAGCTGCGAGCAACAAAGAGGCAGAGTATATCGTTTTTTGTGGGGTGCACTTTATGGCAGAAACAGCTGATATACTATCTGCTGAGCATCAAACAGTGCTGCTCCCAGATTTAAGAGCTGGCTGTTCTATGGCTGATATGGCTACTATTCAGCAAGTGGAAAGAGCATGGCCAAAACTCCAGGCGAAGCTGGGAGATAACATTCTGCCAGTCACCTACGTTAATAGTACAGCCGCGATTAAAGCTTTTTGCGGAGAACATAACGGTTCGACCGTAACCTCTTCAAATGCTGCTCAGATGCTTGAATGGGCTTTTACTAAGAAGCAGTGTGTTCTATTTCTGCCTGATCAGCATCTGGGTCGTAATACGGCTTATGACCTTGGGATTTCCCTGAGCCAAATGGCTGTATGGAACCCGTTAAGTGATACGCTTGAATATGAAGGAGAAGCTCATAATATTCGAATGATCTTGTGGAAGGGGCACTGCTCTGTACATGAAAAATTCACCTTAGAAAATATAAAGCAAGTAAAAGCTAATCACCCTGATGTAAATGTAATCGTCCACCCGGAGTGTTCATTCGATGTTGTTCAGTCAGCAGATGAAGCGGGATCGACGAATAAAATTATCGATGTGATTCGACAAGCCCCTGCTGGAACGAAATGGGCCGTTGGAACAGAGATGAACCTAGTAAACCGTATAGCACAGCAGGAAGCTGAAAAAAATGTTTTTTCATTAAATCCTAATATGTGTTCATGCTTAACAATGAACCGAATTGACCTGCCTCATTTGCTATGGTCACTTGAAAGCATTATAGAGGAGGATCCTCACCATATTATAACCGTGGATACAGAGACTAAACAGCTGGCAATGGCTGCCCTGGAAAGAATGTTGTCGCGATAAAAACAGCTCAGGATGGCCGAAGCCACTGAAAAAGTCCTTTCTAATCTAAAAGAGCTGTTAAAGTTTGTTGTTCCGAACCGCTTGTCGGTGGATGCTTGCCGCGGGCACGGCCTGAAGCTAACTTAGTCAAGAAGATCACTTGACCAAGTGGATCTTCGGCTCGCGCTGTTCCCGCAGGCGTCACCACCGAACGCTCATCGTAGAATCAACAGAGCCAATCTATAAAGAGTGATTTTCTTAGATTTTTAAAAGAAAGTCACTCTTTTTTCTTGTACAATGAAAGTAATACATAAAAGTGAGAGATTTGATGTTAGACCGTCCACATTCAAGGTGCGATGGCGAATTTCACAGCTAATGGGAAACAAATCGTGAAACTTATGAAGGAATAAGGGCACAAATCTCTTGAAATTCTACCTTTCACAGATCTTCAGTTTTTCAGTGGCCACGGAGGGCCTGAGCTGTTTTTATTTATTGAGCAGTCTTAATCACCATAAAGAATAAAAAACAGGCCATTCTTCAAGAGAATAACCTGTTAGCGGGAGGATCGCGGATTTATAAATCATCGAATCCATTGTCTTCTGATACTTTCGTGTATTGTCTTGATTTCTGCTCAAAGAAATCGGATTTTCCTTCATCGACTTCTTGATAAGCGCGAATCCATTTTAATGGATTTTCATTATATTCAGGGTATGGCTTGACTGCGCCAAGGAGCTTACAGCGTTTGTTGGCAATATAGCGGATATAATCTTCTAAGTCTTTAATTGGAATCCCTGGAAAACTGCTGCCGATGATATGGTGAGCCCATTTGATTTCCAGTTCCACGGCTTTTTTAAAGGTTTCTGTCGTAAACTCTTCATATTTCTTACG
This sequence comes from Halobacillus sp. Marseille-Q1614, assembly GCF_902809865.1. NCBI lineage: Bacteria > Bacillati > Bacillota > Bacilli > Caryophanales > Bacillaceae > Halobacillus > Halobacillus sp. Marseille-Q1614. The sequence continues at coordinate 2,913,972 of NZ_CADDWH010000001.1, read as the reverse complement.
GTCGAGATCAGGATTTTCGTTTAGCGTTTCTTTAAAAATATGGGCAAATAAATTAACGTGGATCTGCTCATCCCGGTTGATGTAGTTAATCATTGTGCTTGTCGAAACCATTTTCTGATTTCTTGCCAGGTTGTAGAAGAAGGCAAAACCGGCATAAAAGAACAAGCCTTCTAACACGACATCATACACGATGGATTTTAAGAAAGAATCAAGGCTTGGATGATCGGCAAATTCTTCATATCCATCAGTGATAAACTGATTTCTTTCTATTAGAATGTCGTCATGCTTCCAGTACTCAAAAATTTTCTCCTGTTCGCCTTGATCGACAAGAGTGGATAATACATAAGAATAAGACTGGTTATGGACAACCTCTTGAAAAGCAAGCACCTGCATTAATGCCGAGAGGCTCGAATCTGTTAAATAGTCTGCGATTTTGCCGGAGTAATCTGTTTGGATAGAATCTAAGAATGCAAGCAGTCCAATGATCTTTTTAAAAGAGTTCTGTTCTTGCTCAGAAAGAGACGGCCACTGTTTCAAGTCATTGCTCATGTTAATTTCACTTGGTATCCAGAAGTTGGCAAGCATCGTTTTATACATTGGGTATGCCCAGGAATAGCGGGTGTTGTCCCAATTCAGCACATTGGAACTTCTGCCATTGACGATCCCGGTAGATGCGTTTGGCGCGTTATGATCCACGAGCTTTCGTTTGTCTAGTATTTGATCCATATTAATTCCTCCTTACGATGAGCAGCTTTCACATTCGTCAAATTCACCCTGGCTTGAAGTAGAGCGGGTGTAGTAAGTCGTTTTTAACCCTGATTTCCATGCGTCCAGGTGGAGAGTAAGCAGCTCTTTTGCTTTAATGGTGTTTTTTACATACAAGTTAAAAGAAATCGACTGGTCCACATATCGCTGACGTGCAGCATTTTGCTTAATGCTCGTATGCTGATCAATGTCATAAGCTGATTTATAATACCAGTAAGTTTCAGGGCTTAGATCGGGAGCTGTGACTGGAATCTTGAAATCTTTCTTTTCTTCGGAATAGAATTTTTTAAATATAGGGTCAATGCTGGCTGTGCTTCCTGCAATAAGAGACGTACTTGAATTAGGGGCAACGGCCATAAGGTAACCATTGCGGATGCCATCACGATGCACCTTATCCTGAAGCTTAGGCCAGTCAAACTTTCCGTGTTGGTCAAACGCCCGTTTAACAAAAAATTGCCCCGTATCCCAGTCTGATCCTTCAAAGAGCGGGTAGCTGCCTTTTTCTTTTGCCAGCTCGCTGCTGGCTACTATCGTGTAATAGGCAATCTCTTCATAAACCTCATTTGTGTAATCGACAGCCTCACCTGACTCCCAGGCTATTTTTTTCTGTGCTAATAGATGCGCCCATCCAAAAGTTCCTAAGCCAATGCCTCTGTAAGACTGGTTCGTCAGCTGTGCCTGCAGGACAGGGATCGTATTTCGCTCGATGACATTGTCGAGCATTCGTACTTGAATCGAAATGAGTCTTTGCAGCACGTTGGCGGGGACGGCTCTGCCTAGATTAATGCTGGACAGATTGCAGACAACAAATTCGCCGGGAGTCTTTATAGTAATGATTTTTCCATCTTCGACCCGCTGTTCTTCCTGCGTTGTCGGACTCTGGTTTTGGGTGATTTCTGTGCAGAGATTGCTGCAGTAGATCATGCCTTTATGAGAATTTGGGTTCATTCGGTTTACTTCATCACGGTAAAACATGTATGGCGTACCGGTTTCGAGCTGTCCAATCATAATACGCTTCATGATTTCAATGGCGGGAACCTTTTCCTTTGAAAGGCGGTCCTCCTGAATGCATGCTTCATAGCGGTTCCTAAAGGATCCCAAACCCCGCACTTCATCATAAGAGTCCTCTAATGAAAAACCCATGACGGTTCGAACTTCGTGAGGGTCAAATAAATACCAGTTATCACGGTTCTCGACGGCTTCCATGAACAGATCAGGGATAGAGACGCCTGTAAATAGGTCATGAGTCCGCTGGCGCTCATCGCCATTATTCAGCCGGCTATCTAAGAACGGGAAAATATCTTTATGCCATACATCTAAGTAAACCGCTACAGCCCCCTGACGCTGTCCGAGCTGATCAACGCTGACAGCTGTATTGTTAATCTGCTTCATCCAGGGGAGAACTCCGGAGGAAACCCCCTTAAATCCGCGGATATCACTGCCGCGGCTGCGGATTTTTCCTAAGTAAACACCAATTCCTCCACCGTGCTTGCTTAAGTTCGCAATATCTGTGTTGCTGTCGTAAATCGATTGGAGGCTGTCATCCACCGTATCTATAAAGCAGGAGCTCAGCTGCCCATACCGCTTCCCGGCATTGGCCAGAGTCGGGGTGGCCACCGTCATATAGAGGCTGCTCAGCGCCCAATAGGATTCTTTAACTAATTTTAAACGATTGGCTTTTGGTTCATCTGCCATCAGAGTCATGGCGATAATCATAAAACGCTCCTGCGGAAGTTCAAAAACTTGGCCAGACTTAGATTTGGCTAAATAGCGGTCTCCGAGCGTTTTCACCCCAATATAAGTAAACAGTCCGTCCCTCTCTGGTACAAGCGCCTCTTCCAACTCATTTACTTCTGCTTCTGAATAGTAATTGAGAAGGGAAGAAGTATAAATATCTTCCTCCATAAGCTGATTCAGCAATTGATAGAACCCGGTATATGGATGTTCGGTTCCGCGATTTTTCATAGCTTCTTCGTACATTTGCTGCAAATGGATCCGGCTCGCTACATACGTCCAGTCCGGCAATGTTTCACTAATTTCTGCAAGGCATTCCAGCACAAGAGTTTTTGCCTGTTCGTTTCTGTTTCCTGGTAAATTCTTTGATTTTTCAATGATTCGATCCAATTCTAAAGAAGGAAAGGAGGCTTTTTGTGTTTCCAGCCATTCCTGCCAAAAAGTCGTTTGAATTGATTGCATATCACCACTCCTTTGTTTTAAAGCTTTTTATCCATAGGCTTTGTTATTGCGGGCGGGGAAGGAATCTTTCGGCACTCCTGCTTAAAAAACGTGCTCACGGAAGCCCTCAGCGATGTAACGAGCGAGGTGGCCCGAAGGTTCTTCCGCTTAAAAGGGAGCGGATTCCTCCTTTTTATGCTGAAAAAGTTTTTAACAAAGTCTGACCATAAAAAAATCCGCTCAATAAATTGAGCGGATGAAACCATGAAACGGAGGAGGTAAGGCTGCCTGCATTCCATCGTTTCATCTTCTCAATCCCCGAAGAAGTAGAAACTCCTGCGAACGAAGACAGGTCTCCTGACTTACACTCGATCCTACTCCGGCCCTTCCCGTGAATGCACAGTGGGTGATCCGTTTCGCGAGTGATTACAGTTGCGGGGGCAGTTCTGGAATTGTACCAGATTCCCTATTAAGCCTAGTGGCATCTTCTATTCGCGGATACTATATATAGTGTTTTTAAAATCAATAATTAGCTTATATTGTGTTATAAGCATAACGAAGTTTAAAATGAAGTGCAACAATTTTATACAAAAATAAGCAGAAAGAATGTGTTTGAAAATAGAGGGAACGATCGACTTATATCGAAAAGTATAGGGAGAAAGGGAGGACGCTAATGAAGTCAGAAAAGGCATTAACAATTAACAAAAAGTGCTGGGATTCAATTGCTCATCATTTTGACGGTAAAGATGCATTACCTGATTACGGGCCTTACAGCCAGAGTGAAGAAGAGCTTCAGCTGCTTGGAAATATTGATAATACGACGGTGCTTGATATAGGTTGTGGAAGCGGGCATTCTTTGGAGTATGTAAGAAATAAACGCGCGCGTGAAGTATGGGGGGTAGACATTTCTGAATCGCAGATCCAGACGGCCAGGACGCTTCTCCCTTATGAGAACGTATCCTTGCATTGCGGCCCGATGGAAGAAAAGGGCACTATTCCAGAAAATTATTTTGACATCGTTTACTCTATTTATGCTTTAGGGTGGACGATGGATTTGAGAACAACCCTGTCGCTCGTATACTCATACTTAAAAGAGGGAGGGATCTTTGTGTTTAGCTGGGAGCATCCTTTTTATCCGACAGTTGATGTCAAAGAAGGAAGAATTGAAGTAACGCAGGCGTATGAACAGTCTCAACATAGGATTTTTGAAAGCTTTAAAGAAGATGGAATTCAAGCTGTGATGAAACGCAGAACATTGAGTACATATATAAATGAACTCATTCAAGCAGGTTTTACGATTGAAAAGCTTATTGAGGGGAGTGGGAGGTCTGAAGCGGAAGCGTCATACTCGCAGAGATATTATTCTTCCTTTAAAGCGAGTAAAGTACCAGCCACTTTTATAATAAAAGTTCGAAAGTAAGGGGAATGAAAGAATGAAATCTTTTAATTGGCATACAGAAGCAGAAAAACAGTGGGATGAACGGGCGGAATTTTGGAATGCCAACAGCCGCAGCATGTGGGACAAAGGCAGCAGGCAAACGATAATTCCTTTTATGGGACGGTTCATTGATAAAGGAATTACCGTTGCAGATTTGGGCTGCGGCGATGGTTATGGCTCTTTTAAGTTGTATCAGGCTGGATATCATGTGACCGGAGTGGATATTTCAGAAGATATGATTCGGCGTGCGAAAAGTCGAGTTGAGGAAGAAACTCTTCAATTCGTCCAAGGTGATTTAGTGGATCTGCCTTTAGCGAATGAAAGCTTTGATGCTGTTATGGCAGTTAACAGTTTAGAGTGGGTGCAAGTGCCTGATGAAGGCTTAAAAGAGATGAAGCGGGTTTTAAAGCCTGGAGGGAAATTGTGCATAGGTATCCTTGGGCCTACAGCCAAACCAAGAGTAAATAGTTACCGCAGGGTTTACGGAGAAGAAGTTATCTGCAATACCATGATGCCCTGGGAGTTTGAGCAGCTGGCTTTAGAATCAGGCTGGAAGCTGGTAGATGGGCATGGTGTATGGAAGCGGGAAGTTGAAGGGAAAGACCTTTCTGATCTGCCTCAGGAGCTTCAGCAGGCCCTGTCGTTCATGTGGGTGTTCTTATTGGAAAAATAGCTGAATAACCATTTGCAGAATGCGTCATTTTATGGCGCATTTTTTTGTGGCTTTAAAGGATTTTTAACCAACTATTGACATAAATATAGATTAAGTTTGAATTATATGAATGCTGACAAAAATCATCGGAATTATATAGTTTAGTTTTTAAGCAGCATTCATATCATATTGAACTGAAGAAGGGGGATTAGAATGAGTACATTTCTAGTAGTCGTAAACGTTGCAGTTTTACTGGCGCTCATTGGTGTATTAATTAAAATGCAGCAAAAGCACTTTTCGTTCAGTAAACGTGTGTTTGCAGGTCTAGGGTTTGGAATCATTTTAGGTATTTATTTACAGACCGCATTCGGTACAGAATCAGAAATTGTAACTCAAACGACGGACTGGTACAGTCTGGCGGGCAGCGGCTACGTCAAATTGTTGATGATGATCGTCATTCCGCTCGTTATGGTTTCGATCATTCAGGCGATCATTAATTTAGAGAAGGCATCAGAACTCGGACGGATGTCGGCATGGATTATTGGAATTCTTGTGGCGACAGCAATGGTGGCCGGAGTGGTTGGTGTCGGCAGCTCGCTTATGTTTGATTTAAATGCCGATCAGATTGAAGCCGGCCAGGAGGAGCAGGAACGGGGCGCCTATATGGAGGAAAACTTAGGAAGCCTTCAGGATATGAGCACACCTGAAAAAATTCTCGAATTTATTCCGGCCAATCCATTTTTAGATATGACAGGCGACCGGGCTACATCAACGATTGCTGTCGTAATCTTCTCGGCAATTGTTGGTATAGCTGTATTAGGCGTCAGGAGAAAGAATCCTGAGCAGGCAGCCGTATTTACTAAAGGAGTCAACGCGGTTTATGCTGTCGTCATGAGGATTGTTACATTGATCCTTCGTTTGACGCCAATTGGGATTATGGGATTAATGGCCAATACGGTTGCTCAAACAAATGTGGCTGGAATTTTAGAAATGGGTAAATTCGTTTTAGCCTCTTATGTTGCATTGCTTGTCATGTTTATTTTGCATCTCACACTTATCGCATTCAGCGGACTTAACCCATTCACTTATCTGAAAAAAGTATTGCCGGTTCTCGGTTTTGCTTTTACTTCCCGCTCTAGTGCAGGGACAATTCCTTTAAATATTTCAGCTCAGAAAAACAGCCTGGGCGTCGATGAAGGTACCGCCAACATGTCAGCTTCCTTTGGTGCGACGATCGGTCAGAATGGATGTGCCGGAATTTATCCTGCTATGCTTGCGGTTATGATTGCACCGTCTGTCGGTATCGATCCGCTTAGTCCAGGATTTTTAATTCAGTTGATCCTGCTGATTGGCATCAGCTCCTTTGGAGTAGCCGGAGTAGGGGGAGGCGCGACATTTGCAGCTCTCATCGTGTTATCTTCCATGAATCTTCCAGTAGCTTTGGCCGGCCTTTTGATTTCGGTAGAGCCGCTGATTGACATGGGACGTACAGCTTTAAATGTAAACGGTGCGATGACGTCTGGAACGATAACCTCACGCATTCTCGGTAAGTTCAACCGTGAAAAGTTTAACGACGCAAAAGCAGTGGAAAAAGACATTGCTATTTAAATAAAGCTTGAACAGAGTTTCTAAAAGAGCCGGCACTCGACGGCTCTTTTTTATGTTGTCAGTTTATGTAGAACATTGCAGGATTTACTCGTAATTTGGAGAATACATTAAACAAAGAGGTTAACCTAATGAAAAGGGGCATAAATCACATGTATTCGCAAGAGGTAACCAGGCGCGTTCAACAATCCCTCAATCAGCTGGGAAGCAATACGTCTTCCGCCTATATAGAAAATTTAACAAAAGTCCAAGTGATGGACTTATACCTACAGGATTATGGGGAAAAGATTTCACCAGAGAAGATCCGCAGCGTAATCTTAGAAATTTTCGGTATCAACCTTGAAGGAATATCAGCTTTGGAGAAGCTTCGAATTTCTGTATTTTCGAAAGGGCAGTGGATTGCTCAGAAACCTAAGGATTTATTTGTTGTGCATGCAGGAGCAGGGGATATCGATGTAAGAATTTATGCCACGCCCTATTTTAAAAAGTCAGCAGGCTACTCCAAGATACCTGAATCGCTTAGGGAAAAGCTTGAAGGCTTGGGTTACAGCCCTCTAAACGAAAAAGAAGAATATTATTACAGAGATCCTTCCGGCCAGAGTGTCCCTATGGAATTTAAAGACCAGACGATCGCCGCCATTGGAGAAGTCGTCCAGCTTGAATATAAACACATTTAAAAAGAGCATAGGCCAGCAGCCTGTGCTCTTATACATTAGTGAATATTCCATAAAAACTCGGCAACAGCTTCATCTACTCCAGTATGTTCGTGCAGCCCGGAGTGTGTGGCTGAAGGACCGCTGAAAACAAGCTCAGAGAAGTTTTTCCGCGGGACAATTCCTCGCAGTCCAAGGGCGCTTGGTTTTGTTACAACCCCATCCCATTGATCTTCTTCAAGGTCATTCTCATTAATGACACCCGCAATCGAAAGTGCTTGAATATCTTTTTCGAAGTTCTCTTTACTGTTTAACATTGTGACTAGTGCATTGGATTTCACTTGCAGGTCCACAGTGGCTTCTCCTGTGTTTAAACTGAAATAATCATTTTGCCCAATCCCTAAAAAAGGACTGCCGATCGTAATTAACTTTTTAACCTCCGGATAGTCGCCTTCTTGGTTGTTCAGTAAAAAGTTAGTGGAAGCTAATCCTCCCATGGAATGACCGACTAAATTAACTTGTGAAATTGCGTAGTCATTGTGAAGCTTCGTCATTATCGTACGAAGCCAGCTCGTCTGGTCAGCAATGCTCGCACGGTTGTTTTCAAAAATGACCTGAATAAACGGGTTCATTGTATAAGGGATACCTCCGCGAACCCTTACATTACCTTCATTTGTAACATATATGACCATTCGCTTTGTTCCCCAATTATTATCTTCAAACCGGTCCAGCATTGTATTAAATGAGCCAGGCCCGCCCTTGTAGCCATGCACAAAAATAGTCGGTGTCACGACCGAAGGCTTTTCAGAACGAGTCGGTGTAGAATTGACAAAGAAAATCGACGCCCCCAGTAAAAAGGATAACACGGTTATCCATATGAACTTTTTTCTATGGTGTAATACCTTATCAAGCATGGTGAGCCTCCAAAAACTGTACTTCTTCCAGTGTAATATAGAATTGATTTATTATAAACCTATTATTTCATTTTTGTTACAAATATTACGGTTTTATGATAAAAAGCCAGCGCAGAAGGCTGACTTTTTAATGGAGAAGATGGCTTATCTTCTCAGTTTTTGCAGTAATCTTAAGACTTCAATATACAACCAGACGAGCGTAATCATAAGTCCAAATGCTGCATACCATTCTAAATGTTTAGCCGCCTGCCGTTTAACTCCTCGTTCAATAAAGTCAAAGTCCAGCACTAAGTTTAATGCGGCAATAGCAGCAATAAAGATATTAATCCCGATTCCAATCCATCCATTTGAATGAAGATAAGGGACCTGAGTGTTAAAAAATATGTTTAAAATAAAGTTGATTAAATAAACGATTAATATCCCGATTGTAGCCGCAATGACCATCTGCCGGAACTTTTGCGTGACCCGTATGATTCTTAAGGAATAAAGGATGAGCAGTCCGGCCATTACTCCAAATGTGATAGATACCGCCTGAAGGACGATGCCCGGATACATTGATTCCACAATGGACGATAGGCCGCCGATAAAAAAGCCTTCAAGAGCTGCATAAACCGGGGCGGTAACGGGGGCTGCCTTTTTAAAGAAAATCGTAATTAATGCAAAAATTAAACTGCCGATCAGGCCGATCATCATCATTGTACGTACGTCCGTACCTTGGATATATTGATACCATGTATACCCTGCAGTACCTAATAAAAAGATAAATAATAAGCTCGTTTTACCAATAGTGCCTCCAAAGGTCATAGAAGATCCACCTGAATGATTCCTGGAGAACACTTTCTCGTTTAAGGCAGGGTTTCCTGAGCGCATAGTCTTCCTCTCCTATCTTCGTGCTATCTGTCTATTTCCCGATATTATATAGTTAAACATATGTGCCGGGGGAAGAAACGAATAAAGTATTACGATGTTTATATTTTCCTTTTTACAGGAAAACTAAGGATAAGTTTTCAATTAGAAAGGAGAATCGTTTTGAATCAAGAAGAATTGAAGAAAAAGATATACAATATTATGGATCAGCATAAAATCGGTACTCTTGCCTCGGTAAAGCAGGGCAAGCCGCACTCCCGTTATATGACATTTGCGAATGACGATGAGTTCACGTTCTATACACCTACTCACAGAGAGACCCATAAGACGGATGAAATTGAAGAGAATCCTAATGTTCATATCCTTATCGGCTATGAAGGGGAAGGTTATGGCGACACCTATTTAGAGGTGGAAGGCCAGGCGAAGATTAGAGAAGACCAGAAGGTTAAAGACTGGCTTTGGACCGAACAGATGGAACACTGGTTTAACGGAAAAGAAGATCCAGACTACATCGTGCTCGAGATTTACCCTGAAAGCATCCGGCTGATGAACGCCGGCGATAAAACTCCGCAAACATTAGAGATGTAAATGAAAGAAGCTGCTTCCCTTTAGGGGAGGCAGCTTCTTTAATGGTGCAGGGCGTGCTGAATCATCTGCTGCAGTACATTAATGACGTGCTCATCGTCGTGAGAATAGTACATCGTTGTTCCTTCCCGCCGGTATTTAACTAGCCGTAAGTTTTTTAAAAAACGCAGCTGGTGGGAAACCGTGGATTGCCTTAGGTGGAGGCTTTCCGCAATCTCATTGACACTGTACTCCTTTTCAAAAAGAAGGTTAAGAATTCTCACCCTCGTCGGGTCTGATAAGGCCTTGAAGGTTTGCGTGACGACGAAAAGCGTTTCTTCATCGAGGTCTTTTGAGTAAAAAGGGTGGTCATCCATATGTTTATCCTCCTTTTTCTTCATTCATCGAACAATATTCATCCTCATATTCAATTTCTATCGTTATATGGTCGAGATGAATATCTTCAATCACTTGCTTCACCTGTTCTTTAATGTTGCACACAGCTTCCTTGCTGGAGGATGCCGGCACAACGACATGTGTGGAAAACGCGTGGTGTTCCCCATCTAAAGACCACAAGTGAGTATGGTGGGTGGACTTCACGTCAGGCAGCTGCTGGATCGTATTAATAATTTCATCTAAATTAATGTTCTCTGGTACAGCCTCTAAGAACAGACGCATGGTTTTTACTAAATTAAGAATAACATTATATAAAATATACAACGTAATGAAAATTGATGCGATCGGGTCAAGAATCGGCAGCTCGGCAAATGTCATGACGATACTGACAATTAATACAGCCACCCAGCCGAGCACGTCTTCAAGCAGGTGCCAGGTGATTACTTTCTGATTCATTGAGGAACCGCCGCGAAGTTTAAAAACGGCAGCACCATTAACGAGAATCCCGAGCACCGCGAGTCCCATCATACCTAATGTATGAGGCTCCTGCGGGTCAAGCAGCCTCGGTACAGCTTCTGTTAGAATGAAAATTGATCCTACTATGAGTACCACACTGTTAATTAACGCTGCTAATAAAGAAAAACGCTTATAGCCAAACGAAAATTGCTTGCTTTTTTCCTTCTTAGAGAAGTTCTGCAGAAACCATGCGAGTCCAAGTGACAGGGAATCCCCTAAATCATGGAGCGCATCAGAGATAATCGCCATACTATTTGTTAAGATACCTCCAATAAGTTCAATAATTGTGAAGAAAAAATTAAGAAAGAAAGCTGTTTTGATATTTCCGGTCGTATGGTCATGATGATGGTGATGGTGTCCCAAATAGATCGCCTCCTTACTTCAATATATGTGTATATGTTCATATATATCATATTATGGGAAAGAATTAAAGTGTCAATAAATTAAAGAAGAAAACGCCAGGCTTCCTAAAAAGCCCGGCGCTTAAGTATAGAATATCAATAAAACTTACTTTCTATCGGCGGGTAATCGTCTAAATGGCCGGTAACTTCTGCCAGACGCTTCACTTCCCGAAGGAGGAAGGTTTTATCAAGTTCATAAATGACTTGCTTCTCAATATGATCAATCGTGTTACAGCCAAAATTCCACAGCTTATCATGTTTATCTTTATCAATAGACTCAGCGACCTTGGCTAAGCAGGCAACAATTTCGGTAATAATTAAATGGTTATCCTTTGCATAGTGGCGGATATAGCCAAAGCCCCGGTAAATGTAGTAGTCGAAAGTTTCTTCTCTTAGAATCACCCGCACCTGCTTATCATCGTCGGCAAGGTAAGGGCTGAACGTAATGTAGCTGTCAACGGAAAGCATAAGGTCGGCCATCTGGTGAAGGGTATTGGACGCTGTTTTAGGATCATCATTGCCAAGTGCCTTAATCGCAATTTCGGCAAGCTTGTGCATCCCCATCTGAATATCCTGAACTTCTGTTTCTTTGTAGCCGATTTCCACCATTTCATAGTATTTAGACTCATCTACTTTGTCGGCGCCCGGACCCCAATAACTAATCAGGTCATTGCCTGCCAGGATATAGTCGCCTGTCTGAACATGCAGCTGGAGAATAATATCATCCTGACGGGCTTCGTCAATCATTCGGTTATAATCAAACAGCTGAATATAGCCCGTTTTCCTTGAAAGTACATTGTGGGATTCCTCCTGATAATCTTCCATTAAGTTACTTGGATCCTTTGTGCGGTGTTTATCCAGATCTTTTCTTAAGGACTCGTAAATAATATCCTTAGAGACATTTTTCATACTGTACGTGATATTGTGGACCTGCATCCACGTTGTCGCATGGTTGATAAAATATACAAAAACCAATGCTGTAATAAAAGCTAGGGTTGCTGTCATAATAGGTGTAGCAATCAGGACTTTTTGCGAAGTTCCTCCAATAAAAAGAAATAAAAGCAACACAAACACAAAGCTGCCGTTAAATATTCCTAAAGCATGCTGGGTTTGGCGGTCGGAAATAAAGTTCAGCAGCATCCGCGGTGAAAACTGACCGCTGAATGTTGTTAAAACAACTAAGAGGGAGTTGAGCGTAAAGGCGCTCAGCGTTAAAATACCGCCAATCAGGGCACTGATCAAAGTTCTCGTCGCCTGGGGCTCAAAGTGAAGCAAAGGTGGTATAACGTCCTCCAGGCCAATCACAAGGTCTAAAGTTAAAGTGAGCGCCACTAAAAAAATGGAGATAATTATGTAAATAAGCGGCATTAACCATAATGTAGACTGTATTTCATGTTTTCGAAGCCGTTTAGACATCTGGAAGTATTTTTGTAAAGATAAAGGCAGCAAATTTAAAAACATAGAACGCCTTCCTTTTTAGTAGAATTTTGTTAATCTTTACTTTACCCTGCGGTATATAATTTAAACTGGAAGACGTGGAACCAATAACAGGAGGCGGTTGAAAAATGTGCTGGCAGAAGAAGTCGTTTGAGGATTTAACGAAAAGAGAGCTTTACTCTATCTTAAGAATCCGAACCCAGGTTTTTGTAGTGGAACAAAATTGCCCTTATGAAGAAGTGGACGGGCGTGACGAGGAGTGCATGCATATATGGAAAGAAGACGCAGGTGAGATCGTGGCATACTGCCGCCTTGTTCCCCCGGAGAAGCCGGATGAGTATTACTCGATTGGACGCGTCCTCGTCTCAAAAGCGGCCAGAGGGAAGGGATACGGCAGGAAGCTGATGAATACAGCGTTATTAACTCTAAATGAGTGGGATGTCCCTGCTGTTCAGCTTCATGGCCAGGAGTACTTAAGGGATTTTTATCGTTCGTTTGGGTTTGAAGAAGTAACGGAAGTATACCTTGAAGATAATATTCCGCACGTGGATATGGTAATGAAGATGCCGCCGGCAAGGAAATCTTAGTTGGGAACATACGTCTGTGAGCAAGAGGTTATAAAAGAAGGAACTTCCATAAAGAGGAAGTTCCTTCTTTTAATCCATTCCGGAGGTTTTTCTATGCCTGCTTGAACTTTTTAAACCGTTGAACCGCATCCTTTAAGCTTTCGTTCGAATTGTTAAGCCCGATTCTTACATAGTTTTCTCCATACTCTCCAAATCCAATGCCGGGGGCAACGAATAGTCCTACTTTCTCCAGGAGGGCATCGGCAAATGTTTCAGAAGTATAGCTTTCTGGAACCTTCAGCCACATAAAGAATGAACCTTTACATGGTGTGGTTTCATAGCCGGCTTCTCTCAGGCCTTCTTCTAGAATGTGGCGGCGCTCTTCATACGTATCGCGCAGGTCCTCCACGCACTTTTGCGAATCTAAAAGGGCAGCAGCGGCTGCATCCTGAACCGCTCCGAACAGACTGCAGTAGTAATGATCCTGAATCAGCTCAAGCGCTTGAACGACGCTGTGGTTGCCGACAGCAAAAGCGATCCGCCATCCGGCCATGTTGTATGTTTTCGACATCGTGTAAATTTCAACACCCACATCTTTGGCGCCCGGAATTTCTAGAAAGCTTAGCGGCTTTTCTCCATCAAACCCGATGGCTCCATATGCGAAATCATGAACGACACATATATCGTTTCGATCTGCTACTTCAATCGTTTCTTCAAAAAACTCGCGATTTGCTGAAGCTGATGTCGGGTTGTTCGGGTAGTTAAGAAACATCAGCTTTGCTTTTTTTAGAACAGCTGGGTCGATGTCGTTATATTTGGGAAGGAATGCATTTTCTTCAAGAAGCGGCATAGGCTCCATGACTCCATCGGCCAGTGCCACACCTGACCAGTAGTCTGGATAACCAGGGTCAGGAACGAGCGCGACATCTCCCGGGTTTAGAAAACACTGACTTAGTTCAACAAGTCCTGCTTTACTGCCAAATAATATGGCAACTTCTTTCTCCGGATCTACATCGACATCGTACTCCCGCTTATAGTATGTCGCTACTGCTTCTTTTAAGTGGCTAAAGCCTTGAAAAGGGGGGTATTTATGATTCAAAGGATTTTCGGCGGCTTTTTTTAAGGCCTCAACAATATGGCCAGGGGTCGGCTGATCAGGGTTCCCCTGTCCCAGGTTAATAAGGTCATGTCCCTGCTGCTGATATGTATTAAGCTTGTTTACAAGCTTGGCAAAAAACTGATCGGGCAACCGTTTTAATGACTCTGACTGCTGGAACTCTTTCATAAACTCCTACCTTCCATATCGTTTTTTGAAAAGTTTAATAATTCATACTAACGTGGCGTATTGAATTTGTAAAGGGCGGATTTTAAGTAAGGTGAAATAAGGGTATAACTACGTGTAGAAGGAGTGAAGGTTATGCGAATTGTAATTATTGGAGGAGACGCTGCCGGAATGAGTGCAGCGATGCAGATCGTTCGAAACAGTGAAGAGCTTGAAGTGATTACACTCGAGCGTGGAGGGATTTATTCTTATGGCCAATGCGGTCTTCCTTACTTAATAGGCGGGGAGGTAGAAGCTGCGGACGATTTAATTGCCCGGACACCCGAAACCTTCCGTGAAAAGCATGGGATAGATGCCAGAGTCCATCAAGAAGTGACCAAGGTGGATTGTGATAATAAAATCGTGCACGGCTTCGATCATCATTCAGAAAAGGAGTTTGAAGTGAAATATGACCGGCTGCTGATTGCAACAGGTGCTGATCCGATTCTTCCTCCATGGGAAGGAAAGAACCTGGGAGGAGTTTTTCCTTTAAAAACCATACCTGACGCTGAAGCCATTATGGAAGATTTGACGGAAGAAGTGGAAAACATCGCGATTGTAGGCGGCGGATACATCGGGCTTGAAATGGCTGAAAACCTTATACATTTAGGAAAAAAAGTTCGGATAATCGATCGAAGCAGCCAGCTTGCGAAAATTTTTGACCCCGATATGTCAGAACTCATTCATGAGGAAGCCAAGCGTAACGGTTTAGAACTTTCCTTAGGGGAATCGGTGGAAGGTTTTGAAGGAGAAAATCGTGTAGAAGCTGTCATCACGGATAAAGGTAAATATTCATGTGAACACGTGCTGCTCGCTGTAGGAGTAACCCCTAATACCAAATTTCTCGAAGGAACGGGTATTTATAAAAGTTACAATGATGCGATTCAAGTGAATGGTTTTATGGAAACGAGCATCATGGACATATATGCTGCAGGTGACTGTGCTACACAGTATCACCGTGTGAAAGAGCGCCATGACTACATACCGCTTGGGACCCATGCGAATAAGCAGGGACAGATTGCAGGCTTAAATATGGTAGATATCCATAAAAGCTTCCGCGGAATTGTAGGAACCTCTATATTGAAGTTTTTTAACTTAACACTGGGACGCACGGGCATCTCCTGCCGGGAAGCGGAGCAGGAACATATTCCTTACCGTACGGTGTCGGTTGAATCCACGCATGCGGCCGGATACTATTCGAAGAAAAAGATGACACTGAAGCTTATTTATCATGAAAAAACGAGAAAGCTTTTAGGCGGGCAGATGATTGGAGAAGAAGGGATCGATAAACGGACCGATGTGCTGGCGACTGCGCTTTATAATGAGATGACGATAGACGACCTTCTCGACCTCGATCTTTCCTACTCTCCTCCTTATAACAGTGTATGGGACCCTGTTCAGCAGGCGGCCAGAAAGGCGACTTAATCTTCGAAGCCTTTGGTCTGATTGTGATAGTATAAGGACAAAGGAACTAGATGAGAGGGATTAGACCATGCATCAAGAAGCAGAAGCTTTTATCCGTCAATGCTATGGAGAGTTAGGAAAGGATTCACTAATAGAGAACCGGGTCGATGAAGTAATTGATTCGATTGAGAGTACAGGGACTTACCGCCATACGTATGAAGAATTGGAATATGGTGCGAAGGCAGCCTGGAGAAACAGCAACCGGTGCATCGGCCGGCTATTTTGGGACAGTCTGCAGGTGTTTGACTGCCGTGATCTGCAAACGGGAGAAGAGATCCGCGATGCCTTATTTCATCATATAGAGTTTGCTACGAATAAAGGAAGAGTACGCTCGACGATTACTATATTTAGTCCTGAGTCCGGCATTCGAATATGGAACCACCAGTTGATTCGGTATGCGGGTTATGAAGAGGAAACGGGCATAATTGGCGATCCTGCTTCTGTAGAGTTTACGAAAGAGTGCCAGAAGCTCGGGTGGAAAGGAAAAGGGAGCAGGTTCGATATTCTCCCGCTAGTCATTCAAATAGGGAATCAGAAACCGAAGTGGTTTTCAATCCCTGAAGCCATCGTAATGGAAGTGCCTCTTCGGCATCCCAAATATAATTGGTTTGCCGATTTTGAGCTGAAATGGTATGCAGTACCGATAATTTCTGATATGAGACTCGAAATAGGCGGACTGAGTTACCGGGCCGCTCCTTTTAACGGCTGGTACATGGAAACGGAAATTGGAGCACGCAACCTGGCTGATGGATTCCGCTATAATATGCTGCCTGGAGTTGCCGAAGCGATGGGACTTAATATAAAAAGAAATACGTCCTTATGGAAAGACCGGGCATTAATTGAACTGAATCAGGCAGTGATTCATTCCTACAAGGAGGATAAAGTCAGCATCGTGGATCATCATAGCGCCGCAAAGCAGTTTCAGCTTTTTCAAAATAACGAAAGAAAGTGCGGCAGAGAAGCGACAGGTGACTGGACATGGCTGATTCCTCCCGTCTCACCTGCGACAACGGAGATCTTTCACCAGTCATTTGAAGACCGAATGGATTCCCCGAATTATTATTATCAAAAGAAAGCGTATGAAGAAAGAAAGCCTGAGTTATGAAACTCAGGCTTTTTTTGTGTTTGGCTCCGGGAGCGAAGACCACTTCGTTTTCCGTGGCCGAACACCCTAGAAAAGCGAGCTGTTTTCTACGCCTCTCTTATAAGGTATCAACAATATGTTTATTAATGCTAAGGACTGCCAACACAAGCCTCATTCATATAAGTCCGGGCGGCGGTCCTGGAAAATCGGGATTTGTTCGCGGATTGCTTCCACACGGGAGAAGTCGACATCACAGTATAAGATCTCTTCATCTTCCCCGGCTTCTGCTGCAATATTCCCCCAAGGATCGATAACAATCGAATGTCCGCCAAATTCGTTATTTTCATCAGATCCTACGCGGTTGCAGGCAATAATGAAACACTGATTTTCAATGGCGCGGCTGATGAGCAGGTTACGCCAATGCTCGACTCGAGGCTTCGGCCATTCAGCAACTACGAACAACCCTCGTGCCCCATTTAGCATATGGGTGCGGATCCATTCGGGAAAGCGAATATCATAACATACGACTCCCGCGGCAAGGGTGTCTTCGACAACAAAGTTTCCTTTATGAAAACCGGCATGGAGAAATTTTTCTTCGTTCATTAAGCGGAACAGGTGGACTTTACGGTATTTAAGAACCCTGTCTCCGTCCTTGTTATAGGCAACAAATGTATTGAAAAATTCCCCGTGATCATCTTCTGCGACAGATCCAGCAACGGTTACCCCAAGTTCTTTTGCCAGATCGGCCATCATCGTATGGGTCGGTCCATCTAATGTTTCGGCGATCTTATCAAAGTGCTCTAAATCATACCCGGTGGTCCATAGTTCAGGGAGTAAGATCACTTTACCGCCATTTTGGGCAGCTTCTTTAATGCGGGGAATGGCGTTCTTTCGGTTCGTTTCCGGATCACCGAACGCGATATCCATTTGAATAATAGCAATAGTTGTTGTCATCGTTTCACCTCTTTTCTTTTTATTCTAACAAAATAAATTCCCCCTATCATTGCATAGCCTAAAAAGGTTAAGGGTATATAAGGGAGGAAAGGGTGAATAGCTTTGAATTCAATACAAAGAGATAATGGTACATTTTTTGTAGAGGAAAATAGTGAAAGAGTGGCTGAATTAGCTTATAAACAAGGTGGCTCCACGATGACCATTACCCATACTCATGTTAAGGAATCTGAGCAAGGGGAAGGTCTTGCAACAGAGTTAGTGGAGAATGCCGTCGAATATGCGAGAGAACAAAATATGAAAATTAATCCGATGTGTTCGTTTGCCAAGAAAGTGATAGAAGAACGTACGGAATTTCAAGACGTGCTTGCGAAATAGATTTTTTTAAGGGGGAATCTTATGTCAGGCATTGTACGAGAGCCCGAGCCAAGAGACTTAGTCCACGTGACGAGGTATGCGATTGACTGGGCAAAGCTTGTAGATGAACAGCATGACCAGCCGCAGAGAACTGAACGTTTGAGAGGAAGAAAAGACTGGGCTGCTGAACATTTATTTAATGATCATCCTAATCGCCGCGTGCTCGTTGCTGAACAGGGAGGACGTACGGTCGGTTATATATTTGGAACCGTGGAAAATAACAAAACAGGCTGGATCCGTGAAATATACGTTGATGAATTTTACAGGCGTGAAGGAATCGGAACTAAGCTGATGGAATCGATAAGAAGCTGGATGGAAAGTCAGAGTATCAACAGTATTCACGTAAATATACCTGATAGTTATGGCAGGGAATTCTTTCAAACCTTTGATGACCTAACCATACATGCCGTCCACTAAATTAAGCGAAAAAGTGGGAGGAGATCTCTTGCCTGAAAAAGCTATGATTATTGTAAACCCTTCTTCTGGAAAAGAAGATGCGGCCGACTATGTAGAGCAAATTGAAGACATTCTTACGGGAAAAGGATACGAGCTTCAAACCGTTCAAACGAAAAAGGAATTCGATGCTACGAATTATTGTATTGAAGCCTGTCACGGTGAAATCGACTTAGTCGTATCCTTAGGAGGAGACGGCACACTGCATGAAACGATAAATGGCATGGTCGATCAGGAGCACCGACCGAAACTTGGAGTCGTTCCATTAGGTACAGTGAATGATTTTGCAAGGGCTCTGGATTTGCCGCTTGACCCAAAGAAAGCTATTGAAGTGCTCCGGTCAGATCATACAAAAAAAGTAGATATCGGGAAATTCAACGACCGGTATTTTGTTAATATTGTGGCCGTTGGAGCTATAGCTGAGGCGACGTTTGAAGTTTCTCCTGAACAAAAAACAAAATTCGGATCTTTAGCCTACTTTATTGAAGGAGTGAAAACACTGGCTTCTAACCAGTCTTATCCGATACGGGTGGAATTTGATGATAAAGTATGGGAAGGGGATTCCTTTTTATTTCTCGCCGCATTAACAAAATCAACGGGCGGCTTTGAAAAGCTGTCGCCTGAAGCTAAGGTTAATGACGGTGTTCTGCACTGTTACGCGATTAAAGAAGTAAATATGATCCGGTTGGCTTCAATCATCACCTCTGTTTTAAGAGGTAACGTAAAAGAAGACAAAGATGTGGAATATTTTACAGCGAAAAAGCTGCGCATTTCTTCTGAAGAAAAACTTCACACGAACGTAGATGGAGAAGAGGGAGATGAGCTTCCTGTTTCCCTTGAAGTAAAGCCCCAGCATATAGATGTTGTCGTATAAGGAAATAGAGTCTTTTTCGGTTGTAGACGCTGCTAACGAGAAGGATAATAAACTTGTAGAAAACCTAAACACAGAGGTTTTCTGCAATCTGAAAGCTTAAGGTAAAATCCTTAAGCTTTTTTTAGTATAAAAAAAGCCCTTCTCTGACGATAATATCAAAGAAAGGGTTCGCAGAATAACTGCCATAAAAAATCTACAGGTCTATTCTTTCGGAAAGAATAGAGGGTGATTCGACATTAGAGACAAAAGAGAGTTCTTTTCATTTCGAGATATATGACCAGAAGTATCTCGGGACCATTGCCGGAATGGTGAAATCCCTTTTGTTATTTACCATTGTATCATCGTTTACAGGCGTGCGTCTTTGGGAAAAGATTCGCAAAAGAAGCCAATAATTGCGGCATTAGGTTATGTATTTTCGCAAGTTTTGGGTAATTGTGGAAGATCGAAGGGCAGATTGTCTATTGTTTTCTGCTCATGTAAAATAAAGAGAATTTAGAGAGTCGAGGTGGGTCGATGGATTATAGTAAAATTCAAATACTGATACACATGCAGGCCTTCTCTGTTTTGAATGGAGAAAGCAGGCTGTCATCAAGCATGCCGGGAACCAGCGTACAATGCCGGACCGGGCAATGTTGATAAATACGGCGGGATTCCTCCTTTTAAAGAAACACAAAACTACGTAAAGAAAGTGCTCAGCTTCGCATAAAAAATCCCTCCTGGTTAAAGGAGGGATTATACGCGCTAGATTTTTTGGCTCATCTCCATATATTGATCGAAGACGAGCGTCATTTCCTGAAGGCGATTATGAACATCTTCATCGATCAGTTCCCCTTGTGTTGAAAAGTGATTCGTATGCGTATAGACATAGTTAGGGGTCACGAGGCAGCGGAAATAATTCAGGATGGGTTTTAACTGGTTTTCGATCACCAGGTGATGCTGCAATGTCCCTCCGTTTGCTACAATGGAGACAGGCTTATGGCGCATAGCCCGGGGTGAAATAGCGTCGAACAAGTTTTTTAAAGTACCTGGAATCGACCCTTGGAAAATAGGAGTAGCTATCACGTAGGCATCTGCTTGTTCTACCTCACGGATCAGCTGCTGCATTTCCTCGTTATATTCCTCACCAGGGCGGCCATCTACGAATTCCATTTGGTAGTCTTCTAAGTATAGGATAGAGGTTTCGTAGCCTTTATTAAGTTTATGAATATATCTTTCGATTTCATTTAGCAATGCTTTCGTTTTACTGCCCACGATAGTACCGTTAAGAAGCAGGATCTTCATGACAAGGTCTCTCCTTTATTCGTTCGGGTGGCGCCTGATACAATATTTGCTAACACTTATGTTAAATCATACGTAGGCAATAAGCAATTGTGACAGAGGAATTGCGTCGGTTTTGAAAGGGGAGAAGAAAAATGAGGAAATTTTGGCGCAGAATCAAATTTTTGGCCAATATAAGAAAGTCGGTGCCTTTCATCATTAAGTTTTTCCGTTCCTCAGATGTGAAGCTTAAACACAAGCTGCTTTCGATTTTGCTGATCATCGGCTATTTTCTCTTTCCCTGGGATATCGTTCCTGATTTTCTTATTCTTCTAGGGTTCGTAGATGATGTCGCAATTCTTGCATTTGTTTTGCAGCAGATGGTTAAGATGGCACCGGAATCCTTGAAAAAGGAATTTCACCCCGAGGAAAAACTGTAAGGTTTAGTGTACTTCCAATTGAGGTACATATTAGTTGTGAATGGATTTCTAAAAATCAAGGAGTGAGTATAATGAGTAATGTAATGTTTACTTCTCATGCGACAGCAAAAGGCGGTCGCGAAGGCCATGTTAAATCAGATGATGGTGTTATTGATGTAAATCTTGTAATGCCAGGAAGTGACAGCAATGAATCAGGCTCTAATCCAGAGCAGCTGTTTGCCGCAGGATACTCTGCATGCTTTGATGGTGCTCTAAACTTGATTGCCAGCAAACAGAAGAAAGACATAGAATCTGAAACTACTGCCGATGTAAGCCTTATTAAAGATGAGTCAGACGATGGCTTTAAAATTGGTGTCATTTTAAATGTAAGTGTAAAAGGTGTTTCCCAGGAGGAAGCCGATCAGCTTGTAAAGGATGCTCATGATTTCTGCCCTTATTCCAAGGCAACTAAAGGAAATATTGATGTAGAATTAAACGCAAAAGCTGTATAATGATTACGATAAAAAAGCCTCCGTTACTGGGGGCTTTTTTATCGTAATTTATTGTGAGCATATTTATATTAGAAAATAGAGTTAAACTTCATACTAGAGGTATGACAGATGCTTAAGGAGAGAAAACAAATGAGAATTACAGAAGAAGCCCGTGAATTACTCGATGAATTACTCGAGGAAACAGGATCAGGGAGTTTACGCTTGTATTTTGCCGGCTACGGGTGCGGTGAGCCTGATGTCGGGATGACGATTTCTGAACCTGAAGCGGATGATGAGATTCTCAATATTAATTCCATTCCCGTAGCGATCGATCGAAGAATCATTCACCTTACCGAAAACATAACCATTGATGGGAAAGCCACGATGGAAGGGCCGAAATTCCAAATGCTTGGACTGCCGGAAAAAGACTGCTAAAGCCTCTGAGCAAAGGGCAGGCGGATTGCTTATTTACGAATATAATTTTATAAGATAAGCTAATAAAAGCCCCGGTTCCTGTCGAATCGGGGCTTATTCTTGAAAGGCGAGGTATACATACAATTATGATGGCATCAGGACACCAAACTGTTGGGGTAACAGCAGGTTTATTATCCATTACCCTTTTACCGCAGGTGGAGTATATTCCAAATGGTACACTGGAAACAATTTTATTTTTTGTTTTTGTATTATTTGGCTCCTTATTACCTGACATTGATACACCCAGCTCCACATTAGGCAGGAAGTTTTGGAGAGCACTTATGTACATATTATTGGCGGCGGCAGTCTTATATCTTTTTGCCCCGGAATACTTAGAAACGTACAGAGAACAGTTGAAAGTATTTGTTATGCTGACCTTCCCGTTATTAGTCATGGTAAAAAGCCATAGAAAAATGACCCATTCGGTTGTGTTTATTGGTCTGCTGCTTTTTTATCATCTTGTGATTACTTACTTTTTTGAAGTACCGCCGTATTATTTTGTTGGATTTATGTTGGGTGTTTGTTCTCATCTGCTTGGGGATTACCTCACTAAACGAGGCATTCCCTTTTTTTACCCGATTTCCAAAAAGTACTTTCGGTTTATTATTACCATGAGAACAGGTTCATCTGCCGAGAAGATCATGGTTACGGTACTGTCCATTTGGAATGTCTGGTATCTTATTTCGCAAGTATTTTAGCGAATAGGTAATTATATGGTTAAGAGAGCCCTCTTAAGTGGAAGGTATATAAGACAGGAAACAAGCGAAAGGGGCACAGACATCATGCTTATTACAGGAGTAACGGGTTTTGTAGGGAGTGAGCTTGCTGGCTGGCTTCTCGACGAAGGCGTGCCTTTTCGTACTGGTTCCCGCCATCCGTTAGAAACGAAAGAGATGTTAGACAGTCACTTAGCCGATAGTGTCTATTTTGACTTTGAAAAAGATTCTACTTATGAAAAAACTTTTTCAGGAGTGAAGCGGTGGTTTTTAACAAGGCCATCTAATATAGGGGATGTTGAGCCGATCGTAAACGCGATGAAAGCGGCCAAAGAGTGTGGAGTGGAACGTTTAGTTTTCTTGTCTGTCTTAGGAGCAGAACGGATGGGCTTTCTTCCGCACCGCCGGATAGAAAAAGCTATTATGGAGCTGGGTTTTAACTATACGATCCTTAGAGCCAGCCATTTAATGCAGGATTTTTTAAAATATCAAATTCTTCCAATGAAAGAGGATCATGAGATCAATGCTCCTGCCGGTTTTGCTAAAATCAGCTTTGTCGACAGCCGTGATGTAGCCGAAATTGCTTATTTAGCGCTTCGGAATTCACTGACGGCTAAAGATGTTTACAAAGTTACCGGAAAGCAAGCCTTAACGATGAAAGAGGCAGCTCAGCTGTTTTCAGAAGAATTAAATACAGTGATTACTTATTCAAATCCTACGAAACATCAGTTTTTAGAATACTGTTATCATAGAGGATACAGCAGTTCATTAGCTAAGCAGCTGGCTAACATCTACACATCGGCAAAGAATGGATTCTTTAAAACAACCAGCCTCGATACTGAGAAGCTCCTGCAGAGGCAGCCAAGAGGCATGCAGGAATTCATACAAAATTACAAGCCTATATTTCTGGACAACTAGAGTGCGCTTAAGTAGAAAGCGCACTTTTTTCTTTTTTCTGGGTATCAGGTACCGGAATTGGCTCTACCATTATTACCTTTTCTCTTTTTAGGGAATGGTATGGGTAAAGACAAAGGAGGATGCTTAAGAAAATGTTTGAACCATGTTTGCAGGTGAAAGGGTTTTTGGAAGGGTTTGAAGGGAAATGGATGATAGCCGGGGGCTGGGCTATTGATTTACATATAGGTGAGGAGACGAGAGATCATGACGACATTGAGGTTGCGATATTCAGAGAGGATCTTACTCAGCTGTCTAAGTTCCTTAATGGCTGGGAGACATATGTCGTCGATCATTCACAAATGATCGAGAATAATCTTAAGGAGCCGCTTGATGAGCATATCCACGAGATTCATGCACACCGGGATGAGGCTAAATTAGAAGTGCTCCTCAATCGTAAACAGAGAGAAAAGTGGGTGTTCCGCAGAGATGAGGAAGTCACATTTCCACTTTCTAATATGAATTTACATTCTGAGCAGGGGATTCCTTATTTAAACCCGGAAATCGTACTTCTCTATAAGGCGAAAAATACTGAGGAGAAGGATGAGCAGGATTTCCGCTACGTCTTCCCTCACTTAAATGAGCATCAGAAAGAGTGGCTGAAGCAGTCGTTAATTCAGCATCAGCCGCAGCACCCTTGGCTGGAAAAATTACTGTATTAAGGGAAGATTACTTTTTTATAAAATATGCCATATCAGCTGGGGAATTTTGATAGAATAAAATAGGTTTGTTTTAAAAAACAAGGCTCTTTTAATTGTTAACGTTGATCTTCATGAAAAAGAGGAGCCAGTCGTTTTTTCGCGGACGACAGGTCAAGCCTCCTCGCGAAACCTGTGGTTGAGATCATGCCCGCCCGTTTTTTAAGCAGGAGTCTCGCAGAACCCCTTGCTTTTTCTGAATAGGATCAGCCAGAGCTCAAATTAAAAAGATAGAGATGGAGAAGGAGAAATATAACTTATGTGGAGATGGAAAAATATTTACCGCGGCATGCTGATGGGAGCGAGTGACGTAGTCCCGGGGGTAAGCGGCGGAACAATCGCAGTCGTGTTAGGTATCTATGATCAATTAATAGAAGCGATTAACGGTTTCTTCAGTAGAGAATGGAAAAAGCATTTAAAGTTTCTGCTTCCTTTAGGAGCAGGGATTATCATTTCTATTTTAATGTTGGCTAACCTGATTGAATGGTTGTTTGAGCACTATCCAGGCCCTACTAAATTCTTCTTTTTAGGATTAATTATCGGGGTCATCCCTTATTTAACTAATAAAGCGGATATGAAAAATAAATTTGAAGGCAGGCATTATGGTCTTCTGCTGCTGGGAGCCATTCTAGTTGGATCGATGGCTTTCTTTCAAGCAACAGAAGGAGAGCCAATGACTAATCTGACGCTGGCTTCTTACATCGGGCTTTTCTTTTCCGGGTGGCTTGCCAGCAGTGCGATGATCCTCCCGGGGATAAGCGGATCGTTTATTTTGCTGCTGATTGGTATGTACAGCACAATTATATCCGGGGTGGCTAATCTTCGGTTCGATATCATATTAACCGTAGGACTGGGCGTTGCTATTGGGATTGTGATTATGAGTAAGATCATTAATTACTTTCTTGAAAATTATACTTCCGCTACGTTTGGGCTGATCATAGGATTGGTCGTCGGTTCGATATTCGTCATTTTCCCAGGTGTACCTGAGTCAACTCCTTTGTTAATCGCAAGTATCATCACTTTTATTACAGGGTTGCTAAGTGCATGGCTCCTTGGTAGAGTGGAATATAAATAAGCAGAAGATAAGACTTTTCAACAAAATCACGGTATGATATTAAGCATAAAGAACGCAAAGGAGCATCATTCTTATGGAACCGATTAAGCAGCAAGACGCATTTGAGAAAACTATTGAAAGTGAACAGCCGATCATCATTAAATTCCACGCGGACTGGTGCCCGGATTGCCGGCGGATGGATATGTTTATCGGTGACATCCTTGAAGAATATAAAGATTACAAGTGGTACGATATTAACCGCGATGAGCTTCCTGAAGTGGCGGATAAATATGAAGTTATGGGAATCCCAAGTCTTCTCATTTTCCAAAAGGGCGAGAAAATCGGCCATCTTCATAGTGCCTATGCAAAGACACCTGAAGAGGTTGAAAGCTTTTTACAAAAGCATCTGTAAAAACAGCGCACCCACATGGCTCGGCCGTGTGGGTGTTTTTGAAATAAGGAAATACGGCATGCAGTTTAAGGGAGGGGTTCTTCTGAGACAGAGACTGTTGTTAGTGGGAGCGGGGCATGCACATTTAGAGGTCATTAACCAGTACGGCCAGAATCCGAATGATGACGTCGACGTATGTCTTTTGTCTCCGTCGAAATATCAATATTATTCGGGGATGCTTTCTGGGTATGTGGAAGGATTATATGAAAAAGAAGAAATCCGGATAAATGTGGAGAAGATGGCTGAGAAAGCAGGCGTTAATTTTATAAAAAAGAGAGCGGATTTCGTGAATCCCAAGCGTAAGAAACTCCACTGTGAAGGCGGCGCGGTTTATCCCTTTGATATGATAAGCTTCGATATTGGTTCAAACAAAGTGCCAGATCAATTTCAGTATTCCTTTACCCAATCGGTTAAGCCGTACAGTCACTTTGTCGACCAGATCTCCAGTTTAAGAGAAGCGCCTATGCCGCTGATTATTGGCGGAGGGGCAGCGGGAAGTGAGCTGGCTTTAGCCCTGCAGGCTTATAAAAATAATCATAATGCAGTAGGTCAAGTGCGCCTTGTTACTTCTACAGAGGTTCTCTCCTCAGGTTCGAAAGGGTCCACGAAGAAGCTCCGTTCGATTTTAAAAGAAGCAGGTGTACAGCTCTGGGAGCATGAGAAGGTAAAAGAGCTCTATGATGATTATGTGTTAACTCATACAAATAATCGCATCAGGCACAGTGACCTATTATGGATGAGCGGACCTCAGGCGGATGAAATTTTTAAAAGGTCCAGCCTGCAAGTCGATAAACGCGGCTTTGCACTCGTTCAAGATACTCTTCAGTTTGAAGATTATGATTTTATGTTCGGAGCCGGTGATTGTGTGACGATGAGTTCACACCCTGACCTGGATAAGAGCGGGGTTTATGCAGTAAAGCAAGGACCGGTATTGTTTGAGAACCTGCTGAACTTCGTAAAGGGGGCTCCGCTTCAGCCCTTTAAGCCTCAGAAGCAGGCATTATATATTTTATCGACAGGCAATAAAAAAGGCCTCTTTCTTTATGGAAAGCTTAAGAATCACAGCTTTAGTGCCTGGAAGCTGAAAAATAAAATCGATGAAAGTTTTATCAGAAAATACCAATAAGGCGTTTTCCTTCTGAAAGAGGAGGAACGCCTTATTTTAATTTTAATATTGTAAATACTTTTTTTCTAAAGAGATAAATAATAAGCCCGACCCAGGCAATAATCGAAAGGCCGGCGAGCAGCAGGCTGCGGTCGCCTTCGGCCAGACTGCTTCCGACTAAGCTGTACGCAAGTGTTCCTGGAATCAGGCCGATCATCGTGGCGGTAATAAAGGAGATCCATCTGACTTTCGCAATGCCTGCTGCGTAGCTGAGAACATTAAAACCGATGATCGGGATCAGCCGTAATGTAAGTACGTAAAGAAAGCCGTTCGCTTCCATTCGGGCATATAAGTTTTTCATCCACGGGGTGTTTGGAATTTTTATAACAGAGTGGCCAAACCACTTTCCCATAACAAACCCTACTACGGCAGCTCCTGAAGCACCGATCACGATAAAGAGTATTCCAGGCCACACCCCATAGGTGAATGCGGCGGCAAGCGATAAGATCGAAGTAGGAAAAGCAATAAACGGGCCAAGTGTGTACAAGCCGATAAAGATTAATGGCCCCCACCAGCCGTAGGAAAGGATATAAAGCCGAATCTCCCGCGGCGATAAATCCAGCTGGTATCGGACAAACCAGGCTGCAGCGACAAAGGCTAATAACAGGATGCTTCCGCGGATTATGGCTCTCTTGCTCATTCTGACCACCTCAAATTAGCGATTGGTAAAGCTTTGAACAGACGGCGAGGGAATCGAGAGATAAACTTTAGGTGCGGAAATGGTCTCATGTACAGGCAGCGATAATTTACGATCTAAGCTGCTGATATATAAATGGATAGTACGCTGTCCCTGGTGAAACGTCGTTTGTAACACTTCGGCTTCAAAAGCTTCCTGCTCCGGAACTTTAGTGTACAGCTGAATGTGATCCAATGGGATGTACCGTTCATCTTCTAAAACGAGGTGGCCGCCGAGAAATCGGGCAACAAAAGGATTAGCCGGCAGGTTGTGCAGCTCCTCTGCCGTCCCGATCTGCTGGAAAGTCCCTTCATGAAAGACCCCGATCCTGTCTCCCATCAGCATCGCTTCTTCATAATCATGAGTAACAAAAATAGAGGTGACCTCCCGTTTCTTCAGCAGGTCTCTGACCCAGTATCTGAGTTCCTGTCTGAGAGATGGATCAAGGCTGCTGAACGGTTCATCTAATAAAAGCACATCAGGTTCTGCTGCAAGCGACCTTGCTAAGGAAGCGCGCTGCTGCTGACCTCCTGAAATTTCGGCAGGGAATTGATCTTTTGCCTTATACAGACTGGTCGCTTCGAGTAAGTCGTTAACTTTATTATAAGAGATGTTTTGCAATTTTGCTCCATACTGGATATTTTCTTCAACGGTCATATGCGGAAACAGCAGCGGCTGCTGAAAAACGAATCCTACGCTTCTTTTCCGTGCAGGAATCGTGGACACATTTTGCCCGGTGAGATAGATAGAGCCTGCTGACGGTTTTTCAAGTCCGGCTAATATGCGCAGAAGGGTCGTTTTTCCGCTCCCGGATGGACCGACAATGCTCAAGTGCTCACCGGCATCAAGTGCAAAACTCAGTCCATTGATAACAGAGAGGGAGTCATAGTTTTTGATCAGCTGCTGTACGGTAATTTTTTTCGTCAAGTTCGTTGCCTCCATGGTTTTCTCGAATAAGGGATGAGGAGTAATAAAGACTCAATAATTAAGTATATGATTAAAGGCGGTATGGCGAACCAAAGGGCAAACGCGGACATCACCGAATCGTTAGCCGAATCGAGGTAAGGGAAAAAGATCATCGGCAATGTAATAACGATCCCGCCGCCGATGATTGCCGTAATGGCGTACTGGCTTAAACTGATGACAATGGTTAAAAAAGTAACACTGCGAATGGCCGCTTTTAATAATGGCAGCTCTATCGTTATAAACTGCCTAAATGGAGCGGCTCCTAATATTTCAGACTGCTCCATCAGCTTTTTATCCACTTGGTTGTAGGCATTTCGAAAAATTTTGTTACTGTACGGAATCGTCGGCACTAAATGAACGAGCGAAACACCTATCCACGTATCAGCAAGGCCAATACGGATCATAAATAAATGAAGTCCCATCGCAGCAAGCAGTACAGGAATAAGGATAGGTGCCAAAAGCAGCGCTTCAATCGCGGAATGAAACTTAAAAGAATTTAGTGCCAGTGCTCGTCCGCTGCTTATCCCAATCAAGAAGTTTAACAAAAGCACAAATGCCCCGATACCGATAGACCAGAACGTAGCTGACCACAGATGAGGATCAGAAAAAAGGATACCCCAGCTATCGAGTTGAACTCCAGCAAAACCTCCTGGTGATGTGAAGCTTTGGATGAATAAAACAGCGACAGGAATAACAAAAAAGAGAACAGCGATCAGGAAGAAGGTGGATTTTCTTTTCATCTATATCCTCCCCCTTAAGGCCCGCATCCGCTTTCGGTTAATGTACAGATATCCAAGCCATGATGAGAAAATGATCCCGATGCTCACAAGTATAAGGGCGCCAAAAGCAAGCGGCCGGTCGTCCCAGTCTCCGTTATAAAACCATTCATAGCTTAAGACGGAGAGCATTTCCGGATACGTCGTTCCAAGTAAAGCAGGAACTTCGTAGGCTGTTAAAGTAAAAGCAAACAAAATGAAAAACGTCTCGGTAACGGCCGGGAGAATATGCGGCCATTCGACGGTCTTAAACTGATCCCAGCGGCTTCCGCCAAGAGTTTGGACGACATCATAATAAGCAGACGGGATTGCTGAATAAACAGGAAAAAGCATTAACATGACAAAGGGGACCTCTTTTCCGATATAAGTCAGTATAATACCAACACCGTTAGGGTCCCTTGTCCATATGGGGAAATCAGCTGACGTATCGATAAGTCCCATGCTGAT
This sequence comes from Halobacillus sp. Marseille-Q1614, assembly GCF_902809865.1. NCBI lineage: Bacteria > Bacillati > Bacillota > Bacilli > Caryophanales > Bacillaceae > Halobacillus > Halobacillus sp. Marseille-Q1614. The sequence goes on along the minus strand of NZ_CADDWH010000001.1, from coordinate 2,883,915 downwards.
AAAAAACTGCGCCCATAACCCAGTTTCTGATAGAAAAAGAAGGACGACATATCCCCAAACGAGGTGAGGAAAGAGCATCGGCAGCCATACCGTCAGTCTTGGAAACAGGTTCAGCAATTCCTTTGAAAACGTCCGGCTCAAAAGGATCCCTGCCATTAAAGACAGAAGGGAAGCTATGAGAGCTGTACGCAGGCTGAACCAGAGAGAAGCGAAAAAGCGTTCAGATTCCAGCAAATGCTGCCAGGGATTGCCTTTAACACTTTCTATAAAGGCTGCTGTTATTCCGTAAAAAGGAAGAAGCAAAAATAAAGCAGCGGGCAGCAAGCTGAGCCATGGATTAGTTTTGAACCAGTTCATTGAACCATTGATCCTCCATCCATTCTACATACTCCGCATCCGATTCGGGAAGAAAGCTTTCTTCTAACCTTTGGGGGTGAAGCACACTGCTGCCACGGTCGACTTCTGCAAAGGCCTGTTTTTGCTCCTTATTTAACTTTTCAAAACTGATCGGCGTGTTTTCTCCCCAATATTCGGCCTTGTACTTAGCCAGCTGTGCCTCAGGAGACAGCATATAATTGACCGCCACTAGAGCAGCTGATTTATTAGGGCTGTTAAAAGGGAGGGAGAGAAAGTGTGTATTTCCGATCGAACCTGGGTTAAGAACAAAGGACTTCGTCGTTTCAGGAAAAATCCCTTCATCAATGAGCGATTCAGCGCGGGCTTCGTTATAGCCCATCGTCATAGTTACTTCTCCATCACTGTACAAACGGTCAAGCTCACTTAGAGAATTGGGGTAATGCTCTCCATTTCTCCACAAATGGGGTTCAATTTCTTTTAAATAGTCCCACATGCTTTCCGCCGGTTCTGACAGCTGCTCTTGCTGAAGCGGCTGTTCGTATATATCCGCCGGACTGTCAGCTTTGGCATACAGCAGATGACGAAGAAAAGCATTGCCTGTGAAATCGCTCGCTTGCGGATATGTAAACTCTCCGGGGTTTTCCGCAATCCATTGTTTTAGCTCTTTAAAGTTTTGCGGAGGCTCAGCTAATTTAGCTTCATCATAGTGAAAGACAAACTGAACCTTGCCCCACGGTGCTTCCATTCCTTCTGTTGCCATGCCAAAATCTGTAGAGATGGCTGGGTCTTCTTTATCGTAATACTCGTTATAGATCGGAAGCTTATCGACGAAGGAGCCGGCTAACCAGTCATTTTTCTTGGCATTTTTAAAGTTTTCACCATTCAGCCAAATGAGATCAATCGTGCCCTGCTGCTTTCCTGCCTGTTTTTCTGTCTGCAGCTTTTGAAGAATTTCCGGTGTATCCATAGGTACACGTTTTAACGTTATGTTATGGGCTTCCTTTAATTGAGGGGTGAGCCATTTATCTATGTATTGATTGATTCCTTCATCACCGCCCCACATATATAAACGAACTTCATCACCATCCGCAGTTTCTTCAATTTCAGACCATTCTTTATTTGTGATCTCCTCAAGTGAAGGCTGCTCTTCATTTGAGCTGCAGGCGGCAAGAAGGAGGAGCAGCAGAAATAAGCACAACTGTTTCATCTTTCAATCTCCCTTTTTATAAGCTTTCTTTTTATCTATCATACAAACAAATAGAAAGGAAAGGAAACAATACAACTGTACGAATGGGCTTTTTAATTTAGTATTATCAAATGGCTTTAAGCTGGGAAGATAATGCTGCGATACGGGGCAAGGCACAGAGTTAGTACTTATCAAAAGGGGATATAAATCTGAACAATATAAAGGTTCCTTTTGAAAGATGTGTAAGGGAAGGCTCCTGCGACTCCTAGAGAGTTCACGAACGATGAGGCTTGACCGTCCGTCCGCGAAAAAGCTGGCAGGTTGCCCTTTAAATCCTTCATTCAGAAAAAATCTATGGTACGATTTGGACAAAGGAGTGGATGACGTGAATCCTTCATTATCAACGGAACAGAAAAAGTACATGATTGACCGTATCCAGGAATATTTTGAGCTGGAGCGGATGGAGCCATTAGGAGAGCTTGCGGCAGATCAGCTGCTGCATTTCATGGTTGAGGAATTAGGACCGTTTATGTATAACAAAGGGGTTCATGACGCCCGGCAGATGGTCGATCAAAAGGTGATGAATCTCGATGAAGACTTACTGTCGCTTGAAAGGCCCGCTGGCCGGCCAAGACGCTGAAGGAAGATAAAAATCAGCTTACATTGAAACTAAATTACTAGGGGAATTACCGCTCGTTTTCCTCAAGAAGCCGCCATATTCTCTCCCATAGTAAATAGAAAGACAACCTGCCCTTAGCAACATCGCCAGGGACAGGTTGTCGTCTTTATCACTGCCTTCAAGTATTGGAGGATTCTAAAAAGCGAGGCAGAATTCTGCCTCGCTTTACGCTGTTAAGAAAGCCTCGCGAAGCATGACTTATTTAATTGATCTGAAAAGAGTTAAATACAGCAGTAATTCCTTCTCCTTTAGTCATTAATAGCCGGCCGTTTTCCAGCTGGCCAATCGGCTTGTCAAAAAGGTAAATTTCCTGAAAGACTTGCATCATTTTTTTCGGATCCGAACTGCCAAGTTTAAGCTCAAGGAAGCGTACTAAATTAATATCATCACCTGAAGCCGGCACGTTTTTTCCTTCCCATTCAATTAGAAAAGGGAGAGGATAAAGCGGGCTTTTTGGAAACAGCATCTGCCATTTTAAGAGTGATCCGTCTGGGCGCTTTCTCTGACCGTCAAATGGACCACTGTAAGGTATATCATTTTCTTTAAAATGCTTGAGGTAAGCCTCCATATCATCTGTTCGTAAAGCAAATTGAAATGGACCGGTAAGCCCTTGATCAAACGTTTGTTTAAACTCCTGAATCAGCGGATTCTCTGACTTCGCGGCTGTCTCCGCTGATTTTAGGCCAAGCCATTCAATGTAGCAGTCGTTCGAGAAATAGCACAGCTCATTATATGTTCCCCAGAGGGTGTGATGACCGCCTGGAACTCCTTTGAGCTGCTGTGTATCCATGAGCTTTTTCTGATCGGCTTTCGGGTCTGCTGAAGCAATGACGAGGTGATCAAAGGCTAACATTTAACATCCTCCTGTTACTTAACATTTTCTGTTAACTGAAAAGCTTCGGCCAGCAGCTGATACGATTGAAGACGGTTTTCAAACGGAGAAACGATCGAATTAATAATGACTTCATTGACATCATAATAGCGGGCCAGGTCCTCAATTTCTTCTTTTACTCTTTCAGGAGAACCTACAATGATACGGCTGCGGTTTTCCGCGATCTGTTCTTCTTCAAACATCGTGTAAGAATAATGAAAGGCTTCCTCAGGTGTAGGAAAATGGGAGCGAAGGTCTCCTTGTTCAATTTTTAGCAGGGCCAGATCCAGGCTGGCGGCCAAATATTCAGCTTCTGAATCGGTTGCGGCACAAATGACGAATACCGATACATTGCCTGCAGGCTTGCTTTGCTGGACAGAAGGCTGGAAATAATCCGTGTAGCGCTTCATCGCTTTAGCCCCGCCATAGCCATTGATAAAGTGGGCGAATGAATAGGAAGCACCGATTTCTGCGGCTACACGTGCGCTCGTTCCGCTGGAGCCGAGCATCCACACAGGAGGCGCTGTATGCCCGGAAGGAGAGGCGTGAATGCCCATGCCTTCTGGATCTTCTCCATGAAGATAAGAAATTAATTCCCTCACTTGTGATGGATAATTTTCTATATTCGGAAGCCTTCCCCGGTTTAATGCAAGGTTGACATTGGGTTTTCCGCCGGGGGCTCTTCCGATTCCTAAATCAACACGCTGAGGATATAGTGTTTCAAGCAGTCGAAAAGTTTCTGCTATTTTGTAGGAGCTGTAATGAGGAAGAAGGATCCCGCCAGTGCCTACTCGGATTCGTTTCGTCTGCCCGAGCAGGTGTGTCGCTAGTATTTCCGGTGCCGAACCCGCCAGCGTCTGCGTGCTGTGGTGCTCGGCTACCCAGAAGCGGTGATAGCCCAATTCGTCTGTCAGTTTGGCAAGCTCTGTTGTCTGTTGTAATGCTTGCTGAGGGCTCATCCCGGAAAGGATGGGGGATTGATCAAGTACGCTTAGTTTCATGTTTTGCCGCCCCTTTTTAACGTTAAATATTTCTACTATATATCGTGTCATGAGGAAACATCTTTTGCAAAGCTTTTAAAAAAGTACCCTTCCATAAGAAGGGTACAGGCCAGATCAGCGGTTAAGCAGACCTAAATAAATGTTTTCCTTAATAACGGAAGCAGGCTGTTTCATTAATTGTTTTAGATGCAGATGGTCCGTATCGATCGGCGTAATAAAAGGTGTTCCGCTGCGGAACTGATTCTCCGACTCAACGGCCAGCTTTGCCGTGCCTTTGATACCATTAAGGATTTCAATCCGGCCATCATCTGTTAAACCAGTCTCCACTTCCTTATAAAGGAGCAGGCCGTCTGTCGTCATCTGCCAGACGTAAGGGTTTTCTCCTGTTTTTAATGCCGGTTCGAGCACGGCTAAAGCATCGGCGGATTCATCTGTAATGATCTCCACCTCTGCGTGATAGCCTGGAAGAACCCCTTCCGCCTCTTTGGGGACGGTAATTTCTACAGGGTACTGACTGACTCTATTCGCATCAATATTTTTTGAAAAAGGATGAATGTTATCGACCGTGCCTTCAAGCTCCACTGGATCATTCTCTTCTGTGAGTGTAATCTTGGCAGTCATATCTTCTTCGGCAGCTTTTCGTTGTTCTTCCCGGAGTTCCCCTTTTACAAGAAGGTCAGTTGAAGAAATGGTCAGTAAAGGATCGCTAAGGTTTTCAGAACGATCCGTTACCACTCCGGAAACAGGGCTCTGCACCGTGATAGTCTGTCCTGTTGAGGTGAGCTGTTCTAATTGGCCTTGCACCATTGCAAGCTGTGATTCTTTTTGGGTCCGCTCTTTTTCTTTTTCGGCAATCGCTTCTTCTTTAATGATTTGGGCGACGGCTGAGGAATCTTGCTCCTGCGGCTCCTCTTCCTCCTCATTTACCCCTTCAGCAGAAGACGGGAAGTCAAACGTGCCCGACGCCTCTACGCTTTCTATCGACATCGATTCCACTTGCTGAATGTAGGTATCTATTGCTGTGATCTCTTCTTGAAGTTTGTCGGCCTCAAGCTGCAGGTCTTCTGATTGTTTCTCATAATCGTCGACCTGATAGGTATACAGGTCGTCGCCTTCTGTAACTTCATCACCAGTTTCTACGAAAAATTCCCCAAAGGATCCCTGGCTTTTATCAAAATATAAGGGGCTTGACTCCGCCGCTGCGAAAACCCCGCGGATATTTAAGGATTCCTGCAGATCATCAGTAAACGTTCCCGACCAGCTGCTTATGTAAGACTTTCTATCAATCTTTTGGTCAGCGTCGACGTATAAGAGAATGCTGTTGGTGACTACAAAAAGAAGCAGACCTGCAAGCCACAGTCTCTTTCTAAGATTATTCTTCATTACAGTTCACCCTTTAGGAAAGAAGTAGTGTAACAATCGAGTGGTCAAAATAGGATAAAGCAGCTGTTGCTGCGTATAGAATAAGATTCCATAAAAGGACGCCGGTGATGATCCACCACTTTCTTGAAGTTGATAATCGGCTAATACAATGAATTTGATACCAAATAATGAAAATCTGAAAAACCGATAGACAGCCGAAGAAATAAATCAGCCATTCAATAGAAGTGAAATACGATGCCATCACGCCAAATGAAAGAGGGGAAACGAACCAGTCGAGTCCAAGGTAAACCATAATAGGAACCCACGTTATTCTCTCAATCAGCATGACAAGCCAAACCACCATTTGGACAATGACTATTTTTTTATAATGTAAGTCAAAAAAGATCCAGTATATAAGAGAGGTGAAAAACAGAACGCCAAGGAGCAGACCAATAGAAAATGCGGCTCTTCCTATCAGAAACCACGTTTTATGTAATTCGTAGTCCATGCGGCTGAGCAGGTTGACGTTTCCTGAGAGGGGGTCTGTTCCCAGCCCAATCCAGGAAGTCCATATGTATGTAAGAAGAGTCAGGATAAGTAAGATAAAAAACGTAAACCAGCCGTTTCTCAGCCGTTCTGCTTTTTGCAGAGTGCACAGCTGTTCCCGCCTTCGGGTGAGTAGCTTTAACAGATTAATAGAATAAGTCATGACCGTCACCTTTCGTATGTTCCATGTACCCTTTAGTGTAACCGAAAATTTTTAATCTTTCTATCAAACTTTATCAGAAAATGGAAAAAAGCGCCGTTTGAACGACGCTTTGGTTTGGAGTGATACCTCAAGTTTTTATATAAGATTATTAGTCTCTTCAGGGAAGTGCGAGCCAATACCGCGAGACTCCTGCGAAAAAACGGGGAATCCGATACCCTGCAGCGTGGGATTCGCGAAGAGGCTCGGGTGTTCGTCCGCGGAAAGCGAAATGGTATTCACTCGCACGACAGCTTCAACGGCATTCCTTTTAATTTTTGCCCGACCGTCATCTGCAGCCTTCTTTCGATCCTAAAAGGCGATACCAAAAGTCATAAGGATCTTCAAACCGTGCTTGAGCACCTACGGGCGTATATTCTTTTGGATACGCTGAAGAAAGGATATAATCACCTGATGCTCTTCTTTGGAAAATCCCTCGCCGATCTCTTCTTCTATCTCAAGGACGATTGACCAGACTTCCTTCTCAATATGTTTTCCTTTCTTGGTTAATTGAATGACTTTGGCCCGGCGGTCGTTGGGGCTGGATTCTTTTGTGATGCATTCATTTTTGATTAAAGATTCTATGATGCCGTTCATCGAGGAAGCTTTAATATAGAGCCGTTTCTGTAAATCCTTCTGGCTCTGGGGGCCGTGCACGGCTAAAAAATAGATCACCTTGGCCTGCGAGCGGGTTACCCCATAATCGCTTAAGCGCTGGTTATATTCATTTTGAATAAAGTGGGATATCGTGCCGATGTTATAACCTACCAATGATTCTAAGTCGTGTTTCATTATTAATTAGCCTCCTAATCAAGGCTTAGTATAGGACTTTAAGGCCTGGAGGTAAACCTAACTGCTTATGTAGATAATGTTTTGAGCACCAAGTTTTAGGAAACAATATTAGGTAGAGGAAGTTAAAAGGAGGACACTGTATGCCTCGTTATGAGCGTGGTTTATTTTTATATAATGCAAATGCAGGAAACGATGAGCTTGAACAGAACCTCTCCCTGACGCTGCCGATTATTTCCCAAGGGGTGAAGGAGTTGTCTGTCGTTCAAACGGAGAGCCTTGAAGAGTTCAAGAAAACGTGCTGTGAATATGCCCCAGAGATCGACGTGCTTTTTATTTTAGGCGGAGACGGGACGATACATGAGTGTATTAACTGTTTAGCAACAGAAGATCATCGGCCGGTTTTAGGAATTCTGCCTGGAGGGACGTGCAATGATTTCAGCCGGGTGCTTGGCACTCCTCAGGATATGCAGCAGGCCGCGCGTGCTGTGATTAACGGTGAAGAAGTAAAAGTCGATGCCGGAAGATCGAACGACGACTATTTCATTAACTTCTGGGGCATTGGATTAATTACGGAGACATCCAATAATATCGACGAAGATCAAAAAGACCGCTTTGGCGTGCTCAGCTACTTCATCAGTGCTTTTAAAACGATGAATCAGGCGGATCCTTTTCACTTCACGGCAAAAGTGGACGGAGAGGTGATCAAGGAGGAAGCGGTGATGATTTTAATCATGAACGGACGCTTTGTTGGAACCCGCGAGGTCCCATTACCAGGATCGACGCCTCAGGATAAATATCTCGATGTATTAATTGTGAAAAATTCGAACTTAACACTCTTTCGAGAACTTCTGTCAATGAACAACCCATCCGCAGATCCTGATCGTTTTCAAGAGCTTACGTACCTTCGCGGAAAAGAAATCTTTATAGATGTTGAAGTTCCACAGAAAATTGATATGGATGGCGAAGTGAAAGGGGAGACGCCAACACATATCGACGTTTTGGAAGAACATTTTACCTTTTTAGCCCCAGACCTTGAAATGATGAGAAATGTAGAGCAAGGACGTGCCCAGGCTGAGTTGTCCTAATGATACCCGCTTCCATGGAGGAAGCGGATTTTTTACTGTAAACCTTTAGGAATTTTCGATTCTTTGTTATATTAAACGTATTAAACAGGGTGGATGAGAGGAAGAGAAATATGGACGAACAAGAATCATACCTTAGAAAAAAACAAGATCCGTCGCTGAAATTGTTTGTCGTCTTATCGAAGGCTAACCGCGCGATTGCGGACCTGGTGAAGGAAGACATTCAGAGATACGGACTCAACCCGACCGAATTTGGTGTAATGGAACTGCTTTATCATGAAGGAGAACAGCCGCTTCAGAAGATCGGTGAAAAGATTTTACTTGCCAGCGGAAGCATTACATACGTAGTCGACAAGCTCGAGAAAAAAGGGTACATCGAACGTGTTCCCGATCCGAGTGATCGAAGAATTACGTATGCGGCTATTAATGAAAAAGGAAAACAGCTTCTCCATGATATTTTTCCTGATCACTGGCAGCAGATCGAAAAGATTACCGGCGGTTTGTCAGATGAGGAAAAGAAACAGGCGATTGAGCTGCTGAAAAAGCTCGGCGTATATGCGGCCAAACTGAACTAGCACTAATTAGCATTCTCCGCTATAATATATATTAACTAAAGGCAAAGAAAGGAGGTATGAAGATGTTATCGATGCACGTAATTGACCGTGAACTATTGTATATCAACCGTGCGCTTTTTCATGATTTAACTGTCCAAGGGGGAAGTATGCCCTTTTTTAGCAGTTAAATAGAAAAAAGATAACGTCTCATACCTGATTTGATATTTGCGAACGTCCAAAGTCAGAGGTCCCATGAGGCCTTTGGCTTTTTTTGTTTGCCTTTAGGAGGAAAAATAAATGTATATTACGTTAAAAGATGCCTATAAAATTATTGGGGGAAAAGTACTGTTTGAGTCCCTTAACTTTGAAATAGATGAAGGCCAGAAGATTGGGTTAGTCGGAAGAAATGGAAGTGGGAAGACAACAATTTTTAAATTAATTACAAAGGAAGAGCCTTTAGACAGAGGCAGCCTGTTTATTAAAAAAGGATTGTCTATTGGTTATCTGAAGCAGATTCCGGAATCCTTTGAAGGTTCAGGAACCTCTTATTTAATGAGCGCATTTACAGAGCTCCATCAGATGCTTGATGAAATGAAACAGCTTGAGCAGAAAATGATGGATCCCGCCTGCATGGAAAAAGCGTTAAAGAAATACGGCGTGCTGCAGGATCAGTTTACAGAAAAAGGCGGCTATGAAATGGAGTCAATGATTCAGCAGGTAGCCCATGGTCTTAAAGTCAGTCACTTGCTGGAGCAGCCGATCAGCCGTTTGAGCGGCGGCGAAAGAACGAAGCTGTCGCTTGCGAAAATTTTACTAGAAAAGCCGGATGTACTGCTGCTTGATGAACCGACGAATCATCTGGATTTGCATGCCATTGAGTGGCTGGAAAAGTATTTGCGGGAGTACAAGGGCGCTGTCTGCATTATTTCGCACGACCGTGAATTCTTAGATGCAGTCGTCCATACGATCGTCGATGTAGAATCGGGCGATACCGAACGCTATAAAGGGAATTACAGCTCGTTTGAGAAGCAGAAGGAAGAGAAGCTGCTGGCCGAGTTCCAGCAGTATCAGGAGCAGCAGAAGAAAATAAAGAAAATGAAAGAAGCGATTCGGCGTCTGAGACAGTGGGCCAATGAAGCCAATCCGCCAAACCCGAAGCTTTTTAAAAAAGCGAAAAGCATGGAACGGGCAATGGAGCGAATGGAGAAGATCGACCGGCCGGTGATTGACCCGAAACGAATGAATCTATCGCTCGAAATGAAGGAACGAAGCGGCGGGGATGTACTGATCGCAGAAAATGTCGGTCTTGCTTTTGACGACCACTCGGTTCTGGAGGATGTATCTCTTCACCTCCGCTTTCAAGACCGCTTGGCAGTCGTCGGCACAAATGGCAGCGGGAAATCTACTTTTATCAAGGTTCTGCTCGGTGAATTGAGTCCGGATGACGGTGAAGTCAAACAGGGCTCCTCCATTAAAGTGGGATATTTACCGCAGCATCCGCTTAAAAATGTGGATGAAGGATGCCGTTTAATCGACCATTTCCGGGAGCACGTCATTGTAACCGAAGGGCAGGCCCGCCACATTCTCGCCGGGTTTATGTTTTATGGCTATGATGTCTTTACAAAAATCGGGCACTTAAGCGGTGGTGAGCGCATGAGGCTGCAATTAGCGATTTTTATGCACATGGGGATTAATCTTCTCGTGTTGGATGAGCCGACCAACCACTTGGATATTGAGTCACAAGAAGTGCTGGAAGAAGCTTTAAAAGGATTTGAAGGTACGGTAATTGGGGTCTCACACGACCGTTATTTTTTAAATCAGTGCTTTGACGAAACAGCTTATTTAGTCGATGGCCGGCTTTATCGTTATTTAGGAAGCTATCAGGAAACGAAAAGCCACTGGGAACAGCTGCTTGAAGAAAGTCTCAATAAGAAAGAAAAGAAGGTTGATGCCAGACCTCATGAAGAGCAGCAGCCTTCTTTAAGCTATGAGGAACAGATTGTAAATTTAGAGAGTGAATTGGCGCTTGAACAGAAAGAAAATAAAAAGCGTCACCTCCAAACAAAAATCGACAAATTATATGAGTTGTGGTTGAAAAACTAAAGAAACCACCTGTACACTATAAGTACAGGTGGTTTCTAATTATTACGTAATATCTCAGCTTCAAACGATGGCGTTTAAATTTTTCTAAATTTGGGAATTAAAATTGTTACATATTGTGTTTTTTTGTTTTTAGAAAGGGAGGCAAAGGAAGTGCGCGTATTAGTTATTGGAGCCAATGGTAAAGTAGGAAAGCATATCGTTTCAAAATTAAAGGAAACGGGACATGAACCAGTAGCAATGGTAAGAGATACTGACCAGGTTCCTTTTTTCGAAGAACAAGGAGCGGCTACTGTTCTTGGCAATCTTGAAAATGAGATTGACCAGGCTTTTTACAATATAGATGCTGTTATTTTCGCAGCGGGTTCAGGCCCTGACACCGGAGCTGATAAGACGATTCTAATTGATCAGGAAGGTGCAATTAAGGCGGTAGAAAAGGCAAAGCAATTTGGGGTGCAGCGTTTTGTAATGCTGAGCTCAATGGCTGCCGACCGTCCGGAATCAGCACCAACAGGCATCCGTCATTATCTTTTTGCGAAACACCGTGCGGATGAGCATTTGAAACAAGCGGGACTGAACTATACGATCGTAAGACCTGGTGCCCTGACGAACGATGAGGGGACGGGACGAGTCACGCTGAAAGAACATGTCAACAATTTTGGAGAGATCTCAAGAGAAGATGTGGCAGCAACGATTGTCCGCCTGTTAACCGTACCGGGAGCCGAACAAAAGAGTTACGATTTAGTCTCTGGCGATCAGGCAATTGAAGATATCCGCTAATGTTACAGAAATGTTTCAAACACGTTTAAATCGTAAATAAGGCGGGTAATAAAATATTGACACGCAGTGTAGGCCAGGTAGAGGAGGTTCAACTATGAGTCAGCATAAAGTTATCGTTTATACTAGTAATCAATGCTCTCAATGTGAAAAGGTCATTAAAAAGCTATCGGAATGGAATATCGATTTCGAAGAGAGAAATATTTCTGATGATAGAACCTACTTCAAAGAACTTCAGAGCCAAAATGTGTATGGAACACCGGCTACCTTTATTAATGACGAGAAAGTGCTTGGTTACCAGGAGAGAAAACTTAAACGGACGCTGGGCATTCAAGATACAGGACGCTTTCATCAACTAAACCACTTAAATTTTTCTTAAAAGCTCCAAGTGATTACAATGATCACTTGATTTTTTTTACACTTTTTAAACGATGTGGGCATAGGCTGTAGTAGTAATTAGCAAAGGTGGTCCTCTTATGTATCCATATTCAACTAATTATTATTGGCAGCCACCCGACAATTCCTATTTTTATCAGGAAATGTACCGGAATTACCCTCCATTTATGAACCAGAATATGACCCAGACACCACAGTCATCCTATATGCCTTACAGCAGCCCTCAGGCTCAGCCGGCATTTGCGTCTCAGGGCAACAGCGGCGGCGCTGCACAGACATACGGCTGGGAGCAGGGATATGATCCTTCTTACATGTATGGTTATGGGTATCCAGGTTATAATGAGGGTGGAGCAAACGGGTTTATGAAAAAGAACCTGATGTCGTATTTTCAGGACGATAAAGGCCAGATTGATTTTGACAAGATGATGTCAACTACTGGCCAAGTAATGCAGACGATTCAGCAAGTCTCTCCGGTAGTTAAAGGAATAGGATCGTTTGTAAAAGGGATGCGCTGACGAACGCACCCTTTTTTACATAATGCTTGGTAATTTATATGATTAGAAGTGGAATCTGCGACACCTCCTGCTTAAAAAACGGCTGGCAAGTCTCCGCAGTGAGGCGCGAGCGAGGAGGCTTGACGGTTCGTCTGTGGAAAGGGAGTGGATTCCCCGAAAAATAAAAATTTACCAGAGTTTTGCATAAGAAAGATGGTGAAGGAAATGGCAACTGCTTGTTTGTGTATTCATGGGTATACAGGAAGCCCCGCAGAAGTCGAGCCCCTGGTGGATTACCTTCAGGAGCATACGAACTGGCATATTGAGGCGCCGACACTGCCGGGCCATGGGGAACGCCTCAATTTACGTGGGCACTACTACCAGGAGTGGATTGCCACAGCGGAGCTCGCCCTCATTGAACTGAGAAAAAAATACGACCATATTATCTTGATCGGCTTTTCGATGGGCGGGATGATTGCTTCATATTTGGCGGCAAAATATAAAGTAGACCGGCTCGTATTGCTGTCAGCTGCTTTGAAATATATTAGTTTCGGGCAGATGATTAAGGATATGTTTGGAATCGTGGGAGATGCGTGGAGGGGGTCTTTATCATCGAATGAGCTCTTCCTGCGCTACCGGACGAAGATCACCCAAACGTATTTTCTTTCGAGTCTGGAATTTATGCGTTGTGTAGAATTTACGAAACCTTATTTAAAGGATATCCAGTGCCCGACGCTCATTATGCAAGGCCAGCTCGATGGCATGGTGCCGAGCAAAGCAGCCAACTTCTTGGATAAGGAAATTAAATCTCCTGTAAAGGAACTGGTCTTCTTGCCGAAGTCCAAGCATTTAGTCTGTCACGGGGAAGATTGTGATGTATTATTTGAAAACGTCCTGAAATTTGCCATGGACTTATAAGAAAGGAGAAGGTCCGCTTGAATAAAAAGTCGGGACAGGCTCCTATACATACACGATTTTACTATGGGTGGGTCATCGTCATGGTGGCCGGCCTTAGTGTTTTCTTTTCAGGGCCGGGTCAGACCTATTCAATTTCAATATTTATTGATTACTATATAGAGGATTTTGAATATTCCCGATCACTCGTTTCCGGGTTATATTCTACGGCTACCCTCTTGGCCGGTTTCACTTTGTTTCTTGTCGGCCGCGTGATTGACCGGTTAGGGCAGCGGATCATGATGGCGGCGGTAGGAGGCCTGCTTGCACTGGCCCTGTTTTGGAATGCTTTAATAATGGGACCTATTATGATGTTTGTAGGCTTCTTTCTCATTCGTTTGTTAGGTCAGGGATCCATGACATTAATACCAAATACGCTTGTTCCACAGTGGTTTATTCATAAGCGCGGCAGAGCGTTAAGCGTTATGGCCATTGGAGGATTCACCAGTTCTGCTTTATTTCCTCCGTTAAATGCTTTTTTAATTGAAGAGGCAGGATGGAGAATGACCTGGGGGATATATGGGACGGTCCTCCTCTGCTTATTTGTACCTCTGGCCTATATGTTCGTCCGTAATCAGCCTGAAGATATAGGAGAGGTTCCGGATGGGATAATAAAGCGGGCGGGAATTGAGGAAGCGGAACCACATATTGAGGTTAATGAAATCAGCTGGACGCTGAAAGAAGCGATGAAGACCCGTGCATTCTGGTTTATTCTCTTTTGTGTGATCGTGCCGGCCCTCGTTAATACAGCTGTTACCTTTCACCTTGTTTCTATTATGGAGATTAAAGGACTGGGTACAGGAACCGCCGCGACAGTACTAGCTTTAATGGCGATCGTTGGTTTTCCGGTTACGTTTGTGGTCGGTTATTTAGTCGACAGGGTAAAAGTGCACTACATATTAGCAATTACTTTCTTTGGCCATATAGCCACACTGCTCGTTTTATTTTTTTCGAATTCCTGGTGGCTTGCTATTGGATTTGGAATAGTCTGGGGAATCGTAAACGGGTTTGAACGTATCGTATTAAATATCGTCTGGCCAAATTACTTCGGGCGTCAGCACTTAGGGAGCATTAAAGGGCTCGCTCAAACAGTAATGGTCACTGGCTCTGCGCTCGGACCTCTGCCGTTTGGTATCTTTTATGACTGGCTTGGAGGATATCAGGAGGTTATTTTATTAACCATTCTATTTCCTTTAACAGCCGCTGTGTTAGCGCTGCTTTCTCCTCAACCGAATTATAAAGATTACCATTAAAAAAGCCCAAGAGCTGTTAAACAGCTCTTGGGCTTTTTAGGGTGCTTTAAAACAGGGTCTTGCTAAAACAATATGTTTATTTAGTTTTTAATACTAAAAGGGAGTCCTGCTTACCTTCCGCAGACGAACGGTCAAGCCTCTTCGCTCGTGGCCCCCCGTTCTTTAAGCAGGAGTCTCGTAGAACCCCTTGCGTTTTCTGTGAAGTCCACAGTTTCGTGTTCAACAACTATTAATTAAGAATCATCCCTGAAAAAAGCAATCACGAGTCCGCTTTCTCCAGCATAAGTAGAAATGAGCGGCCCTGTTTCTGTAAATATTGAATCTTTAAAAGGATATTTTTCTTTAATGGATTTCAAAACCTTTTGGCCGTAAGCTTCATCGTTGCTGTGAGATAAAGCGATCACCTTGTCTTCAAACTGATGAGTATATTCACCGATCTGCTCAATAAACCGGCGGATGGCCTTTTTGTTCCCCCGTACTTTTTCCGTAACTTCAATCGAACCTTCGTCATCGGTAGCCTTCATGAGAAGCTTAATGTTTAAGGTCTTTGCAATTGTTCCTTTGACACGGTCAAGGCGCCCGCCGCGTATAACATTCTCGAGAGTTTTTAAAACAAACAAGGTCGTCGTCTGCTCGATCTTTTTTTCCATATGAGCCACTATATGTGAAAACTCGGCTCCCCGCTCAATTTGACGGGCGGCTTCATCCACAAGCAATGCAATCCCGCAGGAAGCGGTTTTTGTATTTAAAACGGCAATCGGGCGGTCAGGCTCTTCTTCAAGCAGCATGTTACGTCCGATCACGGCACTATTATAAGTGGAGCTTAAGCCTTGTGTTAAAGCGAGAACCAGTATAGGTACAGAAGGGTGGACTTCCTTGTACTTTTCATAAAAGTCCTGCGGGCTTGGAGAGGATGAAGTAGGCCAGACGTCGGTTCTGTTTAATTTTTTATAGAAAGCGGGTAAATCCATAGTTATTCCTGTTTTGTACTGCTCTTCCCCAAAATGAATGTTAAGGGGAACAACCTTTAATTGATGCTGTTCGATCATAGAATCCGGGAGATCAGCTCCACCGTCAATAATCATTTGAATCGTCATTTGTTCACCTGCTCTCAAGAGTATTTATCTGTTAGAACCAGTATAACAAAGCTGCTGGCTATTCTTTATTTGGAAGGTGGGTGATTTTTGGCTTCATCATTTTTTTCGTGCTGATAATGAAGAGCATAAGTCCAAATAATACGATAGAACCGCCGAGCCACTGGGAGGACGAAATCATTTCATCAAGTATAAAGTAAGCCAATATAGAAGCTCCAATCGGTTCGATTAAAATACTCATCGAAATTTTTGAAGCACTTACCCACCTTAACGACCAGTTGAATAAAGAGTGTCCGAAGAAAGTGGGTATGATCGCAAGTGCCAGGAACATCATCCACTGATCAGATGAATACCCGGTGAAAGGAACTTGAAGAGCGACGTTATAAAGCAGAAGGATTAAAGCAGCCACCCCGTAGACGACAAACGTATAGGATGTCAGGGAAAGACGCTTTCGCAAATTCTGCCCGACGAGAAAGTAGCCGGTTACCGTGACCGCTCCAAGCAGGGCCAACATGTCTCCCCATAAGGCGAGCCCGTTTATTTGGAAGTCACCCCAGCTGATGATGACGCTTCCGGTAATGGCGATCAGCATGCTGAGCACAGCACCTGCGGAAAATCTCTCATGATAAAATAAATACGTCCCGATAAATGCAAAAATGGGCTGCATCGAAACTAATACAACAGAACTTGCGACAGAAGTATAATTTAACGATTCAAACCACATGATAAAATGCAGGGCCAGAAAGATTCCCGATAATGCTGCAAACACCCAGTCTTTCCAGGCGATTTGCACAAGATCTCTCATATGCTTCATCAGTACATAGGGGGCTAATATAGCGAATGCAATAAAAAGCCGGTAAAAAGCAGTAATGGAAGCTGGCGCATCTCCTGCCAGTTTGACGAAAATAGCTGATGTTGAAATAGAGATGACACCAATGATTAATAATATATATGGATGAAATGGAGGTTTTTCCATAGGAACATCCCCCTCTACAATTAAATGGCTTTCTTAATTTTATCATTGATGGGTTTGAAAAGCATAACAAAAATGTGTAGAATTAATAATGCTATGTGTGTTATGATGAATGAATCTATCAGGCAGGTGCTTGGAAGCCTCTCCGTAGTCGGAAGGAACTGGAGGCTTTTTTTACATGTCTTAATCATAATAGAGGTAGAAGATTTCGTGATCTTTCAGGGGTAGTCTTTTCCTTTAGTGGTACTGTGGAAACTTAAAGAGGAACATATAAATGGAGGGCTCGGAATCCCCTCAATGATACGATGAACTGCCCATATAAGAGAACGAAGTTTCATTTTATATATAAAAAGGAGTATGGAATTATAGTGACAACATTCAATTCATTAGGTTTATCAAAACCCGTTTTAAAAGCTTTAGACAATATGGGCTTTGAAGAAACCACACCGATTCAAGAGCAAACAATTCCGCTTGGGTTACAAGGTAAAGATGTTATCGGCCAGGCGCAGACAGGTACGGGTAAAACAGCAGCATTTGGTATTCCAATGATCGAAAAGATCGATAAAGACATCCGGAAAGTTCAAGGGCTTGTCGTAGCGCCTACACGTGAGCTTGCGATTCAGGTTGCCGAAGAAATCAACCGTCTTGGTAAAAATAAAGGCATCCGCACCCTTCCTATTTATGGCGGGTCTAACATGGATCGCCAAATCCGTGCACTGAAAGATAATCACATTGTTGTGGCGACACCAGGTCGTTTACTTGATCACATCCGCCGCAAAACGATTAAGCTTGAGTACGTACACACGGCAGTACTAGATGAAGCAGACGAAATGCTGAACATGGGATTCATCGATGATATTCGTGATATTCTAAAAGCATTGCCTGAGCATCGCCAAACACTGCTTTTCTCTGCGACAATGCCGAAAGAAATCCGCAATATCGCAACAACCCTTATGAAGAGCCCGGAAGAAGTTAAAGTTAAAGCAAAAGAAATGACAGTAGAAAATATCGAACAGTATTATGTAGAGATCCCTGAAAAACATAAGTTCGATACACTTACACGTCTTCTTGATATTCACGCACCAGCTTTAGCGATCGTATTCGGCCGTACGAAGCGCCGTGTCGATGAGCTGTCTGATGGATTGCAGGCCCGCGGTTTTCGTGCGGAAGGAATTCATGGTGACTTAACGCAAGGTAAGCGTATGTCCGTTCTTAATAAATTTAAGAAAGGCCGTATTGAAATCCTTGTAGCAACAGACGTTGCAGCCCGTGGACTTGATATCTCAGACGTTTCTCACGTTTACAACTTTGATATTCCGCAGGATCCTGAAAGCTATGTGCACCGTATCGGACGTACTGGCCGTGCCGGACGTAAAGGGGAATCCATTTCCTTTGTTACACCGCGTGAAAAAGCGCAGCTTAATTTAATTGAAAAATTAACGAAGAAGAAAGTGGAGCGCATGAGCGTACCTTCTTCTGATGAAGCGCGCCGCGGTCAGCAGCAGGTAGCTGTTGAAAATCTTGTCGATACGATGGAGAAACAGGACCTTTCCAAGTTCCAGAATTCCGCTAATGAATTGCTGGAACAGCATGATGCGTCTACGATCGTAGCAGCAGCACTTAAACTGATGACGAAAGAGCGCAGTGAAGTGCCTGTCCGTTTAAGCTCTGTTCAGCCGATCAGTGTAAAAGGTGCTCAGCGCAGTGGTAAAGGCAAGGGCAGCAAGAAGCCTTACCGTAAAGAAGGCAAGCGTCCATTTAACAAGCAGAAATCTCGTAATTTCAAAGGGAAGAGCAACAGAAGTTTCCAAAAAAACCGCAGCTCTAACTAATAAGAGATAATAAAATCCCTCGGAGAAGATTCGTTTTCTCCAAGGGATTTTTTTTGAACCTTTATGAAATGCCACATCGTTTGGGGCCGCTTAAAAGCGAGCTGCTTTTTAGCGCCTGACCACCAAATTACAAGCGTCCAAACAAAGCTAATGCGGCGAGAAAGAGAATCGCTCCCCAGAAAATATACTTACCGTACGTTTTAAACGTCTGCTTTCGCTTCCAGCGGTTCGGATTAAACGCGATGTCGCCGCTGGCGGCTTTTGAATGCTTCGCCCGGTTTTGCCAAATAGAAAACGGACGTGCTCCTTTAAGAAGAGGCGGCGCTAGCGCAAAGCCTCCAATCAGGCCGAATAGGTGAGCCCATACATTGATGCCTGAGCGTGTGAACGTCATAAACAGGCCTAGTATTAAAATCACCATAACGATTTGGGAATTGGCCGGGCCGAGCAGTTCTTTTCTGTTGAAGTACATATAGAGGTAGACACCAAAAAGGCCGAAAATTGCTCCTGAAGCTCCTAAGTGAAGATAAAATTCATTCGGGGCAATCAGGTAAGTTCCGATATTTCCAAACGCTCCGGCTGCTATATACATGAGAATGAACTTAACTTTGCCGAGCATTTGCTCCAGTGCTGGACCGAACAATACAAGTGAAAATGAATTAAACAGCGCGTGGGTAAATCCGGCGTGCAAAAAGATAGGCGTAATGATTCTCCAGTATTCTCCCTGTCCTACTAAATAATTATTTCCGATGCCGAAGCGGTAAAATTCCAGCGCAGGCCCCAGCTGAAAAACATCAATGAACAGCCATAACCCAAGGTGGATGGCGACCAGAGCCGAAACAATCGGGTAAAATTTCAAGAATTCCTGAAAGCTTTCCGTACGCACAAACATTAGCGGGCTCTCCTTTTTAACGTATTCTATATCTACTATAATCGAATTTCTAATCTAGTATTCTTTTTTAACAAAGGAAAAGATCGGGTATACTACAAACAACTTACGAAAAGGAAGATGAAAAGATGATTAAAGGGATTGGTGTGGATTTGATCGACCTTGAGCGTATTAATCAAAGTATAAGTCGAAATCCACGTATGGTTCAACGAATTTTAACTGACAATGAACAGCAATTTTTTAATAAGTTAAAAGGGCAGCGGCAAATTGAATTTTTCGCGGGGCGTTTTGCTGCGAAAGAAGCTTTTTCTAAAGCCGCCGGGACTGGCATCGGGCGCTTAAGCTTTCACGATATAGAAATACTTCCGGATTCAAATGGAGCGCCACAGATGAAAGTGAATGGCTATGAGAGTTATAATATCTGGATCGCTATTTCTCACAGCCAGCACCAGGCGATTGCCCAAGTCATCCTTGAGGAAGTGTGAATGGACATATTTACATACATTTATTCATAGCATGGTAATGCGGGTAGGAGGGAACGAATGGATATTGTGACCGCGCAGGAAATGTACGAGTGGGATCGTTTAGCAATAGAGTCAGCTGGAATGCCGGGGGCGATGCTGATGGAAAATGCTGGACGTGCGGTGTGCAGTGACTTGGAACGAAAGCTTCAGCCGGGTGATCGGGTGATGGTCTTAATTGGCGGAGGGAATAACGGAGGTGACGGCTTTGTAATTGCCCGTACCCTGCTCAATCGTGGCTATCGTGTACAGGCCTGGCAGGTTGTACCTAATGAGAAAATCAAAGGAGATGCCCTCGTTCATAAGGAACTGTTTGTCCATTCCGGGTATACAGTCCAGCATCTCGAAGATGTTCAGTCATGGAAGACAGCCCTGCGTGAGGCCGATATTGTGATTGATTCGATGTTAGGGATTGGTGTAAAAGGAAAACTCCGCCCTCCGTTTGATGAAATCATTCCGCTCGTAAATGAGCATGAAGCCTATACGATCGCCGTGGATATTCCAAGCGGTGTGCCTGCTGATGAAGGAGTGACCGAATTTGATGGTATTCAAGCAGATTTTACCGTCATCATCGCGGCTCCGAAACAAAGCGTCTTCTTAGAGCATACAAGCCCTTTTTATGGTGAGTGGAGCATAGTAGAGATCGGTCTGCCTTCTTCGATTCTTTCCGATCCAAAACGCAGCCATTGGCAGGTGGAAAACGTCAAATCGACTTTGCCTGACAGACAAGCTTTATCTCATAAAGGCAGTCACGGCAAAGGATTAGCCGTAGGCGGAGCCTTTCATATGCCTGGATCGATTGCGATGACGGCACGAGCGGCTTTGAGAAGCGGGATTGGCTTATTAACTATCGCAACGCCCAAAAACGCCGTCCCGCTCGTCACCTCATTTGTCCAGGAGGCTATGTACTTTCCTCTGGCAGACGGTGGGGAGGCCATGGACTTTTCCGGGTTTGACGGAGCAGCTTTCGGTATGGGAATCGGCAGAGAGGAAAAGAGTTCCTTTTTATTAGACGAGCTGCTTAATGGGACAGACGGCCCTTTGCTTATTGATGCAGACGGCCTCTACCATCTAAAAGAAAAGTTAGGAACGATGCCTGGTCCGGACCGTCCGATCGTTGTAACGCCGCACCCAGGGGAGTTCGCCCACTTAACCGGCCGCTCGATTCCTGAGATTTTAGCTTCACCTTTTTCCATCAGCCGAGATTTTGCCTGCCGTTACGGTGTTTACGTTGTGCTGAAAGGGCCAAATACAATTATCACAGCCCCTGACGGCAGACAGCGGGTCGATACGTCAGGAAATGACGGCCTGGCAAAAGGAGGAAGCGGTGATGTCCTCTCAGGAGTACTGCTGGCTCTTATCCTTCAGTCTGATTCTGTGTTTGATGCTCTAGCCAATGGCTGTGTCATCCACGGGTTTACCGCGGAGATGTTGACAGCCGGTGAGCATTCTACAAGGGGGCTTCTGGCTGGCGATCTGATTGAGGGGTTATCCCAGACCTTTCGTGCATTTTCTTAAAACATCCATTTGGTGAACGTTCCCTTTGTCCTCAAGGAAGAGACAAAGGAGTTGAAATCAAGATGAAGCGTTTCCCGATCCTTTTCTTTATGATCATGGCGGCCCTTCTTGTTCTCAGCGCTTGTGGAGAGCAGTCGAAAGAAGACGTCGTGAAAAAACTCGAAGACCAGCAGGCGGAGATGGCCGGTTATAAGACAGATGCCACGATGACGATGAAAACCGGCAAGGAAGACCAGAAGTATCAAATTCAGATCTCCCATAAAAAGAAAGACTTTTATAAAGTCGAGCTTGCCAGTGATCGAGATGAAAAAGGCAGCCAAATTATCTTGAAAAATAACAGCGGTGTATTCGTACTGACACCTGCGCTCAATAAGAGCTTTAAGTTCCAGAGCGATTGGCCGGAGAACACAAGCCAGCCTTACTTGCTCAACTCACTCATTAGAGACATTAAAGCAGACAGTGAGGCTGAGTTTAACTCAACTGATAACCATTACGTCTTTAAAACGAAAACCAACTATCAGAACAATCAATCCCTGCCTTTTCAAGAGATTTATTTTGATAAAAAGACATATGCTCCTGTAATGGTGAAAGTGTTAGATAAAGACATGACCTCCTTAGTAGAAGTGCAGTTTTCCAACTTCGCGCAGGATGATTCCTTTAAGGAAACCGACTTCGATGTTGATGAAAATATGGCGATGAGCCAAACGGAAGATACAGCCGTAAATGCAGCTGAAGAAGACCCGGCAGAACCAGAGCAGCCGGCGGAAGAATCAGCGGAAGCGGAAGTTCTTTATCCTGAGGAAACATTTGGATCCAGTCTCTTTGATGAACAGAAAGTGGCGACAGAGAATGGTGCAAGAACCATTATGACGTATAAAGGAGAAAAAGACTTTACCGTCATTCAGGAGTCTGCGACGACTCAGCCGGCAAGTGCAAGAGAAACGGTTGCGGTTAATGGCGAGCTCGTTCAGTTAGCTGACGGATCTGTAGGTGCTCTTTCTAATCAAAAGCTTGAATGGACGAAGAACCAAACAACTTACCATGTGGCCAGTAATGAATTAACCCAGGAAGAGCTCATAGCTGTGGCCAATTCCGTAAATGGCTACTCCGTAAAATAAAGGTACGACATGCAGGCAGGCTTAACGGTCTGCTTTTATTTTTTTAGTTATGTTATTTTTAATAGTAATGCTCATAAAAAAAGGGGAACCTGTTCGCTTTTTGCGGCCCCGTACGATCTTGAGTGCGTTCGAGTGGCGCAGGACTTAATCGAACTTTCTCTTTACTAGAGTCTCCTCGCTCGTGACCTCACTGCGTGGGCGCAGGACGCCTTTAAACAGGAGTCTCTCAAATTCCCTTTCTTTTTGGGATGTTTTAACAATGTCGTTTTACAGAGCCATTTTTCTGGTCAGGCTGACAATAAAAACTAATCCAAAGTTATTGTTTAAGCAGCTCCCGTTCTCCTGGCAGTTGACACGCTTTTTCTAACATTCAATAATAAGAAAGATATGAATAAGAACAGGGGGCGCTTTTATAGTGTCAGCAGAGAAATTTTACAGAGATACATGGGCAGAAGTAGAGTTGTCCCATATTGATTACAATATAAAACAGCTTAAAACACGTTTAAGAGAAGATACAGGAATTTATGCCGTAGTAAAAGCGAACGGGTACGGGCATGGTGATATTCAGGTGGCAAAAAAAGCTCTGAAGGCTGGAGCCGAGCGCCTGGCGGTTGCTTTACTCGATGAAGCTTTAAAACTAAGAAAAGCCGGCATTCAGGCTCCAATCCTTGTTATGGGTTGGACCCGTCCTGAAGATGCCGTGCTCGCTGCAGAGCATGGTATCGCAGTGACCGTCTTTCAGGAAGAATGGCTTCAGTCACTGCCGTCAAATGGATTTGCAAGACCGCTGCTTCTCCATATGAAATGGGATACGGGAATGGGGAGGATCGGCATTCGCTCTTCTGATGAAATGGACCGTCTGCTGGCTGAGATTAAGAAAAATGAAAACCTAAAGCTCGAAGCGATATTTACCCATTTTGCCACAGCGGACGAAACCGATACTTCCTACTACCATAAGCAGGTCGAACGTTTTGAGTCTATGCTGAAACACTTAAAGGCTGACTGGCCGCATGAAGTAGAAATGCATACAGGAAACAGTGCGGCAAGCATGCGGTTCCCAGAGCAGATGAAACACTTCGTCCGCTTTGGAATCAGTATGTATGGACTGTATCCATCTCCTGATGTAAAAGAGGAACAGCCTATCGATTTAAAGCCGGCTCTCTCACTGCAAAGCAGACTCACCCACGTAAAGAAAGTGGAGCCAGGTGAAAGCTTAAGCTATGGGGCGACTTATCAGGCCAAAGAGGAAGAATGGATCGGAACTGTTCCTGTCGGTTATGCCGATGGCTGGATTCGAAAGCTGCAGGGTTTTGAAGTGTTAGTGGGCGGAAAAAAACACCCCATTGTCGGCCGGATATGTATGGATCAGTTCATGATTAAGCTCGATCAGGAATATTCTGCAGGAAGTCAGGTTACATTAATTGGAAAGCAAGGGAATGATGAAGTGCACACGGACGATGTAGCAGCATATTTAGAGACGATTAATTACGAAATTCCTTGTATGATCAGTCGGCGAATTCCACGCATGTATTTGGAAAACGGGCATATAGTAGAAGTAGAGAATTCCTTATAAATTTTTAAAATGTGCAGGAATCCTTTTAATTCCAGACGCTAAGCTACATCTTTCACGAAAAAAACCCAAGACTCCTTTGCAATAGACACGGGCGAATGATAAGATTAAATTGGACTTAAGTAGACTGGTTTCTTTTGGGAAAAGATGGTGGAGGTGTATGGTTGTGTCCGACAGTATGCGAGAGATTGTCATTCGGATTCCGAATAACCTTTTGGTTGAATTAGATGGACATGTTCAACATGAAAATAGTGATCGGAGCGATTTCATGTGTAAAGCGACGAAAATGTACCTGCGTGAAGAAAAACAACGCCATATTAGAGAATCTATGAGACGTGGTTATATGGAAATGGCTAAAATTAATCTTAACATCGCTTCAGAAGCGTTTCAGGCCGAAGAGGAGGCAGATCACACCCTGGAGCAACTAGTGAGCGGGGTGTGAAATCGGTGATAGTCAAACGAGGAGATGTTTATTTCGCTGATTTGTCCCCAGTTGTGGGATCCGAACAGGGAGGAGTGCGCCCTGTACTTATCCTGCAAAATGATATCGGGAATCGTTTCAGCCCCACAGTAATTATCGCCGCGATTACTGCACAAATCCAAAAAGCCAAACTTCCCACACACGTTGAAATCGATGCAAAGAAATATGGTTTT
The DNA here is from genome assembly GCF_902809865.1 of Halobacillus sp. Marseille-Q1614. Lineage (NCBI taxonomy): Bacteria > Bacillati > Bacillota > Bacilli > Caryophanales > Bacillaceae > Halobacillus > Halobacillus sp. Marseille-Q1614. Next base: position 2,859,143 of record NZ_CADDWH010000001.1, on the reverse strand, counting down.
GAACGTAATTCTGTTATCCTATTGGAACAAATCAGGACGATTGATAAACAGCGTTTGACCGATAAAATTACACAGCTAGATGAACCGATGATGAAACAGGTCAATGAAGCGTTACAGATCAGCCTAGGACTGATTGACTTTTAACAAAGCTGCCGCAAAATACGGCAGCTTTGTTTTTTGTCGTCTAGGAAATTATAAAATTCCAAGCTGTGGATATATATGTTTAAAAGAGCGACATCGAGCTCCAGCGCTCAGACACTGCGTCATAAGCAATCCGCCCTGCGGAAGGGAAGGTCACCTTCCTCCGGCCGTTTTGCTTATGCGTTTTGTGTCTACCAGGGCGCTTTAAGCCTTTGTTCAGTGGCAAATAATTGAAAAAACATATTCGGTTGGCGAAGATATAGGAAAAAGTATAAAATAGAAGTAATTAGTATATTTAATACAGCAAATTTGTTAATATTATATTTGTATAACTCTGAACGGGAATAAACAAGACTGGTTAATAACGTGGAGGTTTATCATGGACAAGAGATTAAAAGGGATGGTTATCGAACATAGCGATGACATCGTGAAAATGTGGCTAGAAGAAGTAAACAGCAAGAAATCCAGTGATTATACATCATCAATATCGGACGAGCTTTTCGAAAATACAAATAGAGAATTCGTGAATGTGATCTTTTCCAGTATTGAAAAGAACGGTGTCTCTTCCGACCTGGAAGACTTTTCAGAACGCCTGATTAATTTAGGGTGGCCGCTCAGTTACTTAACGGATGGCATGCAAGTGTTTCGCCGTGTAATTACTGAATTTATCTTACAAAGATCAGATCAAGTCGATTCAAAATATTTCGGTGAAATTCTGCGCCAGGTCGATAACTGGGTAGATCCCGTTATTAATAAGCTCGTGAACGAATTTTCTGGAAGCTGGGAAAACATCGTGTCCTTGCAGAGAGTAGCTCTTCAAGAACTGTCAGCTCCGTTAATTCCGGTAATGGAAAACATTACAATCATGCCTTTGATTGGCACCATTGACACAGAAAGAGCTAAACTTATCATGGAGAACCTGTTAGATGGTGTGATTAAGCATAATGCTGAAGTTGTGTTAATTGATATTACAGGTGTTCCTGTTGTAGATACTATGGTGGCTCATCACATTATTCAGGCAGCCGAAGCGGTTCGCTTGATTGGTTCCCGCTGTATCTTAGTGGGCATCCGTCCGGAAATTGCGCAGACGATTGTGAACCTGGGCATTGACCTTGGGAAATTCCCGACGAAGAGCTCACTCCGAAAAGGATTCCAAACTGCCCTGGAATTAACTAACCGCACCATTGAACAGACACAAGACAAAGAAAAAGATATAGAAAAGCTAATTGATTCTCTGGACAGGGAGTGATAACAGTGAGAATACCAATTTTAAAGCTCCATAACTATTTACTAATTTCTATTCAGATTGATTTGGATGATCAGACGGCTATTCAGTTTCAGGAAGATTTATTGAGTAAAATTCACGAGAGCGGATCTACAGGAGTGGTTATTGACTTAACCTCTGTAGACATTATTGATTCCTTTATCGCCAAGGTTCTAGGTGATGTAGTAACAATGTCTGATCTAATGGGGGCAAAAGTGGTCCTCACAGGTATTCAGCCTGCTGTTGCAATGACATTAATTGACCTTGGAATTCATATGCAGGATGTCCCAACTGCACTAGATTTAGAACAAGGACTGATAAAACTTCGTCAGGAATTGGAGGAGTGAGTATGGACATCCAATCCTGTGTCAATATCAAAAAAGAGTGGGATATTGTAGGAGCAAGACAGCTTGGGCGCGACATTGCCAGAAAAATTGGTTTTGGAACAGTCGACCAGGCAAGGATTGCTACTGCAATTTCTGAATTAGCAAGAAATATTTATTTGTATGCTGGGACAGGAAAGATCTGCTTTGAACCGATTGAAGATATGAATCAAAAAGGGATTACAATTATTGCGATGGATGATGGCCCGGGGATTAAAGAATTAAACCAAGTAATGGAAGACGGCTTTTCCACTTCTGGAGGACTGGGAGCGGGATTGCCCGGAGTTAAACGATTAATGGATGATTTTAATATATTCTCAGAGTATGGCAAGGGGACGGAAATCAAAGTCGTTAAATGGCTCCGGTAGAGGAGGGATACGATGAGTACGCTTAAACTCGATCTGGAAAATTATAAAGAATTAATGCATCAATATATAAAAACAAAAGATGAGCAGGCTCTTTATCAGGCCGAACAATTCAGCAAGCATTCGATGCAGCAGAACATTTCTCCTGAAGAGATTATTAATGTTCATATTGAGTCCTTACAGGACCTATACCCGGAAATGCCTGAATATATTCAGGCTTCACTGGACTTTTTGTTAGAAACGATGATTTCTTATGGGCTCGCTTATCAGGAGTATCAGTCCCTCCGGGAAAGACAGCTCGAGCTTAAATCTGAAATTTCTGTTGCTGCCAATATGCAGCAGACGCTTCTTGCTACGGAAAAACCTGATTTTGACGGCCTGGACCTAGGCGCAATAAGCGTTCCCTCGAAGCAGATGAATGGGGATTACTACCATTTTGTTAAAGATGAAGACGGTTCGCTTGGTATCGCGATTGCCGATGTAGTAGGGAAAGGTGTACCAGCTGCGCTGTGTATGTCCATGATCAAATATTCGATGGATAGTTTTCCTGAGAATTTGATGGACCCCGGTGTCATTCTGGGCAGCTTAAATCGAGTGGTTGAGCGAAATGTGGATTCCAGTATGTTTGTTACGATGTTTTACGGCTTGTATGATATCCGTGATCACGTATTTCGTTTTTCATCAGCTGGCCATGAACCAGGCTACTACTACAACAGTAAAAAGGACGAATTTGAAGAGATTGATGCTTCCGGATTGGTGCTTGGTGTTTCTTCAGAAGCCACGTATGAACAATGCTCAAAACAGGTGCACGAAGGTGATATGGTAATCCTGCTTACAGACGGAGTTACTGAATGCAGGCAGGGCGACCGCTTCATTGAAGAGGATGAAGTGCTGGAGATCATTAAACAGTATGCCCACCTTTCCGCTCAGGAAACAGTAGAGCAGGTGTACAAGCATTTTGAGAGGCTGCAGGATTTTTATTTGCGTGACGATTTTACTTTAATAATTTTGAAGAGGAAGGTTTAAAATAAAGGTGCACCGGGTACTTTTATTCTACTGGACTTTTTTAAGTTACAAGGGGAGGCATATGAGATGAACTTAACTATCGACGTTACGAATAAAGAAAAAATCGCCACAGTGGCGCTATCTGGGGAAGTGGATGCCTTTACAGCACCTAAGCTGAAAGACACTCTTTTACCCCTTACAAAAGAAGAAGGCCAAACAGTTGAAGTAGACCTTCAGGATGTAAACTATATGGATTCTACAGGGCTTGGAGTTTTCATCAGCGCTCTTAAGTCTACAAAGGAGCACAACACTTCTTTACAGCTTATTAACATGCAGGACCGAGTATACCGTTTGTTTAAAATCACTGGGTTAACCGAGATTATGGACATTGATAATAAAGTACAAGGTGGAATGTAATCATGGAACCATTTGATTTTGTAGAGGTTAAAGTTCCTGCTAAAGCTGAATATGTTGGTGTTGTCCGCTTAAGCACCTCTGGAATTGCAAACCGTATGGGGTTTGGCTATGAGGAAATTGAAGATCTTAAAGTAGCGATTTCTGAAGCGATCACAAATGCTGTGAAGCACGCATATAAGGAAACAGGCGAAGGTGAGATTACTATTGGCTTTGGAATTTATAAAGACCGCCTGGAAGTAATGGTTGCCGACCATGGTGGAAGCTTTAACCTTGGTGAAATTAAAGAGGATATCGGACCGTACAAACATAATGACGATATCGGCGAACTGCGGGAAGGCGGGTTTGGCCTATTCCTAATTGACGCATTAATGGATAAAGTAGAAATCAACAGCAAATACGGCGTTATTGTCCTGATGACAAAATACCTTCAGGAAAATGAGGTGGGTCAAGATGGCGACCAGATCTCAACATCATAATGATGAGGTTTACGAGTGGATCGCGTATTTACAAGAAAATCCTAAAGATGAAGAAATTCAAGAAAAAGTTGTCTTAACCTATAATGATTTAGTGGAGTCCATCGCCCGTAAATATTCAAAAAACAGTACGATTCATGAGGATCTGGTGCAAGTCGGAATGCTTGGTCTGCTGGCCGCTATCCGCCGCTATGACCCGGAGTTCGGGAAGTCCTTTGAGTCCTTTGCGATTCCGACGATCATCGGGGAGATTAAACGATTTATCAGAGATAAAACGTGGAGTGTCCATGTTCCCCGGCGCATTAAAGAACTAGGACCTAAGATTAAGAAAGCCGCAGAAGAACTGACCAGTGACCTGCAGCGGTCTCCTTCGGTATTGGAAATCGCTGATTATATCGGGGTTTCTGAAGAAGATGTCCTGGAGACGATGGAGATGGGCAAAAGTTATAAGGCTCTTTCCGTGGATCGTAAAATCGAAGCCGATTCTGATGGAAGCACTGTGACGATTCTTGATCTTATCGGAAATCCTGAAGGCGGCTATGATCAAATCGATCAGAAAATGCTCCTTCAAAAAGTGCTGCCGATACTTAGTGAACGTGAACAGGAAATTCTGCAGTGCACCTATTTTGAGAACTTGAGCCAAAAAGATACCGGGGAGAGGCTCGGTATTTCACAAATGCATGTTTCTCGCCTTCAGCGCCGAGCTCTTCGTAAACTAAAAGAAGCCTTACAGGCAGAATCCGTCGAGGCATTTTAAGTGAACACTGGTGCAGCGGCAAAAGTAGCTGTCTCCATTTATCAGAAAGCCAAAAAAGGAAATTACTTTTGTGGAGATAGTTATTACTACAAGGAAACCGATGAGAAGTTTGTTTGTGCTATTGCTGACGGTTTAGGCAGCGGAGAGCTGGCGAAGGATTCTTCACAGGCCGTAATGGACGTGATCGAGAAATATCCGGATTTGGAAATTGAGTCAATTATTACGAAATGCAATAATGCTTTGCTCGGCAAACGCGGGGTAGTGCTAGGCATACTTAATATCGACTTCAAGGAGCAGACCTATTCTTACTCTTCCATAGGGAATATCGGCATTATTATCATTGATCAGGATGGTAATAGAAGCCGGAACATTCCTCTTGCTGGTTATCTTGCAGGGTATCCGAGAAAGCTGAGAGTGAGCCGGGGTAAGGCAGAACGAGGGATGATGTTTCTTATGTTTTCTGACGGAGTACAAGATCGGAAATTATCGGCGAAGCATATCAGCTCAAAAAATATAGATGTGATGACTCAACAGTATAAAGAGCTTTATGGCAAAAGCATTGATGACGATACGACACTCATCGCCATGAAGTATAAATAAAGGGACCTTATTCTAAGAAAAATCATGAATAAGGTCCCTTATTAAGTGTGCGATGTTTGATACAATAAAGAGTAGACCTAGTTATTGAGGAGGACTTGTTTTGAGTGAAAACCAGGACCATATTCAGTTAGTGGCAAAAGAAACCGGGATTGCCGTAAAGCCTATACAGCAAGTGATTCAATTATTAGCAGATGGGAACACGGTTCCGTTTATTGCCCGCTACCGAAAAGAGTTAACGGGAGGATTAGACGAAGTTCAGATAAAAACGATAGAAGATCAGTGGAACTATGTAGAGAACCTCTCCCAGCGAAAAGAAGAAGTAACCCGGCTGATAGATGAGCAGGGAAAATTAACAGAGGAACTAAAAGAAGAAATCGAAAACGCGGCTAAACTGCAGAAAGTGGAAGACCTATACCGGCCGTATAAGCAAAAGAGAAGAACCCGAGCTACGGCAGCCAAGGAAAAAGGACTCGAGCCTTTAGCTTTAAAAGTATGGGAGCAAAAGCCTTTTGACTATGAAGCAGAAGCGAAAGAGTTTTTCTCCGAAGAACACGAGTTACATACCGTTGAAGAGGTAACTGCCGGCGTGAACGATATTTTAGCCGAGTGGATTTCTGATGATCCTCAATATCGCGAGAATATAAGACAAAAGACTTTCCATTCAGGTACAATTGAAGCCAAAGAGAAGGATAAAGAAAAAGACGAAAAGTCGATTTTTGAAATGTACTATGAATATCAGGAACCGATTCGCTCCATTGTTTCTCACCGCATCCTGGCTTTAAACCGAGGGGAAAAGGAAGATGTGCTAAAAGTAACGATTAACCCGCCGCAGGACAGCATTATTGATTACTTGAAAAACAAAGTAATTAAGCCATCAGCGGATGCCAAGCTTCGTGAATTACTGGAGATGGCGATTGAAGACAGCTATAAACGTCTTATCCAGCCTTCAGTTGAAAGGGAAATTCGTAATTCGTTATCAGAAACAGCGGAAGAACAGGCGATCGAAGTATTTTCCAGCAACTTAAAGAGCCTGCTGCTTCAGCCGCCGTTAAAAGGCAAGGTTGTCCTGGGAGTCGATCCTGCCTACCGAACAGGATGTAAGCTCGCTGTCATTGATGAAACAGGAAAAGTACTCGATATTTCTGTTATTTACCCAACTCCTCCAAAGAATGATGTAAAAGGTGCCGAGAAAACGATTAAAGGCTATTTTGATAAATATCCGATAGAGCTGATTGCTGTCGGAAATGGAACAGCTTCAAGAGAAACCGAGCAGTTTATCGCCAATATGATTCAGTCATATGATTTTAAAGCAGCTTATATGATCGTTAACGAAGCGGGGGCAAGTGTATATTCAGCTTCCAAGCTCGCCCGTGAAGAGTTTCCGGAATTGAAGGTTGAAGAGCGAAGCGCCGTATCCATCGCCCGACGCGTCCAAGACCCGCTGGCAGAACTCGTGAAAATTGATCCGAAATCGATCGGTGTCGGGCAGTATCAGCACGACGTTACGCAGAAGAAGCTCAACGAATCCCTTACCTTTGTCGTAGAAACGGCCGTAAACCAGGTAGGAGTAAATGTGAACACGGCTTCGCCATCACTTCTTCAATATGTATCCGGCTTAAGTAAAGCCGTAGCGAATAACGTCATTAAGAAAAGAGAAGAAGTCGGTAAATTTACAAGCCGCAGGCAGCTTAAGGACATTCCGCGTCTCGGCGCCAAAACGTTTGAGCAGAGTATCGGTTTCCTTCGTGTATTAGAAGGAGAAGAGCCGTTGGATAAAACATCGATCCACCCGGAATCTTATAAAGCCGCTTACTCATTACTAAAAGAAATCAATGCTTCCCCAAGCGATTTAGGAAATCAAGAGGTCAGGGAAAAGCTGTCAGGACTCAATTTATCAGAGATGGCTGAAAAGCTTGGAACAGGAGAGCCTACCTTGAAGGATATTGTAAAGGCACTGGCCGAACCAGGCCGTGACCCAAGGGATGACCTGCCGAAGCCATTGTTAAAAACAAATGTATTATCGATGGAAGACTTAGAGCAGGGAATGGAATTAGAGGGGACCGTTCGAAATGTTGTCGATTTTGGAGTATTTGTGGATATCGGCGTAAAACAGGATGGGCTCGTTCACATTTCCAAGCTTTCCAATAAGTTCGTTAAGCACCCAATGGACGTCGTATCCGTCGGTGATGTCGTCACCGTATGGGTGGATAATGTAGACGCCCAAAAACAGCGGATCGCGCTGACTATGGTGAACAAATAATCATACCTGCCTGGGAGACACCACGTCTTCCGGGCTTTTTTATTTTAAACGACGTCGGTAAAAATACCAGCACTGATTTAACATTTTAATCTGATACTTATCCTTATTTAAAAATGCATTGGACATTTGCTTCTGTAACCAACGAGGCACAGAAATCTCCTCCCTTTGAAATTAGGAATCATCCCATTTATAATAAGTTATGCGTAAAAGAAGAAGGATGTGTCACCATGACGATGTCAGAAAAGCAGCTGCATGAATGGACAAACCAGATATCCCTCGATTTTTTTGGGAAGCCATTTATTGATCGTGTAACCATTAACCCCAGACTTCGCACAACAGGCGGACGGTATATTCCTTCTAAACGAGTTATCGAGCTCAACGGAAAATATTTAAAAGAGCTGGGCGAAGAGGAATTCCAGGGCATCATAAAGCATGAACTCTGTCATTATCATCTTCATATAGAAGGAAAAGGCTTTTCGCATGGGGATCAATCTTTTAAAGAACTGCTGAAAAAAACAGGGTCGCCGCGGTACTGTAAACCGCTGCCTTCTGATCTGGATAAAACACTCATATATAAATGCACAGACTGCGGACAAAGCTATAGAAGGAAGAGGAAGATCGATACGTCCCGCTATGTTTGCGGAAAATGTAGAGGAAAGTTAAAAAAACAGTAAAAATCCATTGACGAAATATGTAGTCCATGTTAAATTAAATAAGCCCTGAACAAAGGGGAGTGAAGAGCAGACAAGCTGCTTTAAATTACATAAAAAATAATATTGACACAAGCCTATAAATGTTATATTATATATAACGTCGCTGACATTGTCAGTTTGAAATTTATTCCACAGTAGCTCAGTGGTAGAGCAATCGGCTGTTAACCGATCGGTCGTAGGTTCAAATCCTACCTGTGGAGCCATTACGGAGAAGTACTCAAGTGGCTGAAGAGGCGCCCCTGCTAAGGGTGTAGGTCGCGCAAGCGGCGCGAGGGTTCAAATCCCTCCTTCTCCGCCATTTTTTATTGTTCTAAACGGCCCGTTGGTCAAGCGGTTAAGACACCGCCCTTTCACGGCGGTAACACGGGTTCGAATCCCGTACGGGTCACTTTCATACATACACTTCAGGTCCGGGTCCGGTAGTTCAGTTGGTTAGAATGCCTGCCTGTCACGCAGGAGGTCGCGGGTTCGAGTCCCGTCCGGACCGCCATTTAGTTGGGCCATAGCCAAGCGGTAAGGCAACGGTTTTTGGTACCGTCATGCGCTGGTTCGAATCCAGCTGGCCCAGCCATTTTGTGTGTGAAAAGGGTTGACAAACCTTTTGAGAAGTTATATGATATTCCTTGTGCTTCAAACAAAGCATAACTAAATATTCTCAAGCTGTTACGAAATTATTTCTTTTATTAAGAGCCATTAGCTCAGTTGGTAGAGCATCTGACTTTTAATCAGAGGGTCGGAGGTTCGAGCCCTCCATGGCTCACCATTTTCTTGCGGGTGTGGTGGAATTGGCAGACACGCTAGATTTAGGATCTAGTGCTTCACGGCGTGGGGGTTCAAGTCCCTCCACCCGCACTTAGTAATTAGCTTTTGCAAATTGCTTGATCAATTAGCGGTCGTGGCGGAATCGGCAGACGCGCTAGGTTGAGGGCCTAGTGGGGGCAACCCCGTGGAGGTTCAAGTCCTCTCGGCCGCACTAAGCTTTTTCAAAAAAAGTATTGCAATTCAAGCTGGAGCATGATATATTAGAATATGTCGCTTCAAAAGGCGCCCGTAGCTCAATTGGATAGAGCGTCTGACTACGGATCAGAAGGTTAGGGGTTCGACTCCTCTCGGGCGCGCCATTTACTTACGGGAAGTAGCTCAGCTTGGTAGAGCACTTGGTTTGGGACCAAGGGGTCGCAGGTTCGAATCCTGTCTTCCCGACCATGAGAGTTCTATCATAACGCTGGAAATCTACTTATCACTTAATTTAATATTGCGGGTGTAGTTTAGTGGTAAAACCTCAGCCTTCCAAGCTGATGATGAGGGTTCGATTCCCTTCACCCGCTCCATTATAAGCTGTTGAATGCCATTTGGGGCCTGTAGCTCAGCTGGTTAGAGCGCACGCCTGATAAGCGTGAGGTCGGTGGTTCGAGTCCACTCAGGCCCACCATTAAGCATTTTGATCTTTGAAAACTGAACGAACCAACCAGTACGTCAATTTATTCTTTCTATTATATAGAGAGAATTCAAACAAGCACATTCGGTGTGCAAATGAGCAAGTCAAACTACTTTTATGGAGAGTTTGATCCTGGCTCAGGACGAACGCTGGCGGCGTGCCTAATACATGCAAGTCGAGCGCAGGAAGCTAACTGATCCCCTTCGGGGGTGACGTTAGTGGAATGAGCGGCGGACGGGTGAGTAACACGTGGGCAACCTGCCTGTAAGACCGGAATAACCCCGGGAAACCGGGGCTAATGCCGGGTAATCTCCTCCCTCGCATGAGGGAAGAGTAAAAGATGGCTTTCTGAGCTATCGCTTACAGATGGGCCCGCGGCGCATTAGCTAGTTGGTGAGGTAACGGCTCACCAAGGCGACGATGCGTAGCCGACCTGAGAGGGTGATCGGCCACACTGGGACTGAGACACGGCCCAGACTCCTACGGGAGGCAGCAGTAGGGAATCTTCCGCAATGGACGAAAGTCTGACGGAGCAACGCCGCGTGAACGATGAAGGTCTTCGGATCGTAAAGTTCTGTTGCGAGGGAAGAACAAGTACCGTGCGAATAGAGCGGTACCTTGACGGTACCTCGCGAGAAAGCCCCGGCTAACTACGTGCCAGCAGCCGCGGTAATACGTAGGGGGCAAGCGTTGTCCGGAATTATTGGGCGTAAAGCGCGCGCAGGCGGTTCCTTAAGTCTGATGTGAAAGCCCACGGCTCAACCGTGGAGGGTCATTGGAAACTGGGGAACTTGAGGACAGAAGAGGAGAGTGGAATTCCACGTGTAGCGGTGAAATGCGTAGATATGTGGAGGAACACCAGTGGCGAAGGCGACTCTCTGGTCTGTTTCTGACGCTGAGGTGCGAAAGCGTGGGTAGCAAACAGGATTAGATACCCTGGTAGTCCACGCCGTAAACGATGAGTGCTAGGTGTTAGGGGGCTTCCACCCCTTAGTGCTGAAGTTAACGCATTAAGCACTCCGCCTGGGGAGTACGGCCGCAAGGCTGAAACTCAAAGGAATTGACGGGGGCCCGCACAAGCGGTGGAGCATGTGGTTTAATTCGAAGCAACGCGAAGAACCTTACCAGGTCTTGACATCCTTGGACCACCCTAGAGATAGGGTCTTCCCTTCGGGGACCAAGTGACAGGTGGTGCATGGTTGTCGTCAGCTCGTGTCGTGAGATGTTGGGTTAAGTCCCGCAACGAGCGCAACCCCTAATCTTAGTTGCCAGCATTGAGTTGGGCACTCTAAGGTGACTGCCGGTGACAAACCGGAGGAAGGCGGGGATGACGTCAAATCATCATGCCCCTTATGACCTGGGCTACACACGTGCTACAATGGATGGTACAAAGGGCAGCGAAGCCGCGAGGTGTAGCAAATCCCATAAAACCATTCTCAGTTCGGATTGCAGGCTGCAACTCGCCTGCATGAAGCCGGAATCGCTAGTAATCGCGGATCAGAATGCCGCGGTGAATACGTTCCCGGGCCTTGTACACACCGCCCGTCACACCACGAGAGTTGGCAACACCCGAAGTCGGTGAGGTAACCTTTATGGAGCCAGCCGCCGAAGGTGGGGCCAATGATTGGGGTGAAGTCGTAACAAGGTAGCCGTATCGGAAGGTGCGGCTGGATCACCTCCTTTCTAAGGATAAAAGGAACGGCTTTTTAGCCGTCTCCTTCGGAGGACGTACATGGTTGGTTGTTCAGTTTTGAGAGATCAAAGGATCTTCTCAATGTGAACCTTGAAAACTGGATAAGATTTGACAAGACATCAAACCAAAGTAAGAAACGTCTTTTCACGACGATTTAAAAGTTAAGTGAATAAGGGCGCACGGTGGATGCCTTGGCACTAGGAGCCGATGAAGGACGGGACTAACACCGAAATGCCTGGGGGAGCTGTAAGTAAGCTTTGATCCCAGGATCTCCGAATGGGGAAACCCGCTGTTCGTAATGGAACAGTATCCATAACTGAATACATAGGTTATGGAAGGCAGACCCGGGGAACTGAAACATCTCATTACCCGGAGGAAGAGAAAGCAAACGCGATTTCCCAAGTAGCGGCGAGCGAAACGGAATCAGCCCAAACCAGAAAGCTTGCTTTCTGGGGTTGTAGGACACTCCTTTGGAGTTACCAAGAGAGAGGATAGACGAAGTGATCTGGAAAGATCCGCCATAGAGGGTAACAGCCCTGTACTCGACATCCTTTCTCCTCCGGAGTGTATCCTGAGTACGGCGGAACACGAGGAATTCCGTCGGAATCCGGGAGGACCATCTCCCAAGGCTAAATACTCCCTAGTGACCGATAGCGAACCAGTACCGTGAGGGAAAGGTGAAAAGCACCCCGGAAGGGGAGTGAAAGAGAACCTGAAACCGTGTGCCTACAAGTAGTCGGAGCCCATTCATGGGTGACGGCGTGCCTTTTGTAGAATGAACCGGCGAGTTACGACCGTATGCAAGGTTAAGCTGATGAGAAGCGGAGCCGCAGCGAAAGCGAGTCTGAATAGGGCGATTTGAGTATGCGGTCGTAGACCCGAAACCGTGTGATCTACCCATGTCCAGGGTGAAGGTCAGGTAACACTGACTGGAGGCCCGAACCCACGCAAGTTGAAAATTGCGGGGATGAGGTGTGGGTAGGGGTGAAATGCCAATCGAACACGGAGATAGCTGGTTCTCTCCGAAATAGCTTTAGGGCTAGCCTCAGAATAGAAAGTCTTGGAGGTAGAGCACTGATTGGACGAGGGGCCCCTACCGGGTTACCGAATTCAGTCAAACTCCGAATGCCAATGACTTTGTTCTGGGAGTCAGACCATGGGTGATAAGGTTCATGGTCGAGAGGGGAACAGCCCAGACCGCCAGCTAAGGTCCCTAAGTGTGTGTTAAGTGGAAAAGGATGTGGAGTTGCTTAGACAACCAGGATGTTGGCTTAGAAGCAGCCATCATTGAAAGAGTGCGTAATAGCTCACTGGTCGAGTGACTCCGCGCCGAAAATATACCGGGGCTAAACACACCACCGAAGCTGCGGATTGATCCTGATGGATCAGTGGTAGGAGAGCGTTCTAAGGGCGGCGAAGTCAGACCGTAAGGACTGGTGGAGCGCTTAGAAGTGAGAATGCCGGTATGAGTAGCGAAAAAAGAGTGAGAATCTCTTTCACCGAAAGCCTAAGGTTTCCTGAGGAAGGCTCGTCCTCTCAGGGTTAGTCGGGACCTAAGCCGAGGCCGAAAGGCGTAGGCGATGGACAACAGGTGGATATTCCTGTACCGCCTCCTTTCCGTTTGAACGACGGGGGGACGCAGGAGGATAAGGAGTGCGCACGATTGGAAGAGTGCGTCCAAGCAGCAAGACGGTCGGATAGGCAAATCCGTCCGGCAACGTCAAGCTGTGATGGGGAGGGAAATAAAGTACCGAAGCTCCGGACTTCACACTGCCAAGAAAATCCTCTAGTGAGGAAAGAGGCGCCCGTACCGCAAACCAACACAGGTAGGCGAGGAGAGAATCCTAAGGTGAGCGGGAGAACTCTCGTTAAGGAACTCGGCAAAATGACCCCGTAACTTCGGGAGAAGGGGTGCTCCTCTGCCGAGGAGCCGCAGTGAAAAGGCCCAAGCGACTGTTTACCAAAAACACAGGTCTCTGCGAAGCCGTAAGGCGAAGTATAGGGGCTGACACCTGCCCGGTGCTGGAAGGTTAAGGGGATGCGTTAGCTTTTAGCGAAGCGTTGAACCGAAGCCCCAGTAAACGGCGGCCGTAACTATAACGGTCCTAAGGTAGCGAAATTCCTTGTCGGGTAAGTTCCGACCCGCACGAAAGGTGCAACGACTTGGGCACTGTCTCAACGAGAGACCCGGTGAAATTATACTATGCGTGAAGATGCGCATTACCCGCGACAGGACGGAAAGACCCCGTGGAGCTTTACTGTAGCCTGATATTGAATGTTGGTACAGCTTGTACAGGATAGGTGGGAGCCTGAGAAGCCGGAGCGCTAGCTTCGGTGGAGGCGCTGGTGGGATACCACCCTGGCTGTACGGCCATTCTAACCCAGGACAGTGATCCGGCCCGGAGACAGTGTCAGGCGGGCAGTTTGACTGGGGCGGTCGCCTCCCAAGGAGTCACGGAGGCGCCCAAAGGTTCCCTCGGCATGGGTGGAAATCATTCGCAGAGTGTACAGGCACAAGGGTGCGTGACTGCGAGACCTACCAGTAGAGCAGGGACGAAAGTCGGGCTTAGTGATCCGGCGGTACCGTATGGAAGGGCCGTCGCTCAACGGATAAAAGCTACCCCGGGGATAACAGGCTTATCTCCCCCAAGAGTCCACATCGACGGGGAGGTTTGGCACCTCGATGTCGGCTCATCGCATCCTGGGGCTGTAGTCGGTCCCAAGGGTTGGGCTGTTCGCCCATTAAAGCGGTACGCGAGCTGGGTTCAGAACGTCGTGAGACAGTTCGGTCCCTATCCGTCGTGGGCGTTGGAAATCTGAAAGGAGCTGTCCTTAGTACGAGAGGACCGGGATGGACACACCGCTGGTGTACCAGTTGTTCCGCCAGGAGCATCGCTGGGTAGCTACGTGTGGACGGGATAAGTGCTGAAAGCATCTAAGCATGAAGCCCCCCTTGAGATGAGATTTCCCCTAACAATAAGTTAGTAAGATTCCTCAGAGACGATGAGGTCGATAGGTCCGAGGTGGACGCGTGGTGACACGTGGAGCTGACGGATACTAATCAATCGATGATTTAACTTTAAAAGAAAAGCGAAAACGCCTAGGCGTTGCAGCTACAAATTATGACGGTTTGATTCCAATCAGTCTTATCCAGTTTTGAGGGTTTACCTCCATATAATAGATGAGGTGGCGATAGCGAAGAGGTCACACCTGTTCCCATGCCGAACACAGCAGTTAAGCTCTTCAGCGCCGATGGTAGTCGGGTATATCCCCGTGAGAGTAGGACGCTGCCTCGTCTTTTACAATTTAATTTTATGGGAACTAAATAGTAGTTTACCCACATTATCGCGGGGTAGAGCAGTTCGGTAGCTCGTCGGGCTCATAACCCGGAGGTCGCAGGTTCAAATCCTGCCCCCGCAACCAAATTATTTTTAACTGTGATTCAACTTGTATAGTTGAAAAATTTTTTTGTTTAAATAAAAAAATGGTCCGGTAGTTCAGTTGGTTAGAATGCCTGCCTGTCACGCAGGAGGTCGCGGGTTCGAGTCCCGTCCGGACCGCCATTTTCATTTAAATTTCCAGCCTTAGGGTTTTCCTAAGGCTTTTGTTATGCACAAATTTAATTTAAGGCCCGTCCTTGCTATAATGGAGAGAGTGAATGATGTTCACGGAGGGGGCCATAACCTATGGACGAGTTTTCTTTTATCGATTCAATTCAGCCTCGCACCTATCGCCAGTCTTCTTTGATTAAAGGGATCAGCGATGATGCGGCCGTTTTTCGACAGACGTCACAGGATATTGTTACAGCTGTTGATACAATGGTAGAGGATGTGCATTTTTCTAAAAAAACGATGGATCCTTACCACGTTGGATACCGCGCCCTGGCTGCTAATTTAAGTGATTTAGCGGCGATGGGCAGTACTCCGGCATATTACTTAGTTTCATTAGTTGTGCCTCCTCATTGGAGTGAAGAGGAATTGCAGGAGCTCTACCGGGGCATGATGAGTTTAGCTAATGAGTACCGGATGGATTTAATCGGCGGTGATACGGTGTCTGGCAAAGAGCTGTGTGTTTCTGTTACGGTGATTGGGTTTACGGCTAAAGGCAAAGCCCGATACCGAAGAGATGCGCGTGAAGGTGACATTGTGTTTGTTACAGGTACATTAGGTGACGCACGAGCAGGCCTTGAATGTCTATTAAAAGAGAAGCCCAGTGAGTATCTTATCAGGCGTCATCGCACCCCGGATCCAAGGATACGTTTTGCTAAAAGGCTGGAAGAATTGCCGCGGGTCAGCTTAAATGATGTCAGTGACGGAATCGCCAGTGAATCGAATGAAATTGCTGAAGAAGCCCGGGTGGATCTTCATCTTGATTTTGCCAAACTCCCATACGCTAAAGAAAGTCAGGAACTTTTCCCCTATCATTATGAAGATTGGATTTTGGCTGGAGGGGAAGACTTTGAACTATTAGGGACGGTATCAGAAAAGGATTGGTCCTTCGTTCAAAACGCAGCCGAAAAGGAAAACCTTAAAGTGACCCGGATAGGCTGGTGTGAGGCCGCTGCTCAATCTAACGGGCAAGTGTACTTATATAAAAATAATCAGCGCCGTCTTTTAGAAAAGTCGGGCTATACCCATTTGCAAGAGGATCGTGATTAATATGAAAAAGACGATAACGACACATACCGCTGAAGAGTCAATGGCGCTTGCGAAAAAGCTTGGCGGGCTGCTGACCCCAGGTGATGTTCTCACATTGGAAGGTCAGCTGGGCGCTGGAAAAACGACGTTTTCTAAAGGATTAGCGCAAGGGCTTGGGGTAACGCGTACTGTAAAAAGCCCAACTTTTACAATCATGAAAGCGTATAAGGGGCATATGCCTTTTTATCATATGGATGTTTACCGTTTAGAGGACAGCGATGAAGATCTCGGTTTCGAAGAGTATTTTCATGGCGAGGGTGTAACAGTCGTGGAGTGGCCGCAGTTTATCGAAGAGTACTTGCCAAAGGAACGGCTTGAGATTACGATCGAATACTTAGAAGAAGACTCGCGCAAGATTACCTTTGAAGCCCGCTCTCCACACTTTGAAAGGATATGTAAGGAGCTGGACGAATGAACGTGTTAGGGATAGATACGTCAAATGAAATATTAGGAATCGCGGTCGTGAAAGATGGTGTCGTAATTGGAGAACACGTCACTTTTGTGAAAAAGAACCATTCTGTCCGTCTGATGCCGGCGATCGATCAGCTCATGAAAGAGACACAGACAAAGCCTGAAGAGCTTGACCGCATTGCTGTGGCCAAAGGACCTGGTTCTTACACAGGCGTGCGGATCGGCCTGACAACGGCTAAGACGATGGCCTGGTCGCTGAACATTCCGGTTGTCGGAATATCAAGCTTAGAAGCATTAGCGAGCCAGGGGCGATTGTTTGATGGGTTGATCTGTCCGTTTTTCGATGCGCGAAGAGGCCTTGTATACACCGGGCTCTATGATCAAAAGCTGCAGCCGGTTAAAGAGGAAGCCAATGTGTTATTGACAGAGTGGCTTAAGACCCTTAAGGAATATCGTGAGCGAATTCTATTTCTTAGTCAGGACCTGTCTATCCACCGGGAAGTGATCACAGATGTCTTAGGAGATCAGGCGGTCTTTCCAGATGCGGCTTATCATTACGCAAGGCCAGCTTACCTGGCTCTGGCAGCTTCAGAAAAAGAAGCGGGCTCTGTTCATGAGCTTGTGCCTAACTACTTACGTCTGCCGGAAGCGGAGGCTAAGTGGCTGGCTCAGCAGGAGAAGCAGTGATGGCACATATTCGGAGAATGACAAGAAGTGATCTCGATCAAGTGCAGCGTGTCGAACAGGCCACTTTTTCAGTACCATGGTCTAAAGAAACTTTTTTAAACGAATTAGGAGATGCGAACCCTTACGCGCATTATTATGTCATTGAAGACGAAAACGGGGTTTTCGGCTACTGCGGGGTGTGGCTGATTATTGATGAGGCCCACGTCACCAACATCGCGATTCATCCTGATTATCGCGGCAAAGGCTACGGAGATCAGCTGTTTCGCCGTTCATTTGAAAGTGCGATTGAAATGGGAGCGATTCAACTGAGCTTAGAGGTGCGTGTCTCCAATACGGCTGCCCAGCATTTATATCGAAAATTCGGGCTCGTACCGGGCGGCATTCGGAAAAACTATTATACAGACAATGGGGAAGATGCATTAGTCATGTGGGTGGGATTAAAATGAAGGATCAATATATATTAGCGATTGAGACAAGCTGTGATGAAACAGCCGTCGCCATCGTCAAAAATGAACGAGAACTGATCACAAACGTTGTAGCTTCTCAAATTGAGAGTCACAAGCGCTTTGGCGGAGTGGTCCCTGAAGTTGCTTCCCGTCATCATATTGAGCAAATCACTTTAACACTCGAAGAAGCGCTTGAGCAGGCAGAGCTGACGATGGATGATATCGAAGCTATTGCAGTTACCGAAGGGCCTGGTCTCGTTGGAGCACTCCTCGTCGGTGTTAATGCGGCCAAAGCTTTGGCATTTGCGAAACAGAAGCCGCTTCTAGGCGTTCATCATATTGCCGGCCATATTTACGCCAACCGTTTGGAAAGGGAATTTGAGTTTCCACTGTTATCACTCGTCGTTTCCGGAGGCCATACAGAGCTTATTTTAATGAAGGATCACGGATCTTTTGAAGTGATTGGAGAAACTCGGGATGATGCAGCAGGAGAAGCGTATGATAAAGTGGCCCGTACGTTAAAACTTCCTTATCCAGGAGGGCCGCACATCGACAAGCTGGCACAGACAGGAGA
Organism: Halobacillus sp. Marseille-Q1614; assembly: GCF_902809865.1. NCBI lineage: Bacteria > Bacillati > Bacillota > Bacilli > Caryophanales > Bacillaceae > Halobacillus > Halobacillus sp. Marseille-Q1614. The sequence continues at coordinate 2,840,819 of NZ_CADDWH010000001.1, read as the reverse complement.
AGCGACGATTGATTTTCCGCGGGCTTGGCTAGAGGAAGGTTCATATGATTTCAGCTTTAGTGGATTAAAATCAGCAGTTATCAACAAGCTGCACAATGCGAAACAGAAAAATGAAACGATACCTGTGGAAAACGTTGCCGCCAGTTTTCAAGAAAGTGTCATTGACGTGTTATCCACAAAGGCGTACAAAGCGGCTAAAGAGTATAACGTTAAACAGGTCATTGTAGCAGGCGGGGTAGCAGCCAACCGCGGCTTAAGGAAAGCGTTGGAAGAAAAGTTTGCAGGGGAAGAGATGGAGCTGTTAATTCCACCGCTTAACCTTTGTACCGATAACGCTGCGATGATTGCTGCGGCGGGCGCTGTAGCTTATCGTCAGGGCCATAGAGCCCGCTATGATTTAAATGCAAATCCAGGTCTTGACTTAGAATTGTACGGAGAAAGAAAGAATATTTAAAAGACTTCCTTTTACCAAGAAGGAAGTCTTTTTTTGTCGTAAAAGTTATACACAATTGAATATTTATGCAGTGGATAACATAAATAGACGAGCGGTTTTTCAAGCAAGAAAACGATACCAACATTTTGTGGATAAGTTAATGTTGACCTGTGGATAATGTGTATAAGGTTGTTGAGAACCGATATATCAATTCACAGATGTTGAAAACACTGTGGATAATAAAATTCTGACAATACGAGTCTATGCAAACAAAAAAGCCGCCTAAGTAAGGGCGGCTAGTCGAGCGATTCCCATTCTTCCATGAGGGCTTCGATCTTTTCGTGGCTGCTGTGGTTTTCTTCGGTCAGTTCAAGCGATTTCTCATGATCCTGATACACTTCAGGCTCACAGAGCAGCTGTTCATTTTCTTCAATTTTTGCTTCAAGCTGTTCGATTTCTTTTTCAATCTCTTCCATCCGGCGTCTCCGCTTACGGTCTTCGCTCTTTTGTGCTTTATCTTGAGCGAAGCTGTTTTTCGTCTCAGGCTGTGCAGTCTTCGGCTCGTTCGCCAATTTGTCGGCGGATTCGAGTTCTTCCAGTTCCTGCTCTTCCTGCTTTTTCTGGACATAATAATCGTAATCCCCAAGGAAAACCCGTGTTTCAGAAGGCTGCATCTCGACAACCTGTGAAGCGATCTTGTTAATAAAATAACGGTCGTGCGAAACGAAAAGAATGGTCCCGGGGTAATCCACAAGTGCTGCTTCAAGCACTTCTTTACTGTCGAGATCCAAGTGGTTTGTCGGTTCATCGAGGATTAAAAAGTTCGATTGCTGCATCATCAGCTTAGCCAGCGACAGTCGTGCTTTCTCACCGCCGCTTAATGCGGAGACGGGTTTTAGGACATCTTCTCCTGAGAACAAAAAGTTACCGAGGATAGTGCGGATGTCCTTTTCATTTTTCAATGGATAGTCATCCCACAGCTCATTAAGCACGGTTTTCTTTGAGTGAAGCTTCGTCTGTTCCTGATCATAGTAGCCGATGTCCACATTCGTGCCAAGCTTAATGTCACCTTTGGCTGCTTTAAAATTGCCGATGATCGTTTTAAGAAGTGTCGTTTTTCCGACACCGTTAGGACCGACCAGGGCAAAAGAATCACCGCGGTTAATATCGAGCGAAAGATCCTCGAACAAAAATTTGGACGCGCCATCATAGCGAAATGCCAGGTCACGCAGCTTCAGTACATCATTTCCGCTCTTCTTCTCCACTTGAAAGCTGAACGTCGCAGATTTCTGATCGGACTTTGGCTTATCAATTTTATCCATTTTTTCAAGAAGCTTGCGCCGGCTTTGCGCTCGTTTACTCGTCGTCGCGCGGACGATGTTCTTTTGAATAAAATCTTCCATCCGCTTAATTTCGCCTTGCTGCTTTTCATATTTCTTCAGCTCAAGCTCATAATCGGCTTCTTTCTTTTTCAAATAATCGCTGTAGTTGCCGTGATATTTTTTTGAGCCCTGATAGGCGATTTCATATACGGTATTAACGATCTCATCTAAAAAGTAGCGGTCGTGCGAGACGATGACGACTGCTCCATCATAGCCTTGAAGGTAGCCTTCAAGCCAGGCAAGGGTATCAATATCTAAGTGGTTTGTCGGCTCATCAAGAATTAATACATCCGGCTTCGTTAATAGCAGTTTCCCTAACGCAAGACGAGTTTTCTGCCCGCCGCTTAAGGAAGAGATTGGTGTGCTCCAGTTAAAGTCACGGAAGTTCAGTCCATTCAGCACGGACTTAATCTCGGCTTCATACTGATAGCCGCCGGCTTCTTTAAAATAGTTCTGCTTCTGGTCATAGCTGCTTAACAGCTTCTGATAAGCGTCCTGGTTCTCAAGCAGATCCGGATCTGCCATATCGGCTTCCATAGAACGCAATTCCTGCTCAAGCTTTTTAAAATGGGAAAAAACCTTCTCCATCTCGCTCCAGATCGAATCGCTCGATTGCAGGCCGGTATTCTGCGCCAGGTAGCCAAGGGTTACTTCTTTTGGTTTGAAAATATCGCCGCTGTCATAGCTCATTTCCCCAGCCATCATTTTAAGCAGCGTACTCTTGCCGGCACCGTTACGGCCGACAATCGCGATACGGTCATTTTTCTGTACTTCTAATTTTATATTCTCTAAAATCAACTCAGCACCAAAACGCTTCGTTAATTGATTTAATTGCATGAGAATCATGTAGTTTCACCTCAGTCAAGATAAGTGTATCCTATGTAGGATCAGAGGATCAAGGACAGGTACTCGAGATTGTGAAACACTTAACGACTTCTATTTGATTTTTTGGTAAAATAAGAGTACTGTTTCAAGTAACAACATGCTAGCAAAAGGAGTCAGACGGATGGCAGATTTCACTCACTTTAATGAACAAGGACGAGCCCGCATGGTGGATATCTCCGCTAAGGGAGACACGGTGCGTACAGCGGTTGCACGCACGAGTGTCGAAGTGAATGGAGAGATTTATCATAAGATTACCCATGATGAAATGGAAAAAGGCGACGTACTCGCTGTCGCTCAGGTAGCGGGCATCATGGCTGCTAAGAAAACACCCGATTGGATCCCGATGTGCCATCCTTTATCACTAAAAGGCGTAGACATTACGTTTCAATGGGACGTAGACGCAGGCTATCGATTAATCATTTACGCTTCTGTTAAAACAAAAGGAAGCACAGGAGTTGAAATGGAAGCGTTAACGGCCGCATCCGCCACCGCCCTGACGGTTTACGACATGTGCAAAGCGGTCGATAAAGGGATGGTCATCGGTCCCACTTGCCTTGAGGAGAAAACAGGCGGGAAAAACGGGGATTACCGGAGAAGCGATCGGTAAAAGGAGGGTCCTTCAAGCAAATGGATATCGAAAATCAAAAAATACCACAAGCTACAGCAAAGCGTTTGCCGCTATATTACAGATTTATTAACAACCTGCACAGCCAGGGCAAGCTGCGCGTCTCCTCAAAAGAACTCAGCGAAGCTGTGAAAGTCGATTCCGCGACAATCCGCAGAGATTTCTCCTACTTCGGAGCCCTCGGAAAAAAAGGCTACGGCTACAACGTTGAACACCTGTTGTCCTTTTTTAGAAAAACACTGGATCAGGATGAAACGACCAACGTTGCCCTGATCGGTGTCGGAAACCTCGGAACCGCATTTTTAAACTATAACTTTACGAAAAACAATAATACGAAAATCAAAGTCGCCTTTGATGCTGATGAGAAGCGGGTCGGAGAAACGGTTGGCGGTGTGCCGATTAAGCACATCGACGAGCTCGAGGATTATATGGACAACATCTCGGTTGCCATCCTGACTGTTCCGGTATCAGCCGCACAGGGAATTGCTGACCGTCTCGTGGATGCTGGCATTTCCGGCGTTCTGAACTTTACGCCAGCAAGGATTACCGTACCAGCAAGCGTACGCGTCCATCACATCGATCTCGCGGTTGAACTGCAGGCGCTCGTCTATTTTCTAAAACACTACCCGCTAGATGGGGAATCAGAAGAGGATAACCAATAAGGTTATCCTCTTTTTTTTTCGTTAGGAGCTGGTACGTGCGGAGGAGGCGGTCATTTCGCACGTATTTTCCAATTTTTGCTATTTCATAAAAATGTAAATCCAGCCGTCTATAGCCGGAAAACGTTTTTAACTGTAAAATATAAGAAAAAAGGCAGGGAGGGACCCTGATGAAAGAGCATATCCACAGGTATTGCATGAAATTAAAAGGTACAACTCATGATTATAAGGAAGAATGGAGCGCTGACCGCTACCACGTCGGCGCAAAAATGTACGCCATGGTTGGCGGCGACTCAGAAAGGACACCGATCATTTCGTTAAAATGCGACCCCGAACGAGCCGAGGTGCTGCGCGATACATATGAAGGCATCATCCCCGGCTATTACATGAACAAAACGCACTGGAACTCGATCTACCTGGAGGCCGACCTCCCCGATGGCTTGTTGGAAGAACTGATTTCTCATTCGCACACGTTAGTTTTTAACAAGCTGACGAAGAAGCTGCAGAAACAGATCACTGAAGCGGACTAAAACAATTATGAATGGTTTATTTGCTAGGTTGGATTTCAAGGGAATACTTGTCTAATTCACTTTACACTTCCATTAAAAAGAAGGGAGAATAAAAATGATTACCAAGATGAAGGCTTTAATAGATAACCAGTATGGTAAACCACGCGGATTACTAGGAATGTATTTTGGCGAAAAAATGGTCAGGCAGCATAAACCAGAAACATTATGGACCATTGAATTACTAAGAAATATAGAAGATAAAAGTGTGTTAGAGCTGGGGTGCGGCGCGGGATATGCCATGAAGCATATATTAAGCCGAGATAATGTTAAGGAAGCGGTAGGAATTGATCTTTCCCCGGTTCTCATTCGGTCAGCTGCCATGAGAAATAAAAAAGCAGTCATTGAAGGAAGAGCTAAATTAGTTGAAGGAGATGTAAAACAACTCCCATTCCAAAGTGAACATTTTAATAAGGTGTTCAGCATTCATTCCATTTATTTCTGGGATCAGCTTCCTGATACAGTCTCTGAAATCCATCGGGTCCTTAAACCGGGAGGGTCTTTCATCATAACTCTTAGTGATGGAAAAGACGATGAAAAGTGGGAAGGAATAGAAAGTTTAATGAAAGACAAATTTATCCCTCTAGCAAGGGAACGGGGGTTTCACAATGTCGAGCTTGTAAGAGGTCCACATTCCAGGCATTATCATACGGCTGCTATCCTAGGAGAAAAGAGGCTTTAATAAGAATCAACCTTTTACCCATAAAGGAGGAACCTAATGAATATTGCGAATGAATAATTGAAAACCATTCAAAACAGGTTTCAAAGTGTAAAAGACGTTGGAGATCAGGCGATTCAACAGCTGGCTGAGGACGACATCTACTGGAGATTAAACGAAGAATCAAATAATATTACCATTATCATCAAACATCTAACCGGCAATATGGTTTCACGCTGGACAGACTTTTTAACGTCTGATGGAGAAAAAGACTACAGAAATCGGGATGAGGAATTTGAGGATACCATCACCTCTAAACAAGAAATGATGGAAGTGTGGGACAAAGGATGGACTGTACTTTTTGGTGCATAAGTTAACGAAAGAAGATCTGTTAAAAACCGTAATGATTCGCAGTGAAAAACATTCAGTCGTTGATGCCATCGAGAGACAGATGGCACATTATGCTTATCACGTATATGAAAGTTATCGATATGGGAGGAGCCCATTCTCAAGGAGGATCGGCTAAAGTAGCAAACAGTGTGACATCCAACAATGCTTGGCATTCAGGAATCATTAAAAGAAACGACAGGGATGGATTTAAAAGCGATGCTCGAAAGCTACGTATTCCGCGGCTAAATAACTTTGGCTCACAAAAAGAGGATTCATTTGAAGAAGTTTCAGCCACCGCCGAGCCGGAGCCTCAAGTTACCGATGATAAAAGTGAAGATTTTAGTGAGAAGAAAAACGAAGAGAGAGAATAGGAGCAAAAAAAGCATGCAGCCGTCCAACGGCCTGCATGCTTACTTTTTTAATGAGGAGGGAAGAAACCATCATTTCTAATCAGACCTTTTTTATAACAATAAACTGACGAAGAAGCTGCAAAAACAGATTGAAGAGCATAGAAGGACAAAAATCACTTGCGGGTTTACCCGGTAAGTGATTTTTTTCATGACAGTTGTTTTCTCGCGTATTTTTTCATTTTCGCTCGTATTTTTGACTGATCCTGAAACGAATCACAGGTTATAATCGTTATGTAATAAAGAATCCATTTTTTTCATAAAACATCATAGGTAGAGGAGCTGACTTTATTGGGAATCAGCCTGATTTTTTTCGCTATTATCATTTTCATTATTTTTATCATAATTGTCATGACCTTCCTTTTTCAACAAGAAGGAAAATCACCGTCCCCTTTTAACTTTTCAATGATTGTTTTCGCTGGGCTGACGTTACAGATTGGAGCTTATTCGCTTCTGCCAATAGAAGTCTCTGACGCTTTATTTTTTCCGGTGTGGGTCCTTCTTGGCGCAGCCGGGCTCTTAGCCGGTGCATTTGAATATAAAAGTAACACAGCTGCGGCTCTAGGGGTTACTGGTTTATCAATAATAAGTGTTTTTGTCAACGGAATTTCAAAGGTGTAAAAGGTGGTGTACCGCAATGAATAAAAAGCATCAGGCATATATGGGCTTAATCAGCAGCCTGGTTCTGTGCTTATTCGGTGTTTCTCAGTGGGCGGGAGAAACATCCTCAGCAGATTTCATCCCCATATTGTTTGCCGTCGGCGGCTTTTTTGGCATAATCGGAGCGGTGATTGAGCTAAAGAAGGAGAAGTCTAAATGAAAAAGCGCTGGAGAAGAAAGACAGTCGGTTCCATATCTTTGATTTTCTGCTGGAGCTGTTATTTTGGATCCCTGAACTCCTGATCTTTCCTTTTCGGATCGTCTTGTTTTTAGTAAGAGGGATCGGAAGGTTAGTAAAAGATATTTTTGACATTGTATAGGGGCCGTCAATATTTAAAAGGAGGGATGGAAGTGGATCATTTATCAGAGGCCGGGAAGAACGAATTCTTCAAAACCCGTTTGGAGCAGCTTTGGATTGACGGTTACATAACGGAAGATCAATACAACAAAATATTAACCGCGAATCGCTTATTCACTGTTGATCTTAAAAAAATAAAGGAAGAGAAAGAGAGTGCGGCGATGGTCGATCCCAACCCGGAAATAGAACCGCCGCAGGAGCAAACGGTTAAGGTGAAAAAAGAAAAGTCACCAGAAGAAATTCGTGAGCGGAACATTACGTGGTCTCTGATTCTCGGAGTGTCCCTTTTACTCATCACCGGGCTTATAGTTGCGACCAGCCAGTGGGAACAGATGGGGCCTGGAATGAAGGTGTTATCGATTGCCTTTGTGTCCCAGTTCTTCTTTGGCTTGAGTCATATAACGGGTAAGTTTCTTAAAATCACAAAAACGGCTTTTGCTTTCTTAACTCTTGGAAGCCTCCTTATTCCAATAGGCTTCCTTGCGATCGGCTATTTCGAACTGTTCGGCAATTTTCTTTCTTTATTTGGAGAAGGGCGGTATCTCTTAGGGCTAATGGGAACACTGCTTCCTTTACCGTTATACGTCCGCCACGCGTTCGTCCACAAGTCCCGTCTGTATGTATGGATTTCTCTCGTGTTTTTGTCACTTTCCGCAGGGTTTGCTCTAGGTGCTCTGCCGTTATCAGTCGACGCTTTTTATATGCTGCTCATGCTGTTTAATGCGGGGCTGCTCATTCTCTATGTCAGGTATAAAAAACAAGATAAGCTTAAGATTTTTATAAAAGAAGTTCCGCTGTACGCGCAGCTGAATCTTGTGCTTTCCACACTGCTGATGCTGTTCTTCTTTGAAAGTAAAGTATTCTACAGCTTTAACCTTTTATTGACGGCCAGCATCTATATGGCGATGGTCTTCGTCTACAGAACGAAAGAGTATCAATTCGTGTTTTCCGTGATGATCGTTTATGCCGTCTATCAGCTGGTTGAGAATTCGCCGCTGCAATCGGTCGATGCCACGGTCTATGCGCTGACTGGGCTTATTTATTTAGGTTTTGCCTATGCTTTTAAAAACTATGCCTTCGTAGATAAGGTATTCCGCTATACGAGCGGGAGTGTTTCGTTTTGTGCTTTTATCTATATCAGCTATGAAAGCATCTTGCTGAGAGGGGAAGTGGATTCATGGCTGCTGCTGGGAGGTTATGCCATCATAACTGTCAATTACCTGCTCCTTTCCAACTTGACGAAATACAAGGTCTTTCAATACATGACCCCAATATTTTTCTTTATCTCGCTTTGGCAGCTATGGGAATTAACTGAAACAGGGCCGCTGTTTTTCTTTATGTTTATCTCAGCAGCACTCATGCTTGTATACGCAGGATTATGGACAGAAAACCGCTGGTTAACAGCTGTTAAAGAGAGCGCGTTTTATGTTTCAGCTTTCGTGCTATTAGGCTCTCTTCTTTATGGATTAAATGAAATGTTGTACGGATACAGCTCGCTTATGTTTTTCGTGATTGCGATCCTTGCTTATCTTGTAAAAAGAAAAATCCAAATTCAGGACGTCAGAGAAACGGCTGTATGGATCCATCCAATCGCATTATTTCTGGCCGCGGCTTTTCTATATGAGCCGATTACAAATGTCGCTGCCTTTTACGAAGAAGGTTTAGCTCTCCCGTTTCATCTCGCTTTAACTGGTCTATTGCTGCTGGCTATTCATCTAGGCTGGAAAAAGCTTAAAGAGCAGAAGCTTTCGATGACCACTTTTTATACAGGACAGGGCTCATACCTGCTGGCAATGATTTTACTCATTAACAATCCACAGGTGAACGGTACCTTCATCAGACCGATGATTCTCCTGGTCGGCATCGGAGTATTGTACTGGCTTGTCCAGTTTATGGGGCAGTCGTTTTTATGGAGTTTAATCTCTATTGTGACATTAGCTTTTTATCTCTCGATGATAGATACGTTTTCCATCAACACATTTGAAGCGATTTTCATCTATATGGCATTTGCGCCGGTCGTTTTAGTAACAATAGGAGATGCCGGTCAGAGAAAATGGGCAGGAATTAGACCGTACTTTTATTGGCTGGGCCATGGCATTCAACCGCTGATTGTGGCGGTGTTCCTGCTTGATCAGATCAGTTCTGAAACGGTCAGTCCCGTCATTTTACTTGTGCCGATGGGGCTGTATGGTTACAGTACGCTCAAGGCAAACACTGAATGGAAAATTAAGGTGATGCTGTATGCAGCCTTGACAACACTGTTTATCTTCATTTTGACACTGCCTCGATTTTACGGACTGTGGCCGTCGGTGCCGACGGTGTACGTGTTCCTCGTTACAAGCTTAGTGATCGCTGGAATATGGGAAGCTGTGCCCCGCCTTTGGCAAAAGCGCATCGACTGGTACTTGGTGCCTTTTTCAATCCTAGGTTTATATTTAATCGCAAGCCGGGAAGGGGAGTGGCTGGCTTATGAGTGGATTCCTTCATTTGGCTATGTCATCCTGATCCTTTTCTTTTTACACAAGAGAGACTGGTCGATCGTCAGGTTTGCTCCATTATTTGTAACGCTTATGTTATGGGAGAAGGCGGGATCTGATTGGGACCGCTCCTTATATATTCTCGCACTTGCAGGATTCGCTCTCATATTGGCAGGAGCCGGCCGTTATTTCCATAAATATCTTGTCGGGCCAAAAAATAAGGCCGATGCCTATTCATGGATTGCGTTTATGTATGTCGTTTATTTGAATTATCTCACGACCTGGGATGACAGCGTCTGGCTGCGTATTACCCCAGTCGTTCTATTGAGCGCATGGTTCTTTATCAATGCTGATAAATGGGCTCAGAAGCTCGTTGATAAAGCTTTCCGTACAGCAGGAGCGTCCGGTCTTTATGCGGCTTACCTGATGCTGTTACACGACTATCGAGCCTACATTCCAGACTTGATCGAAGCAGAGCTTCAAGTTCTTCCAATTCTCGGCGTTCTTTTCCTCCTGAGAAAAATGGCCTGGAAGGACTTCACGTCTATTATGTATCACGTCCAGTTTGGAGCTTTATTGCTGATCGCGGCTTACCTTGTTGTTGATGCGATCCAGAGCCATACGATCTGGGATGCTTGGATCATCGGCGGGCTGTCTCTTATCTCAATGCTGGCAGGCATGCAGTTCCGCATCAAATCTTACTTTTTTGTCGGTATGGGCGTACTCGTCTTCAACGTTCTCTATCAATCTAGACCTTACTGGGGGAACGTGCCATGGTGGGTATACTTGCTGCTGGCAGGATTTCTTCTTATCGGAATCGCCAGTTACAATGAATGGCAGAAACAGCAGGCGAATTCGAGCAAGCCGGTGGAACGGAAGATCAAGCGGTTGTGGTTATCTTTTAAGAAATGGAATTAATAAAAAAAAGGTGCACTTCTCATCATTGGAAGTGAACCTTTTTGGCTATTATATTTCAATGTTATAAATTTTAATATATCACAGGGCTGACAAACCAAAGCCTTATACGAGGCATCGAGAGTGTCGAACGTCTGATGAAGGTATTTTATTGAAACGTCCTTCAGAACTAATCGTAAATATAATTAGGAAATTATTTCTACGGAGGGGTCATGTGCTACATATAACCGTGACAGATAATAATGAGAATGTCATCTTGAAATGGCAATTTAGCAAAATTAAGATTCCTAAAAATGATGTTATGGAAGTGGTCAGTGACGATACATATGCTGGCGAAGATAAAAAAGCGGTGAGAATCGGATATCCATCGGGTTCAACAGACAGAGTTGTGATTAGAACGAAGAAAGACAATTATATTTTATTTACAAGCCAAATTTCTATTAAAGAAAAGATAGAGTCGATGATCAAGCATAAATAAGGAGCGTTAGGGATGGAAAAGTATTTTTATGAAGCTTTCGAGGGTCTATCAAGATTAGGACCTGGAAGTGAACATTCAACAAAAAAGCGATTCGTTTAGTAAATATACCAAGAGATAAAGAAATGAAAATTCTGGATATTGGCTGTGGAACGGGGCAGCATACCTTACTTTTAGCGGATCAGTTTCCAAATGCCCGCATTACGGCTATAGATAACAACGATTCATATTTGAGAAAACTTAAAGAACGGCTGCAGGTGAAAGGGTTAGAAAAAAGAGTAGACGTCCTAAATCTATCAATGTTTGAAATGGATTTTCCAAAAGGAACATTCGATATGATTTGGGCAGAAGGATCCATCTATATTGCGGGGTTTCAAAAGGGTTTGCAAGATTGGCGGAAGTTTTTGAAAAAAGATGGTTATCTCGTATGCAGTGAAATTTCCTGGCTGCATTCCCATCCTTCTGAAGAAAGCAGGCAATTCTGGAATCAAAGCTATTCTGATATGAATACCATCCCTGATAAAATAAAGCAGATTGAGGACAATCATTATGTATATATGTCTTCGTTCGTACTGCCCAAAGAAGATTGGACCGAAGAATATTATGCTCCTCTCGCTGCAAATCTTAAGCATATGAGAGAAAAATATGCAGGTAATGAAGAAGCACTGGAAGCTGTAGAAATGATTCAGCAGGAGATCAACCTGTATCACGAACAGTCAAGTGACTACAGCTATGTTTTCTACTGCAAACAGAGAAAGGATTAGATGATGAAGAAAAAAACTATCATTTTAACATTGCTGGCGGTAATTTTTCTTAGCGGCTGTCAATCAATGAACCAGGCAGACAGCCAGACAAAAGAGGATGTATTCGAGTATGAAGATTCTTTAATTGGCGACAACAGTGCAATTATTAATATTATCGGCCAATTGGAGCACAGTGAAGAATTCAAGGAAGTCACTTTGCAGTCAAAAGAAGTTCCTTATGGAATGACCCTTACATATGAAGGCATAGAACAAACCGAGATCGAAAAGGAATACCGGGAGACGGCAATCTATAATGCTACATTCCTATTTGTCTTGGTTGAAAATGCAGAGTGGGCGGCTTTCCAGTTTGACGATCAGGAATATAAACTGACAAAAGAACAGTTGAGTAAATGGTATGACACTGACTTAAGCGGTTTATCGAATGAACAAGAGGTAAAAGACCTTATTCAAGAAGCGATGTCTGAAGAAAGTAAAGTGGAGGTGCTTTTCTAAGAGGAAGGAGTTTAGAAAGTGGGAATCCGCTCACTTTTAAGCGCCCCCGCATGGGAGGTTGGCACACGACGTGCCGAACTTAATCGAACTTTTTTAGATCCTAGCGAAAATCACGCTGCGGGGTCACGGTCGCTCGGGGTTTCATAGTTATTAGTAGAGAACCTTATAAGAAAAGGAGGGGATGATTAATATATTAAGGAAAATAGAAGGGTGAGGGAGAGCAGGAAGTGAATAGAAAACAATGGATTGGTTTAGGGATATTAATCACATTAACAGCCATTGTAGTATTCGGCCCATACAGCGTGGTCCGGGAATTTAATGAAAAAGGGGCGGTTAAGGAGTTTATTGGGACAGATAACACATTTCAGGGACTTAAGATAACAAAAATAGACTATCGAGGTTCAGATACATATTTTATTCAAACCGAAGAGGAAGGAAACCGGAAAAACTTCATCCTTATGAGGCACTATACTTCGGTGATGAACGGGCAATGGAAAGTGTTTGAGCAGACAGGGGAAGAAGGCCATTATTAAGTAAGAAAAACGGCAGCCTATATGACTGCCGTTTTCTTATTTCTGTGACTGAATAATTTCGTCGATAATCCCATATTCCTTCGCTTCTTCTGCACTCAAGAAATAGTCGCGGTCCGTATCTACAGCTACTTTTTCAATGGGCTGCCCGGTACGATCGGCTATCAACTGATTCAATTGCTCTCGCAGCTTCAAAATCCTTCTTGCCGAAATTTCAATATCTGCTGCCTGGCCGCGCACACCGCCAAGCGGCTGATGGAGCATAATTTCGCTATTAGGCAGCGCAAAGCGCTTTCCTTTTGTACCAGCGAGTAAGAGCATAGCGCCAAATGAAGCGGCCATCCCTGTGCAGATCGTGCGGATATCCGGCTTTATATATTGCATCGTATCTAGGATAGCGAATCCTGCGGATGTTGAGCCGCCCGGGCTGTTGATATAAAGAGATACATCCTTATCTGAATCATCAGCAGCCAGAAAAAGCAGCTGGGCAACGATGCTGTTTGCCATGTGATCGTTGATTTCATCACTGACCATGATAATTCGATCTTTCAATAATCTTGAGTATATATCGTACGAACGCTCGCCGTGCTTCGATTGTTCAATTACATATGGAATAGCAGACATGTTTTTTCCTCCTTCGTATACCGCCTAAGCGGCCATCGAGAGGGAACTGGAAGGAGAGGAAAATGCCATGACCTTTAACGTCGGCTGACTTTCTTTAGGGAACAAGGCTGGTATCAGCTTAATAAAATCAGAAGGATCACCTGAGCGGATTGCGTGAAGCAATGGCCGTGTGATGATTTCTGATTTCGCAGTTTGTAAGTCAGGAAGCTCTTCACCAGAAGATAATTTAGCGAGTCTGGTTCTTGCCCTGTTTAGTACCGCCTTGACTGCTGTTTCTGTCATGTCAAAAATCTCGGCGATCTCAGAATTTTGAAAGTGAAAGCCATCTTTTAAAGTGAAAATGACCGACTGTTTCGGTGTAAGCTTAGAGATCGCTTTTTCTAAAAGGTCTGTATCGATTTTGCAGTAATCATCCTTTTCTATTGGATCACAGCCAAGGACTTCACGGTTAAGCTTTTTACGTTGGTCCAGCCACAAATTACGAGCCATCTTCTTCAATAAAGCTGCATTGAGATCAGACTTCTGACCATAATGATTCATCGCTTTGTATATAGTTTCCTGAGCTAAGTCCTCACCATCCCACTTGTTTTGGGATAGAAAAAGACAATAATCCTTTAATTTAGAATAAAGTTCTTCGAGTTTTTTACAGTTTGAGGGTGCTTTTATGCCAGGCCTGGCGTTCATTTTCCTCACTCCTTTAGTTCCTCTCTATCCTTTAAACGATTAAGAAAGAAAAAAAGATACGGTCCAATAAAATATTCTGCAGATGTTTCTATTATAGCTTATCATATTGCTTTTATATGCATTGATGAGGAACCCCCATAAAAAAGAACTGTCCGCTGAAAGTTCTCAAATAGCGTAATCCGCATTAAAACCATCAGGGATCATGTAAATTACATTTTCAACTTTTTCTTGGGGAGGACCTGCGTGGTCAGGCTTTGCTGCGCCTGCCTCCTGGTCCCTTCAACAATTGGTTCGATTAAAAGCATAAAAGTAAAAGTTTAAGCTTGTAGCTGGGTGAAAATCTATTAATCTCTTGTTAATAGAAAATTGCAGAAGTTTAGGGAAATATAGGAAAGGGAACATATGAAGAGATTGGGCAATTTGACTCATGCAGAGGAGGGAGCAGGCAGCGTTCGCAGCCCGATGTTTTTAGGGACAGTAATGAAAGCGCTAACAAAAATTAAGCGGGAGGTTGTAAATTTGGCGACGAATAACCGGGCAGTAGCCTATACAGGTAATGGCGGAGTCACGGTAAAAGATATCGAATTTCCTGAGCTTGTGTTGAAGGATGGTCCTGGAGTAAACCCGCAGAACGTCGGGCGGCGCTGTGATCACGGAGTCATTTTAAAAGTCGTATCCACCAATATTTGCGGAAGTGACCAGCACATGGTCAGAGGAAGAACCACAGCTCCCGAGGGGCTCGTACTTGGACATGAAATTACCGGTGAAGTGATTGAAACAGGGCGAGATGTAGAGTTTGTTAATAAAGGCGACCTTGTTTCCGTTCCATTTAACATTGCGTGCGGACGCTGCCGCAACTGTAAAGAACAAAATACACATATCTGTTTAAATGTGAATCCGGATCGGCCGGGCTCTGCCTACGGCTATGTAGATATGGGCGGCTGGGTCGGCGGACAGGCTGAATATGTTATGGTTCCTTATGCAGACTTCCAGTGCCTGAAGTTCCCTGATAAAGACCAAGCCATGGAAAAAATGCTCGATTTGACGATGCTATCAGACATCTTCCCGACAGGATTCCACGGAGCTTATACGGGTGGTGTAAAGATTGGTTCCACAGTCTATATTGCTGGGGCAGGACCTGTAGGATTGGCAGCCGCCCACTCGGCTCAGCTGCTCGGCGCTTCGGTCGTAATTGTCGGCGACCTGATCGAAGAGCGTCTGAAGCAGGCGCGAAGCTTTGGATGTGAAACCATTAATATTAGTGAGCATGATGATATTTCTGAGCAAATTGATCAGATTCTTGGCGTTCCTGAAGTTGATGTCGCTGTTGACTGTGTCGGTTTTGAAGCCCATGGACATGATCACCAGGAGGCTCCGGCTACTGTACTTAACTCTATTATGAAAGCCACCAGAGCAGGCGGAGGCCTCGGAATCCCAGGCCTCTATGTAACGGAAGATCCCGGCGCTTCGGATGAAGACGCAAGACGCGGCTCGCTGAAACTTGATTTCGGCCTTGGATGGGCCAAAGCCCAAACCTTTGCCACCGGCCAGACCCCAGTCATGCGCTACCATCGCGGATTGATGATGGCCATTTTAAAAGGAAAAGCCAACATCGCTAAAGCAGTAAATGCTACAGTGATTGGACTTGAGGATGCTCCTCTTGGTTACGATGAATTTGACTCAGGAGCGGCGAAGAAGTTTGTACTGGATCCGCATGGTATGCTGAAGAGTTAAATGAACGGAGCAAAAGACGCTTATCTGTAAAGGATATGCGTCTTTTTGTGTTTTTCCTGAAAAAAATAATTGAGGTTCCATTATTTGTTTGGAATAATTGGAACTAGCATTTATTAAGGTGACAGATATGATGAAAGCTACGTTTGTACTATCAAGTTTATCCATACCCGTTTCTCTTATTTTTGACCAGGGAGGGTCAGGAATGATGGCTGCCTTGTTATTTATGTTTCTGGGCACCTATTTCAGTAAACCTAGATTTACTAAAAGGAATGCAGAAAGAGGGGGGTTGAGCTGAAAAAAGGCAGAGCTTTATTTTTAATCGGATTACTATAATTATCAACAGGCATCTGCTTATTCACGATGCGGAGCCAGGTTCCAGTGCTTTCATAAAATAGGCAGTTGGAAGAAGAACTCCAATTCTTGCTTCAATTAAAGCAAAGAAGCGGGTAGGCCCGACAGTCCTACAGAAAACATCGTTTCGCCGTTAAAGTACAGGAATTTAGGGTAGGTACAACAGGAGTTATTGTCTCGACGCTTTCGACTAAAGGTGCTAAAATAGCTTGGCCGGTAAGTTTTGTTTGTGAAAAAGTAGACAAGGTTTTTAAGAATAAAGATAATCGTGGCTTCTAATAAGAAATTGACCAATTTTTATCACCTCTATCCCCCCTTATATCCTTACCTCTTAAGTGTTTAACCAAAGTTCTAATAAAGTTTGAATAGATGAAAAAAAAACCGCCGACAGAAACTTCGGCGGTTTATGACTAAAAATTCGGCAGATTATCCAGGTTGTTCTCTTTAATACCGTCCGGCTCACTGCGTAGAATATCACGTCCGTATTTATGGAAGACGTCAACATGAGCGAGGTTTCCTTGTTTTGCTTCATTGAGGGCAGAGACATAGTCGAGTTCGCGTCCGCTGTTTGTTTTAACAGCGATAATGTCGCCGTCATCATTTTTTCTTACAGCTACGATCTCTTCCTGTCCCTGCTGAGGAGCTTGGCTTCCTTGTTCCTGGGCGGCGTTCTGTTCGCCCTGCTGCTTGTACTGATTGTAGATTTCTTCAAAATCTGACATGGTCATTCCTCCTTCTTATACATTATTCTCCAAAAATCTAAATAGAATTCCTCATGAATTGGTCCTGTCTTACATTTGTAACGCTACCAAATCATCTTGAAAAATTATTAAAAAACCTTCATTATTTTAGAAAAGGAGGCCCGATATGCGACACGATATACAACCCAATGAGCGAGCTTTCTCTACTAAGGAAGTTGCAGAAGAAATGGGAATCGCTACAACGACAGTACGAAGATATGGGCAGATTTTAGAACGGAATGGTTATGAATTTTTTAAAGACGGAGATCGGCGGATTTTTGTGCGCTCTGATATCGATGCTCTTAAAGCAATCCGGGACACGGATAAGCCGCAGGACGATATGGCGAAAGACCTTGTCGAAGATCAGCGAAACCGGCTGAAAAGGTCGACAGAAGTTGCCATCCCCAATACATATGACCATTCTCTTCAGGACCCTGCTCAGTTAAGCGAGTTTTTCAAAGCGTTAACGAATGAACTGGCAGCTGCAAGAGAAATGAATGTCCAGCTGTCTAATGATATGAACGAACTGAAAACAAAGGTATCCCGGCTTCAGCAGGATCATCATGTAATCAGTTCGGGTGTAGGGAACTTCGCACAGAAAACTTCGACCAACATTGAGAAGCTGTCAGAACAGCAAAAAAATCACTATGAGGCCCTGCTTGAGCAGGAGAGAGAGAAAAGTGAAGCACTAAAACAGGAATTACAGCACATGCGGGATGAACAGAGAAAAGAATGGCAGTCCCAGAATGAATTTAATAAACGTCTGGAAGAGTCGGTCAAACCAAAAGGGAAGCTTGAACGAATTCTGGCTTTATTCAGATAACGCTGCTAACACTTGAATCTCTAGTGATTTAAGTGTTTTTTAATCGTAAGCCATCAGGAATCAATAAGTTTTACTGCAGCAAAATACTTTTTCCAGCCTAACTAAAAGGAACTTCCCATACGGAAGTTCCTTTTCTTTTCGCTTAGTAATTTTTCTTCCAGCTCATAAAATACACGAGCGTCTGAACTAAAGGGATAAGCAGCAATATAATGATTGGATAATACGGCATTGTTTCAATAACAAATGGATAGAGGAGAAGCAGGGCAGCGGCTATCGGAGAAATATACCACATCGCTACATAAGAGCTGCGGCAGGCTTTTCCTGTTAGAAAACGCTCACGTTCATCGCTCTCTTCTAATTCAGGAGGCAGAAGGGCTGCTTGCTTCCAGGAGCCATGTTTCTTTTTGTTTTTCTTGTAGGCCATCGCCGTAAGAATTCCGCCGATCAGGAGAAAGAACAGGATGGGAAGAACCGGGATAGTAATTTCCCAGGGCGGGTTAGGATCGTGAATGATTTCAGCAAACTGTATTTGCGCACTATATAAAGGTACTAAAGCCCATCCGAACAAAACAATTAAAGTAATCGAAATTAAAGCATTCTTATAAGTACTCATCGTTCGTCCTCCAACGTAAATATTTCTTCCACCTGTAAATCAAAAGCTTGAGCTACCCTCATTGCCAGCAGCAGGGAAGGAATATAGTCATCCTTCTCTAAAGCGGCGATCGTCTGCCGCGACACCTCTACCTGCCTTGCAAGATCTGTTTGTGTCCATCCAATTTTAGCACGTAGTTCTTTTACTCGATTTGATAAATACATATCCAACCAACTTTACATTTATTGGTTTAATTGTAAAGTTGACTTAACATTATGTCAAGTCAACTTTACTTCAATGAATGATGAAACCAACTTTAGAGTAAATCGTATTTATAAAAGTAAAATCTAAGAATCATAAAGAAATAATACATTCGTAAGGAGTGTTACTAGTGATTGATAGAATTGATACATTGTGCTTAATTGTTAAAGATGTGGAGAAGTCTTGCAGATGGTATCAGGAGATCCTCGGGTTTGAAGTTGCTTTTAGAGGTGAAGGCTATCGCGTGCTAAGCGTTGGAAGCAACAGTATTCCGCTAACTCTTGAAGAAGGTGACAGACATTTAAACACTCATCAGACCTATCCGATATTCTTTTCGAAAAATATCAAGAAAACCTATGAAGAATTGAAGGGAAAAAGCGTATCAGTAAGCGAATTATGTAATGACGATGTAAATAACTTCTTTAATTTTTATGATTTAGATGGTAACAAATTGCAAGTCTGCTTTTTTGAATAATTCAAGAAAGGGAAAATTATTATGAAAAAAATCACATAGAGAGGAACAACTCGTGAAAACTCAATTTATAGAATTAACTCAGCCAACCCCAAGCCTGGCAGATATGTTTAACAAATGGGAGAACGACTCCGAGATGGTTCCATTGACACGCCCTAATCTAAACAAAGCCGATTTAGAACGCCAGTGGAAAGTTACAGCTGATGAAATAAAAGAACGGCTTCATTATCAGAACATTTACCTAATATATGTGGATGGACGACTGGTCGGCGAAATGAATTATATGGTGGATCCAGATCATCTCTACAAAAAAGACCCAGGTACAGCCTGGATAGGGATTACGATAGGCGAGCCGGAAGGACGGGGCAAGGGGATCGGATATGCGGCGATACGATACTTAGAAGAACAAATTACACGTATGGGTCTTAAGCGGATTGAACTCGGCGTGTTTGAATTTAACAAACAGGCATTTAACCTTTATAAAAGGCTCGGATACGAGGAAATCACCCGCATCCCAGAGTTTACTTACTGGCAGGGGAAGATGTGGGCAGATATTCGAATGGAAAAGTACTTAGGAAATGATCCTGCTTTCAGTGGAGGATAGAAATGGACAATATCGATAAAAGAAATCGATTGGATGTATCCCCTTTTAGTTATCGGGTCACTAAAAATCGCACCGTTTTTATAGACTTCGACGGTCAGTAGGTAAAAATACTAAAAGGAAAAGAAGCAGAGAAATTTCTAGATAAAATGGACATAGCGGAAAATGAAAAAGCCAGGCAGTTAATCATGGCGAAGATCACAGGGAATTTCAAACGTGGAAATGAGCGTAATCCAAAGAAATTTTGACCTTAGTGTAGGAGGGAATTCATGAATTGGCGGGTATTAAAGGATGGCAAAACCATGCTGGGTTTTATCGTATCCATTTGGTCTGGGGTTTTTGCAACCATAGCAGCAGCTTACAGTAATGAGTATTGGATTGGATTGTTCGTTGTTTCTTTAATCACTATGTCTGCGAGCGTCTATCGTGCAGACAAAATTTATAAGCGAAATGTGGGGTGAGCTAAATGGAAATTGAATTAGTTTTTCTATCTATTGTTGTTTCATTAATTTTAGCCGTTGTCCTTCATCTTCTTCAAAAGAAATTAAAATCTAAGAAGCATATAGGTGATGTTATTTTCACTCAGCTTATTGTTCTTGCTTTAGTAATATTTCCGATCAGCTTCTTTGTGGGAGGATGGGATGGCTTATTTTGGGGAGCAGTTGGAGTTTATATGCTTATTCCTTCCTTGAGCGGACTTATTTTTACTAAGCTTATCAAACGCAGCGGAAGGAGAACAGAATGGAATCATGGGTAAAGGAAAGGATAGATACAGCTCACGGACGTCCAAAGATATTTTTACGGGGAGCAAGATGTGCAGTGCCCGCATAGCAATTAACAATCATATCCCTGGAGCAGAATTAGTTATTTTTCACGATCCATTATTAGAAGAGAAACAGCTATTTAAGTCTGAAACGAACAGTCTTTCCCAAAAAGTTTATGCCGGAGGTGGAGATAGATGAGCAGGTTAAAGCAAAAGCTTGATATAGACAAGATTGTGTTTATCGGCAGGACATATGAAGAGTATATGGACATGTTTGCTCTATCTGAGGAATTTGTAAGAAGAATAAGAATTCTTGATTGTCCAGCAGGCGCTTGTTCTTTTACTGCCGTCGGACGGAAAAAGGGGTTTGAGATTACCTCGTGTGACATCGTATATGACCATTCAGTGGAGGACTTAAGAAACAAGGGGTTAGAAGATATTGATCATGCGATGGAACACATGGAAAAAGCAAAAAATAATTATGTTTGGGACTACTTTAAAGACATTGATGAGCTTAGAGAATACCGCGCCAGTGCCTTGAAGGACTGTACGGATGATATGCGAGAACACGGACAAACATACGTTCCTGTCACA
This sequence comes from Halobacillus sp. Marseille-Q1614, assembly GCF_902809865.1. NCBI lineage: Bacteria > Bacillati > Bacillota > Bacilli > Caryophanales > Bacillaceae > Halobacillus > Halobacillus sp. Marseille-Q1614. Next base: position 2,819,904 of record NZ_CADDWH010000001.1, on the reverse strand, counting down.
CTTCCGGCGCTGCCATTTAAGGACGAATCATTTGATATTCTTTTATCCGCACATTTTCTATTTATGTATGCAGACCGTCTGGACTATGATTTTCATGAGGAGACCCTTAAAGAATTATTAAGAGTTTCTAAAGAAGAAATCCGGATCTTCCCCTTAGTAGACCTCGAAGGTAATAAATATAAACACTTAGACAAATTAAAGAAGTTTATTATGAGCAGAGGCTGCAGAGTAGAAGAACTAAAGGTTCCCTATGAATTTCAGGACGGGGCTGATTCGATGTTAAAAATAACAAAGGTTGAATAGAAAGTAAGAGCAGTTTTCTCGAGCGGGAGAAGAATTGCTTGGGATTTGTCTTAAAGATTTCTAACGGGAACTCCTATTAATGAAAACAATGACATTCATAGCAAAGATAGGGAAACCAGCCTGATGGCCCCTAATGGTGCGAGTTACATAAAGCTGGAACAATTGAAAGGCATAAGTGAGAAAGAGCTTCTGAAATTACGCGGAGGTGATCTGGGAGCTTCGTGCTGCTCTTGAGGCCAAAGGTTTATCTTTTGCAAATAAATAAGGGGCTTCTATCTTTATGTTTTGGCATAAAGACTTTTCCTTTTTCTTTTTCGATAGGTAAGAAGTGCAGTTTTTAAAGAAGCGTACCCTCCAACAGCTGCGTTGCCATAGAAGAAACCCATAAATAATCCGGCCCATAAATTGTTGGGGTGGGCTATGAAAACAGCGATGAACAGGCCGATTATATTAGCAAGAGTAGGGATGAGACCTTTTGGGATAGCAAACGTCATTTTGAAAAGCTGGGTAAGTATAATGACTGAGGGCACGGCTATGATAACGTCCCAAAAATTTGTGTGGATGATCGGAAAATGTTCCATTTCGCTCACCTCTTTTTTCGTTAGTATAAGTGATTGAGTAAGTTTTTATGTGTGAGCGATCAAATGTATAAATTCGAAGAAGGACGTATCATCATTAATGATTTCGGGAGGAACCCATGAGAAGAGACAAACTCAGCAGCTGTATAGAAGCCATCGAATCAAGCTTTCCCGACTATAAAATAAGCAATGCAGAACCGATCGGGGAAGGTTGGATGAGTATCGCCCTTAAGGTCAATGATGAATGGGTGTTTCGGTTTGCAAAGAACGAGAAAGGATCGGCTGATTTAGAAAAAGAAATTAAAATCCTGCCAAAGCTCAAGGAAGCGGTAACTGTCGCGATTCCGGAATTTGAATATGTCGGCAAACAAACGAATGGACAGCTTTTCGTTGGTTATAAACTGCTTCCCGGCACTCTTTTAGAAGAAGAAGCCGTTCCTCATCTAAATCAAGATCAAAAGAAAAAGCTCGGCTCTCAGCTTGCACGCTTTATAAAGGAATTGCATGCTTTTTCTATAGAAGAAGCTCTCAAAGCGGGGGTGCCGCAGTTTAATCTCAAGTCATTCTTTTCTAAGCTCTATGAAGAAACGAAAAGAGATATTTTTCCACGCATTGAACCTAGCCTGAGCCGCTATATTTCTTCAAGGTTTGGGACTTACTTGAGTGACTCCTCTTATTTTTCCTATACGCCTGCACTCATTCACGGGGACTTGTCGCCCGATCACTTTCTAACTGATCCAAAAACGGATGATTTATCAGGAATCATTGATTTTGGCGACCTTTGTATCAGCGACCCTGACTATGAGTTTATTTATATCCTTGAAGATTGCGGAGAGAATTTTACCCGAGAGCTTCTAAAGGAGATGGAAGAGAAGGAGATCGACCGCTGTATTCAAAAGGTTTCTCATTTCGTTACTTTTGACCATATAAGATATGTACTTGAAGGCATAAAAAGGGGAGAAAGTGAGTGGATAGAAGAAGGACTTGATGAAATCAGAAAAGAAATGAGGGAAGAAGCATAAGAGCACAGCGAATTGTTTAAGGGAACTCACAATGGGTAAATTTAAACAGTCGAAAAAGGAGGAGGATCAGGATGAGCAAGCTGCCAAACAAATGGTTAGTGGTGGTCTCTGTCCTCTTTGGAACCTTTACCGTCATCTTAAACAACAGCATGCTCAATCCGATACTCCCGCGGTTTATCGAAGTCTTCGATTCCAACGCCGTATCGGTGGGCTGGATTTTGACAATCTTTATGGTTTCGATGGGGATGACGATGCCATTAACCGGCTTTCTTGGCGACCGATTTGGAAAAAAGAAAGTCTACCTAGCGGGGTTATGCCTGTTTATTTTCGGGTCGATCTCAGGCCTTTTATCTAATACATTAGCGATGGTCATCGTATCTCGGGCGATCCAGGGGATGGCCGGCGGTCTGATGATGCCGATCGCTATGGCATTAATTTTTAATTCATTTCCGAAAAATGAGCGGGGACTCGCGGTCGGTATCTATGGCATATCAGTGATGGTTGCTCCGGCCATTGGACCGACGATCGGCGGAACGCTCGTTCAATATTTGGACTGGCCGTGGCTCTTTGCGATAAACATTCCATTTGGATTAACTGGGCTTTTCCTGTCTGCGAAGTTTTTAAAACCGACAAAGAAGGATCCAATGAAAAAGTTCGACCTTGCCGGATTCCTGCTCGTTACGTTTGGAATCGGCGCGATTCTTTACTCTCTTGGGCGCGGGAGAACAGTGGAACTCCTATTAGATCCAGTCAATCTCTCACTGATTGGAGCAGGACTTGCAGCGATCGTGGCTTTCGTTTTCTATGAAAACCGCCAGGAGGATCCACTCTTAAACTTATCGGTGTTCAAAGTACCGACTTACACGGCATCGATTCTTGTGACGTCTTCAGCTTCGATTGGATTGTTTTCCGGAATCTTTTTGCTTCCATTATTAATACAAAATGTGTACGGCCTAAACGAAGTGATGACAGGGCTGCTTTTCCTGCCAGCAGCGGCGGCCAGCGGGCTGTTTATGTCACTTGGAGGACGGCTGCTCGATAAAAAAGGACCAAGGTATGTCGTGCCGCCAGGGTTAGCAATTATGGCTTTAGCTTCTATCGGTCTTGGATTCCTTGAGTTGTCCACGCCCTTCTGGTGGATTCTTGCCTTAAACACCATTCGTGGCGTCGGAATGGGGATGGGCAACATGCCGGCGACAACGTCTGGGATGAACTCGATTCCTGAGCACCTTGTCGCTCAAGGATCGGCAATGAACAATATCATCCGCCAGATGTCCTCGTCTCTTGGCATTGTGTTCTTTTCAATCTACTATGAAGTACGCCGCGCTCAGCTGGCGGCCGCCCCTGATGTCGATCAACAGCTGGCCACATTGCAGACATTAAATGAAGCGTTTCTCGTCTCAGCGGCCGTGCTGCTGTTAGCAATTCCGTTTTCGTTTATTTTAAAAGGCGTTCAGGATGATAAAACGAAAGCATAGAAAAAATCGTGAGCATGAAAAATAAATAGATATTTTCTCAACGGCCTCAAAAAAAGTCGAGACAAGGTCATTGTAGAGATGTACGCCTCCTAAAAAAGCCACGGGCACTCTTTTCCTTAGGAAATATAAAACGCGGAAAAGAAGTTATTCTTCTAACTTCTCTTCCGCGTTTTTTTGGTTCCATTCTCTTTTTAAAAGGCCATACATGAACATATCATACGCTTCACCATCGCGCATCACAAACTCGCGCTGCGCTCCTTCATACGTAAACCCGAGCTTTTCATACAGCCAGATCGCCGGCTGATTGTATTCAAAAACCGTCAGCTGCAGGCGGTGAAGGTTCAGTTCGTGGAAGGCGTAGTTAATTAACAGATCCATCGCTTCGGTTCCATAGCCCTTGGCCTTGTAGTCTGGATTGCCGATCGCAATCGCTACCCAGCCGTTACGCTGGTTCCAAAGGATGCTGCTTAATTCCACGTAGCCGATAAATTTATCGCCATCGCAAATGGAGAAAAGAAAACTCTTATCGCTATTCATCGCTTCATCACGCCACTCTTTTAAAGACTCCAATGTTTTCGGGCGTGCCGCCACCGCGTCAAACCTTCTCATAAAATGGGAGCTGTTGAACCAGGTCTTAATTTCGGTTAAGTGTTCGTCTTTAACAGTCCCAAGGTGAACCCGGTGACCGTGAAGGATAGCTTTCATAAGCAGATTTCCTTTCTCCTCTTTATTTTTTCTTGTTATTCTTTATCTTTTTCATTTTAAGATGGATGTTGACTAAGCGGACCGCCACCGCGAAATTAAAGGTAGCTACCATCACCGGAAGGATGGTCCGGAAATTCCAAACAGATTCTGAGGCCGAGTAGGTCGCAATATACGTAAATGCGGCCCCCATGAGGAAGTAAATCAAGGCCATCAGAAGGGGGAGGCTCTCATATTACAGCAGGCCTCCCGTTAAGATCGTCTGCAGCTGCTCCTGCATCCGGCGAATATCTTCTTCACTGTAGAAGAGCTGCGATAGGACGACAAAGCTGTTCATCGCCATATGAGCGACAATCGGCGTAATGATGCTCTTCGTTTTTACATATAGAAACGCAAAAACTAACCCCATGGAAAAATACACGAGCATATGCTGAAAGTCGAAGTGAAATGCGCCAAATACGAGTGCTGAAATAATAACAGCGAGCCAGAAGTTCGAGCGCTTATAAATCTGGCCGAAAATCACTTTACGAAAAATGATTTCTTCCGTTATAGGAGCAAATACAACGGGTAATAAGATGAACAGAGGTGCTTCGCGGGCAATGTTCATTAAATCCATTGTATTCTCAGATCCTGCAGGTATGCCAAGCAGTTCCGTTTCAATCAATGCGGCAATGGCCTGAGCGAACAATGCAAGGAACACGCCGGCAATCGACCAGCCAAAAATTTTCAACCCGCTCGAGCGGTCTGATCTCATCTGGGCTTCCTTCATATCAGGTTTCAGTAACGCTATGATAATGATTGTAGCGATGGTAAAGCTGATGACCGACCACAAGGCAATCGCGTCAAATCCGCGCGCAATACCGAGAGAGGCCAGTACTGGAACACCAATCAAGGCCGACAGCTGTGTCGCCACGTAGGTGATTATAATAATCCAATATCTTTTTGGCATGTACATATCTCCTTTTTCATTATAGGCGTTGTTAAAATGTTGTTATTTTGAAGGAAAAGTAAGGAGTCTCGGACGTTCGTCCGCGAAAAAGCGGGCCGTTATCCCCTGTTTATTTAAAATTAACGCAGCCTTCTTTTAAAAATCAGTCTGTTTATACCATATGTATTTTATCATAATTTAAAAACTACCCATAAATATAAGGGCTTATACAATGTGGAATCGTGTCAGAAAAAGATGACGAAAATTTAGTTTATTTTACTTGAAAATATGAGACGATTTGATTATGATAATAATTGTGATTAGCACTCACCATCAGAGAGTGCTAATAAGCAACAATAATCGATATTAATGCTGACTAAGGAGGGTGTCCTAATTGTTAAAGCCATTAGGTGATCGTATTGTGATTGAATTAGTAGAGGAAGAGCAGACTACTGCAAGCGGAATCGTGCTTCCGGATTCTGCGAAAGAAAAGCCGCAGGAAGGTAAAGTGGTAGCTGTAGGTACAGGCCGCGTAACGGAAAACGGTGAAAAAGTTGCCCTGGAGGTCAAAGAAGGCGACCACGTAATTTACTCTAAGTTCGCAGGAACAGAAGTGAAATACGAAGGCAGCGAGTACTTAATCATTCGCGAAAGTGATGTACTAGCAGTAGTTCAGTAATTACTGCAAGAACAATTTAATCGATACGAATTTTGATAAGGAGGGCATTTTTTTATGGCTAAAGAAATTAAATTCAGTGAAGACGCACGCCGCGCGATGCTGCGTGGAGTAGATACATTGGCTAATGCCGTTAAAGTAACACTAGGACCAAAAGGACGTAACGTTGTATTGGACAAGAAATTTGGAGCACCACTTATTACTAACGATGGTGTAACCATCGCGAAAGAAATCGAGCTGGAAGACCACTTCGAAAATATGGGTGCACAGCTTGTATCCGAAGTAGCTTCTAAAACAAACGATATCGCAGGTGACGGTACAACAACTGCAACAGTACTTGCCCAGGCGATGATTCGTGAAGGACTTAAAAACGTAACTTCCGGTGCGAACCCTGTAGGCATTCGCCGCGGAATTGAAAAAGCTACAAAAGTAGCAACTGAAGAATTGCGCAAAATCTCTAAACCGATCGAAGGTAAAGATTCTATCGCACAAGTAGCTTCCATCTCTTCTGCAGACGAAGAAGTAGGACAGCTGATTGCTGAAGCTATGGAGCGCGTAGGTAACGACGGCGTTATCACGATCGAAGAATCTAAAGGCTTCTCTACAGAACTAGAAGTGGTTGAAGGTATGCAGTTCGACCGCGGATACGCTTCTCCTTACATGGTCACTGACCAAGATAAGATGGAAGCTGTTCTTGAAGATCCTTATATCCTTATCACGGATAAGAAAATCAACAACATCCAGGAAGTTCTTCCTGTCCTTGAGCAGGTTGTACAACAGTCCAAGCCGCTTCTATTAATCTCTGAAGACGTAGAAGGCGAAGCTCTTGCGACTATCGTTGTCAACAAACTTCGTGGAACATTCAACGCTGTATCTGTAAAAGCACCAGGCTTCGGCGATCGCCGTAAAGCAATGCTTGAAGATATCGCGACACTTACTGGTGGTCAAGTTATTACTGAAGACTTAGGTCTTGATCTGAAGAATACAACACTAGACCAGCTTGGACGCGCGTCTAAAGCGGTTATTACTAAAGAAAACACGACTATCGTTGAAGGTGCCGGAAACCCTGAGCAAATCGCTTCCCGCGTCGCTCAAATCCGTACACAGGCAGAAGAAACATCTTCTGAATTCGATAAAGAAAAACTACAAGAGCGCCTGGCTAAGCTTGCTGGCGGAGTAGCTGTTATTAAAGTAGGTGCTGCTACTGAGACGGAACTAAAAGAGCGCAAACTTCGCATTGAAGATGCCCTTAACTCTACTCGAGCAGCTGTAGAAGAAGGCATCGTAGCTGGTGGTGGTACAGCTCTAACCAACATCATTAACGCTGTAGAAGGTCTTGGATTAACTGACGATGAAGGTACAGGTGCTTCTATTGTACTCCGTGCCCTTGAAGAGCCAGTACGCCAAATCGTACACAACGCCGGCCTTGAAGGATCCATCATCGTTGAGCGTCTTAAAGGCGAAGCTGTAGGCGTTGGTTTCAACGCTGCAACTGGCGAGTGGGTCAACATGGTTGAGCAAGGTATCGTAGACCCTACAAAAGTTACTCGTTCTGCTCTGCAAAACGCAGCATCTGTTGCGGCTATGTTCCTAACAACTGAAGCTGTAGTCGCTGACCTTCCAGAAGAAGAAGGTTCAGGCGGCGGAATGCCTGACATGGGCGGCATGGGTGGAATGGGCGGCATGATGTGATAGCCCCCAAAACCCTTTCACCATAGGGTTTAAGAGCAATTTGACTGGATTTTGACTGGTTTTTAAAATCGTTTAATAAATCTACAAGCCTCTCAAGAGTTTATAAACTTTTGAGAGGCTTTTCTTTTTTTCTTAAATATGAGCCGGACACCAGGGTTGATAATTTGGAGATGTTAAAAGATGCATGTGGCAGAGGGGTGAATCTAGGATAATTGCAATTAAGTGATAGGAAGATTATCTCGAAGACTTGATTTCGAGATAGCAGGGTGAAGTTAAAAATATATGGTGAAAGCTTGCCAATGGGCTGGCCGTTTATTTAAGATAAGAAAGAAGCTATAATTAGAGTTTGAATCGTTTGTTAAAGTGTCTTTCCCTAAATGTTGATGTTACTACTAATCATTTTAACCAAGATGCCAATAAAAGATAGGAGGGATTAGTGTGGATAGAAGTAACCAGGTGATCTGTGATAAAAGGTCATATTCTAATAAAAGGAAATCTCATCAGCATGATTTTGGCCAATTTCTTTTTCCTTTGCAAGGTTCTTTAGAAATAGAAACGCATGACCAAGAATTAAATCTTACTACTGAGTATTGCTTTTATCTCCCTCCTGCTTATAATCATGATTTTCGTTCTACGGTTAGGAATGAATTTCTGATTTTAGACATTCCCACTGGTTTTTTATTGTGGGATACAGAAAGTATGTATTTACCGTTGGATAAACAGTGGAATTCGATTCGATATTTACTATTAGAAGAGGTTGGGAATAAGAAAGATTCGGTTGCTCTTAGAGATTTAACAAGATATGTGGCACATAAACTTAAAAGTTCTACACCAGCTTCGATTGAATATATTCATAATCATTATAAAGAGTCAATTAACTTAGATACATTAGCTGCAATAGAAAATTATCATCCGATTTATTATTCCACATGGTTTAAACGAAAAACAGGCAAAAGCCCAAAAAATTATATAACAGGATTACGGGTAAAAGAAGCGAAAAAATTATTATTGGACACTTCTTGGACTATATTATATATTAGCCAGGAAATAGGATTTGAAAACTCCTCATCCTTTACAAGGTGGTTTGTAAAGTGGGAAGGTATGACTCCAAAAAAGTACAGAATGATTAAGAATGGATAAAAAGAAACTTAAACTCAGTAAAGATGAAGAAACAGGATTCATCTACAATGAGTTTAAGTTCTTTTTTTTTGAGGTGATACTTATGGAAAAAAAGTTAGCTCCCTTTTTCGTTTTACTTGCCGCTATTTTATGGGGAACAGCAGGTACAGCTCAGGCTCTCGCTCCAGATACTGCAAACCCCGTTGCAATTGGAGTGACGCGCTTAGCGTTAGGTGGTATTCCTTTATTCATTGTTGTTCTTTTATTAGGGAGGTTAAATTTTAGAAGCTTGCCAATAAAAGAAACTCTACTCGCTTCTTTCTGCATGGCATGTTATCAACCCTTCTTTTTCTCTGCCGTGACATTGAAGAAAGACAGAGGTTAGATCCGCCTCTGCCATCTTTTTGATCCACTTAGGACAAGGAATTGAGCCACTCGCGCCATAAGTGAGCCACTACCATACATGATGGTGGATCTGAGTTTTACTGGTGTAATCCGTAACGTTCTCTCATCGACATTTCTCCGTCAATGACAATATTATATGAATCGTGAACGATTCGATCGAGAATGGCGTCAGCCAGTGTGCTTTCTCCTATTTTTTCATGCCATCCTCGCGGATCAAATTGTGAACAGAAAATAGTGGATCCTTGTTGGTGACGTGCCTCCACAATTTCTAGAAGGTCTCTTGCTTCCGTATCATTTAGAGGTGTTAGAAGCCATTCGTCTAATATGAGTAAGTTAACTTTTTTATATTTTTTCATTACTTTTCTGTAGATCCCTTCGCCTCTAGCGATGGCTAATTCGTCTAATAAGTCGGGGAGACGGGTGTATTTCACTTTATAAAACTGCCGACATGCTGCGTTGCCAAAGGCACAACCCAAGTATGTTTTACCATTTCCAGAGGCGCCCATAAGAATGATGTTGTGGTGCTCTTCAATATAGCTACCTGTCGCCAAACGCAAGATTTGGTTTTTGTCCAATTTCCGGTCAGAGTAATACCTGATGTCTTCAATACATGCTTGAGTGTCTCTTAATTCAGCTGCCTTTATCAATCGATCGAGTTTACTATTTTGTCTTCGTGACCATTCCATGTCAACCAGTAATCCAAAACGATCCTCAAATGATAATTCTTGATATTCAGGGTTACTTAATTGTTCAGTAAATTTCTCTGCCATTGCTGTCATACGCATTTCATTTAATTTTATTAGAGTATTATCAGTTGTCATGATTTTTACCTCCATAATAGTTCGCACCGCGTGTAAAACCATAAGCGCTATCATTTTTTCGTTCACTAGATTTTTTTGTCACCATTTTAGGATCGAATTTATCCTGGCCCGTTTTTAAAATGGTCTGAACACTTTTGAGTTTAGGTCTTGGAGTATAGGACAAAATTCTTTCGCAGGCGTCTTCGACACGTTCAATGGAATACTTATCTGCTAACTTAATTAAACCGAAGGTTGATTTTAAGCCTTGCTTTTCAGTTGGGTAGCTTTCTAAAATCTTTTCAATGGTTAATAATGTGAACGGTCCTGCGGACTTCCCCCATTTTAAAATGTACTCTTTATCAAGCTCTAAATATTGCTGGTGTTTTCTAGGCATATGATCTGGAATCGTTTGAAAAGAATCCCCATATCTACTTAATCTCTTATGGGAGGCAATCCGTGCATTTTTATAAAATACTTCTACTATTGTTCTAGTCATTCTGACGTCTACTGTACATTTGATATAATCATAAGGAACAGAATAAAATTTAGAATCAGCTTTTATATGATAGTCGGGTTGGACAGTCGCCGTTGTCCAAGTCGCCATTTCATAGGATGAAGTAGGCAGAGGCATAAGAGCGAACTTTTCTTCCTCTAAAAATGCTTTCTGCCTATTTCCACTTTTTTTCTGAAAATCTTTAGTATTGAATTCTTCTAACTTCTCTTTTATTGCCTTATTAACTTCTATGAGAGTAAAGAATTTTTGATTACGAAGAGAAGCAATAATCCACGTTGATATGTGGCCTACAGTAACTTCTACACTTGGTTTATCTTTTGGGTGAGAGACTCGTGCTGGGATTATAGTTGTCTGATAATGTTCAGCCATCTCTTGATAAGTCGGGTTAATGATAGGTTCAGTACGAGATGATTTCGTTACACCAGTTTTTAAGTTATCAGGGACGATAATTCTCGGGATTCCCCCAAAAAATTCAAAAGCATGAATATGAGCTGTAATCCAGCTTTCACTGTTCATGGACAAAAATGCTTCTACATATGCATACTGACTACAAGGTAAAACACTAACGAAAATATACACAGGTATCTTCTCACCAGTTAAGTGGTCGGTCAGATGCATTGTATCCCCTGCCCAGTCAACTTCCAGCTGTTCTCCAGGTTTCCTTTTAATACGCATGGTAGCTTTCGTTTTTCGTGCATAGTCATTATAAAACCTGCAAAACTGGCGATAGCTGTATGGGATTTCATTATTCGCCCTGCTCTGCACAGAGTATTCATCCCATAATAGAGATAAAGTGACACCTGACTTCGCCAATTCCTTATGAATATATTCACCATCTGGCTTGCGCCGATGATCGGAAGGAAGTTTCTTTTCCGGGAACAGAATGGACAGTAAATCTAAGTCAGTCACATCCTTGTCCAATGGCCAACATACACCTTTTTCCTCCGCTCGTTTTAGCACTTCCCTTACAGTGTTCCTGGAATGTCCACAACTTGAAGCTATCCCCCTTTGAGTGACTCCTTGTGCCTGAAGCCTTAATATCTCTCGATACTTAACCACAAAAAAACCCCCTACATAATAAAATGGCACCGTTAAGGTGCTTCTTTATTATATAGGAGGGTGGATCAGCTTTGTCTTAAGTGGATCAATATATTGGTAGAGTTGGATCAAAAAGATGGCAGACCTGGGTCATTTCCATGGCTGTAAACAGACATTGACCGGAGTGGCTATAGGGACAGTCATAGCTATTGGAAGTGCACCTGTTTTATCTGGAATTATTGAGTGGTTATTTTTGAAAAAAAGTCCAGCAAAAGTTTGGTGGTATTCTACCGTTTTATCGATCGTCGGATGCTTTATGATTTTTATAAACAAAGAATCCGTAACTGTAGATCCTTATGGCATAGCGATGGCTTTGGTAGCAGGATTATCTTTTGCGAGTTACACTCTGGTTAGTGGGAAATTAGCTAAGAGACATTCATCCATTTCAATAGTGGCTGTAGTATTTACGCTTAGTGCCATCTTTCTATCTCCATTGTTATTCATCTATGACATGTCGTGGATTAATGAAGGAAAAGGCTTTGCAATAAGCCTCCACCTAGGACTCATAGCAACCGGATTTGCCTATTTTCTGTTTGCCAAAGGTCTTATAAACGTCCCTTCTTCAACGGCCGTTACTCTTTCGTTGGCGGAACCCCTAACAGCTGCATTGTTGGGAGTGTTCCTTCTTGGAGAGCATTTATCCTTAACTTCTTGGTTAGGTATCTGTTTCTTACTATTAGGGATTGGGGTGTTAATTCTTTATTCCAAGAATACCAGGATTGATGCAAAGACAAGAGTCAGTTCCAACGTAAGTGAATAAGGACAGGAATAACCTATAATGATGAAGTGGCCATTAAAATCCACGAAAATTTGCCCTGGTATAATAAGCTACTCCATCAATGGGTTGAGCGGATGAATGGTTAGTTATGGAATAGCCATTAAAAGATAAAGCACAAGACGTTAGCAACTACTTCTAGTTTGTGAACCGAATATTATAAAATGCATTAGCCCAAACGGTTAAAGATCGACTTCTTTTAGTCTGAATCTAGGAGAAGTTTTGGTGACTGGATTATGACTGGATACTGTTCATAAAGTTTTACAACTTATTGTGTTTAATCAATTTACTTGCTAACAGAAATCTTGTGATAATAGGGTTCTGCGTAGTTTATTATTATCCTATTAATTAGTCGAGTGAATGGGCGGCATGATGTGATAGCGCCCAAAATCCTTTCGCCATAAGGTTTGAGAATGATTTGACTGGATTTTGACTGGTTTTTATAATCGTTTACTAAATCTAAAGGCCTCTCAAGAGTTCATAAACTTTTGAGAGGTTTTCTTTTATGCTCTAAATTATGGCTCTACTGGTAAATAACAGAAAAGTGCAAATTATTTGTGATGTTACTTAACCTGATATAAAATGTATTTAAGTAACATTAATAAAGGGGGCAAAATTTTGGAGTTTGTCGAGCCGATTCGTGGTATTAAAGATATTAATAAAATGAAAGGAATATTAAAACAGCACTCCCAAAGAGATTTGTTGTTTTTCGTTCTTGGCATTAATACTGGCTTGAGAGTCAGCGATCTTCTTTCCTTGAAAGTCAAGGATGTATGGGAGGATGCCAAGCCTAGGGATTTTTTATATTTAGTTGAATCTCACAGTGATCAGGAACAATCCTATTATATTAACAGAAGTGTAAAAAAAGAATTGAAAGCCTTCCTTTCCTACCTTGACCCTAATCCGCAGGACTACCTCTTTAAGTCCAAAAAGAATAATAACCCAATCACCCGCCAGCAAGCTTACCGGATTATTAATCAGGCCGCAAAGGAGGCTGGGTTAACAGGAAAAATCGGTACCCACACATTACGTAAGACATTTGGCTATCATGCTTACCGTAAAGGGATTGCTATCTCATTTATCTCTCAAATTTTCCACCATCATTCAAGTTCTCAAACGTTACATTATATCGGTATAGACAAAAATGAAAAAGGGGCGGTGAAAGTAGATGTTAATTTATAGCAGCTGAAAGAGTATTTCAGTTTTAAAAATTAATGAGAAAGGGCTGAGAAAATAATTGAATGTATTGGTCTCAAAAGTAAAAGAAGTCTTATTTGCTGTCCTTCCTATAACTGCAATAGTTCTACTTCTTCATTTCACTTTAACGCCACTTGACCCTACCCTGATCATTCGTTTTATTATTGGAGCTATCCTGATCATTCTTGGACTGTCTATATTTCTTATTGGGGTTGACATCGGGATTACTCCTATCGGACAGACAATCGGGAAAGCAGTCGCCAAATCAAATAAAATTTGGATCGTTATCGTTGCGGGTTTACTGCTGGGCTTTTTCATTTCGATTGCTGAACCTGATTTGCACATTCTGGCCGGACAAGTTGAAATGGTTACATCAGGACTGATATCGAAAGTAATTCTTGTGATTGTTGTATCAATAGGAATTGGTCTATTAATTGCTACCGGGTTTGTGCGAATTGTCTATAATTTCCCGCTTTATAAGCTGTTGACAATCTTGTATCTGATTATTTTAGTTCTTGCAGTATTTACCTCTCCGGAGTTTCTGGCTATTTCTTTTGATGCCTCAGGAGCGACTACGGGTGCCTTGACCGTACCTTTCATTTTGGCGCTTGCTTTAGGTATTTCCACATTAAAGAAAGACAGTAAAGCTTCCGAGAAGGACAGCTTTGGTTTAGTAGCTATTGCTTCAACGGGTGCCATTATTTCCGTGATGATCATGAATATTGTGATGCAAACTGATAAAATGACAGGTAGTTTAAATACAAAAGCACATGACTCAATTTCTATCTTTGGCCCTTTTTTACATGAAATACCGATTATAATGTTTGAAATTATAATCGCACTGATACCGATTTTAATAGTTTTTCTTGTATTTCAGAAAAAATCGTTCAAAATGACTAAGAAAGCCGTCAGGAAAATTTTAATGGGAATACTATTTACATTTATTGGGCTTGTTTTGTTCCTTGTAGGGGTGAATGCAGGATTCATGGACGTCGGGAGTACAATGGGCTATAACCTGGCCTCCCTGGATAATAAAGCGTATATTATTATCATATCCTTTGTTATGGGTCTGGTTACAATTTTGGCTGAACCAGCTGTACATGTTCTTACAAATCAGGTTGAGGATGTAACAAGTGGTTATGTGAAAAGGTCAGTGGTATTGAGTACTCTGTCACTCGGTGTTGGGTTGGCGATTCTCTTATCCATGTTGAGAGTCCTAATTACAGACCTGGAGCTGTGGCATTTACTGTTACCCGGATACATTATGGCAACCACACTGATGTATTTTGCACCGAAATTATTTGTAGGAATAGCTTTTGATTCAGGCGGGGTTGCTTCTGGGCCGATGACAGCAACTTTTATACTGGCGTTTGTCCAGGGGGCTGCCGAGGCGACTTCAGGGGCTGATGTTTTGGTGGATGGATTTGGCATGATTGCACTGGTTGCCATGACACCATTGATAGCTTTACAGATTTTGGGACTAGTGTTTAAAGTAAAATCAAAAAAGAGAAAAGGAGGAGTAGAGCACAATGTCGAGCAAAACTGATAGAGTGGAACTTGAATTAGTATGTGTGATTGTGAACGTCGGCCTGGGAAGTAAAATAATGAAATCTGCTAAAAAGCACGGAATCTCAGGTGGTACTGTGCTGGTAGGCAAAGGTACAGTGAAAAGTCGTATTCTTGATATGTTTGGACTGATTAATGTGAAAAAGGAAATCATTTTAATGGGTTCCAATAAATTAACGGCATCTCAGGTTCTCGAAAAATTAAATGAGAAATTCAAGTTTAACAAGCCAAATCACGGCATTGCGTTTACTACTTCAGTGAATCAGATCTTTGGTGCAAGCAGTTTTAAAAGTGATCGTTTAATAGGAAGCGGAGGTGCAGATAATAAAATGTATCATGCTATCACGGTGATTATTGAAAAAGGAAATGCGGAAGAAGTCATTGATGCAGCAACCGAAGCTGGCTCAAAGGGCGGTACAATCATCAATGCAAGAGGCTCAGGGATACACGAAACCAGCAAAGTTTTCTCGATGGATATTGAACCTGAAAAGGAGATCGTGTTAATTCTTTCTGAACGGGATAGCACCGATGCGATTGTCTCATCAATCAGAAGAAAGCTCAAAATAGATGAGCCGGGCAACGGAATTATTTTTATACAGGATATTAATAGCACGTACGGATTGTATAAGTGATGTATTTGCTATCAGTATCTGCTTGCAAATTAAAAAGGTCACTGACTACGGTTGCAATTCGTGCAATCCGTAATCAGTGATCTTTTTTTATTAACCATGGTGGATTAAGTCTCTTCTAATCGAAAAACTCCTGGTATTTTTCAGGATCGTGGGCAAGTATTTCTTTCAGTGCATTTTCATCTAATTTATTCAATTCGTTTGCTGAAGTCTTATCTTCAGCAAAATAAGACCAGTTTCTCTTGAATAATTGTGTCTTCCCCCATGCCTTCGTTTGACCATAGGTACTATTTACATTTGCATATTTTTGAAATTCATAAACAAGATCCGCCTTCTCCGAATCATACAGTTTACCATCAATAACCTTTCTCATAGTAGTCCTGCTATTTCCTGATTTCATAAATGAGCAGACTTCCGTTCGGCAATCTAAGTGTTCTTTTTATTTTATCAATAGAGATGGAAGTTGGAAAGCCTTTAGCCACCTCTGCATGGGTGTTAGTGGTGTCGATAGTATCAATAGACCTAACAAAAAGGGATCGGAATAAAATTCCTTTACGTGATATTTTCTGAATATATTATATAATGGATTATGAAAATTCACAAAAAGAGAAAATGGATAGATAAGCATGCTTTTTACTATTTACTTTTGCTGGTAAAATAAAAATGAGGTATATTTCACTGCTGGTCGAAGGGAGGGGAGAGAGGTTAACTTTTATAAATTTGTTATATCACTATCCTTATTGTTGGTAACAGTGGTTATAAATCCATTTCATGAGATAGCTATAAAGCCACACAAGCCCTCCGCCACTGAATTGACGGCTAAACCAGTAGTTTCAACTCAGAAAGCTGTGCATTTTTCATATGCCATTGTGCTACCGAAAAATGAGAAAGAGGATTTCCGATCATTAAAGCTCTCGAAAGATAGAGCTTACAGTTTGCGGCGTTCTCTCCCATTTTATACCTATTCCACTTATGTAACTTTAGTGAGATCACTACAACAGTTTATGAAGGTGAAGTTCTTTCAATCAAGCTATACATGATTTTCTCTCTACCTATGCACTAATCTGGATAAAGAGGAGAGAAGACATGAAATATTCAAATGATAAAGATACGTTATTGTATTATGGTATGAGTTTCTTAGTGTTATTCATTTTCTTTGGAGGTATTTTTATTTCAGGTATTGTTACAGGTGTTGAATGGGGAGAATATATACCTCGATTTTCCCGGGATATGTTCAATGCTAGGGAATTAAAACAGATAGTGGGTTTGGAATAAAGATAAAATGATAAACCCATTTATTAAGGCACACCCATGGATAATCAATATTTAAAACGATAAAGTAATTGATGGTGGAATAGTGTGATTTATCGAGTTTAACAGCTTGAAAGCTATGGAGTATGTTTATTATAAATAAAAAAGCAAGATTAAAAAATATTATATAGTGAGCTAGTTACTCAAAAAACCTCTATCTTTGTTTGTAGTTGGAAGCCATAAACACGATAGAGGTACTTTCTTTTCTGTTTACAATAATTTTATTAGTAATAAACATTACATACGCTCGTAATTTATCTAAAAGATTTTTTACTTTCCCAATTTACAACTTTAGCTCTCATGATTATCGTTGATGTTATCAATAAACGACTGAATTCTTTCTAAAGTTTATGTAAATATTTAATAGATTGCTTTTAAGAAATTAGATGTAACATTATTATTAGATAGGGGCGTATCCACAAAAAAAGAGATGCTTGGTTATGTATTTTCGAAATGAGAAGTTAGGAGAACTTTATGGAAAACTGTTAATGGATATATTGAATGAATATGGTTACGCAGGAATCTTACTTTTAATAGCGCTAGAAAATTATTTCCTCCTATCCCCTCTGAGGTAATCCTTACGTTTGGTGGGTTTATGACTACTTCTTCATCTCTAAGCGTGACTGGAGTTGTTATTGCTTCAACATTAGGTTCAGTTTTTGGAGCATTGGTTTTATACGGAATTGGTCTCGGGCTAGATGTAGATCGGCTGGAAAAATTCATTGAGAAATGGGGACATATTTTAAAATTATCAAAATCAGATATTCATAAAGCTGATCAATGGTTTGATAAGTATGGCCCTTGGACTGTTTTCTTTTGTAGGTTTATTCCATTCGTGAGAAGCTTGATCTCAATTCCTGCAGGGATGTCTAATATGAATTTTGGTGTATTGATTATTTTGACAACTTTAGGAACATTCATTTGGAATATTGTTCTTGTTAACTTGGGGGCTTCAGTAGGCGGGTCGTGGACAGAAATAGTTGCCTACATGGACATTTACTCAAATATCATTTATGTGTTGTTAATCATAGTGTTTATATTATTTATAGCAGTTATGTATAAGAAAAAGAATAGGTAATTTTTTATGTAACTGGGAAGAGGTGTACCATTGGAATTTTGGTATATAATTGTTTCAATTATATTAGGTTTTGTGGAGGGGCTTACTGAATTTGCTCCTGTTTCTTCAACAGGACACATGATAATAGTTGACGAATTATGGTTGCAATCTAAAGAACTATATAGTGAGCCCGTAGCAAACACATTTAAAGTTGTGATTCAATTAGGATCCATACTAGCAGTTGTTGTTATTTTTAAGGACAATTTTAAACAAATGCTTAATTTAAAGAAAGGAGAGGGAGTAAAGGGGAGAAAATTAAAACTAACTCATGTGATCGTTGGTATTATTCCAGCAGGAGTATTAGGATATGCATTTGAAGATTATATAGATAATTATTTGTTCTCAGTTAAAACGGTGATCTTTGGTCTTGCTGCTGGAGCAATACTTATGATTTTGGCAGACTGGTTTCAAAAAAATAGAACTTATACAATAAGCACCGTAGATCACATCTCGTATAAACAAGCTTTTGGTATGGGACTATTTCAGTGTGTTGGTTTATGGCCAGGCTTCTCCAGGTCAGGTTCAACCATTTCCGGCGGCGTCTTACTCGGTATGAGTCACCGAGCATCCTCTGATTTTACTTTTATCATGGCAGTGCCAATTATGCTGGGAGCTAGTGGCCTCTCCTTTATCAAAAATTTTCAACATTTCACCATAGATGCTATGCCCTTTTTTATAATAGGATTTCTCAGTGCCTTTGTTTTTGCCTTAATTTCTATTCGTTTTTTTCTGAAGCTAATCAATCGCATAAAGCTCGTTCCGTTTGCTATTTACAGAATCCTTTTAGCTGGATTCATATATGTCCTGTACTTTTAAGCATGATTAAAAAATGTACTATAGTGATTTTTCTGTTAATTGACCGTCTCTTTATTGTCACGCTTTCAGAACCTGAAATACAACATACCTATTCATTAGACAATTTCAAATCTGATATAGTACGAAATCATTCAGCCCTTAATATATATTAAGGGCTGGTTTTTGCATTTTACTCAGTTAGATGCTTATCCATTTCTTTTGAGCTAACCTTTTGTTCTAATTCCTTTGTTAATTGGTCCTTATACTTTGATTCAACAAGAATATATAAGAAGTCTCCCGGATGTATTTTTGTTTCTCCATAGGGGGTTATCACATGGTTGTCTCTAATTATTGCATTAACATTTGAACGATTGGGTAAAGAAAGTTCTTTCAGTTTCTTTCCAACAACCGCAGATTCTTTGTTTGTCTGAAATTGAACTATCTCTGCAGCCACTTTTCCCATGGATATCAGTTCAATAGAATGGTGTGGAACATCTTTTTTAGGTCCTACCAGTTTTAATTTCTTAGCTGCCCAGGAGATGGTGGAACCTTGAATTAATGCTGATGTTAATACGATAAAGAATACGATGTTAAAGAGGGTTTGGCTATTCTCAAGGCCCTCGACGATTGGAAATGTAGCAAGAACAATTGGAACGGCTCCACGTAAGCCTGCCCAGGATATTAAGACCTTTTCTTTAACTGAATAATTGAGTTTTATTAAAGAAAGAAAAACGGCAATAGGGCGGGCCACAAGTATTAACAATACAGATAAAATCAATCCCCCTAGAATAACTTGTAAGGAAAAAAGTTGCGCTGGAAACACTAACAGCCCCAAGATAATAAACATGATAATTTGCGCCATCCAAGCAAATCCTTCATTAAACTGAAAAATGGAATATCGATAGGTTAATTCCCGATTTCCTATCACTAATGCGGCTATATATACTGCCAATAAGCCACTCCCTCCAATAAGTGCAGTTATCCCATAAATAAGCAGGGCAAAAGCTACTGATAATATAGGGTAAAGCGCACTTGATTCTAATCTTATTCGGTTAATAGAAAAAGAAGCTAACCTACCAAAAAGAACTCCCAAAATAAGTCCCAGTCCCATTTGTAAAAAGAATGTAGGGACTAGCATCCAAATAGAGCTATCCTGCCGTGAAATTAACTCTATGATTGAGATAGTTAAAAAGACAGCCATAGGATCATTTGTACCGGATTCAGCCTCAAGAGTAGCCCCCATCTTAGCTTTTATATTCCTTTCTTTAAGAGCAGCGAAAACTGCTGCCGCGTCTGTCGAACCAACAATCGCCCCTAAAAGCATTCCTTCTAGGAGAGTTACGTCAAATAAGAGAAAAGCAGAATATCCAATAATTGTAGAGGTTATTAGTACTCCTACTGTAGCTAGGGATAATGAAGGTATCGCTACCGAGCGAATCGTTGCCCATTTTGCATGTAGCCCTCCTTCAAATAGGATAATAACCAAAGCGAACACCCCTATGATCTGAGCTACCTTAGCATTATCGAAAAAAATAATTCCTAAACCATCACTTCCAGCGAGCATTCCTACGATTATAAACAAGATAAGAGAGGGGAGTCCCCACTTAGTAGAAAACTTTGAAGCGAATATTCCACTGAAAAGTAATAATGCAGTGAGCATTAAGAAAGTGTCCGTACCGAATGCTTCAAAAAACATTGTGTTTAATTCTCCTTATAAATTATTTAATTTGTATAGGATAAAGAAAGCAAAATTATCCATATACTTTTATAACTGGAATACAAAACTTTGAAATATTTATGTATAGTCTTATTGGTGTTGTACAGTCACAATAAAACCCATATTCTCACCTTGGTGTTCCTCGAACTTTTCTTTTTCAAACCTTATTCGGGTGTTAAAAAAAGAAGCCGGTGAATGGCATTAATGAGGTGGATCTGGATTTTTTGCTTATAGGAAGAGGAATTTTTTACCCGTTGATTTTAATAGCTTTATGGACAGAAATAGTTATAGTAGATGTAATTGTAGATTATGTTAAATAATTTTTCTCAATGGTTGCAACTTTTTCAGTTGGACTGCCAGCGAAAAAAGTAACAAGAATTGAGCCGCAATTAGTTTGATTGCCCGCATTTTCTCCACTCCTTTAAGGACCCTAACTAATTATACCAATAATAGATATAAAATGAACAAAAACGAAGGAGAGTTAGCGGCTAAAAGCATAAAATTTCACTTAAAGATTTCAAGAATATAAAGCGCATAATTACACTGCTTCTTAATTAAGAAAAAAAGTTATGGATTAATTAGCAACGGCCGACAAAAGTACTAGCTTGTAGAGTTATGGTTATTAGATTATATTGATATTGAGTCTTCTGATAAGGGGCAAACTTAGAAGACTAGGTGATTGTCTTTATGTTACAAGGTCTGCGGGGAAGCATATAGTGGCTCTTTTCTCCTGTCCGGTATCCGTTGACGATACAAGGAATCCTTTCTAACCTTTTTAAAAGGCTTGGTTAATACCATATATACCTATTCCAAAAAAAATAATAAAAGTGTTAGTATGTTTTATTAGGTTGCCATCCTACTTTAGGAGGATCATTTTTTTGAGTATCCGGTACCGTCCTAAATTAGGTTCTAACCAAATAATCAATTTTTTTATGTTCTTTTGTGCTGTATTATCAAAAATGAATAATATTATAGATTAAAGAATTGACAGAACCACTTCATGTTCTGGTTCTCATACTATATACTGGCAAGGAGAAAAGCCTTATCATAAATAAAACATAAATAAAGGTTTAGGAGGATTGAAATGAGAAAGGTTATTGAGGGGAAATTGTATGATACTGAAAAAGCGAACCTTATTCATGAGTTTCAGAAATATGCCAATATAGTTAGTACTTATGGTCATACTAAGACTTGGGTGCCAGCGCAATTGTATCAGACAAATAGGGGAAACTGGTTTGAGTTGGTTGAAGGTCAAAATACATCAGATGTACTAAATAAATTGAATGAAGATAAAGTAAAAGAAATACTTGCCAATGACCCTGAAAAATATCAGGAGTTTTTCGAATTAGAAGATGCCTAGTTATGTTGTAAGTCAATAAACTTACAGAAAAATACGAGCGCTATAAGATTACTAGGTGAACTATAACAGCCGTAAGTAGCTGTTATTTTATTTCAATTTCAGTACTAATTATTCAAAGAAATAAGCTATACTCAATGACAGGAAGGAAAAGCTATGAACTTTCTTCACCTATGGAATCGGATTTAGTCAGCCACTATTTTCACCAGGTCTTTCCCAATCGACATACTATTCGACAGAACTATTTATTTTATTTTGTTATAGATGTTGAATACGGACCTTAAATACACTGCTTTTATCCCTCGGTTTTGATGTTATTTTCCTTTATTAACTTAGGTGAATCCATGGGCGGCATGATATGAGCCCCCCATACCCTTTCAGCATATGGTTTGAGAACATTTGATTGGGTTTTAAAATCATTTACTAAATCTATAAGCCTCTCAAGAGTTCATAAACTTTTGAGAGGCTTTTCATTTAGGTAATGTATCGGTGACTGGATTATGACTGGATACAGATCATAAAGTATTAAAACTTATTGTGGTTTATAAATTCACTTTGCGATGGAAACCTTGGTATAATAAGGTTCCACAGGGTCTTTTATGGTATATACAATATATAGCTGAGCAAGTGAATGGGCGGCATGATGTGATAGCGCCTAAACCCCTTTTAACATAGGGTTTAAAAGCAATTTTACTGGATTTTGACTGGTATTTAAAATTATTTACTAAATCTAAAAAGCTTCTCAAGAGTTTATAAACTTTTGAGAGGCTTTTCTTTTATTATTAAATATGAGCCGGGGGATACAATTGTTTAAACTAGGATTAATATTGGAGATGTTTACAGAAGAAGAAAGAGAAGTCTACTTTAGTATGCGTTGTTCATTTTGGTTAAAAAAATATTTAGAGGAGTGCACGTATATTTATTTATTACTTAACATCAAATAAACCCATATCGGTTATTTTTGATCAGGAATGACCGGTAATGCCAAGAAAGGGTTAGAAAAGGATTGAATTTCTTCGAAGCCTCTATGTAATCAAGACCTTTCAATAATTTTATTAATTACTGTATACCTTTTCTGCTGGTCCATCAGATAGTAAACCTGCAATAGGTAAGGCTAAGGAAGCTATTACTTTTTTATTTTCGACAATTACTAAACCTCCACCCATCTCTTTTATCGTATCTATTGCAAATAACATATCCTTCTCATTCGTACCACAATAACATTATTATGCTAATCATGAGCGCCTGATCTTCGCGAGCTTTTAGCTGACTTGTCTCTTCTGCTTTCAACCAGTTATAGTATCCAGCCCGACTGACGCCTGGAACTTCACGGAAATGTTCAAAATTTTAGTGATATGCGCTTAAATGTTCATAATAAAAGGGATGTTCTTTTTATGTTAGCTAAAATGTTGAAAATTATAGGAATTTTATAAACAGGAGGTAAATATTTTGGGTGCTATTAGTATGGACTTACTGACAATGAAAGTCATCATTGGTTTTTTCACACTCTTTTTCATTGTCATCTTAACAGGAAAAACAGCCATTTATCAGCTAACACCATTTCACTTAGTTTTTGTGCTATTGCTTGGAGGGTTTTTAGAAAATACTATTTATGAAGACGATATAGGAATTTTGTCTTTTTTATATGCTGTCGGTTTGTGGACATTGCTGATGTTGGGTGTAGAATTTCTTACTTTGAAAATAAAATCGACACGTTCTATATTGGTAGGGAAACCTGCCATAATCATTCGAGATGGTATCATTGACCGAAATATAGCGAAAAAAAACAAATTAGATATGAATCAAATATTAAGCTTACTTCGACAAAATAATGTTTTCTCCGTACGTGAAGTCAAGTACGGCACACTCGAACCTAATGGGCAAATAAGCACACTGCTAAAATCTAAATATCAACAACCAGACAAGCAAGATCTCAACCTGCCAGAAAGCTTTGTAGATCTACCGATCAGCTTAATTATTGACGGTGAAGTTTTATGGGACAATTTAAGTGAGTGTGGATTTGATGAAGAGTGGCTAAATAATGAACTAACAGCTAATGGGTATAATGATAAAACTAAGATTTTCTATGCAGATTGGAGAAAAAGTGAGGGTATTCATATAAGTCCTAAATAACAACTCTTCCTGCTTATTTTAAATCATTAAGATAAGCTTTTAACTAAATCAACGACAATTTACCAGTTCCTCCATGTATAAAACAGTCAAGGCTCGCAAATGTTATAAAAAAAGAGAGGAGGAATCCAATTGCAGTGGATTCTTTGGTTATACCTTATAAATACAATAGTTATGTTAATTATAGCAGTCCGCGAAGTCCGCAGACCAGCTAAGGCTTTAAACTGGTTGGCGATTTGTCTTATTTTACCAATTGTTGGATTTGTATTCTATATTAGTACAGTAAATCCCAAACGTATTCATAAAGAAAGGCTCTCATTTTCAAGTGATAACCCCTGTGAGCTGCATTCCTTTAGTCCATCAGCTTCACGCATTGCTTATGCATTACAGAAATTAAGTGTAAATGGGCTGCATAGTGCTAAAATCCAAGTACTTACAAACGGGATTGAAACTTACAAACACATTTTCGAGTCTCTAAAAAATGCCCAAAAAACGATCGATCTTGAATATTACATTTACCGTGATGATCAAATTGGTAAGAGGATTACGGAATTATTAATCGAACGAGCAGAAGCTGGAGTGCAAGTTCGTTTTATAAGAGATGGCTGGGGAAGCAGGAAGTTTCCTCGCAGCGAAATCAAGCGCATGATGAATGTTGGCATTGAATGCCGAACAATTTTTCCTTTGCGCTTTCCTTGGATAACGTCAAACTGGAATTATAGAGATCACTGCAAGATAATTACGATAGACAAAAAGGAAGCATTTACTGGTGGAATCAACATTGGATATGAGTATACGGGATTGAAGCCTGACGTAGGATTTTGGCGTGACACACATGTGCACATTTCAGGAGAAGCTTCAGCAGATTTACAGAGGATTTTTGACAGCCATTGGAACATCGCTGAAGTGGAAAAGAGCAAAATCAGAGATACACAAACAGGAGGTACAAAGAACAAAATTTCCTCCGGCAAATCATTAGAGTGGACAACAGAAATGAGCACAGAATTTCACATCAAGGAGATTGATACAGAATCGCCTACAAAAACTCAACAAGAAGTTTATGTGCATACCTTAGAAGGAAATCCGGGTATTCCAACTCCCGTTATCCGAGAAGCTTATTTCATTTGTATAACCCAAGCAGTCAAAACTATTGACATCACTACTCCTTATTTTATACCTGATGAGGATATTATTATGGCGATAAAAACGGCGGCGTTACGAGGTGTACGTGTTAGGTTATTAGTTCCACAACGTGTAGACCAAATAGTAGTAGGAACTGCAAGCCGTACCTACTATGGAGAACTATTAGAAGCAGGCGTAAATATTTTCTTATATGAAAAAGGAATGCTGCATGCGAAGCAAATGGTCATTGACGGAGAGATAGCTGAAATAGGGGCTGCCAACTATGACATGAGAAGTTTCCGTTTAAATTACGAGACATGTCAATTTTATTATAGTAAAGACGTGGCAAAGAAACTCACAGTGCAATTCGAACGTGATCTATCAGAGTCTAAAAAGTTAACTTTAGAAGATTTGAAACAGCGTTCTTATTCCAAGCGTTTAGTGGAACAAAGCGCTCGCCTTTTGTCTCCGTTGTTATAGGATATAAATAAATGTAGTTGAACTATTTATATTCTTTTTTAATAAAACTAACTTCTTCTTTAGAGACGGTATAAAAGAGAGCGTAAGAACTTGGCGATCTTAAAATTCCATTCCCCGTGAGCCCGTATATAATTATTTTAAAAAAGCAGAGATTGTCCTAGCAAAATGAACTTTATTTTATACTATTTATCGATGAAGATATAGGCTGTATTACTTCTAAGTACTTCTTTTAATTTGACTGGATTTTGACTGGATATTGTTCATAAATATTGATATGTTATTTAACCTCACTCTAATTTTAAAAGGTTTAATCACCGATAAGATAGGGTTTTCTGGGCTTTATATTTAAGTATTTCATTTATTCAGTGAATGGGCGGCATGATGTAAGGTCTTCCTTACACTTCTCCCTCACGTAGTAAAGCTACCATACCAAATGAAAGACTACTTCCTTTATTGGGAAGTAGTCTTTTTTGTATCAATCATATCTTATATAGGATTATCTTGTTGGAAGCAGAGAGACGAATCCATCGCTTAGTAGTTTTAATGAAGCGATGGGTCCGTCCTTTCTACTTCCCTGCCAATAAAAAAGAGAGAAAAGCGCAATGGGCATTTCTCTCCTGTAAAAAGACTTACCTCGAGACAGAAAAACTTTTCTCTTCTGTCACTCCACCATATTCCTCCTTAAACTCATCAAGAAGAGCACGCACTTCATCGGTGGATTCTGTGCTCATCAGCTGATTCCTTAACTCACTTGCTCCCCGGAATCCGCGGACATATATCTTGAAAAAGCGGCGGAGCGGTTGGAAGAGACGCGACTCGAGTTCTTCCGAATATTTATCATGAAGATCGAGCTGCAGGCGAAGCAGGCCGAGGAGTTCTTCGCTTGTGTGCTCTTTCTTCTCTTTTTCAAAAGCGAACGGGTTATGGAATATCCCGCGGCCGATCATTACTCCGTCCACGCCGTATTTTTCCACAAGTTCAAGTCCCTTCTGGCGGTCAGGAATATCCCCATTAATCGTCAGAAGCGTATCAGGGGCTATTTCGTCACGGAGTTTCTTGATCTCGGGAATCAGCTCCCAGTGAGCCGGGACTTTACTCATTTCTTTTTTCGTACGGAGATGAATGGAAAGATTGACGATATCCTGTTCCAGAAGATGCTTCAGCCAGTCATGCCACTCATCTACTTCCGAATAACCGAGACGGGTCTTCACACTGACAGGCAGTCCTCCCGCTTTGGCTGCCTGGATGATTTCTGCTGCAACATCCGGCCGACGGATCAGCCCGCAGCCTTTCCCTTTCGTTGCGACATTGGGCGCAGGACAGCCCATGTTGATATCGACGCCTCGATATCCCATCTCTGCCATACCGATACTCATTTGGCGGAAGTATTCGGGCTTGTCTCCCCAGATGTGAGCGACGATCGGCTGCTCATCTTCCGTGAACGTCAGACGTCCCCGTAAGCTGTCTTTTCCTTTCGGATGGCAGTAACTCTCCGTATTCGTAAACTCTGTAAAAAACACGTCAGGTCTTGCTGCTTCACTCACGACATGACGAAAAACGACATCCGTCACTGCTTCCATTGGCGCCAGAACAAAAAACGGTCGCGGCAGCTCATGCCAAAAGTTATCTTTCATAGTATATCTGAACCTTTCCTAAAGGAACCCTGTAGTTCCAAAATTTAAAAGTGAAAATGTCTCTGCTTTCTTATCTATATCCAGTTAGGCTGGATTTCAACCAGTATATACTTTAATAGTATCAAACGAAAAGTGCAAGGGGAATGGGACATTGGGAGCGCTGGAAAAGAGTGGGGAAGGTACCCATGCTTCCTTTCCATTAATAGCAAAATTTCATAAAGCTTAGATAAATATTAAAATAAGAGAGGGAATCAGCAGGGGTGGGGTGGAGCTCTTTTCTTTCCTGAAAAATTATTATAAGCTTCACGCCCATTCATCTACTTGTATTTCTATATTTACAGTGCTTCAGCAAATAACATTCGAGCAAGCATCCTCTTTTATATTAAGTAAAGTTTCAGTTGAAACAGTAAGACTAAACTTTTCTTAAATCTTAACAATTTATGGCTCCATAACCTGATCCAATAATTAAAGCACATATAGCAGCAAATGTTACTGCAGTAGCAAAGCCCCTTCCTACACTGGTAGCTTTACCTCTAGTTCCTACGTAAATACTAAAAAACTACGCCAGAGGTCCATGATTTAACTCAAAGTTGCATGATCAACATTCTACTGAATATTATGATAAGCAATAATAGGACTGAAAGTAGTTTTTGTAAATAACTTATAACTAAAACAATGTCTTAAAAAAATGATATCATTTTGCTAACGCAGTCCCGTAAACAACGGTTAAATTCCGTTAAAGATGTTGCAAACATAATTTAACAAAAACTTGATATAACAGAATCTAGGCATACAGCGTGTAAGGTATTACACACTCTTATCTTAGGGGTGCCATAATGGAATCTCCTCCCTTTAAACCAAAAAAATGTCAAACTAATTAATGGTTACAGTTACTGGCTCATTAGTTAAAGCCAATCTTCACAAGAAGATCGGCTTTACTGTTTAGATAACTAACCATCATTGCTTCCTGTTTGTTTCATAATATTCCTACATAGTTCCTATTTTTCCGTTAAATAATAAAATAAAAATCTCAGTTTCTCGAAATAATGTAAATAAGATAAATGATATACAGTATCATAAGGACGAAACCCTCTGTTTTTCCAATTTTATAATGGGTCCTTGAAAATAAGAACAATAACAAGCTCAGTGCAATCATGATCATCACATCGATAAATATCTTCCCATTCACAGTTAAAGGCGAAATGACCGCTGAAGCCCCAAGAACAAATAAAATATTGAAAATATTGCTACCCACCACATTCCCTAGTGCAATTCCACTTTCTTTCTTCAATGCAGCGGATATGGAGGTCACTAGTTCAGGAAGCGATGTACCAATCGCAATGATGGTTAGCCCTACTAATGTATCACTCATCCCTAGGTCATAGGCAATCTCTGTCCCGTTGTCTACCACCAGGTCTCCACCAAAAATAATAGCTGCTAAACCTGCTAACGTTAAACCAGTGTTTTTTCCCCACTTAATGTTTGAAGGAATTGGTTCATGTATTGATTCTTTTCGACTTTTCATGCCAACTTCAATCACATAGTACATAAAAATAGATAAAAACAATAAAAAGATAATGCCGTCCCCGCGGTTTAGCAAGTTTTCACTTAATCCTTGTAATTCCGAATCACTTATAAGTACGAGTAGAGCTCCACTAGCCAGCAATACGAATGGGATTTCTTTTTTGGTTGTTTCACTCTCTACCATTAATGGATACAGGAAGGCTGCGATACCTACCACTAAAGTGATATTAAAGATATTACTCCCGACCACATTTCCCAGTGAAACTTCAGCATTTCCTTGTAAAGCTGCAATGATGCTGACTGTTGCCTCAGGAGAGCTTGTTCCAAAAGCTACAATCGTTAACCCTATCAAAATAGGGGGGACACGGAGAAGCCTGGCAATGTTGGAAGATCCATCAACGAATAAATCCGCTCCTTTAATTAATAAACCGAAGCCGACAATTAATAAAACGTAAGCCATAGTTGATCTTCAAACTCCTTTTTATTTTTAATCGTTTAACCATACCCTTTTTTCGATGAATTTAAATATCATGGGATCCAGCTTATAGCTGGTTAGTATATTCTCTTGCGGGTAAGGTTTTTCAAGGTCCGCTCGATTTGATGAAATCCTAGATGTTGG
This sequence comes from Halobacillus sp. Marseille-Q1614, assembly GCF_902809865.1. Lineage (NCBI taxonomy): Bacteria > Bacillati > Bacillota > Bacilli > Caryophanales > Bacillaceae > Halobacillus > Halobacillus sp. Marseille-Q1614. Next base: position 2,790,616 of record NZ_CADDWH010000001.1, on the reverse strand, counting down.
AAATGGTTAAAGCCGTTGATTTTACGGGAAAAGTGTAATTTTGTTTCTCTTCGGGAAAAGGAAGAAGAAGATTTGATAGAGACTGCTTTCCTCTTTTGGAAAAGGAGAGAAGCAACTGATAAGGATCAGAAGGAGGAAACATACATGGCTAATCAAACCACAGAAAATCAGGAAACCATTAAGAAAATTAAAGACTTGATTAAAGATGAGAAAGTGGGGATGCTGACCACGATATCTCCAGAAGGCAGGCTGATGTCCCGGCCGATGCATACGCAGGAAGTACAAATGGATAGGGAAGAGATCTGGTTCATTACAAAAAAAGATACAGAGAAATATGAAGATATCAACCGTAACCCTGCCGTTAACTTGGCATATGCAGGCAGTTCCTATGTATCGATCAGCGGTACAGCTGAATTTGTTCAAGATGATAATAAGAAGAAAGACTATTGGAATAAGATTATCGAAAAAGTGCTGAACGCGTCTGCAGATGACCCGAATGTTGTATTGGTCAAAGTGACCCCTGAAATCGCTGAATACTGGGAGTCCGGCTTGAGTGTCAAGGTCGTTAAGGAATTTGTGAAAAAGATGACCAGCACTAAGTCAATAGATGAAGGCAATAAATTAAAGGATACGGTTACCTTTGATGAAAACAGGAGATAACTTTTGGCGGGTATATTTATAGCAAAGTCTGGATGATTCAATAGACGTGTGATTTAACTTGTTCTGGTTTGTTTTCCCATTATATCAAAATGACCAACTTGTTAGACAAGACAGGATAGATCTAAAGGGCCTCAAAATAGTTCACTGAACTTTTGTTAGGATTTTTTATTCAAATTTTCATGATATTGGAAGATCCTCAGACTTCTAAAGATTTGGGGCAGCCTTTTAGCTTATTGGTCAGCCGGAATACGGTGATAGAAGGTATTAAAGAACTTAAAAAGGAACTTCATAATTTTTATCAGTCCTTGTCATGTCAACTCATGAGCTTGATAAGAGGCCGGGCCTAATTAGTTACTATCCAAAATTGCGCCGAAGGGAAGTCCTAATGAACTCTTCACAGGACTCATATCAAATGACAGCTTTCACTCATTGATTGATGAAGAAACGGTGATGGATATAAGCACCACGAACTTAGTGCCCTTCCTTTTTTAATAAATAAAACAATACTCCAAATATGAGGTTTAACCACCTTTCATTTGGAGTATTGTTAAAGTATGAAAATGTTTAATCTATGCCTTCGTCATTTAAATGCTGAATTTCATCATAAGCCCCGTAATCCGTTGATACATAGTTGAAAAAACTATCATTTTAAAAAACTTTTGGCACCAGTATATTTATCTCCCCAATATCCAGAAAATACCGGGTCAATGGCAACTCCTTTACTTTTCGTAGCAGAAATCATATTCCCATCTCCGATATAGATCCCTACGTGGGAAACTCCTTCTCTATGTGTACCAGAGAAGAAAACCAAGTCTCCTTTTTGAAGATTTGATGCTGCTACAGATGTCCCTTGTTTATATTGATCATAGGAACCCCTTGGGAGGTCGATCCCTACTTTCTTCATTACATAGTATGTAAATCCCGAACAATCAAAACCATCCGGCGTTTCTCCACTCCATTCGTATGGAGTTCCCAGGTGCTTTTTAGCTATACTGACCACTTCATCACTTGAAGCTGATGCAGCGTGAGCATTTGGTGCAAATAAGACCACTGCCATAAGACTGGCTAAAACGACACTGACAAATTTCTTTAACATAAAAAATGCCCCCTGATTATGTATGGTTATATAATTTTCCCCATATAATATCGTAGCATATTATAATTCGACTCAATTTTACATTTATTTAACAAATACACATTTCTAATTAATTTTATAACCTATAATACTACTTTTATAGGAAGCCTTTTTTAAACAATCAGCTTGGAAACATTGACTCCTTACTAAATTTACTACATAATAATCTATTAATATATAAGCACAGTAAGGCATAACATTGAGAATATATAATAGGAAACTCTCAGATAGTCCTCAAGTAAAAAGAGTAATATTCCCAACGGATGTAAATTCATCAACCTATCATGCTAATGAACCTATTCTTTGAATGGTTGGGCAATCTCCTGCCCGATTTCCTTGGATTAAAGAATTGTCGAAAGTGGATATTAGATGTAGCTAATATCAATGAAGGTGGTACCGCGGAGACCATGCTCATCCGTCCCTTGTATTAGGATGGAAGGGCGTTTTTTACAAAAATGGATGGTGAATGGAAAATGATCAAGAAAAGGATCGTTGTCAAAATAGGTAGCAGCTCTTTAACGAATACAAAAGGAGGACTAAGCAATGAAAAGCTGCGTGAGCACGTAGATGCGCTTGCACGTTTGAAGAACCTGGGGCATGAGGTGATTATGATCTCCTCAGGAGCCGTTGCAGCCGGTTTTACTGATCTTGGCTATTCCTCACGTCCTGTAACGATTGCCGGTAAGCAAGCCGCCGCAGCTGTAGGGCAGGGACAATTATTAAGAGGCTATACGGAAGAGTTTAAAAGACATGGCATTGTAGCTGCACAATTACTATTAACTAGACACAACTTCTTGCATAAAGAACAATATCAAAATGCACACGCTACCTTATCTGAACTTTTAAAACGTAATGTCACCCCTATTATTAATGAAAATGATTCAGTGTCTGTTGAAGAATTAAACTTTGGCGATAATGACATGTTATCAGCGCTCGTCAGTGGGCTGGTGCATGCAGATTTTTTAATGATCCTAACAGATATCAATGGGATTTATGATCAAAATCCACGAACTCATCCAAATGCAAAAAAGTATAACTTTCTTCATGAAATTGATGATCATTTAGTAAAAGGTGCTTCTGAAGCTGGTTCAAAAGTTGGTACGGGCGGGATGAAATCAAAAATAGAGGCAGCTCGTACAGCCTTACTATTAGGGGTGAAAGTATTTATTGGATCTGGGGCGGGTGATGAAAAACTCGTTGATATTTTAGTTGGAAAAGGGGATGGCACTTATATCGGCGGCAGCTCACAGTCCAATATGAATAATTCCAAACAGTGGCTGGCGCTGCATTCCATTCCAAGAGGTAAAATTGAAGTAGATCATGGGGCTGAAACTGCAATATTAAAACATGGTAAAAGTCTCCTGCCTGCAGGTGTAACAAACATTATGGGTAACTTTAAGGTCAATGATGTAGTGGAGGTAGTTAACGTAAAGGGGCAGCTTATTGGGAAAGGCAGTGTGAATTTTTCTTCCAATCAATTATTAGAAATTAAGGGACTATCAAGTACAGAGGCTATGATAAAAACCAATAGTGATCAAAAGGTTGTTATTCACAGGGATTACTGGGTAAGTCAATGACGATTAAGGATGAAATCTATTGTATCTTACACGTCAATTACTATCTTTTTAGGTTGGTTGGCACTTCTTCTATGGTCTGCTTTCTGATCTATATTAAAAGATTTTCTTGCAAAACATGATAATGTTTCGAATAGTCATGGGCGGGCTGATGATTTACTCTGCGGTATCGATTTTCATTAAGTAGCCATCAGTTATGATCAACAATTCTGCCATGGACCTACCATAAAGAACCTCTCACCGTATTACGGAGAGAGGTTCTTTGTATATGAGCTTCTTGAGGCTTAGATTTCCTTAATTCACATTAGCTGTTTTCTCGTTTCATTTATCCATGCCAATTACTTGCATATAGGAGAAGTTGTATCAAAGATGCTTCGACCTGTGCTCCCTCCGATCTTTGCAGTTGGAACCTCTATTCCATTAATTGTTTCCATTTTTCTTATTTGGTATTTCAATTTAGTGGGTTCATTCATGAAGAAGGGACGAAGGAAAGAAGGGCTTGTTCATAAAGCAGCTGGATGGATCTTAAATTGCTGTAGGTATTTTGGATGCTTTAACTTATTGGTGAAAAATGAGGTTCTAGATTAGTTTGAGTAGTAATTCAGATCCGCTTTCACCTTGTAGAAATTATATACGGTCAGCGGTATGGGTATATAAAAGGTGAAGGATTCAGACTAGCAATTGTGCTAGTCTTTTTTTGAAAACTGATGTTTAACTATACCCCTACTAGGTAAAAGTATTAAGTATAGCTCATATTTATAGAAAAGGATTGGAGGATTTCGATTGGCACACGAACACCATAATCATGAAAACCAAAATGAACACCATGATAAACATGGTGATAAGAAGCATGATCATGGACACGATAACCATGGACATGAAGATCACGGTCATGAGGGACACGATCATGGGGCCATGGTTGAAGATTTTAAGAAGAGGTTTTATATATCTTTAATTGTAACCTTACCTATATTGCTATTGTCTCCGATGATTCAGGATTTTATTGGTCTGGATATTTCCTTCCCTTATGACCAATATATTTTATTCGGTTTGGCAACCTTTGTATTCTTCTATGGTGGATGGCCTTTTTTAACAGGGGCACTAGATGAACTGAAACAAAAAAATCCGGGCATGATGACTCTGATAGGATTAGCGATTGTGGTCGCTTATGTGTATAGTTCCCTTGTTGTTTTCGGATGGTCAGGTAAAAATTTTTTTTGGGAGCTAGCGACATTAATTGATATTATGCTGCTTGGTCATTGGATTGAAATGAAATCTGTGATGGGGGCTTCAAATGCTTTACAGGAACTAGTAAAACTAATGCCTAATGAAGCTCACCGATTAAAAGAAAATGGAGAAACAGAAGATGTCCCATTAAGTGAACTGCATTCTGAAGATCTTGTGCTCGTAAAACCGGGAGAGAAAATTCCGGTGGATGGCGTGATTACAGATGGTAAATCGGCCATTGATGAATCGATGCTAACAGGGGAGTCCGTCCCAGTTGAAAAGCAGCAAGAAGACAAAGTTATCGGCGGGGCCGTCAACAAAGAAGGCAGCCTCACCATCAAAGTGAAAAATACGGGCGATGATACTTATTTGTCACAAGTCATTAGCTTGGTGAAAGAAGCCCAACAATCAAAATCACGAGCCCAGGATTTTGCTAACCGGGCAGCAAAATGGCTTTTCTATTTAGCATTAGGGGCAGGTATAACCACATTTATCATTTGGATGGCACTAGGATATGCTTTCGATGTTGCTTTAGAACGTATGGTAACCGTTATGGTTATAACTTGTCCGCATGCTTTAGGTCTTGCTGCACCACTTGTCGTAGCCGTTTCTACTTCACTGTCAGCTAAGCAAGGGCTATTGATAAGAAATCGGACGCAATTTGAAAATGCAAGGAACATAGACGCCGTCATATTTGATAAGACCGGTACGTTAACCAAAGGAGAATTCGGTGTCACGAATATTATTCCTAATCAACAAGAAGAAAATGATATGTTGTATTGGGCAGCAAGTGTCGAGCAAAATTCCGAACACCCTCTAGCTAGAGGTATTCTAGAAAAAGCCCATGAACAAGAGATATCCCTTGGAAAAGTAGATGATTTTGAATCCATTACAGGAAAAGGCCTAAAAGGATATGTCGATGGAAGAGAAGTAAAAGTCATGAGTCCTGGTTATATGAAAGATGAAGGATATTCTTATGATACAGAATCCTTTAATGAGCTCTCGGAAGAAGGAAAGACAGTGGTATTTGTTTTGCTGGACGATCAATTTATAGGAATGATTGCGCTGGCTGACATGGTCCGTGATTCAGCAAAAGAAGCGATAGCAGAACTAAAATCAAACAATATTCACTCTGTCATGCTTACGGGTGATAACCAAAAAGTGGCGAATTGGGTGGCAAAACAGCTGGATATTGAAGAGGTGTATGCTGAAGTATTACCTGATCACAAAGCTGATAAAGTGAAGGAAGTCCAGTCCAAGGGAAGAAAAGTTGCGATGACTGGAGATGGAATTAATGATGCCCCAGCTCTTGCTACGGCGGATGTTGGTATTGCTATCGGAAGTGGAACCGATGTAGCAGTAGAAACAGCTGATATTGTGCTTGTAAAAAGTAATCCCAAAGACATTGTTTCTATTGTAAGCTTATCTAAAAACACGTATAAGAAGATGGTGCAAAACCTCTGGTGGGCAACAGGTTATAATATTTTTGCAATTCCTTTAGCGGCCGGAGTTTTAGCTCCAATTGGTATTGTACTCAGTCCTGCAGTTGGAGCAGTTTTAATGAGTCTAAGTACGGTTGTTGTTGCCATTAATGCGAAGCTGTTAAAGGCAGACTAATAAAACGAGGCAAAGTATCTTCTTTGCCTCGTTTTTATGATGAATAATGGTTGTGGTGACCTTGATCATTCAGAACATACAGCTAATTTATTTAAGTGATCATTTTCTAAATAGTAGTACCCAGAAATTGTTTCATTAGCCAGTTCCTTTTTAATTTCCTCTTTGATTGGTATATGCTCAAAAGACCCCTTTATGGAGGGGTCTTTTCAAAGACATTTAAAGTTATTTCCCGTCAATATCTGGGAGGTTTTTTTGCATGTTTTGTACAGGTTGACTTTGTCTTGCTCTTTGAGCTAGTTGTTGAACTCCACCGTTGCGGTTCATTCGGGAAATTCCATACATTGCTGCAGCACCAATAGCTCCGGCTGTACTTAGAGCTAACCAAGAAGCCCCATTTTGTCTGCCATTCATCTGTGATCACCCTTTACAGAAATTTTAAGTCCTTAATAGGAACAGGTTTAGTGTATCTATTTAAGAGACCTTTAAACTGGTGAAATTATGTTAAAACTTAATTTTATTTCCAGAATAATTCCAACAAATAACTTGTATTATAACCAATACCTTTTTAAAAAATAATAGCCAGGGTGATCACCCTGGCAGGTTGGAAGGTTTGGCGAGACTAGCCAACACCTTAAAAATTTTTTCCTATTTATGCCGTACTTATACCAAATATATGTAGATTCTAATTAGATTTAATGTTAGTTCTATGAGAAGTTAATCCAAAGGGATACCTAAATGAAGCAATTAACGTTAAAATTGGTTATTTGCCTAAATCAACAAGGACAAATTGGGTTTAAATCGTTATTAAGATATGTAGTTCGAGCTACACCTTTCTCAAGCAGTTTCACCCGAATTTCACCATCAAAAAATACATTTGAGATCAGGCGCTGATGTTCTTGGCAGTTTATAATAATAATGAATAGAACTTAAAGGTCTAGCTCAACATAAAAATAAAGGATACATAAAACCATCTCTTTTTAAAATTAGAACACTCATCTCCAATATTATAATGTAGCCACGAAGTTCATGCCAATATAAGGCATAAACAGAGGTTCAATGGATGCATAAAACGAGACATGATCCACAATGAGATTGAGATCACATCATTGGAACGAAGGTTTGTGCGTTAAAAATGAAAATCCAGTCTTCTGGCTGGATTTTCCACCGTTATTAGTCATCTGCTCTGATGTAAGCTTTCCTTAAACCCTTTGCTATACAAGGATTTGAAACCTTTAAAAAGAATATTGACTGGATTTTTTGAAATTTAAGCCTGAATTCTAAAAGCCTCCCGTTAGTTCATTGGACTTTCGGGAGGTTTTTTAGATAAGAATACTTTAAGGCGCTTTTACTAAGTGTCATTCAAAGTACAACGTCGCATATAAGCTTGCAGCAGCTAGTGTTACCTCATATAAATTCACACTCTCTGCAATGTGCCATTATATTTTGACAGCATTATAAAGACATGTTAGTGTTAAAAACGTTAAATAAATTCTTAACAAACTTAATTCACTTCAAAACTGGAGTTGATCAAATTGAACCTGAACCTAAAACTACAACAATACATTAATGGTAAATGGGTGAACGCAAACTCGGAGAAGACGCGTACTATTATTAATCCATTTAACCAAGATGTTATCGCCGTTGTTCCAGAAGGCGATGAATCTGATACAAAAGCAGCAATTGCTGCAGCAAGAGAAGCCTTTGATCACGGAGAATGGCCTTCTACCCCGGCAACGGAGCGTGGGGCTGTCGTTAGGAAGATTGCTGAATTGATTGAAAGAGACAAAGAAGAATTGGCTTATTTAGAATCATTGGATACTGGCAAGACAGTAGAAGAAAGCCGTGGCGACATGGATGATATCGCTGGAGTGTTTCGTTATTATGCAGAAATTGCAGATAAAGATGGCGGCGAGCTGATCGATTCTCCAGTGCCAAACTCGATCAGTAAAGTGGTTCACGAACCGGTTGGTGTTTGTGGGCAAATCACTCCTTGGAATTACCCTCTACTTCAAGCGTCTTGGAAACTGGCTCCAGCGCTTGCGACTGGAAATACGTTAATCATGAAGCCGAGTGAAATCACACCGCTTACTCATATTAAAGTATTTGAACTAATAGAAGAAGCGGGAGTCCCTGCGGGTGTTGCGAACCTGGTTCTTGGTGCAGGTGATACCGTGGGCGCAGAGTTGTCTAGTAACGAAGATGTAGACCTTATTTCTTTCACAGGCGGCATTGTGACCGGGAAGAAAATTATGCAAGCGGCAAGCTCGAATGTGAAGAAGCTCGCACTTGAGCTTGGCGGGAAGAACCCGAATATTATCTTTGCTGATTCTGATTTTGACCTTGCTGTCGATCAAGCTTTGAACGGGGTATTCTTCCACGCAGGACAAATCTGTTCCGCTGGTACAAGACTGATTGTAGAAGAAAGCATTCACGATGAGTTCGTGAACGCGCTTGTGGAGCGAGTGAAAAAATTCAAGCTGGGAAGCGGATTTGATGAAGATACTCAAATGGGGCCGCTTATTTCCGCTGAACACCTTGCGAAAGTAGGAAAGTATGTAGAAACAGGGATCAAAGAAGGTGCTACCTTAGCTGTGGGAGGTAAACGCCCGGAAGATCCTGAATTGCAAAAAGGATTCTTCTACCTGCCTACGATTTTCACAGACTGTACGACAGACATGAGCATTGTCCAAGATGAGGCATTTGGTCCAATTATCACGGTTGAAAAATTCACTGCAGAAGAAGAAGCCGTAAAGCTTGCCAATGACTCGATCTACGGACTTGCTGGCGGCGTTTTTACAAACGATATTGCAAAAGCGGAACGCTGTGCGGCGAAGATGCGTATGGGTACGGTTTGGATTAATGAATTCAACCTGTATTTCCCACACGCCCCGTGGGGTGGCTACAAGCAGTCCGGTATTGGACGTGAACTTGGCAGACTAGGTATTGAAGAATATACAGAAACAAAGCATATCTTCCAAAACCTTAAACCTGAAATGCTCAACTGGTTTTAAGCATAAAATCTATTATTCTTTTATAGATTTAAATTCTAAAAGACGAAAGTGAACGAGAATTAATAATGGAAGAAGAGATTTCTCTTCATCTCTTTTTTCCAAATTCAACATCAAGGAGGAACAGAAATGACTGAATCATATGATATTGTAGTCGTTGGTGGCGGTAGTGCGGGTTCTGTACTCGGCGATCGTCTAAGTGAAGATGGAAAAAAAAGCGTTCTTGTTTTAGAGGCGGGACGCAGTGATTATTCATGGGACCTATTGATTCAAATGCCGGCAGCCTTGCCGTTTCCTTCAGGCAAAAATCTTTACGATTGGCAATACGAATCTGACCCTGAGCCACATATGAATGGACGCCGCATCAAGCATGCTCGAGGAAAGGTGCTTGGAGGTTCTAGTTCCATCAACGGTATGATTTACCAGCGCGGAAATCCGAAGGACTATGAGCGTTGGGGATCCGATGAAGGTATGGAGAACTGGGATTGGGCCCACTGCCTTCCGTATTTCAAACGCTTGGAAAATGCTTTAGGCTCACCGGATGATGATCTTCGCGGTCACGACGGTCCGATTAAATTGGAACGCGGACCTGCTAAGAACCCTTTATTCCAAGCCTTCTTTGACTCAGGTGTAGAAGCTGGTTATTCACGAACTCCTGATGTAAACGGTTTTCGTCAGGAAGGTTTCGGACCGTTTGATAAGCATGTGTACAAAGGTCAGCGTCTGTCCGCATCACGTGCTTACTTGCACCCGGCCATGGACCGTGAAAACCTGACAGTCAAGACTCGGGCATTCGTTACGAGCATTGACTTCGATGGTACGAAAGCAAAAGGATTAACTTATAAGCGAAATGGAAAAATGCATCAAGTGGAAGCAGGAGAAGTCATCCTTGCAGGAGGTGCAATCAACACGCCACAGCTGCTTCAACTATCTGGTGTAGGGGATGCTAAGCACCTTCGTTCCCTTGGCATTGATCCAGTCGTTGATCTTCCAGGTGTAGGAGAAAACCTTCAGGATCACCTTGAAGTCTATGTCCAGCACGCTTGCCCGGTTCCTGTTTCTGAACAGCCGAACCTACAGAAGTGGCGCATGCCTTGGATCGGTTTACAGTGGATGCTCGGACGCACAGGACCGGCAGCGACGAACCATTTCGAAGGCGGAGGTTTCGTTCGTTCCAACGAAGACGTCGACTACCCGAACTTGATGTTCCACTTCCTTCCGGTAGCGGTACGGTACGATGGACAAAAAGCGCCAACGGATCACGGATTCCAAGTACACATCGGACCTATGTACTCTGATGCCCGCGGATCATTAAAGATTCGTTCGAAAGATCCTAAAGAGCATCCAAGCATGGTATACAACTACCTTTCTACTGAACAGGACAAACGCGAGTGGGTGGAAGCGATCAGAATTACTCGTGAAATTATGTCTCAACCAGCCATGAAACCTTATAATGCAGGGGAAATCTCACCTGGTCCTACCGTACAAACAGACGAGGAAATCCTGGAATGGGTGAGAGAAGATGCTGAGACGGCCCTTCACCCGTCTTGTACGGCAAAAATGGGACCTGAATCAGACCCTATGGCTGTCGTAGACCCGGATACGATGAAGGTTCACGGACTCGACAATGTACGAGTAGTCGATGCATCGGCTATGCCTTACGTAACAAACGGCAATATCCACGCACCTGTATTGATGTTGGCGGAAAAGGCAGCAGACCTTATTCTTGGACGCAATCCGCTGGATCCTATCGATGCCGATTACTATCAACATGGCGTACATCCGGCCGACGCAGGTACAGTAGCTAAATCAGAATCTAAATAAAACTTTTCGTGAGAAGGCCTCTTTCAAAATGTATTTGCTCGTGAAGCATACATTTATGATAGAGAGTGCCTTCTCTTTTTTTGTCGGTGTAACTCTGAAGTTGATAGTCTTTCTGAGGTAGCACGTTTGTTGAAGATATGTCCTTTTCATACTCTTAAATGAAAGAAAGAAGGGCAATCCCTTCTTTCTGTAGAGTGGAAATTATAGGTGAGAAGACAGATAACCCAATAGTCCTTGAAGAGCTTCAAGCTGGGCTTTTGGATCGTTTTCAGAAGTTGCTTCTGCTCCATCCTCGACATCTTCTGCATTTATACATACTGGACCTACTGTGATCACTAAGCCAAGTAGGTTAATCTCAATACCACATGGGATCGCAACACAAAGTAATCGATTAGCCCCTTGATCTGGATCGCAGGTGCATTCTGCGCATACTTGTGAATCTTGTAATGTGTTAACGATTTGTTCCATTTCAGCCATTTTTTTCACCTCTTTCTTTATTGCAATAATATAATATATTAATAACTGCCGGTGCCCGAAATGGACAAATGTAAGATTATTAAACTTTTGGACAAACGTCTTACTTATACTCTTAATAGATGTATAAACTTTGCGAAGAGTAAGGGTAGTAGAGGTACCTGACTTTCATGTTATGTTACGGTTCCAACCAGTTAAACAGGGTTAAATAGTTAGTGATTAGAAGAGGGTAGTCTTTTTTTGTGCTAGTAACACGTGAAAGGAAGTTCTAAGTATTTATATAAAATGAAAGACTACCTCCAAGTAGAAAAGAGGTAGTCTATTCTGTTTCTAGTGGATTATATTTTTAAGAGAATACCCCTATTCCTAAAAGAGGATTGCTTTTATTTGTGAACAAATTTGTAAAATTTATGAAATATAAAGAAAAAATAGTAAAAAGGTGGTAAAATATCTTTTATATCCTATAATTTTTTTCGAGGATATATAATTTTTTGTAAGCGTTTTATTAAAATTAGAAGAGGTTGATGAAAAAGTGACAATGCAAGTGAAAGAAGTTTCAATTTTCGACCACACGGGAAACAAGATTATGACCGAAGACCGTGAGATAGCGATTATCGCTAAAATGGAAGATCCTAAAATCGCTATCTTGGGAAATGTGGTAAGCGAGGGAGAGTGTGAGGAGCTCATCCGTCTTTCCAAAGATCGGATGAACCGATCGAAAATCGGATCGAAACACGAAGTGAGCGACATTCGGACAAGCAGCAGCACCTTTCTGCCAGAGGATGATGTCACTGCCAGGATCGAAAAGCGAATGGCACAAATTATGAACGTACCCGTAGAACATGGAGAAGGACTTCACATACTGAATTATAAACAAGGCCAGGAATATAAAGCACATTATGATTACTTCAAATCAAAGGTCAAACCAACGAACAACCCAAGGATCAGCACGCTTGTCCTTTACTTGAATGATGTAGAAGAGGGAGGGGAAACCTACTTTCCGCACATGAATCTATCTGTCTCCCCTCATAGAGGAATGGGTGTCTATTTTGAATATTTTTATTCGGATCCTGTGATCAATGAGCGGACACTCCATGGCGGATCCCCGGTCACAGCCGGAGAAAAATGGGCCGCGACGATGTGGGTGCGGAGAAAACAGTATCGATAAGCTTAAGTATAAGGAATTCCAGTCCAACGAACATCCCATTCTTATCATTAAAGAGATCAATTCCAACCGGTTGGATTGATCTCTTTTTATGTGTTATTTACGCTATTTTTTTATTCTTAATTGGTTCCATCAGATCTCTTGCTTTCCTTTTCATCCCATAGTAATCTTGAGTTTCATTGAAGGGAGTGGAGAGACCATGGCGCGAGTGGTCATCTTAGCCGAAAAACCCTCTCAGGCAAAAGCTTATGCAGAGGCTTTTACTATACAGGAAAAAACGAAGACTTACATTCAATTAAAGCCGGATGAGACATTCCCGGATGGTGCGACCATCACGTGGGGAGTCGGTCATCTGGTTGAATTAAAAGAGCCTCATGACTATAAACCGGAGTGGAAGAGGTGGAAGCTTGATCAGCTTCCGATCGTCCCTGAACGTTTCCTTGAGAAAGTCTCTAAAGGGAAATGGGAGCAGTTTCAAGCGGTTAAGAGGTTGTTCCAGCAAGCGGACGTGCTCGTGAATGCGGCCGATGTCGACAGGGAAGGCTCGAATATCTTTTACAGTATTCTTCGCTTAACTGGCGTAAAGGGAAAACCGATTCAACGATTGTGGATTAATTCGCTTGAGAAGGATGAAGTTCTTAAAGGATTTAAGAATCTACAAAGTAATGAGAAGGACTTGCGTTTATTTGATGAAGCGAAAGCCCGTCAAATCAGTGATTGGATGGTTGGGATCAATGCCAGCCGACTTTTTACACTGCTTTTGCAGAAGAAAGGTTTCTCAAGCTATCTGTCGATTGGGCGCGTGCAATCTCCTACGGTTTATTTGATTTATCAAAGGCACAAAGAAATTGAAAACTTTGTCTCAGAGCCTTTTTATCAGATCGAGGGTCTTTTTCAATCAAAATCAGGTGCCTATAAAGGTTTGGCTGAGATTAAGGAAAAGGATAAATCAAAGGTGCAGGCGCTTATGGACAAGCATGGGCTCAAAGAGAAAGAAGCCTTACCAGGGATTGTTCAAAAGATAGATAAAAAGACAAAATACCAAAAGTCACCGAAGCTGCATTCCCTCTCTACCTTACAGAGTGTTGCGAACAGACGCTGGAAATATACACCGTCGCAAGTGCTGAAGATTATGCAGAAGCTCTATGAGAAGCGGCTCGTTTCCTATCCGAGAACAGACTGTAACTTTATAACCGAAAATGAGTTTGCTTATTTAGTGAACAGCTTAAATGCGTACCAGGAAGCGCTGAACATCTCTTTCACACCTGTCTCCTTAAAACCAAATAAACGGTTTGTCAATTCTAGTAAAGTTCAGGAGCACTATGCGATCATTCCGACGAAGTCCGTACCTACAGAGAAGAAGCTGAATGGATTAAGCCGTGAGGAACAAAACATTTATCGTGAAGTTCTGGCCACGACACTGGCAATGTTCCACGGGGACTATGTGTATGAAGAGACGGTGATTTTTACACATGTTCACGACTTGCCTTTTAAATCTACAGGCAGACGAGAAGTGAGAAAGGGCTGGAAGGAGCTGTTTCCAAAGCCTTCTAAGTCAAAACAGGAGAAAGAAGCAGATCTGCCGGATGTCCAAAAAGGTGAGCAGGTCGGCGCGCAGCTTCATATAAAAGAAAGCATGACGCAGCCGCCTAAGCCGTATACCGAAGGACAGCTGATCAATATGATGAAAACATGCGGAAGGTTTATGGATGATGAAGAGGACGTGGAGATTTTAAAGGAAGTCGAAGGACTGGGAACAGAAGCCACCCGCTCAAGCATTATTGAAACGATTAAGGCGCAGAAATATATTGAAGTGAAAAAGAACATCGTGTATGTCACAGATAAAGGGATTATGCTTTGTGAAGCAATCGAAGGAACGCTGTTATCAAGCCCTTCCCTTACAGCGAAATGGGAATCGTATTTAAAGAAAATCGGCAATGGCGAAGGGTCTAAACAAGTTTTTCTCAAGCAGACCGGTCAGTTCATTGAAAAGCTCATTCAAGAGACCCCGGACGCCATTCAGCAGGTGAACGTTCGAAGTACCGGAGAGAAAAACAAATGGAATGAACCGATTGCCAAATGCCCGGCCTGTTCTGCTGGCGTTATAATGGATCGATACAAATTTTACGCGTGCTCCGCTTATAAAGAAGGGTGTAAAGTGACCTTTCCGAAAAAATTAGCAGGAAAAACGTTAACGAACAATATGATTAAAACGTTATGCGAGAAGAAGCGGACGAGGGTTCTAAAAGGATTTAAGGGAAAGAAACCGTTTAGTACAGCTTTAACATTGGATGAAGATTATAAGATTACGTTTGATTTTAAAAAGAAGGCTTGAAGTTTGGTGCCTGCTCGCTGCTGCATTTAGTGTGGAAGCGGATAGGCATTTTCTGCTCCTTCCTCAACCGAAACATGTTACGATACCTCTAGGAAAATATAGGAGGAGCTTATAATGACGAGAAAGCTTTACTACATAGATGCATATCAAATGGAATTCGAATCTAAGGCTGTAAAAATAGATGAAGATGAGCGTGGTTTATATGTGGTGCTGGAAGATACGGCGTTTTATCCGACAGGAGGCGGGCAGCCGCACGACAAAGGAACGCTAAATGGAATCGAAGTGATTGATGTCGAAGAAGTAGAAGACGAGGTACGTCATTACACAAGAGAAAAGCTTCCGGCCGGAACAGGAAATGTGCAAGGAAGGGTCGATCAAGAGCGGCGGATCGACCACATACAGCAGCACTGTGGTCAGCATATCATTTCAGCTGTTTTTCATGACCAGTTTGGCATTCCGACAACGAGCTTCCATTTAGGAAGAGAGACGGCGACGATCGACTTGGATGCTGAAAGTCTATCCGAAGATCTTTTGAAAAAAGCGGAGGAGCAGGTGAACGAGATCATCCGTAGCAACGTTACTGTTGAAACAAAATGGATGTCCGTTGAAGAGGAGGCGCAGTATCCGCTTCGAAAGCCTCTCGTCGTCGATGGGAAGGTTCGCCTAGTGATCATTCCAAACATTGATTACAACGGATGTGGAGGAACGCACCCGAATTTTACGGGTGAAGTCATGGCTGTCAAATTCCTAGGATGGACGAAAAACAAGAAGCAGGTGCGCTTGGAGTTCGTCTGCGGCTATCGCGTTCTGGATAAGCTCGAGCATAAACACCGGGTATTAACGGAAATGAAGCGTCTTGTTCCAAGACCGGAGCAGCAGCTTGTAGAGGAAGTCGATGAGCTGATTCAGGCAAGCAAAGAGAAAGACAAGAAAATCGCTGAGCTTGAAGAACAACTGCTTCAGCATGAGGCACGTGAGATCATTTCAGCGTCACAGGGAGATAAGGTGATTCACCTCGTATTCAAAGACCGCCCTATCAAGACGCTCCAGTCTCTAGGAAAAGCGATCATTGAAGAAGCTTCTGATGCCTTTATTATTCTGATCAGTGAACAGGAAAATCAGCTGCAGTTTGTGCTGGCTCATGGAGCAGACATCGAGCGAAATATGAATGAGGTCGCGAAACAAGTCTTGCCTCTTATTGAAGGAAAAGGCGGCGGTCAGCCGCATTTCGTCCAGGGAGGCGGCAAAAAGGTAATGGATGGACAGGTTTTTGCTGATCGAGTGAAAAGCCTGTTATAAATTAGGGAATTAAACTCAAAAGGGTGATTATAAGATACTCAATGAGTCGCTTAGAACTTATTGTATAGGTTAGACTAACCTGTAAATAGCCATATTATTGGAGGTTTATGAATGGATAATAATGATGTATTAATCAGATTAAGATATGCCCTGGATATAAAGGATCAGGATATGGTGGAGATCTTTAAGCTTGGCGGTGTTGATTTCACAACAGAAGAAGTGTCCAAGGTGCTTACAAAATCAGATGACGAGGAAGCCGCTGATAATGAAGATTACATCAAGTGTACGAATAGTATGCTGGAGTCCTTTTTAAATGGCTTGATCACCTTTAAAAGAGGACCACAAGAACCGAAGCCCGGTCAGCCGAATAAGCCGGATCGGTCGATTAAGAACTATTCCAGCGTAAATAACGTCATGCTGAAAAAAGTAAAAATCGCCTTGAAATTAACGAGTGAGGATATCATCGATATTTTAGATGAAGCAGGCGTCAAGATAACAAAAGGGGAACTAAGCGCGCTGTTACGAAAAGAAGGGCATAAGAATTATAAGGAATTCGGTGACCAATATGCGCGGAATTTCTTGAAAGGATTAGCTATAAAGTATAGAGGCTAAAATGCCATTTGATTAAATGATAGATGATAAAGTTATATATATTTGCTTAAGTGAGACAAGTGGTGCATTTTACATGCTCCGCTTGTCTTTTTTTATCTTTGCTTGAAAGCTGAACAGCCATTTTTTCTAGGGTTTTTATTTTTTTCCGATAAATAAATTAAATAATAAGCGTAATGATTACTATTTACAAATCGTAATCATTACGCTAAAATAATACGGAATAAAAGGAGGAGAGCATTTGTTTAAAAAATTTGCAGGAGTACTTAGTTTATTTATTGTCATCTTTACTATGGCTGCATGCGGCGGTGAAGAAACAAGCGGCGATGAAAGTAAAAAAGGATCTCAGGAATTTAATGAAGAGTTAAAGGTGTTCACAACGGTTTATCCTCTTCAGTTCTTTACTGAACAAATCGCAGGGGATCAAGCATCAGTGGAATCTATTCTTCCGCCTGGATCAGACCCTCATACATTTGAATCAACCACCAAAGAAATGATCAAAATCGCTGAATCGGATGCTTTTATTTATAATGGGGCAGGTTTAGAGCCTTATGCGAACAAAATCTCTGAATCTATTGAGTCAGAAGACGTTCAAATCCTTGAGGTATCGAAAGGAATTGACCTGGAAGAGCATGCCCATAGCCATGGCGAAAAAGACAGTCATGATGAACATGCGCACGACGAAGATGGTCATGAGGACGAACATGCCGGGCATGACAACGGCGATCAAGACCCGCACATTTGGCTGGACCCTGTTCGTTCTATTGAAATGGCAGAACATATAAAAGAGACATTAGTCGAATTAAAGCCTGAACAGGAAGAAGGGTTTAACGAAAACTTTGAAGAGCTGAAAGCAAAGCTTGAGAGCTTAGACAAAAAGTTTCATACACAGCTTGAAAGCTTACCTGGAAATAAAATTATCGTTTCTCATGAGGCCTACGGGTATTGGGAAAAAACATACGGAATTGAGCAGGTGGCCGTCTCAGGATTAAGCCCTGAGAATGAGCCTTCTCAAAAAGAATTGCAAAATATTGTGGAAACAGCTGAAAAGCAAGGGTTAAATCATGTGCTTTTCGAACAGAATATCACTCCAAAAGTAGCAGAAGTTGTTCGAAAGGAAATTGATGCAGAGACTTTACGCATACACAATTTATCTGTTCTAACCGAAGAAGATATTCAGAATAATGAAGATTACTTCACACTCATGCAGAGTAATTTAGAAGTACTTTCAACAGCTCTATCTGAGCCTTCATCAGCCTCAAATGGATCCAGCGAAGAGCATGATCACAGTCATGCCCATGATGAAGAAGAAAAAATTTATGAAGGTTATTTTGAAGACAGCCAAGTGGAGGACCGAAAACTTTCTGATTGGGAAGGAGACTGGCAGTCCGTATATCCATACCACCAAGGCGGAACTCTGGATGAAGTATATACTCATAAAGCAGAACATGAAGGGAACAAGACAGCTGAAGAATACAAGGAATATTATGAGGCAGGGTACCAGACAGATGTCGATCGTATTGTCATTGACCGAGAGACCGTCACCTTCTATAAAGATGAAGAAGAGCGTTCTGGAGAGTATGTCTCGGATGGTTATGAAATTTTAACCTATGATGCAGGTAATCGAGGGGTAAGATACATCTTTAAACTAAAGGAAGAAGCGGAAGGGCTTCCGAAGTATATTCAATTTAGTGATCATAGTATCTATCCAACGAAAGCCGATCACTATCACCTATATTGGGGCGACGATCGTGAAGCTCTATTAGATGAAGTTTCCCACTGGCCGACCTATTATCCATTAGATATGAGCGGTCATGACATTGCTCATGAAATGATGGCACACTAAAATAGAATGTTAAAGTTTTCATAAAGCAGTAGACCGTAAGAAGGTCTTCTGCTTTTCTTTTATTTAGGATCTCGTTACGATTATGAACCGCCCGTCGTTTATGTAAATTTCGGACATTAAATATGTACCCTTGAAAAATACAACATCCCCCGGCTGCAGATCGTTTACACTATTACCCTTCACCCACTGATCGGCAGTACCTCTAGGGAGAGAAATAGATTTTGATTCTTTATACACATTTTGGACAAGCTCAGAAAGGGATTTCTGAGAGGAATCTGGAAACTAGTGAATATTGGTCTGAAGCCTATCGGGGGCAAAACGATACACAGATGATGGTTCACCCCCATCTTTAGATAATGAGATTGTAGAGCAGGCAAAAGACTTAATTGGGGCGCATTACAATCTAAAGGGGTCTAGTCCGGAAGATGGGTTTAATTCAGGCGGGTTTGTTTATCATGTGTATAAAGAGGTAACCGGAAGCTGGCGGTCGAAACACCCTTCGTCACAATTTGAAGCAGGGATGAACATAGAGCGAGATGAATTAGAGCCTGGAGACATTGTCTTTTTGAAGAAATTGATTTCAGGCATTTATTCAGTGAATGACGAGTTTATCATTTCCACTCCGTCCGGTGAACACCCCGCTGTCAATCGAATTTATCTCTATCCCCATAATGAAGGATTGAATAAAAAGAAGGTTCCTTTTTAGGGAACCTTCTTTTTATTCGTACAATAGGATTAGTTTCAGTGACGAATCCTTTTCGTATCGTTTAAAGCTTAAGTATTCGACTGCTTCCTTC
The DNA here is from genome assembly GCF_902809865.1 of Halobacillus sp. Marseille-Q1614. Lineage (NCBI taxonomy): Bacteria > Bacillati > Bacillota > Bacilli > Caryophanales > Bacillaceae > Halobacillus > Halobacillus sp. Marseille-Q1614. The sequence goes on along the minus strand of NZ_CADDWH010000001.1, from coordinate 2,771,046 downwards.
CTTTATTGTATGTTTTTTCATCACACATTCGAGAATAAATTTGTTTATTATCAAATTTAGGCCGTTAAATGGCGTTTCGATTTGTTTTGTAAATTTCTTTTCTTGGGATGAATTTTTTTAAAAACAGGGTATACACGCACAGCCAACAAGCTGGTAAAAACAGCAAGAACTATGTCTATGCCTACGGTACTAAACAATCCGGCGGCCAGTACATGAGATAAACTAGTAGGGATGTTCAGCCATAGATTTAATGCCAGATAAAGATAAGGGACGCCTATGGCATAAATAAGGACGGTTCCTATTAGGTTGGCGGCAATAAAATGTTTGAGCGTCGGCTGTTGAATACGTTCAATAATAAAACCGATGGCATAAGCTCCCATACCAAAGCCGATTAAATATCCGAACGTTGGCTGCAAGATATACGTAAGCCCGCCTCCTTGTGTAAAAACAGGAAGCCCAGCTAAGCCGACAAAAAGATAGACCAACTGACTTTGCAGCCCGCGCTTGCTTCCTAATAATGTTCCTGCTAAAAACACAGCGACAATTTGCAGTGTAAAAGGGACAACGGGCAGCGGAACTTTTATAAAGGCGCCAATCGCAGTCATTGCTGCAAAGATAGCGACAAGTGTAAGGGATAGAGTTCTGTAATTTTTCAACTTATTCTCCTTTCCTTATCCGAAACTTACTAAAGGAACTGAGTGGGGTTTGCCGGCAGCAGGCATGGAAGTTTCAGAATAACCGTTTTTTAAGTTTTATTTTCTCCACCGAGTTACACGGTTTCCTTTGCATACTCAACCTCAAACCCAAGATCTTCAAGCATTTGATGGTCTTTTGTTCCTTCTTGACCGTCAGTCGTAAGATAATCGCCTACAAAAATTGAATTTGCCGGGTATAGACTAAATGGTTGAAGACTTCTCAAGTTAACCTCTCTACCACCTGAAACGCGAATTTCTTTTGAAGGGTTAATAAAGCGAAATAGACTTAGTACCTTCAAACAATAGGTTGGTGTCAGTTCATTTGTTCCCTCTAATAATGTCCCATCAATGGCGTGCAAAAAGTTCACAGGTATGGAATCGGCGTCCAGTTCTTTTAAAGCGCGAGCCATATCAATCACATCTTGTTTAGACTCCTTCATCCCGACGATGACACCTGAACAAGGGGAAATTCCTGCCTCTTTCGCATGATTAACGGTAGCAACCCTGTCATGATATGTGTGGCTGGTAGTAATCTGGTCATGATGCCGTTCAGAGGTGTTGATATTATTGTTGTAGCGGTCTACTCCAGCTTCTTTTAACTCCCGGGCTTGTTCTGGCTTCAGCAAACCAAGGCATGCACATACTTTCATATCGTATTTATTTTTAATTTCTTTAACAGCCGATGTAACAATGTCGAGTTCTCGTTTCGAGGGCCCGCGCCCGCTCGCCACGATGCAGTACGTTCCTGACTTAAGGCGGTGGGCTTGCTCGGCCCCCTCAATGATCGTGTCCTTGTCCATCATGCGGTATTTTTGAATGGGAGCAGTAGAATCCCTGGATTGGGCACAGTACCCGCAGTTTTCAGGGCAAAACCCTGATTTTGTATTAATGATCATGTTTAATTTAACCTTGTTCCCGTAGTAATGCTTGCGAACCTGATACGCACTATGTAACAACTCTAGTAATTCCTCTTCTGGACACTCTAAAACAGCGAGTGCCTCTTCATTCGTTATTTCATTACCCTCAAGGACTTTTTCAGCTAATAGCTTCCAATTTTGCATCCAATCCCACCTTTATCTAATTCCTAAATGCTCTTTTAAAGTGAAAGTTTTAACAAGTCGGTAATCCACGAATCTTGATTATTCTAGCAGGCTTCACCGGCTCTTATTTTCCATTCTTTACCTCCTCTCTTTTATAAAATAAGCATAGAAGAAGGGGCTTCTATATGTCAACTTATTATATTTTAGGTTAACATATAAGTTAAACCTCCTTGAAAAATCGATCAGATAATGTAAACTTAAAAAATAAATAGTTAACATTAATCGTGAAGGGATTTGATAGACTCTGGAAGGATAGAGGATTATACGACTTAACTGCACTTAGCGGTCCCCATGCATGAAGAAAGGTTATATTGAAAGAATAAACTTTTTACAAAATCTGATGAAATAGATACTTGGCTTAATAGAAACGGAGGAGAAGAATGGACTTAATAGACAAGAGTAAAAAATACTTGTGGCTGCCGTTTACACAAATGAAAGATTATGATGACGAGCCATTAATTATTGAAAGCGGTAAAGGGATTAAAGTGAAGGATATTAATGGAAAAGAATATTTTGATGCTTTTTCATCTGTCTGGCTGAATGTACATGGACACCGAAAGAAAGAGCTGGATGATGCTGTCCGCGCTCAGTTGAATAAGATTGCCCATTCTACCTTACTCGGAATGACGAATGTTCCGGCTACCGAATTAGCGGAAGAACTAGTCAAAATTGCTCCTGATTCCGTAAGCAGAGTCTTTTATTCTGACAGCGGGGCAGAAGCCGTTGAAATTGCTGTAAAGATGGCCTATCAATATTGGCAGAATATTGGTGAGACCAACAAACAGAAATTCATTTCGATAAAGAATGGATATCACGGAGATACAATTGGGGCAGTTAGTGTCGGAGCCATTGATATTTTTCATAAGGTGTACGGTCCTTTAATGTTTGAAGGGTATAAAACAACGGTTCCTCATGTCTACCGCTACCCTGAAGAGGACGCTGAGAAATGCCGTGATGAAGCACTTGAAACACTTGAGACCTTATTAAAAGAGCATCATCAGGAGATTGCCGGGTTAACCATTGAATCAATGGTCCAGGGGGCCGGCGGCATGATAGTCATGCCGGAAGGTTACTTAGCCGGTGTTCGGGAACTATGCACTAAATACAATGTTCTCATGATTATTGATGAAGTAGCGACAGGCTTCGGTCGTACTGGGAAGATGTTTGCCTGTGAGCATGAAGGTGTCGAACCGGATCTCATGGCAGCAGGAAAAGGAATTACCGGGGGCTACCTGCCTATTGCCATTACATACACAACAGAAAAAATTTATGAGGCTTTTTATGATGACTATACAAACCTGAAGACTTTCTTTCATGGTCATTCGTATACCGGCAATCAGCTTGGCTGTGCAGCAGCACTGGCCAACCTCCAATTATTTGAGAAAGACCATATCACTCAGCGGGTTGCGAGAAAGTCTGAGTATTTACATGAATTATTCGAAGATTTGATCGACCTCCCTCATATCGGAGACATCCGTCAGCTTGGCTTCATGTGCGGGATTGAGCTCGTTTACGATAAGAATACGAAGGAGCCTTTTCCTTTTGAAAGAAGAGCAGCCTATAAAGCCTCATTAAAGATGCGGGAATTAGGCCTTTTGACAAGACCTACCGGAGATGTAGTCGTCTTTATGCCGCCTCTAGCCAGTACAGAAGAAGAGTTAAAGGAAATGGTTCAGATTATGAAACAAGCCATTGAGAGTATTACATCGGAGGAGGCGCTTCACGTTGCTGCGACAAACTCATGAGTGGCTGGCACAGGAAGTGGACACAATTAAGGATCAGAGGTTATACAGACAGCTTAGAACCATCTCTCCCTCGACTCTAGGGAGATCTTACGTAGATGGAATGGAAAGCATCATGGCTTCTTCCAACAATTACTTAGGCTTAGCAGAAGATCAAAGACTCACCGATGAAGCTGTGAAGATTATGAAAGAGTATGGGGTTGGAAGCACTGGATCAAGACTGACCACCGGCAATACCATCTGGCACGAGAAGCTGGAGAAGCGGATCGCTGAATTCAAAAACGAAGAAGCTGCCCTCATCTTCTCAAGTGGGTACCTTGCCAATATTGGCGTAATATCCAGCCTGGCAGGGGAAGGAGATATCATTTTAAGCGACCAGTTCAATCACGCAAGTATTATTGATGGCTGCAGGCTCAGCCGTGCGGAGACAAGTATTTATGGTCATCTGAATATGGAAGATTTACAAGAAAAATTAATCCATAGCCAGCATTATAAACGGAGATTTATCGTGACAGATGGTGTGTTCAGTATGGACGGGGACATTGCTCCATTGCGTGAGATCAAAGCTTTAGCGGAAACTTATAACGCTTTTGTAATTGTAGATGATGCTCACGCCACAGGGATTTTAGGTGAAAACGGCAGAGGGACAAGTGATCACTTTGATGTATCTGTAGATGTAATAGTGGGAACATTTAGTAAATCCATCGGCACCGAAGGAGGGTTTGTCACTGGGTCAAGAGCGCTGATTGAGTATTTAAGAAACCGGGCAAGACCATTCATTTTTCAAACGGCACTCCCCCCTAGCATGATGGCAGCTACTATTAAGGCCATCGATATTATCGAAACCAGTCCACAACTTCAGGATCATTTGCAGCACTTGATCGACTACACTCGAACTGAATTACTCAATTTTGGCTTTGACGTGAGAGGAGAGCGAACTCCTATTTTACCTGTCGTTATTGGAGACTCCAAAAAGACAATGAATTTTTCTAAAGAACTCGAAAATAATGGCGTGTTCGCTCCAGCCATTCGGCCTCCCAGTGTTCCACAAGGGGAAAGCCGGATTCGAATGACAATCATGGCGACACATACCAAAGAAGATATCCAGGAAATCTGTAAGGCCTTTTATAAGGTTGGAAAAAAGTTTGAGGTGATATAATTGGGACAAGGAATTTTCGTAACTGGAACAGACACAGGCATTGGAAAAACATTCGTAGCAGCTGGAATAGCGGCCGCACTGTCAGAAAAAGGTGTGGATGTCGGTGTTTTCAAACCGATGCTAAGTGGTGACAATAGAGAAGACCCGGAAAGTGATACTATAATCTTAAAGTCCATGTCTGGTGACGAATCTCCGACATCGGACATCACTCCCTTTCAATTTGATGAACCGTTGGCACCCTATCTCGCCGCTAAGCGACAAGGCATTTCTGTAAAAAAGACAGAAGTGATAAATACCTGGAATGATATCAAACATCGCCATTCCTTTAAAATAGTTGAAGGGGCAGGCGGCATTGCCGTCCCTTACGGAAAAGATTTTCTCGTCAGTGATGTGATGAAGGATATAAACCTTCCAGTGCTTGTGGTGGCCCGCCCTAATCTAGGTACAGTCAACCACACCTTTCTGACAGTGGATTATGCCCGCAGGTGCGGGTTGGATGTAATAGGCGTTGTGATCAATGGATATAATCCCGAAACGGCAGGAGTTGCAGAACAAACGAACCCTGAACTAATTGAGCATTTTTGCAAGGTACCTGTCCTTGGAATTATCCCGCAAATGGATAAAAAGGATAAGAAGACGCTGGCTGAGTTATTCGATTCTAAAATGGATTTATCTTCTTTTATGCAGGCAGGTGTTAAATGATAACAGGTCCTTCCTCATAAGTTGGGGGATAAAACAAAAAATGCTTCCTTTTAGGAAGCTTTTTTGTATGGAGACAGATTTATTTCAGAAATTATATTAGTTATTTAAGTATAACCGTACGTTATTTAAGAATAAGTCAATGATATTGAAGAATCTTAAAGACTTATTTAAGAGTGATTCGAAATTATCCAAGAAAAGGACTTTCATCTAACTTATATTCAAATAACAGAATAGCGGTAAGCGCCGTTCATCATTATCTTAGTAACTTTCCCTTTTTGCTCTAGATAATCAAGCTGGCCAATAATTTCCGACATGACTAGGGAAAATTGCTGGTCATACGTTTTCCCATAATAGCTCTGAGCAATATCACGGCCCGTAACTGCTCCGTTCTGGATAAGGACTCTGATCTTTTCTCCTTTTTCTTCAATACGCTGCAGCCGCTTTTTAATTAAACCGTGGGGATCTCTGATATCAGCCCCATGACCAGAGTAAACAAGCTCTACTGGCAGGGAGGCTATCTTGTTAAGAGATTGTACACTTTGGTGAAGTGTTGGAAGCCGTTTTCCGTTTCCATCAGGCTCCACTAAAGCATTGCTCGAAATATGTTGAAGGAGGACATCTGCCCCAAATAATATGTTGCTTTCTTGAGCCCATAACCCTATTTGATCAGGGGCGTGCCCGGGAAAGTGAAGAATCTCTAATAGCTGGAGTTGGGCTTTTTCGATTGCTGAAATAGAAGGCTGAATAGCTGCATCATGATTTTTATCAAGCGATTCGACTAAATAATCGACCTGCCGCTTGCCTCGATCACCACAATCAAATCTTTCATATAATTCGTGAAAAAAGTTTATACGCATTTGAAGGAAGTCCGGATCTCTTTTAAGGCGCGGAATAGCTATTTGATGAGCGAAGACAGGGATATCATGAGTTTCAACAATTCTGTTAACCAGACCGCAATGGTCTATGTGGTTATGACTAATTACAACAGCCGTTAAATCTTTCATTGTAAAGCCATGATGTTTGAGGGTATTCTGAAAAGCTTCCCAATTGTTTTGGTCATTCCAGCCAGCATCGAAAAGAATCAACTGGTCATCAAGGGAAAGCAGATAGAAATTCACGGTTTTCAGGGGATTCTTTTTACCGAGGTCTACTTTTATTGGATAAACTCTAAAAGCTGTATTTTGGTATTCAGACATACGGCACAACCTTTAATACAGATTATAATTTGAACTATTATTATAACACTTCGACTATTCATACATAATCATGTTTCCTATGAGTTGCGGAAAAAAGAATCTATGTTTCGCAGCCGTCTTGTTTCTGCAATGCTGCAAAGTACCTTCCTTTATGTAAAATTCAAATTTAATGAAAGCGTGGGTGTCTATATAGTCAGGTACAGCTATTCTTCATAATCTAATAATAGGATGAATTTGAAAAGGAGAGTTTATTGTTATGTCTATAGACGAGTGTTTACAGTTCCTTCCTCCACCGGGCTGCCCTGATATTTTTCCAAGAAGAAAATGTACGAATCCTCGAATTGAACTACACAACCCCGGCCCTATCAGCTGTCAAGCAACGATTACAGGCAGGGTTCTTTGTGATGAAGGGTTTGTGCCGGGGATTGAAGTGAATTTGTCCAGTACAGCTTCCTTTATGAGCTTTACTCCTGCTAATCCAATCACCAATTTATTTGGAGAATTTACAAGCACAGTTACCGTAGAACAGGGTACAGATATTACAGAAGGAGTAGATTATACAGCAAGTGCCGTTGTGAATGGGGTGACAATAGAAAATACAAACTTTGTACGGGCTGGCTGTGTTGCGTGTGATAATCCTGTTATTACGTTAGACACTCCTGAAGCTACAGTTACTTGTGATGGTGCGGCCCTTTCTGGTACCGTAACCTGTGGTGAGGATGGGGAAGGTATTACAGATGTGGCTGTATTTTTTACTCCTGCTGTTAATAATGTATTTATAAACCCTAATCCTGCTATTACGGATAGTAATGGGGTTTATACAGCTACAATCACACCTATCACAGGAGCGATGGAAACTATAAACATTACGGCATTTACTACCGTAGGGGGGATCCCGATAAGTGACGGTCCTAACAGTGTCGATGTAGATTGTCCTCTGCCTCCAATGGAGTGCACTTGCAAATTTAGATTAAATACTCAAGGAGGAGAACAGCCGGAAGCAAATATCCGGGTGACTCGCTTTGGAAATGTTATGGATTATACGGGGACACTAAATATTACTGTCAATCAATGTGGGGCAAGTGCCGGAGGTGGATGTGATCCGGGAATAGATAACTTCAACTTTACTTTTAACGCAAATAATGGAGACACCTTCCAGTTCACTCAAGGACGCAGAACATCTATCACATGTGAAGATAACTTTACTAGAGCTACAGTAATCGGTCATATAAACGGACGGATTAACCAAGGACCGGCAAGGACATTCACGGCTACGATTACCGCTACTTTAAATAACGTAACAAATGTGATTACTTGGGAGATATATGCCGAAGATGAAACCGCGACCACTTTTGAGACGCTTACACCTTTTGCTGCACCAGGTTCGCCTCAATCGTTTATTGCCGATTGTCCGTAAATAAAAGTAATACGAATAGGAGACGCTGAATAAAAGGCGTCTTTTTTGTTTTGGGAAAGATAAATATTATTATCTCTTAAGAAGTAGGAGAGGGATCGTATGATTTTCGGCAGTCACGTTTCAATCAGGGATGGTTATTTAGGGGCTGCCAAACGAGCCGCAGCCCTTAACGCTGATGCTTTTCAATATTTTCCGAAGAACCCGAGAAGTATATCAGTTAAATCGTTTAATAAAGAAGATGCGATGCTGTGCAAGAATTTTTGTAAGAGGAAAGGACTTGTATCAGTTGTTCATACGCCGTATCCTACGACTCTAACCCCTGCTGATGAGAATAAAAGGGAGCAGGTGAAAGGGTCCCTTTTGAATGACTTAGAGATTGCTGATGCCTGCGGATCGCTTGGGGTTGTGGTCCATTTCGGAAAAGATATTTTCCGGGACGATCAGCTGGCCAGTTATCGATTAATGATAGAGGTGCTAAATGAAGTGCTTAGCCAGTGGCAGGGAGAGTGCAGGATTCTCCTTGAGAATATGGCAGGGAAGCCGGGAGCAATGGGCACTACTTTGGAAGAACTCGTGCAGCTCCGGAGATTATCTGATCATCCAGATAAGATCGGCTTCTGCTTCGATACGTGCCATGCATTTGCGAGCGGGCTATGGGACGGTGACAATTGGAAGCAGGTAGAAGAAAAGGGGGTAGAGCTGGGCTATTTTGAGGATTTAGCTGTGATCCATCTCAATAATTCTAAATATGACACGGGCACAGGGAAAGACCGGCATGCGAATATTTTTGAGCTTGGTTATATTAAGGAAGAACAATTTGCTCAGGTAATGGATTCAAGACTTTTAGAAAATGTACCATTCATCTTAGAAACTCCTAAAGAAATCGTTTCTCATAAAGAAGAAATCCGCCAATTGCATCTAAAATGGGGGAAAGATAAAGGTACGCCATAAGCGTACCTTTGTGAATCATTATTTCTTATTCACAGAAGCATCATAAATCGTATCTACTGCATCCTTCAATGCTTTATCAAACTCTTCTTCAGATTGATTAGCATTAAGGTCAGCTGCCAGAGCACGGGAAAAGCTTGCAATCAGACCAACATTCTCTTTCAACTTCTCATTTGCATCATCACGGGAATAACCGCCGGACAGTGCGACAACACGTACAACTCGCGGATGCTCAATCAACTCTTTGTAATTGTTGGCTTTCGTTGGAATCGTAAGCTTCAACATAACATTTTCGTCTTCTGATAAATTATTGAGATGGTTTAGAATTTCATCACGCAGGATTTCTTCACATTTTTCCTTGTTCTCACTGTGAATATTGACTTCCGGCTCGATGATCGGGACGAGACCAGCAGCGATGATCTGTTTTCCGATTTGGAATTGCTGCTCGACGACCTGCTTAATACCATCCTCGTTTGGTTCATGGATGACTGAGCGCATTTTAGTACCGAAAATATTTCGTTCGTTGGCACGGTGCAGTGTCGCATCCAAGTCATGGATCGGTTTCATGAGCTGCACGCCATTTTCCTGCTCGGCTAGTCCTTTATCGACTTTGAGGAAAGGGACAACGCCTTTATCAGCAAGATAATCAGCCGTATATTTACCCTCAATTTCACGATCCATCGTCTGCTCAAAGAGAATCGCACCAATTATACGGTCACCATCAAAGGCAGGAGATGTGATGATTCTTGTCCGCATCTGGTGGACAAGATCAAACATTTCATCTTCCCCGGAATAAGAACCTTCAGGTACCCCGTACCCTGCTAATGCTTTAGGCGTACTGCCGCCGCTTTGGTCGAGTGCGGCGATAAATCCTTTTCCATTTTTGATTTTATCGAATTGCTGATTGTTCATGCTTCCACTCCTTCTTTTTTAATAGAATCCACTTATACTCTTCCCATTATTGCCTAGTACGTAACAAAAAGCGGAAAAGATAGTAATGATTTTAGGCGTATTAATGATAAAAATTCCTGATCTCATTTAAGTCATTTATAAATAGATCTGCCTCTTCCTTACTCAAACGCACGAGCATTTGTTCATTCAAGGTTAATACCTGACCATCCATCTCACCCTTATGGCTGTTTAAATATTCATAGATCGAGTTAAATTGGTCTTTGTTAAGTATCGAGGATGTTGAAAACTGCTTGACCTGCTGGAGTACAAACTCATCGTTAAACTGATCAAATTCCCCGGTGATAATATCACCTATAAAATTCATCTCATCACTCCTCAGATATTATTTCTGAGTTAGTTTGTCCTTAATAGCCGACTATATAACTGTGACAAAGAAGTCTAGCTATTAAATAACAGAGTATATTTCTAGACATTGTCTTTTACTTCCCTTTACGATATAGATAAGACATGATCGTAATATTAGTGGAACTTATTAAGCTTATTTAGAAAGGGTGAAGGTAATGAAAGTACTTGTAGTCGGAGCAAACGGACAAATTGGAAAACATCTCGTTTCTTTTATTCAGGAAAATGACAGCCTGGAAGCCAAAGCCATGATTCGTAAAGAAGAGCAGGCGTCCTATTTTGAAAATTTAGGTGCAGAAACAACAATTGTTGATCTTGAAGACGATATTGAATCAATCACAAAAGCAGCTGAGGGTGTGGATGCCGTCGTATTCACCGCAGGTTCCGGGCCAAACACCGGGCCGGATAAAACGATTTTAATTGATCTGGATGGTGCTGTAAAAACCATTAAAGCGGCTGAAGCTGCCGGTGTGAAGCGATTTGTTATGATCAGCTCGTTTGATACGACACGTGAAGCGATTCAGGCAGCTAACTCGTCATTCGCTCCATATGTAGTGGCTAAGCACTATGCCGATGAGTGGCTAAGAGGAACAGCGCTCGAATACACAATTATCCACCCCGGCCGTCTGTCAAATGATGAGGGAACCGGTAAGGTGGAAGCGGCAGAGACAGTGGAAAGAGGAAAGGTCCCACGAGAAGACGTTGCTTCTGTGATTGTTGCCACTTTGGAGAATGACTCAACGATTGGCAAAGAATATCAAGTGGTAGGTGGCACAAAGTCGATTAAGGAAGCCATCGATTCCCTCTAAATAAAAGAGAATTTTTATTAAAGACAATTTACCGTCAAGGTGAATTGTCTTTTTAATATGACTTGAGAAGAAAAGCCAGCGACGAGACGGGCTGCCTCGCTTTGCAAGGAGTGATAAGCCCACGTGAATCAGGCGAAGAATGTTTCAACTTCCCAAATAAAGGATACATTTTAATCAAGCTTATTAAATTAAACATTTTTAAATAAAAGGAGAATAGCTTTATGCGGAACTACTTAAAACATTATATTAACGGTGAATGGGTCGAATCTACTGGCTCAGAAACCGAAGAGGTAATCAACCCGGCGACTGAAGAAGTGATCGGAAAAATCAGTTTAGGTACGAAAGAAGATTTAGATAAAGCTGTGCAGGCAGCAAGAGATGCGTTTCAATCGTTTTCTCAAACGACAAAAGAAGAACGGATAGAAATGCTTGAAAACATTGCCAAAGAATATGAAAAAAGAAAAGATGAAATCATTGAAACCATTACGGATGAACTAGGTTCTCCGCTTGAACTCTCTGAAAAAGTGCATTATATGATGGGGTATAATCATTTTTCACAAGCGGCTGAATCGTTAAAAGAGTTCTCTTTCATGGAGGACCGCGGGGGTCATACGCGAGTGAAGGAATCCATTGGTGTCAGTGGTTTAATTACTCCGTGGAACTTTCCGACCAATCAAACGTCTACTAAGATTGCGAGTGCGTTTGCTGCGGGAAGTCCTGTCGTCTTGAAGCCGGCTGAACTAACTCCGTTTGCGGCGATTATTTTAGCAGAAATCTTTGATGAAGTCGGCGTTCCTAAAGGCGTATTTAACCTTATAAATGGGACGGGCGAAGTAATAGGAGACGGCATCAGTTCCCACCCGGACATCGATTTTGTATCCTTTACCGGCTCTGGTGCTACAGGTGAGAAGATTATGAAAAATGCCTCAGAAACGATTAAGAAGGTAGCCCTTGAGCTTGGGGGCAAATCACCGCTCGTCGTTCTCGATGATGCGGATGTGGAAGGTGCAGCAAAAGCTGCGGTTAGCCATATCGCAACAAATTCAGGTCAGGTCTGTTCAGCAGCTACACGGACTTTAATTCCTGTATCAATGAAGGAAGAATTTGAAGAGGCAGTCAAAAAAGCACTCGCCGAATTCCCTGTCGGTGATCCGCGTGAAGGAAACCACATTGGTCCCCTCGTTTCTAAGAAGCAGTGGGATACAGTTCAATCCTATATTGAGAAAGGAATAGACGAAGGAGCCACTTTAATCGCTGGAGGTACAGGTAAACCAGAAGGTCTTGACAAAGGCTACTATGCGAAGCCGACAATTTTTACTGATGTAGACAATCAAATGGTGATCGCTCAGGAGGAGATCTTCGGGCCTGTGATGACAATAATCACTTACGATACAATTGAAGAGGCCATTAAGATAGCAAACGAAACGATTTATGGCCTGGCTGGATATGTATTCGGGAATGACCCAGAAACCCTTCGAAAAACAGCTTCTGGTATTCGTGCCGGCCGTGTGAAGGTTAATGATGCGGAAGCCGATTTTTCATCTCCATTTGGCGGCTTTAAACAATCCGGTATTGGAAGGGAATGGGGCGATTTCGGAATCGAAGAATATTTAGAAGTGAAAACGATCTTAGGTTATCCATCGTAAAGATATCCTAGTGTGCGGTTTAAACCGATGATCCTTTTATCCTTAATGGATGGGACTGAGGGGATGCAGTATAAATTGGCGTCATGAAGATATAATTTTTCCATACGTGCGCTTGTTCCTTATTTAAGAGATAAGGAGCAGGCGTTTTTTTATAAGATTCGTCGATGTAACATATGAAAGTTCTTCACATGTTTTACAGCCTTCTACTCATACTAGCAGTAGGAGGCTTTACGTATGAAATTTGTCATTTTATCTTTAAGTTTGCTCTTAGCTCAGCCGTATATTCAACAAGATAATTTATCGATAACCGATGATGGGGAAGAAATCCTACACATAAACCGAAAGGACTTTGAAGCAGAGTTCTTCGGCAAACCGTTTGTGGACCAGAATAAAACCCAAGAGCTTATTGATCAGCTGGATCAGCAGATAAGCCAGGAACCTGTAGATGCAAAAATCGGCGAGTCCGGTGAGATTATACCTGGAGAGGCTGGATACAAAGTTTATCAAAAAAAATTCCTGGAAAAATTCTATAGTTATTTTTATGACACAGAGGCGGGGACCATTAGCGTACCGAAGATTGCCATTTCTCCTAAAGTAGATGGTGAATTGCTTGCCAATATCCGTACCCAGCAGATCGGTCATTATGTGACTTATTTTAATTCTAATAATAAAGAGCGCTCCTACAACATTCGCCTAGCCGCTGAAGTTTTGGACAGTTATGTGGTCTTTCCAGGGGAAGTATTCTCTTTTAATAAGGCCGTTGGTAAAAGAACGAAGGAAAAGGGATATAAAAATGCCCCCGTCATTGTAAAAGGGGAAGTGACCGAAGGAATTGGCGGTGGAATCTGCCAGCTATCTTCAACATTGTTCAACTCAGTGGACAACGCTGGGGTGAAAATTATGGAACGCTATTCCCACAGCAAACGGGTGCCTTATGTACCACCGGGACGAGACGCGACGGTAAGCTGGTATGGTCCTGATTTTACGTTTAAGAATCAGTATAATCAACCTCTGCTAATCCGCACTAAGGTTATTGGAGGACAGATGAGTGTGACGATGTATTCCTCAGATGTGATTAATTTTGACCCGCAGAACGTTCCCGATGCCAGCAAGAAACTCCCTGAAGAAAGAGAAAGGGGATCTAGTCAATCATAGAATGAACTGCTGGAGGAGATTAGACAACTAAATAAATTAAAGCATGCTAAATCTTTAATACAAACCAATCAAATAAGATATGAAAAATTATAAGAAAACGATAAAGCAGACCATTTTTCACGAGAGAAAATGGTCTGCTTTTTAAAATTAAGTTAAAAATGACCTTTCTAATAACTTAATTGAAAATAGTTAATTATGCTTATACCAGTTGTAAGGAGTGAGTAATTTGAAATCTTTAGGAGGTTGACTTAAATCAAGCTAATTTGTTGTTTTATCATTAAATAAAAAATAAAGAGGTGTACTAAAATCACTGTCCTGCTTTTACTTGTTGGACCCATTATTGATGAAGCTGCCCTCACGGACGCACTGAAAAAAGGAAGAATTGCCGGAGCCGCATTAGATGTAATGGAAGAAGAGCCTGTTAGGATCGACAGTGAGCTTCTGGAAATGGATAATGTTATCATCACACCGCACAGTGCTTGGTATTCAGAGGAAGCTATGGTAGAACTGAGAAAAAAAGCAGCTTTTAATATTGTTCAGGTTCTAAAAGGGGAACAGACACCTTATGCATTAACTAAATGACTCTGCAAACCAGCTTTTTAACTGCTGGGTTAATAGGGTGGAGCAGAATAGGAAGTTAAGTGAAAATTGAAAATATTATCTTTTCAGCTACTTATTACTTTCCAAACTTCCTGATATACTTTCTTTAGGGGAATGTGATATTTATCTGCAATTTTCTTGCAGCTGCTGTATTCAGGAGCTCGCTGGACCACTTTATCATTCAATAAGCCTTCTTTTACGGTGACAAATCCCCAAGGGGTCTCAACTTCTTTGAATTGTCTACCAAGGCGTTTGACGGAAAGGGGGTAATACCTTACTCCCAGAGTGGTTGTTTCCTGGAAAATAATATTCATCAATTCCTCAGCCCGTGTTTCTGGACATAATACCTGCAGCATGGTGCCTGGGCGGTTTTTTTTCATGTAAATCGGTATGTAAAACACGTCGTTTGCACCTGCCTCTAACAGCAGAGTCATGACATGACCGAGCCATTCACCAGGTATATCATCCAAATTTACTTCCATTTTGATCATCTCATGATCTGTATGTTCATACCGGTGCTGCATGATTAGCTCCTTCCTGCTCTGTCCAAAGGGTAATTTCATAGAAAGGTAGAGACAAATGGACTCATATACTAAACACATTCTAACACAATTTCAAGAAGGGGTTCTATCAATTGAGGAAGCGGAAGAAAGGCTGAAAGGCTTCACCGATTATGGTTTTGCTAAAGTCGATGACGCCCGTGAATTCAGGCAAGGTTTTCCTGAAGTTATTTTCGGGGCGAACAAGACACCTGAGCAGATAGCAGGGATTTTTAACCACCTTGCTTCTCAGAATCAGACGGTTCTGGCAACAAGAGTAACAGATCTAGCAGCAAAAGAGGTTTGTGATCTTCTGCCAGAAGTAAGCTACGACCCAGCCGGAAGAACACTGCTTTATAAACCGGATACATATGTTATGAAGAATGAAACTAAAAAAATAGGGGTTATTTGTGCGGGCACTTCTGATATTCCCGTAGCCAGGGAAGCTGAGGTTACCATCGAGGCCATGGGGCATGTATGCCAAAGCTTCTATGATATTGGAGTGGCAGGAATTCACCGGCTGTTTGCCCAACTGGAGGAAATCAAATCATGCCAGGTCTTGATTGTAGTTGCAGGAAT
Source organism: Halobacillus sp. Marseille-Q1614 (assembly GCF_902809865.1). Taxonomy (NCBI): domain Bacteria; kingdom Bacillati; phylum Bacillota; class Bacilli; order Caryophanales; family Bacillaceae; genus Halobacillus; species Halobacillus sp. Marseille-Q1614. The sequence goes on along the minus strand of NZ_CADDWH010000001.1, from coordinate 2,755,445 downwards.
GGAGGGAGCGCTGCCAAGTGTTGTCGGCGGGCTGGTATCGGTTCCTTTAATTGCTGTTCCGACCAGTGTCGGATATGGCACCCATCTGAATGGAATTACATCACTTTTAAGTATGTTAAACACTTGTGCTTCAGGTGTAACCGTTGTCAATATTGATAATGGTTTTGGAGCAGGCTATGCCGCATCACTTATGCTGAGAGTGTAATAAAAATAAACTATAAGGAGATCCACAATATGAGAACCTTATTTATCGACTGCGGTATATCGGGAATAGCCGGAGATATGACCTTGGCAGCTTTTACAGAAATAGGGGCTGATTTATCCGTCATATCGGATAAACTTCATTCAGTCGTAAACGAAGATTTTTCCCTATCTGTAGAAAAAGTAGTCAAAAAAGGTCTTTCTAGTTCACACTTAATTATTGATACAGAAGAAGAAAAACATTCGCACCGTCATTATACGGATATTAAACAAGCCATCGAGCAATCTGATCTTGAAGAGGAAGAAAAACTAACAGCCCTGTCTATGTTCGAAACGATCGCAATCGCAGAAGCAAAAATCCATAACTCTACACTGGAGAAAGTCCATTTCCATGAAGTAGGGGGAGTTGATTCTATGATTGACATTATAGGCGCAGCTATCGCTTATCATCAATTGGACATTGACAAGGTTGTCAGCACTCCTGTTGCTGCCGGAAATGGGTATATTCATATGGCGCATGGATTGTATCCTGTACCAGCTCCTGCTACTCTTGAAATTCTGAAAGATATCCCTTTGCATCATACAGAGGTGCAAGGAGAACTGACCACTCCAACTGGGGCAGCCATTATTCGTACATTAACGACTGAATATGGAACTATTCCGGGGATGAAGGTTAACAAAATTGGATACGGTGCGGGTACGAAAGACTTTGAAAATCACCCGAATGTTGTAAGGTTTGTTTTAGGAGAATCATAAGGGAAGGAGTGACTTGGGTATGGACACAAATCGAGCTCTAGAAAAGGAAAAGAAGCTGAAAGAAATTCTTCTGCAGATGGAGCGTGTGATCATTGCATTCTCAGGCGGGGTTGATAGCACCTATTTGCTTAAAGTTGCACTAGATACGCTAGGTGAAGAAAATGTATTAGCAGTTACGGCTGATTCAGAATCTTTTCCTCCTTCGGAATTAAAAGAAACAAAAAGGCTGGCGGCAGCATTAGAAGCTCCTCACCAAATCATTGAAATGTCTGAGTTAGCTATACCGGGCTATGCAGAAAATGATGCAAACCGCTGCTACTTCTGTAAAAAAGGACTATTTGAGCGTTTGTCCCCGCTGCTTCAGGAAAAGGAATTTAAGAATTTGACGTTTGGATTAATCAAAGATGATTTGGGCGATCACCGACCAGGAGTTCAGGCGGCGGTCGATAATAATGTCAGAGGGCCTTTAGCTGAAGCGGACATGTCAAAGGATGATATTCGCATACGTGCTAAAGAGCTGGGCATCGATAATTGGGACAAACCTTCCCTTGCCTGCTTGTCTTCAAGAATTGCCTATGGTGAAAGAATTACGATTGAGAAGCTGAAAAAGGTTGATGAAGCGGAACAGTTTATAAAAGGCCTGGAGATCAGACAGGTCAGGGTACGTGTACATAATGAGATTGCCAGGATCGAAGTAGAGCCCTCAGATATGATGCGCTTGCTGGAGCACCATGAGGAAATCGACACCTTTCTGAAAAGCCTTCATTTTAAATATGTCACGCTGGATATGAAAGGATATAAAAGTGGGAGCATGAATAATATGCTGGAAAGAGGAGCGCTATTATCATGATAGAAATACTGGCCATTGGCTTTTTACTTGGAATCAAGCATGCATTGGAACCCGATCATGTGATAGCGGTATCAACTATTGTTGGCAAGCATAAAAAGTTTTGGCGTTCAAGCTTTTTAGGATTCTTCTGGGGAATTGGCCACACGTTAACACTATTAGGGATCTTCCTTATAATGACCCTTACTAAGTCCAGCATCCCGGATACATGGGCGATGTCTTTTGAGATGGGTGTTGGATTTATGCTAATCTACCTTGGATTTTCGCCTCTTTGGAATTCTGGTAACGTTCATATTAAATCAGGAAAAGTCAAAGGTGAATCAAGCAAGAAGCTGTTTGTAAAATCAATGGCAATCGGACAGATTCATGGATTGGCAGGCAGTGCAGCTATGATACTACTCGCACTGTCCATGGTTGATTCAGCTCAAGAAGCCTTTATTTATATTAGTATATTTGGAATGGGTACAATTCTTGGGATGCTTGCATTTACACTGCTTCTCAGCATTCCTTACCAAATTGGGAGCCGCAGCCTGAAAATCAACCGTACACTCATAGGTGCGACTTCTATACTCAGTATAGGGTATGGATTATACTATATTTATACGATTGGTTTTGGTGATGGATTATTTCTTTAATACTTTGCAGAATAAAAGCACATCTCCGCCTTGGGAGATGTGCTTCTTTTAAAATTCTTCATAAACAGCAGGGTCTTGATCCTTAAGACGACCGTCAGAAAGCGTTAACGCTGAAATCTTGGTCATTTCTGTTTCACTCAATGAAAAGTCGAAAATCGCCATATTTTCACGCTGTCTTTCAGGAGAGGAAGACCTGGGGATGGCGATTGTTCCCAGCTGATAATGCCAGCGTAAAACCACTTGAGAGATAGATTTATTGTGCTCGCTTGCTATTTCCTGGAGAACGTCTTCCTCTAGAATATCCTTGGCGCGAGCCAGCGGGCTCCATGACTGGGTAGCAATATGATGCTCTTCGTGAAACATTCTTTGCTCTTCTTGATTGAAATACGGATGCAGCTCCACTTGGTTGATACTTGGAAGGACATCTGTTTCTTTCTGCAAACGTTCGATATGTTCAGGCAAGAAGTTACACACACCAATAGAACGAATAAGCCCCCATTTTTTAGCATCAATCAATGCCTGCCAAGCCTCCACATACATGTCTTGCTTTGGGTTTGGCAAGTGAATCAAGTAAAAGTCATAATAATCAAGCTGTGCACGATACAGCGATTCTTGAATAGTAGTGACCGCTTTGTCGTATGAATGATAGCGGCCAGGCAGCTTGGAGGTAATTAACAATTGCTCCCTTGGAACGGAACTGCGTCGAACAGCTTCCCCTACGGTTCCTTCGTTTTCGTAATTGTAGGCACTGTCGATCAGCCGGTAACCGGCATCAATGGCGTGATGTATTCTCTGAGCTCCTTGATTTCCGTTCAGGGTGTATGTACCGAAGCCGAGCATTGGCACTTTCATACCATCATTTAGTGTAATCTCAGGAATTTGGCTGCTAATTATGATCCACTCCTTTATGGTAATAAAACAAGGTTATCACCTGTGTGAAAAGATTTCCAAAAATATGAATGCCATTTGAGTTGATATCCTTCGGATACGGTTATTTTCATAATTTGTCTGTATACATAAACTGAAGTTGTATCCAAGGTGGAAAAGGAATACTATGTATCATAGTTGTGCTAACAGAGGAGTGTTGGAATGGGCAAATTTATTTTGAATGTCATCGCTTTTCTTCTCGTCGTCACCGTGAATGGTCTTGCGAATGCACTGCCGTTAAATGGGCAGACCACCGGTGAAATTTCGAATAGGTTGAATGTGCTTTTCACGCCTGCAGGGTATGTGTTCAGTATTTGGGGATTGATTTATATCCTGCTTGGACTATGGATCATCCGTCAGTTCCCGGCCAGCCGGCGAGATCTGCCGGTTTATCAAACGACGAGTTCTTTATTTGTCGTAAGCTGTATTCTGAACAGCCTTTGGATTTTTATGTGGCATTATGAATTCTTCGGACTTTCAGTTGTTGTTATGCTTCTTTTACTAATGACTCTGATTCGCTTGTATGTAAAATTAAAAGCAGCGAATGCGTCATTCTTTGATCTGCTGCCATTTTCTGTGTATCTAGGATGGATTAGCGTTGCTGCCATTGCCAACATCAGCTATTATCTGAATTATATCGAGTGGAACGGCTTCGGAATCTCTGCTTCGATCTGGACGTTCCTGCTCTTGATTATCGCTACAGGACTGGCTCTTTATTTTATGAAAAGTGAAAATGATTGGGTGTACCCTCTCGTATTCGTCTGGGCATTTATTGGAATTGGGGTTAAGAATCAGAATGGGGATGTCCCGCTGGTGGTTTACTCTTCACTTATACTCGCAGCGCTCCTTCTGTTTATTACTATTATCTACGCGTTTAAGCAGAGTAAATAGAAGCTTTACCCAAATAGAAGGAATGTACTCTTTCGATTCCTACTATTTTATCAATTTTTGATATCCTGGAAGTTTTCAACTAACCTCCCTTTTTTAGTATGCTATTATATTCTATAGCCATTACTATTGAAGGAGGATCTCCTAACATGTTCACTTTAAGGGACGCCATAGGGATGCGGTTAGAGGATATACAAGAGGAGAAAAAGCATCTGAGGGAAATGATCAAGCAGCTTACGAATGAACAGCACGAACTAATAGCCCGCCTGGAGCGTATGGAGGGGAATAGAGAGAACATTGATCCTTCAACCGTTATAACGACACAGGAGGCCGAAGACGAGTTAAAAGAACTGAGTTCGGAAATAGCAGCAAACTCGTCTAAATCAGAGGACCCATCTGAGGGCAGCTTATCAACAGAAACTTTGAAGAATGATTATATCCTTCCTACGGATCCTGTCGCTTTTTCAACAGATCGGAAAAAAAGCATGACGTATAAGGAACTGACCTATATTTTAATTAACTATGCGAGAACGCATAATAACCAGGTGGATCATGAAGCATTTGAGCAATTTCTGATTGATGAATACAATTTTACTCCGGAGAACTTTTCTCATATTATATGGAGAGCAAGAAAAATGGATCGGCGGTTAAGAAGCTTAATCAGTGGAAATAGGAAAATCACAGTATTAGATACCAGTGTCAATTAGAAAAGGATCTCTCCGAATAAGAAGATCGGAAAGGCTGCATAAGTGGACGCTCCCTTACTTTAAGGGGAGCGTCTTTTTTATGAATCATTATTTTTATTATTCTTCGAACGCTTCAGCAGCAATAGTACAAAAATAAGAAATAATAGGGCTATACCGATAGACATTGCAGTGATAGATAAGAAAAAACTATCCATGTTGAATTCCTCTCCTTTCAAAGTTTTTCGATACTGCGATCGGTTAGGATTTGTACCATTATAAAGGATTTTTTAATATCCATAAAATGTTCTATTAGAATAGAAGAAGAGTTATCAGGTTGCTATACAGCTGTGGATAGTTCCATTTACTTTTGGGGAACGTAATAAAAATGCCAAAAGTTGGAGCGGAGCGGACCATGATATTAGTGATCAAAGTACTATCGCTATACTTAGCAGCCATAGTCATCATGAGATTAATGGGGAAGTCGACAATTATTCAAATGACCCCTTATGATTTAGTAGCGATTATCATAACGGGCACAGTTGTATCTGAGCCATTAATCAGTACTGAATATATGCAAACCATTTACGTATTAGGAATCTTGATGGCCCTTCATATATTCTTCGGGAAGTTAACCTTATGGCAGTGGGGGAATGGATTCTTCTTAGGGAAGCCCACCATATTAATTAAAAACGGCGAGATCGTAGAGGATAACATTGAAAAATCAAGGTTATCGGTCGCCCAGCTTCTCTCCATTCTAAGAAGTAAAGGTTACCCTAAAATAAGCGATGTAGATTATGCCATGCTTGAACCGATCGGTGAAGTAAGTGTAATCCCTAAATCAGACAATTCACCTGTGACGGTGGGGAATTTAAATATTACGATTGATGATGAAGGGCTGCCCATTGCTGTGATTATTGATGGGAAGACCCAGTATAAAAACCTTAAACTTTTAGGTAAATCGGAAGAATGGTTAATCGAGCATCTTGATCAGCATGGTTTAAAAGAAAAAGATGTTCTTTATGCGTACGTGACGGATAAAACGAAGCGGTTAGAAATTAGTAAAAGAACAAAATAGAAAAAGCTCTCTTTGGCAATGGAGAGTTTTTTCTATGTTATGAGATCAAAATTGAGAGAAATCAGAAATTCATGATTTTTTCAATAGAACTATGGAAACCTAAGAGTAAACTATGGAGGTTCTTCGGAGTGAAAGGAGCAGCTGATGAAAGAGTTTCTAGGATTATTAAAAGAGGGGAATAAACCCGCCTTAACTGCGAGTATTATGAATGCCATTATCGCTATTATTAAGGGGATCGCTTTTTTTATAACAGGTAATGTGGCTATGTTTGCTGAAACGATGCACAGTATTGGTGATACGGCTAACCAGTTTTTTGTTTTTATTGGATCGGCTCTAAGCAAAAAAGCCCCAACGGATCGATTTCCAAATGGTTTTGCCCGTTTAGTCAATTTAGTTTTACTTGGGGCGGTTATCATTGTAGGGATTTTAGCTTACGAAACCATTAAAGAAGGAATCCATCATATTACCGCCCCCCCTGAATCGGGTTCCTGGTTTTGGCTGAACATCGGCGTATTAGGAGTCGCCGCCATATTGGAAGCTTATGTTTTGTATAAAGCGATGAAAGAAGTGGTCGTTGATATAGGGGAAGAACAAGTAAAAGGTTTTAATGTTGTGATGGTAAGCCTTAGAAATGTAAAGGGGGCGAAACCTGCAACAAAGCTCGTTTTTTTAGAAGATATGGTAGCTACTGTCGGGGCGTTAATCGCCATTTTATCCATCGTTATTGCCACCTATACACCGTTTCACGCTGCGGAGGGGTACGCTTCCGTAATTATAGGGATCATGCTGTTTTATGTTGTGGGGCGAATCTTTCTCGATAATGCTGCCGGTGTGTTAGGAGTGGCTGATGAACAAATGGAGGAGAAGATTGGGAAGTTTGTCTTTGAAAATAAACATGTAAAAGATATTCAAAAACTTATGGTCATTAAAGAAGGTGAAGAGCTGCATGTGGAATTAAAGGTTGAATTTGATGCAGATATGTCCATAGCAGCGGCCGCCGGTATTTTAAAAAGTATAGAGAGTAAGATTTTAAAAGAACGCGGGGTCACTGAAGTCATCATAGAGTCCGATAAGGATGATGAAATATTAAGCTGGAGACCAACAGAACCTGAGGTTTAATTCTGACTGTGCCTTTCCTATCCTGAATTTTATAAATGACCACAGATCGGTAAAGCAAAAAACCGGAGCTTGAGGGAATTCCCTAAGCTCCGGTTTTATCTTTGTCCAGGAAATTATAAAATTCCAGGCTGTGGATATATATTTAAAAGAGCGACATCCATTTCCAGCGCCCAGACACTCGCGTCATAAGCAATCCGGGCTGCGGAAGGGAAGGCCACCACCTTCCTCCGGCCGTTTTGCTTATGCGTTTCGTGTCTACCAGGGCGCTTTTAGCCTTTGTTCTAACTTTGTATTTAAGCTTTCACTAATGCTTCCTTACCGTAGAAAGCAGCTTTGTAAAGTTCTTTCATCTGCTCTACAGACGTTTCACGCGGGTTGGTACCGGTGCATGGATCTTCCATTGCGTTTTTAGCCATTGTGTCTAGGTGCTTGTTGAAATCTTCTTCAGATACGCCAAAGTCCTGCAGGGTAGTGGCAAGACCAAGGTCTTTGTTTAATTGGTAGATATACTCTACAAGAGCATCCGTTAATTCAGCATCTGTATTTCCTTCAAGCCCAAGTCGACGGGCAATTTCAGCAAAGCGGTCTTCAACAACAGCTCGGTTGAATTGAATCACATACGGCAGGTAAATGGCATTGGCATACCCGTGCGGAATGTCGAAGTTCGGACCGCTTTTATGGGCCAGGCTGTGGACGTTTCCAAGCACTGCGTTTGCAAATGCCATGCCAGCCATAGCTTGAATGCTGTGCATCTGCTTGGCTGCTTCTTGGTCGCCTTGATAGGAAGCAAGCAAGTTATTTTTGATCACTTCTGCAGCGCCAAGAGAAAGGATATCCGTATATAAGGTACGCGGTTTGGCCACATACGCCTCGATCGTGTGGGTGAAGGCGTCCATGCCAGTGTAAGCCGCAATGTGCTTTGGCAGGCTTTCGATCATGACAGGATCAATAATCGCGATATCTGGCGTTAACTCAAAATCAGCCAGAGGGTATTTAATATTAGTCTTTTCATCTGCAACTACAGAAAGGTTGGAAACTTCAGAACCGCTTCCGCTTGTAGTCGGAATGCCGGCAAATTTTGCTTTTGTGCGAAGGCGCGGAAGTTCAAAAGGCTTCGTAGCGTCCTCAAATGATAGTTCTGGATATTCGTAAAAGAGCCAGATCGCTTTAGCAGCGTCCATTGCGGACCCGCCTCCGATACCAATAATCCAATCAGGCTGGAACGATTCTAGATCTTTCGCTCCTTCTTTTACCATTTTAGCAGTAGGCTCCGTATTATAGCCCTCCAGAACCTCTGTTTCTATATTGGCAGCAGCCAAATGTTCCTGAATGCGTGTGAGGTTTCCGTTTCTTTTAACAGAACCTCCCCCAATCACAAGTGCAGCCTTTTTCCCTTCAAATGACCTTAGCACTTCTAGGGCGTTGTCTTCGAAATAAATATCTCGTGGGATCGTAAAACGACTCATAGTAATAAAAGCCTCCTTGTAATATGGTTACAGTTTCCATTGTATAGCTTATAGTAGTATGATGATAGTACGCACTTTTAAATCACGTAGTATCCGTAATGATACTATAAGGTTGATTTACTATTGGAGGGAAGCAAAATGACTAGAGCATCAGAGCAAGAATTCAACTGTGAAAAAGAACTCACATTGTCTTTAATCGGAGGCAAATGGAAAATGATCCTCCTTTGGCATTTAGGAAAAGAAGGGACTAAACGCTTTGGTGAACTAAAAAGAATGCTGCCTAACATTACACAAAAAATGCTAACCAAACAGCTACGTGAATTGGAAGAGGACCAGCTCATTCACCGGGAAGTCTATCCAGTTGTCCCGCCGAAAGTCGAATATTCTCTAACCGAACACGGGGAAACGTTAATCCCGATTTTAGAATCCATGTACGAGTGGGGCCGAACATACATGGAAACTGTCGGGAAAGAGAAAGACGATGTAAATTATTCAATTTTGTAGAAGCTGCGAATATAAGGAACTCCCTCATTGTTCAGATCATTGAGGGGGTTTTTCTAGTAATACAGGAGGTTGATTATAGCAGGGATGCCGCCCCATCAATATACAACTCAGTCCCAGAAATATGTCGCGATGCATCAGACCCCAAAAATACGATCAAATCTGCCACTTCTTCTGGGTGTCCAGGACGATTTTGCAAGGGCTGGTTTCCTTCAGGATGTTCAACTGGAATTTCAATTTTCTCCAAGTTGTCCTCTTCAGGATGAGTATTTTTATCGATGTTCGTTTCAATTGCTCCAGGGCAGATGACATTGACACGTATGTGATATTTAGATAATTCGAGTGCCGCCATTTTCCCAAAAGCCATTTGTCCGGCTTTTGAGGAGCTGTAAGCCGAAAATCCAAAGTTAGAGAAAACACGATTCCCATTAACAGAGCTAGTGATAATGATGCTTCCGCCATCCTTTTTCATATGGGGAATCGCATGTTTTACTGTTAAGAAAGTGCTTTTTAAATTCGTTTCTAATGTCTGGTTCCACTCCTCAACAGCCATGTCTTCAATGGGAGTGATTTTGCCGTTAATGCCTGCATTGGCGAAGATAATGTCTATTCTGCCGTAGCTGTCTATGAGCTGCTTATAGCATTTCTCTATATCTTCTTCTTTAGAAACATCGGTTTCTATAATAAGCGCTTCTCCGCCTGCTGCTTGAATCTCTTCTTTTGTTTCCTGTGCATCTTTTTCTTTAATATCGGCGAGAGCGACTTTTGCTCCCTCTTTGGCAAGCTGAATAGCAGATGCTTTTCCCATTCCTGAGCCTCCACCTGTTACTAATGCTACTTTTCCTTTTAATTTTTGAGACATAACTATCCATCTCCTTATCACTTGGTAAATGTTAGTTGGTTTATACCCTAGTCTATGAAAATGTAACTTATAATTTAGCGGCTTCTTCTTTATTGAGTTAATGACTAGTATTTGAAATAATTGATATCAAGGAAAGAGTGTAGGAGGGGATGGCGTGCTTAAAAGGTTTGTTTTTGACTTTGCTAAACAACTAGACACAATTACTACACTTCAACAAAAAGCTGTAAATAAAATTGTGTCTGCCAACGAAGAAGGAATAAATGTTGAAACGGAAGCTTCTAGAAGTAAGTTTCAGAATGGCATGACCAACGATCCTTCTGTTCTTATAAAAAAAGAATGGTTCGACCGATCATTAGAAATTCTACAAGAGAAGAGAACGTGTGCTTATGGAGATTTTACTGAATTAGGAATGCGACACTCTTTTTTTCTGGGTTTCTTAGCAAACCTTCCCTTTGTGGAATCAAAGGAAAATAAAGTTTCTATAAAACAATTCGATACGTTAGATTTACCCGAAAGCACTTTAGAGCAGGTATTGAGTCTACTTAGAGATCTTGTAGATGAAAAATATACGGCTTCAACTATTACGCAAGCTTTTAAAGAAGATAGTGTTCGGAGATTAAAATCTCGAGCAAGACAAAGCTTAAGACTTCTCGGTTATTTGGATAATGAATATAACCTTATCGAAAATGATACTTCTCTTCCTAAGCTTAGGAAGAGGATCTTAAGTACCCCTTATGTACATATGGTTTATGACATGCTTACGCATATGCGAGATTATAGCATAAAGGAAAAACAGGAAGTCTTATATGAAGTGGCCTATTTAACAGTGGTTAGTTCGAAGGATGGGACCCGCATTAAGCAGTCGGTCGCAGAGTATAGAACAAAAAATATTATCCAATGGCTAAAATTTGCTCGAATAATCGACGAGGATTGGAATGTGATTCATATGGAATCTACGAAAGAGGATAGACAATACTGGTGGGTAAATCAGGGACAGACAAAGAAAGGTGAAAAAGAAGGTGGGTTTTTATGGGCGCCTAAAGCTAACAAAAATGGGAGACCATTAGCTCATCACACTGATCTATTAATAGCTAATCTTGGAGATATAGTCTTTGCGTATTCTCAAGGAACGATTCATTCCATTTGTGAAGTGATAGAGCCTGCTGTAACAAGTCAAAAGCCATTTGGGAATGATAGTTGGCAAGAAGAGGGCAATTTATTAAAGGTGAAATATCATGAGATGAATCCAGGGATAGATAAGAGTGAGATTCCACTAGAATGGCGTGAAGAAGAAACGGGTCCTTTTGACCGCAACGGTGATGTCAAACAAGGGTATTTTTATACTGTCTCTGATTCGTTTGTTCTGAAGTTAGTTAATCAATTTAAAGAGCTTTTACCAAAAGCCATTAAAGAGAAAATAACGATCGAAAATAAAACACCTATTGAGGATTTCGATCATTTCGACTCAGATTCTGAACTGCTTAGTCATATCTATCATTATATTAAATCTGAAGGCCTTTACTATAAAGAAGAAGAGATAAAAAGCTTGTACTTGTCATTAAAGACGAAGCCTTTTGTTATTCTATCAGGGATCTCAGGAACTGGTAAAACGAAGATCGTTGAGAAGTTTGCCGCTAGTCTAGGGGCCACAGAGGAAAACGGAAGGTTCTCGCTTATTCCTGTACGACCGGACTGGAGTGATGGGTCAGACTTAATAGGTTTTGAAGATATAAAAGGGGAATTTAAGCCTGGTCCTTTAACTGAAGTTCTTATAGATGCTGAGTTAAACCTCTATAAACCTTATTTCGTTTTATTAGATGAGATGAATCTAGCTAGAGTTGAATATTATTTTAGCGACCTTTTAAGCGTAATGGAGAGTCGTAAAAAAATAAACGGGAAAATCGTAACGTCTGAAATTCCAACTCCTGAATCCTATAATCATCAAGTTATTATTCCTGAAAATGTGTATATTATAGGAACTGTTAATATGGACGAAACCACACATCCTTTTAGCTCAAAGGTGTTAGATCGTGCGAATACGATGGAATTTAATGATGTAGCTTTAGATTTCTTTCCTGATTTCATTAAAGAGGCAGAGGTTGCCTCAGCGAAGGTAGATAATAATTCTATAAAACCACAATTTATCACTCTGAAGGATGCATTTCCTACTCATGAAAAATTAATTCGACAAACAACTGAGCAGCTCATTCAAGTAAATGAGATTCTAAAAAAGAATAGTGCCCATTTTGGTTATCGTATTCGTGATGAGATATGCTACTACATGATTTATAATCAGCAATCCGATCTTATGGAGCCGAAGGATGCTTTTGATCGACAACTGCTCCAGAAGGTTTTGCCTAAACTAAATGGAAGTGATGCTCAAACAGCGAATATGATTGAAGAGTTATTTCATTTTTGTACAGGCCAAGACTTAAACTATGCCGGGGCGAGCATTCAAGATGCACGTTATCCTTTGTCAGCTCAGAAGCTTGAGACGATGTATAGAAACCAGCAACAAAATGGATTCACATCATTCTGGCTGGGATGATTGTATAGAAAGGGGGCGGTAGGATGTCTAATGCTAACGATATAAAATTATTAGTTATGGAACATGAAGAATTTTCTCTTCATATCAAAGGGAAACCATTCAATCGTCGTTTTGAAAGCTTGAAGCAATATAAAGAGAAAACGAAGCTTGATCAACAATCCATGCTTTTAAAAGTCGACGGACTAGATAAAGCAAATATTCAAGTGTTTCATCCTATTAAGGAAAGGTTAGTAAACCTTCCGGCAGATGACTTACCGCCAATCTTTTTTGAAAATGAGATCTATCAAATCGTGGTGATCTCTAAAACGGATAAAGAGTTATTCTTTTATCATGAACACCCGCTGATTCGTAAGTCTGTAAGTAAAGAAACAGTCGGTAATTTAAGTTTTTTGATGGGACAGCTTCAGTTTATGAATGAGGTGGGCTTAACTGAGTTTGAAATACATGACAAAAATCACACACTTGCTCATATTACGATTGAGCTTTTTCCTACTAAGCTCGATTACAAGGAGGACTATCAGAGCTTATTAGATGAAATAAGTGAGGAAATTTATAATTTGGTGTTTCATTTTATGAAAAAGACGTTTCTTGGGGCATCGAAAATTTCCTCAAAGGAACCATCCATTGTTGAATTTTATCGGTTGCTAACTCATTATTATCATCGTTTTATTCAAGCTGTACAGCAAATAGAAAGACAGCCTCATCATAACTTAGTTACGGAATACCGTTCGGTTCGAGGGGATCAATTAAAGAGAATGGATAATGTATCGAGGCGTTACTTGCGGAAGCGTCCACATCTTTTTAAGGAAACCGCTCAAGGAATAGAGATCGGCAATAGTACGAAGATGCCCGAAAAAGGACTAAATGCTAAGAAGAGTCTCTCCTACGATACGTTAGAGAATAGATTCGTAAAGTTCATGGTTTATCGCCTTCAAGAAAAGGTTCAAGATTTAATCCTAAAATTAGAGAAGTATTCTAGAAATAACCCAGATGCCGACACTAAAGTTTTGGAGCAGTCAATAAAGATGGACCTAGAATTAAAAGCTATTGTTCAACGTTCCTTTTGGAGGCAAATTAGTAAGTTAGATCGTTCAGTATTAAGCTTAGTGATACAAATGAAGCAAGGCTATCGTGATGCTTACATGATTTATCTCATCCTTTCTCAAGGACTCACCCTACAAGGCGAGATTTTTAAAATGTCCGTAAAGGATGTCGCCACACTATATGAATACTGGACTTATTTAAAAATGGGGCAGATCCTACATAAAAAATATATCGCTATAGATCAGGATATTATCAAAATTAAACAAAAGGGCCTTTTTGTAGATCTTGATCAAAGCAAAACGGCTAAGAGAACATTTAAACATTCAAGTACTGATGAATTGATTACTCTAAGCTTCCAGGAGAGACATCAAGATCCCCCAACGGTTCGGCAAAAGTCAGACATTATGCTAACCATCCAGAAAAAAGGACACTCTTACGATTATCAATACATTTTTGACGCTAAGTATCGGATTGACTTTGGCCCTCCTCGTACTCAACAACTAACACCTGGACCGATGGAAGCGGATATCAATACGATGCACCGCTATCGAGATGCCTGGGTATATAAGAATGATGGTCCATATGAACGCCACGCTTTTGGCGCTTACGTGTTATTTCCTTGGATGGACGAAGACAACTATGACAACCATCATTTTTATAAAAGCATTAATGAAGTAAATATCGGAGGTTTCCCTTTTCTGCCTAATACCACAAGACTCGTTGAGCAGTTTGTGGAGCGTTTAGTGGAAAGCAGTCCTGAGGATTTACAGCATCAAGGAATTTTACCTAAAGGAGCGATTGAGCACTGGGAATCTTCATTAGAAGAGAAGGTTTTAGTTGGGGTAGTTAAGGACGCTAGACGTCTAGCTATTCATAAGCAAGAATGTTTTTATCATATTCCTGTAAAACAATTATCGCAAGGTTGGCAGGAAGCGAAGTATATCGCTCTTTATATTAAACAAACTGAAGCAAAAGAATCCAATGAACCCAATGGAATCACTTATTATGGGGAAATATCCAATGCTGAAATCGTAAAGAGGTCGAGTATTACGGAGGTTCCTAGTCAATCAAATCAATGGTATGTAAAGTTCCATGTTGATTATTGGAGAAATCTCGAAGAAACCATTCGGCCTGTTGGGTATGGTATAAGAGTTTATGCCATTACGACCATGAATATTTTAAAGAACGCTAAGGATCTTCCAGAGTTGTTTATGAAATCAAAAGACGAATTAAAACTATGGAGGTTCTTAAGAAGGTACACGAAGAGAGTAAGAACAGAGTTAGACAGTACTTATTTAGATACTTCCACAGGGATAACATCATTTATCGTGGGAGACTGTAAGATAAAAATTGATAAGCCATACGATAGGTTGATCATAAGCAACAAAGAGGGTTATGAAGTGAGTGATTCTTTAACAGAATTTACTCATAACCCAGTTATGGTGTTTAAAAAACTTCAGAAATTATTGATATGAGATAACAAAAAAAGCCTGTCCCTCGCCAGTTTGGCAAGAGGGCGGGCTTTTTTATAATCTTTGCTCTGTAGAATGGTGGTCTGGTGGGTCAGGAAGTTCGCGACACTCCTGCGGAAAAACGTGCGGGCAAGATCCCATAGCGAGGAACGAGAAGGAGACTTGACCTTTCGTCCGCGAAAAGGGAGTGAATTTCCTACCTTCCATAATTAATCAAACAAAAAATTAATTCTCGGAGTTTCTTTTCAGAAATTGTCCATTACGTCCAAGAATTCATAACTTATCCATTTACTGTACATGCTAAGAAGCAAAGCACTATTCAAAGGGGCATGAACATGAAGCGCAGAAAGAAACAACAATCTCAGGAAGTTACGGCCAAAGTCGATGAGAGTCTTGCCAAGCCGCTCTTTAAGGATCTGGAGGATAACCTTACATTCCTTGAGGAAACGCTAGGTAAGAGCTCAGACCTTGTAGTGCGCCGGTTTACTTTGGACAAAAGCAAGAGCTGTGCAGTTATTTACATCGATGGCATGGTGGATAAAAATACGGTGCAGCATTTTATTATGGATGCGTTACTTCTGGAAGCCCCTAAATCAGGACTTTCTTTTCGACATGTCTATGAGACGCTTAAGGATTCTGCGCTTCCGATTGGGGAACTTACGGAAACCTCACAGTTTGATGATTTACTGCTGAAGCTTTTGTCTGGTGAAACGATTGTTCTGCTGGATCATGAGAAGAAGGGGTTTGCTGCCAGTACGAAGGGGTGGGTGAACCGGGGAGTTCAGGAGAACACGTCAGAGGGTGTTATCCGCGGGCCGAAAGAGGCGTTTACGGAGACACTGCGGATCAACACTTCCATGCTCCGCAGGAAAATTAGAGACCCTAACCTCAGAATGGATGCGAAAAGAATCGGCCGGATGACGAAGACGGATACCGTCGTTGTTTATATTAAGGATACAGCGGATCAGAGCATTGTCGATGAAGTACATGCAAGACTTGATAAGATTGACATCGATGGGGTGCTTGAGAGCGGATATATCGAGGAATACATTGAAGATAGTCCCTACTCTCCTTTTCCCAGGGTTTACTATTCAGAACGTCCGGATTCGATTGCTGCAGGCCTTCTTGAAGGAAGAGTAGCAATTATAACGGATGGGACGCCGAATGTGCTTCTTGTTCCGGCTTTATTCGTTAATTTCATGCAGTCGAGTGAAGATTACTACCAGCGTTTTGACATTGGAACAATTATCAGGATGCTGCGGTTGTTTTCGTTTATTGTGGCCTTATTTTTGCCTGCTTTATATATCGCGGTTTCTACGTTCCACCAGGAAATGATTCCTGCCCCGCTGCTTATCAACTTAGCGGCCCAGCGGGAAGGGGTGCCTTTTCCGGCGTTTGCCGAAGCGGTATTGATGGAGATTACCTTTGAAGTACTGAGGGAAGCCGGGGTAAGGCTTCCGAGACCTGTAGGTTCGGCGGTTTCTATCGTTGGTGCGCTCGTACTGGGTGAAGCAGCGGTACAAGCGGGATTAGTGTCTCCTGCAATGGTTATCGTTGTTGCGATGACAGCCATCAGCAGCTTCGTCATTCCTTCCTATAACATGGCGATTTCGATCAGGATGCTTCGCTTTCTGCTGATGATTTTAGCAGCGACCTTCGGCTTATATGGAATCATTCTAGGTATGATTTCGATCGTGCTTCATCTATGCAGCCTGAAGTCGTTTGGGGTTCCCTATATGTCACCATTTGCACCGCTTGTTGCTAAGGATCAGAAGGATGTACTTGTACGTTTTCCACACTGGAGATTATTTTCGAGGCCTCAAACTACAGCTCATAGTAATCAGTCAAGAGCAAGCGGGCCGGCGCAGGGTAAGGGGGGCTCACAATGAAAAAGAAGTTAACCTCTGTTTTTCTTGTGTTGACTGCGTGTCTTGTCTTTCTAAGCGGATGCTGGGACAGCAGAGAGATGGATGATCTCGGAATCGGCGTGGCGTTAGGGATTGATAAAACGGAGGAGGGCAAATATGTCGTTTATGTTCAGCTGATCAACCCTTCTGAAATTGCGACAGAAGCTCCTTCCACCCGGCCTCCCGTATCTCTGTACAAAGAAGAAGGTGACACGCTGTTTGAGGCTTTAAGAAAAATGACTACGACGTCTCCCCGAAGAGTTTATTTGTCTCAGCTGCGTTTAGTTGTCCTTAGTTCAGCTCTTGCTGAAGAAGGAATTCTTTCAACTTTGGATTTTCTCTACAGGGATCATAATATGCGCACTAGTTTTTTTCTTACGGTGGCTAAAGATTCAAATGTTGAAGACATCCTCAGTGTCATTACGGCCTATGAAAAAATACCTGCCAATAAAGTGATGGACACTCTTAAGAATGCAGAAGAAAGCTGGGCAGCTACACACGGAGTTAATATTGATGATGTCATTTCTGACATACACAGTAAAGGAATCCATCCGGTGATGACCGGAGTGACGATGAAAGGGAGTGAAGAAATCGGCAATAATATCAGCAATGTAGAAAATATAGATTCCCCCACCAGACTCGAAGTCGATAACCTTGCTATTTTTAAAGGGGATCGATTAATTGGCTGGCTGAATGAGGATGAAAGCAAGGGCTATAATGATATTGCTGGAAACGTAAAAGGTACGATCGTTAATCTTCCATGTGAAGAAGGCGAAGGAAAGGTAGCCATTGAGATTATAAGGACACAAGCAGCCATCGAGTCGGAAATGAATAATGAGAAACCTGCTATTATAGTTTCCCTGGAAGCTGAAGCGAATGTAGGGGAAGTTCAATGCGATATAGACCTGAGTAAAATAAAAACTATTAAGAAATTAGACGAACAGCTTGAAAAGACGCTGAAAGATCGGATGGAATTGGCGATTGATAGTGCCCAGGAGAAATATAAGAGTGATATTTTCGGATTTGGAAATTCCATTCACCGGCAGCATCCAAAGTATTGGAAAAAGGTCGAAAAAAGCTGGGATGAACATTTCCCAGAGCTCGATGTCAAAGTTGATGTGTCTACGGATATTCGAAGAAAGGGCACAACCGCACAGCCTGCAATAAAAGAAGGGTAGATGAGAGAGTATGTGGCCGATCATGGCGATTGTCTTTACAGCGGCAGGTATCTTTTTTATAGAAGTACCTAAACTTAAGCGCGAAAAGAAAAAGAAAGATATCGTTTATTTTTGTATACTGCTGGCTGCAGCGACTACGGTCAGCATCCTAGAAGCAATAGGAACAAATCTTCCAAACCCTGCTGACCTCATTCAGTGGTACTATGCTCCGGTCAATGCATGGCTGGATAAGATATTCAATTAGTGAGAGGAGCTGTGTTTACTGCAGGATCCTTCCCGATTAAAAGAGAGGGGGATTTACGATGGATAACAAGACCATCAGCCCGCGGCAGTTTATGTACCTGGTCATATTATTTTTAATAGGGAGTTCCATCATCATTATCCCTACTCCTTTAGCAGCAAAAGCGGGACAAGATGCCTGGATCGCCTCATTGCTTGGGTTGGGGGTTGGATTTTTATTAGTACTTCTCTATCACAAGATTGGGATAACCCTTGAGAACCAAACGTTTGTGGAGGCCGCAATAGATGTATACGGAAAGTGGATTGGACGAATCATTTGTGTTTTTCATCTGGCCTTTATTTATTTACTGGCCTCTTTGGTTTTAAGGAATATTGGTGATTTCATGACCACACAGATCATGATCCAGACCCCGCTGCAATTCACTCACATCTTATTTTTACTCGTTGTGATTTGGGGAGCGCGTATGGGAATTGAAGTAATGGGGAGATCTGCGGAGATTTTCATTACTTGGACGTTCCTGCTGCTGGTATTTATGTTCGCTGCGCTGACCCCTCAAATTGAATTGCAAAATCTTCAGCCAATGTTTGACAGTGGAGCAAAATCGATTACAGGCGCTTCTTTTATTTTCTTAAATACGCCGGTTCTTGAAATGGTCGTATTTCTTATGATTTTTCCTCAGGTGAAGGAAAAAGAGAAAGCCAAAACTGCCTGGTTTCTCGCCTTGCTGATTGGCGGAGGCTTGCTGGTCATGATCACATTGTTCAGCATTCTCGTTTTGGGAAGCGATCTGGCAGCGTTGAATGCGTATCCGAGTTATGAACTGGCCAGCAAGATAAATATTGCCGGCTTCTTAGAAGGGATTGAAATTATTGTTGCAATCGTTTGGATGCTGACGATTTTTTTTAAGCTGATCATCCTTTATTACGCATCAGCTGTAGGAACTGCTCAGTTCTTAAATATCGATGATTATCGTCCGCTGCTATTGCCGCTCGGTATGGGGATGGTTGTGTTATCTATCGTTGTTTATCCAGATGTGGCGTATTTTGAAACTTTTGTAATAAATGTATTTCCGTATAAAGTTATGCACGGGCTGATATTTCCGCTATTACTATTAATCGGGGTCCTGGTTAAGAAGAGAGTGAAGGATAATAAAAAAGCAGAGTCCAGTGGGAGTGGAGGCTGATGAATTTGACAGGTTTAATCCCCTTAACAGAACCTTTTCCTTATCCCTTACCAGTACGTTTAAAAATAAATCCTACTGTGCATTATAAAACCATAAGTCTCTTAATGAGGAATGGCTAATGAAGAAATGGAACAGCTCTAAGAATCAGCTAAAGAAACAGACTGAAAAAGAGAGAAATTCGACATCAGAGACAGAAAACATTCTTGATGTAAATTTACAAGTGAACTTAAGTAAATTGAAGAAGGACCTGGGAGACAGCAGTGATTTAGTGATTCGTCCATTCGATATGTTTGAAGAATCATCCATCGATACGGCTGTTGTTTATATGAGTGGGTTAGTGAACAGGAAAAGCGTCAACGAATTTGTTTCAAAAACTTTAAAAGTTAACCCTTCATCTGAGGGGAGTCCTTTGGGGCCTGCTCTTTTTGAATTTATTAAAAAACAAGCACATTCAATTGAAAAGACCAAGTTTGTTACTGAATGGAATGAAATACTATTAGCGGTTTTGTCTGGCCAAACGGTCATCCTTGTTGACGGTTATTGTGAAGCGGTTATCGGAGACACCAAGGGCGGGGAAACCCGCGGAATCTCCGAACCTAAGACCCAACTCGTTGTTCGCGGCCCAAACGTTGGGTTTACAGAATCAATTGGTACTAATGCAGCATTGATTCGACGCTATCTTAAAACCCCTAATTTACGGTTAGAAACGATGCAGATTGGAAGCGTGAGCAAAACAGACGTTGCTGTCATGTATATTAAAGGAATAGCAAATGAGAAAGTCTGTCGTGAAATAAAAAAACGTTTGAACAAGATTGAAGTCGCGGATATTCTCGAATCTGGATATATTGAACAATACATTCAGGATGAGCCCTTTACGCTATTTCCAACTATTTTTAATACAGAACGTCCGGACGCCGTGGTAGGCAATTTACTTGAAGGCAGGATTGCGATCATCGTGGATGGGACACCTTTTGTTTTAGTGGCCCCGGCTTTATTTATTCAGTTTTTTCAATCCCCTGGTGATTATTATCAAAACTTTTTTATGGGATCTTTTTTACGGTTGTTAAGACTGATCTGCTTTACGATTTCTTTACTTACGCCTTCCCTTTATATTGCCTTAACGACCTTTCATCCTCAGATGATTCCGACGGCTCTATTAATTAGTCTTGCTGCTCAGCAGGAGGGTGTGCCTTTTCCGCTTTTTTTCGAAGTGTTGATTATGGAGTTTACGTTTGAAATTATACGAGAGGCTGCGCTCCGTATGCCCCGTGTGGTAGGGCAGACTGTATCTATTGTCGGTGCCCTTGTTCTTGGTCAGGCGGCTGTACAAGCGGGGATTGTTTCAGCAACAACAATTATTGTGGTCGCATTTACAGGGATTGCGAGCTTTGCGGTCCCTAATTACAATATTACGGTTGCCCCAAGGCTATTACGTTTTTTATTAATGATCCTGGCTGTAAGTTTTGGTTTTTATGGGGTTTTTATGGGATTGTTTATTCTCATTGCCTACCTGAGCAGTCTGCGTTCATTTGGAATTCCCTATTTAAGTCCTTTTGCACCGGTTGTTTGGGCGGATATCAAGGATTCTATCATCCGCCAGCCTTTATGGTCTTTAATAAATCGCCCAAGGCTGATCAGCCAGCAAAATAGTAAACGGCAGGATCAGGGTCAAAAACCAACCCCTCCGCCGAATGACAATCTGTATTAAAGAAGAGAAAGGTGATTAGATGACAATTAAGCGTCCTTTATTAGGGGTACTGGTGGCGGGGCTGGTTCTATTAACGGGATGCTGGGACCAAAATGAATTAGGGGACGTGGCATTGGTGGTAGGAATGGGAGTCGATAAGACGGAGGATGATCTATATCATGTCTCTTATCAGATTGTAAACCCTGGACATGTAAGTGGTGGAGAAATCGCCCAACGTGGAGAGGGACCAGCGGTTGTCACCTACAGTGTAGAAGGAAGCACCTTATTTGAGACCACAAGGAAAATTTCAACAAAAATTCCTCGTAATCTTACTTTCTCCCATATGGTTGTGCTTATAATCGGGGAAAGTCTGGCAGAAGAGAACGGGCTTATCGAAGTTATGGACTTTACTGAAAGGTTCTACGGGTTTCGATCAACCTCCCGTGTTTTTCTTGCGAGAGATGTTCAAGCCCAATCTATTTTAAGTATGCTTAATTCATTGGAAAGAGTTCCGGCGATGAAAATTCAGGAAACCTCGAAAAAAACAGCGGAAGTGTGGGGAGAAAATCCGGAACAGAATATCAATGAAGTAGTTCAAACATTGAATAATGAAAGCAAGGGAACTTTATTAAACGGGATCACCCTGATCGGCAATCTAGAGGAGGGCCAGAAATCTGTAAAAGATCAACAAGTTACGCCATCCTCTTTTATTGAAATAAAAGGATTGGCTCTATTAAAGGATGGAAAACTGAAAGGCTGGCTTGATGATAAGGAAGCTCACGGTGCGGCATGGGTGAAAAATAAAATTGATAAAACGGTGGTCACATCTCCATGTAATGAAAATGATGAAGTTATGGCTGTGGAAGTTCGGAATACTAAAACAGATTTGAATGCAGTGATAAGGAACGGTGACCCGAAGATCACAATAAATATCCGCGGAGAGGGAGCCTTGCAGGAGGCAGCGTGTCCGTTAGATCTGACTGAGCCTGGAGTTATATCCAAGCTGAATACTAAATTTGAATCAGAGATTGAACAGGAAGTGACTGCAGCTGTCAAGCTTGCTCAAGAACAACAAAGCGATATTTTTGATTTCGGTGGTGTGATAAATCGACGCGATCCAAAAGAATGGAAGAAATTGAAGGATGATTGGTCAAACACTTTTAGCGAGTTGGATGTTGATGTGAAGGTTGAATTTTTCATTCGCGGTACGGGTCTAAGAACAAACCCTTTAATCCTTGAAAAGAAATAAAAGCGGGCAAAGATTATGAGTGAGTATTTTGTGGTCTAAATATAGTTTTACTTTTTGAAATCCCTTAGAGAGGGGCAGCTGATGTGGAAAAAGCCAAAGTGAACGGCTGGCAGTTATTTATATTAATGGTTTTATTCGAAATTGGGACAGCTATCGTTATTCACCCGGGAGTTGAAGCGAAAAAGGATGCCTGGATAGCTGTATTTTTGGGGTTAATCATCGGCCTGTTGTTTTTTCTCGTATATTATGCGCTTTATCGTCTCTATCCTGATCTTTCACTGACAGGCTATATAAAGCAAATACTCGGTAAGTATATAGGAGGAGCCCTTGGGATCTTGTACTTGTTTTACTTTTTATATATTGCATCGAGGGATCTGCGCGATTTTGGCGAACTATTAACAGCTTCGACTTATATCTATACTCCTATATTTGTGATTAATGCGATCATGATACTCACTATTGCTTTTGTATTGTGGAAGGGAATTGAAGTGCTGGCAAGAACGGGGGAAATTTTCTTTGTCTTCTTAATGCTTATTGGCTTTATAGGAACAACTATGGTTCTTGTTTCCGGAAATATTGATTTTAATCAATTACTCCCCATCTTGGAAAATGGCTGGGCCCCCGTTTTGATGGCACTCCCAGTTACCTATACTGTTCCATTTGGGGAAATGATTGTTTTTGCCATGTTACTCCCTTACTTAAATCGCCCTCAATTGGGCCTTAAGGCAGGCTGGTCAGCCATCAGTTTTAGTGGAATTCTCTTAACGTGGGTTGTCGCGATGGACATTGCTATTCTAGGTGCTTATGTAACCAGCCGGTCAGCTTTCCCATTGTTGACTGCCATAGGACTGGTTGATATGCCCGGTCTTTTCCAGCGTTTAGATGTGGCAGTTGTCATGACCCTCATAATCGGTGGTTTTTTCAAGATTGCCATCTTTTTTTACGTGGCGCTGATAAGTGCTGCAGAACTTTTCCGAGTGCCCACATATAAACAGTTAATCTTTCCATTCAGTCTTGTTATTTTATTTTCCTCCATGACAATGGCCAGTAGTTTTGTCGATCATATTAAAGAAGGCCTTGAATTCGTTCCTTTTTATGTTAACCTCCCTTTTCAAATGGGGATTCCTTTGCTTTTACTCGTTATCGCCTTGACCCGAAGGCATTTCAAGTCCTATTAAGATTTGTACTTATCTCTAATAGCGTATATGATCGGGCCGGCGAGTGTACATACAAATAATATAATGAGAAGTAAGTACTCAAAGGGTTTCATCACCCAAAAAGGATTGAAGAGGTTGTTTATGGCTGTAGTCTTATAGCTGCCCATTATCAAATCGATCCCTAAATTGATCATTAGCATAATAATAGTTGTAAAAAAGAAAATGAGGATAATTTTCATGAATAACTCACTCCATTTTTTATTATTATGTGTGCAGGAATAAAGTCTATACAGTTATAAATGGAGAGTGCTTTTTAATTAATGGTCCTATTATTTTAATGGGAAAAGGGAGATCATTCTTTTTTTCCAAAGAGTCACGCGGTATTCGTCCCCTTTGACTTGGGAGTAACAAAAAACATTCCTCCTTCCTTTCTAAGTGGTAAGAAAGATAAAACTGAAACAATAAGCAGGCAAATTGACGAAAGTCTTAAGGTTCCTAAAAAAGGAACCTTTTTTGTTTGGGAGAATGGGTTATTTTAAGAAGAGCCAGCCGTTATTTAAGAATAAAACAAATCTTATTTAACAATGTGAGCCCGATACTTTAAAATAATCAATCTTTCATTTAGAATAATCTCTTTGTTAGAGGAACAAGGCTATCTTCTTATAATCAGATCCATCATCATTAAGCATCCAGCTCAGCAGAATTTCCAAAACGATTTTTCGTTCCCCTTCCAGATAATCTTTGCCAAGCAGCTCCTCAATCTTACTTAAACGGTGGTAGAGCGTCTGTCTTACAATAAATAGATGGTCTGCCGCCATTTTTTTATTTAAGCTGCACTTTAAGTAAACGCCGAGTGTAAGTATCAGTTCAGTATTATGGAGTTGGTCGTGCATGATCAAGTCGCCAAGATACTCATCCACCAGTGGTTGTATTTGACCGCTCTGGATGATCGGAAGAAGAATTTTTTCAATATGAAGATCTTCATAGGCAAGGTTGTTTTTTGAGAGATGATAATTGGCGATCGTTTTTGTCTTCTTTAGGCTTGTCAGTGACTGGTTTAATTCTTCATATGTATGAAAAGGTGTTCCAAAAAGAATAGTGGCCTCAGAGGGCACTTGAGCACGGATTTTATTCAGTATTCTTTTTTTTAGAGTTTTGGTGTCTTTATAGCGGTCTACGAACATAAAAAACGTGGCAGGAACAGAATGAAGAGGGCTGGAGATCCATCTCAACTCATCTTCCTTCATATAAAGCTGTTCATTATTAATATTTCCTAATACAAGGACGAAGTAGCCAGGCAAATTATCTTCCAAAGACAAGGACGCCCATGCATGTTCTGACAGCTTTTCTGTATTCCAAAATTGTATGAGCTGCTGAGAACTGTTGAAATTTTGTTCGGGATAATAAATGGTGTCATAGATGTCTTTGGTGATATCAATAAATCTGACCTGTTCATA
This sequence comes from Halobacillus sp. Marseille-Q1614, assembly GCF_902809865.1. Classification (NCBI taxonomy): domain Bacteria; kingdom Bacillati; phylum Bacillota; class Bacilli; order Caryophanales; family Bacillaceae; genus Halobacillus; species Halobacillus sp. Marseille-Q1614. The sequence continues at coordinate 2,730,359 of NZ_CADDWH010000001.1, read as the reverse complement.
AAAAACAATCAACGGAAAGTTGTGTTCATCAGCTATCCTGATTACTTGGTCGGGCAGTTCAGTGGTATGAGAAAAAAGCTCGATACATAATCCAGAAGCTTTATTTTCTATTAATTGGCGAAGTAAATTAATGGCTGATTGAGGATCATCTTTCCAGCCGATCCCCGTGGTGAGAATGAGTTCACCACCATTGATCAGCGCTGATATATCATTAACTTCTAGGATGTGTGCCCATAAGACAGGTTGGGTTGTCCCTTTTCTTCCGGCAATAAGACTCGCCCTATGAAAACATGGCATGGAGAGGATCATTTCAATAGTTAAATGTTGGCGTGACACTTTGGTTTACCTCCTCTGAGTGGACACTGTGTAAAATGTTCTTCTTAAACTATTCGTATAGTGTCTAATGAATTGTAAGGGTTTACACATTACAATGAATTTTAAATATTCACAATAATTGTAAAAAAATTCAGGGCAGAAGGGAAATTATCCGAGCTGACAATTGTGTAAATTCAGCAGAATAGGAGGGCGGAAATGAATAAGGTTAAAACATGGATTGAGAGAGATCACGACAACATCATGCATGGAATGACTCCTTTTCGAAAGAATCCGTTGATTGCAAAAAGTGCGAAAGGGTGCTTTGTAGAAGATACGGATCAAAATAAGTATTTGGATGCAATGAGCGGACTTTGGTGTGTGAATGTTGGTTATGGACGGGAAGTATTGGCGGAGGCAGCTCATAATCAAATGGTAGAGATGTCTTATTATCCGCTTGTTCATAGTCATAAGCCTGCGATAGAGTTGGCGGAAAAGCTTAATTCATGGCTGGATGATGAGTATGTTTTCTTTTTTTCTAACAGCGGGTCTGAAGCAAACGAAGCAGCTTTTAAAGTGGCGAGGCAATACTTTCACCAAAAGGGTGAGTCTGAGAGATACAAAGTTCTTTCAAGATACCGTGCGTATCACGGCGGGACATTAGGAGCACTTGCGGCCACGGGCCAGGCTCAGCGGAAATATAAATATGAGCCGCTGGCGGCCGGATTTATTCATACGGTGCCGCCGGATTGCTATCACTGTCCATTAGGGAAGCAGCCGACAACCTGTAATCACGAATGTGCAGATATGGTCGAGCAGACAATGACATGGGAATTGGACGAAACGGTGGCCGCAGTCATCATGGAGCCTTACATAACAGGAGGCGGGGTTTTTGTTCCACCTGAAGGTTACTTGAAGAAGGTTAGGGATATATGTGATCGGCATGGTGTCTTGCTGATCATAGATGAAGTCATCTCGGGATTCGGTCGAACCGGAGAGAAGTTTGGCTTTCAGCATGAAGGAATCAGCCCTGATATTATAACGATGGCTAAAGGTGTGACAAGCGGATATTTACCGTTATCTGCAACAGCCGTCCGAAAAGACATTTATGATGCTTTTAAAGAGGAAGGGGATTATAATCACTTTCGTACGGTCAACACGTTCGGCGGAAATCCCTCAGCATGTGCCCTGGCTTTGAAAAACATAGAAATCATTGAAGAAGAAAATTTAGTGAAAAATTCAAGAATCCGAGGCAAGCAATTGATAGATGAACTGGCTGAGCTGAAGAGTCATCCTCATGTAGGAGATATTCGTTCGAAAGGACTTGTGATTGGAATCGAGTTAGTGAAGGATCAATCTTCCCGAATACCACTCGAAGAAGAAAGGATTAATAAAGTAATTACGAGGTGTAAAGAACTTGGTGTGATAATAGGGAAAAATGGTGACACGGTTGCTGGTTTTAATAATGTCTTAACTATTGCTCCCCCTTTAATAATTGATGAAGGAACTGTACGTTTTTTAAGCGGAGCCATAAAACGGGCCATTCAAGATTCTTGTTTCTAATAAAGGAGTGAATGATTTGAAAAAAGAAAAGATAGATCCTCGCTTTAAGATCGCTCATCGTGAGGCTTTAATGGGTGTAGGGCTGGTTATTTTTAATTTTATTTGGTGGTTCGGTTTTGCTTACGGCCTGGGATCGAAATCACCTGAAGAGTATTCGTTTGTATTTGGACTGCCGGCATGGTTTTTCTATAGCTGCGTTCTGGGGTTTATAGTGATGTCAGTGCTGGTCATTGTGATCGTAAAATTTTGGTTTACTGATGTTTCTTTTGATGAAGAAGGGGGCGATCATACGTGAATTGGGCTGTCATTATTCCACTGTTATTATTTTTAGTCGTCATTTTCTTCATCGGATTTTGGGCGAGCAAGTTCGTAAAATCATCGGATTCTTTCTTATCTGAGTATTTCCTTGGAGGAAGGGAACTAGGCGGCTTCATTCTAGCGATGACGATGATTGCGACTTACGGAAGTGCCAGCAGCTTTATCGGCGGGCCTGGAGTCGCTTATACCCAAGGATTTGGCTGGGTGCTTCTTTCGATGTCGCAGGTAGCTACAGGTTATTTCGTATTAATGATCCTTGGTAAAAAATTCGCAATCATGGCACGGCGTTACAACGCAGTGACATTGATCGACTTTTTAAAAGAACGCTATCAAAGCAAATGGGTCGTGCTGACTTCTGCTTTTAGTATTATCATCTTCTTGTTCTCTGCAATGGCCGCCCAATGGGTCGGTGGTGCCCGGTTGATAGAATCTTTGACGGGAATCTCCTACTTAGGCGCATTATTCATCTTCGCTATTTCTGTACTGGTCTATGTCATTATTGGCGGATTCCGTGCTGTGGCTGTGACGGATGCTGTGCAAGGCATCGTCATGCTGGTCGGTACGCTTGTTCTGTTGATAGCTGTTGTTATTGCAGGAGGAGGAGTTTCAAACATCGTAGCTGATCTTCAAGCGGAAAATCCTAACTTGATTACGCCTTACGGATTCGATGGCAATCTAAGTGCGGCCTATGTATCTTCCTTTTGGCTCCTTGTCGGTGTAGGGGTTGTCGGGCTGCCGCAAGTAACCGTCCGAGCGATGTCTTATAAAAATTCGAAGGCGATGCACCGTGCCTTAATCATAGGTACTGTTGTTGTTGGCTTTATCATGCTCTTTATGCACTTAATTGGTGTTTTTGCACGTCCCATCCTTCCTGGCATAGAAGTAGGAGATAAAGTAATGCCGCTGATTGCACTGGAAGTTTTGCCTGCTTGGGTGGCTGGTATTGTACTGGCTGCACCGATGGCAGCGATCATGTCTACGGTCGATTCCTTGCTTCTGTTAGTCAGTTCCTCAGTAGTAAAGGACGTGTATTTGAATTATATTGAACCGAAAGCTTCTCATGAGAAAGTGAAAAAGCTGAGTATGGGTGTGACAGCTATTCTTGGAATCGCAGTCTGTCTGATGGCACTTGATCCTCCTAATCTCCTAATCTGGCTGAATCTTTTTGCGTTCGGAGGGTTAGAAGCAGCATTCATCTGGCCGGTTGTACTAGGCCTTTATTGGAGCAAAGGAAATAAGCATGGCGCGCTGGCGTCGATGCTGACAGGGATTTTATCTTATACATTGTTTCATAACTTCTATCCTGAAGCATTTGGTATGCATACAGTTGTACTGCCAGTCGTCTTGTCTTTCCTGGCATTTATTTTAGTCAGCTTAATCACCGCAAAAAATGCAGGAGCAGGTACAGGCAGCAATTACGATAGCTTAGAAAGGAGCATGTAATTCATGATAAAAACAGAGCAGTCTAAACGCATATTACGGGACCGGGAAGAAGTAATTTCCTTAACCCAGCGGTTAGTACGAATTTCGAGTGTTTATCGTCCAAGTGTTGAAGGAGGGAACGAGGAAAAAGCAGCTAATTTTGTAGCTGACTATTTGGAGAAGTTAGGCATTGAAGTCCATGTCGAAGAGGTGGTTCCTGGACGGCCGAACGTCATAGGAATCATAGATTCAGGTAAACCCGGGAAGACGCTGTTGTTTGAAGGGCACACAGATGTGGTGACAGAAGGAGATCATGAGCAGTGGAATTACCCTCCGTTCAGTGCAGAAATTGTGGACGGCCGAATGTATGGAAGAGGGACAAATGATACGAAAGGCAACCTTTCCTGCATGATTACAGCGGTACACTCTCTGCTTCAGGATGAAGAGGAATGGAGCGGTAAAATCATCCTCTGTATCCCTTGTGATGAAGAAGGCATGATGATCGGAATCAAGCACTTCATTGAACAAGGATGGGCAGACGATGTCGATGGAGCAGTCATTTGTGAACCGGAAGAAAATCAAGTATGTATTACCCAGCGGGGTGCGATGAGAATTCGACTGACGGCCTATGGAAAAATGGCGCATGGGGCGATTTCATGGAGCGGTATCAACCCGAACTGGAGAATGGCACGAATGATCGTGGAGCTTGAGAAACTGGAGAAAAGAGAGCAGGAACGCCTTGGTAAGCACCCATTGCTCGGCTGGCCTAGTATTACGCCAACCATTCTGCAAGCGCCTGTAAAAGGGGAGGCACAAATTAATGTTATTCCTGAACAGTGTATGACGACTTTGGATGTGCGTACAGTTCCAGGGTTTGATCATGAGGGTTTTAAAATAGAATTGCAGGAAATCATTGATAAGCTGGCAGCCGAAGATGAAGATTTCCAAATGGATTTCGAAGTAATCGAGGACCGGCCATGGACAGAAACGGATATGAACGAAGCTATCGTCGATTCTGTCTCCTGGGCTGTGAAAAATGTAACCGATAAAGAACCTGTTTACAATGGAGTACCGGGTGCCACAGACGGAACCTTCCTGCACTTAGCGGGAGTTCCGATCGTTACGATCGGTGCCGGAGACAGAGAGGTTCCTCATCAAATCAATGAATACGTCGATATTGAGGAACTGGCGGAAACGACTGAAATTTATCGCCAAACAGCCCTCCACTTTTTAAATGAAAAGGGTGAGGCAAAATGATAGAGGAACCTTCAATCGCTATTTTACCTGGTGATGGTATAGGCCCCGAAGTTATGGATGAAGCTGTAGCTCTTCTTAAGGACATTGAAGAGTATGATCCGTCTTTTTCCTGTGAGATGACGAGCTTTCTCTGGGATTCGAATTATTACTTGGAGAATGGGAGAATGATGCCGGAAGATGGGCTGGACCAGCTTCGTTCTTTCGACGCCATTCTTTTTGGTGCTATGGGTGCTGCGCATGTTCCCGATGATGTTACAGTATGGGAGTTCATCATGCCGATTCGGAAAAATTTTCAACAGTATATCAATTACCGCCCTGTGAAGAAGCTTAGAGGCATACAGTCGCCGCTTATCAACAGTGATGCGGTAGATTTTGTAATTATTCGGGAAAATGCTGAAGGAGAGTATTCCAATTCCGGAGGAAAGCTTTACGAATACACGGAGGAAGCGGTGGCTATTCAAAACACGATCATGACGGAAAAAGGAATTAAGAGGGCTGCCCAATTCGCTTTTGAACAGGCGAGGGAAAAAGGAGTCAAGCTCACGAATGCAACGAAGTCAAACGCCGTCATCCATACGATGAAATTTTGGGATGAAGTCGTCGAAAGAGTATCAAAAGAATATAAAGATGTTCATTATGAAAAGGTATATATTGATGCGTTAGCTGCACTGTTCGTTCAAAAGCCGCAGTCATTCGGTGTAGTATTTGCCTCGAATTTGTTCGGAGATATTTTATCTGACCTGGGATCTGCCTTAGTCGGCGGGCTGGGAGTCTCGCCTTCCGCAAACATTAATCCAACGGGTGAGTTCCCATCCATGTTTGAACCTGTACATGGTTCAGCTCCGGATATAGCGGGGAAAGGAATCGCCAACCCTATGGCTCAAATTTGGTCAACAGCTTTGATGTTAGAACATTTAGGCAGAAGTGATCTACATCAATTAATTATTAATGCTATAGTAAAAGCGCTGGCTGAAGGGTTTAAAACAAAGGATTTGGGCGGAGATCATTCCACCACGGAAATGGGAGCTGCCATAAGGAAATACGTGGTGAAACAATTACAGGGGGCTGTCGTATGAAATTAAGAGATCATTCTATCGTTGTTACAGGGGCCAATGGCGGGATGGGCCTTTCCATAGTAAACATGTTACTCGAGAGTGGCGCGAAGGTCACCGCCTGTGATATTAACACAAACAACCTGAAAGAAATTAAAACTGAGCATTTGCTTGTGAAAGAAGGAGACTTGTTAGATGAAGGATATATCAAGCAAGTTTTCGAAGATACTCAGTCTAAGTTCGGGAAGGTCGATGGACTAGTTAATGCAGCTGGTCTTGCTCAAAAAGCTGCGCCTATCGAAACAGTCAGCTTAAATGAATGGAAGAAACTCATGGATATCAACGCGACGACGCTCTTTTTAACATGCCGTGAAGCGGCTCAACATATGAAACAGAAACAGCAGGGTTCCATCATTAATATCGCATCGATCTCTGCTGTAAGGCCTCGTCCTGGACTGCAATCTTATATCGCTTCAAAAGGAGCGGCGGAAAGCTTTTCTAAGGCGTTGGCAATTGAGCTGGCAGAGCATCAAATCCGTGTGAACACTGTGCATCCTGGTCCGTGTGATACCAATATGCTTGGTCAATTTGCGGCTGATGGCACCAATATTGAACAAGCGAAAGAAACGGTGTTCAAGCAAAGTGTTCCGATGGGGAGACTCCTGACACCAACTGATATAACCGCAGCTGTGTCATTTTTGTTAACAGATGATGCAAAAATGGTTACTGGCGCAGTGCTGAATGTTGATGGTGGAAGGGGGCTTTAAGACGTGAAAGAAATGTTGATGTACATTAATAATGAATGGAAAGAAGCTAGTAATAAAGAATTTATTAACGTTAAAGATCCAGCTGACCAGTCGGTTTACGGAAAAATCCCTCGAGCGGGTAAAGAGGATGTGAATCAGGCGGTAAATGCTGCAAGACGGGCATTTGAGAATCCTGAGTGGAAAAAGTTCAAACCCCATGAACGGGGATATATTTTAAATAAAATGGCAGAGAGAATTCGCAGGGATAAAGAAACGCTCGCACAGCTTGAGACCCAGGATGTAGGTAAACCCTTAAGTCAATCGATGGCTGATGTAGAAGCCGCTGCCCGTTATTTTGAGTTTTATGGAGGAGTAGCTGATAAAATCATGGGAGAAACCATTCCAGTCGAAGATGGGATTCTCGACTTTACGGTTCGTGAGCCCGTTGGCGTTACTGCTCATATCGTTCCCTGGAATTACCCAATTCAAATTGTTTCCCGTAGCGTTGCGGCAGCTATTGCTGCTGGAAATACCGTCGTTGTTAAAAGCGCGGAAGATACTCCAGCTACGGCTCATTGTCTGGCGCAATTTTTTGAAGAACTGAATTTAATTCCTGGGGTCTTCAACCTGGTTACCGGTTACGGAAAGGAAGCCGGGGCTTATCTATCCGGTCATCCTGATATAAATCACGTTACTTTTACAGGATCAGTTCCTACAGGAATAGCGGTAATGAAGGCAGCTGCAGAAAATATTGTGCCTGTGACATTAGAGCTTGGCGGTAAATCGCCAAATATAGTGTTCGCTGATTGTGATCAAGATGCCGCTATGCAAGGTGTCGTTAAATCTATCATCCAAAATGCAGGTCAAACCTGTTCAGCTGGATCTAGATTGTTAATAGAGAGACCAATAAAAGATAAATTTCTGGAAAAAGTAAAAGATGCTTTTGAAAAGTTGTTAGTTGGTCCAGGGATAGAAGACACAGATATTGGACCTATTTTATCCCAGTCCCAATTTGAAAAAGTTATGAACTATATAGAGCAGGCGAAAACGGACGGGAAAATGGTAGCAGGCGGACACCGGGTTGAGGTGAATGGAAATGAAGGAGGATTCTACATACAACCTACGATCATTGATGCACTTGATCATTCCCACCCCGCTGCTCAAGAAGAAATTTTTGGCCCGGTATTGACTGTATTTAGCTTTGACCAAGAAGAAGAAGCTGTTCGTCTCGCCAATGACACAGAGTATGGGCTGGTCACAGGCGTCTGGTCAGAAAATATTAATAAAGCCCACCGTCTTGCAGACTGCATTAAATCAGGACAGGTATTCATCAATAATTTCGGGGCAGGCGGCGGAATCCAAATGCCGTTTGGAGGCTTTAAAAAAAGCGGATTTGGCCGTGAAAAAGGATTGGAAGCCCTGAAAAATTATACAACTGTTAAAAATGTAGCGATTAAGTATAAGTAATTCTTGAAAAAATCCGTGTATGAGCTCAACAAACTCATGCACGGATTTTTTTGTTCCAATAGCTATCTTCTAGTTAAGGAAAAAAATTTAAAAAAACATTTGTGTTAATTTTCAGACTTTGGTATCATATCTTATAACACTAGATGTAATAAAACCTAACACAAGAGGAGAGAACTTATAATGGATGCTACTTTTTTGATGAACAACCTTTGGATTGTGGTCTGTACGATTCTTGTTTTATTTATGCAGGGCGGGTTTATCCTTCTTGAAGCCGGTTCAACGAGAATGAAGAACGCCGGTCATATTGCGGGTAAGACGGTTTTCACCGTAGGAATTGTGTCACTTGTATTCTGGGCAGTAGGTTATGGGCTGATTTATGGGGAAGGTAACTCAATTATTGGTTTCTCTGATTTCTTCTATGGTGATGCGACGACGATGGGAGAAGGGCTTGCGGGTTCTGTTGATTTCTTCTTCCAACTGGTATTTGCAGCGATTGCGATGACGATCGCGTTTGGCGGGTTTGCTGAGCGTGCGAAGCTAGTCGCTTATGTGATTTTTGCAATTTTATTTTCTATCGTTGTTTACCCAGTTGTTGCTCACTGGATTTGGGGCGGCGGCTGGCTTGCGGAACATGGGAAGCAGGACTTCGCCGGGTCAACAGTTGTCCACTTAACAGGGGCGGCTGCAGCCTTGGCAGCAACAATGATTTTAAAACCTCGTATTGGGAAGTACAATAAAGATGGATCTTCCAATGAAATTGCTGGTCATAACCAGGTGTTTACGGCTCTTGGTGTACTCATTCTCTGGGTTGGCTGGTTTGGATTTAACGGCGGAAGTACATTTGGTGTAGAGGATGCTTTCTTCGGGTATGTTGCACTTAATACTCAGCTGGCTGCCGGTGCAGGAGCCATTGGTGCGATGCTTATGGTATGGGCAGTTACAGGTAAGGCGGATGTGCCGACAACCTTGAATGGAGCTCTGGCGGGTCTTGTAGCGATTACCGCATCTTGTGCCTTTGTTGAGCCATGGGCGGCTGTCATTATTGGTCTTGTTGGGGGAGCGTTCGTATTCTTCAGTATGAGATTTTTTGATAAGAGAAGAATTGATGATCCGATCTTTGCTCTTTCTGTGCACGGAACGGTTGGTGTCTGGGGTACATTGTCTAACGGATTATTCGCCACGCCGGAATTAGCAACCGTCGGACGTCCTGGACTTTTCTACGGCGGAGGTTTTGAACAGCTTGGAGTTCAGGCGCTTGGGGTTGTAGCCTGCGGTCTGTATGCTTTTATCGTTTCATGGATTATCTTAAAAGTTATGGATAAAGCGATGGGCGGCCTTCGTGTTAGTGAAGAAGAGGAGATTATGGGTCTTGATTTAAGTGAGCACGGCGGATACGGTTATCCAGAGAATCTAACGCCTCCTGAAACTAAACAGAAAACGAGAGCTGGAGCTTAAAAGGAAAGGATAATATATGGGCAAAACCTATGAAGATCTTAAGAAATGGCGGCAGCAAGAGATCCAGTCTGCTGCTGCCGGACATTTTCAATTAAATGCCTTTCATGATGAACTGATGAAGGAAACATTTCAGATCGCTCAGGCAAAGGTAGAAAGTGAGCAGGGAAAACCTCCTGCTCCTTTTGCGTTTTTTCTGATGGGGAGTGCAGGAAGGTTTGAACAGCAGGTGTTAAGCGACCAGGATCACGGCATTGTGTTCGATGGTGACGAGTCTTCACGGGAATATTTTTTAAAACTGGGCACCGAGATAAGTGAAGGATTGGCGATTGTCGGCTATGAACTTTGTGAAGGTAAAGTAATGGCTTCCAATCCATTATGGTGCCAATCGATCACTTCCTATAAAAATCAAATTACCGCTTGGCTTGATGAAGCCAGCTGGCAGACGCTTCGCAATTTCTCTATCCTGTTTGATTCCCGTGTCTTAGTTGGAGAGGAAGAATTTTTGAGTCGTTTAAAGTGGGAAGGCTTCTCTAAGCTAGAGAACGACCCGCGCTTGTACTCACGGCTGATCGATAACTTTGAGTTTATTAAAAAGGGTGTCGGTTTTTTCGGACAGCTGCTTCCTGAGCAGCGTAATGGCATGAAAGGAGACATTCACATAAAGGAAACGGTTTACTTTCCTTACGTGAATTCCTTAAGAATCCTTGCCTTTAAACAAGGGATAAGAACGGCTTCAACTTTAGAGAGGTTTAAAGCTTTATCGGATGCTTATCCATTCCTTAGAGGCTATCAGGATGATTTTCTAAAGCTGCTTGAGTTTCGTCTAAAGTTAAAAAAAGAAGCATCGACCTATGAAAAAGTCCACCTGCTGGAGATTGACCGTTTATCCAAACAGGAGAAACAGAAGCTGAAACGCCTGATCAAACGCGGCAATCAGCTTTTTTCAAAAACCAAATCAGTTCTTAAAGAAGAGATTCCCTCATGAATCCATTCGTTCAATTTGTAAAAGATTTGTCCGGCAGGCTGGGTAGCGGCTTTTCTTCGTTAAACCAGAATGACCCTTCAAAAGTTGCGTACGTAAGAAATCTGGAACGGGAAATGAAAAACAGAAATGTGCTGGACATCCCGTTTGACGAGCTGCATGTAGTGGTGTTTGATTTAGAAACGACGGGTTTTTTTCCGTATAAAGGTGATCAAATCCTGTCGATTGGTGCTGTAAAGGTGGAAGGCACAGAAATCCAGGAAGAGGAAATATTCTATTCGCTCGTAAACAGTGAGGCCGAACCCTCTAAAGAGATTGAAGAGTTAACCGGAATTACAAAAGAAATGCTGGAGAGTGCTGATACGCTGCGCGACGTATTAAAAGACTTTTATTCCTTTATAAAAAGCGATGTATTAGTCGCCCACCATGCTAATCATGAGAAACAGTTCATGAACCATGCGACATGGCTGGCGCTTAGGAAAAACTTTCAGCACCGCATTGTCGATACTTCGTTTTTAACAAAAATTCCTCATCAGGATAAGAATCTTGTGAGCCTGGATGAGTGCTGTGAACATTATGGGATAAACAATGAACTGCGTCACCATGCTTTACATGATGCGAAGGCTACGGCAGAGTTATGGGTGAAGAGTATTCGTGAAATTAAAGAGATGGGGTTTGAGAACTTGCAGGATGTGTATACGTATCTTGCCTCAAATGGGTAAAAAAAGCTTCTCACTTGTGGAGGCCACTGAAGAACTGCCAACTATTCAAATTATGAAAGAAAAAACAGGGCGCTTGGAATCAAATGATTCCAAGCGCCCTGTTTTTATATGTCATGGCCCTCTGTATTCGCATGCCTCTAAGACCCGAAGATGAGGCACACTCCTCCACATCAAAGTAATAGGTATCCCGAAAGCTTATAAATGGTCTTAAAAAGAAGATACTTAAACATCCGAATAGGGTGAATGGCGTTGCGTCCATTAGCCCTCATATTGGCTGAAGTTCATGGATAATTGACGGTCTATCATCCAATCCCTCACTTTTTATGTAATACTCCTATTGTACAAGAAAAAAGAGTGACTTTCTTTTATAAAGAAAATCACTCTTTTCAGATTAGCCTCTGTTGATTACACGATGAGCGTTCGGTGGTGACGCCTGCGGGAACAGCGCGAGCCGAAGATCCAATTGGTCAAGTGATCTTCTTGACCAAGTTAGCTGAGGCCGTGCCCGCGGCAAGCATCCACCGACAAGCGGTTCTAAACAACAAACTTAACAGCTCTTTTAGGTTAGAAAGGACTTTTTCAGTGGCCTCCACTTGTGAGAGGCTTTTTAAGTTTTAAAGCGAGTAGATTCCCTTTAAGTATGTTTGCTAAGGGGAAGCATCACAGAAGGCTGTATTTGTCGAAATTACTTATCAAAAATACTTTTTTATAAAGAGGTTTTAAAAGTATTAAATCGAACTATAGAGGAAAAGGTCCTAAATTCTATGGGAGAGGTGAAGCTAACGTGCTGGACCAAACTACAAAAGGAGATTGGAAACGCTTTGTGCAGGAAGGTGTATTGGATGAGTCACGGATAAACGAACGAATTGCAGCGTCCTGGAACCATTGTAAACAACTTGGCGTAGATCCTTACAATGGGAAAGGCAATCAATTATTGTCTTTAGAGGAGTTAAGAAAGAGGCGTAAAGAAAATAGTCGTTTAATGAAATTGGCCGAGCCCTTCATGAAAAAGCTTGAAGTGATGTACCAAGATTCTAACGTGGTTTTACTCCTGATCGACCGGGAGGGTTATGTCCTGCGTATGGCAGGCGAAAAAAGGGTGAAGGCTTTTGCGGAAGATATTAATTTCAGAGAGGGCGTTCAATGGACGGAAGAACAAGTGGGGACAAATGCGATTGGAACAGCCCTTGCGATTGGTGAATCGATTTGTATCAAGGGGGTGGAACACTTTTCGGTAGCTTCGCAGAATTGGAGCTGTTCGGCTTCGCCCATAAAAGATGAGAATGGTGAAGTGATGGGGGTCCTGGATATCTCTAGTCCCTATATTCCAGATTACCATGATCATTTATTAGCGACGGTGGTTTCGGCTGCCTATGCCATTGAAACAGATTGGAAGAATATGATGAAAGAGGAAGAGCTTGCTCTTATAAATTATGGGATAAAAGAAGAAAGGGAAGGATCAGACTCATTTATTCTGTATAATCGAAGCAATCGGATCGTCTATAAATCGCCTGCTGTAACAGATCATTTACCGGAACAGTTTCAAGGTGACGATGCTGAATTCCCTAAAGAGATCAATAAGTTTCCTGTTTTGTCTGGGGAGACAAACGATATTATTGGCCACCGGATTTCCTGGACGAAGAAGCAGTTAAAAGAACCTGCCGCTCATAGGCGGAATACATCATTTACCTTTCAAGGAGCCGTCGGGAAGAGCCATGCTTTTCAATCTGTTTTAAAACGAGCAGAAAAGGCAGTCCACTCTAGTGTAACCATCCATATTTCAGGAGAAACGGGAACAGGAAAAGAAGTGATGGCACGCTCTATCCATGATAGTACGAATTCGAAAGCTCCTTTTGTTGCTGTAAACTGTGGAGCATTACCTGAAAACCTGCTTGAAAGTGAACTGTTTGGGTATGTACCAGGTGCATTTACGGACGCTCAAAAAGGCGGGTATGAAGGTAAGATCGTACAGGCAAATGGAGGCACTCTTTTTTTAGATGAAATGGGGGATATCTCATTAAAAACACAAGTTACTCTGCTGCGTACATTACAAGAGAAGCAGGTGGTTCCACTCGGCGGGAAGAAACCAATTCCTGTTTCCTTTCGGCTTGTGACCGCTACGAATAAGAACCTTGGGGAACTTGTGAAAAATGGAACCTTTCGAGAAGATTTATATTACCGCATCTATGTATATCCACTCCACATGCCGGCTCTAAGAGAACGAGTAGAAGATATACCTGATCTGATCCGCTGCTATTTCCAAAAACGAAACTGGTCCTTCCGATGGCCAGATGAAGCGGTGAAGACATTGCAAAACTATCATTGGCCAGGTAACATACGTGAGCTTTTCAATGTATTAGAAGGCGTCCATACTGAGAGTGGCACGCTTGCACCGGCCGTTACCCAAATAGAGTCGTACATTCGGAAAATAACCCCTTTTGAATATGAGGAAAGAGAACCTGCTGATTCCTTATCTTATCGTGAGCAAATGGAGAAAGATTATATTGAGAAAGCCCTGAAGCAGCATGGAGGACGTGTTTCTGCGGCAGCTCAGCAGCTCAATATTCCCCGCAGCACTTTTTATCGGAAATTGAAGAAGTATAAGTTGGACAGATGAGATGAAATGAGACAAAATGAGACAATTTCCCGTTTTGTCTCATTTTTTTGTCGTCTGATGAAAAGATAACCCTTATAATGTAAGCGTTTTCTTGATTGGCATGAATTTTGCATCTATAAAAGTAAGAGCGTCCCACAGCATATGCCAAAGGGCGTGACAAATTATAAGGAGGCGGCATGTATGAAAGTGTCGGAAATCCAGCAAAGTTCTTTAACCTCAGAAAAAGCGAAGTGGATGTATCAGAAGATGGTGGAAATTCGTCGTTTTGAAGATCAAGTCCATGAAACATTCAGTACAGGAACAATCCCTGGCTTTGTGCATTTATATGCAGGGGAAGAAGCAGTAGCTGTAGGGGTATGTGCTCATTTGGATGATAAGGATTATATCACAAGTACACACCGTGGACATGGACATTGTATCGCCAAGGGCTGTGATCTAAAAGGAATGATGGCCGAAATCTACGGAAAATCGACAGGGCTTTGCAAAGGAAAAGGCGGGTCGATGCATATTGCTGATGTAAGTAAAGGAATGTTAGGAGCTAACGGAATTGTTGGCGGCGGCTTTCCGCTTGCTGCAGGCGCTGGCTTGACAGCCAAATTTAAAAAAACCGGAGGAGTGGCCGTTTGCTTCTTTGGGGATGGCGCGAATAACCATGGAACATTTCATGAAGGAATCAACCAGGCGGCCATCTGGAACCTGCCTGTCATTTTTGTGGCAGAGAATAACGGATATGCGGAAGCGACGCCATTTGAGTATGCTTCAAGCTGTGAATCGATTGCTGATCGAGCGAGTGCCTACAACATCCCTGGTGAAACAGTAGATGGAAAAGACACCCTTGCTGTTTATGAAGCGGCTCAGCGAGCTGTAGAGCGTGCGCGCAGAGGAGAAGGACCAAGCTTGATAGAGTGCAAGACTTATCGTAACTATGGACACTTTGAGGGTGATGCGCAGACTTATAAGCTGCCGGAGGAAAGAGAAGAGCATCTTGAAGCCCTCGATGCTATTATCATGTTCCGCGAGAATCTCATTTCTAGTAACTTAGCTTCCGAAGAAGATTTACATGAAATTGATGATAGTGTCCGCCAGGCTATTGAGGATGCCGTTGAATTTGCGGAGAAGAGTCCAATGCCGGAAGCGGATCAACTGACAACTGACGTTTATGTGAACTACATTCCAGGCGGGGAGGAATAAATAATGGGCAGAGAAATTACTTTTGCTGATGCTGTTAATGAAGCCATCCGGGAAACTATGAGAAACGATGAAAATGTGATCTTGCTTGGAGAGGACGTAGCAGGCGGAGCAGAAGTTGATCACCTTCAAGATGAAGATGCATGGGGAGGCGTTATGGGGGTCACGAATGGGCTTGTCCAGGAGTTTGGGAGAGATCGTATCCTTGATACTCCCATTGCAGAAGCCGGATATGTGGGAGCTGCCGTCAGTGCTGCAGCTACAGGAATGCGCCCGATTGCCGAATTGATGTTCAATGACTTCATCGGCAGCTGTCTTGATGAAGTGATGAACCAGGGAGCGAAATTAAGATACATGTTTGGCGGTCATGCCAAAATTCCGCTGGTCATTCGCACGATGCACGGAGCGGGCTTTCGAGCTGCAGCTCAGCATTCGCAAAGTCTCTACGGCATGTTCACTGCTATTCCGGGAGTTAAGGTGGTTGTGCCTTCATCACCTGCTGACGCGAAAGGGCTGTTGATATCAGCCATTGAAGATGACGATATGGTTGTATTTTTTGAAGATAAAACGCTCTATAACGTAAAAGGCGAAGTACCAGAAGGACATTATACGATTCCGATCGGTAAAGCTGACATCAAGCGTCAAGGAGACGACCTGACGATTGTCGCGATTGGCAAACAAGTACAGACAGCGCTTGATGCAGCTGAGAAACTCGCGAGCAAAGGGATAGAAGCGGAAGTTGTGGATCCCCGCAGTCTATCACCACTAGATGAGAATACGATATTAAAGTCTGTGCAAAAAACAAGCAGGCTGATCATTGTAGATGAAGCTAATCCGCGCTGCAGCGCAGCAACCGATATTTCTGCCTTAGTAGCGGATAAAGGCTTCGACTTTTTGGATGCACCAATCAAAATGGTTACTGCTCCCCACAGCCCTGTACCGTTCTCGCCAGCTTTAGAGGATTTATATTTGCCATCACCAGAGAAGATTTTAGCCGTAGTTGCCGAACTCATTGATGATGAATCAATTGTAGCTATTTAATATTAATCCATAAAGGAGTGTGGAAGCCATGGCAGAGAAAGTGGTGATGCCTAAGTTTGGAATGAGCATGAAGGAAGGCACCGTTGCCGAGTGGTTGAAACGGGAAAATGAACCAGTGAAAAAAGGGGAGCCGATTGCTACAATAAGCTCTGAGAAGTTAACGAATGAATTAGAAGCACCGGCCTCAGGGATCGTTTTAAAGATCACGGCTGACGTAGACGAAACGATAAACGTGGGAACTACATTAGCTTATATCGGAGAAGAAGGGGAAGATGTTAACGATAATTCCGAGGAGCCGGCAAATCAGAACTCTTCTGAGGGAAGCCAGGGTTCTGCAGCCGTCATGACTCAAGCCAAACCAGCGGCTGTTACTGATACAAAAAGGGTCAAAATTTCTCCGGCGGCTAAAAAAATGGCCAAGATAAATAATGTCTCTATCAACGAACTGAAAGGAACCGGACCTCAAGGACGGATTACGAAGCAGGATGTCCAGGACTATATGGACAGTGCTCCTAGGATCGAAGAGGAAGATAACAACGAGGAGCCTGTTATTTCTGAAAAAACGTCGAAAGCAGTTTCTGTAAGAGGAATGAGAAAAGTAATTGCAGAGAGAATGCATCAAAGTCTAAAGGAAAGTGCTCAGCTTACGATAATGAGAAAAGCGGATATAACCGAGCTTCTTGCCATTCAAAAACAGGCGAAATCAGAATTGCAATCCACCGGGTCTGACTTTTCTTTAACATTGACGGCTTTTATCGCAAAAGCCACTGTGCTAGCGCTTAAGAAGCATAAGGCTGCCAATAGTTCCTATATTAATGACGAAATCCATACGTATCATCAAATCCATCTGGGATTAGCCACGTCTCTCGATGAGGGGCTGGTCGTTCCTGTCTTATTTAATGCAGACAATCATTCGGTATTGTCTCTTGCTGAAAATATTTATTCGCTCAGTCAAAAAGCCAGGGATAACCAGCTTTCAAGTGACGATATGAAAGGGTCGACATTTACGATTACAAATTTGGGAGCTTCAGGGATCGAGTACTTTACACCGATACTAAACTCGCCTGAAGCAGGAATCTTAGGTGTAGGAGCTTATCAAAAGAATCTTGTATTGCGAGACGGCGAGGTGCAGGAAAGGACCGAATTGCCGCTTAGCTTAACCTTTGACCACCGAGTGCTTGATGGAGATCCAGCCAGCTCCTTTTTAACCGATATTATTTGTTACTTGGAACATCCTTACCAAATGCTGCTGTAGGAAAGGATGAGTAAAGATGATAACTACGGATGTTCTTATTATCGGGGCTGGGCCAGGCGGGTACGTGGCGGCGCTTCGAGCTGCCCAGTTAGGAAAGAAGGTTACGATTGTAGAAAAAGCAGGGCTTGGAGGGACATGTTTAAATGATGGATGTATTCCCTCCAAAGCCCTTATAGAAGCAAGCCATTATGCGGTTCTGCCAAATAAAGCGGCACAAGCAGGCGTGCTTTACGGGAGTGTGTCGGTTGATTTTGGAAACCTGCAGGATTGGAAGAATTCGATCGTCCATCAATTGACGAGTGGTGTGGAAGGACTTCTGATCAGCAGGAATGTTTCTATTATAAAAGGAGAGGCTTCTTTCCTGGACCCTTATACAGTATCGATAGCGGGAGAGAGAGAAACGTTAGTATCTTTTTCAAACTGTATTATCGCTTCAGGATCTAAGCCTGTAAACGTGCCGTCTTTTCCATTCGGTGATCGTATTCTTTCTTCGACAGAAGCCCTTTCTTTAAATGAAAAGCCCTCCTCGTTAGCTATCATTGGGGGAGGATACATTGGAATCGAACTTGGAACGGTGTTTGCTAACTTCGGAACGCAAGTAACTATGTTTGAGGGAATGAACACCATTTTATCAGGGTTTTCCGAGGATATGTCCTCTCTCGTATATAACGAACTTGCCGCAAAAGATAATGTCACGATCCATACCAATGCAAAAGTGAACAGCATCGAAAGAAAAAGTGAAGAGGTCGTGATTGAAGCCGAAGTTGACGGAGATCTTAAAAAGGCAAATGCAGACTATGCCCTGGTCACTGTCGGCAGGAAACCAAATACCGACCAATTACAACTGGAAAAGGCGGGTGTCCATATCACGGAAAGAGGCTATATTCCAATAGATACGGAGTGCCGGACGAACAAATCTCATATATTCGCTATAGGAGATATAACGCCTGGGCAGGCACTTGCTCACCGTGCATCGCTGCAAGGGAAAATGGCAGCAGAAGCCATCAATGGGGATGCAATTGATGCTACCGATTACGTTATTCCAGCGGTGGTGTTCTCAGATCCGCCACTTGCTGTCGTTGGCCCCTCTGAAGCCGAACTTAATAAAGCCGGCTGGGAGTTCGAGGTTCATAAATTCCCTTTCAACCATAATGGCAGAGCATTGACGCTTAGGGAGGATAAAGGATTCGTGAAATTAATGATCGACCCTCGAGACCAAACGATCTTAAGTGCTGAGGTTGCGGGTCAAGGAGCTCCTGAATTAATTAATGAACTTTCCCTAAGCATTCAGTCTGGTTTGACGGCAGAAGATGTCTCCCTTGTCGTACATGCTCATCCTACATTAGGTGAGAGTATTCTGGAGGCTGCAGACAAAGCAATAGGATTCCCTGTTCATAGTTTATAAGACTTGTAATATAAGGAAGAGAGAAAAATAATGGCTGACCAGAAAGTTGCAGTGGTTACAGGTTCCGGACAAGGTATTGGAAAAGGAATAGCACAAAGGCTTGCAGGTGATGGTTTCATTGTAGTGATTAACGATTTAGATAAGGAAACGGCTGAAGAAACAGCAAATGAATTGAAAGAGCGAGGGAAAGAATGTCTTGCTATTTTAGGTGATGTAAGCAATAGAGAAGATCAGTTTGCTTTGGTTAAACAAACAGTAGATCAATACGGCCGTCTAGACGTATTCGTCAATAATGCTGGAATTGATCAAGTCGCCCCCATGCTGGAAGTAACGGAAAAAGACCTCGAAAAAATTTATAGGGTGAATGTTTTTGGGGTGATCTATGGCATGCAAGCGGCCGCAGAACAAATGAAAAACCAAGATGGCCGCGGCAAGATTATTAATGCCTGCAGTATTGCCGGCCATAAGGGTTATAGTTTACTTAGTGTATATTCCTCAACGAAGTTCGCAGTCCGAGGGCTTACTCAAGCAGCAGCACAAGAACTTGCTCAATTTGATATTAACGTCAATTCCTACTGTCCTGGAATTGTAGGAACATCTATGTGGGAGCGGATTGATGAAAAAATGGCCCACTATATGGACCTTAAACCTGGAGAAGCTTTTCAGAAGTTTTCTGAATCCATAACTCTTGGCAGAACAGAAGAGCCGGAAGATGTGGCCAACTTTGTATCGTATCTGGCTTCTTCTGATTCTGATTACATGACAGGGCAATCCATCTTAATTGATGGAGGCGTAGAATTTATTTAATAGGGTTAGATGCTAAAAGTTGAATTCAAATTAAAAAACCGACTTCCTTCATATAAAGGAGTCGGTTTTTTATTTAGCCGCTTTCTCGGAATTTAGGAAGTTTTAAATAGTACTGTTTCAGTAATGGAGGTGCATATAGTAATACAGTGACAAAAGGAGGGAGCAGCCTTGAGTGAAAATCAGGCGCTGGTTAAATATCTGCGTGACATGGAAGTATGGGCCAATGATGTGGCGAAAGGATATGATTCAAAAGCACTTTCTGAAAAGGAGTCGCTGCAGGAAGATCTTGATGTTCTGCTGGACCAGATCGAGGAATGCAGTCAGGATTTAGCTGCTTTCAACCTTGAAAAGGCTTGGGAACTAGAACAGATTGCTGTAAAGGTGAATCAGCGTTTCAGCAGTGAAAGACAGGACTCACCCGTCCCCATTGGCGGTCATACCCTGCCGCCGCTGCCATATGGATATGATGCACTGGAGCCGTATATCAGCGGAAAGATTATGCGGCTGCACCATGACAAGCACCATAAGAGCTATGTGGACGGCTTGAATAAAGCCGAAAAAGAGATGGAGAAAGCAAGAAAAAATGGCAGCTATGATTTAATTAAGCACTGGGAGCGGGAAGCGGCATTTAATGGAGCAGGACACTATTTACACACAATCTTCTGGGATGTTATGAGTCCGCAGGGAGGCGGGAAGCCAGGCGGTGAGCTTTTAAAGGAGATTGAAAGAAGCTTTGGGAGTTTCCAAAAGTTTAAGGCGCATTTCTCTGAAGCTGCAAAAAAAGTGGAAGGTGTTGGCTGGGCGATTCTCGTTTGGGCACCAAGGTCTCATAGATTAGAGATTTTGCAGGCTGAGAAGCATCAAAATTTAAGCCAGTGGGATGTCATTCCCTTGATGCCGCTTGATGTTTGGGAGCATGCGTACTATTTGCAGTATGAAAATGATCGAGGGAAATACGTGGATAACTGGTGGAATGTGGTCAATTGGAACGCGGTAAGGGATCGTTATCAGAAAGCTAAACAGGTGAAATGGCAGAAGTTTTAAATAAATCGATAAAATACGATTTCCTGGGAAATAAAATAACAAAAACCGACTTCCTTCGAAATAGGAAGACGGTTTTTGTTATTTAGCTGGTTTTCTTTAGAGCGAGTTCTCTGTCAGCCTCTTGTGCTGTTAAGCTGCTGACAATCCCCATTACGATGAACGCAGCCGCAGAGCTTATGAACATGGCAATGAAAATGTTTCCGATTAGACTCTGTGTTGTAAAAAGCACATAAAGGGAAGCGCCGGTAATCAATGAAGTGATAGCGCCATAATTATTCGCTTTGTTCCAGAAATACCCGAGTGTGATCGGGGCGATGATTCCGGAAATAATCGCGGAATAACTGAACTGGATAAGGAACGCCAGTGAATCTGGCCGGTCGAGCGATAGATAAAGAGATGCAAGACCAACAAAGATGAGGGATCCTTTCGCTACTTTCAGAGATTGATTCTCCAGCTTTTTCTCGCTGATTTTTTTAGAAGACAGGATAGGCGCGACCACTCGATATAAGTCGTTGCCGATACTTGTCGTTACACCTAGATACAGACTGTCGGTACTAGAAAGAATCGCAGAAATAATTCCTACAATCATAATCGCGGCAATAAAGCTTGGGAAAGCTTCAATTACATAAGCCGGAATCGCTGCGTCTGCACTCTGTAAGGATGGGAATAGCACCCGGGCGGCTAGTCCGCCTAAAACCATTAAGGTTGAAATGATACATAGGATAATCCCTGAGGACAGTGTAAATGGCGCAAGGTCCTCTTCATTTTCAAGAGATAGTACTTTATTTAACAAGTGCGGCATTAATACAAAGCTGAACAGCATAAACTGCACGGCCATGATTGCTAAGGCGCTGTTATATGGGCCGCCGCTTGCTACGGCCGCTGTCAGGTTCGGATCAATCGCGTTCAAACGGTCAGTTAAGACGCCAAATACATTTAACCCGCCGCCAATCGTCCACAAGAACGAGACAACAACTAGAATAGAAGTCAGTGCCATAAGGATTCCTTGAATCCCATCAGTAATCATCTGGGCGAAAGCACCGCCAAGTCCGATATAAACAATCGTAATCGCGACACCGATAATAATGCCCCAGAAATAAGGGATGCCGATCACGGTTTCAAAAATAGTAGCCAGTCCAACATTTTGACCGACAATATAATAAACATTGAATAAAATTAATAATGATACCAGTGCTTGCAAACCTTTAGAATTGTATCGTTTCCCCAGCCATTCAGGCAGAGTAGAGACACGGCCGAACTTTTTACCGTAACGCCAGAACGTTTTGGCAAAAAGAAGCAGGGCCACCCATGAAACACCGAAGCATCCGAGTGTGTACCAAAGGACGGCGGTTCCGTACTGATACGCTAAGCCCGGAACACCAATAAACAAGTTGGCACTTGCATAAGAGGTGGCGAAGCTTGCCCCTACGAGCCACGGGTTGACTTTACCTCTTGCAGTGGCGAATCCGGACATCGACTTACTGTGTGCACTTCCTTTTTTACCAATCCATGTGACGAGGCCAAAATAAGCAATCATGAGAATAATGACAGTCCATAATAAGGTATTCGATTCGTTAAGCATTTATCTTTCTCCTTTCTTTCCAGCATAGATGAATTTCCACAGGAGCAAGCCTCCTGCCCAGAATAATGCGATGGATAGAAAATAAGTAAGTATCATGTTAAATTTCCTCCTTCTTTTGTTTGAAAAATGGCAGGGGATGGGGACCGATTTCTACAATATCCACAATTACTTCGAGGTCTAAAGCTAAATCTTCTTCTTCAATTAGCAGATGGGTTAATAATGAGGGCCCTTCTGCAAGCTCAACAACTCCTACGATATACGGGGTACGCTCCTGCCATGCAGGATGGCCCGCTCGATGAATAACACTCCAGGTTTTTAATTGACCTTCACCAGACGCTTCTTTCCAAGTCAGAGAATCATGGAAACAGCGGGGGCAGTGATCGCGCGGATAAAAAATCCATTTCTTACATTCCTCACACTGCTGAAGAGTAAATTTTCCCTCTTTGATGCTGTCCCAAAACGGCTGGCTGACAGGCGTAATGGTTGGTGTGGGCAGGGATATATTTTGACTCATTGTTCGCCTCCTAATACAAGAGCATTGGTTTCACTTAATGTCGCTCCGTTGCCTGTAACGAGGGCCAGCTTCGCATTTGGAATCTGGCGCTGATCTGCTTCGCCTCGCAGCTGATGAACCGCTTCAACAACATGAGACATGCCCCCGGCGAGATCGGCCTGTCCGAATCCTAACTGGCCGCCGTGCGTATTTAACGGATAATCGCCGTCATAGCCGAAACTGTGATTTTTCACAAACTCTCCAAACTGTCCAGGTGCGCAAAGCCCTGCGCTTTCAAGCTGAACAGCAACGACGCTTGTGTAGCAGTCGTATAAAGAGAAAAGATCGATATCTTCAATGCTTGTCTCCGCCTGCTTTAGCGCCTTTGGAATGCAGTAGCTGAAAGGCAGCTTATCGATTGAGGGTGCCTGGCTTACGGCGCGGTGGGTTATTTTTTCACCGGCCCCTTTTAAAAAGATCGGCTTGTGCTGTCCGACACGTGCTGCTTTCTCTTCTGAAGTCACTACAACGGCAGCACCTCCGGCTACCGGCATGACGATTTCTAATAAATGAAGCGGATCTGAAATCAGCGGAGAAGCCAGAATGTCTTCGAGCTCCGCCGGCTTTCCATAAAAGATCGCATTCGGATTATTTTGGGCATTTTTTCTCGCCCAGTAGGCAATCCTGGCAAACTGCTCTTGTGTAGATCCGTACTCTTCCATGTGCTGACGCTTTAATAGAGCATAAGACGTATTGGCACCTGATGCTCCAAACGGAACATCAAATTCACGGATCGGATTGCGGTTTGGAGAGCGTAAGGTTTCGCCTTTTTCATTTTTATTGGCTAGGACGCAGACTACAGTCTCACACATCCCGGCTTCAATAGCAGCCGCTGCCCGCCAGATCATTCCCGGCCCGGAAGCCCCGCCAAGATCAACGACGTTCGACATGGTGGGATCGATTCCTAAATACTCCGAAACTGTCGCTGGCACGTGCTGTGGTGTCTCACCTACTTGAGGACCGACGAGCAGACCGTCGACCTCGTGTTTGGAAATGCCGGCGTCCTTTAGGGCCAGACGGACAGATTCGGCAATTAAGCTTAAAGTTGTTTTTCCTGTTGAATAACGAACGGGCTCTAATTCACCAATTCCAATGATTGCCCCTCTAGGTCTACGAGTCATTACACGAACTCCTTTTCTGTAATCTGGCGGTAAGACTGTAAACTCGCTGGATTTCTCAGAGACGCTTCATTACTTACCGTTTTTCCTAAGGCCGCAGTTTTTGCAGCTCCTTCAACTTTCTTGCCATTGATGGTATGAGGAATGTCTGTGACTTGATAAATTCGCTTCGGAACATGTCTTGGTGACGCCGTCGCCCGGATTTTCTTGCGGATGTTCTTAGCTAATTCTTCGCTCAACTTATCTGTTACCACGCAAAGGATGATTTCCTCATCATTCTCTTTTGGAAGCCCAAACACGATCGAGTCTTCTACTTCCTGAATATGATCAACAGCCCGGTAGATTTCCGCGGTACCGATTCGAACGCCTCCTGGATTTAAAGTTGTATCCGCGCGTCCGTAGATAATGAAAGACTCATCAATCGTCTGTTCGGCGAAATCTCCATGTGTCCAGATGCCTGGCCGCTTTGAAAAATAACTCTTACGGTAACGCTCATCCCCGCCTTCACCGAAAAAGGTAATCGGCATGCTTGGGAACGGCTGGGTACAGACTAGATCAGCCTTTTCTCCATAAACAGAAGCGCCGCGCTCATCTAATGCGTCGACAGCCATTCCTAATGCTTTGCAGGCGATTTCGCCTCGTTTTACCGGGTGAACCGGTGATCCCATCACAAAGCAGCCGATGATTTCCGTCCCGCCAGAAATAGAAGCGAGGAAGAAGTCTTCTTTTATCGTTTGATAGACCCAGTCGTACTGCTCGGGTGCAAGCGGAGCCCCGCAGGACAAAATGCTTTTTAGTCTTGAGAGCGAATGCGAATCTTTTAATTGAATGCTGGATTTAGCGAGTGTCTCTAAATATTTTGGACTTGTGCCGAAATGCGTCACTCCGACTTCATCCGCTATATCCCACAGGTGAGAGAGGTTGTCTGATCTTACAGGGGATCCGTCATATAAAAGCAGAGCGGCTCCACTGGCTAATCCGGACACCAGCCACGGATACATCATCCATGCGGTGTTGGTGTACCAGAAAAGCACATCATCCTTTTGAACGTCGCAGTGCAGCTGGTGTTCTTTTACGTGTTGAAGAAGCGTGCCGCCGGCAGAATGGACGATAGCTTTTGGAAGCCCCGTTGTGCCGGATGTATATAAAATGTACAATGGGTCGTTAAAAGCTGTTGGTGTAAATAATGGTTCTGATGCGTTATTGCTGCAAAGGTTGTCCCACGTTAAAGTTTCTGTGCCGGGAACATCCAATTCTCCACTTAACGTAATAACGGCAGTTAAACCTTCGAGATTCTCCGCGGTTTCTTTAACTTTTTCTCTAATGTTAAAAGGCTTTTCTTTGTATTGATACTGAAGGGAGGCTATTAATACTTTAGGCTGCACCTGCCCGATACGATCCAAGATTCCTTTCGTGCCAAAGTCCGGAGAGCAGGACGTCCATATCGCTCCTAAAGAAGCAGTGGCAATCAAGGCGGTGAGCCCCTGGATATCGTTAGTTGTAATCCCGGCGACACAGTCTCCTTTTTTCACACCTAAGTTTTTCAGTCCTTGCTGCGCCTTAGCGACAGCTTCTTTTAGTTCTCCTAATGTAATTCGGCTGCTGACTCCATTTTCATTTGCTTCATAAGCAACAGTTCGATCGAGAGATCCACGCAGCAGGTTTTCGGCAAAATTCAGCTGTGCATTTGGAAACCACTGCGCATCCGGCATGGAGGAGGCAGGGGTATAGACGCTGCCTCCTTTTTCACCGATAACTCCGGCATAGTCCCAAACCTTCGACCAGAATTCATCTAAGCGGGAAATGGACCAGCGGTGCAGTCGTTCATATGGAAAAAGCGGCTGATCTGCGAAATCAGCAAATGCTTTTATATGTGAATGGTTTATACCTTCCTCGGGCGGCTCCCATAGTAAGGAGGAACGCTCAGGTGTAATTGATATCGTCATGGATAAAGCTCCTTTCGTCCTATAGAAAAAGCTCTCTTCAAAAATAAGAAGAGAGCTGAAACACTCTTCTTATCTTCCAGGATTTCTCCTGCAGGAATTAGCACCTTTTCAGACGATTGCCTGAAGGTTGCCGGGCGTCAACGGGCCAGTCCCTCTGCCTCTCTGGATAAGAATCAATATTTAATTAAAAAACCTCTCTATTTTTTATAAATAGAGAGGTTCAAGAGATGTATTTATTCTCTTATCTTCCTGAGCCTTTGCTCAGTAGGATTTGGCACCTTGCTATAAATATAGCGGTTGCCGGGTTTCACAGGGCCAGTCCCTCCACCTCTCTGGATAAGAATTTCGTCGTTTATTAAGTTATTTGTGATCATAGCAGTTAAATTCTTTTTCGTCAATGGATTTCTTTAGAAATCTCTGAAAATTACATGAACCATTTTCTTCGACAAAGCCGGCGTATGACTTAAAGAAACAGCCGATTTTTTTGTCGTAAAATCATCCATTAAAAAAATCTGATTAGTGATGAGCCTCACTGCGTGCGTCGACCCTGCCCTTTAAAATTAAGATATAGGAAAACGGAAAGGGGAGAAGATCATGACAGAGAGGCAGTCATCAAAGGTTAACCCAACAAATCCTAAGGCAGAGGATTCATTTAAGGGGACGTTGTTTTCAGTTGGGGTTGTAGGAGCCGTAATCGTTATTGTCTGGGTAGCCGTATTTTGGATCTATATGGCAAGAGTATAGAGGGGGAGAGACGATGCATCGGCTGGAAGAGATTTGGATGACACTAAGTATCGGGCTGCTTGTTGTTTTTATGGTAATTATCGGCTATCAAACATTTGCGATGGGAATGGGGCCGCCGAGCCATAAAGAAACAATAAATCCGCAAAAAGTAACGGAAACTGCTCCATTTGATCAACCCGGTATTAAGCAAATTGGGGAGAACGAATATGAAGTCGTGATGGTTTTACAGGCGTTTCAGTTTACTCCTAATAAAATTGAAATTCCCGCTGGGTCGAAGGTTACCTTTACGATGGCCACTCCAGATGTAACTCATGGATTTCAAGTCGCAGGAACCAATTTAAATGCCATGGTTATGCCTGGGCACATCCAAAAAATCACCCATACATTCAACAAGCCAGGTGAGTTTCTTGTGTTATGTAATGAATATTGCGGAGTAGGCCATCAGATGATGTCAACTACCATTAATGTGCAGTAAAGGGGGGACCAAAAATGGAAAGTGCATTACGTAAAACGATCATTCAAAAGACAAAAGGTCTCGGTGTAAACCCGCAAGACGCGAAGGTTTCATTATCCTATTTTTCCGTATCATTTGTGGCACTTCTAATTGGCGGTGTTTTAGGATTGCTGCAGGGACTGGAGCGCGCTGAGATTCTTCTCCTTCCGTCCTGGTTCAATTATTATCAAGTGTTAACCGCCCATGGGATATTACTGCTTCTCGTGTTTTCTACGACTTTTACGATCGGTTATCAATATGCCAACCTTTCTTATTCATTTGGAGGGCTGCTTCCTAAAGTCCGCAAGCTTGCCTGGACGGGATTCGGTCTCATGGTATTTGGGACAGTATTGGCCGCGACGTTGATTGTATTAAATGAAGCATCTGTCTTATATACATTTTACCCGCCTCTTGCTGCGCATCCTTTGTTTTACGTAGGGCTCGTCTTTCTTGTTTTAGGAATATGGGCCTGCTGCTTTGGTGTTTTTATTAATTACCGTCATTGGAAAAAGTTCCACCCAGGCCAGCCGACTCCATTACTAGCTTTCTTTGCGATGGGAGTTTTCGTCCTCTGGTTCTTCGCAAGTATTGGAGTTGCGATTGAAGTTCTAACATTGATCCCCTGGTCCATGGGGCTGGTGGAAACAACTAACGTAATGGTAGGCCGTACGTTATTTTGGTGGTTTGGCCACTCCTTAGTAAACATTTGGTATCTTGTAGCTGTTTCTGCATGGTATGTTATCGTACCGAAAATTATAAAAGGCAGGCATTTTAATGAGAAATTGATCAGGCTCGTCGTCATCCTGCTCGTTATTTTAAATATTCCGGGAGGATTCCACCACCAGATTGTTGACCCGGGAATCTCTTTATCTGTTAAATTTTTACATGTATTTATGAGCTTAGCAATCGCCGTACCTTCTTTAATGACAGCCTTTGCTATGTTTGCAGTGTTCGAACGTGCTGGAAGAAAGCAAGGCGGAAAAGGGCTCCTGGGCTGGATTAAGAAGCTTCCGTGGGGGGATGTCAGGTTCTTAGCCCCTATGATTGCGATGATTGCATTCATCCCCGGGGGTGCGGGAGGCATTGTAAACACTAGTAACCAATTAAATCAAGTGGTTCATAACACGATGTGGGTCGTCGGTCACTTTCACGTTACTGTCGGGATGTCAGTTGTTATGACATTCTTCGGCATCAGTTATTGGTTAATACCACACTTATCAAAGCGCCAGCTCACACCGAAAATGAATAAAATTGGTGTAGTACAGACACTCATTTGGACAGCAGGAATGGTGCTGATGGCAGGTTCTCAGCACTTGGTTGGACTGTTGGGTGATCCTAGAAGAACTTCTTTTACCACGTATGGAGACCACCCGACCGCATTAAGCTGGGTCCCTTACGAATATGTGATGGGCTTTGGAGCTGCGCTGCTTTTGATCGGTGTCATCATCCAGGTATATGCCGTGTTTCATATGATGTTCTTCGCCCCAAAAGGGGAAACCGAATATCCAGTGGCTGAGCCGGAAGATGATGCCCCACCGGTACCTCTGTGGACAGAACGTTGGGGGCTTTGGATCGTGCTCCTTCTTATGGTGGTGGCCATGGCTTATGTGGTTCCTATTTGGGACTTTACTCTTCATGCACCTCCAGGATCGCCGCCGATTCGAACTTGGTAATCTAATTTTGAATAAAAAATTCAGGGGGTCTTATCAATGAAAAAAAGTATATTTGCTTTGATGTTTGTCACTCTGATTCTTGTTCTGACAGCCTGCGGCAGCGGTGACGAGAAGACCGGCTCCTGCTGGTGAAATAACTGTTAATCTTTCAAACGATGAGGGGGTTCATGGGATTGAGATTGAGGGAACTGACATAAGTATAGATAATGAAGGATCTGCTACAGCCTCCCTTGAACCTGGTGAGTATACGATTAAATGTAACATCGTTTGCGGAACAGGTCATGAAGAGATGGTTTCAACCTTAATCGTCGAATAGCTGGACAGTAAGTGGAAAATTATAAGCAGGAGGGGAGGTAGGCCGCTTTTTTATCTTTTATCTATAATTATAACAAGCTATTATCCTTAAAATATTTAGGTGATCAAAATGGAGAATACCTTACTGAATAGATCGCAAGAAAATAAACCTGGTGTGTTAGCAGATATCAAGTCCCTATTTAAAGCCATTGTGCTCATATCTAATGTTCTCCCAATCATTACTGGTTTTTGGCTGGCTCTCTACTTTACGGGAGAGTCTTTTCAAGACAATTGGGGGCTTTTTTCATTAACCATAGCGGGCAGCACCTTGATTATGGCCGGCGCTTTACTTCTTAACAATTGGTATGATGCCGATATTGATGCAGTTATGAAACGAACGAAACAGAGACCCACCGTTACTGGAACCATTCCCTTAAAACTTGTACTGGTCATGGGAGTCGTGCTAAGTATTCTTGGGTTTGCTGGACTTTTACTGGTCAGTGTAGAAGCGTCGATTTACGGCCTTGCTGGCTGGTTTATCTATGTTGTTCTTTATACGATCTGGTCGAAGAGAAAATATGCCTTTAATACGTTAATCGGCAGTCTTTCAGGCGCGGTTACACCGCTCATTGGCTGGGCTGCGGTTGACTCTGCTTCTCACGTTGTCCCCATCGTATTATCTGCCATTCTATTTATTTGGCAAGTCCCTCATACATTTGCCATTTCCATCAAGCGATATGATGAATATCGGGCTGCAGGAGTGGCTATGCTGCCTGTGGTACGCGGTGTCAAAACGACAAAAAGACAAATGCTATTATATATTATTTGCTTATTTCCATTACCATTTCTATTAAGTTCTCTCGGCTGGGGATTTCTTTTAGTGACAGTCTTATTAACAGCGGGATGGATTATTCTAGCGGTTAAAGGATTCACTGTCCAAAATGAAAAAAATGGGCCCGGTATATGTTTTTATACTCCTTAACTTATTTAATGATTTTATTGGGAGCCATGATCTTATCCGCTATATGATCGGTATCATTCAAAAAGAAGCTCTGGAGCTTCTTTTTTTATCAAAAAAAATCCCCCTGAGCTTTCCATGGTCAGGAAGCTCAGGGAGAGGAGACACTCAGTGTTAAGCCATATATCTTGGGAATAAAATATTATTTTCTAAATGGATATGTTCGAACGTATCGGATTCGAGCTCCTCTAATCGGTTGTACACCAGACGGTACGTGCCGCATGCTCCTTCAGGCGGAGTATAGTCATTCGTAATCCTGCGGAGTTCGTGAAGGATTTCCCCGGCATGACTGTGTTCCATGGCTAAATCAGACAAACCTTCCTGAATAGCGCGAAGTCTTTCTTCTGTCGGGTTCTCTTCATAGCTCTTGATTAAAGGGAACTCTTCCATTTCTTCTTTTACCGTATGCTGCTCTAAATCTGTCTTTAAATCATGAAAAAGTTTATGAACGACTCTTAAATGTGACTGTTTTCCCCCGTGAACCTTCATTACTTTCGTAACATAAGGGCTGAGGTTAGGCAGTTCTTCCTGTAAGTAGTTGTGGTGCTTCTGGACAATGTGATCCATTACTTCTGCGGAAGACGCAGTATCCCAATCGATCTGAATATGCTGCTTCGCTTCCTTTTCTTTGTATAACGTGTTTAAGTTCTTCAGGATTTCCTCCGGGGACAAGCCGCGTTTTGCAATAGCTTCACTCAAAGGTCGGTTGCCGCCGCAGCAAAAGTCAATTTTATACGCCTTAAAGAGGTCGCTGGATCTAGGGAATTGTTTCACAATATCGCTGACAATGGACTGTTCAGTAAAAGTCTGGACCATATAAAATCCCTCCATTTATTGGTATGGCTTTATCATAGCAGGAACTTTTACGACAGTTAGTGATATAATGCACACCTTGGGAACTCTATGAAATCATTTCTTCTTCCAGTTTCTCTTGGTTAATAATAAACAACCCTTCATCAGATACTTTAAGTACACCTTTCTTTCGTAGCTGGGTCAACGTACGGCTGACGGTTTCCCTGGAAGTACCAATCATATTCGCAAGCTCCCGGTTGGTAAAAGTACTTGTCAGCTTAAATTCTCCCGCACCATGAGGCTGACCATTGGTACGAGACAGTCTAATGAGCAGCATCAGCACTTGCTCGAAAGTATTGTGGAGTATCTGCTCCTCTAAACGATCATGAAGGTCGATGATTTTACTGCCTAACACTCTAAATAGTTTCACACATAACTCAGGCTGCTCGACTAAAATTTTTTCAAAAGAATGGATAGGAATACAAATCAAACGGGCCTTTTTCATAATTTCAGAATTAGCCGGATATGATCCTCCACGAAAGAAGCCGGCATGAGGAAACATTTCTCCCGCTTCTAATATTGAAACGATCTGTTCCTTGCCATGAATATCTGTTTTATAGATTTTCACTTTGCCAGATTCGATAAAATAAACAGTCGCGAGAGGTTCATCCTGCATAAATACATAAGAACCGGCGTTATAAATTTTAGCCGATGAAATAGAGGCAATATGATCGATTTCAGTATCTGAAAGTTCCTTGAATAATGGAATCTTCTTTAAATTCTCTTGGACAATCGGTTTTTTCATAGATTCACTTCGCTTTCTTTCTCAAGCTTTTAAGTATATAAACACATGCAGGTTCACTCTCCATGTAGTCACCGGTAAGGGCATAGGCTCTAGAGCGACCTGAATTCACAGAGACCCCGCTGTCAGGGATAATAAGTGAAATACCTCACATGTTGGTTTTCAATTGAGATAGAATTTAGTTGTTTAAAAGGATTATTTTGAATACATCTTTAAGGTATCACCAACACTTGTCTGTGGCAATCGCTAATTTTGGAGTCTTTTGTAAGTCTTTTGAAAGAAATGTATATGACAAAGGGAGAGGGTGCATACCAATGACCAGCCAAACAAGCAAAGAGTGTAGAGAAGTTAAAAAAATAGAAAAAGAAGCAGAGATTTAAAAGATTAGGATCGGGAAAGTCGACTGTTCACAGCTGTCACCCCTGGTTTAAATGATAAAACAAAAGACTAACAGGCAAAGCCTGCTAGTCTTTCATTAGAGTTTATTTAAAGAACACTTTTACTTTTTTGTTTTCGTCTACAGGAACGTTCACATAAAGTGCTTCGGATTCTTGATCAAAGAAGTATGTTTCCTGATTCGACTTCACTTCCTCAACAGACTTCACTTGCTTGTATTTTGCATTTGCCGCTTGAACTTTCCTTGGTGCTTTTTCACCATTAAGTTTCAAGGTGTAGGATTCCAAATCGGAATCAAAGCCAGCAGCTTCTTTTTCGTTCGTAAACTCAACGTGCTTACCTTTACGCTCGATGTTGAAGTTCGTAATGTTATATTCGCCATCTTTATATTCTAAGGTAGCCCCATCATCCTCATAGAAGGAGTAGCTTGCTTCCTCTTCCAGGTAAGTGTCTAACACAAGGTTTTTAAGCGGTTTCTCGTCTGTATATTGCTGAACCTCGCGAGTAGGAATGATGGAGTCTTTGATGACGTATATCGGAAGGTGGCTTAATTCAGCTTGTGTATTAATTGTTTGTCCACCCTCAAATTCTTCGCCAGTCCAGAAGTCCACCCAAGTTTCGCCTTCCGGAAGGTAGACGTCGCGTTCGGTTTCGCCTTGTTTTACAACTGGAGCCAGCATCAAGGAATCACCGAACATAAATTGGTCACTCAGGTTATGGGTATTTTCGTCCTCCTGGAATTGATAAACTAATGGCTGCTGAACTGGAGTTCCTTTTTCGGAAGCATCCTTAAAGGCGTTATACAAGTAAGGCATCAGTTGATATCGCATTTCGATATATTTTTTACTGATTTCTTCAACTTCTGGTCCAAACGCCCAAGGTTCTTGTCCTTGTTTTACCTCTGATTTAGCGTCACTATCGTAATGGATACGAGAGAAAGGCAGGAAGGCACCAACCTCAATCCAGCGGGCAAACATTTCAGCGTCCGGACGATTAGCAAATCCACCAATATCATTTCCGACAAATGGAACACCAGATAGTCCGACATTTGTGTTCATGGGGATAGACATCTCTAAATGATCCCACTGACTCACGTTGTCTCCGGTCCATAAGGCTGCATAACGCTGGGAACCGGCATACATATCACGTGTTAAGACGAACGGACGAGTATTTGGCTTATA
Source organism: Halobacillus sp. Marseille-Q1614 (assembly GCF_902809865.1). Taxonomy (NCBI): domain Bacteria; kingdom Bacillati; phylum Bacillota; class Bacilli; order Caryophanales; family Bacillaceae; genus Halobacillus; species Halobacillus sp. Marseille-Q1614. The sequence continues at coordinate 2,697,114 of NZ_CADDWH010000001.1, read as the reverse complement.
TTTTTCAAATGAATCATATGTAGCCATAGCTTCATCATGTCCGTAAAGGTTGTGGTATTCAGCATGTGTTCGTTGGTTTTCTCCTTTACCAAACGTTACATCCAGCGGCATGGTGTGATAAGGACCATCAAACACAGCGGGTTCGTTCATATCATTCCATATTCCATCGATGCCTTTATCGAAGAGAATGTTATGTTTGCTCGCCCACCATTCACGAACATCTTCTTGAGAGAAGTCAGGGAACATGGAATCTCCCGGCCAGACTTCCCCAACAAAGTCAGTTCCGTCAGGGTTTTTAGCCCAATATTCATTTTCGGTTCCTTCGTCATACATAAAGTAACCTGGATCTTTCTTTACAGCGGGGTCATTAATGGTAATCTTGTGGAAATTCATGTTGTCTAGCTTGTTGTGAAGGGCTTCATCACCGAACTTATCAGCCCATGTGAAGACGCGGTATTCATCCATATAGTCGATATCAAAGTGCATCGTATCAATAGGAATTTCTTTCTTGCGATAAGTTTCTGCTACTTCTTCTATATCTTCATCGCTATATCCCCATTTAGACTGGTGTAAACCCAGGGACCATTTAGCCGGTTTATCCATTTTACCGGTAAGTTCTGTATAACGATCAAGTACATCATTGATTTCAGGACCGTACATGAAGTAATAGTTCAACGTCCCATCATCAGCGTAGAAGTAATAATAGTCATCACTTTCACTAGCCATTTCAAAATATGTGCGGTTGGTATTGTCGAAGAAGATGCCGTAAGCTTTTTCATCCTTCAAACCAATAAAGAATGGGATAGCGGTATATAAGTATTTCGTATCGGTTTGATATCCATAGGCGTCCGTATTGAACATTCCAATACTTTCTCCACGCTGGTTTAAATTAAGACCGGCTTGTTCACCAAAACCATAAAATGCTTCATCCTCGGTTGTGTTTTTATAGACGTATGGTTTTTCGCCATCATAACCAGCACCATTTTCCATGTAATCTTCATTGATTACGTTCCCTTGTTTGTCAAGGAATTTTATGCCAAATGGCTCCTTCTTGATTTTAATTGTAATTTCACTTGTGGAAAGGGTGATTTCATCGCCTTCTTGTGAAAGGTCAAAAGATGGTGTCTTCCATTCTTTCTTTGCGATGCCTTCAGAAAAGTATTCCTCTTCTCCCTCTTTTAGAATGGACACTTTCGCCATGTCTTCTGAGAATAGCCGGATAAATGCGGTTTGGTCAGAGGTTAAGTCAAGTTTTACTCCATTCTCAACTTGATCTACACCTTCGACTTGCAATTGTTTTTTTACTTCTTCTTGATTCAATTCTTCATCTGGGTGTGGTTGAGTAACGGCTAAAACACTCGGAGCTTGTATAGAAAATAGAGTAGCTGCTATAGCCGTTGCAGCAATGATGCGTGACATTCGTTTCGTTGATTTAGTCATTTAAACGCTTCACCTCATGTATTAATTTGTTGAGCAACCGGTTGCACACTGAATACACTAAACATTTTTTGTTAAAACAGCAATAGAGGTATTTTTATCCAATCTGAAGGGGTATTTAGAACTACTCCAGTGATGATAGCAATGGTGAAAGCGATTAATATTATTTTTTGTAAGAGATTACATAAAATTTGAAAATACATCCAATTAACTACCTTTATTTTAAAAAGTAGTCAGAATAGAACCAATTATCTTTATTTTACACTTGTTTCAAAGGAGAGGATTTAAGAAGGAGTGAGGAAATGCTTTGAGGACAAGGCGTAAGGGATATTATGTAACTTCACAAGGAGTGAATATAAATAGGTATATAGGCTCTTATGTATTCTTTATAAATAGTCTTCCATCGTTGCTGGACAGGAATAACATATGATCACTTATCAGGAAGTATTCAAAAAGTGTAAGAACGTTTATCCCTAAGTCGATCTCTTTCATGGGGGTGGACAAACCTCCCTTTGAAGCGGGAAAATAAAGATAGAATACATGAGGGAGGATGGTACATACCAATGACTAGCCAAATGAACAAAGAATATTTAGAAATCACAAAAATAGAAGAAGTAGGCGAAGGAATGAGAGTCTGCCTTGATTTTATTGATATCCTAAGTCCTACGGATGGTGTTTATGTAGGAAATACAGGGCACGGCTATTTAAAAGTCCTGGCAGAAAACCGTGAGTCTGAAGGATATCCTCCGCGTCCTTTCCGGCTTAACTGCGGTTCTTTTCATCAATATTTATATCAACAAGAGAAGACCTTCTATCTGCATGAGCTGAATCCAGGCGAGAAGCTGACGATTACGGATGAAAAAACGGAGCGTGAAATTTCCATTGGACGCGTAAAAATTGAGAAGCGGCCATTTGTAAGAGTAGAAGCCAAAAGCGGGGATCGAATGATTTCAGCTACACTGCAAAAATCCTCAAGTGTCTATCTTATGGAAGAAAGTGAAGGAGAAGTATCCATATTGGAATTAAAGACAGGACACAAAGTGCTGGGTATTTTGGATAAACCAGGCCGTCATCTTGGGGAGCAGATTGATGAGGTTATCGTAGAAAAATAGTATATTCAGTTCCTTAATCTTGACGAGTTTATTTATTTGCCGCCTGCTTATGGATATGCGAGGATAGGACATAAATAAAGAAGAAATGAAACGTGCAGAGTAAGGAGAATCACCATGAAAAAACCTAATGTAGACGACTATTTACAGGAAGGGATTTACGGCAGCAGGCAAACAAAGCCAGCCGAACGTAAGAGATACCTCGGAACACTAAGAGAACGCGTGGTGCTCGTGTTAACGAAAGGTCAGGTTATGCAAAAAGCGGGCCTAAATGAGTTATCCCAAGCGATGAAAGAATATAAAGATGCGAAGCTGTTGTTAAACGGGAAAGTCAGCTATCGATTTCGCAAGCCGTATCGGAAGGTAGCAGATCAAAACAGGATTCGCCACACGACAGTTTCCAATCAGGATGCGGAAACGGATCTTGGAGCTATTTTGACAGTAGATTATGCGATAGAAAAAGACGAAGTTGAATTGAAAACCCCTGAGAAATCCGAAAGCGAAAGTTCTAAAGAAGGTGGGCTTACTGGATTTATTAAGTCGCTGTTTAAACCTGTGAAGTGAACTAATAACTATTATAAAAAGCTATTTAGTTTACGCTAAATAGCTTTTTATTAAATAATTTGTACCATTTTCAATATAGACATCTCTTTGTTCATCAAATACATACTTCTAAACAACTATTAGATTTCCTTATTTAACGTTAAAGAACCAATATATGTAAAAATAATCCAAGACTATATTCCTGTTAAACGATTAGAAGATATGAATCGTGATAAAATTCAGAAAAATATATTGTAATCGCTTACACAATTCGCTATAATTTTTATTGAAACGTTTCAATGAAAAATAATAGCTGTCGTAAGTTAAGAGAAGAGGGAAAAGTTTGTCTACGTTAAAAGATGTTGCCAAGAGAGCAAAAGTAAGTGTAGCCACTGCATCCTACGTTATGAATGGCAGTGAACTGATAACCAAACCAACAAAAGATAAAGTTATGCAGGCTGCCAAAGAACTCGGCTATCGTCCGAATGGTAACGCCAAAAATTTAAAGAAAAAAAAGACTAATATCATAGGCCTCTTCTTAAGTGGATTTACAGGACCGTTTTTTAATGAATTATTAGAAGGAATTCAAGATACTGTTATTAAACAAGGGTATGAAATGGTCGTATGTGCCTCGGATGATAAACATCGTTTGCTGGTAGAACGATACGTAGACGGTGCTATTATACTGAATTATCATATCAGCAATGAATTATTAGACAGTTTAGCGAGTGAAAAATTTCCAATTGTAGTATTAGACCGGGAATTAGAGAATCCTTATATTCGACAAATTTTATTACCTAATAAACTTGGCATGTCATACACCGTAAATCACCTTGTGGAACAAGGGCATAAACGAATTGGCTTTATTGGAGGATCTATAGAATCATTCGATGGTGAAAGTCGTTTGGAAGGATTTAAAGAAGTCCTTACTCATCATGGGTTCACTTTTAATCCAGATGACTTAATCAGGGCTGACTTTACGGAAATCAGTGGTTTACTGAGTATGAATAAATTTCTGGAAGATCATGACGATTATCCCACAGCCTTTGTCTCCGCAAACGACGAAATGGCGATGGGTGCGATCAAAGCTGTACAGAAAAAAGGGTTAAAGGTGCCTGAGGATATGGCTTTTGTAGGGTTTGATGATATCGATTTAGCCAGGTACTTTCAACCGCCTTTATCGACCGTCCGTGTTCAGAAAAAACAATGGGGACAAACCGCAGCAAAAACATTATTCAACATGCTGGAAAAAGACGGGGATGACAGTGAGGAAGAAACACCTATTGAATTTATACCTCGTCAATCAAGCTAGAAAGGGGGCGTATGTGATCCGAATAGAAAATGAAAAGGTCATAATCAATGGGAAAGAAACTTGTATTTTTGGCGCGGAGCTTCATTACTTTAGAATACCGAAAGAGGAATGGAGGAATCGGATTCAGCAAGTAAAAGAAGCAGGGGTCAACATGATAAGCACCTATGTACCCTGGACATTTCATGAGTATAAAGAAGGAACCATAGATTTGACTGGTGAAACTAGATCGGAACGTGATTTCCAAAGCTTTTTACGGTTGGTTAATGATGAAGGCGTGTATTGTCTTGTCCGACCTGGGCCTTATGTTATGGCAGAGATTGTTGATCATGGTGTCCCGCCATGGTTTATAGATAATTACCCACAAGCGGTGGCACAAACTGAGAAGGGGCTTCCGCATCCTACTAGAGTAGTCAGTTATATGCACCCAACTTTTTTGAAAAAGGTCGAAAACTGGTATCACTCGGTCTGTTCAATTATTGAGCCGTTCCAAATCTCTAATGGCGGGCCAGTAATCATGTTCCAGCTTGATAATGAAGTTGGCATGTTTCATTGGGTGACAAAAACGGGTGATTATAATGAAGTTACTAAAAAACAATTCGAACAATACTTAGAAGAAAATCAAGCCCTTACAGAAACAAATGTATCAGATCCGCTTATGTTTATGGCTGATCATCCAGAGGATAATTTGGCAAAAGTAATAAAAAACGAATACTACTTTTTTATGCGCACTCATTATCGTATGTACCTTGAACATTTAAAAAAGCTGGCGCAAAAAGAGGGGATATCTGTTCCTTTTATCCTTAATATTCATGGATTTCATACGATTGACTATTTAAAACGAGGGACGAGGTATCCAATCGGAGTTTCTCAATTATTAGAAGCGGCTAAAATGGAAGATACCCTTGTGGCAGGGGATTATTATATAGGAAACATTGAATTTGATAACTATACGGATATTGTTCTTGCCAACTCATTTACCAAAGCCATTCAGTCCCCGGAACAGCCGCTGTTTTCTGCGGAATTTCAAGGTGGATCTGCTTCTGATAAGCCCAGATTGCAGCCGAGCACATTTGATTTGACCACACGTCTTTGTTTTGCAAATGGAATGAACGCCGTCAACTATTACATGTTTGTCGGTGGAGAGAATTATGAAAATATCGGTTTGAACGGGAGAAGACATGAATGGCAGGCACCATTATCAGCTTCCGGTGAAAAGAATCCACACTTCGAAGTGATCCAGCATTTAGGGAAAATGTTCCACACCTTTGAAAAAACTTTAATGAATGCAAAACAAATCTCCAACACATGCTTAGCTTTTTATCCTGATTACTACATGACAGAATATAGTAATCTTTTTTCTTCCCTATTAATTGAAACGTTTCAACGAGAAAGTGATATAAATCTTTATAATGGTACAGCCAAAGGACTTCGAGTGAGCAATATAATCTATGACAGTCTAAATATTCAAAACGATGAGCCGATCGATGTAAATAAGGTTCCCAGCCTATGGATGTTTTCATTGAATTGGATGGATCGGCCTATTCAACAAAAACTTATAGATTACTTAGAAAACGGAGGCCGCCTTATCCTTTTTCCAACCATACCAACAAAGGATCTTAATGACAAAGAGTGTACGCTCTTAAAAGATTATATTGGTGTAAGCCTCAAAGGGAGAAAGGAAGGCTTTGTAACCGTTGGAGAAATCGATAGTGTTCAAACTAAATATTTTGAAGCTTTTGATGTAAATGAAGGAGCATTTGCCTGGTCAGAAGACGAAAGTAAAGATATCGCTGCCTTTAAAAAAAGGTTGGGAAAAGGTAAGCTGGTTGTTTTCGGAGTAGGAATGGAGCTTGATTTCCATTACAAATATGACATTATTCGTGAGCTCGCAAAAAGGATTGAAGTAGTTAGTGAATTTACCTTGGAACAGAATCTGGATATTTCTGTCAGAGAAGTTTCTGATGAAAGCTATTTTGTATTTCTTCATAACTTTGATGAATACAAGAAAGTTACAACAGTCGATAGGAATAATCTGCAGTTGTTTGAAGGTGAAAGCATTTCAGTGCCTCCAAAAGGTGGATTGATGCTTCCGATTAATATAACGATTACAGAAGATGTGAAGATTCTGTTCGGTACAGCGGAAGTATTCGAATTAACAGAAAGTGAAGACACCTTATCCATGAAGGTAAGATTAAAGCAGGATAAGGAATTGCTTTCTTTTGAAACGTTTAAATGGCAACCGGTTGAAACCCAAGGGGTAAAAATAGAAAGAAAATCAGACGCAATTTTCAAGGTTCATTTACTTCGTTCTTTTGAGAAGGAAGTGACAATTGATTTTATTAAAAAAAGTTAAGCCACTGGCTTACCTATAAAAAATTAAAAAGAGGTGTATGAAATGAAAAGATGGTTGTCTATTGTAACTTTGTTAACAGTCTTTTCCCTTCTGGCTGCATGTTCAAACGATTCAAGCTCAGAAGGAGAATCATCAGACGACAGTGGAAATGGGGAAGAAGTGACGCTCAGCATTGCAAGCTGGTCGTTTGGTACTGAAGGAGAAGCCAACTTGGATAGAATGATGCTTGATGCATTTATGGAAGAGCACCCGAATATTAAGGTTGAAATTGATGAATCTATCAGCGACCCATGGGAAGAGTCATTAGCTTCTGCCGCAAGCGCAGGTGAAATGCCGGACGTATTTGCGATCGCACACCTTCCAACTGGTATTGCTAATGATTGGATGTTACCGAATATGTGGAGTCAGATGAAGATTATGAAGCAATTCCTAAAACAGTAAGGGAAGCCAACGATTATAGCGGGACTGTGTATGGTATTCCTGCAGCGCAGCATATTCTTGGCTACTTTGTAAACAAAGACCTTTATAATAATGCCAATCTTGATGTGCCTTATCTGGGTATGAGTATTGATGAATTTGAAGCATCTGTTAGTGACATTACAAACATCAACCAAGGCGTTGTCGGTTTAAATGAAGCGAACGCGATTCCTGAATGGTATCCTGCTGCTGCAAGTGAAGACATGGGCTGGTACACATTCAATGACGGATTTCACTTAGACAGCAGTGAATTCATTGGGGGAATTGATTTAGCGAACAATATTAATACCAGTGGGTACGCTTATGCCACATTGTCTGAAGATCAAAAAGCTAATTTTGATGGTGAAGATGCTAATGAAGTATGGATGAATAATGGTATTGGAATCAGGTGGGATGGCAGCTGGGCAATCGGTGTTTATGAACAAAACGCTGATTTTGACTGGGACTTTATTGGTATTCCTGGTGAGAGAACAGTTGTTACCCATGATTATTATGGAATTTCCAGTGCTACGGAACACCCTGAAGAAGCGTATGAGTTAGCGAAATGGATGGGCTTTGGTAAAGAAGGTTACATGAAGCGTATGGAGATTGCTGATGCAGAAGAAGACGTGAGTTTAAACGGTGTTCCTTTGCTGACAGACCAAGAAGTACTGGATGCTTATTTTGAAAGAGTAGATGTTCCTGGTCTTGTGAAAGCTTATGAAAATATCGAAAATGCAGTTGTAGAACCATTTAAGACAACCCCGGGTTATGGACAAGCACGCTGGGAAGCACCGACAGGAGTATCTGTAGGTGAAGAATCTAATGCTGCGATGGGCGCTTTAATCGATGCAAGCGTATCAGGGGAAGTAAATATTGAGAATTATGCCAGCCAAATCAATGAACTGGCCAATCAGAAATATCAAGAAGAACTTGAGGCAATCGGAGAGTAAAGCTGGAAAAAGGCTGAGGAGGTAACATCATGAAATCTAAGGTGCTGTTATGGTCGCTATTGATGCTGTTCTTTATCCCACAAACGGCTGCCCTGGCTAACGGTGAAGACGATGAAGAGAACGTTGTGGAAGAAATTGAAGAACAGAGTTATCACCTCGAACTCAACGAATGGAAAGAAAAAGGTTTAGATAGCATCGCTCAATTCGAGCGTGCTATCTCACCTTCTTCATTTATAGGTATAGATGATAACGAATTATTATCCCCATCGGAGAGCCAAGGTTATGAGGATCGCGTATTCTATTGGCGTAATCAAAAGTCATTAACGGTTGAAGTCGAGGTCGAAGAAGAAGGATTATACGAAATTGGTTTTGATTATTTACCACAAGGTGATTTGATAATGCCAATAGAGGGTGCAATCCAAATCAATGGTGAATATCCATTCTCAGAAAGCAGGCAAATTGTATTTCCGAGTAAATGGAAAAATGAAACAGAAGAATTTGAAACAGATCGTTCAGGAAATGAAATTATTCCAAAACAAGAACCTATTGAACAGTGGTCGCATGTAAAAGCAGAGGATTCCACCTATATGTATAAGCGCCCGCTCCAATTTCATTTGAAAAAAGGGAAAAATACCATCTCTTTACTTAATTTAAGAGGTGAAATGCTGGTTGGGGATGTTTATGTAACCTCACCGGAACAGATTCCTGATTATGAGGACTACGCAGCCAGCCGTAAAGATGCGAAAAAACACAAGGAACTAAAAACCTATGAAGCTGAGCATCCATCAGAGAAAAATAGTTCCTACATAAGACCAGTAGCAACAGAGGATCCCTCTGTCCACCCTTATTCCCAAGACTCTCTCCAATTAAATACTTTAGGGGGGGATTCCTGGAGAGAGCCGGGTCAGACAGTCAGCTGGGAAGTAGAAGCAGAAGAAGCGGGTTTTTATCAATTATCTTTTAAAGCGTTTCAAGAAAATGAATCAAGAGCACCTGTCTACCGAAAGTTATTGATCAATGATCGAGTTCCTTTTAAGGAAATGGAGCAATATCAATTCAAATATAGTAAAGAGTGGTACAACGAGACGTTAAGCAATGAAGAAGGAGAGCCTTACTTCTTTTATCTGGAAGAAGGAAAGAACAAAGTAAGCCTAAAAGCAGATCCTTCTCCACATGGGCGTGTGTTATTTGCCATCGATGAAGTCATGCGTGAAATTGACGAGCTTTCTCTATCGATTCGCAAGTTAGTCGGAAATCAGCAAGGGTCGCGTGACTGGGATATTGAGGAATACATCCCGGGAGTAGAGGAACAATTGCTCGGCATGGCTGAGAAACTTACTAAAGAAGTGGATTATCTCGTTACTTTAAATGATGGACAGGAGTCTACTGAAATAGCTTCATTGAAAATAGCAATTGATAAACTGAAAAATTTAGCGGCTGAACCAGATGAAATTCCAAATAAACTGACACAATTATCGACAGGGTCTAACTCTGCTGCTCAGCTGCTTGGGGACATATCTATGAATTTATCCAAACAGCCGCTTCTGCTTGACCGATTCTATGTACACGGAGATACTTCCATTCCGGATGCAGAGGCTGGTTTTTTAACAAAAGCGAAAGATTCAGTAAGCGGGTTTTTTCGGTCTTTTACAGAGGATAACTTAGCAACTGCTGAGGTGGAGGAAGACACCTTGGAAGTGTGGGTGAATCGCCCGAGACAATATGTGGAATTGCTGCAGAATATCACTGACCAGAATTTCACACCAGAAACAGGCATTAAAGTGAAATACTCTTTAATGCCGGATGAACAAAAACTTGTTTTAGCAAGCGCTGCCGACACGCAGCCTGATCTAGCTTTAGGGATTAGTAACTGGGTTCCCTATGAACTGGCAATTCGAGGAGCAGCCGTTGATTTAAGGCAATTCGAGGATTTCAGCGAAGTAGGCCGGCAGTTTTCACCAGGGGCTTTCCTTCCTTTAGTGATCGAAGATGGAGTCTACGCGCTTCCTGAAACTCAAGACTTCTTTGTGCAATTCTATCGTAAGGACATTATGGAAGAGTTAGATATACCTATACCAAATACATGGGAGGAAGTCACATCGATATTGCCTGAGCTGCAGAGATATGGAATGAACTATTACACCCCATTAGCTCAGGAGTCTGCTTTTAAGCCATTTCAAACGACTTCTCCATTTATCTATCAATTCGGCGGCAGTTTATATGAAGAAGATGGCATCGGTACAACTATTGATGAGGAAAATGCGCTTGAAGGCATTCAATTCATGGCTGATTTAAGTACAATCTACAGTATGCCTCTGCAGGTTCCTAGATTCTATAACCATTTTAGATATTCTACTCTGCCGATTGGTGTTGCCCCGTTTGGTACGTATGTTGAACTTACTACGGCAGCCCCTGAAATCTCTGGGTGGTGGAATATCACTCCACAGCCTGGCATTGAGCAGGAAGATGGAACTGTTGAAAGATGGGCCTCAGGCTCAGGACAAGCTTCTATGATTTTTGATGGAAGTGGCAAGAAAGAAGATTCATGGGAACTGTTGAAATGGTGGATGTCGACAGAGACACAGACTGAATTCGCCGTCAACTTACAAACATTATACGGGCCTGAATATATGTGGAATACGGCCAACCTTCAATCCTTTAAGCAATTGCCGCTGCCGGAAGAACATAAACAAGTGATCGTGGAACAGTGGGAATATTTGAAGGAAGTTCCTAAGACACCTTTCTCCTATATGGTCGAACGTGAGATTAGTAATGTATGGAATAAAGTTGTATTTGATGGAGAAAATGCACGTGCGGCCGTGGATGACAGTGTTATTTTAATTAATCGGGAAATGCGGAGAAAGCTGGAAGAATTCGGATATATGGAAGAGGGAGAAGCGGTTAAACCATACGAAATTCCAACAATCGAAAAGGTAGAAAGGTGGCTGGAAGCTGATGAATAGAAGTCATTTAAGTACATCCATTTTCCTTGCGCCTTATCTATTATTATTTACTACATTTATCATTATTCCGGTAGCGATCGCGGTTGGATTATCCTTTACTTACTTCAATACAATAGAATTTCCGTCCTTCATCGGACTGGCCAACTATGTCAATATCATCACGCAGGATAACACGTTTATGCAGTATGTATTGCCGAATACATTAATGTTTTCCTTAATTGTAGGGCCTGGGGGGTACATCCTCGCATTCATGCTGGCGTGGATGCTAGCGCAGATATCGAAGGGTCCTCGAACCGTTCTCGCCTTGATCCTATTTTCGCCTTCTATGACAGCGGGAGTTGCGATGGCAGTAGTTTGGAAGATTATCTTCAGTGGAGATCAGACAGGTTATCTAAATAACTTGTTAATCTCTATGGGGTTTATCACAGAACCCATTCAGTTCTTGCAGTCACCCGAATACTTAATGGTCATTATGATTCTAGTGACACTTTGGGGGAGCATGGGAGTAGGTTTTCTCGCGATGTTATCTGGTGTGCTGAATATTGATAGAGAAATATATGAAGCAGCCTACATTGACGGGATTCGAAATAGGTTTCAAGAGATTATTTATATTACGATTCCTTCGATGAAGCCGCAAATGCTTTTTGGAGCCGTTATGGCCGTAGTAACGACCTTCCAGGCAGGGGCCATTGGAGTAGAGCTCTCCGGTCAGAACCCCACTCCCCAAAATGCGGGTCAGTTAATTGTCAACCACTTAGAAGATTTCGGGTTCATTCGATATGAAATGGGATATGCTGCTGCATTATCCGTACTGCTGCTCTTATTCATTTATGGTTTTTCAAGAGTAGCTATGAAGCTGTTTGGTGAGAAAGATTAATAGGTTACTAATTTTACAGGGGTGTGAACATGGCATCTTTTCATGGCACGAAAATAAATCCAGATAAGTTCCATAGAAGTCAACTAAAGTTTTACTTATTTCTAATTCCCATGGCTGTATTAATGATGATTCCAATCGTTTATATTTTTTCCCATGCCTTTAAGCCGATCGATGAACTGTTTGCTTATCCACCGAGGTTCTTTGTGCAGAAACCCACGCTTCAGAACTTCTATGATTTGGCGAGTAATACGAATGCAACAGGTGTCCCTATGTCGCGTTATTTATTTAACAGCGTCGTAATCACTGTGATTGTTGTTTTCCTTACGGTACTCATTAGTACCATGGCTGGCTATGTATTTTCAAAGAAAAATTTTAAGTTTAAGAAAACAATTTTTGAAATTAATACACTTGCTTTAATGTTTGTTCCCGCAGCTGTAGTGATTCCTCGATATCTGTTAATTGATGAGGTAGGGCTGCTCGATACTTTTTTTGCTCATATCTTTCCCCTATTAGCGATGCCGGTCGGGTTGTTTTTAGTTAAACAATTTATTGACCAGATACCAGACGAATTAATCGAAGCAGCCAAGATTGATGGCGCGAATGATTTCCATATCTTTTTTAAGATCATTGTTCCATTAGTAAAGCCTGCCATAGCTACTATTTCTATTCTGGCTTTTCAGGCCGTATGGAATAATGCTGAGACATCTACTTTATTTGTCGATGATGAAAATTTGAAGACGTTCGCCTTTTTCATGTCTACTCTAGCTGCAGACACGGGAGGTAATTCAGTCGCTGGCCAAGGAATGGCAGCTGCTGCCTCATTGATTATGTTCGTGCCTAATTTGATTATATTTATCTTTATGCAAAGTAAAGTTATGAACACGATGGCACACTCTGGTATTAAGTAACTTTTAGGAGGGAAGGGAAATGAGGGAATTTTTCATTTTAGTTTTTTGTTTTTGCTTTATTACATTGTTTCCCACACTTTCCTCTGCTTCCGTTTCTGTCCCCTACAAAACAGAAACTTTAACAGCTGATGGAAATGTTATAGAAACACAAGCCGCCTATTCACCAATTGGTTTATTCGGTAAGGGAACAGAGATTGTTAATCCGGAAGATATTTATATTGATCAGAAGGACCAAGTCTATATTGCAGATTCAGGTACTCAAACTGTAACGAAATTTGATGAAGATGGAAATGTATTAAAGAAATATGGTGAAGGTTTATTAAACCAGCCATTAGGTGTTTATGCAGATGAGAATGGAGAAGTATATGTCGCTGATTATGGAAGCGAAAAAGTATTTAAGTTCGAGGAAGACGGGGAGGTCATTCAGGAGTATGGAAGACCGGAATCCCCTTTATTCGGGAAAAAAGCTCCATACAAACCTGAAAAAGTATCTGTAGATAAACGTGGCAATATCTACATTATTGGGGAGAGTGCGACCAATGGCATTATTCAATTAAGCCAGGACGGTACATTCCTAGGATACTATGGAGCAAATACTCTAGCGCCATCACTGGGAACTTTCCTTCAGGATATGATTACAACTCAGCGGCAAAGAGCTAACCTTTTTATGAAAGAGCCTCCTGCTCCAGGAAACATATCAATCGACGATCAAGGTTTAGTTTATACCGTCACTTCCGGAACTACCTGGGAATCTATTCGGAAATTGAATATAGAGGGCGGCAATATATTACCTGCCGACATGACAGAAGAAACCAACCTAGTTGATATAGCTGTCGGTTCCATCGGAAACATTTTCACTGTTGGCAATGATGGGATTATTTATGAATATGACAGTTCCGGCAACCTGCTGTTTTCCTTTGGCGGAAAGACCTCTGAAAACAATCGTCTTGGATTAATGATGCAGCCGTCTAGTATTGAGGTGGACAATGTAGGCAGGATTTATTTAACAGATCGCGAGCAGGGGAACATTCAGATATTTGAACCAACAGAATTTACGACGACTCTCCATCAAGGATTAGCCCTATTTGAAGAAGGTTATTATGTCGAGAGTGAAGAATATTGGAACGAAATTTTAAGATTAAACTCTTCCTTTGGACTGGCCCATACGGCTAAAGGGGAAGCGCTGTATAAGCAGCAGGAATATGATGAAGCCTTAGAAGAATTTAAATTAGCCAACGATAAAGATGGGTATTCGAATGCATTTTGGGAGATTCGCTATCGCTGGATGGAATCAAACTTAGCAGGCGCTTTCCTTCTCATTTTCGCTTTCTTTACGGCTAGATATACAGTGAGATTCATGGATAAGAAGAAGAATATACTGCAGCCCGTAAAAAATACCACAGGTAAAATAAAGCGGAAGAAGCTGGTCGGTGAACTTCTATTCTTAACACGTTTTATTAAGAAGCCGATCGACAGCATCTATTATTTAAAAAACTATGAACAAGTATCTGTTTTGTCTGCTGCTCTATTATATCTGATATTAGTGGTTGAATACTTAATGTCCATTTATTGGACAGGTTTTCTTTTCACAAATCGAGTATTGGAAAATGTAAACATATTTTTTGAAGCAGGAACTGTCTTACTTCCCCTATTCTTATTTATTGTCGTTAATTACTTAGTCAGTACGATCACAGATGGGGAAGGAAAGTTTAGGGATGTATTTATCGGGACAATTTATTCATTAGCCCCGATCATATTATTCATTCTTCCTATTACGCTGATTTCCAATACTCTTACCTTTAATGAAGCGTTCATCTATACATTTTCTCTTCAGATTATTATCGTCTGGTCAATCATCATTTTATTTACCACCATTAAAGAGATTCACGACTTTTCCTTCTGGGGAACGGTGAGAAATATTTTAATTACACTGTTTGGCATGTTTCTTTCCGTATTAGTGTTTTTCGTTCTTTATGTTTTATTTGACCAATTGTACAGCTTTGTGAGCGCGATCATTGAGGAGGTGGTGTTACGTGTCTAAAAAGTGGAGATGGGTGTTACTCGTTATTATTCTGCTTTTTCCTGTTCAGGCTATAGCCAATACGCTGACCAATAGTGAGCCTGATACAAATGTAAAAGAAGAAGAAAAGAAACGTTCAAGTGAAATGCTTCGTTATAAATCAAATCAATTTACCCAGCCAGAGAATGAGGACGGATCTGCAGAAGATAGAACCTTGGCAAAGGGGTATAAACTGGCAGCCGAGAACGAGAATCTGGCCCTCTATGTAGAAGAAGAGTCATTAGCCTTACAAATAGAAAATAAACAAACCGGGTATATTTGGACCTCAGGACTTACCGAAGATAAAGAATACAACTTAAATAATACCTGGCAGGATATGGCTCATTCGGCTGTGACTATTGATTATATTGATGGAGATAAAACTTCTTCTGAAAGTATTCTAACTAACGATTCTGAAGTGTCTTTAACTCAGCAGGACAATGGCTTTTCTGCATCCATCGCCTTTGAAGAATCAGAAATAACGGTTCAGGTGGATGTCATGCTGGATGGTGATTCTATAGAGTTTCATGTACCGCAAAGCGGTATCGAAGAGGGAGAAAGAAAGCTGGCTTCCATGCGGATTTATCCATTTTTAGGTGCTGCTGAAGGCACGGACATGGACGGATATATGTTTATACCAGATGGAAGCGGAGCACTCATGCGCTTTGATGAAAAGCAGATATCGTCCATGTCTCCCTATCGATCAGCTATATATGGAGAGGACGAAGGGTTTAAGAGGAAAGCAGCCGAAGAAGGGGAAGATCGAGTAAACAAAGCTCATAAGATTACACTGCCTGTGTACGGCATGACGAATGGTGTCGATAAGAATGGTTTTGTTGCTATTATCGATGAAGGAAAAACATTTGCTGATATCATTGCCTATCCATCTGGTATCTCCACTGATTTTCATTGGATAACGGCTCAATATAATTACCGCTATCAATATTATCAGCCAACTAGTCAAAATATGAGCGGCTACAATGTTTATCAGGAAGAAATGAATGAATTTGATATCACAGAACGGATTACATTCCTAAAGGACGAAGCTGCTAACTATGTTGGCATGGCCCATGCCTATCAGGAATATTTGCTTGAAAATGAAATGTTGACAGCAGGAGAAGATCAAGTGGATATCCGTTTGGAGTTTTTAGGCGGTGAAGTGAAAAGCGGTCTGCTGAGAGACTCTGTGCAGGCGATGACTAAAATAACGGACTTGCCTGACTATGTTGAGCGCTTAAAGAAGCAAAATGTTGAAAATATGCATGTCGTATACCGTGGCTGGACGGAAGGTGGATATACAGGAACGCTGCCGGTGAAATTCCCGTTTGAAAGTAAGTTAGGAAGTAACGGGGAATTTGAAGAGGTGAATGATTACTTTAAAGACAGCGATACTCATTTATATTATTACACCGATTATACAAAAGCTTATGATGGGGCATCGGGCTTCTCCGGGCGGACAGACGTAGCGAGAAAAATTAATTCGGAGACGATAACCGGCCAGCGTGATGAATCAAACTATTATTACTTAAGTCCGGCAAAGTCTTTAGAAATTGCCAGGGAAGATAGTAATAAGTATAAGGAACATGAAATTTCAAATCTAGCAGTGGATTCGAGTTCAAATCTATTATTCTCTGATTTTAATAGTGAATCTCCGAGACCTGAAGTGATTGAAGTCTATCAAGAATTGTTCAATGAATTGCAGAACAGTGTCGATTCACTGTCCTTATATCAACCAAATGATTACATGTTATCTGAGACCGATCGTTACTTGGAGATACCAATGTACTCTTCTAATTACAGCTTTGTATCTGATACGGTACCTTTTTTACAAATTGTACTCAAAGGTTATGTTCCTTACTACGCTTCCTTTTCCAATTTTCATAATAGCCCAGATGACGAGGTTCTTCGAATGATAGAGTATGGGGCTTATCCATCGTTTTACTTGACGACAGAGCCTTCGCACGAATTGATGCATACCCCATCAGAGGATCTTTATACCTCTCAGTTCGATAATTGGGAAAGCGAAATCATTGAACAATATGAAATGGCAGAGCAAAGCTTAGGAGAAGTGGAAGGAGAAACGATCACTTATCGACATGTGCATGAGTCGGACATTGTAGAGGTCGGTTACTCTAATGGAAAAGCCATAGTGGTTAATTATAGAAATGAAGCAGTCAATATAGACGGGGCCGAAGTGGAAGCTAAAGGATATAAGGTGATCGACCGGGGGGATCAGTCATGAGGCAAATGTCGCTGAAGAATAAAAAAAGCTTAATAGGTGTGACATTTTTATCTCCTTGGATCATTGGCTTTCTTGTTTTTACGGCTTTTCCGTTATTTTATTCCCTCTACTTAAGTTTTCAGAAAGTGAAAATCACGCCAAGTGGTATTCAAACTGAATTTATTAGGTTTGAAAATTATGTGTATGCCTTCACTGTTGATACACAGTTCACTCAGGTGCTGCTTAGATTCTTACGTGAACTTATAATTTCGACGCCGATTATCATTGTGTTTTCTTTAATTATTGCCTTGTTACTCAACCAGCCCATTCGGATGAAAGGTTTTTTTCGGACAATTTTCTTTCTTCCTGTAATTATAGCCAGCGGTCCTGTAATCACTGATTTAATGGCACAAGACGTTACTTCTATTCCTTCAATTGAGGAATATGCTATTTTTGCAGCTTTTCTATCGAATACAGATGGGATATTAAACACCATTCTGACGTACTTAATGGATAACTTGATAATTATTTTATGGTATTCAGGAGTGCAAATATTAATCTTCTTAGCTGCGTTACAAAAAACAGACAGGCAAATATATGAAGCTGCCAAAATTGACGGTGCATCCAATTGGGAATGTTTTTGGAAAGTAACCTTACCCACCCTGTACCCAATGATTATCGTTAATTTAATTTATACGATTGTCACTTATTCAATTTTCGCTTTGAATCCAGTAGTCGAGCACATTCAAGGCAACATGTTCGAAATCTCCACAGGATTTGGTTACGCTTCCGCGCTGTCGTGGATGTACTTTCTTGTCATAACGCTTGTCTTAGCTGTCAGTGTAGGGTTTATGGCAGTGAGAGGTAATAAAAAGTACCGTTAAAGGAAGGATTAATTATGCTGGATACTAAGCTGTCTCACGTTCAAAAAAGAAAGGTAAGTAATTACTTTTCTAAAGTAAAAAGCTTTCTGTTAGGAGTGCAGGGAAATGCTGGCTTTCTGTTCAAGTTTGGTGTATACGGTCTATTAATCGTCATTGGGTTTGTCTACTTATTTCCAATTATTTATATGAGCTCATATAGTTTTAAGTCACTTGAAGACCTTCTGAACCCCTTGATCAGCTGGATTCCTTCCTCTTTTTATGTGGAAAATTATCAGGTAGCGTATAATGTCTTAAATTTGTTTCCCACTCTGATGGAAACATTGTATGTGACCGTAGTCCCATCGCTTGCTCAAACAGCGGTTGCTGCTGTTATTGGCTATGGTTTTGCCAGATTTAATTTCCCTTTTAAGAAAGTTTTGTTTGGATTAGTGTTAATTACATTTATAATACCTCCTCAGGTGCTCCTAATCCCGAGGTATGTATTTTTTAACGAAATGGAACTTATAGGCAGTATTCTATCGTTCTTACTTCCTGCTATGTTCGGGCAAGGTCTTAATAGCGCGATCTTTATTCTGATTTTCTATCAATTTTTTAGAATGATGCCTAAAGCTCTGGAAGAAGCAGCCCATTTGGATGGGGCAGGGAATTTTCGGATATTTATAACAATTGCTATCCCAATGGCTGTGCCGGCCATTATCATTTCCTTTCTGTTTTCATTTGTGTGGTATTGGAATGAAACAGCACTCGCCAGTCTTTATTTTGGTAATGAGCTTACTACATTGCCGATAGAGCTAGGAAAGTTTAATGCCACCTTTGATCAGCTTTATACCGGTGATACAGAGGCAAGTAACATTAATGAAGGGATTAGCATGGCAGGAACGATGCTATCCATTCTCCCATTACTCATTGTTTATTTCTTTACACAGCGCTGGTTTGTTGAAGGCGTTGATCGTTCCGGTATTACTGGCGAATAAAAATCATTTCTGCTTTGTTAGTGCGCTGCATCGATATTCGAAACGTATGTAACACTATTAGCAGAAATAAAATTCGCTTTTAATTTTTTTGTGGTTAATTGAAACGTTTCAATGTAAAAGCAGGTTTTAATATCATCATCGAATTATTGGAGGAATGTGAAGTGGTAATGACGAAAGAGTCAACGATTAAATTAACAGCAGGAGAGTATAGTTTTTCATTTTTAACAAGTGGAGATATTTTAGAAGCCAATTACAAGTCAATCATGATTAATCAATTAATATCAAATCCTGTCGATGGATCACTAAATAACCTTTACTTAAGAGTGCATCGTGAAAATGAAATTGAGGCCTATCCGCTGCTCGGTGTACGTTCACGCAGCGAAGCAGTATTCAGTGATAAACATGTAACCTGGATAGGGATTATAGAAGATATTAAATATGAAGTAACCTTTCACTTGAGCGAGCAAGGGGTTTGGTTTTGGGAAATCAATGTAGAAGGTCAGGAATCGGAAATAGATATTATTTATGGACAGGATATCGGAATAGCGGACAAAGGGGGGCTGAGAAATAATGAAGCATACATATCTCAATATATTGACCATCAAATTTTTGAAAGTGATGAAAAAGGATATATGGTTTGTTCACGCCAGAACCAGCAGCAATCAACCGGATTTCCATATTTGCAGCAGGGCTCACTGACTAAATCAATCGGCTATTCGACTGACGGTTTTCAATTTTTTGGCCAATCGTATAAAGAAACAGATTTCCTGGCTGTACTAAATGAGAGCACACTTGCCAATGAAGTGTACCAATATGAGTTTGCTTATACGGCTCTGCAATCAGAGAAAGTAAATCTCGGTGGAAAAAGTCAGTTTATCTTCTATGGGTATTTTAAAGAGAACCATGAAAATGCCGTCACCGAGCCGGTTCCAAAGGAGGTCATTAGTGAAGCTTGGGAGCAGTTAGAAGCAAAGGAATATCCAGATGCAGAACCAATCGATAAGGTGGAAAAAGCTTCTGATATCGGGGAAGTTTTAACCGGGGAATCTTTGACAATCGATGAGATTAATCAATATTTTCCTAATCGTCATCAAGAGGAGTGGGATGGGAATACACTGCTTTCCTTCTTCACGGACAGCTATGAACATGTTGTCTTAAAAGAAAAAGAAATTCAACTGGAGCGCCCGCACGGTCACATTATTATGTCTGGACAAAATGATAGGTTGAAGGAAGATACGATCACTTCCACTTCATGGATGTATGGTATTTTCAATGCCCAGCTTGTTGTGGGGAATACAAATTTCAATAAGCTGCTTACCAATGCAAGAAATGCACTCAATGTGTTAAAGACATCGGGACAGCGGCTCTATGTGGAAATAGACGGTGTATATCAATTGCTGACCATGCCTTCTTTATATGAAATGGGATTCAATTACGCCCGCTGGTATTACAAAACAGAAAACGAGACATTTGTAATCACAAGCTATACGACTGTAGATACACCTGAAGTCCGGCTGAACGTAAAGGCTGAAAGCGGAAAAAAATATCGCTTTTTAATGACTAATCAAGTCGTCATGCATCCTAATGAATATGAAGTACCTTATCAAGTAAGTCGAGATGGACAGATGCTTACCATTACAGCAGATAAATCATCAATGAATGCAGGGATTTACCCGAATTTAACCTATAACATTCAGATGGACGGAGCCGCTTTTGAATTATTAGATGAGCAGAAGCTTGCAGCCAATGTTAAATCGGGGGCCGCGTCTCTTGTTGTCTGCGAACTGGAGGCTTCAAGTGATTGGGGAATCACTATTCAGGGGCTGCTTCACGGAGGAGAGCGTTTAATTGAGCAGCGCTCGGCTGTCACTGAAATTGAACGATACCGAAGATATTATCGACAGGTTATGAACGGATTTCGTCTTTCCCATAAAGGTACGGCAACAGAAGAGTTGAATAAAGTGAATGCCTTGGCCTGGTGGTACACCCACAATATGCTTGTACACTTCTCTGTGCCTCATGGTCTCGAACAATACAGTGGAGCTGCTTGGGGAACACGCGATGTTTGCCAGGGACCAACGGAATATTTTATGGCTACCCAAAATTACGAATCTGTAAAAGAAATCATAAAAACGGTATATACACATCAGTTTGAAGAAGACGGCAGCTGGCCGCAATGGTTCATGTTTGATAAATATGCCCATATTCAGGCAGGGGAAAGTCATGGAGATGTTATTGTCTGGCCGCTGAAGGCATTAAGTGATTATCTGGCCGCAACGAAAGATTATCAAATTCTTGATGAAAAAGTTCCTTACAGCAGACGGGATCAAGGGTTTGCCCTGACGGAAGAAACCGTAACTATCTTTGAGCATGCAAAAAAAGAAATCAACTATATTAAGGAGAACTTTTTACATGATACGTTTCTATCCTCCTATGGAGATGGAGATTGGGATGATACATTACAGCCGGCAAATGACCAATTGAAGCAATATATGGTGAGCAGCTGGACAGTAGCGTTAACTTATCAAGTTACTGCTAAGCTGTCTGAAGTTCTGGAGGATTTCAATCACCAGGATTCCGCTGAATTAGCAGCACTTGCTTCCGGAATTGAACAGGACTTTAAAAAATATATGCTGCAAACGGACGTCCTTCCTGGTTTCGTTTATATGGAACAGCCAGGTGAAGCGGAAATGATGCTTCATCCTGAAGACACTAAAACAGGGATCGATTATCGTTTACTGCCGATGCAGCGGGGGATTATCAGTGAGTTGCTTACAGAAGAGCAGGCAGAAAAACACTATCAATTAATAAAAGAAAAATTGTATTGCCCTGATGGTGTACGCTTGATGAATCGGCCAGCCAATTATTTCGGCGGTGTAAGCACTCATTTCAAACGTGCAGAGCAGGCGTCTAATTTTGGTCGGGAAATCGGCTTGCAATATGTTCATGCCCATATCCGTTTCGTCGAAGCAATGGCGAAGCTCGGAAAAGAAGAAGAAGTCTGGAAAGGCTTGCAAATGATTAACCCAATCGGAATCCAGGAGGTCGTACCGAATGCAGAAATAAGACAAAGCAATGCCTACTTCAGCAGTTCTGATGGGAAGTTTAACACCCGTTATGAAGCTGAAGAAAACTTTGAAAAGTTACGTGATGGCTCGGTACCAGTTAAAGGCGGCTGGCGAATCTATTCCAGCGGTCCTGGAATCTACATGAATCAGTTAATTTCCAATTGTCTGGGCATCCGTCAAGAGGGCGGGGATCTGGTAATTGACCCAGTCCTTCCAAACATCTTTAACGGCTTGTCGTTTGATTATGAATTTAATAAGAAGCCAGTTACGTTTGTCTATCATCTGGGGCACGAAGAAAAAAATGTCGTTATCAATGGGGAGACAATTGAAAGCTTTGATTTGGCGAAGAACGCTTATCGTGAAGGCGGGATTAAAGTCAGCCGAAAGGAAGCAGAAAAGTGGTTGAACGAGGAAGAAAACGTGATTGAAATTTATATTCCCTAATTACTAGGACCATCCCCTGACTCTTTGTAGGGGGCGGCCCTATTTAAAAAAAGGAGAGCAGCAAATGATCGAGATCGTGAACAAGCAGATTATCATTGACGGGAAACCACAAATCATTATGTGTGGTGAAATCCATTATTTTCGTCTTAATCGATCGGAATGGCAGGATCGCATTGATAAGCTGAAAGATGCAGGGTGTAATGCTGTGGCGTCCTATGTACCATGGCTTTGTCATGAAGAAGTGGAAAATAACATTGATTTAGAGGGGAAGACAAGACCTGAGCTGGATTTAGCAGGGTTTATCGATCTTTGTGCAGAAAATGGCCTTTACTTTTTCTTGCGTCCCGGTCCATTTATTATGGCGGAGATGAAAAATGAAGGAATTCCTTACTGGGTGATTGAAAAGCACCCTGAAATAATCCCGATTACATGGGACGGTAAGAAAACGCTCGCCAAAACACTCGATTATATGGCCCCTGAATTTTTAAAAGAAACAAAGAAATGGTATGCAGCTGTCATGGATATAACAGTACCCAGACTGCAAACTAACGGCGGGAACATTCTAGGAATACAGCTTGATAATGAAGTGGGGATGCTTTCCTGGGTAAGTAATTGCCCTGACTTAACAGACAATGTGCTTCAAGATTTCGTGGTCTGGTTAAAAGACCGCTATGACAAAATGTCATTAATGGAACGTTATCCATTTGCACTGGATCATTCCTCCGAATGTCATAAATCCATCCGTTCTCCAAAAGAAAGTTATGTTACAAAACTTCACTGGGATCTTGGTTATTATATGCGAGCCCGATTTGCTAAATACATCGCTGAATTAAGGCAATATGCGGAAGAATTCGGTGTGAAAGACGTGCCTTTTATTGTAAATATTCATGGGACAGGCGGCGGACGAGGCTTTACGTACCCAATCGGGATCAGCCAGTTGTATGAATCATACACCCAAGCACCCGGCTATTTATCAGGATCGGATATTTATTTTGGAGATTTAGATATGCAGTCCTTTCAGGATCTCTACTTAATAAATGGCTTTATGGATGCTGTTCACCTCCCGGATCAGCCGTTGACCTCGGTGGAATTTAATTGTGGGGATGGAAATTTTGGCAATAATTTCAGTGGTCGTTTGGATCCTTCAGCAGCTGATTTTAAAGCAAGAATGTGTATCGCCCAAGGAAATCGTCTCATTAATTATTATTTAATGACAGGTGGTAGAAATTATCGTCTAAGTGAAAGACGCGGTGATGGTAATGATAGAATTGCTTCCACCGGCGAGCGGCACGGTTTTGCGGCCCCTATCAGTCCAGAAGGTGAGTTGAATTATACGTTTTTGAGAATGGCACGCTCCATTAAAACTTTAATGGCTGTTTCCGATAAGCTGGCGGTCATGGAAGAAGAAAGAGATAACGTCTCTTTTGCTTTTATACCTGATTACTATATGACGGAGTCCTGCTATCCAGGCAGCAGTAAGATGAGAGAGATTTATCAAAATCTAGAGGCTAACCGTTCAACTGCATCGTGGGAAAACATGGCTCGGGCCATGCTTCTGGCTGGCTATAGATATGGTTCTGTTGATATTCAGAACAAGCCTCTTGATCCAGTAAAGACCCCTGTTTTAGCTGTCCCATCAGCCCTTTATATGGCCGAGGATATTCAAGAAAAATTAGTCGTTTACTTAACAAATGGAGGCAGTGTGCTTTTATATGGAGAGCTGCCTGCCTACGATATGGAAGGTCATCCTTGTGATCTTCTGGCAAATTCTATGGGAGTGCAGGCAGCTGGAATGCGGCTTGCAGATCAGGACTTTGATTTATCCGTATATGGAGACAGGTGGGCTGAAGGACGAGCGGAAACCCGTGTGCATAAAGCTCAAGTCTTTGAAATGTTCCAGCAAGGGGACCCTATCTTTAAAGTATATGGAACAGATGAACCCTGCGGCTTTGATACTAAAGTGGGGAAAGGAAGAGCTATCGTAATAGCGGCACCTTATCCTTGCGACATCAACCTATTTGAACAGGCATTAGAGAAGCTGGGCGCTAAGGCGGGATTGACCAATGATAGTAAATATCACGGCGTCTTTATGACTTCCACCGCTTCAAAACAGGAAGAAAGATTTATTCACATTCTTAATTTGGACGGCTTTGATAAAGAGATGCACATCTATGAAAATGGAAAAAAACTATTAGAAGGCAGGAAGCTTGAGCTGCAATCGAAAGAAGGATTAATGCTTCCCATTAATATAGTTTTTGGAGATGTAAAAATTCAATATTCTACTGCAGAGGTCATTAATGTTCATACAGATGCCATTGATTTCCGCCTAACTCAACCAGAAGATGTTATCGCGTTAAGGACAGACCGTAAAGTAATTCCAAATGATAGTTATATTGTCCAGCAAAGTGGGGATGTGACTTATTTGCTGTCAAGAAAACACGCAAAAGTAGACGATCAATTAACTGTAAACTTTCAATAACTGTTAAATAAAGAAAGGAAGATCTAAATGAAAATCCTTTATATTGATATTGATTCCTTACGTCCTGATCACCTTGGAACTTACGGATACCATCGCCATACGTCCCCTAACATAGACAGTATTGCTGAAAAAGGTGTAAAGTTTACAAATTATTATGCTTCTGACGCACCGTGTGCTCCATCAAGGAATGCCTTATTTAACTCCAGGTTCGGCATCCACACCGGGTCGATTAACCATGGGGGGTTAGATGCGGATGTACGGCCAATCGGGGCAGACCGGCCATTCAATCATCACCATAGTCTATATCAAGCATGGGTAGAAGAGCTTCGTTTTAAAGGTCATCATACGGCTATGATCAGTCCCTTCCCTGGCCGGCACGCAAAATGGAACGTATTAGAAGGGTTTCTCGAAATGCATGATACTGGCAAGCATGCTGGAGAAACAGCAGGCGACGTTTCAGCAGAAGCCTTACGTTGGATTAAAGGACGAGGTACGGAGAAAGAAGATTGGTTTCTATACCTTAATTTTTGGGATCCTCATACTCCTTACCGAACGCCTGAGGATTATGGCAATCCATTTGAAGATGATCCAGCTCCACAATGGCTGACAGATGAAATCATAGCACAGCATCGGGAAAGTTACGGGCCGATGAGTGCAAGAGAAATACCGGAAAGAAACCAGTGGCCTAATTTGCCGCAGGAAATAGCTTCTGTAGAAGATTTTAAGAGATGGATCGATGGGTATGATACGGCTATAAGACATGTAGATGACCACATCGGATTACTTCTTGAAGCATTAAGAGAAGAAGGAATGCTGGAAGAGACAACAATTATCATATCGGCGGATCATGGCGAGAATCAGGGGGAACTGAATGTGTATGGCGATCACCAGACCGCTGATCATATTACAAGCCGAATCCCGCTGATCATGTCAGGGCCGGATTTAAAAAAAGGATACGTTGATGAAGATTTTCATTATCAAATTGATCTTGGACCGACTTTAACAGAATTAGTTGGAGGTGAACAGAGGGAGCGCTGGGATGGAACTAGTTTTCTGCCTGCAGTTACAAAGGGAGAAGAATGCGGCCGTCCGTATCTAGTGGTAAGCCAGGCAGCTTGGAGCTGTCAGCGTGGGGTTCGTTTTGATAACTGGATGTTAATCAGAACGTATCACGATGGGCTGAAGGATTTCCCTGACTTGATGTTATTTGATATTGAAAGAGACCCTCATGAAACGACGAATCTAGTAAACGAAAAACCGGAGGTCGTCGGAAAAGGACTCAGGTTGTTAGACGAGTGGGTTGCTGAGCAGATGGTATCTTCTGATTCTCCTACCGATCCAATGTGGAATGTAATTCAGGAAGGCGGCCCATTTCATACAAGAGGGGATTATCAGGGCTATGCCGAAAAACTCCGCAGGGGAGGGCGGAATGAAGCCGCCGACCGCTTGGAAGCACGTCATCAAAAATTTCACAAGATTTATAATCAATAACGGTAAGGGAGAGTTTTTTTTGCTTCAAACAACAGAGCTCTATAATAAATTACCCATTCATATCAAGGATTTTTTTGATCGTCAGTATGAAGCTTCCTATCGTTTGCTGGATGCGTCTCGTCATCCCGAGACTGGTTTATATGCAGATAGCTACAAGACCTTCGAGGAAAATCCAGAACAAAAATGTTCCATTGCAGCTACTGGAGTGGGGCTGATCGGTCTTTGTACAGCTGATATGGAAGGCTGGGAGACGGATGCAGCAGAGAAGGTAATGGTTACCTTAAATACGGTCCTCGGTAAAAATGAAAGGTGCCAGCCGGCACGTGATGAAACAACCGGCTTTTTTGCTCACTTTGTCGATATGAAAACAGGAAAAAACTTACAATCTGAAATATCGACGATTGATACTTCCTTATTGGTAGCCGGTGCTCTATTTGCAGGTCAGCATTTTAGAGAAACTTATCCTCGGATAAAAGACAACGCCTATGAGCTGTTACGAGAGATTGACTGGAATGTCGTTGCAGCTGATAAAGACAACGGCTCGATTAATATGGTCGTAAAAGATGGAGAAGGAGTTATGCCGCTTCCCGCCTATAATGAATATGTATTAGTTGCCCGCCTGGCCCTGCTGGGACAACCGGAAAATGAAGAGATTCAAGACTTGTGGCACCAAAACTTTTCGGAAAAGAAGATGGAAGAATTACCCCAAGTCCACTACCGGGATATTCCCGTACTTACCGATACCAATGGAAAACATGGTCAAGAATCATTTCTATCTTCATTTGTTCACCAATTTCCCTTTTATCTTGTGCCTGAATATGCCGAAAGCCCAGTATACCGGGAATTTTATAAAAATGCCTGCTTGGCCGATCAGTTAAAATGGAAAGAACTTGAGGATGTCCCTTCTTATGTGTGGGGGTATGGAGCTGGCCCAAATGATGGGCTGCACGGGGGTTACCATGCGGACCAAATTAACAATTCCCCGGGGGATATAGCCTCGGCCTATATTGTGGCCGGATTTTTACCTGTTAACCCTTCTGGTATCTATGATTTATACGCTTTGTATCACCTTCATCTTCCATTTGATACCTATGAAAATAGTAAGGATAAAGAAGATGAAAGAAAGCTTAAGGCTGCTTATCGATATGGATTGCATCGTTACTCATGGTGGCATTTAGAACTGCCGAACCGATGGTATCCAACTAAGGTTACTTTAATTGACTGGAGCTCAATGCTTTACGGATTGACCGCTTATAAACGCGGCATGTCCTTTTTTACAGACCGCCTTGTACGATAAAAGATTGAAAGGATCAACTACTTGAATAGTTGGTCCTTTTAATCATTACAGAAAGAAGGTGTGAAATATGAATTTTGTAATTGGCACATTCAATTTAAGGGTGGATCTTCCTCAGGATGGAGAGAATTCCTGGCAGAATAGAGCGGGAAAAGTATCAGAAATCATACATGCGCATCAGCCTCTCGTTTTCGGAGCCCAGGAAGCTTTGATACACATGATAAGAGATTTAGAAGCAGACCTGCCTGATTACCAGTGGTTTGGGGAAGGAAGAAAAGGGGGAATGGCCGATGAATTCTGCCCCGTTTTTTATAACGTTAAACAACTCGATTGTGTAAAATGGGGCCAGTTTTGGCTGTCAGAACAACCCAATGTGCCGGGCAGTATTAGCTGGAAAAGTGATTTTCCCAGAATATGTACATGGGGACACTTTCGCTTTAAACAGGAGTCTTTTAAGGAATTTGTGGTTTATAACACTCACCTTGATCATGTAAGCTCATTAGCAAGAGAGAATGGCATATCATTGATTGGGGAGAAACTTAGCAGCCATTATTTAAATAACAAAATACCGGCCCTATTAATTGGAGACTTAAATAGCAAACCAAGTGATAAAGTTATTAAGTTTTTACGCGGGATCTTATCACTGAATGGATTAACAGTTGACTTGAAGGACGCATACAAAGGGATTGACAGACAGCCAGGGCGCACATTTCATAAATTTGAGGGGGGTACGGCAGGAGAGCCAATTGATTATATTTTCTGTACGAAAGAATTTGAGATTATAAATACAAAGATTGATAGAAGTTCTATTAAAGGCAGTTACCCGTCAGATCATTACCCACTAATGACTACGGTAGCAGTAAAAAGCTTATAGAAGGGGAGGCTATCATGATGGAAAAACGTGCTTGCTGCCAAGCCAGCAGATCCGATCTTCATAATAGAAAAAAAGTAAGCCCAGCTGAAAAGGTTAAGTCTGCAGAAAAGAATATTAGATTTAAAGAAAGAATGGTTTACTTGCCTGGGGGAGAATTCTTAATGGGAACGAATAACGAAGAAGGTTTTCCTTTTGATGGAGAAGGCCCTGTACGAAGAGTGAAAGTTGAGCCGTTTTACATAGATGCTCACACAGTAAGCAATGCGGACTTTAGGGAATTTGTAAAAGACACTGGCTATAAGACTGAGGCCGAGCAGTTTGGCTGGTCGTTTATTTTCTACAAGTTTATTTCTTCCAACACTAATCAAAAGGTCCAGCAATTGCCTAATACCCCGTGGTGGCTGGCAGTTGAAGGAGCATATTGGTACCAGCCGGAAGGTCCTCGTTCGACTGTAGACGACCGGCTGGATCACCCAGTGATTCACGTATCATGGAATGATGCTGCAGCTTTTTGCGAATGGGCAGGTAAAAGGCTGCCTACTGAAGCGGAATGGGAATATGCCGCTCGTGGAGGCCTTGAGCAGAAAAAATATCCATGGGGAGATGAACTAATGCCAAACGGAGAACATTTCTGTAACATTTGGCAGGGAGATTTTCCAAGCGAAAACACACTTGAGGATGGGTATTTAGGTACAGCACCTGTTCAATCTTTTCCACAAAACGGTTATGGGCTTTATCATATGGCAGGTAACGTTTGGGAATGGTGTGCTGATTGGTTTACTAATACACCTGAAAGAAAAATTGATACAAAACGATTAAACAGCCAGTCGTCCAAAGTAATGCGAGGAGGATCTTATCTATGCCATCGCTCCTATTGCAATCGCTATCGAGTAGCAGCACGCAGCTCCAATACGATGGACAGTTCAACCGGAAATATGGGGTTCCGCTGTGTGGCGGATATATAAACAGATTTCTTTTCTTTCTTCAGGTAATTTGCAATAATTTCTAATACATCCTAAGAAAGAGGAGGACCTATATTGAGTAATACACAAACTTCGACTAAATCTTTGTTTAAAACATTTAATAGCGAAAAATTAAGTTTATCTAATAGAACCGTAATGGCGCCGATGACGCGGGGATTTTCACCAAATGGTGTGCCTGGAGAAGACGTAGCGGCCTATTACCGCCGCCGTGCCGAAAACGGAGTAGGTTTAATTGTTACCGAAGGAACGGGCATTAACCACCCAAGCTCAGTGTCAGGTGACAGCATACCACTTTTTCATGGCGAAGATGCTTTAAACGGCTGGGCGAATGTTGTAAAAGAAGTGCATGATGCCGGCGGTAAAATTGTGCCCCAGCTCTGGCATGTGGGAATGACCCGCAAAAAGGGAGACCTTCCAAATGAAGAAGCCTTGCCTGTCGGTCCGTCTGGGTTAAGCCTAGGCGGCAAAGATATAAATGAACCATTGACTGAAGAAGAAGTTGTCGGTCTGGTGGATGCTTACGCACAGGCAGCAGCTGATGCTAAACACCTGGGTTTTGACGGAATAGAGCTCCACGGAGCGCATGGCTATCTCATTGATCAATTTTTCTGGGAGCAGACCAATAAGCGCACGGACCGTTATGGAGGAGATCTCGTCGGCAGAACACAGTTTGCTGTTGAGGTGATTGAAGCGTGCCGCCGTGAAGTCGGACCTGATTTCCCAATTATCTTTCGCTTCTCTCAATGGAAGATGAACGATTATAACGCTAAATTGACAAAAACGCCGGAAGAGCTCGAGCAATTCCTTCAGCCGTTTGTTGAGGCGGGCGTCGATATTTTTCACTGTTCCCCCCGCCGTTTCTGGGAGCCGGAGTTTGAGGGCTCTGATCTGAACCTGGCTGGATGGACGAAGAAGCTGACTGGAAAACCTGTCATTTCAGTAGGTTCTGTTGGTCTTAATGGAGAATTCACAAGCTTCAGCGGTGCTGAGACCACAAGCCTTGATGGACTTATTGAAAAGCTGGATAACGAGGAGTTTGACCTCGTCGCGATCGGCCGCTCATTATTGATGGATCCTGAGTGGGTTAGAAAAGTGCGTGAAGGCCGTGAAAACGACTTGCTGCCTTTTGATAAAGAATCACTTAAGAAATTGTATTAATAGAAAAAAAGGATTCCGCAATTTAGCGGGATCCCTTTTATAATCCTTTTATCAGCATCTTATCCTGTTCGCGTACTCGATCATATAAATCCAGTAGATCCTCAGGCACTAACGTTCTCCCGTATTCCCAGGCGTTATCTTCAATTTTAGATTTAAGTGCTTCTACTTCTTTGTCTTCTCCATACATAAGCGTCCTTAAGTCATGGCTGTGTTTCCTAAACGTTAAAAAATAGCCAATTTCATGATAAACCATTATTTTGACGAAGTTCTCTTTCGCTTCTTTTATTTTAATTTTACTCATATACCCGTTCACTTCGAGATAATTAAAAGTGATCGTATTGTAGGAAACGTTAAAACTCATGGGTGCAGGGAGTTTGTTATTGGCTTCATACTTTATATACTTTATTAAGTTGTGCTTTTCCAATGTATCTTGAATGATTTTCTCTATATGCCATATGTATAGCATCCTAATCACTGTCCTTTCAAGTGCTTATATTCTTCAGTATAAGATAATTTTCAGCTTGTTCAATCAATATCTTATATTTTTTGCATAAATTAGGTAATTAAAATTGTTTTCCCGTAAATTCTCTATGTAAAACTCTAACTAAAATAACAACAGCGTAGGGGCATTTACTCTGTTGTTATTCTTCTCCCGGTCGTGCAATAAATAATTAAGCTGTTGTAATAAAAAGTGAACAGTACCTTTCCAATTATTAGTGAAGAAAGTTGTGCAAGGCTTATCTTCCTAAACTTTCTTGTTATATAATATTACAAATATGAGAAAGTGGATGGACATATAGCTATATAAAAAAGTGGAAAAGCAAGGATACTTGCCTAATTTTTATAACAAATAGTCAGTTGTATGACCATTACCCAACCTTATTCATACATTATTAAGTAACGAATTTATGAATAAGGAGACATTTAATAATGGGCTGTGGAAAAGGAAAAGATTTTGACGCATGTGTTTGTGAAACAGTTCGAAAGATTGTGCGAGCTCAAGATGAAGCAGCTGATATGGATGGCTGTAATTCAAGCTGTAAAAATTCTCTCAGAGAATTGCTTTCCCCAACGGGTAATGGAAATGGTCCGACAACCATTCCATTCGCGCTTTATTGTAAAGGTGATTGTGAGCCGTTTATTGGAAGTGGGATTTTCAAGTCTCCTGTTGGCGGATCAGGTATGACCGCTTTACGATGTGTAGAAACTCCTATCTTCCGTGCGAAAAAATTCGTGGATGAAGATGAGTGCTGTGTCCAGCTAGAGTTACTGCTTCCGGTAACTATGGGGGGATCCACTCCTGGGCCAAGTGGCAAGGGAAATAAAATATGCGATTTCTTCCCGGGAAATAGTATCAGAAATCTCCAAGCAACAGGCATTTGTCTTACTGTAGATTTGGCGTGCTTCTGCGGCATCCTATGTCTTGACCCTGTGACGCCTTTACCTGTATCTGAATTTAACATGAATGATTTGAAAAATGAGGAGTAAGGGTTAAGAAGATTATATATTCATTTAAAAAACCAGCGGACAAAAAGTTCTCTGGTTTTTTAATGTGAAAATACCGAAGGCAAGCTAAAACTCTCCTATAAAGGCAAAATTCCCTAAAAAAGGATTTTAATTTCCCAGGAAATATTCATTTCTACAATTTCCGATCTGTGGGAACGATTATCTTTTTTGAAAGCCGTATTATTAAAAAAATGTAACGTATCTCCTTCATTGGAGTCATCTCGGTCGAGTTTACACTCTTTTCATGAAGACTTTAACCAAAAAGAGGCCAAGCCATGTTCAGTTAGAACAAAAGCTTGGCCTTTTAAGATTGGTGAAGAAGGACTTTTTTTAAATCGCCTGGTTCTGTTCGGAAACAGTCTTTTCCTTCGTGCTTCTCGGCAGCGGCAGTTTAAATCCATTCGTTAAGTAGATTAAATAAATCGATCCGGCAGCCATCCACAATAATCCACCCATAATGGTTGGGATATCAAGTAATGCCAGAAGCCAGGCGATAAAGGCAGCGCCAATTACAGGACAGAGAAGGTTCGTTATGACATGAGAGAATCTGGGCTTTTCTTTGTTTTTTAAGAAGAGGCTGATGACACAGACGTTTACGAAGAAAAAGGCGCTTAGAGCTCCGAAGTTCACGAATCGAATCGCATCATCAATACTGATAAAGATAGCCAGCAAAGATATAACAGAGGCAATGATGATATTGATTACAGGTGTTTTAAACTTAGGATGGATATAGCCAAAAAAATTTTTGGGTAGAATGGAATCTCGTCCCATCACATATAACAGTCTGGATACACTGGTCACTGATGCCAGTCCCTGGGTAAAGATGGCAGCAATCAGGACAGTTATGAATATAGACCGCAGCAAGCTTCCTCCTACGATACTGACGAGTTCAAGTGCGGCGGAATCAGGATTGGTGAAAGTGAAACCAGGATGCGATAGCTGTATAAAATAAGAAGTACCAACATGCAGAACGCCGACAATAGCAATCATGATAAAGATGGCTTTCGGGATAGTTTTCTTTGGGTTTATGGTTTCTTCTGATAAGGTGGTCATCGTATCAAAGCCTAAGAAGGAGAAAACGACAATAGAGGCACCTGCCAGGGCAACAGAAAGAGATAAGTCTACATTTATAAAAGGCTCAGTGGATACTAGGCTTCCAGGCCCGCCGTCTCCTAAAAGTCCATAGATCAAATAGGCGCAGAACACCACCATAAAGATGATTTGCAGGATCACGAATAGTCGGCTGATATTGGCGGAGGAACTTACACCGCGAATAGCGATGACAGCCAGCAAAGTAATTAATCCAATAATCCATACATAGGCAGGAACAGCTGGGAACTCAGCGTTTAGGAATATACCGAATGTAATAGCAGCAATAATTGGCGCAAATAGATAGTTTAATAATAATACCCACCCCACAAGAAAGCCGGCATTAGGGTGAATGGCTTTTTTAGCGAAGGTATAGGCAGATCCGGCGATCGGAATTTTCTTTGCCATTATGGCATAGCTTGCTCCTGTAAACAGGACAGCTAAAACAGCTATGAAGTAGGCTGCCGTTAGAAAGCCGTTGGATCCTTCAAAGGCGACACCGAAAACAGAGAAGTAAATCATTGGAGTGTTCCAGGCAAGACCTAAGAAAATCACCTGCCATAATGTTAATGTTCTTTTTAATTTTGGTTGTTCACTCATAAGGAACCCCTTCCACTTTTTTGTTAATACCCGTCGACGGATGAATAAAAGTAATTTGTTAATTTAAGCTTGTGTCTAATTCTTCATTGGAAAAATTAAAAATACAACAAATGTGTAAGGTTTTCTTACATGGTTTTTGAATTGACTTTTTCAAACATTGTCCTTCCCTTATAAATAAAGGGGTCATTCAAAAAGAAAATCGAGCATTGGTTTTTGAACACGAAACAGAGTTATGGATAAAAAACAATGTCAGATAATCTGACAGGTTTGTTGCGGGGGAGCTGGATTAATAGCTATAATGCCAATTACATTCAAAATTTAATAAAGGTTCTCGGATTCGAGGACAAAAAAGCTTTCTAGGGTTCCGTTGATAGAAGTATCAAGTCAGGTCCGAGAGAGAGCGGTATAGGTTAAGGTTCATCATTAATCTATATACACGGAGGGACAAAAGCCTGGGAGATTCTAAATCTCCCAGGCTTTTATTTTTTATTAGAAAACATTCTTAAGGAGGAATCATGATGGGAAACGTTTGGACTCGCACATTTCGTGCAGGAGCAAAGTGGTCGGGCAGCATATCGAAAGGAAAGCAGATTAAAGTCACAGCTCTGGAAGAGGGGGCAAATCTTTCTTGTCTATTCTTTAATGCAGGGAATAGAAGTGAAAGGTACAACATGCCGGATACATTAAAAGCTCAGCATACTTCTCATTTGACGAAAGGAAATATTTTAATGAGTGATAATGGCCAGGCTATGGTAAGCATTTTGGAGGATGATCTTGGCTGGCATGATCCAATCGGTGGTTATACGACAAGGCAGCTGACCGATGATAAGTACGGTAAAACAACTTATCAGCAAAATCAAAATGAATGGTATCGAAGCGGTCAGGAAAATTTTGCGATGGAATTGGTGAGAAATGGACTGGAGAGCCGGGATATGGGGCCTGTCCTTAACTTATTTTCAAAGATTGTTGTGGATGAGAGTGGAGATATGAACTTTGTAGAAGGACACAGTAAGAAAGGGGACAGTGTCATTCTTCGAACAGAGATGGATATACTGCTGCTGCTTTCCAATACACCAAACCCTCATAATCCAAGCCTGGCTTTTCCAAATGCATCTGTAAAAGTTGAAGTACTGCCTGCCGCTCCAGTCAAAGACGACGATTATTGTGTGAATTACCATCCTGAAAACAGACGAGCATTTGAAAATACTTGGAATTACTATTCATTGGTCAGCCAATAAAAATTAAAGGAGGAGTAAATCATGAGTGTGATAACAAAAAAAGTAAGTTCCAGAAAAGTAGAGAATGCAGTGTATGATCATTCGCTTCCTGCAGGAGACGGGTGGATGTACGAATTGCTTCCCGGACAGGTGCTTCGAATAGTAGATGAAGAGGGAAACCAGGCGGCCGATACGTTGTTTTATGATGCAGAAAAGCCTGAAGATCATTACAGTGCCCTGACAACAATAGCTGGTCAAAAAAATGTCTACTTGACGACAGGTTCAATCCTCAGAGCAGAGTCAGGGAAGGAGCTTTTAGAAATCGTTGCGGATACCGTTGGACGTCACGACACGCTTGGTGGCGCCTGCTCGGCTCAAAGCAATACGGTCAGATACGCCCATGACCGACTGCATATGCATAATTGCCGCGATAACTTTATGAACCAGCTCGCGAAGCATGGGGAGAATTATACAAAAAGAGATCTAGCCCCTAATATCAATTTCTTTATGAATGTACCTCTTACACCAGAAGGAGGATTATCCTTTGCAGACGGAATTTCAGGCCCGGGGCATTATGTCGAAATGAAAGCGAGATGCCGCACTAAAGTGTTAATCAGCAACTGCCCGCAATTGAATAATCCGTGCAGCGGTTTTAACCCAACACCTATCAGACTCTTAATATGGGACCAATAGCTCTATTTTTTTAAATATAAAGATCAGAATATTCCGATTATAAAAAGGAGAGGGAAACAACTTTATGTTTACAAAAGTATTGATTGCGAATCGCGGCGCCATTGCAGTAAGGATTGAACGAACATTAAAAAAACTTGGGATTGCCTCTGTGGCTGTTTATACGAAAGCGGACCAGGACAGTCTCCATGTCGATTATGCGGATGAAGCGGTACTTATTGGAGAGGGACCGGCAAAGGATAGTTATTTAAATGCAGACCTTATTCTTCAGACAGCTATTGATACCGGCGCACAGGCCATTCATCCCGGTTACGGTTTCCTTAGTGAAAACGCCGACTTCGTTAGAGCTTGTGAAGAGAAAGGCATCACCTTTATTGGTCCTACCCCGGATCAGATGGAAATCTTCGGTTTAAAACATACAGCAAGGGAGATGGCGGAGCGAGCCGAGGTTCCATTACTGCCAGGAACCGATTTAATAGAAGAGATCGCAGAAGCTGTGGTTGAGGGGGAAGCGATCGGCTACCCCGTCATTTTAAAGAGTACAGCTGGCGGCGGTGGTATTGGTATGCGGGTCTGTGCCGATGAAGATGCACTGCGTACGGCCTTTGAAAGCGTCCGCCACCTTGCTGAATCAAATTTTAACAATGGCGGCGTGTTTTTAGAAAAATATATTCCTAAAGCTCGGCATGTGGAGGTTCAAATATTTGGAAACAGCAGGGGTGAGGTCGTATCTCTCGGTGAGCGCGATTGCTCGCTTCAGAGACGGAACCAGAAAGTGATTGAAGAGAGCCCGGCTCCTGCTTTGTCTGAATTCGTACGACAAAGTATGGCAGAGGCAGCTGAACGTCTTGCTAAAGAAGCGGGCTACCGCAGTGCAGGAACAGTAGAATTTTTGTTTGACCCAAAGAGCGAAGAATTCTATTTTTTAGAGGTTAATACGAGGCTGCAAGTAGAGCACGGTGTAACCGAGGAAGTATTAGGCGTAGATTTAGTGGAGTGGATGGTGAAGGAAGCGGCTGATCAACTCTATGGTCTTGAAGAAAAGGTTCCAACAATGAAAGGTCACAGTATCCAGGCACGCGTGTATGCGGAAGATTACCTTCATAATTTCCGGCCGAGTGCAGGGTATCTGGACCAGGCGCAATTCTCTGAAAAAGCCAGAAATGAAACATGGGTGAGAGACGGGATCACGATTACCGCCTTATACGATCCGATGCTTGCTAAGGTTATTGTCCATGGCAGGAACCGTACCGAAGCTATTCATAAGCTGATTCAGGCCCTTTCAGAAACTAAGATGTACGGGGTCACGACCAACCTCTCTTATCTTCAAGAGCTGCTTCTAGAAGATAGCTTTCAAAGTGGACAGGTTTTTACTCAATTGCTCAACGACTTCCAACCAGCGGAAAATGCGATTGAAGTTTTAGATGGCGGTATTCAAGCGACTGTTCAAGACTACCCCGGGAGAACCGGCCACTGGGACGTAGGAGTTCCGCCTTGTGGGGCGATGGATCCTTACTCCTTCCGAATCGGGAATGAACTGCTTGGCAATGAGCGAGAGGCACCCGGGCTTGAGCTGACCCTTCAAGGAGGATCGTATAGTTTTCGTAATGATATGTGGTTCTGCCTGACAGGGGCGGACATGGAAGCAGAGCTGGACGGTCAGGCTGTTCCGATGTACGAGCCTGTATTTGCTAACCAAGGCCAGGTTTTAACCTTCCGTGAAGCAAAAGAAGGAATGCGGACCTATTTCTTAGTTGAAGGCGGCTTGGACATGCCTAAAATCCTAGGTAGTTCCTCAACCTTCACATTAGGCGGATTCGGGGGTCATGGTGGAAGAGCACTCCGCCCGGGAGACGTACTAGGTGTGAAAAAAGGAAATGTACCCGGAAGCATACAAGGGTTAGCAGAGGAAGACCAGCCGGCTATTACGAAAACGTGGACCATTGGCGTTATTCCAGGACCACATTGTACAGAAGAGTATTTGGATGAAAACTATCTCAAGCAGCTGACCGAAACCGAGTGGGAAGTTCATTTTAATAGTTCCAGGACTGGAGTTCGACTGAAGGGTCCAGCCCCCGACTGGACACGTGAAGATGGGGGAGAAGCAGGGCTTCATCCCTCGAACATTCATGATAACGCGTATGCGATCGGAACCCTCGATTTA
Organism: Halobacillus sp. Marseille-Q1614; assembly: GCF_902809865.1. Classification (NCBI taxonomy): domain Bacteria; kingdom Bacillati; phylum Bacillota; class Bacilli; order Caryophanales; family Bacillaceae; genus Halobacillus; species Halobacillus sp. Marseille-Q1614. Next base: position 2,659,008 of record NZ_CADDWH010000001.1, on the reverse strand, counting down.
ACTGGGGATATGCCAATATTGTTAGGCCCGGACGGCCCGAGCCTGGGCGGTTTTGTCTGTCCTGTGACTACCGCATCAGCGGAGTTCTGGAAGATCGGACAGCTGCACCCGGGGGATAAGATCCGCTTTCAGTTGCTTACACTCGAAGAAGCCAATGGCTTGCGACAGGTGCAAGAAGAAAAGATTGAAAAAATCGGCCAGGGAGCGCGAAAAAATCTTCCGCAAATTCATCTTCCTGTCCCAAATTCCGATCTGGATTCCAGTTATCCGATCTTTGCCTATGTGGATACAGACCGCAGATATCCGATTACGATCCGCTGCAGCGGCGATGAATACCTGCTGGTGGAATATGGGGAAATGAAGCTTGATCTGCTTCTAAGGTTCCAGGTACAAGTTTTAATGGAACAATTAAAAGAAACAGAATGTCTCCCAGCGATCGAAATGACTCCTGGCGTACGTTCCTTACAGATCCACATTGACCCGCTGCAAATGACGATAAAGGAGGCCTGTGAAAAAGTACTTGAAGTGGATAGTCAGCTGCCTCCGCTTGAATCAATTGAGGTGCCGTCCAGAATTGTCCGGCTGCCGCTTTCCTGGAATGATCCATCCACTCAGCTGGCCACCGAACGTTATCAAAATAATGTTCGTCCCGATGCCCCGTGGTGTCCGGATAATCTGGAATTTATCCGGCGTATCAACGGTTTGGACAGCATCGAGGATGTAAAGAGGATTGTCTTTGATGCTAATTACCTGGTGCTTGGACTCGGCGATGTATATTTAGGAGCCCCGCTGGCGACTCCTACCGATCCCCGCCACCGTCTAGTTACGACAAAATATAACCCAGCGAGAACATGGACACCGGAAAACGCGGTAGGTATCGGTGGATCGTACATGTGTGTGTACGGGATGGAAGGCCCTGGCGGTTACCAGTTTGTCGGTCGTACGATTCAGGTTTGGAACCGCCTGCGTTCTACAGAGAGCTTTGAACAAGGAAAACCGTGGCTTCTTAGATTCTTTGATCAGATTCAATTCTATCCGGTGGAACCAGATAAACTGCTGGAAATGAGAGAGGACTTTTTACGAGGAAGGTTTGAGGCAGATATAACAGAAACAACCTTCAAGCTTGGAGAATATCTTCAATTCCAGGAATCTATTAAAGAAAGCGCCGCTTCATTCAAAGAACATCAGCAGGCTTCCTTCAGGGCGGAAAGAGAAAGGTGGAAGGAAGCGGGGATTGCCGAGCATGTGTCTGAAATGGATAATGAGGAAGCTGTACCTGAAGGAGAAATCCCGGCCGGAGAAACGGCTGCCCGCTCACAAATGCCAGGGAGTGTCTGGAAGGTTCTCGTATCTTCTGGTGAATACGTGAAAAAAGGGGACACTCTTATAATAGAAGAGAGTATGAAAATGGAGTTCCCTCAGCAAGCCCCTTGCGATGGGTATATTACTTCTATTTATGTAGAGCCGGGAGAAGAAGTGCAGGCCGGGCAATTGATTGCTTCAATTAAAGAAGAAAGCGTGGTGGCGGCTAAGTGAGTAAACTTCCAGCACATTTAACGATTGACTGGCTCCAGCAGCAATACAAGGATGGCCTTATAAGCCCGAAACAGGTCATAGAAGAAATCATTTTACGGGCAGAGAAGAATCAGTTTATGAATATATGGATAACGCCGCCTGATCTATCTTGGCTCCAGCCGTATCTCGATAATTTAGAAACTATAAACAAGACCGATGCTCCGCTCTGGGGCATCCCCTTTGCGGTTAAAGACAATATCAATCTCGCAGGCATCCCTACAACGGCGGGATGTGCTGATTATTCGTACACACCAGGTGAGCATGCGAAGGTAGTCAGTCGATTGATTGATGCTGGGGCGATCCCTGTTGGAAAAACCAATTTAGATCAATTTGCTACGGGACTAGTGGGAACACGAAGTCCTTATGGAGAAACCCATAATGCCATTAAAGAAGAACTCATCAGTGGAGGATCCAGTTCGGGTTCCGCCGTAGCCGTGGCAAGAGGACAGGCTGCTTTTTCTCTTGGGACGGATACGGCAGGGTCAGGGCGTGTACCTGCTGCCTTAAACAATCTGATTGGTTTTAAGCCCAGCCTTGGTGCCTGGTCTAAAGAAGGAGTAGTGCCGGCCTGTGAAAGTATCGACTGCGTCACAGTATTTGCTCATACATTGGATGAGGCTATAAAAGTAGATGAACACGCCCGAGGGGAAGAATCAACAGACCCATGGTCGAAGAAATTGCCAAAGCTAGTTCCCGAACATCCAGAAAAAATTTGTTTGCCTGAAGAAACGCCTGAATTTTATGGCCCTTATGCCAAGGAATATCAAAAGGCCTGGGAGGCAGCAGCAGCTAAGGTGAAAGAACAAGGGGTGCCGGTCGTCTATGTGAATACAGATTTATTCGCGGAAGCAGCAAAAGTTTTATATGGCGGCCCCTGGATAGCGGAACGATGGGCAGCTTTGGGTGACTTTATCGATTCAAAGCCCTGCACAGCGGTTCCTGTAACTGAAGAAGTGCTACGTTCCGGTTCCCCGGAGAATTATGACGCCGCATCCTTATTTCAAGCGATCCACAAACTGCAAGCTTTAAAGAGAGACGTAAAGAATTTATTAAAAGACGCTGCCCTCGTCATGCCTACTTGTGGAGGGACATGGACAAGGGAGGAAGTCAGCCAAGACCCTGTCGCAACCAACAGCAAAATGGGTCTCTATACGAATCATTGCAATTTACTCGATCTGTCAGCTGTAGCTGTTCCTGCAGGAGATGCGGCTCCCCAAGTTCCTTTTGGGATCACTATTTTCAGCCTGGCCGAACAAGAAGGCTTAGCAGCTGGTACTGCCGATCTTTGGATGACTCGCTCAAAAGAAGTCGAGAGGACCAAGCGGCATAAAGTAAAAAAAGAAACGACAGATTTAGTCGTATGCGGCCTCCATATGAGAGGATATCCCTTAGAAAAACAAATGCGTGAATGTGGGGCAGAATTTGTAAGAGAAACGTTAACAGCTCCCAAATACCAGTTAATAAAACTTCCGGGCCATCCCGCCAAACCAGGTATGATTAAGCAAAACAAAGGAGGAGCAGCTATTAGTGTTGAAGTATGGGAAATGCCTGTAGAATCTCTTGGATGCTTCACAGCTTCGATACCTTCTCCTTTAGGAATTGGGAAAGTAGAGCTTGAGGATGGATCTGAAGTACCAGGGTTTATTTGTGAAGGATATGCTGGTTCAGGAGCGGAAGATATTTCTGCTCTGGGCGGATGGAGGCAGGTGGCTGCTGTAAGGAATTAAAGATATATACCGGAAAACTAAAATAACAACAGTGTAAAAAAACGCTGTTGTTATTTTTCTTCTATAAAAAGTCAATCGAGGTTTACGAGTGCAAGTGGGCAAAGAGGAAAATCTTCGGGAAATGTGATTGAAAATTTAATGAAGAAACACAAAAAAATTGTAAGGTAGAAAAAATATAGGATAAATTTATTAAAAAATATGTTTCCTTGCAGATCATCTGCAGGGGATTTTTAGTTATACATTCTATCCCAATTCATCCGGCAGCTCGATAACGAGTTCCCCTTTTCCCGGGTTCGATTTAGCCTCATCGTAATTATAAGAGTTTAAATAAGGTGAGTATGTTTTGACATAAATTTTATTTTCGTTTGAGTTCACGTTTAGAAGGCGCATGTAGCCTTGTCCGCCTTCGGGTTCGCTCTGGTAATTAGCGACCATTTGATACACTTTGCGGTCTGGCGTGCCATCGTCGTCATCGTCTATTTCGTCGATCAGTGTTTCACTGCCGTAGTAGTGTCCATTTAAGGTGGCGACGACATTTTCATTAGGCTCGACAACTTCTTCAAAGATTTCCTCACCGATTGGGCTGCGTTTTCCAGAAACTAGTAAATAATCGTGGAAGCTTAGGAAAGCAATGCGGTCGGAATGCTCCGCGAGGACTTTATTTACCCAGTCGATTTCCTTCTGAGAGATCCCCCATCCCATGTAAATCATGATGAATTCTTCTCCATTTTCACTGACCAGGTCATAGTGTCCGCGGTTATCCTTGTATGAACCGCCGTAAGTCTTTTGTTTCTCAAATCGTTTCTGTCCAAAATATTTGGAAAACTGTTTGTAGCTGTTGTTATTTTTTAAATCGATGTCATGGTTTCCTGCAAGGACTCCATAAGGCACCTCGGCTTTTTCAAGCACCTTCATATATTCATCGGCATATTGCCATTGCTCCTCATTGTCCCATTTATTTACGATATCGCCGGTATGAAAGACATAGGGAATGTTTAGATAGGCTTGATTGGTGGCAATCCAGTCGACCATTTGCTTGTAAATGTGCGGGTAGCTTTTTGAATAATATTGGGTGTCAGACATCCAGACGAGCGTGTAATCATAAGGCGAGTCTTTTCTGATTTCAGCGTTAGCGGCAGTCGAAGGAGGAGGGGAGTCTTCTGAAGCGGTGGTTACTTGTGTAACGATAATCATTAAAATCATTGAGCACATGGCTGCGACTATAAACTTTCTGAATTTCAGCTCCATTGCCATCCCCCTTTTGAAAAATGTTGAAAATCATACGATCCCGTCGATTTAAATTTAGTGTATCTTGGCAGGGAATTTATTATGCAGAGCACGTGCGCAATGGTTATTGGTAAATAACAGAAATGATAAACAAAAAAGCCAACCCGTGGAGGTTTGGCTTTTAAAATACGTTTGGAAATTGCTTCACGATGGTATCTGAAATCATGTCGCCCATCATTAACGCCTGCTCTTCAATTTCATCATAGATCTCAATATCCTTTTGATACTCTTTGTTTATCATTAATACGGCTTCTGTTTTGGTTAGTTCTAAGTGGGTGGAGAACATTTGTTTAAATTCTTTTTCTGACAGAAAAGGATTGATCTCACTTAAAAAGGCAGAAACCTCATCAGCATTGGCATACCATTTCGTTTCCGCTTCTGAGGCTGCCTGCTGATCACCTGCAAGGGCTGCTTTGACAAAATCTGCAGCGATAAGTAAGTGTTCCTTGATTAACTCTGCAAAACGGTCACCTAGCTGATTTCCATATAGCGGCTTAAGTAAATCACCCATGTCTGTGGCATTTCTCAGAAGTCGGGTAAGCACTTCGTTCACATCTGGCAAATTAAAGATGAGACTGATAATGGCCATTCTTGTCCATGCTACATGTTCTTCCCATAAACTGCGCATGTTACTTTTTAATTCCAATTCTGCTGGACTAATGCATTCAGCGTTCCTTGAGTGCATAAACGCTGGTTGCACTATTGGAATGAAAATATTCTGCCCTATAAAAAGGTGGTATGGATTCACACCTGGGTTCATGGCGAGCAAATTGTGGATGGGAACATTAAACTTTTCTGCCAGACGCCAAAAATTATCGCCGGGTTTAATGGAGTATCCCTGCACACTTTGTGACTGATGATTCATAAGAAGCTTCATCCCTTCGAACACGATATACTCCAGGATATTCGAAGTTCTTTTAGTGAGTGATTATCACAGAAAGAAGGATGTTTCTGCGGTCTAAATCATTAGACTCCAAATCCAGCCAGGCATATAATGGAATTATTCAATGTAGTCAGGAGTTTTAAGATGAACAAAGCTTCCATCTATTCATACGCTGTTATCATTAACTTATATATCGCATTATTTTACGCCACGCGTTTTTTTGAAAATGATAAGATGTTAACATCCCTTTCGATTTTAGGAGTCTTATCGCTTGCTTTTTCTTTCTTCTATTTAACGGGAAGAAAGCGGGTGCTGCCGTTTTTCCTAGTCTCGTTTGCCTTTTTTATACTGATCATGTCTGACGCTTCTATAACAGAAGGTCTTTTGGAAGGTTTCAGGCAGATGACCAGCTTAATTGCAATTTTATTAATTGTACCGATCATCAGCTGGATTCTTAATGAGGAGCCTTACATAGAAAAAATCATGTCACTGGCGGGTAACTTTTTAAACACGAGCCGGAAGTTTTACTTTGGAATTATGATGATTACACAGGTTCTCTCGTTCTTTCTTTTATTTGGTTCAATTCAGACGGTGTATCATTTCATCCAGGGAATCTTAGGCAATCGAAAAGGAGAGGCCTGGGAAAATTTTAAAGGAACGGCGCTGCTCCGTGCTTTCTCACTGTGCACGCTGTGGGTCATCAGCATTCCAAGTTTTGTGTTTATCGTAAATTTTTTAGATGCTTCTTTATGGATGTCGATGGTGCAGGGAGCCTTTATTTCGTTTGGGGCCGTAGTGCTTGCAGTAGCTTTTTCTTATTTTGAAGAGAAACACTATAAGATTGATATCACTTCGGCTCTTCAAGAAGAGATTAAAAAAGCAATTGGTTCACAGGAAAGAGGGAAGTTAAGCCGGGAAGTGCTCGAGTTCATCACATTATTTGTGCTGATTTTTGGTACAATCTTTTTCCTCCACGGGGTATTTGGGCTTGAGATTCTCGTTATCATCCCGCCGGTCATCTTAAGCTATACACTTCTTTATTTCTTTAGTAAACGCCGCTTTACAAGCTTGAAAAAGAATATCTCGTTTTATTTTACGGGCTACTTGCAAGGAAAGGCGCAGCAATTCAGTATTCTGCTTTCCGTAGGTCTGGTGATTGTCGCTTTGAATATATCCGGATGGGGAAAGGCGCTCATTGACGGCATTTTACTGGTCGAGCAGAGCATTCCTTTTTTGGATTTATTAAGTATTTTGCCGTTTGTTCCGATGGTCCTCAGCTTTTTTGGAATCGGACCGCTTCCGGTACTGGTTCTTGTGGGAGGGGTACTTCAAAACGTGTCACTGCCGTATCCGCCGGAGCTGTTAGTGTTGTCGATCACTTCTGGAAGTGTTGTTTCAGCGCTGCTTTCACCATTTATTCTTCCAGCGATTGTGTTAAGCAGCGAAAACGGTTTAAGCATTTTTAAAAATGGTTTTCAATTTAACATCTTATATGCGGTGGCTTTTTACCTGTTCGTCCAGACGTATCTGCAGGTAGTGACGTTCCTGGTGTGAGTTTGTTTTTCAGAATTCTTATGGTTGCTATAGAAAGGGGGTGAGTGATCGTGAGCAAAATTATTTTAATTGGTGACAGCATTACGGATTCTCATCGGGGTACGGACTCGGAGGATTTAGGCGATGGCTATGTACGTCTGTTGAGAGATTACTACATCACTTTTTTTCCGGAAAAGGAACTGGACTTCGTGAATAAAGGGGTTTCTGCAAATCGAATTACGGATCTCAAACAGAGGTGGCAGCGTGATGTGATTGATGTGAAGCCGGACTGGGTGTCAATCTCTATAGGGATCAATGACGTATGGCGGCAGCTCGATAATCCTGAGATCAACCAGGTGGATCCGGATCAATTTTTATCGATTTATAAAAAGTTACTGAAGCAGGTCGCCGATGAAACGGACAGCCAGATTATTTTAATGCAGCCGACTGTTATTGAGGAGGATGCTGATTCTAAAGGGAATCAGCTGTTAAAAGACTATGTTGAAATCGTCGATAAGCTCGCCAAAGATTATCAGGCGATTTTGGTCCCGACTCACGAAGCATTTATCACCCAGATAGAGAAAAATTCTTCGGTCCCGTTAACGACAGATGGCGTTCACATGACGTCTACAGGGAATATGCTGATGGCAAGAACGTGGATCGAAGCTGTTAAGGAAGCTATTACTCATTAAGGAGGAACCTATGAGAAATTATAATATTGCGGTTATACCTGGCGATGGAATAGGGAAAGAAGTTGTACCCGTAACCTTGGATGTTTTGAACCATGCAGCGGAAGTTTTTGACGATGTGTCGTTTAATTTTACAGAGTTTCCGTGGGGCTGTGATTACTATTTAGAACATGGAAAAATGATGGCCGATGATGGAATCGAACAGCTTGAAAAGTTTGACGCGATTTTACTGGGAGCTGTCGGTGATCCAGAGCGGGTGCCGGACCACATTTCCTTATGGGGATTATTGATTAAAATCCGCCGCGAGATGGATCAATCACTCAATATTCGGCCTGCGAAGCACTTCAAAGGACTGGAATCCCCTTTGGCGAATCCTGGAGATTTTGACATCATGGTCGTGCGTGAAAACAGTGAAGGTGAATATAGTGAAGTCGGAGGCCGCATACATAGAGGTCAGGACGAAATGGCCATTCAAAACGCTGTCTTTACCCGAAAAGCTTCAGAGCGCGCGATTCGTTACGGGTTCAAGCTGGCATCTGAGCGAAGAGGGAAGCTGACGAGCGCGACAAAATCCAATGGCATTGTCCACTCGATGCCGTTTTGGGATGAGATTTTTGCCGAAATCAGTGATGAGTTCCCGGATGTGATGGCGAATAAACATCATATTGATGCTTTAGCCGCATTCTTCGTATCAAAACCTCAGGAATTCGATGTGATTGTCGCCAGTAATTTGTTCGGAGACATTTTAACAGATATCGGCGGGGCGATCATGGGCAGCATCGGAATCGCGCCCGCGGCAAACTTAAACATGACAGGGGAGCATCCATCGATGTTCGAGCCCGTCCATGGGTCTGCGCCTGATATTTATGGCAAAGGAATCGCGAACCCGATCGGACAGATCTGGACAGCTAAAATGATGCTCGATCATCTTGGTGAATCGAAGATGGCCGAAAGCATTCTCGCGGCTGTTGAAGAAACGACAGCGGCCGGAGTAAAAACAGGCGACATTGGCGGTCATGCAACGACAGTTGAGGTTGCGAATGAGGTTTGTAAACATATAAAGAGGTAATATAGGGGAAGCAATTCTGCTGGGGCAGAATTGCTTTTTTATTTGGTTGGAGACAGAGTGGATCGCGAAATACTGACGTGGTGCAGGAGAATACGAGCTAAATAATGATTCAGACCACATAAGAACGCACGGAATCCTCCGTGCGTTCTCAAGTAAAAATTAACGGACACTACGCCTGCTTCGTCTTTCGCCGACGCCTTCATTATTTGAAACCCTGGGTTTGGTTTCCGTATGATCGTGGGTGGAGACGTGGCTTTCTTTCCTTCTTGGATACATCGAATTATTCTCTGTTTTGTTTGATAAGAAAGTTTGATAGATCGTGTTTTCGTGTTTCTCATCAGCTTCGACCATCACGATGATTTTCCCGGCTCTTAAGTGCTCCTCATACTGTTTCGCTTCTTCTTCCGGCATGCCGGCTCCAACAAGCGCACCCACAATACCGCCGCCACCGGCTCCAAGACCGAGTCCGGAAAGAGCGGCAACGATTGGGCCGGCTGCTGCGATTTGACCGATCCCGGGAATAGCCAGAATTCCAAGCCCTACGATTAAGCCCGTCAGTCCGCCAAGAATACCGCCTGAAGCTGCTCCAATACCTGCCCCTTTCCCAACTTTTTCTCCTCGTTTTCCTTTATTGGTCGATACATGAAGATCTGTTTCATCTTCAAGGACGTTTACTTTATTTCTATCCCTGGCAAACACTGAAATATCCTGAGGACCGTAGCCGTGCCCTTGTAAATCTTTAATCGCTCGTTCGGTATCGCCTACTTGAGAAAATACGGCTCCCATGATTCTTTTATCCATATGTCTTCCTCCTCCATTAGTTATGCTGATATAATTACATACCCGTTAATGGAAGATATATTCCTTGATTGCTTTATATAAACAGCAGGTTTAGAAGTTTTAAAAGAATTGACAGGGGCACCCCCTTATCGTACGATACACCCAAAGAGAAAACGTTTACTCGTTAAGAGGGGGAAAGGGTCATGAACCCAACCATTAAGGATGTAGCTAGACATGCCAATGTTTCGATTGCTACTGTTTCAAGAATTTTAAATAGTACGTCTGCTGGTTATTCAGAGAAGACAAAAAAGCTCGTGATGGAGGCTGTTGAGGAATTAGGATACAAGCCCAATGCTGTAGCCAGGGGACTGAAAAATACAAAAACGCAAACCATTGGGGTGCTTTTCCCTGATATTTCCGGGATGGTCTCTTCTGAGCTATTACATGGAATTGAAAAAGTTGCTCACAGCTTGGGACACAGTGTAATTGTATGTAATACAGCTTCACAAGGGGAAAAAACACTCGATTACTTAAAGCTGTTAAGTGAAAAAAGAGTCGAAGGGATTTTGTTTGCCAGTGAAGAAATAACGGATGAGTATTATGAAGCCATCAAAGAGATGAATGTTCCAGCAGTTTTGGTTTCTACCAAGTCTCACAAACATCCGCTTCCTTATGTAAAGGTCGATGATCGTGATGCTTCATATGCGGCTGCTTCTTATTTGATTAATAAAGGACATGAGAAGATAGGTATGATCAGCGGAATTAAAGAAGACCCAATCGCCGGCTCTCCGCGGATTGATGGGTTTAAAGCAGCGATGAGAGATCAGCTGGGAAATGAATCCCCTATTGTGGTTTCAGCACAGGGTTTTTCTTATGAAGACGGACTTACGATGTTTGAAAAGTTAATGGAAGCAGCTCCTGAAACGACAGCTATTTTTGCAGCCAGTGATGAAATGGCGATTGGAGCAATGGCTTCAGCCTATCGAATGAATATTAAAGTACCTGAAGACATTTCCGTTATCGGCTATGATAATTTAAAGATTTCCGAAATGGCCATACCTCCCCTCACTACCTTATCCCAGCCGCTGAGGGAAATGGGGGAAACGGCAGCTGAATTATTGTTTGAAGCTTTAAAAACAGGCGGTACGACGCAAAGCATTATTATGCCCCATCAAATCATCGAACGTGAATCCGTAAAAGTTTTGCAGTAAGCAACTCTTCTACGGGTTATTTTTTTGTGTTTTAAGTTAAACGTTTACTTATAATTAAATGGTTTATCCAGTAATTTAACGTTAATTTATGAGACATATTTATGCGAATATTCAAAAAAGTACTAGACTATCGAAATGTAAGCGCTTATAATTACAATTAATGAGTAAACGTTTACTCTACGTCGAAGTCTATGGGAGGGAGTTTTAGTCAACCGTCCTTTAAAGTTTAAAAAAATAAAAAAAGGAGAAATCAAATGATTAAACGTTCACGAAAGCGTAAAAAGGGTTTAGTTAGTAAACAAGGAGTGTTCTGTGTCCTTTCTACTTTTGCTTTATCGTCCGTTCTTACACCAGCTGTTTCTGCCCAAGACAGTCAATTTACAAGGCAGGGATCAGGTCCCATGTATTTCTCAACCTATGAGCATCAGCATGACAAAAATACATATATGCCTGAAGATAGATATAAAGAAAATATCGATTGGATGGCGGAAAATTTTAAGCCCTACGGGTATGACATGATATCTACTGATGGATGGATTGAAGGGGCTACCTTATTAAACAAAAACGGTTATGTTGTCAGTCATAACGACAACTGGATGGAAAGACCATTAAACATGGATGGCAGCGAGGAAGAAGGTTCAGAGGGTTTATTGATTAATGGAGATTTTGAGCTTGGTAGTGCAGAAGGATGGGACATAGAAACAGAGGCCTCCACAGGAGTGGATGCCAATGATTCTTATGAAGGATTAAAGTTTTACGTCTATGATCCAAAACCGCATACAGCAAAAGTTTCTCAAACGGTAGAGGGGCTGGAAGATGGCAATTACACCGTAGAAGCCCGTGTTAAGTTTCCAAATGATGTCGACAATTACCTAAATGGTACAAGTTCAGCGAACATGAAATTAACGGGCTACACAGATACCTCTGAAGGAGATTCGGCACCTGAACAAGCAGTAGAGCTCAATGATGGACTAGCCAATGAATATGGCGAACCACGTTATGGACTTTTTGAATTACAGGCTAATGTAACGAATGGGCAGTTGACTATAGAATTTAATATAGATGCTGCAGGAGAGCACAGCTCGTTTCAGTTAGATAATGTGCAATTATATAAGACAGGGGAAAAGCCTGAAGAGGATGAAAGTGAAGAAGAATTCCAGTATCCTTCAGAAAAGTATCCAGAGGGGCACACTTGGGAATTCTGGGGCGACTATATTAAAGAAAAAGGAATGGATTTTGGGATCTATTACAATCCTCTTTGGGTCAGCCCTGAAGTTGTAAAAAATCCGGACAAATATATTGTGAAAGGTACTGAAGATAATCCTGATGGTCCTACTTATGTGGCAGAACTGATTGATCAGGGAGATCCAGATGACCCGACAGACGGTGACCGCTTTAATGGCGGGCAGGGCAATGAACGCGCTCTTTACTGGGTGGATGTTGAGCATCCAGATGCCGAGAAATATGTGAAAGGGTATATCGACTTTTTTAAGGAGCAGGGAGCGGACTTTTTACGTGTCGACTTTATTTCATGGTATGAAGATGGAATGGACCCGAATCTTGGTAAAGTAGGAGAACCTCATGGCCGCGAGAACTATGAGACTCATTTGAAGTGGATGTCTGAAGCTGCTGAAGAAAATAATGTGTTCTTAAGTTTAGTGATGCCTCATCTTTACGAACATGGTGAACTTGAAAGAAAATATGGGGATATGATTCGAATCAATGAAGATGCCTTTGGAGGCGGCTGGAATCACATTAGTGAAAGAAGACAGGAATGGCAGGAAGGCTGGTCTCAGTGGGCCAACTCATTCCAAGGGTTTACAGGATTTTCTGATATAAGCGGAAGATCCAGCATGATTCTTGACGGGGACTTCTTAAAGTTAAATACATTTGAAGGAGATCATGCAGAAAATGAGAAGAAAACAACCCTGTCTCTCTATACTTTAGCGGGCTCTCCAATCGCTATCGCAGATCAATATGACACCATCAAAGATAATTATAAGTACTATCAAAACACCGAGCTCATTGAGTTTAATAAAATGGGTCTGGCTGGTAAACCTATCTACAATAGTGCAGAGCATTATGGCGAATCCAATGACAGCCGGGACAGCCAGCGCTGGGTAGGACAGCTTCCTGATGGTTCATGGGCCGTAGGTTTATTTAACCGCCAAGATAAACAGCAAACATTTGATTTTAATTTTAAGGAAGAGTTGGGGATAACAGAAGGTCATGTACGTGATGTATGGACACATGAGGACCTCGGAATCCAGTCCGACTATTCTGTAACACTCGCTCCGCATGATAGTGTATTTTTGAAGGTTGTCCCATCACAGGAGGATAAAGTTTTTGAAGCTGAAACAGCCTCTTACACGTATGGTGTAGAGTTTTCGAACGAAAATGAAGGGCATGCCGGGTTTGGATATCTTAGTGATTTTAATGAATCAGAAGAAAGTGTTACTTATGCCGTCAGCGTTCCAAAAGCAGGAACCTATAACGTAAACTTAAATTATTCAGCCGAAACAGATAGTGAAGCCACTGTTAATGTAAGAGAAGAAAAGAGCGGAGATATGACAGATGCTCAAAAGGTGGCCCTAAAAGCAACGAATAAGAAATGGAAAGAAAAAGGAACAGAGTTGAAGCTTCAAGAAGGTACAAACCTTATAAGAGTAGACTTCACTTCCGGCGATTTTGATTTAGATTCCCTGAAGTTAGAGGATTCAACAGACAAGAGCTCTGGGTTGTTGAGCAATGGTAATTTTAATCATGGTTTTGAGCACTGGAGCAGAAGTAATATGGTGGATACATCTATTAAGGATGGGTCTCTAGAAATTGCTGGCGGCCAGGATTTTTCCTCTGACGTTTGGCAGTATGTCGTTCCAAAACCAGGGGCCTATACGCTGACTGCCGATGTGAAGAGAAATAGCAGCGTTGATGAAGCTGTGCTATATGTGAAAAATGGGGAAGACACTCGTACAGCTGATATTTCAGAAGCAAATGACATGTCTAAAATCACTATCTCCAATATTAATGTCTCTAAAGGTGATGTCCTTAAAGTTGGAAACATGGTGAGTGGTCAAGCGGGCGGTTCATTGACTTTGGATAATGTTCAGCTTTCTCCAGTGGAAGACCACAACTCGAATGTTGATATCGTTGACAAAAATAAAAATAAAGTGGAAATCCATAATAAGCGTGCGGAGTCAGAGAGTCCTTCTTATTACGTTCGGCTGGAAGAGAAGTCAGTACCTAAAAAGGTTCACGCAGCTAGTCGAAAGTATAAAGCAGTGAGCAGCTTAGATGAATTGAAAACCAAAGAAGAAACCTATTTTTTTGACGAAGAGACTAAAATGCTGTGGGTGAATATTCCGAGTGGTGAACAAAAGAAAGTTCAAGTGAAATTTTAATATTGAAAAGCCGCTCCACCGTTTGCAGTTGACACTTTTTCACAGATCAGGTAAAGTAACGATAAATAAAAGAGCGAAAAAGGGTGACCCAACTAGATGAAGTACTAATCCTATTTTACGAAGACATGAAATGAAGGTGTTTTAAGTAACAGCAGAGCTCTGCTTTATTTTTGCTGCCTTCAGTTTAACGTTTTCAGAATAGGATTGGGATTTCTATAGTTGAACGCCAAAAGGGAGACGTGTCTCTTTTTTGATGTCCACCTATATCTGTGCCTCCTATTCTGAATGAGAATAGGGGGCATTTTTTGTCCCCTGGAAAACGAAAATGGGGGATGTTGGTATGATTTTATTAGAAGCACTTCACTTAAAACATTACGTAAAAGACCGTCTGCTGCTGGATATCGAGCAGCTTCACATTCACAGGAATGAGCGTATTGGCCTGGTTGGACACAACGGCAGCGGTAAAACGACATTATTACATGTGCTGGCTGGAGAATTATCACCTGAAAATGGTTACGTGACTCGTCACGTAGAAGCTGAGCTTTTACCGCAGCTTAAGCGATCCGATACAGCTAAAAGCGGCGGAGAGGTAACCCAGGATTACATTAATCAAGCTCTCATAAAGGCTCCTGAACTTTTATTAGCCGATGAGCCGACAACTCATTTGGATACCGAGCATATCGAATGGCTGGAAAAGAAACTCCTTAAGTGGAAGGGAGCTTTTGTCATTGTGTCGCACGACCGGGCATTTCTTGATAATGTCTGCACAAAGGTATGGGAGATCGGTGACGGGAAACTTAAAGAATATACGGGCAATTACAGCGATTATGCTGAGCAGAAAAATAAAGAAAACCGTCAGCAGCAAGCGGCTTATGAAAAATACGAAGCAAAGAAAAAGCAGCTGGAAGAGGCGCTGAGATTAAAAGAGCAAAAAGCAGAAAGAGCCGACAAAACGCCGAAGAAAGTCAGTAAATCAGAAGCGAAAATAACCGGCGCCAAACCGTATTTTGCGAAAAAACAAAAGAAGCTGCAGAAAACGGGGAAAGCCCTAGAGAAAAGGTTGGAGCAGCTCGAAAAGGTGGAGAAAGTGAAAGAAGCACCGCCTATTAAAATGAATCTTCCTAATCAAACCACGGTAAAGGACCGGATCATTCTCAGGGCGGAAGAAGTGTCGGGAACTGCTGGCGGCCGTTTGCTTTGGGACAAAACGTGCTTTAATATACGCGGCGGCGATAAATTAGCAATCATCGGCCAAAATGGAAGCGGGAAATCTACACTTGTGAAAAAAATCCTCAATGAAGAAGAGGGCCTATCCATTTCCCCGTCGGTGAAAATAGGTTACTTCAGCCAGGATTTAACCATTGTAGACGTTGGTAAATCTATATTAGAAAATGTCAGCTCGACCTCCAAACAGGAGGAAACTCTGATAAGAACCGTACTCGCCAGGCTCCACTTCTACCAGGATGATGTGTATAAACGTGTAGGAGTTCTAAGCGGAGGTGAGCGGGTTAAAGTCGCTCTCGCGAAGTTATTTCTTAGTGATATTAATACACTAATCTTGGATGAACCGACGAACTTTCTGGATATTGAAGCGGCCAAAGCCTTGGAATCACTGCTGAAGGAATATGAAGGAACCTTAATTTTTGTTTCACACGACCGGCGTTTTATTGACAATCTCGCTACACGAATTTTGGATATCCGCAATAAAGAAATCGAAGTATTTGAAGGAACCTATCAGCACTATAAAAATAAACCTAAACAAAAAGAGCGGGATACTGAGGAAGATCAGCGGCTCGTAATTCAAACAAAAATATCGGAAGTGCTCAGCAGGCTGAGCATTGAACCTTCTGAAGAACTGGAACAAGAGTTTCAGCAGCTGCTTGATGAGAAGCGAAAATTGGAGAAGTAGGTATTGTAATATATTGTAAAGAAATTGTTTCACTATAGTTTCTTTCCCCGGGGTATACCCTAACCATTGGGGGTGGAACTATTTGCGCAAAAGACTTAGAGAAAAGAATTGAGAAACTGCGGCAGCGAATGTATAGGCTGTATAATGAAGATCCTTTAGACCCCCAGGTGGTAAAGGTATCGCAATCAATTGATGAGCTCTTAAATGAGCGCAGAAATCAATTAACCCATCAAAAGGAAAGACGGCTGTAAGTCTTTATGATTTGGCGGGGATTGCGAAAGGGAAATCATTCTAGAGTGAATGATTTCCCCTTTTTTTATTGTCTGGGAAATTATAAAATTTCAAGCTGTGGATGTATATGTTTAAAAGTGCGACATCCAGCTCCAGCGCCCAGACACTCGCGTCATAAGCCATCCGCCCTGCTAAAAGGGAAGGCCGCCTTCCTCCGGCCGTTTTGCTTATGCGTTTCGTGTCTACCAGGGCGCTTTAAGCGTTTGTTCTAAGTTATATTTATCCAAACAGTTGATAGTTACAAAGGATGGGTTTATAAAGCATAAACGCCCGGTACTTTAAGGGCGTTTTTTTATTTCCCGCTCCAGCGAAAAAATCGTGAAGCAAGCACAACAGAGACAATCGCAATTCCTATCAGTACGCCAGCTTCCAAGCCATATTCAGTAATCGGAGCTTCCGTCCACGTACCGCGTAAAATCTGGATTACATAGTAGAGCGGAAGAATTTTTGCCGCGTATTGAAGGACGTTTGGCAGCATCTCAAGCGGGAACGTCGCCCCTGATAAAAACAGCATTAGATTCAGGAATAATGAGCTAATGGCAGCCGCAGATTGTGTGTTTTTCGCTAAGGAAGTCAGAAACAAGGCAAAAGGGAAAAAGGCCAGGATGCTGAGTAATAGTCCGAGCAAGGTGCTGCCGATATACGCGGGCAGTGTCAGGTCATACAGCAGCATGCCAAAGACCATGAGAAGTACGGCAGATACCGCGAAAATGACGGTCCCTTGAAACGTATGGGCGGCTAGGATTTTCCACGGCTGCAGGGGCGTTGACTGGTATCTTCGTAAAACTCCGGTTTCACGGTAACCTGTTAATACGGTCCCCAGTGTGAAGAAGGAGGTGGTCACGATGTTAACGCCGATCCAGGAGGGGACGAAATATTCGGCAAATGCCTGCTGACTCATAGTTTCTCCGACGAACATGGAACCAAACAGCCAAATCATTGCAACAGGAAACAGGAACGTCCAGAACATGCTTAAGCGGTCTCTGAAGAACATTTTAGTTTCGATGCTTGCGAGTTTTACAATGGCGTTCATCCGATCTTCTCCTTTTCTAAATACTGGACAAATAAATCATCAAGGGAGCCTTTTTCGAACTTGAAGTTGGACAGGGTGATGTTGTGTTCGTGGCAATAACTGAAAATGTGGTAGGCCGTTGTCTGCTGGTTATCACAAAACACTTTAAGTTCGCTGTGGTTCTGTTCGACGCGTTCTACACCAGGAAGTGAGATTAAATATTTGTAAGATAGATCGTCACTATCAAAAGCGAGGCAGCTGGACGCACTGTCGTTTAATAATTCGCTTGGTGTGTCCAACGCTTTTAACTGTCCGCTGTAAATCATTGCGACGCGGTCGCAGAGCTGCTCGGCTTCTTCCATATAGTGCGTGGTTACAACAATGGTACATCCTTGATCTCTTAACAATTGAATAAGAGACCACATTTCCCGGCGCGCAGATGGATCAAGGCCCATGCTTGGTTCATCGAGAAATAAAATTTCAGGTTCGTGCAGAGTGGCTAAAGCGAGTGTGACCCGCTGCTTCCATCCTCCGGATAAGTCTTCAAACCTTACGTTCAGCTTTTCGTTTAATCCGAGCAGCTCGATTAAGTACTTCTTCTTAGTTGTTCGTTTATAAAAAGAAGAAAAAAGATCGAGAGCTTCTTTTACTTTCATCTTCTTTTGAATGGAGGTTGCTTGAAATTGTACACCGATTCGTTTATTTAATTCCCTGAGCTGTTTATTCGGCACGAGTCCAAGCACGTCAATATCTCCTTGGCTCGGTGTTGTAATCCCTTCAAGCATTTCAAGCGTAGTCGTTTTCCCTGCACCATTTGGTCCGATAATCCCGAAGATTTCTCCTCTGTCTACCGTAAAAGAAAGGTTCTTTACAGCCTGTGTCCGGCCGAAATTTTTTGATAGATTGGTGACGGTTATTACACTTTCCATTCTTATCCTCCTTTAATATGCTGCTATTCGATACATTTAAGGTCCTTATTTAATTTTCTCGATTCATTTTTAAAATAAAGGTAAAATCCAATCCAGGCGATCGTATAAACAATAATCGATATGGCTGCATATAGCAGAAAGTTTTGTATATCAAATGGGATCCAGCCAATTCCTAGCCCTAAAATAAAGTAAAGAATGGTTACTGTAAGGAAGTGCAGAAGTGTCTGCATAGCCAGGCCAATTGAACGGATTTCAAAGTATAGCGGTGTAACAGTAAACAGCCAGCCGCAAAAAATGTATCCGAACGCGTTTTTTATAAAAAGCTCCCCGTCTAATACGGGCTGCCCGCCAAAATAAATAACGGCGCTTGTTATAAGGACAGTGATGAAGGCCCCAAAGAAAATGCCGAGTACACTTCTGTACAAAAATGTCTTCATTTCGTGTCCCTCCTGTTCATTCTTAATATTTCTTTAATCCTGCCAACGTAATGACGGGAAGCATACTCTTTCACACCTGATTTAAAGTGGACACAGAGCGTTCCGTTAAATGATGGTTCGAAATGACTCATCTCATAGAGGTTGGCGATAACGGATTTTGATATTCGTATGAATCTATGGGAGGGGAGAGACTGTTCGAGCTCATACAGCTTTTCTTTTATTTTAAAAGTCCCTTCTGTGGTGGCGGCTGTGACCGTATCTCCTTCTGTGCGGAAGTAGTGAATGTTCTCCGGCTTGATCAGATGCTGTTTCTCTCCGCTTTTTCCAACAATTAGCTCGGTTTCTTTTCTATTTAGGAACTCGAGGATCTTCTGGATAGAATGGTTCATTTCGTTGCAATGGATCGTTACCGTCGTTTCTTCATGCTGACGGTCAACGTCGAGTATGATCTTCATTTATCTACCGGCTCCTCCTTTTAGTGAAGACGTTTATAAACATAGTATAGATGGGGGTTTTCCAATTGTCACCAGAATCATGGCGACACGCAGGAGGAAGGCCTTGAGACGCATTTATCGGTGTCCATCCTGCACGTTTCTTGAAAATGAAATGGTTTATCGATAAGATTAGTTCATCTTACATTCGCTTACAGATAACGAAGAAATAAATAGACGAACCTTTACGGATCTTCCGTTCGCCTATGGAATAGGAGGATTATCGTGCGTATTCATCGGCATCTTTACATATTTTACTCGTTTGTTTTCTTACTGAATGTGATTCACGTCTTTAGGCCGGACACCGTCCTGTATACGGTGATTGGAGTCTTGGGCATCGTGATGGTTATCATTAACTTTCCATGGGCAGACCGTGTGTTTAAAATTCTGGGAGGCATTCTCTTAACAGCGGGTACTTTTTTCTTTATTTCAAGTGGTGTGTCAGCTGCCAAAATTCCGGCATTTTTTGCTGGGAACATTGGGCTTTTATTTTTGATTTCTATGCTTCCTTGGATGAATAGTGTGGTAAAAGCCGGACGCTATAATCAGCTGCTGCAGTCATTACTGGGAGGCAGCGGTACGAAGCCGCTGGGTCCATTATATGTACGAAGTGAAGCGACAATGGTTTCGCTTGCCGCATTCTTAAATCTTTCATCGGCAACCATTTCTCAGGACTTGCTTTTAAACCAGTTAAAAACATTGAAAACACAAGTGAGAAACAGCTTTATAGCGATGGCTACGCTTCGCGGCTACTCGATGGCGCTGCTTTGGAGCCCGCTTGAGATCCTGCTTGCCACTTCTATTTTCATTACGGGAGCCAACTACTTAGCGGTGCTGCCGTGGATGCTGCTTATTGGTATTTTTGCTTTCGTTATAGACGCAGGAATGAGCAAGTGGCTTTTTCATAAATATGAAGTGGAAGTACCGGAGAGCAATGCGAAAAGTTTAAAAGAAAACAAGAAGAAACTGGCTGGATTTTTACTCGCTCTAATTTTGTTTTTAGTTGTCGTCGTTTTTTTCGTAAATGTTATTCAGTTTGAGTTCCTATTTGCAGTTACGATTGCGATTTTCCCGTTTGCTTTCATATGGGCAGTGGCCATGAAACGCCAAAAGAGCTTCCTTAAGCTTGGGTGGCCGACGTGGAAAAAGCAGACGAATCATTTGAGTAATTTTATTGTACTGTTAGTGGCGTTATCTTTTCTAACAGAATCACTGAACGTGTCTCCTTATTTAAAAGTGCTCCAGGATCCGATTGTTGCTCTGGAAGGTCAGCCTTTATTGATTATGCTGTTTATCCAGGCGGCTTTTCTTGGGATGACTCTACTTGGCGTACACCCTCTAGCAACGATGGGGATCTTTGGCGGTATCAGCGAGCTGCTCATGGGTGCGCTGCCGACCGTAACATTAACGATTTTGCTATCAACGAGCGCGATCGCCACCGTTCCATCGGCTCCCTATGGACTGATCGTTACGCTGACGTCTGTTGCCCTGAGAATGAATCCTTATAGAATTGTATGGAAAAACCTTCCCTACAGCCTGCTGCTGGGTTTTCTTGGAGTCATCGTCGCGCTGATTACGATGAAAGTCTATTAGATTAGAAATTTGTTGAAATGGCGAGAAATGTACTCTGATGGACTTTTTACACAAATTTTCTACATTTGTTAAATAAAAAACGATTATCTTGCTTAAAGCCTTACAGGACAGGGGATAGGACTTTTACAAAAGCTTGTAAATACTGGCTTGCCTATTATGCTGGTGTTTTATTGAGGGACATGTGATGATACAATGCAACTACTAACTGAAGGGGAAGGAGAATTTCATTGAATAAAAAATGGTTCTTAAGTTTGCTGCTTGTAGCCTTTGTAGCGCTGCTGGCTGCATGTAATAGTGATAGTAAATCATCCGAAGGTAATAAAGAAGGAGAAGAAGCGAAACAGGAAGAATCTGCTCAAGAAGGAGAGCAGCAGAAAATGCCTGAACCTGACTTAGAAGGTATTCCTGATGTGGTAGCTGAAGTAAATGGTGAAGAAATTAATAAAAAAGAGTTTACTGAAACTTATGAGCCTCAATTCCAGCAAATGGCTATGCAGTCCCAAATGTCCGGACAAGAGGTTGATCAGGATCAAATTAAAAAACAAGTTGCAGAAAGTTTAGTAGGACAGGAACTCCTTGTCCAGGAAGCGGAAAAACAAGGATATGAGGCAACCGAAGAAAAGACGAACAAGACTTTGGAAGATTTAGCCAAACAAAATCAAATGGAATCTAAAGATGAATTCCTATCTGCTTTAAAAGAACAGGGCATGGAGGAAAAAGAAGTCATGTCCCAGATCGAAATGCAAGTGAAAGTTGATCAGCTCGTTGCTAAAGAAGCAGGTGATACAACACCTTCAGAAGAAGAGATGAAAAAAATGTATGATCAAATGAAGTCCCAGCAAGAAAAAGCGGGAGGAGAAGGTGAAATTCCTTCTTATGAAGAAGCCAAACCAGGTCTTGAACAGCAATTGAAAAGCCAAAAAGAAGCTGAAGCTGTACAGAAGCTTGTGAAACAACTTCGTGAAGAAGGAGACGTCAAAGTTCATATTTAATTTTCAACAACCAGGGCCTAAACAGCCCTGGTTTTTTTATGTTTTCTTCCTATCCTCCCATGATGGAGCCGGCCAGACAACGGTTTTCTCTTTTAAATCAAGAGGCCAGATGATGCGGTATTTCTGCTTTAATATTTGAACCAGCAGGCCGTCAGCCAGAATATTCTGCCCTTCATCATTAAACCGTACACCTTTCCACGGCATGATCAGCTCGCTGCCTGGAATATTAGTGCGTCTTAAAGCCTTTCTAATTTTAAAAGGACTTTTGCTTCCCGCCCGGTTAATGGCATCGATTAGAACCATCAACCCTGTAAAACTGCGGGCATTGGTCTCATTCATATTTTCTCCATAGCGCTTTTTAAAAAGCCGGTTGATTTCTGTTACTAATGGCTTCTCCCGTCCAAGTCCTAACGCCCAGGATGCCCGGCTGATAATATAGTTGCCATCCTTGCCAAGTGATTCGAGAAACTCAGGAACAACATAGCCCGCATTTTGAACGACGAGCCCATCAGGAAACCAGTCAAGCGCCTTTAAAGTATTCACCACCGTTATGGCGTCGCTTAAAAATTGCTGGCCCAGCACGACTTGAGGGTTCTGACGGCGGATTCGTTCAATCGCCTCTTCCAAGGAAGAAGTGGGGCTGTATATTTCAAACGCGGTCACGTTTCCACCGAACTCCCCGATGGCGGCAATCTCAACAGCGGAAGCTTCCAGCCCGAATTCGGAACTTTCCGAGAGAATACCGAAGCGGGCAAGCTGTTGCCCCTGAAATTCTAAAAATCTGATCAGTTCAAACATCAGCTCTGTGTAGAGTACATCATCCGCTCCGGTGCGAAAAAACCATTGAAGTCCTCGCTGGGTTAACGTGGGAGCGGAGGATTCAGGGTTCACATAAGGTATGTCTTTCGTTTCTGATAAAAGCGAGGTGGCGTCCGTTACACTACTCTGATAAGCACCAATAAGAGCAGAAACTCCTTGCTCATCGATCAGCCGTTTCGCCTCTTGAACACCTATGGCTGGGTCACCCTGTGAATCTCCGAACACTAACTGTATTTTATATTTTTGTGAGGCAAATCTTCCTAAAGCATCCTTTATATTTGTAGGAAGTTTAGATGGGTGATTTGCGATGTCCTTTGCTAACAGCATCGCTTTCTGAATATCTTCGCCAATGGGGGAGAGCGAACCGCTCAGCGGGTAAATGGCACCTATTTTGATAACTTTCTTCATAGCTCCCATCCTTTATGAAACAATATCTTTTCATATGTATGAAAGCACAGGTTTACTCATGCAAATAGGAAGGGGTTTCCACATCCATGTGTTAGGATAGGGATAACAAAAGGAAAGAGGTGCTTTATTTGAAAAAGATCAAGCTAGGTCGCAGTGAATTAGAAGTCGGCGAGATTTCTTTAGGCTGTATGCGGATCAGTGAACTCGATAAAAAAGATGCCGCGTACGTTATTGAAAATGCAATGGATGCCGGAGTGGATTTATTCGATCATGCCGATATTTACGGCAAAGGTAAGTCCGAAGAAGTGTTCGCTGAGGCGATCGAAATGAATGATGATGTCAGGGAAAAAATGACGCTGCAGACGAAGTGCGGCATTCGAGACGGGTTCTTTGATTTTTCTAAAGCCCATATCTTAGAATCAGTTGAAGGCAGTCTGCGCCGATTAAAAACAGACTATATTGACAGCCTGCTGCTGCATCGCCCGGATGCATTGATGGATCCTCAAGAAGTAGCGGAAGCTTTTACCACGTTAAAAGAAAGCGGCAAGGTCAGATATTTCGGGGTGAGTAACCAGAATCCTATGCAAATGGAACTGCTGAAAAAATATTGGAAAGAAGACTTAATCGTCAACCAGCTGCAGTTGAGCCTCGTACATACGCCTATGATTGACGCTGGATTTAACGTGAATATGATGAATGACCCAGCTGTTGTTCGTGACAGCAATGTGCTGGAATACTGCCGCTTGAACGATATTACAATCCAGGCATGGTCTCCGTTCCAGCACGGAATGATCGAAGGACCGTTTATCGGGAATAAAGAATTTCCGGAAGTGAATGCAAAGCTTCAGGAGATCGCAGAGAAAAAAGGCGTAACGGATACGGCGATTGCGACGGCGTGGATCTTGCGTCATCCGGCGAATATCCAGCCTGTAGTTGGAACAATGAACCCGCAGCGTTTAAAAGATATTGCCAAAGCTTCTGAAATTGAGCTGACAAGAGAAGAATGGTATGAGCTCTATCGATCAGCAGGAAACGAGCTGCCTTAGAATAGAGATCAATAAAAAAGAAACTTTCAAAACAGAAAGTTTCTTTTTTATGTCTAATTCTTATCGTTGATGAATTTGTTCAGAGTGGGTTTGGAAAATATACATTAACCGATAGAGTACATCTTAAACGATTCCTCGCAACTGTCTTCGGTAAAATAATCATAAACAATGTAATCAAGAGTATTAATGTTAAAGTATTTTTTGATTACGTAAGCAGCTCCTCCTAGCGCGCAGGCGTATTCCCCTAAATGAGAAAAACGGATTTCTTCATAGCTGCTCATTTTAGATATCAATCTTTCTTTGATGTGCTGGATGAATACAGGGTTATTATTTAATAAAATCCCATTTATTACAATGCGCTGGGGATTAAAAATATTAATTATATTGTTTAGGCCAATCCCCAAATAAGTGGCATATTCCTCCAAGTCATCTTTAAAGCTGGGATCAGTTAATAGAGAATCAATTGTTCGATCTTTAAGAAGTTGGATTTGGTTATTTACCTTGTTAGCTAAAGCCTTCTCTGAAGCATACAGTTCCCAGCAGCCTCTATTTCCACAAGAACACTGTGCACCATTTGGATTGATAACCATGTGACCGACTTCTCCAGCAAATCCTTTATAGCCTCGATAAATATTATAGTTGTTAATAATCCCGAGTCCGATGCCTGAATAAAGAGTGATACAGAACATATCGGGTATACTTTCGAAATAGACTTGTTCGCCGTAGGCACTTAAGTTTGCGTTATTATCGAGGTACACAGGGACTTTAAGTTCGCTTTCTATTACTTCTTTGATATTAATGTTTGACCACTTTTCTTTTGGAGTAAAAACAATGTGTCCTTGATTATCGAGGATTCCATGAATCCCCAGGCAAACTCCTGTTAAACCAACGGGAGAAAAAGTTTGGTTGAAAGAATTTATCAATGGATTAACTATCGCCATTACTTCATTAACTAATGCTGTCGCATCCTCTTCAGTAACTTCTATATTTTTTTTATAAAATGGCTTGCCCTTAAAATCTATGAAAACGGCACGTGCCACTTTATGATCGATATCAATGCCTAAACTATACCCTGCTTGCTCATTCATCTCAATCAAGATCGGTTTTCTGCCAGGAGTAAGCATATCTCCGGCAATTGTTTCCTTAATTATTCCTTCTTGAAGCAGTCTACTGATTTGTGATGAAACAGTAGCTTTATTTAACCCTGTTCGACGGGCGAGATCACTTCGTGAGAGAGATTTTTCCCTAATAATATTTTCGATTAAAATTTTTCTATTTAAGTTCTTAATATAATTAGCATCTCCAGTATGCATGATTCCACCTGACCTTCTGAGATTTTTTTATGCTCCATCGTAGTAAGTGCGGAAGAGAGCTAAATGAAAGAATATTCAAAATAGCACTTGATAATTACAGCGCTTACATTTAGTATAGTGTTATTAGTTTGTTTAATAAACAAATAAATTATTTTTTTTGAAAAAAGGAGGTGAAAATCTTGGAAATGAGCTTTCGGTGGTACGGAAGTGATGACCCTGTTACGTTGGATCATATTAAACAAATCCCTGGAATGAAAGGGATAGTTTCCGCAATCTATGATCTTCCTGTTGGAGAGGTATGGCCATATGAAAAAATTATCAATTTAAAACAATCCATTGAGGCAAAAGGTCTGCGGTTGAATGTGATTGAGAGTGTCCCTGTCCATGAGGATATTAAGTTAGGTCGCGACACACGCGATCACTGGATTGAGAACTATAAAAAAACACTAATTAACTTAGCAAAAGCAGAAATCAGAACAGTTTGTTATAATTTCATGCCGGTGTTTGACTGGACACGTTCAGAATTGCAAGCTTCACTGCCTGATGGGTCAAATTCCCTTCTTTATAACGAGGAAAAAGTGGTTAACATAGACCCGATTAGTGGAGAGTTAGAGCTTCCTGGCTGGGACCTTTCCTATCAAACGAGCGATCTTCGCCAAATAATTGAGGAATATCAGAAGGTTTCTGAAGAACAGTTAATGGAAAACTTAATTTACTTTTTAGAAAGAGTTATTCCGGCTGCAGAAGCTGAAGACGTGCTTATGGCTATTCATCCGGACGATCCACCATGGGGAATTTTCGGCTTGCCGAGAATTATGACAAGCAAAGAAAATATAGTTTACATGCTGAAGCAAGTCGATAGCCGTCATAACGGCATTACATTTTGTACAGGTTCTTATGGAGCCAATCCGGACAATAACTTGCTTGAAATGTTGGAAGCTGCGGAAGGCCGTATTCATTTTGTTCACGCTAGAAATGTAAAGTGGTTAGGAGAAAGGTCTTTTCAGGAGACGTCTCATTTAGCAAGTGATGGATCCATTAATTTACCCGTGATACTTAGAAAATTAAGCCAGTTAGGCTTTGAAGGGCCAATTCGTCCTGATCATGGGCGAATGATTTGGGGAGAAGAAGGGCGGCCAGGTTATGGTCTGTATGACCGTGCATTGGGAGCCGCTTATATAAATGGGATTATTGATTTGTTACATGTACAAAAGGAGGACTAAGAAATGACATTGCCATTTTCGATAGACCTCCATGGTAAAGTTGCGGTTGTTACTGGAGGAAGCGGCGTACTAGGCTCTGTTCTTTGTGAAGCTCTCGCAGAAGCCGGCGCAAAAGTCGTAATACTTGCAAGAAATCAAGAGAAAATTGACCAAGTAGTGACAAGCATTCAAAAAGACGATGGAGAAGCATATGGATTCAGTGTCGATGTTTTAAATAAAAAAGATTTAGAAAGAGTTCATAAGAAAATTCAAGAAAATATTGGACCATGTTCCATTCTTATTAATGGAGCAGGAGGTAACCATCCGAAAGCAACGACTTCACATGAATACTACCCGAGTGAACAAGTGGTGCCGGAGGGAGAGCAGTCGTTCTTTGACTTAGATACAGAAGCTGTAGGTAGTTTATTTCATATGAATTTTCTTGGTACATTAATTCCTTCCCAGGTCTTTTGCAAGGATATGATTGGCCAACAGGATGCTGCTGTGATAAATATTTCTTCTATGAACGCTGATAAACCGTTAACAAAGATCCCTGCTTACAGCGGAGCTAAGGCGGCGATTAGCAACTTTACTGAGTGGCTGGCTGTTTATTTTTCCAAAGTCGGGATCCGAGTCAATGCGATTGCACCAGGTTTCTTTCTTACCGATCAGAATAAAGAGTTAATGATACAGGAAGATGGTCAATTGAGCCCGCGAGCTCACAAGATCTTGTCTCAAACACCTGAAGGGCGGTTTGGTAAACCAGAGGAACTTATCGGCACCATGCTGTGGCTCGTTAGTCAACAAGCTTCAAGCTTTGTGAATGGAGTGGTTATACCAGTAGACGGAGGTTTTTCAGCCTACTCTGGTGTGTGAAAGTTTGTTTCACATAAAATGTATGAGATGACAGCGGAATTTGGGAACTCTTATAGATCGGCTGTCTTTTTAATTTAACCTAAAATAACAACGTTGTTATAATTGGTGGAATTCTATAAATTAAATGGGTGAGAAAATAAAAATTACAAAGGTGGAATAAAAATGAAAAAGAAAACGTTGTCATTGTTTATGGCATTGTTTGCAGCCGTGTTGGTTTTAACAGCTTGCGGTGGCGATGAACCAGGCTCAGCTGAAACGGGTGAAACAGTGACTTTGAAACTAGCAGAAAACCAGCCAGATGATTACCCGACGACTATTGGAGATGAAGAATTTGCTAAATTAGTAGAAGAGAAAACAGATGGGCGTTATAAAATTGAAGTTTATTCTGGCGGTCAATTAGGTGACGAGGTAAGCGCGATTGAGCAGGTTCAGTTAGGGTCCATCGACTTAGCAAGAGTAAATGCTACACCACTTACTCAATTCTCTGACTCTATTGGTGTTTTGTCTATGCCTTATTTGTTCGAAGATGAAGAAAAAAAGTGGGAAACATTGAATGGAGAAGTAGGACAAGAACTTTTAGATACCTTTGAGGGAAGTGACCTTGTTGGTCTTGCTTTTTACGATTCAGGTGATCGAAGTTTCTACAACTCTGTACGTCCGCTTGAAACACCAGAAGATATGGAAGGTTTGAAAATTCGTGTTCAACAATCTGAGCTGGCTATCGATATAGTTGAAGCGCTAGGTGCTTCTGCCACACCAATGGAATATGGAGAAGTTTATTCATCTATCCAAACAGGAGTAATTGATGGGGCTGAAAATAATTTCCCTAGCTATTACACATCCAATCATTATGAAGTAGCAGATTATTATACGGTTAATGGTTATTCAGGAACTCCAGAGGTCCTCATTGGTTCACAAAGTTTGTGGGATGAATTAAGTGAAGAAGATAAAAAGATTTTTCAAGAGGCTGCCAAGGAGTCTGTAGAAGTTCAACGTGAGGCATGGGCTGAATTGACGGAAGAATCTAAAGCAGCAGTTGAAGAAAACGGTAACGAACTTATTGAAGTTGACGACATTACTCCTTGGAGAGAAGCTGTCCAGCCAGTCTATGATAAATATGGCGATCAATATGGTGAGTGGATCGATAAGTTAACGAAATAACTGATGATTAAGAAAGAGAGTGGCGGGGAACCCCCCCCCCCTTTTTCCTGAGGAGGACAAAACATGAAAAAGTTAAAAATGGTGAAAAGGGGACTCGACCGTATTCTTCTCATATCCTCGCTAACTTTACTGGCGGTTATGGTTGTAGTTATTATTGTACAGGTATTTTCACGTCAACTTTTCAGCTATACACCTTCGTGGTCCGAGGAACTGTCACGTGTTCTTTTTGTATGGGTTAGTTTTTTGGGAATCGCCTATGGATTTAAAGAAAAACTTCATATCGGGGTAGGTCTTATCGTCAATATGCTGCCAGATAAAATCCAAACTTTGTTCGATTATATAGCAAAAACTATAGTAATTATTCTAGGGGTTTTTATGGTTTATTATGGATGGCTATTTACTACTTTAATGGGACGTTCAACATTGCCAGGCTTAGGATTGCCATCTAGCGTACTATACGCTTCCATACCAGTGACCGGAGTTTTTGTCACATTATATGGTATCGAATTATTATTTAGAAAGGGTATGCATCAAGATTTTGATGGTGCAGCGGAGGGGTGAGATTATGGAAGTATTTATTCTGATAGGCAGCTTTGTTCTGTTACTGTTATGTAGAGTGCCTATTGCACTTACTCTTATAGTATCCTCCATTGTAACGGGATTATATATGGAAATTGAACCATCCGCTATTATTCAGAGGATGGTGGGAGGGCTAAATTCCTTTTCTTTATTAGCCATCCCTTTCTTCGTACTCGCTGGAGAGATTATGAATGAAGGCGGTATCTCTCGCAGATTAATCAATCTTTCTAATGTAATCATTGGGAAAATCAGAGGCGGTTTAGGATTAGTCAACGTCTTGGCGAGTACTTTCTTTGGCGGGATTTCTGGATCGGCTGTTGCGGATACATCTTCTGTTGGTTCTGTCTTGATCCCAATGATGAAAAAGAATGGCTATGATTCTGATTATGCGGTTTCGGTAACCATTTCCAGTTCGGCACAAGGGGTTATGATCCCGCCGAGTCATAATATGATCATCTATTCAACAGCTGCTGGTGGTGTTTCTGTTGGTGCATTATTTATGGGGGGATTGCTTCCAGGGTTGCTGCTAGGGCTGATCCTTATGGTCTTAACCTATGCCATTGCTGTAAAAAGAAATTATCCTAAAGGAGAAGCTGTCCAAAAAAAGGACATTCCTAGAATCATTTGGGAAGGCTTATTAGGATTACTAACGGCAGTGATTATTATTGGAGGAATTATAAGCGGGTTCTTTACTGCTACTGAATCTGCTGCGATTGGAACCCTTTATGCGTTTATTATTACTTTCTTTGTATATAGAGATATTCCACTTATGAGAATGGGAATTATATTAAAAAGAACATTTAAAACCCTGTCGATGGTTTTGTTTTTAATTGGGGCTTCTTCAGCCTTTGGATGGCTATTAGCCTTAACAAGAGTACCTGCTACTGTATCTGATACATTAATTGGTATATCTCCCAATAACATTGTGACGATCCTGATGATTGTTGTGATCTTATTGTTATTAGGAACGATTATGGACATGGCTCCCCTTATTCTTATAGCTACTCCAATTTTACTGCCTGTAGCTATAAATGTAGGGATGGATCCAGTTCACTTTGGTGTGCTGCTCATTCTATGTCTCGCGATTGGGCTGGTGACTCCTCCTGTAGGAACAGTGCTTTTTGTGGGTTCTGCCATCGGCCGATTATCCATCGAAAAGGCTTCTAAGGGAATGATGCCTTTTTATGCAGCGATGATTATTGTGTTATTGCTCGTAGCATTCATACCGAACATCACAATGTTTCTACCAGATATTCTAGTAGAATAATAAACTATTATAAAAAGAAGGTTCTTCACTCCATTATCAGAGAGAAGAACCTTCTTTTATAATAACTCTGTTTACTTTCACTGTTGATTTCTTAGCTTAAAAGAAAGGAAATCCGCTCTCAATCCACAACATTCACCAGATCCTTTAAGAAAATCATCCAGCTTCACTAAATATTTTTAGAAAGGATTCTTTAATCGTAAGATCCAGATTTCCAGATACCGCATCTACCGGGAGGATTTCATATCCTTTCGCCTCCAGGTAGCCGATCCAGTACGGCATATACAATATCCACGGTGAATGAAGTGTAAGATCAATGGATTTCTTTCGTTTTTCTTTGCGAAAAGCTTCCCAGTATATAGCCTTTTTTGCAGCTTCTTGATCTTCATCGCCTATGATAGGCAGAGTCTTAACATCAGCGTCCATAGGGAGAAGAGGGTAATCACTGGGCAGGATGGCAGGTGTTTTAGTGATCGTTTCAAGGGCGACCTTTCCTTGAATTCCATCCTTTAGGGAAGGTGTTTTCAATGTATAATCGTAACACCAGTAAGGCAGGTAGATTTGTTCAATGGAAACGAGTTTCTGGCGGCCTTTAAATAACTTTAGAATTTTATTAGACGTATGCTCGTTTATTCTTTTTACAGCTTCCTTACGTTCAATGACAGGTCTTATATAAAACTCAGATTTCATCCATTTCACTCCTTTACTAGAATGCCTGAATGATAACTAAAAATAGAAGAGCAATCACAAAGTAGGCAATTAGATATATAGGCCACTTGTTTGTGTTTTTTTCTTCTTTTAAATTCTCTACCGAAGCAGCGGACTCCGCGCGTTCAGCCAGCTTTTCTTGAAGAGAAGCGTCTTTTTCCTTCATGGTTAATCCTTTTAGTTTGTGCTCTTTTGGCTTGGCACCCATTAAGCTGATAAGATATCCAATGATAAATGCGGCCACAGCTCCGACGATATTGTTATATAAGAAGGAAATTGTAAAAAACTGAGTGACTGCCCAGACGGATACCATACCAGCTATGAGTCCTGCGAATGCCCCGGTACCATTGGTTCTTCTCGTAAATAGGGCTAAAAGGAAAACACCGAGCAATGCTCCATTAAAAAGGGATCCAATTTTGTTAATTGCTTCAATAACGGGGCCGAGATTTGCTACGAAAAAGGCAAAAACCGTGGCGTAAGCTCCCCAAAGAAGAGTGGCCCATCTAGATGCTTTCAGGTAGTGTTCCTGAGAAGCATTTTTCTTGAAAAATTTGCTGTAAAAATCCCTAATTGTAACAGCTGATAATGAATTCAGACCTGAATCCAGACTGGACATTGCAGCTGCGAATACACCTGCAATGATCAATCCTGAAATTCCTGCAGGGAGTTCATTGACTACAAACATTGGAAACAGCTCGTTCAAATCTGAAACGTTAGGGTTTCCATTAAATTGATAGAATACGTATAGAAGTATTCCGATAAATAAGAATAAGAGCATTTGAGGAACAATTAATACACCTGTTAACAAGAGGGACAATTTACTTTCTTTAATAGATTTACTAGTTAATACACGCTGAATCTGGCTTTGATCCGTTCCAAAGTAAGCAATATGCAGGAAGAAACCGCCAATTACTCCTGCCCAGACGCTGTATTCTACTGATAGATCCATTGACCAGTTGAGCGGCTCAAGCAGGCCGGCACTTGAAGCGGTAGAGACGATCTGGTCCCATCCTCCAGGAACCTTTGTAAAAATAACGATCATACTGATAATAGCTCCAAGCCATAAAACAAACATCTGGATCACGTCGGTCCAGATGACGGCGCTGATACCGCCTAATACGGTATAGCCAACTGCCAGCACGGCCATCAGGATAATCGTAAAGGCGATATCCCATCCTGTAACAACTGACAAGACAAGGGCAGGTGCGTATAATACTACTCCTGTTGCAAGCCCTCGCGCTACTAGAAATAAGAAGGCTGCGAAGCTTCTAGTTTTAACATCAAATCGCTTTTCCAAATATTCATAAGCAGTATATACTTCTGTTCGATAGAAAAACGGCACAATCGTTACAATTAGAAAAGCAATAGCCAGCGGCACGTTTAAATACATAATGAGACGTTCAAGACCGCCTTCATAACCCCAGCCGGGTGCGCCGATAAAGGTAATAGCACTTGCTTGCGTTGCCATTACGGAAAGTCCGATCGCCCACCAAGGAATACTTCGGCCGCCGAGGAAATAATCTTTCGTTGTTTTCTGATCTTTTCCAAACATAGCCCCGATTACTGCCACGCCAAGAATGTAAACAATTAAAATGGAGTAGTCGAGGGTTGTAAAATTACTCATCAATTCTTCCTCCTTGTAAGAAATTTAAAGATGTACGGGCTCTTTCTTCTCCGAAGATTCATATGCCTTAAGCGCCACTTCTACAGCTTTTAATCCATCTTCTCCGGTGATGGAAGGAGCACGATTTTCACGGACGGCTTCCACAAAGTCGGCAACCAGATGGTCGTTCATATCGTCACCCCAGAAACTCCAGTTCACGCCGCTTTCATTACTGTAAATATCAATCTTTTGGGCAAAGGCATCGACTGATAATGTTCCTTCAGTCCCAACGATTTCAAGCGTCACATCTCCCCATGTAGGGTAGGCGTCATTACGAGACCAGCTGCAATCTAAAGTAGCGAACAAGCCATTATCAAACTCCATTGTTAAAATTCCGCTATCATCGATAGGCTTTTCACTGATCAAATGATCGATTTCCGCGTAGACTTCTGTCACTTCTGATTTTAGAATCCAGCGCATCACATCAACCACATGCACGGTATGATCAATCACAGCTCCGCCTCCAGAAAGTTCTTTATCGTTAAACCATCCACCAGGGTTAGTGCCGCGGTTTGTTCCTTTAATTGCTAAAATGTCTCCGAGCTCCCCCTCTTCAATAATCGATTTAGCTCTTAAAATGGCTGAACTGAACCTTACAGGGAAGGCGGTCTGCAGCAGTACTCCATTTTCTTCGCAGATTTCAATCATCGCGTTAGCATCTTCAATCGTAGTGGCAATCGGCTTTTCGCAAAGTATATGTTTCTTAGCTTTAGCAGCCGCCGTCACATGCTCGCGGTGATAAATATTTTCTGAAGTGACGACGACAGCTTCAATATCTGTGGCTAATAAATCATCGATACTTTGGTGAAAATCAGTATTGAACTGGGAGGAGGCTTCTTTACCGCGTTCATGGTTACTGTCATAAATTCCGGCGATTTCCACATCATCCTGATTAATTAATGCATTTGCATAACTGTAAGCGTGCATATGGGCAAAACTTATGATTCCAATTTTCATAGACTGACTTCCTTTCTTTTAAGCAGATTAATTGAGCTGGTCTAAATAAACGGGTTTTCCTGTTTCAGCCGACTGCTTTGCTGCAAATGCAATCTCCATAGCTTTGTATCCATCCTGTGGAGTTACAATCGGTTCATGTCCTGTTTCCAGGCATTCTATAAAATGCCTCAATTCTTTTTGGAAAGGTGTTTCTTTTAATGGGCTTTCTGGTACGACGACTCCGTTCGCTTCTTGTGATTGCACTCTCTTTACTGCTTTTACTGGAGACACTTTGGAGCTGTCGTATTCGATAATTCCTGTTGTCCCGGCCAACTCAAACTTAGAAGAAAATCCTTCATGGGCCCATGTGCCTTCAACGTGGGCGATGACTCCCTTTTTAAATCGTAACGTCACTAAGGTATAATCATTGCGGTCATTTCTTCGGCTGGATAGACTCTTCGCGAACACTCTTTCCACCTCACCAAAACACCAGCGCAGGTAATCAAAGTCATGGATTACTAAATCCAGCAGGAGTCCGCCGCTTTTGTCGAAATCGGCATACCAGTCATCCCATCCAGTAGGAAATACTCCGCCTCTAGTTGTGCGCACGACTGAAGGTTTTCCTATGGTGCCTTGTTCAATTTTCTGCTTGGCCTGAACGTATTCAGGAAAGAAACGTACAACATGGCCGACGAACAGCCGAACTCCTTTTTCTTGGCAGTAGCTCATCATTGCGTCAGCTTCTTCCAAGGTGCGTGCCAGCGGCTTTTCACAGCATACATGGACACCGAGGTCTGCTGCTTTTTCTACATATTCTTTGTGTAAGTGGGTAGGGAGGCAGATATCTATTAAATCAATAGTTTCCAGGGTTTGAACGGCATCCTCCAGCGAATAAAAAGCCTTCGTTCCCGTTTCGGCTGCAAGCTTGTCTGCTTTTTCCTTTGTAAAATCAACAATCCCTGCTAAATTTGTCTCTTTTATATTTTGGTATGTATGGGCGTGGACACTGCCCATCGTTCCAGCTCCAATTAACAATATGTTTTGCAAATCAATCTCTCCTTTTAAATAGAAAAATTAAAAATGTCCTGCAGCAGGACGGCTGCTGCGCCCTTAAGCTGAAAGTCCTGACCCAGTGTAGCAGGGTGAACTTCCAGATCGTCCGTGAATAAAACGAAGGAGTGTTCTTTAAGTTCATCTTGTACCGCTTCCATTAATGATGAATCATGGTATATTGCATCCCAACCAATGAGAATTACATCTGGGTTAAGTAAATGAGTAATTGTTACTAAGCCTGCAGCTAAATACGAAGCCATTTCTCCAGCGATTTCCTGCGCCAGTTCATCTTTAGATGCTAGCGCTTTCAAAAAAATCGGTAAGTCAATGCCTGCAAGATCTCCTTCCGCCATCTTAAGCATGACAGACGACTTTCCGCGGGTAAGAGAAGACAAAATTTTTCCATAAACAGCCGGCCAGCCTACATAATAATCCAGGCAGCCAGCATTTCCGCATTCACACACGGGACCATGTTTGTCTAAGCTTATATGACCAAATTCTCCGGCACCGCCATTTCTCCCCCGAAAAATCTCATCATTAATGATCATGCCTGCTCCCAAGCCTTCACCCAGTTGAATGTAAACCAGGTTTCGTTTATCCTGGAAAGTTCCAAATTGCTTTTCAGCCAGGACAATCGCATTCGCATCATTGTCGACCCATGTTTTAAGACCTGTCCGCTCTTCCACAAGAGCTTTCAAAGGCACTTCTTCAAGGTTAAGTTTGGTGTTTTTACGAATAATCCCATTCTCGGAATCTACAATACCTGGGGCAATAGTTGAAATACCTATACAATTGTCCAGATCAGAAATCTCTTTTACATAAGCAGCTATACTGGAAACAATGTAATCAACTATAGCTTCCTTCTCAAGTATGTTTATTGTGCAAATAGATTTCTTGATAATGTTAGCTTCC
Source organism: Halobacillus sp. Marseille-Q1614 (assembly GCF_902809865.1). Taxonomy (NCBI): domain Bacteria; kingdom Bacillati; phylum Bacillota; class Bacilli; order Caryophanales; family Bacillaceae; genus Halobacillus; species Halobacillus sp. Marseille-Q1614. The sequence goes on along the minus strand of NZ_CADDWH010000001.1, from coordinate 2,623,259 downwards.
ATATCCATAGAGGCTAACGTAATCGCAGAATTGGTTATCGACACACCAATCAGAAAGCGGCTGTCGGGAACGAAGCTTACTAAGATCGGCTTTCTTCCGCCTCGCGAATGGCCCGGCTGACCATCAACTACCATCCCTTCTTTTATAAACTCACTTACAGCAGTTGCTACAGTGGTAGGGCTCAGGTTTAATCTTTTAGCCAGATCACTTCTGGAAATCGGGCCATATTTTCTAATCATATCTAGTATCCGAAACTGATTTAATTCCTGCATCAGCTTGAACCCGTTTCTTTTCATAGACGTCCTCCTTATTCCAGTAATTTTATAAAGTTCAGGAATTTCAGAACGAAACTCCTGATAATTTAATGGATTTCACTAATAAGTTAAATACTTCATCCAATTGATTGAGTAACTTAACGTCACTATACATAATAAGAAAGGTAAAAACAATAGGAAATATGTAAGGGGTTTCATGGATTTACGGACTCGAGATGTCTTAAAAATGGGACAATTGTGAGAATAAAGAGGCACCTGTAGAAAAAGGTCAATAAAGTCCTAAGATATGTATATTATCTCTAGGGACTTTTTATATTTAGAAAACTATAATGGACGAAAGTGAAAAGGAGAGTGAAAGGCGAACACATAACGGTCGAAGTAGGATCAGGATAGGAAGTCAAGCCTTATCTAGTATCTGTTCTTATCAGAATTTACGAATGTTAACTACTCATAGAAAGAGGGATATTCCTTTATGAAGCATTCAAAAAGATTTGAAATTTTGAAAGAAAGACCTGTTAATAAAGATGGATTTGTAACTGAATGGCCAGAAATGGGATTTGTCGCTATGTCCAGTCCTAATGACCCTAATCCTACGATTAAAGTAGAGAACGGAAAAATAGTAGAATTGGATGAAAAGAAACGAGAAGACTTTGATATGCTTGATCAGTTTATTGCAGATTATACGATTGATCCTAGTGCTGCTGAAGAAGTTATGATGCTTGATAGTGTAGATATCGCACGAAAGATGGTTGATATAAATGTATCTCGTTCAGAAATAATAGAAATCTCTAAGGGGCTAACCCCGGCCAAGGTGCTGGAAGTACTCAATCATATGAATGTTGTAGAAATGATGATGGCTTTACAAAAGATGAGGGCAAGGAAAACACCGTCTAATCAATGTCACGTAACAAACGTTCGGGATAATCCTGTACTTATGGCGGCAGATGCCGCAGAGGCGGGTCTTTATGGATTCGATGAACAAGAAACTACGGTAGGGGTTGTCCGTTACGCTCCTTTTAATGCCTTGGCTCTGCTTGTAGGTTCGCAAACAGCAAGAGGAGGAATTTTAACTCAAGATTCGTTAGAGGAAGCAACAGAACTTCGCCTAGCGATGCTTGGTTTAACATCTTATGCTGAAACAATTTCTATCTATGGAACAGAATCGGTATTTATAGATGGTGATGATACACCTTGGTCAAAATCATTTTTAGCTTCTGCATATGCTTCACGCGGTGCTAAGATGCGCTTCACTTCAGGGACAGGTTCCGAAGTCCAAATGGCTGGTGCTGAAGGGAAATCCATGCTCTATTTAGAAATTCGCTGTGTGATGATGGCTAAGGGAGTAGGCGTACAAGGGCTGCAGAATGGATCGATCAGCTGTATCGGTATCCCGGCTTCTGTCCCCAGTGGAATTCGGGCGGTTTTAGCAGAGAACTTGGCAACCACATTGTTTGATATGGAAGTGGCTTCTGGAAATGATCAAACATTCTCTCATTCAGAAATAAGACGCAGTGCAAAAATGCTTTGTCAAATGCTTCCGGGAACAGATTTTATTTTCTCTGGATTTAGTGCGGTACCAAATAATGAGGATATGTTTGCGGGGTCGAATATGGATTCAAGCGATCTTGACGATTATTTGATCATTCAGCGAGACATGATGGTTGATGGCGGACTAAAACCAGTAGATGAAGAGAAGGTTATTGAAGCCCGTTATCAGGCAGCTAAATCGCTGCAAGTAGTTTTTGAAGAATTAGGATTCCCTCTCATTACTGATGAAGAAGTAGATGCAGCGACTTATGGCAACAGTAGTGAAGATATGCCGCAAAGAAACGTGGTGGAAGACCTAAAAGCAGCAGAGAGAATTTTACAGGATGGTATTTCTGGATTTGATATTGCTCTGATTTTAGCTCAACGAGGATACGGAACGACAGCTGAACGAATCTTTAACCTTTTAAAACAAAGAGTCGCTGGAGATTACCTTCATACGTCAGCGATTATTGATAAAGAAAATGTAGTGATTAGTGCGGTTAATGATGAAAACGATTACAAAGGGCCGGGAACTGGATACAGACTAAGCCAAGAAAGATGGGAAGAAATTAAGGATATACGCCAAGCTATCAGTCCGAGAGACTTTGACTGAAAGGGGAAACTATAATGACCACAGAAACTTTTTCAATAGAAATGAAATTGTCAGAAATTGGTCCAGCAGCAAAAGGTACAAATCCAAGAGAAGTAATTGTAGCAATTGCCCCAGCTTTCGGAAAGGAAATGAACAAAACAATTGTAGGTGTTTCTCATACTTCTGTCCTGCGTGAAATCCTTTCTGGAATTGAAGAGCAGGGAGCTGAGTCGAGGGTGATCCGCAGTTTGAGCACGGCTGATTTAGCATTTATGGCTCATGGAGCTGCGAAAATGAGCGGCTCAGGAATCAGTATTGGACTGCAATCGAGAGGTACAGCCGTCATCCATCAACAAAACCTTGATCCACTTAGTAATTTCGAGTTATTCCCTCAGTCTCCTTTAATTACTTTAGAAACTTACCGAATGATCGGTAGAAATGCTGCCATGTACGCTTTAGGGGAAAGTCCAAATCCTGTACCAGTAGTAAATGACCAAATGGCAAGGCCTAAATATCAGGCAGCGGCAGCTCTGCTCTATTTAAAAGAGTGTCAATCTCGTATTCGAGATCAAAAACCTATAGAACTAAAAGTAGATTTTTCAATTGAAGAATAGGAGGAGAGAAAATGACAAATTTAACAAGAGAAGACTATCCACTTGGTCAGAAAAGACCTGATTTAGTATATACACCTAAAGAAAAATCTTATAACGATTTAACATTAGATGCTGCTTTAAATGGAGAAATAACAGGGGACGACTTACGTATCAGTCCAAAGACACTTGAGATGCATGCAGAAATAAGTGAAAGCTTAGGAAGAACACAACTTGCGAAAAACTTCAGACGGGCGGCTGAAATGATCAATATTTCTGATGCTCGCATTCTAGAAATTTATAATGCTTTGCGGCCTAATCGGTCAACTAAGGAAGAGCTTTTGATGATTGCCGATGAATTAGAGGAAGAATATGCAGCGAGGGAAAATGCGGAATTAATCCGAGAAGCTGCAGATGTATATGAAAGACGGGGAAGTTTAAAGAAAAGTGAAGAATAGCGATACTTTGAATAAAACTCTAGCAGGTGTGGACATCGGCAATTCTTCCACTGAAGTAGCGATTGCACGTATTTATGGAGAGTATTGTGAGTTCGTTTCCCAGCATTTAGTGAAGACAACTGGAATAAAAGGAACGGAAGATAATATAAAAGGAATTCGGCTTGCATTGCGGGAAGCCGCTAAAAAAGCAGATATGGACCTTCAGGATATTGATCTTATTCGGTTGAATGATGCAGTGCCCGTCATTGGCGACCTGGCTATGGACTTGATAAGTGAAACGATTATAACGGAATCTTCCATGATCGGCCATAATCCAGATACCCCTGGTGGTGCCGGCTTAGGAATTGGAACAACGATTTTGATAGATCAATTAGATGAGAACAAAGGGCGGCAGGAAGATTTCATAGTAGTAATCCCTAAATTCTTTGATTATGAATGGGTAGCGCACCGCTTAAATAAGGCTGTAGAAAAAGGAGTATCTATTACCGGTGCTGTCGTTCAAAAAGATGACGGGGTATTAATACACAACCGTTTAAATAAGAAAATACCTATTGTAGACGAGGTATCTTTAATTGAAAAAGTCCCTCTTTTGAAATTAGCGGCGGTAGAGGTAGCACTTCCTGGATTTGTGATTCGAACGTTAAGCAACCCATATGGTCTTTCTACCGTGTTTAAGCTGGATCCAGACCAAACGAAACAAGTTTCTCTAGTCGCTAAAGCGTTAGTAGGGAACCGATCAGCTGTAGTAATCAGGACTCCACAAGGCGAGGTAGTTGAAAGAAAAATCGAAGCAGGGAATGTAATTTTAAAAGGACCGAATAATCAGCAATTAGGTGTGTCCATTAATGATGGGGCTGAAGCCATTATGAATACGTATGAAAAGCTGGGGACACTGGTAGATGTTCAGGGAGAAACAGGGACAAATGTTGGCGGGATGTTTAACGGACTTCGGCATGACCTGGCCTCACTTACAGGTCAATTAGCAGATGAAATAACAATCTCTGATTTTCTGGCAGTCAATGCCGTGATTCCGACTTCCATCAGCGGGTCAATGGCTGGTGAACTTTCTATGGAAAGCGGGGTTGCCCTAGCATCCATGGTAAAAACGGATAAGGTCCCTGTTCAAAAAGTCGCTGATCGTCTAGAAAATGAGCTGGGTATTACTGTGGAAGTTGGTGGAGTAGAAGCGGAAATGGCTATTCGGGGAGCGTTAACTACCCCTGGTACAAGGAAACCAATTATCATTCTGGACATGGGGGGCGGATCTACTGATGCTGCGCTGATGAATGAATCGGGGAAGATTACAACAACCCACTTGGCTGGTGCAGGAGACATGGTTACTATGCTGATTAATTCAGAACTTGCATTAGAGGATCTCGAACTTGCTGAAAAAATTAAAAAGTATCCTTTAGGAAAAGTAGTGAGTCTGTTTCATATGCAATTAGAAGATGGAACGACTTTATTCTCTGAAAACCCTTTTCCACCTTATACTTTTGGAAAAGTGGTGATTCGAGAAGATAGAGAGCTGACTCCTCTAGCAAGTAGAGAATCTATGGAGAGAATCAAGGATATACGCCGTAGTGCTAAGCGGAGAGTATTTGTGACAAATGCACTTCGGGCCCTTAAGGGAGTGGTACCAACAGGCAATCTAAACCACATATCTTTTGTCGTAATGTTGGGGGGATCGGCATTAGACTTCGAAATTCCACAGATGTTAACAGAGGAATTGGGTAAGTATGGTATTGTAGCTGGGTTTGCAAATATTCGTGGAAAAGAAGGGCCACGGAATGCAGTTGCTACTGGTTTGGTATTGTCCTCTGTTCGTAATGAGGTATTTAAATGAATAAACCTGAAATTTATATTGTGATTTCATACGATAGCTCTCTTCCTGCTGTTCCCATTCAAGAAGTGGCTTCTGGATTGGAAGAAGAAGGGGTTCCTTATTTATTGAAGGAGGATCAGAAAGCCAATCATTCTATCGAACTTGGCTGGAATGCAGCGTCCATGTCCCCGTTAGAAGTAGGGGTCGGAATTGATGAGAGTGGATGTATATGTATACACCATCGAAAGCTAAATCCGGAAAAACCATATTTGCAAGATAACATTCAAAATGCGAGGAAATTAGGAACGAATGCAGCTCGGTTGATTAAGGGGCTGCCATTATATGATTAAAGGAGGAGTAAGAAATGGTCCAGATCAATTTAGAATTAGCAAAAAAGCTCATGGAAAGTGCAGAGAATGAAGCTAAAGAAATGGGCACACCAATGGTGATCAGTATTGTTGATGAAGGCGGAAACTTCATAGCCTGTCATAGAATGGACGACGCATTATTAGTTAGTGTAGATATTGCTCAAAATAAAGCTTGGACTTCAGTAGCCATGAAAATGCCAACATCAGATTTGGCTCAAGCAGCAGGGGTAGGAAAAGAGCTATATGGCATTAATACAACCAATAGCGGCCGGGTAGTAGTTTTTGGTGGAGGAATACCACTGCGTGATAAAGATAAGATCGTCGGGGCAGTAGGGGTGAGTGGTGGTTCCGTTGAAGAAGATATACGTGTAGCTCAGGCAGCTGTTAATATGTTTGAAGAATCTAGTTTATTTCAAAGTTAATAAAAATATAATTTCGCTTTCACTTTAATAAATTGTTAATACCCTGATGAACCAAGAAATTTATGACCTTCTGGTTCTAAGGGTATTTTTTATTTAGTTTGTGAAGAGTATTCCGTTACATATCGATTACACATTGAGTAAACGCTTACATTAAAAATGTTATTAAGATATAATGAAGATTCCACCTTTAATATACGAGGAGGCAAGATGTTGAGTGTATTGACATTACGTAACATCGTGGATGTTGAGATGCTTCAGGAGATTCAGGAAGACTTTTCAGATGCTACTGGTTTTGCTGTTATTATCGCAGATAACCAAGGAATACCTGTGACAAATCCAACAAACTTCACAAGTTTTTGTACACAGATACGCTCTTCCCCGGAAGGGTCACAAGGCTGTATATTATCAGATAAAACAGTAGGTTTGAGGGCAGCTGAACGAGGGGAAGTGGTCAGGCATTATTGTCACTCTGGATTAGTTGATATGGCAGCGCCAATAGTTTATAACGGAAAACATCTTGGTTCTGTGCTATGCGGCCAGGTTTTGATTGAAGGTCAGGATGAAAAATTATTAAATGATATTCGAAAGAAAATAAAGAGTTTACCAATTGACCAAGATCTTCTAAATCTCTTTCTTGCTAGAATTGAATTTACAAGTGAGCAGCAGATTGAATCGGCAAAAGGCATGCTGCAGCTTGTAGCGAATTACATCACCAAGTTTGGCGCTGTCCGGATTGCACAAGAAGAGATAAACGAAAAGAGTCAAATACTGATGAAGGAGACAAAACTTCGTGTCAGGTTAGAGGAACTTCTTAAGGAAACTCAATTAAAGGTATTACAATCTCAAATAAATCCACATTTCTTATACAATACATTAAACACAATTTCACGTCTTGCATACTTAGAGAACGCAGAACAAACTCAAAGTGTAACCTATTCATTGTCAAAGATTATGAGGTACAGCCTTCGTAATATAGATCAGCTCGTTACATTAAAAGAAGAGCTAGACTATACCGGAAATTATCTGAATATTCAGCAATCAAGATTTCGAGACCGCCTCCAATTTAAACAGGTAATTGATATAGATGCAGAAATGGTTAAATTACCCATCCTGTCCATCCAACCTATAATTGAGAATGCTATCATACACGGATTTGAGCCCCGTGATGACCGTGTGGTTATTAAAATTCATGGTTACTTAGAAAATGAAAGTTTTGTTTTAGAAATTACTGATACAGGGACCGGCATGTCTAAAGAACAATTAGATCACATTTTCTCGCAAACAAGTAACCCAAAAAACAGCCACACCACAGGAATTGGAATGACCAATGTGCATAAGAGACTTCAATATTATTTTGGAGAGGAATATGGAATTACTGCAATTGAAAGTCAAATAGGAGTTGGCACAATGGTTCGAATGGTTATTCCTGTTTTAGGAGGTTAATTGATGAAGGTAATGATCGTAGATGATGAACCGTTGGAACGAGAGGTTTTAACATTAATGCTTAAAAGGGAAAACTTGGAGATCAGCCGCTTATATTGTGCTGATAACGGGGCGGATGCTGTCGATCAGATGAGGCAGGAGAGAATGGATGTCGTGCTTATGGATATTGAAATGCCTGTTATGGACGGTTTGATGGCAGCTAAATTAATTAAAAAAGATTTTCCAGACTGCCGTATCATTTTTCTTACAGCGCATGATGAGTTTGATTATGCTTTTCAAACGATTAAATTAGGAGTAGAGGATTATTTACTAAAACCTGCTCACCCAAACGATATAAGGCAAGCGTTATTGAAATTTATTCCAGAAGTACATCACCCATATCCACCTTCTATTGATGTGTCCTGCGATCATGTTCAGACTCTTATAGAACATATAGAAAATAACCTTCATTTAGATTTAACTTTAGAAAGTTTATCTGACCTTGTCTATCTTAGCGACCAATATTTAAGCAGACTTTTTAAACAAGAAATCGGTTGTACGATTACTCAATATATTACAGCTCGAAGGCTGGATAAAGCGAAAGAATGTCTTAGAAACCAACAAGATAATATAATGGAAATAAGCGAGAAATGCGGGTTTACTGACTCTAATTATTTTTCAAGGGTCTTCAAAAAGTACGAAGGTATTACTCCTACGCAATATCAGCAGCAATCTTTTGTAGCCAAAAAGAAAAGGATGAATTCCTTCAATAATTTTGTAATGTAGAATAACAAGACTCCTGCAAAAAGCGGGCGGACAAGACCCCGAAGTGAGGAACGAGTAAGGGGGCATGACCGTTCGACTGCAGTAAGCGAGTAGATTCCCTGCTTTTTCATAAGAAACCAAAAATAAAAGTAACTGAGCTAGAGATATAAGGATAACAGAGTCAGTGGCAGTGGCTCTGTTTTTTATTTCGATTCAGTTCGAATTTGTATATACGGGTTGCAGTTGGATAAGATCTAATTATATGATTATCGTATACATACGTCAGGTTTACATATAGGAGGCTGTCATGCCTAGGACTAAATTCATGGACATTTATGAAGATTTAAAAGACAAAATCGAACGAAATGTATTCGAGTATCAACAGCTGATTCCCTCGGAAAATACGCTTGTGAAAGAATATAACTGTTCACGAAACACAATAAGGCGGGCGATCGCAGAGCTCGTTTCTAAAGGATATCTTCAAACAAAACACGGCAAAGGGGTCCGCGTCATTTATCAGGACTTCAAGCAGAATGAATATATGTTTGGAGAAACGGAAACCTTTAAAGAGTTTGCACAGCGAAACGATAAGAAGCATCGTACAGAAGTTGTTCTTTATGAAGAAGTTACAGCGGATGAACAGATCCAGGAGATTACTTCAATGCCGATAGGAACAAAGCTCTATCATCTGCAGCGGGTGCGTTATCTTGATGGAAATCCTGTGATTATGGATCATAACTATTTTAGGGCCGATGTGGTTAAAGGGTTAACAGTGGAGATCGCTGAAGATTCGATCTATGAATACTTGGAGAAAGAATTAAACCATCGGGTCGTGACCGCGAAAAGGCAGATGATTGTTGAGAAAACGACTGACCTCGATGAGAAGTATCTTAATATGGATGGCTATAATTGTGTCGTTGTGGTGACGAGCTATATTTATAATGAGGACGGCGTCATGTTTGAACGCACACAGTCACGCCACACGCCAGGGAATTTTGTGTTTTTTGATCAAACCCAGCAAAGGCAGTAAAAAAGTGTACGAGAACCCCAAATATGGGAGGGCTCGTACACTTTTTTAATTTATTGTTTCTGCCTTGCCGCTAAATGGATGAATACACTGGACGTCCATGTGTGAGCTAAGTCTCTTAACCCTTCACCGGTTTCTGCATGGAATACTTCTGCAAATCCATTGTGTTTACACATTTTCAAAAATTTCTCCGCAACTTCTGAAGCTAATTCACGTTCGCCGCATTCCTCAAAGGCATCGATGAAAAGGAGGGTGGTCGGTGCCCAAATCGGTCCTCTCCAGTAAGCATCTTCTTCATAGTAAGAACTGTTGAGAGCCTCTGAGGCTATTCCCCAATCAGTTAAATGCTTATCGCTGCTGAGCTCGTTAATCATATTTTCTCTTGCTGATTTAGGCAGTTTATCAGCCAGGATTATAGAGACCAGCGGCAGGATGCTCTGGCTTTCAATGATTTCCCCGGTTCTCATAAAGCGGGCCACTGGAAGGTCGTCGACAAGGAAATAGTCGCAGAATCTCTCCGTGACCTTCTTCGATTCTTCTTCCCAGTAAGCTTTATCCTGGCGGCGATCCAGCTTATCTGCCACGACGGCCAGCATATCCATTGATTTAATTAAAAATGCGGTTAAATCCGGGGAGTCGATCACGTCGGCATTTCGGAAAACCGTACTGTTATCCTGTCCGGAATCGTTGCCGTGATGATATTCGCAAATTCCGTCTCCATTGGAATCTTTATAACGAAAATAGTATCTTACATGGGACTTAATCTGGTCATACATCTGCTCTAACTGCTCAGTCGTTAGTTCGATTCGCTCCATCATTTTTAATACAAAAAATCCTTGAATCGGCGGCTTGCAAAAATTCCAGCGGATCGTTGAATCACTGACGGATCCGGGGATTTGTCCTAGTTCGTCCTGATGATCAAAGAGCAGCTGAAACTGATCCCATGCGAGCTGATTATCAACACCTGCAAGAGCTAAACCGTTAAAGGCGTTGTCCCAGCTCCATACGCCTGGGAAGTTGCTGTTAGACATGTAAACGGCTTTTCTTTTAAGAAGACCTTCTGCATTGGCTGTACAAGTCCAGTTGAGATAAGCCGCTTCTCTTAGTGTCTGCTGATACTTTTCTGGAACTGCCGGCTGTTTTGATAGGAATTTCTCAAAATGGCTGGTACTTTTCTCAAGTGCTTTTTCAAAGCTGTATTCCCGATCGACCGGCACAGCGCCGTTTGTTGGAATATCTTCGATTACACATAAGAAATCACTACTATCGGATTCAATCTGTATGCTGGATAAGTTATCGGCTTTATTGGTGCTGCCGGTCGTGTCCATAAAGACATTTTGCTTTAGAGAAACACAGCCTTTTGGAGCAAAAATCATATATTTCGTCAGGTTTTTGTAGCTGTTGACGATACAGTATTCTTCACCGGGTTTTCCTAGCAGATAATTATATTCAAAATTGTAAACAGGCTGGGTGTCTAAAGAGAGACCGACATTTTTCCCGCTTCCTTTTACAAAAATTCTTCTATCATCTTCAAAGCAGACTTTGATTTCTCCGCCGTCAAAAGAAATGGAAATTTGGAACTCGTTTGCTTCATACTTGTAGGCAACAGGTTCTCCATTTTTTGTAGGAATAATCTTAAGTGAATTCTGGTGCTGCTTAGATTTTCCTCGTACAGCGTTTACATATAAACCATTTTTTTCGGCTTCCTGGCTTTCCTGATAAGTCAGTGCCATATAAGAACCGAAGTGGCTCATTGGGGTCGTTTTTATATCCAAATGACAACACTCCTTGTTTGAAATTTCTTGACAACAATTTATACTGTACTATAATGAACTTGTTTAAACAAGTCATTCAAGTTATTTTGAAAGCGATTTAGAAAGTGGGGGGATTTTTTTATGAGTTTTAAAGAAAACGTTACCAAAATTATAGAAAATGTCGGTGGCGCCAGTAACGTAAACAGTGCAACACACTGTGTGACACGGCTGCGTCTGATGCTTGAAGATGAAAGCGCTGTTGATGTGAAGAAATTGGAAGAAAATGATTTAGTCAAAGGAGTTTTCTCTGCAAGCGGGCAATTTCAGATTATTATCGGACCCGGAACGGTAGAAAAAGTTTATAACGAATTTATGAAGCAGACGGGTGCGGATGAAGTTAGTAAAGATGAGATGAAAAAGAAAAATGCGGAAAAGGGGAATCTTATCCAAAAAGGTGTCCGCGTTCTGGCTGATATCTTTATTCCGATTCTGCCGGCAATTGTAGCGGCAGGTTTGCTGCTCGGGTTAAACAACTTACTGGCAAACCCGGGAATCTTTTTTGATGATCAGTCGCTGTTAGATGTTTATACGGGATGGACAGGTTTTGCTGAATTTATAGCTGTTGTGGCCAACACCGCCTTTACGTTCCTGCCTGTATTGATTACCTGGTCGGCTGCAAGGAAATTTGGCGGAAGCCAGCTGCTCGGGATCGTGCTCGGACTGCTTTTAGTCCACCCGGAGTTAATGTCAGCTTACGCTTATGCTGAGAACCCAGGAGACGTTGAATATTGGAACATGTTTGGCTGGGACGTAGCGAAAATCGGTTACCAGGGACAAGTTCTCCCGGTTATTTTTGCTACATGGCTGTTGGTCTGGGCGGAGAGACATTTGAAGAGCTTTATCCCAGGAAACCTGCAAATGATCTTTGTCGCACCGCTTGCTCTTATTTTTGCCGGACTGCTTACCTTTATCGTCATTGGTCCGATTACAATGACAGGATCTAACTGGATTACAGATGGCATTCTGTATTTGTTTGAAGTATCTCCTGCAATTGCCGGAGGAGTTTATGGATTTATTTCAGCACCTCTTGTTATTACAGGAATGCACCACATCTTCCTAGGAGTAAACCTGCAGATGGCCGGAACACTTGGATATGTTACGCTGTGGCCAGTCAGCGAAACGGCCACGCTTGCGCAAGGCGCAGCTACTTTGACGATGTTCTTCCTTCTTAAACATAATCTAAAACTAAGAGGGGTATCTTTAACAGCAACAATTTCTGCATGGCTCGGGGTTACAGAGCCGGCGATTTACGGGATAAACCTTCGTTTTCGCTATCCTTTCATTGCCGTCATGATCGGAAGCGCAATCGGAAGTGCGTTCATCGCCTTTCAACAAGTAAAAGCTACTTCAGTGGGAGTAGGAGGAGTTCTATCATTCCTTTCTGTCTATCCTGAACACTGGGCTTCTTATTTCATCGGGATGGGAATCACGTTTATCGTTACTGTAGGATTAACATTGTTTTTCTCTAAAGCTAAAATGTTTCACTCTAATAACGAATAGTTTTTTCTGTAAGAGGTTCCTTGCCGGGAGCCTCTTTTAAATAGATTTCAGTAGAATGAACCTATATCTTTTTACAATTTATAGAAATATAATGACTCTAAAGCATTCACTATAGGGAGGATGGCATATGAAAATTAATAATAAATTTAAAATCATCTGGTGGCTGTGTTTATTATTAATCTCTGTTTCTCTCCTTTTATTAAGGTTTGAATCTTTAACATCTGCACGCGCCCAGCCTTTTGATTATTTGATATTCGTACTATTTATCGTACTGGCATTCTTACCTTTTTTTGCAGAGATGAGTTTGTTTGGCCTTACCTTTAAAAAAGAACTGGAAGAAGTGCAGGAGCAGATCGCAACGAGCTTGAATGAAATCAAATTTCTTCTCAATAACACGAACTCCAACAACCTCTATTTTTCAAACGAGTTAAATGAAGAACAGTTAAAAGAACTGAAAGGCTCTATTGTTATGGAAAAGCCCAAACTCTCTGCAACTCAAGTTACGGAAGAAATCAACTCAAAGACGATGAAGCTGTTTAAAATCAGGTATTCGCTTGAGAAAGAACTCAAGCGAATGGCTGCCAGGAAACTGGATCTGCAGCAAGCCAGTATTCCAATTCCAGAAATGGCGAATGTTCTTTTACAGAAAAGAGTGATTGCGCCCGGAGTGAGTGACGGGATAAAAGCTATTGATATAATTACTAGAAAAGCGGTCCATGCTGAAGAAGTGTCTGATAGTGAAATAGATTTTTGTCTTTCTGTGGGCCCTGCTATTATTGATCAATTAAAGGAAAAGGTTTTGAGTTAGAATGGTCCCAAATCAGGAGTTCGTCCGCGAAAAAGGGAGGGCGCTCCTGCGGGGATAGAAAAAAACTTGTAGAAAAACCCGGGGTTTCTCTACAAGCTGAAGCTCCTTGCTTATGCAAGGAGCTTTTTTGGATTTAATTACTTATACATTCTGTTTCACTTTGTTTCTAATATTCTTCGCGGCTTGCACCATATGGGTAAGGGAGGTAACCGTTTCACTGATTCCGCGTGTTTTTAGCCCGCAGTCTGGATTCACCCAAAATTGGCGAGGATGCAGGACTTCTAAAGCACGAAGAATAGATTTTTCCATTTCTACTACAGCCGGAACACGTGGACTATGAATATCGTAGACTCCTAGTCCAATTCCTTTTGCATAGGACTGTTTTTCAAACTCTGCAATCAGTTCTCCGTGACTGCGAGCCGCTTCAATAGAGATGACATCGGCATCCAGTTGGTCGATCGTATCCATAATCTCTCCAAATTCGGAATAGCACATATGCGTGTGGATTTGCGTTTTGTCTTTGACGGGTGAAGTGGCGAGTTTAAAAGCATAAACGGCTTCGTCTAAATAGTCTTGCTGCTTATTTAATTTTAAAGGCAGTCCTTCTCGAAGAGCCGGTTCATCTACTTGAATCATGTGAATGTTGTTTTCCTCTAACCATCTAATTTCTTTCTGCAGCGCTAAAGCGATTTGTTTTGTGACCTCAGATCCCTGGAGGTCTTCTCGGACAAAGGACCAGTTTAAGATTGTGATCGGGCCGGTCAGCATTCCTTTCACCGGTTTGTCTGTCAGCGACTGTGCATAGGAGATTTCTTTAACGGTCATCGGTTCGTTTAAAGCGACATCACCATAAATAATGGGAGGTTTCACGCAGCGGGATCCATAGGATTGGACCCAGCCATATCTGGTGAAAGCGAAGCCGTCAAGCTTTTCACCAAAGAACTCAACCATATCATTCCGTTCAAATTCCCCATGGATGAGAACATCAAGTCCTATTTCTTCCTGCCGCTCGATCCATTCTGCAATATTCGTTTCAATGAAAGCCCCATACTCGTTATCTGACCATTCGCCTCTTCGCCATTTGAGTCGTCCCTGGCGAATTTCCGTCGTCTGTGGAAGACTGCCGATCGTTGTCGTCGGCAATAAAGGAAGCTTGAAAAAATCCTGTTGAATCTTTTGACGAATGGAGAAGGGAGCATTGCGTTCAGGGTTTACTTCCTTCCAAAACTCCACTTCCTTTTGGACTCTTTGATTATTTCGGTCAGCTGAATTCCATAGTTTCTCGATACTCCTTGTCTGCTCTTGTATTTTGTTTTCAATGGTTTTTCTCCCTTTATTTAAACCATCTGTTAAAACAAGCGTTTCTTCTAGTTTTTGGTCAGCAAACGACAGCGTGTCTTTTAACAGGGGATCCAAGTCCTTTTCTGTAGAAACCGTCACAGGTACATGCAGCAGACTGCAGGAAGGCTGGATAATGAGCCGCTCTTTATCTATATCTTCAGTGATTGTTTCAAGCTGTGTAAAGGTTTGGTCTATATCTGCTTTCCAAATGTTACGACCATTAATAACCCCTGCTGCAAGAATTTTATCACTAGGGAAGCCATGCTTTTTCAAGGCGGCTAAATTGGCTCCGTCGTCATGGATAAAATCAAGACCGATGGCGTCTACTGGAAGGGAAACGACTTCTTCATAATCATCTACGGCTTCAAAATAAGTTTGAAGGATGATTTTTACGCTGTTCAGTTCCTGATTAATCGTATGATAGACGTCTTTAAATCGTGTAATATCCTCGTCTGTCAGAGTCGTATTCAGTATAGGTTCATCCATTTGAATCCACTTAGCACCAGCACTTTCAAGCTCTTTTATAACTTGTATGTAGAGGGGGACAAGTTTGTTCAGCAGCTTATTAAAATCTTCCGGTTTGAACCCTTTGGCTAATTTTAAAAATGTAATGGGTCCAAGAATTACCGGTTTTCCAATGATTCCAAGCTTTTGTTTCGCTTCTAGGAAGTAGGGAAGCAGGCGGTTCTTTGTCAGTGCCGGCTCCGTATCCCCATCAATTTCTGGAACAATATAGTGATAGTTAGTATCAAACCATTTTGTCATTTCTGAGGCGACAGCGTCTTTATTACCGCGTGCGATATCAAAGTACTTGTCCAGCGTATCTCTATCTTCTTGCTCCCCAAAGCGTTCAGGGATAAAGCCAAACATGATCGATGTATCAAGCACGTGATCATATAAGCTGAAATCACCAACAGGAATAAGATCAATTCCGATAGCTTTTTGCTTTTTAATATCATTCAGCCGAAGAGATTCCATTTCGGTTAATAATTCATCTTTAGATAAATTGCCTTTCCAATATTGTTCGAGTGTTTTCTTCCATTCCCGCTTTTCACCGATTCTAGGATAACCGATTGTTGAACTAATTGCCTTCGCCATTCTAATTCCTCCCGGGTTCATTTTTAGACCATAAAAAAATCCCTCTTGTCTACAAGAGAGATTGATATAAGCGCATGTTCGCAGTCCGTCTTAAGAAGACAGACTAGTCCTGCTGCGTTACACCTCCCTATTCCTCGTAGGTTGTAGTGTCTGATCTACAGGCAGGTCTCCTGACTTATGATCTTCACATCTCTGCGTCTTCCCAGCGTAAAGCTAGTGACATGTTTGCAGGATGCTCCCATTTACAGTGGCGGGACCGTGCCGGATTTTCACCGGGCTTCCCTTTTAAGTCGACTAACCATAGCCGACACCTAAGTGATCTACGATATGAAGTTATTGGACCGTGTATATAAAAAACCTCTCGAAGTGAGAGGTTTATACACGTACACCCCTCTTATTTTTCAAAGCCTTAGCTTTGCTGGAATTAGCACCTCAATCAACTTTTACAAGCTGATAGGTTGCCGGGTTTCATCGGGCCAGTCCCTCCACCTCTCTAAATAAGAGATTCTATTATTAAGATTACAAGAATACTAGCATGGGAAAATTTTGCTGTCAACATTAGTTTTCCTTGATGAAAGGGAATCCTCGTTAAGGAGTCTGTTGATCTGGTTCGTTCTGCTTATGAATCGATTGAAAGTGCTTGATCGCTACATTTTCAAAAACAGCCTGTCCACCTTCAGAAAACAGCGTAATCCCCTCATCTTCTAGGGGAGGGAAAATTCGTTGAGAATGGGCGACTTTTCCATCATCAATAAATACTTCAATACTCGTTTTATCTACTAGTATTTTTAAATGGACATTCTTTTTAATGCCATCAAATGGGGCTTGGCTCTCCACGTAATCTCCGCTATCATCCGGCTGATCTGTTGACCCGCGATTTACATAAGAGTAGCTGCCTTTTGCAGAAATTCCAACATTGACATTCCGGGTTAGATCGTCTGATTCTCGAAGGCGTAAACCTAAGTTCTCGAGCTCTGACCAGGATACATCGGCTTCAATCTGATAAGCTGTCCCTTTCGATTTCAATGTTTTTGCTCCATCGACCTCGATTTTTTCATAAAAATCCTTCGACTTCGTTAACTTGTCTAAGTTCTCGTTAGGCTGAGAGGTGAGGTGATACGTATTATCCTCACTTTTCTTTAATTCAATTTTACGGACGATAGAATCCAAGCCATTGAAACCTTCATTCATCGTTGGAGTATTATTGGCGTAATCCCAATTATTCATCCATGCTAACGCGTAACGATAGCTTAGCTTATCCTCACTCGTTCCATCGGCAAAGGTAACGCCGCCATACCAATCAAATCCATAGTCCAGCCACTTTGGATTTTCATTGTCGGCGATAAATTCCTGTCCATTATATTCACCGGTCCAGTAGGCATAGGTGTTAGGTTTACCAATCGATTTACCGTTGGCGCTTGCCCCTAGGACCCACTTCAAAGTACCGTCGTCTGCCCGCATCATATAAAGGTCAGGGCATTCGACCAATCCAATATCTTCGGTTTGAAATCCGCCGGTATAGTTCCAGTCTTTTAGATTCTCAGACTCGTAAAAGCCAATTTTTGTGCCTTCCGCCATCAGCAACACCCATTTTTCCGTGTTTTTATCCCAGATGATTTTCGGATCTCTGAAATCTTCCGCGCCAGGGTTAGCCATCACCGGCTCGTCACTATATGAGTTGAACGTTTGGCCTTTATCCGTACTGTACCAAAGGTATTGCTCCTGTTTTCCATTAGCAGAAGGCTGCGTAACGATTGCCACTACAGCATCTTCTCCAAATCCTGCTGTATTGTTTTTATCAACAACAACAGAACCAGACCATGGATCACCGTTTTCATTCGTATACTTTGGAATGGCGACTCCTTCATCTTTCCAGTGAATTAAATCCTTGGATACAGCATGACGCCACTCGGTTCCATTGCCACTTGGATAGTCTCCGTTATATAGGTAATAATAATGATATTTTCCATCTAAATAAATTGGTTTCTGCGGGTCATTTTTCCAATGGTCCGGTGCAGTGAAATGGTAATCGGCACGGTGCGTCTTATCAATGCTTGGTTCCTCTTCCTGTTCTTCTGGCTGGTTGATCCATAATACCCCGAGGGTTAAAAGAAAGAGAGAGGAGAGGACAATTAATGTCCAAAGAAGTGATTTCTTTGTTAATTTTTTCTTCATGTTGTCTATTCACCTCTTCTTTTATATTTATCACTATTTTAAAAAAGGAAATGCCAATTCATCATTGGCATTTCCTTTTCAAACTAATTCCTATTCTTCGTCAACAATTTGTCCTTGTTCTAGAATGCTGTCTTCTACGACAGAAGATTTCTTATTATTAAGCTCTAACTTAAAGCTTGGGGCGAAAGTTGACTTTTCCTCTTCAAAATAACCTCTGTTTGTCATATAACTTGTGACGACAACTTCGTCGCTATTTTCTTGAGGAATGGCGTAGTGCGCGTAATTCCACGTTACATCATAAGGGTCAAGGTCATGGTGCAGGACAATTCCTGTTTTGTTCATCGGCTTGAATTCTCCTGTTAAGGAATTCGCAACGTAACCTAACAGGTAAATATCTTCATCATCGATGCCGTCAATGGTCATCTTCGAACCGCGGGCACTTGTGAACAAGTACCACTTGCCATCTTTCTTGAAAATGTTAGGACGTTCAATTTCATCCGTTACGGTATTAGAAGCAACTAATGGATCCATAACTTTCTTAAGCGTGTAGTCGTCATTGATTTCAATAATGCCAATAGCGCCATTCGCTAGTTCTGCAAATTCTCTTTTAGGACTTTCCAGCAAGTTAGCTTTCTCTTCCTGGAAGTATTCTTCACTATTTCCGTAATATGCTTTGTTGTAAAGAGATTTTTCTCCAGAATATCCAAAGTCAGTACCTGTATTTGCTTCAAACACTAAGTATTTGCGGCCGTTTTCCTCGATGTAGTGAGGATCTCTAAATGTATGGTTTTCATTCCAGTTAATGTCACCGCCGCCGAAAGCTTGTTGGACGTTTTGGTAAACGGATCCGTCGCCGCCTTCGAAGATAGATTTATGATCTTCTACACCGTCTACATTAAGGGTGCCGTTTTTTGGTTCAGAAACGTTCACCTGCGCTGTTGTCAGCGTCTGTTTTCCGTAAAGCTCTTTTTCTGTGTTAAATTCTGTGCGGTTTGTATAGAATAAACGAATTTCCCCATCAGAAGTGAAGGTTGCTGAACCGGACCATTCTTCTGATTGGTCTTTTAAGTATTTATCGTTGGCTTTGTATTTGTCATCTTCGTCGAATACTCGCCCGGCGTTCTTCCAGTCGTCAATAGATTTATCGTCTGCATCTTTATAGAACATATAGATAAAGGTGTCATTAGGGTTATCAGGATCTCCTGCTAAACCGAAGAGGATGTGATAACCATTATATTCTGCTACTGTTCCATCGGCATTCTGAAGCGGCCATGTATCCCATACATCCATTCTCATTTCATTACCGTTCTCGTCTTTTTTAGTGGCTGAAGGGATATTTTTGATAGTAGATTCATCGAATTTAGGTACTTCAAAATTTGGATTCCCGTGCTGCTCAATCATACTGCTTACATCTGAACGAGTAATTTGCGAAATTCCGTAGTCTTCATTGTGATCTTTGGAATCTTTTGTTGCCGCATTTGCTAGTAATCCGTCACCACCTGCTAAAATTACTGTACTAAGCGTGACTAAGGTTGCTGTTTTGGCCAGCTTTCTTAAGTTCATATGCTTTCCTCCTATAATTTTTTTTGCGGGGCATTTATTTCGTTTGTTCAGCTCCGCCATATGACAATTTTAATTATAGGGGTGTCTCCATTTGTTGGATATGGACGATATTGATTGGAATTTGGTCTTGAATTGATATATAGGATATTTGATTTGACTTAAAAGGGGGAGGAGAAGAGAAAAAAGTCCTGATGAAGGGACTCACTGAGCCTCTTCCCAGGACTTCTGATATTCTTGCAGCAATTGGTCACGGGTAACCTGGTTCTTTATATATTTTTGTGTAGCCGAACCGAATTCTTCTCTAACACCAACGGGGAAATTAAACCAGTTCGAGGACATCGTTTGGCCTTCTTTATAATAATCTAGTGTCTGCTCAGCCAGTGGACCTGAATGATCTGGTGTAATGTGCTTAAAAGCAGGAATAAACTTTAAATGCTTTGTCATATAGCGCTGGCCTTGCTCGGATGAAACCATCCAGTTTAAAAACTTCTTCGCTTCTTTTTTCTTCTCTTCAGTGGTTTGTTTATTGACCACCCAATAGCTCGGTGTGTTAACAACTAATGATTCATTCTCAGTAGTATCGTTAATGGGGATGGGCATGATTCCAATATTCATATTCGGGGAGCGCTGGTCAATCATCGGCTGTATCCAGTTCCCTTGCAGGATGATCGCAGCTTCCCCGGAAACAAATGTATTTACTTCCATACTATAATCAGTCGACAGCGGATCGTCGCTTCCGTATTCTAAAGTTACATCTAACAGGTGGAGGAGATCCTTAAACTTCGGATTATTTGTGATCGAAGTTTTCCCTTCATTTAAGCCTTTGATGAAAGCTTTAGTGTCTTTCTGTTGGGCAAAAGCAATATTCATAAGGTGGTCGCCCAGTTTCCATTCTTCGTAATATCCCGTAGCAAACGGAGTAATTCCTGCCTGCTGTAATTTTTCTGCCGCAGCTTCTAATTCAGTAAGCGTAGAAGGTAATGAATCAATACCGGCTTGATCGAATAAATCTTTGTTATATATAAATCCATATCCTTCCAAATTCATGGGCATACCAAAGATTTGGTCATTAAAACGTATCGGTGTTAAAGCGTCCTCATAGGCTTGATCCACCCATGGCTGATCGGAAAGATCTTCTAAATAGTGCTCCCAGATTCGTGCGCTCTCGTACCCGGGATTGGTGAAAATGTCAGGTCCATTGCCAGCAGCCATCTGGGCTTTTAGGTCAGAGAAATCATCCATTGCTCCACCGACCGTATGCACCTCTATACTTACGTTGGGATGTTCCTTTTCATAAGCCTGAACCATTTGCTCAAATTGAGAAGCAATCTCCACCTTCGGATTTCGTACATTTAGTGTAATTTCCTGTTCAACGTCGGGTTTTTCTTCAGTTTCTGGCTTATTCTGGCATGCGGAAAGAGATAAACTCAGTGTTCCAATTAGGCATATGTTAAGAATCTCCTTTTTCATTCCGTCACCTTCTTTACCCTAGGTTATCTGCTGGCGGTCAGGCTGCTGTTTATTTCTGTATTCAAATGGTGTCAGCCTAACTACTTTCTTAAAAAGTTTGGAGAAGTATTTCTCATCCTGATACCCGAGCATTAATGAGATGGAGTAGATCGTTTCGTCTGTTTCTTTCAGCCATATTTTTGCCTGATTAATTCTAAGTTTCGTTATATATTTAGACAATGGCAGGCCTGTTTCTTTTTTAAACTTCCTTGAGATATGTTCGCGGCTGAAGAAGAAAAGACTGGATAGTTTCTCTAAGCTCAATTCTTCCATGTAGTACTCATCCACATATGAAACAATGTCTTTTATGCGCCTCGCTGCATCTAGGTCATCCACTCTATGAATCGATCGGTAGTTATGGCTGTCGATAGCTGTTTGCAGAGATTGATAAGAACTTGGTATATCGGATAATGAAGACAGCCGCTCACCACTTACTAGACGTACGGGTATATCAAATTCCTGGCTCATCCATTCTTCAACGGTTAACCATTCATCTGGGATCGTAATGACGAGGCAGAGGTTTCGCCCATTTTGCAGGGTAAATACATTCCCTAATTTCTGCTGAATCAGCTTGTCTGCCAGTGATTCAATATAAGGTTCTGGGTGATGCATTTGATAAAAAGAAATTAATGCTGCTTCGTAATGATCCGCTGCAGGAAGGTAGGGGAGAATATCGTCTATTTGAAAAGGTTCTCCCATACAGGCAGCGGTTATTAATTGATCCAGCCGCAGCTTTTTAAAGTCTTCTTCAGTTTCATCAGAATGATGGGATTGCTGGTCATTTTTCCAGCTTTCTACCGCTTCGCCGACCGTTTTATTAAAGGGCTCCGGTTCAATTGGCTTTAAAAGATAGTCGAAGCTGCTGCACTTTATTGCTTGGCGCATAAATGAATAGTCATTATAACCTGTAATAAAAATGACCTTCCCGGGGTAGGAGATGGAATCGAGCCACTCGATGATCTCTATTCCGCTCATACCTGGCATTTTGATATCTGTAAAGATAAGTTCAGGATTTTCTTTTTCAATAATCGCTTTTGCTTCCTGGCCATTGCCTGCATCATATATGTCGGTAATGCCGTGCTTATCCCACTGTCCGAGGTAGCGTATGACGTCGCGTACATTCATCTCGTCATCAACAATTAGAGCCTTCAAAAAAATTCCTCCTCATTAATATGTGATAGGCGGCTATTGAGCAAGCTTCGATTGTAAAGGAATTGAGATCTTAACGAGAAAACCTTGTCCTTGAATGGTATCAACTTCTAAAGAAGCATCGTGGCCGTAATTAAGAATCAGCCGGTCGTGGATATTTTTTAAGCCGATATGCTTTTCAGAATAAGTTCCTTCGTAAGGGGCTGTGTATATGTTGCTTCTTAACTCGTGAAGCTCTTCATCTGTTAAACTCGGCCCGTCATTTTCTACTGCAAGCTGCAGTACTTTGCCCTGGATTTCCCCGTGTATCGTTAAATGAGCTTCATGAAATCCTTCTTCATAACTGTGTTTAAAGAAGTTTTCAACAAGCGGCTGAAGTATCATACTGGGTATGGTCATCTGAAGAATCGTATCACTGATTTTTATAGAATAATTCACATTGTTTCTGAACCGTTCTTTTTGCAGCATAAGGTAAGCTTCTATATAATTCACTTCGTCATGGACGAGCACCCACTTGTTAGCTTTCATTGAGTAACGCATCATTTTGGATAATGATGTTACAAGCTGATAGACATGAGGAGCTTTTGACCTTAAGGCTACAGCACCAATCGACTGCAAGGAGTTAAATAAAAAATGTGGATTGACCTGAGACTTTAAGGCTCGGAATTGATTTTCCTTATTCTCGATTTCCAGCTTATATTCGCGGTCAATATGACGGTTGATGCGATCCATCATTTCCTTCATATGCTTTTCTAAATAACCGATTTCATCCGTTCGGCTGTCATCAAATGGAGCATGTGTATCTCCGCCTTCGATCGAACGAACTTTTTGGGTGAGCTGCTTGATTGGGTGAGTAATTTTGTAAGTAATCATACTAATCATCAGTACCCCTAACAGCCCGACTCCTATCCCCACCAAAATGCTTGTGTAGGCGGTTTTTCTGACCTCCTGGAATAAGACTTCACTTGGTGTGATTTTCACTAATTTCCAGTTTTGAAGCGGTCCTGTTAAGGTTTTGGATAGAATTATATCTTCACTTTTTCCTCCTGAGGTGTTCATCTTCTGTTTTATGTCAGATGTTACTGGCTTGCCGATAAGCTCTTGGTCGTTTGCGTAAATTACATTGGCATTTTCATTAACAAGCATCACGGTTTCTTCGTCTTCCTGCAGGAGGTTTTGGCATATTTGAGCATAGACATCTAAATCGATGTCTGTCGTAAGGATGCCGAGAAATTCATTAGACAGCACGTCTACTATTTTATGGTGAAAGGTCATCACCGTAGAGTTGTCCGATTGGGGGACAATCGCGGCCTCATTATAATTTTCAATCGGATGAGGCGGTTCCAGGGGGTATTTAACGTTTGTATCATAAAGTTCGTTTATCGTATTTTGCTCTAAAAAGTCAGGCTTTGATTTCCGTGCGCTGACCATTCCATTATAAACAGCTAACGATTCTTTACCCTTATCGAGATATAGCCGGACCTGCCGGATTTCTTTTCGCATGAGAAAGTAATTTTCTAAGCTTTTTTCTAAATAGGCTGAATCATCTATTTCGTTATTGAAGATCCGAAAAAGCTCGGGGTCGCGATACAGAATATAAGGAAGATCAATCATCTCATTGAAATATTGTTCGAGTTCTTCTGAGCTTTCCTGAATTTGTTCGCGGCTGTTCTCAAGTTCATGCTGCTCCACACTATTTTTCGTGTAGCTGTAGATTAAAAAAACAGATAAAAAATAGGGGAGAATGATGAACATTAGCAGCATGATTAATAAGCGGCTTTGAATGCTTTTCATTTTAAGGAGCCCCTTTCACGAGAGAGCCAATGGAAAAACAGCTGTTCGAAAAAGCTGATAGTTCCTTTTCTCAACATGTGGTCTGGTCAGTATTCCTGTATAATCTCCTAAACTATAACAAAAAGCCCGAAAGCGTCAATTCTGTCTCTATAGTATGAGAGAGCGTGAGAATCCCGGTGGCCTCAGCACTTCGCGAACGCTTCCACAAAATGTAACCGCTCTAGTGAAGCTGGAAAATGAAACAAATAGACTAGGAGGATGAATAGATTTCTGGGGTTCTCATATTGAAATGGTATACATTTTTACTATCTTGACTATTTTTAAATCAATTGGTAGAGTTGTGAAAAATGTAAATAATTCTTATCCAGAGAGGTGGAGGGACTGGCCCTTAGAAACCTCAGCAACAGGTCTATTTAAACACTGTGCTAATTCCAGCGGGTGATCTTACCTGATAGATAGGAGCTTCTTTTATTTGTCGGACACGCACTCGTTTGGAGTGCGTTTTTTAATGTATAGCAAGTGGATATATATGTTTAAAAGAGCGACATCCAGATCCAGCACCCAGACACTCGCGTCATAAGCAATCCGCCCTGCTAAAAGGGAAGGCCGCCTTCCTCCGGCCGTTTTGCTTATGCGTTTCGTGTCTACCATGGCGCTTTTAGCCTTTGTTCTGTATAGGAAAGCACGTAAAGAAAAGAGGAACCAGATATGTCGAACCAAACCAGTCAAAAGCACAATCCCATTGATTCAATTTTGCAAAAGTATTCCCTTGTCATTCTTGATGGGGCGTTAGCGACGGAATTAGA